>NZ_CP131060.1:0-1969708 GCF_032594115.1 Methanolapillus millepedarum
CTTATATTTTTTAGATTATGTTTTTTATCTTATGTTTTATCTTTGGTCGTTTTTATACTCACATTCTTTTTAATGGCTGAACTTGATAGGGAAATATATTTTTTCTTTTTAGGAAAAGATTCTTAAAGGAATATCATGTTTAATGGTCATTCATTCGTACCATCATTATATTTCGGCAATTTTTTAGTCGGAAGTCTTTTTTATTTATAATGATTTATTTAATTTTCATTTATTGACAGGTGAATCATATGGCATTAAAGAAAGGAGATTTTATCCGGGTCAGCTATACCGGAAAGTTTGAAGAAGGACGCATTTTTGACACCACCGACGAAGAAGTCGCCAAATCCGAAGGTGTTTACACACCCCAAGGCGTTTACGGCGGCGATGTTGTTGTTGTCGGTTGCGGTCACACCATTGCCGGCCTTGACGCCGAATTAGTCGGAAAAGAGGTTGGTTGCGAGGGCAGTGTTGTTATCGGTCCGGAAAATGCGTTTGGGATGCCGGATGAAGGCTTAATTACATCCGTTTCCACTTCCAAATTCAAAGACGGGCGCGCAAATGTCGGCATGATTATCGAGCAAGACGGCCGCCAAGGTGTTGTGACGAAAGTCATTGGCCGACGGGCGACCATTGACTTTAACAGCCCGCTTGCCGGCAAAACCGTTGTTTACGATTACAAAATTGAAGCCGTTTTGAGTACTCGCGAAGAAAAAATTCGGGGACTTTTCGCGCTTTATACCGGCCTTAAAGAAATCGAAGTTGAGTTTGACGATACGGTCGCGAAGATTTACATCCCGCGCGGCATTACTTTCAACCAAAGATGGCTCATCGCTAAGGGCAAATTCGCCAAGGAAATCCTGGACAACACGGACATGACGGAAATCCAATTCATCGAACGTGTGACAAAGGAACAAAACGAAGTTGACGAAATTATGGAAAAAGCGATTGGAGAGTAATATTTAATCTCTTCTTTCTCTTTTATCCTTTTTCCGCTTTCGGTTTTGCAAAATAATTATATAGAAATAACTTATTTATGGCTTGTTTATAGATTTGATTCAATATGCGGAGATAGCCAAGCGGCCCACGGCGCCGGTCTTGAAAACCGGTGGTGCACAGCACCCCGGGAGTTCAAATCTCCCTCTCCGCGCTTTTTTAATGATTATGTTTGTTTTCATGTAAGTCTGTGAAATAAAACGAAACAGAAGGATTTAAGAATTAACAGGAGAACCATTTATGACAAACACCGTTCTTTTAGAAACAACGCTCGGTAACATTAAAATTAAATTGTACGACAACATGCCGATTACGGCCGGAAATTTTAAAAAGCTGGTCAATCAAGGCTTTTACAACGGCGTTATTTTCCACCGCGTCATCCCGAACTTTATGATCCAAGGCGGCGACCCAACCGGAACCGGAATGGGCGGTCCGGGTTATTCCATCCCGGACGAATTTGTGAAAGGATCGTCCAACAAACGCGGAACCATCTCGATGGCCAACGCCGGACCGAATTCGGGCGGCAGCCAATTCTTCATCAACTTGGTGGACAACACCTACCTTGACTGGGACAAACCGCCGGCTTCTTCCAAACACCCGGTTTTCGGTGAAGTGATTGAAGGCATGGATGTCATTGACAAAATCGGAAATGTTAAAACAGCACGCGGTGACAAACCGGTTCAAGAAGTTAAAATTATCAAAGCAACGATGATTTAAGATCAAAAAATTTTAAATCCCTTTTCTCATTTTGTTTTTATCTTGTTTTTTGTTTTTCGTCTTTACCTTTCTTTTTCTTGATTTGATTATTCGGTTCTTTTCTCAGCCGCCGCCTTGCGCGCGTTATTGCCGTCATTTTTTGATGACCGGTTGAAGAACAGATTGGTTATAAATTGGTTATAAAATTGGATGAAAATAAATTGGTTTATAAAAATGGATGAAAAAACGGATTGATTCTAAAACGTCGAAAAATAAAAAGAGAAAAGTCGGATTAGAAGAGGTCGGTTAAATCCGCTTCAAATCCGATAACAGCATATCCCAGTTCAAAAGATGAGATGACGCCCGGATGCAGTTCTCCGAAAGCGCCGATCTTTTTGCCGCCGACGTAAATATCAGCAGCACGGCCTTTCAAAAATGCCGGATCATCGGACTCTTTTAATTCATAATCGATTTTCATTTCTCGAAGGTAAGCATCCGCAATTTCCGAAATTTCAGTGAAGTTTGCAGCGTGATGAATGGAAACCGCCGCGATTTTTTGTTTATTTTTGCCGCCGACAACCGCTTCACCGACTTCAAAAATGCTTTGCGGAAGCTCACGGTGTTGGTTGAGGGATAATATTTCCAAAAGCCCCGGAAGCAATGTTGTCCGGACCATGGTTTGGTCTTCGCTGATCGGATGGAGAACATAAGTCACATCGTCGGTGACCGGCCGGCGCATATTCTCAAAGTGAATTTTCGGACTTGTGAGCGTAAACGGCATCACTTGATTAAATTGAAGGCCGACCATCACTTCCGAAGACGATTGTCGTACGCGGGACGTTGGATGAGCCTGTCCCATGGTGTAATTTTGCGGAAGATCTGACGGGATGTTTGCATAACCGTATCCGATTGCCACATCTTCAATGATGTCGTATTTGTGCAGAATATCGGCGCGGTAGGACGCCACCAAAATCTCAAACGAAACCGGACTTTCGGATAAAACGGATGCGTTGTGTCCCATCTTTTCGAGGCATTGAATCACTTCTTCCGGCTTCATTTTAAATCCAAGGTGGGACTCAATTTCTTCAAGCATAATCATATAGGGTTTTGGCGCCATGTCCGGATAATTTCTCTTTTCACCGTTTGAGACAATGGTAACGGCTTCGATTTTTCCGCCGCGTTCGGAAAGGGCGGCAACGACAATGTTGAGCGCAACGAAAACTTCTTTGCCGGTTCCGGTGACATCGATAAAGAGATCTTTTGTCTTTTCGGTAACGGATGTGAGCGTTCCATTGATAATCGGCGGGAATGACAATACATTTCCGTTTGAATCTTTAATGATCGGGTATTTTTCCATATCGCAAACGAGGTGCGCAAATTTGACGCCCTTTGCATGGGACCTCAAAACGTCGGCCATGGACATTTTTTCGGTGTGGTCCAGCGGCACAAATGAGAAATTCGGAGATTCGACAGAATATGTAAACGGTGGAACGATTCCGGACATGTCGTGAACACCGATGGACACTTTTTTTCGGTTGCGGCCGAGTGCCCAGTGCAAGTCTTCTTGAAGGTCCATTAAAGATTTGATGGCGGAGGATGTAAAAGAAAGACCGCGGATGACCGCGCATCCGAGGACGGGCCGGACTTTTAAGACCTCATTTGAAACTGAAATTGTTATTTGGGGCGCGCTCACTTCATACGTCGACAATCCGGTTTTTTTGCCCAAAAAAGCTTTCATAGCGCGGGAAACACCTTCGACGCTGTAAAGGTCGGGACGGTTTGGGAAGAATTCAATGTCGACAAATTCATCTTCCAGACGTTCCACTTCCGCGCCGATCATGGATACGTTATCGATAATGGTTTTGGCGTCCATTCCCGAAAGGGTTTCTAAATCTTTTTTATCAACAGTAATAACAGGCATAATATGCGTCCTAATTGATCAATTATAAATTATTTTTTACAAATTTGTTGTATAAAGTCTTTCTTTCATATATGAATCATTCCATCATAACGGCTTTGTGTAAAAAGTCCATGTTGTGTATAAAGTCGGTATCTTGTGTATAAAGTCAGCCCATAGAACTAACTGTGCAAAAACTGAATGTATAAATTAATCAAATTTTATGTTAATTCATATTTTATTTTTTACTATGTTTTCAAAAATTATCAAGAAGTGCTAGAAGGGTGGCTGTGGGTGTCCTGCAAATAGCATCTAATTCCATTTTACATAAGTTTCCAATTGTCAAATAATGCATAACATCTTCATCTGAAATACTGTCTTTGACAGAAACCAAATTCTCTATATCCTTCCTGGTTTTATTTTTCAAGCCTATCGTTTCAATATGGTTTAAATTTAAGGTAATATCTCCACATTTGCAAAATGATTCAAGGTCTTGTTCTATTTCTAACATAAGTTTTTCAAAATCACTTTTATTTGAGCTTATTATAAGATATGGTTCTATATTTTTTTTAGACGCAATTGCTCTATTATATTCGTGATGTAATATCGGATGGTTGTGAGCAACCTAACATCTTATGTTATACAAATATGTCCACTCCTCTTGAAAATTTTCGGGGAGGTGAATGTATTCTGAAAAGAAACGATCCCAATTGGATGTGGGCAATAAAGATTTTTTTATATCCTCTATATTATCTGAATCGGCAATGATGGAGATTATTCGGTCACGTGTTGATTGTTTTGAATAATCTATTTTTGCACCTTGAAATTCATCGAAAAGAAAGCTCGACAAATGGATAAAATCTGTGCAATACATAAATAGGTGCTTCATTTCATTTCCATTTGTTAATTTTAATGGCATATGATCAATAGGTTGTTGATGATTTTTATTTATATGGCAGGTAATAATCTATCTAAGTTTATTTTCAAGTTCAAACAGCTGGGGATAGATTTTACAGCATAAACTTTTGCCGAAATCATCAATTATCCGCACATATTGTATATCCTGAATTATGTCTGTTGGCTCTGAAAGTGTATCTACTCCATTGATTAAATCGATGGTACCTTCAAAACTTTGAATAAATTCATGAAAATTAATTAAGTTTTCTTCTCTATTTTCTTCAAGAAGAGTTAATTTAATATTGATTATGCAATCTGATTCAGAAGCACATTCCCATTCGGATTGTTTTAACTCAATAGAAATCGATTCTGAAATCAAACCAAGATAATACTTTACACGTACCGTATGAATATTGTCATCCAGTATCTCCAACGAATCTGAATCAGAGTCCAATTCTGCAGAGTCTGTAAGTGGCTCTTCCAGTGATTCTTTCATTTCTTTTAAAATGTGTTGTAATAATTTTAGTGGACGAGTTGCACTCACACTAATTAAATATTCAACTATTGGCATTTAATCACGAACCACTTTATTTCTGATTTTCCCACACACTTTTATATCTTTTTCAGGAATTTGCTTTTTTAATATTATATATTCTTTAACCGGCTCTCTGTCTTCTAAAATCTCTTTTAGAGTTTCATTTTCATTATTTTTTTGTAGAGAGTTGTAGATTCGTCTAATTCTATTTGGTTCTAAATTGGGATTAATATCCAGATTAACAGCTTCTTTTAATAAGGTTTCATTATTTATTCTCTGATATCCATATGTTTCTTTATTGAAAATTTTGTATGTTTTTTCACTTTGGCTTAAATCTCTCCATATTTGTGGTGACAACTTTGGAGGTATATGATTCAAACCGAGTATATCTACGCCAGCACCATGACTGATGTAATCCTTAGCAGGTGTTTCTTTGTTCCCTTTCAAAAAGCGACCTTCATAGGAATTTATGGAGTATGTGAACCCTTTCTCATTTTGGAGCTCAT
The DNA here is from genome assembly GCF_032594115.1 of Methanolapillus millepedarum. NCBI lineage: Archaea > Methanobacteriati > Methanobacteriota > Methanomicrobia > Methanosarcinales > Methanosarcinaceae > Methanolapillus > Methanolapillus millepedarum. Next base: position 5,525 of record NZ_CP131060.1, read on the forward strand.
CAATAATTATCATAGCGTTTGTTAACCAAGTATCAGCTGTAATTAAAGATGAGCCGTTACAATCAATAACGAATGAGTCGATTCCCATATTTTGATACATATCAAATATTTCATCAATGTTTTTACGAGAAACTTTAAACGGAATCGTTCCAATGATTGTTTTTTTCTCCTTATTTTGAGATATTCTTTCGAAAAATATTTTATTTGATTTGAGAATTAAATCCACAAAATGAGCTTCTCGCCTAGCTTTCTCTTCAGCACTCATTTTCTTTTCATCTTTTACAGAGGGTAACGTCCATAAAGGTGTGGTAATAACATCACATTTTAGAGCCAAATCTGCCAACAACTTTACATGTTCTTCCTGAGGTGGCTGATTATCAACATATTTAAAGAAAGGAAAGTTAAGTCTATCATTTATTTTTTTTGAATCTATCTCTTTATTTAGTTTTAATTCTGAACTGAAATCAGAACATAATTCTGTTAAAGTACTAAAATCAAAATTTTTATAAATTTCATTTATGGGAGAATAGTAATTTTTGTCATCACTTGCATTATACGGTGTTCTGATTGCATAATCTTCAAGTTTCAGTATGCGTTCTTTGTAAAACAGATCGTCATCAATAAATTCAGTTTTAGTTGTAATATTCGCCATCAATTCACCCATATTTTTGCATCAATTTTTCCTTATCTTCAGAAGTAATTACATTTTTTGCTACTAAAGAATCGAATATTCTAGGCAACTCTTTTTCTAACCGATCCCAGATTATAGAATTTTCAATATATTCAGGGTAATTTACATAAACGTAAACTAATAGTTCTTTGTCTGACAATTCATCAACGAATCTTTTTGTCTTATCTACAATATCCCTAATCTCTGAAAAATTATCTTCTGACTGAATTTTTGTATATTCGTCTAAACCATCAGATGCAAGAGAATAATATGGTGCTTTTTGATTAGTATCTGTTAAAACATACCCCATCACCATAAACTCCTCAATCAAAACATCTGCAACTTCGCTATATGGGCCATAATTATATGGTTCAAAATCTAAATCTTCTTTAAATTGCGGGAAGATGGTTGATACTAAAAACAGCAATTTTTGATATTCTATTTTTGTTTTAATCGGTTGATTGTTTGAACCAATGCTGTAAATAATCAATTTTTCTTTATCATCCAATTCCATTATGGATTCCTCGTTCTGTAGTATAATACTATTGCCTTTTATTAAATCGTTGATTGCCTTGTGAAAGTATAGAATACTTAAAAATTACAAATTTCAGATGGTTTTGAACAATGTTGAGAAAGAGCCCGCATCTCATAAATGTTAAATTTATAATTAAATCCGAATCCACCAATAAATAGAACTCCCTTTTTTTCCTTTATTTAACAGCCCTCGCTGATGCATCTGCCCCAAATAATTTTTTGTAGTCTGCCAAGCCATATTTGTTCTTTCTGAAATTGATTTTGTAGTGAGTGGTTTATTTGCAAAATAAAGAGTTTGTAATATTCTCTTTTCTTCTGGTTTAAGATCCATCAACAATCACCAAACTAATTTCCAATACGTTTTTTTCGTCCATTCCCGGTCTTGCTTTTGTCATTTTAAATTTGATTTGATTTCTTTTTGTAATATCCATTTCATCCGTTATTTCTTTTGGTATACGAATGCTGAATTGCTTCCCATCCCATGATAATTTTGAAAATTTTTCAATCACATACGGCTTTTCGTTTAAGAATTCATTTTTAAATTCATCTGGAAGATTGGAATAATCCACAACTGGGACTTCTTCAAGTTCCTCTGTTTTTTTTGAAATCTCAGATTTTTTCATAAATATCTAATATACTATCTGCGATTATAATATAAAATCGTTTCTTTTATGAAAAATTCGTAAGAATAGATTTGATATATTCTTAAGAAAATCTATGAAATATTTATATACAAAGGATGTTTAGAATATTTTACTTAATTCCAAAGTGATACTTATGAATCCAGAATTTCCTATTAATATACGAAAGGAGCGAGGTTATGAAATCGCTGCCACGTCATTAATAGTGGAGACTGAAAAAGGATGGAAAGTGCCAAGCCAAAGCGGGGGCGGTTCATATTTCGTAAAAAGCGATGGTTTTGGAGCTACTTGTACATGCCCGGATTACAAAAATGGAATCTATAAATGTAAACACATTTGGGCGGTAGAATGTTTTGTTACTCAAAAAGTAAAACAAACAAATGAAGCATCCAAGAAGGAAACATACAGACAACAATGGTCTGCTTATGATAAGGCCACAATTAACCAAAAGCCTCTGTTTATGCAGATGTTACATGAACTGACAAGTCTGGTAGAACAACCTCACAATTGCATTGGAAGGCCTTCCTTGCCAATCAGCGACATGATTTTTGCATCTGCTATGAAAGTTTATTCTACCTTCTCTTTGAGACGATTTATGGGCGATTTAGAAATAGCATATTCAAAGAATTGCATGTCCGTAGTTCCTTGTTATTCTTCGATTGGTCATTTTATGCAAAGAGAAGACATCACTCCGATTTTGGAAGAATTGGTTAGAATAACAAGCCTTCCATTAAATTCAATAGAAAAGGACTTTGCAATTGACAGTACCGGATTCGGCACAAGCAATTTTCAGAGATGGCATTCTTTTAAATATGGAAAGGAAATCAAATCAAAAAGATGGGTTAAGTGTCACTTTATGACAGGTGTTAAAACAAATATCATAACAAGCGTAAGAATAACTACGGAAATTGATAATGATTTTCCACAATTAGAACACCTTGTAAAAGAGACGTCTTTCAATTTTGAGATGGCAGAAATATCTGCCGATAAGGCATATTTAGGCCAAACCAACTTGGAAATCATTGAAAGTTATGGTGCTGTTCCATTCATACCCTTTAAATCAAATAGTAAAGCAAGAGGAAAAGGTAGATTATGGCATAAGATGTATCATTATTTTATGTTCAATCAAGAAGAATTTGCTGAACATTACCACAAACGGAGCAATGCAGAAACTACCGTTCATATGCTTAAATCGAAATTTAAAGACTCAATTAGAGCAAAATCATGGAATGCACAAGTCAATGAGGTTTTGCTTAAAGTAATATGCCACAACATTTGTGTTTTGATTCAAGAAATGTATGAGTTGGGAGTTCAACCCGAGTTTGAGGCTTATCTACAAATTAAACAAAACAATCATGAGAATCCTATTTTTGTGTGAAGACGATATAAAAAATGCCGATGCTCATTTATTATTAAATTTACTATTAAGATATTCATCTACTATTTCAGGAACTATATCACGAACTATCTTCTTCATTTCCCTTTTTGAAACAGCATATTTTTCTTCCGGACCAGCTATCAACTCTGCTTGTCTTTTTACTTTTTCAGTGTTGTTGTAAAATTCAAAAAATCGAAACAAGGCTACTCGGACAATATAAGATTTACTTTTTTGAGTTTCTTTTGCTATATTTTCAAGTTCTGAATCCAAATATTCATTTAATGCTGCTGATATTTTTGGCCTTGCAGAATTGTCTTCCGGAGTATTTTCTATAATTGTTGAATCGTCAAAATTGAGGCGGGTCCGTTCTGCAATTAAGAAAACTAATGCAATGCTTACAATGTCCGATGTTGAAGTGAATTTTCCGGATTTGGTCATTGAATTCAGTTGATTCAATATTTTTTGACTTATTGTAAATGATATTGAACTTTTTTTACCGCGCGGAGTCATAACAATTTGATGTATTTTGAAAATATTATCATTCGTGACAACCACTAAGCATTCAAAAGTTGAATAACTACTAATTCATATTTATGGCGTATTTTATAAATACAATGATAATCCATTATCATTTGTGTAAATCCTCTTAGAGGATTTCTTATTTTTTGGAGGAAAAAATATGTCCGAATTTTTAAGTCCCGCGTGGGTTGTCGATAATTCTTTAATGCTCGTTTGTGTTTTTATTTTAGTTGTTTTGATCATTCGGCATTTTACAAAAAACCCTTTCGAAAAATCGGTTAACGAGAAAATTAAGATTTTCGGCTGGGACTCTTTTTTAAATAAGAGCGTAGCCGAAATAGAAGAATTTCTAAAACAAGAAGTTAATTTCTCAAACGTAGATTATACAGCTTCAGACCTTGCAAAAGAAATCTATTTGCGAGTAAATCGCATCAATAGAAAGGAATATGAAAAAACACAAATGCTAACAAAAACAGAATCAGAAACAGAGGAATGAAAAAGATATGAAGAAATCAACTTCTGTTTTTTTGTTTTTGTTAATTATTGTTGTCGGCCTTTTCATTTCCGGTTGTCTTGAAAATACCGATGAATATGGAACTGTCCGCTATGACGGAGTTATTTATCCGATCGGAGATGCAAAAACAGTAACCCGTGAAAATTTATCTCCGAATATATATTATCCGTTTTTTAAGAACAGTTTCAACAGTAGTGACGGGTATTATTTCGTGAATGGAAATGGACAAGTTTTTGAAAGTTTAGAAAATGATTATAGAAGCCATCCGATTGAACTCACACCATATGAATTGGAAGAAGGATCGTTTGATTGGGATGAGTGGATTGAGTTAAGAGATTGTGGTTATTTCAACTAAAAATTATAACCACCACTCTTCTTTTTTAAAAAACGATACCATACGATTTTTCGTGCAAAGCCTATTTAAGGAACAGCGGTAATCTCTGAATAAAAGATATGCTGTTACATTTTTTGATTTTTTTACGCAATGGGGAGGGTTTTCCATTCTTCAATCGCCTCTTGTGTAAAAAGTCGGCATCTTGTGTATAAAGTCGCGAGATAAAATGACTTTTTACACAAAGCCCATCATAACGTAAAAATCAATGGTTTATGACCTTTTCATTTAAAACCTTATATTATATTCAACATTTAATTAAAAAAAGAATATATTATTCGTCTTCTTGTTTCATCTTTTTATTTTACTCTCTTTGTCGATTACCTTTTTATATTTTAATAATCATTCCTAATAGGTATAGATTTCTTTTAAAATAATTCATTTCAACCAATGAAAAGAATTTAATGTTTTAGAAATCTATAATATTCCGATTTATATTATTTGAGATATTCATCTTTCTAATGAACATCGGTTATTTCACGCTGAAGAATTGGCCAATTGGGAAATGGAAAAATTTGATGGTATGCGATAACCGGTCGCAAAAAATTGACAGAATTGTTTACAGACGTGACATCTATCGTTAAACAGCACAGGTGACATCTATGGATATTATTATGCTCAGCAGGCTTCAGTTTGCGGCAACCGTTTTTTTCCACTTCATTTTCGTCCCGTTGACGATCGGACTTGGACTTATGGTTGCGGGCTATGAAGTTGCTTTTTGGAAAACCCTCAACGAAAAGTGGAAAAAATCCGCGGCCTTTTTTGGCAACCTTTTTAAGATTAATTTCGCATTCGGTATCGTTACCGGATTTGCGATGACATTCCAATTCGGAACCAACTGGGGTCCGTATTCCGAATTTATGGGCGACGTTTTCGCGTCCCCGCTTGCGCTTGAAGCACTCATTGCTTTCTTTTTGGAAGCGACTTTTTTCGGAATTTGGCTTTTTACCAGCCACAAAAAACCGGGACTTAAAGCCTTTTCCATGGTTATGGTTGCTCTCGGGACAACGATTTCCGCTCTTTGGATTATTACAGCAAACGCTTTTATGCAGCATCCGACCGGTTACGAAATGGCCGCCGACGGCAGCCGGATTATGATGACCAATTTCATTGACGTCCTCACCAATCCATATCTTTGGTACATGTTGATTCATACACTTTTGGCGGCTTACCTTTTGTCCGCGGTTTTCGTGGTTGCCATCAGCGGTTACCATTTGCTTAAAAATAAGAAATCCAATGTTGATGTTTTCCAAACATCCATGAAAATCGGCGTCTATGCACTTGTCATCTCGGCGATTCTTTTACCGTGTCTCGGACTTGTTTACGGTCACTACATCAGCGATGTCCAGCCGGTGAAAGCGGCATCCATGGAAGCTGTTTGGGAAAGCGGATCCGATAAACCGATGTATCTCCTTCAAATTCCGTCAGAATCACAGGAAAAGAATCTGGTTCAATTGATCGGCATTCCGTATCTGGGCAGTTTCCTTTTAACGGGCGATCCGCATGGGAATGTGACCGGCCTTAAGGATGTTCCGGCCGAAGACCGTCCGCCGGTGGATTTGACATTTTTCAGCTTCAGGATCATGGTGATTCTTGGTATGCTCTTTATTTTGGAGGCATTTGCCGGACTTTATTTTGTCCGAAAAGACAAAACGATGCAATCCAGAAACGCAAAGCGTTACATCAAGCTCATGCTTTACAGCATCCCGCTTCCGTATCTTGCCATCATGCTTGGTTGGGTCGTTGCCGAAGTCGGCCGCCAGCCCTGGATTGTGTATGATTTGTTCCGAACCTCGGACGCCGTTTCGCCGATTCCGGCCGTTCAGATCATCTTTTCGATGGGACTTTTAGTTCTCTTCTACTTGATCTTGTTCGTTCTTGACGTTTACTTGCTCCGCAAATCCATCATTGCCGGTCCGGAAGGGGTGACAGAACATGCTTGATTACAATTTGCTCATCAATGTTTGGTTCGTTCTCTGGTGTGTGATTTGGGCCATTTATTTGGTTGTCGATTCCTTTGCGCTCGGTGTCGGACTTCTGTCTCCGTTCCTGCCGAAAACCGCGAACCAGTTGTCACAGATGGTCCGCTCGATCGGTCCGTTTTGGGGCGGAAACCAGGTTTGGCTGATTTTGGCTGCCGGCGGTACATTTGCGGCTTTCCCGCTCATCTTTTCGAAGATGTTTACATTTTTGTATCTGCCGATGATGCTTCTCTTGGTCGGATTGATTCTGCGCGGCATTTGCATTGAATTGATTTATTCGGACGATAACAAAACCCTTCAAAAGCTTCTCAAATACGGCTGGTTCCTCGGAAGTTTAATCATCACGGCAGTTCTCGGCGTCGCTTTCACAAACTTCTTCCGCGGACTTATGATTGATGCTAACTACGTTTACACGGGAACGCTTCTCGGGCTCTTTAACATCTACGCTCTCCTGGGCGCCGTTTTGTTCATCCTGCTCTTCCTGACGTCCGGCGCTTATTGGCTGGCGTTTAAAGTTGCCGGCGAACTTTCGACAACCGCTCAGAAGTGGGGCAAAATGTTCTCCATCGCAACAGCTGTTGTGGCGTTGATTTACATTCTCGGTCTTTTCAATACCGACAATTTCGCGACCAACTACAATGCCTATCCGGTTTTGTATTTGATTCCGCTCATCGCCGTCATTTTCGCGTTGGCGACAATTGCGCTTGGATTCTTGAAAAAAGACCGTCCGTTTTTCCCCTTCCTGACAAACCTCGGAACGATTTTCTTCGGAGCGGCCACGGGTGTTGTGACACTTTACCCGTGCATCTTAAAGTCGGCGATTAATCCGGATTACGGCATCAGTATCTTTGACGCCGCATCCAGCCAATTGACGCTGTCGCTTATGCTTTATGGTGCGCTTGTCTTTGTCCCGATCGTGATTATTTACCAGCTTTGGTCGTACACGAAGTTCAAAGACAAAATCAACTAAAAGAAAATTCCTCGCTTCGCTCGGAATTTTCCAAGGGCGGTGGGAGTCCGTTTCCGTAAGTTCGCTTCGCGAACGGCTCCGCTTAAAAATTCCTACGCTTCGCTTCGGAATTTTTCAAAGGGTGGGGGGAGTCTGTTTCCGCAAGTTCGCTTCGCGAACGGCTCCGCTTAAAAATTCCTACGCTTCGCTTCGGAATTTTTCAAGGGGCGGGGGGAGGCTGTTCCCAAAAAGTTCGCTGCGCGAACGGCTCCCTTCGGTCGCAATTTTGGTTTGCTGTGTTCTGTTTTTTGGGCGAGCGGCATGCGCGCGCGTTATCGCATCCATTTTTAAATGATGTCTAAAAAAATAGACCGTATTGATTTTATTTTTAAGATTTTCAAAGAGCAGTGTAACGTTTACCGCAAAAATTCCTTCGCTACGCTCGGAATTTTTCAAAGGGCGGGGGGAGGCTGTTTCCAAAAAGTTCGCTGCGCGAACAGCTCCCTTCGGTCGCTGAAAACTTTGAGAACTGTCAATTTAGAGCCAAGCAAACCGCCCCGCAAAATCAGACGTTTTGCGTCTGTATTTTGCGGATTTTCATAAACAGATGCCGGCCTGGCGGAAGTTTGCAGTTTTTAGCTTACAGTTTTCAGCTGCTGATTTACATCTGCTGTTTAACAGGTGTGGTTTGAATCTGCTGTTACTGTTTTTCATTTTTGAGTTGCATCTGCTGTTTACAGTACAGATTGCATCTGCTGCTACTGTTCTCAACTCATTTCATCGAAATCCGAATAAACAGCCGCAAATGCGTCTGTTTATTCGGGAGGATTTTCTTGATTCTTCAAAAAATCAGTATGGGTTTTGCGTGTTTTTTCAAAAGAATGCCCTGTTCTTTTTTGAATCAAAAAGAAAATGTGTCGCCATAACGCGCGCGCAAGTGCTGCCAAAAACAAAACAACAAAAGAGAAAAAAAGAAGTACAAAAAAAGAAGAAAAATGATTCCCTGAATCATTTTTACAAAATAATTTCAATATCAAGCTCTTCTGCAAGCTCTTTATAGCGGTTGCGGATCGTCACTTCGGTCACGCCGGCGACATCGGCCACTTCCCTTTGGGTTCTTCTTTCTCCGCAAAGGATGGAGGCGATGTAGATGGCGGCGGCGGCAACACCGGTCGGGCCTCGGCCGCTTGTCAACTCTTTTTCGGACGCCTGACGGAGAATCTCAACGCTTTTCGCTTGCACTTCGCCTTTTAAATTCAAACCGGAACAGAATCTCGGAACATAATCAATCGGCGACGTCGGCATGAGTTTTAAGGACAATTCTCTTGAAATGAAACGGTAAGTCCTGCCGATTTCTTTTCGGCTCACTCTTGACACTTCTTCAACTTCGTCCAAGGTTCTCGGGACGCTGCATTGGCGGCAGGCAGCATAAAGAGCAGCGGCGGCAACACCTTCGATACTTCTTCCGCGAATCAGGTTTTTGTCAACAGCCTTTCTGTAAACGACCGATGCGGTTTCACGGACGGTTCTCGGAAGACCAAGAGCAGACGCCATTCTGTCGAGTTCCGACAGCGCAAATGCCAGGTTTCGTTCCGTCGCGTTACTCACACGGATACGTCTTTGCCACTTTCTGAGACGGTAGAGTTGCGCGCGGTTTTTGGATGAAATTGATTTTCCGTAAGAGTCACGGTTGCGCCAGTCGATCATGGTGGAAAGACCTTTGTCGTGAATCGTGTACGTCATCGGAGCGCCGACACGTGAGCGTTTCATACGTTGGTCGTGGTCAAACGCACGCCATTCCGGGCCTTCGTCCACGAAATCAGCGTCAACGACCAAACCGCAGTCGCCGCAAACCAGTTCGGCGCGCTCATAATCATGAACCAAGTTTTGGCTGCTGCATTCCGGGCAACAGTAAATTTCCGTATCCTTTGAAACCTCTTTTTCTTTCTTGGAACGGATCATCTCTTTGATTTTGTCTCTGTTAATTGTGTCCGAATATCGAACTCTTTCAATTTCTACCATTTCATCACACCTGATATTTACCATATCACTCTAAATTTGTATTCAAAAATAACTTCAAATTGCCGCTCAAACCCTTTTTTCAATCAATATTTTGGGTTGATATTTCTTTTTTCGGCTTTACATTACTTTATATAGACCTTTTCTTTCACCAGATTTTTGATTTGCGCCGTTTTGAGTTCCCGATAAATTCGGACGAGAAAGTAAGGCTGCTTCTCAGACCCGAATACCGTCACAACTTTTCCGATCGGCCGGACGCTTTTGTCAATAACTTGTGAATTCAGCATTCCGTAAAGAGATGCGTTTGAATCAATTACATCATATTTTACAACAAAACAAGATTGACCATGCAGGTGAGTGACTGTTCCAAGTCGTTTCATGAAATCCTCAAAATCTATATATATTAAAATGTCATGGGATTATCTGTTATTCCATTCGTTTCATTATCTTGATTCGGACTTTTCTAAAACACGTTCTTATGTTTATACTTCCAAGTATCGCCTTTCTCAAGATGAAGACAAATAGACATATATCCTAACATTGGATATATAAATCTATCGAAAAGATTAATATAGATTTTCAAAAATGAATGGGAATTTTGTCTTCCATCGTTGCGCTTGAATTTATATTTTTTTAAAAACGGGCTTCGTCTAAATCATTTTTAAAGATTTTATCCGCCGTCAAGATTTTAATGAGCGGTTTCATCTTTTCGGGAAACCTTTTTATTTTGTATTCCTTTCCGAGGACTTACGTTTTTTCTTTGCAATTTTTTCAAATTTTATAATATATTGCTCAATAATAATTTCGCCATTTTAATATATGAGTAATTCTTTTTTGCCATCAGTTTATTTGTCCGGTTTTCCTGTCCGGACCGGCGAATCATATTCAATGCCGCTTTTTTATTCATGTTGTGTGGTCGTTTATGTGGAAGTTCTATCGACAAATATTAAAATAACCAGTTCTTTTTATTCAAGGTATTTTTTGTCATTTTCTCTTAATAATCAAGTTGATATCAAATTACACAATACATAATCGGTTCATCGGAGGAATATTTTGTCTAAATATGTTTACTCATTTGGTGCGGGCCAAACTGAAGGGAAAAGCAGTATGAGAGACCTTCTTGGCGGGAAAGGCGCAAACTTGGCGGAAATGGCGAATCTTGGAATTCCGGTCCCGCCGGGATTTACAATCACAACCGAAGTCTGTACGATTTATCTTGAAAAAAATGAGTATCCGGATTCCATTTTAAAAGAAATCAAAGACGCTGTTTTAAAATTGGAAAAGGCTACCGGAAAAAAATTGGGCGACAAAAAAGACCCTCTTCTGGTTTCTGTCCGTTCAGGCGCCCGAATTTCCATGCCCGGCATGATGGACACTGTTTTAAATTTGGGTTTAAACGATGAATCCGTGATCGGTCTTTCTGAAAAGACCGGAAATTCCCGTTTTGCTTATGATTGTTACCGCCGTTTTATTTCAATGTTTGGCGATGTTGTTTTAGGAATTGAGTTTAACAAATTTGAACATATTTTGGACGCTCAAAAAACGAAGTCAAAAATTTCTTCCGATACCGAACTTTCGGTTGACGACTTAAAAGCGATTGTTGAGGAATCCAAAAAAATCGTTTTGAAGGAAAAAGGCTTTGCTTTCCCGCAAGAGCCGGAAAAACAACTCTTTATGGCGATTGATGCCGTTTTTGATTCGTGGAACACCGAACGCGCCGTGATCTACCGCCGGATTAACAACATCCCAAATAATTGGGGAACCGCCGTGAACGTTCAGTCGATGGTTTACGGAAATATGGGCGAAACTTCCGGAACCGGCGTCGCGTTTACCAGAAACCCGTCGACCGGTGAAAACCGCTTTTTTGGCGAGTACCTGATTAATGCGCAAGGCGAAGACGTTGTTGCCGGTATTCGGACGCCGTCTGAAATCAGCACTCTTGAAAAATGCATTCCGGTTGCCTACAAACAGCTGGTCGATATCTGCAAAAAGTTGGAAAAACACTTCAAAGATATGCAGGACATTGAATTTACCATTCAAGAAGGCCAACTCTTCATGCTTCAAACCCGCAACGGAAAACGAACGGCACCGGCCGCTACAAAGATTGCGGTGGACATGGTGAACGAAGGTTTAATTGATAAAAGGACAGCTGTTACCAGAATCACGCCGTCTCAAATTGACCAACTTCTCCATCCGATGATTGATCCGAAAGCGCCGCAAAAAGTCGTCGCGAAAGGCCTTCCGGCTTCTCCGGGCGCTGCCGTCGGGAAAGTTGTTTTCACGTCCGAAGACGCCGAACACTGGGTCGAAAAAGGCGAACGCGTTATTTTAGTCCGAACGGAAACCTCTCCCGAAGACATTGGCGGCATGCACGTGTCTGAAGGCGTCCTCACCGTCCGCGGCGGTATGACGTCCCACGCGGCCGTCGTTGGCCGCGGTATGGGGAAGCCTTGCGTTGTCGGTTGCGGTGACCTGCTCATTTCCGCCGAAGCCAAAAATTTCAAAATCGGCGACATTGAAATTAAAGAGTTGGATTTCATTACCATTGACGGCAGCACCGGCTGCGTTATTTTAGGCCAGGTTCCTCTGATTGAACCCGAAATCAGTCCGGAAATCGAAGTCCTTTTGAAATGGGCGGACGGAATCAGAACGCTGGGCGTTCGGACCAACGCCGACAATCCGGCCGACGCTCAAAAAGCGCTGGAACTGGGCGCTGAAGGAATCGGTCTTTGCCGGACGGAACACATGTTCTTTGAGGAGGACAGAATTGCCGCTGTCCGCGCGATGATCATGTCCGAAACCAAAGAAGAGCGGGAAATTCATTTGAAAAAGATTCTTCCGATGCAAAAAGAAGATTTCAAGCAGATCTTTAAAGTGATGCGTGGAAAGCCGGTCACCATTCGTTATTTGGACCCGCCGCTTCATGAATTCCTCCCGAAAGTCCATGAAATTCAAGACAAAATCCGCGAACTTCAAGCCGAAGGCGCGCCTCAAAAGGAAATTGACAAATTGATGAGCGTCATCAACCGTGTCATTAACTTGCATGAACTTAATCCGATGCTCGGCCACCGCGGTTGCCGCCTCGGCATCACTTACCCGGAAATTTATAACATGCAAACGCGCGCCATTATCGAAGCCGCTTGCGAATTATCCAAAGAAGGCATCATCGTCAAACCCGAATTGATGATTCCGTTGGTCGGACATGTCCGCGAACTTGAAATCACCAAAAAGGATGTTCAAGAAACGGCCGCTGAAGTGATGAAAGAATACAATGTTCAAATCGATTACACGGTCGGTACCATGATTGAGCTTCCGCGCGCTGTGATGACGGCTGACCAAATTGCCAAAGAAGCGGAGTTCTTCTCCTTTGGAACCAACGACCTCACGCAAACCACATTCGGTTTCTCAAGAGACGACGTTGCCAAATTCATTCCGCTTTACATTGAAGACGGTATTTTGGCGGACGATCCGTTTGCGGTTCTTGACCGTGAAGGTGTCGGCGAACTGATGAAAATCGGAATCGAAAAAGGCAGAAAGACACATCCCGGTCTGAAGATGGGCATTTGCGGCGAACACGGCGGCGAACCCAACTCGATTATTTTTGCCAACGAACTCGGTCTCAATTATGTCAGTTGTTCTCCCTACCGCGTGCCGATTGCGCGGCTTGTGGCGGCTCAAGCGACAATTGCCAAAGAAAAGTAAGTTTAAAATAAAAATTGGATTCTTGGACCCGGCAATTTCAAATTTTGCCGGACCCGCCATTTAAATCCATTTTTTATTTAATTCAATTTTACCATTTAAATCAATTTTTTATTTAAATCAATTTTTTATTTAAATCAATTTTTTATTTAAATCAATTTTACCATTTAATTCAATTTTACCATTTAAAAATCAGCATTTGGTCAGATGAAGACCGGCAGCTGTCGGTTTTTATTTTCTTAAAAACGGTTGATGTTCTCTTGGATTGGCATGATTTTAACATCGGGCACGTTTTCTGAAACAGTCTTTTCTTTTTTATCAACCATCTTTATATTCGATTACGCTTTATTCATAGCATCTTACTGTATTTATCTCAAAATCGTTACCGGTGTATCCGAAATGAATAACAAAGATACGGCTCAAAAAAGTATTGAAAAGAAACCGGAGACAGCTTGGTGTTCTTTGGAAGAAGTGAATATTCTTGAACAACTCAAAACCGACGAACAAGGTCTTTCGAATGAAGAAGCTCAAAAAAGGCTTGAAGAACTTGGACCGAACATTTTGGAAGAAGGCAAAAAACGTTCCATCCTCTCTATTTTTCTCTCTCAATTTGCCAACTTAATGATCTGGGTTTTGATTGCGGCGGCTTTAATCACTGCTTTTATCAGTTATACGGAACACGAGTTTCCGATTGACAGCGCCATTATTTCAATTGTTGTTATCTTAAATGCCATTCTTGGAACCGTTCAGGAAGTGAAAGCGGAATCATCAATTGAGGCACTTAAAAAAATGGCGGCGCCAAATGCCAGAGTTCTCCGGCGCGGGACTGTTTCCACAATTCCGGCGGCAGATTTGGTTGCGGGCGATATTGTTCTTTTGGAAGCCGGCGACTCGATTCCGGCAGACCTTCGCCTTTTGACATCCTTTTCTCTTAAAATTGAAGAGGCGGCGCTCACCGGGGAATCTCAACCGGTTTCCAAAAAACCGGGTGTCGTCGGAGATGTTTGTATCGGCGACCGAACCAACATGGCCTTCATGGGAACATCCGCGACTTACGGACGCGGCAGCGGTGTTGTCGTGGCCATCGGCATGCAAACAGAAATCGGAAGAATCGCAAAGCAGCTCACATCTACAACGAAAGAAACAACTCCGCTTCAAAAGCAGCTCAATAAAATTTCAAAAGCGATTTCCTTTTTGGTCATCGGAATTGCCGTCTTGGTTTTTGCCATCGGATATTTGGGCGGGCGTGACATTGTCGATATCTTTTTAACCGCTGTTTCCTTAGCGGTGGCGGCTATTCCGGAAGGATTGGTGGCGGTCGTTACCATTGTTTTGGCGCTCGGCATGTCCCGGATGGCCAAACGCGGCGCTTTGGTCCGGCGGCTTCCGGCGGTGGAAACTCTCGGCTCCACCCAAGTCATTTGTTCCGACAAAACGGGGACGCTCACCCAAAATAAAATGACTGTTCAAAAAGTCTGGAATTTTGATTACATTGAAGATGTTCATTCGCCTGAAATTGCGCCGCTTCTGGATGCGCTCGGCCATTGCAACGATTCCCGTTTGGATGAAAAATCAAAATTAATCGGCGATCCGACGGAAACAGCCCTTTTGGATTATTTGCTTGTCAACAATCTTTGGACAACCGGCCAAATCAAAGGCCGAAAACGTGCCGGTGAAATCCCGTTTGATTCGGATCGAAAACGGTCAACGGTCGCCGTAGATGTTGATCAGATTACTGTTCAAGTGACTGAACAATCGGTTTTTTCCGAGTCGGAGGCGGAGGTTGCCGGCGTAACAACGGTTTCCGTATCTTCCAAACCTCTTCTCAAAGAAGAAATCACAAAGACCGCGTCCGGGAAACTCCGCATTTATGTGAAAGGCGCGCCGGAGTCCATTGTCAGCCGGTCTGATTTTGCTTTCCATGAAGGACAAGTCGTTCCGATGACGGAAGATTTGAAATCCAAGGTTTTGGTGGTCAATGAAGAAATGGCAAAAAGCGCGCTTCGCATCTTGGCTTTCGCTTATAAGGACGAAGATTCGATTGACTCGGAAGATGTGGACGGCACGGAAAGCCATTTGATCTTCTGCGGCTTGGTCGGCATGATTGACCCGCCGCGCCCGGAAGTGGCGGAGACGGTGAAAACGTGCCGCAAGGCCGGCATTATCCCGGTCATGATTACGGGCGACCACAAAACAACAGCTGTTGCGATTGCGAACGATCTCGGTCTTTTGGATGACGGTCGGATTGCGATTACGGGCGCCGACTTAGAGACCATGAGCGAAAAAGAACTGGATGACAATGTGGCAAAAATCGGGGTTTATGCCCGTGTTTCGCCGGAACACAAAGTTCGGATTGTGACGGCTTGGCAGAAAAAAGGCAAGATCGTCGCCATGACCGGTGACGGTGTCAACGATGCGCCGGCTCTCAAAAAGGCCGATATCGGCGTCGGTATGGGGATCACCGGAACCGATGTGTCAAAAAGCGCTTCCGATATGGTTTTAATGGACGATAATTTTGCAACCATCGTTTTAGCTGTCGAGGAAGGGCGCAGTATTTTTGATAACATTCACAAAACCGTTCGCTTCCTCCTTTCGTCCAACATGGGTGAAGTCATTGCTATTTTAACCGCGACCATTATGGGATTTGTGCTCATGTCTCCCATTCACATTTTGTGGATTAATCTTGTGACCGATACGTTCCCCGCATTGGCGCTCGGCGTCGAACCGGCCGAAAAAGACATTATGAACAGAAAACCGCGGGACCAAACGGTTCCGTTTTTCAACAAACGGGAATGGGGCCGGATTTTTACGGTCGGCCTTGTAGAAGCCGTTTTAACGCTTGCCGCTTATTACCTTGGAAGCCAAGTTTCCCATACAACCGGTGTTACGATGGCGTTTTTGACGCTGGCGTTGGTGCAATTGTTTGCCGCCATCGGATTCCAATCGGAACGTCACAGTATTTTTGCCATCAAACCCAAAGAACACCCGTACTTATGGCTGGCCTTTTTAGGTTCTGCCGCACTTCAATTGGTCGTTGTTTTGGTGCCGTTTTTGAGGGACATTTTTGAGCTTGCGCCGCTTGATATGAAGCAGTGGGTCGAAGTCTTGTTTTTGTGTATCGCCATGCTTTTCTTTGTGGAATTCCAAAAATGGATCGCGCGGCTTCGGCATGAAAACGATTAAATGAGTTTGAAAAATTCATTTTCGGATGAATTTTTCTTTTCTTTTTCTTTTCTTTTTTATTCATCTGTTTCTGTTTTTTATGGGGGCGGCGGCGCGCGCGTTACAGCGTCACATTTTCTTTTTGAGCCGATAAAAAAGACGGAGTCATTTTTGAAAACGTTAAGAAAGCTGTCCATACACTTTTCTTAAAATTCAAGCAAACCGCCCCGAATAAACAGATGCGTATCGCATCTGTTTATTCGGATTTCAATTCGACAGATTGGTGAAGTAGCAAACAGATGCAAGTTGTAAAATAGAAACAGCAGATGCAAGTTGTAAAATAGAAACAGCAGATGCAAGTTGTAAAATAGAAACAGCAGATGCAAGTTGTAAAATAGAAACAGCAGATGCAAGTTGTAAAATGGCAATCCGTAGGTGCAATCTGTAAAATGGAAACAGCAGGTGCAATCTGCAAAATGGAAACAGCAGAGATAGAATCTTTTTGATTTTTATTTTTTGCCCTGCGCTCTTACAATGGCACGTTTTTTGATTTTGAAAATCTGCGAATTTATTTTTTAAGGATAAATATTTTAATGAAAAAATACATTGAGAATGCAGGAGTTTAAGGAGTTTAAATCGTGCAAGCTTTATCTTTGTTAATCAAACCGGCGTCCGGCAACTGCAATATGCGTTGCGAGTACTGTTTTTATAATGATGTTTCCGAATCCCGCGAAACAAAAAACCGCGGGCGGATGACGGAAGAAACTTTAGAGATTTTGGTTAAAAAAGTTTTGTCCGAAGTGACCGGTTGGTGTTCTTTTGGTTTTCAAGGTGGCGAACCCATGCTGATGGGACTTCCCTTTTATGAAAAATTGATTGAACTTCAAAAAAAATATAACGTTCACAACATTCCCATTGAAAATTCCATCCAAACCAACGGAACATTGATGACGGACGAATGGGCCCAATTTTTCGCAAAAAACCGTTTTTTGGTCGGTTTGTCTATCGATGGAAACCAAAAGACACATGATTCGCTCCGTCTTGATGCGTCCGGTTTTGGAACGTTTGACAAGTGTCTTTCTGCCGCGGAAGTATTAACCCGAAACGGTACTGATTTTAACATTTTAAGCGTCGTGACCAAACCGTTTGCTGCCGACCCGGACAGCGTTTATGATTTTTATAAGAAATACGATTTCCATTTCATTCAATTCATCGCTTGCATGGACAACCTGAACGAACCGCACGGCGTCAATCCATATTCATTGGATGGCGAAACATACGGCAAATTCCTCTCCCGGATTTTTGATTTGTGGTACGAAGATTTCATTATCGGCGACTACTATTCCATCCGCCAGTTTGACAATTACGTTCGGATGTTGATGGGAGAAGCACCCGACAACTGCGCTATGACCGGAAATTGTCAAAGTTATCCGGTGGTTGAAGCCGACGGGTCCGTTTATCCGTGCGATTTTTACGCGCTTGACGAATATAAAATCGGAGACGTTCGAAAGGGCAGCTTTTATGAAATGCTCAATTCGGAGGAGTCGTTCCGATTTATGGAGCTGTCCGGTTTTATTCACGACAAATGCAAAACCTGCGATTACGGTTTTATTTGCCGGGGCGGCTGCCGGCGCGATCGGGAACCGGTTACAAACGATGTTCCTTCTTTGAATTGTTATTGCGAAGCCTATCTGCAATTCTTCGAGCATTGCTTGCCGCGGATGGCGGACATTGCCAAAAAAATGCCGAGGCGGACATAAACTTATAAATCGGAGGACAGATTTTATTCCGACGTTCTGTTGTTTCTTGGAGGTCAAAAGTATGGATTACCGCGTCGGACAAGTCGGTCGTGTTTTTACAATTCGCATTGACCATGGCGAAGACATCTTGGAATCGATTAAAACGGTTGCCGTTCGGGAAAAAGTTAAAATGGCAAATTTTGTTCTCTTGGGCGCGATTGAGGCCGGAAATTTGGTCGCCGGGCCGAAAGAAAACGTCCGCCCGCCGAATAAACTCTGGTTCAGTTATGAAGACGCTCACGAAATTGTCGGCGTCGGCAATTTATTTTGGGAAAATGGGGCACCTGTTCTTCATTTGCATGCCGGCCTCGGGAAAGGCGCGAGCGTTTTGGTCGGTTGTGTCCGAAAAGAAAATATTGCCTTTATGGTCACGGAAGTTTTCATGTATGAATTGACCGGGTTTGAAGCTGAACGTGTTTGGTCGGATGCGGAAGGTTATTCGCCGATTCGGTTCCGTTGATTTTAAACCGATTTTCTTTTAACAATCTGCTTGATATCTATTTCAAAAATATTGACCTCTGCCAAAAAGACAGGATAATATCAATTAAAATGGATTTTTCAAAAAAGCGGCTCTATCTCTTTATATCTTTTGTTTAGAAGCCGATTCATTTCTTTTTTCTAAAAAAATGATGTTAAATATGGTTTTTTTAAATGAGAATCATTTTTAATAAAAGTAAAATTTTTGAAAACAATAATCGGAAAATGTTGTTGGGGGGCAACATTTTCCGTTCGGGTATAATATTAAGGGTTGTTTTACGGAGGTTTTGGTGTCGTCAGACAAAAAGAAGTGTAAAACAATTTTATTTACCTTTACCCGAATCCTTCTAATTCATTAAGGGGTATATAAACTTATCTGTTCTATGAACATGCCGGTTCATTCGGAAAACCGGTAAAATGAAGAAGAAAAGAATAAACAGACTTAAATATTTTTATCGTTGTTTGCATATTTCGTTATCGTCAAACGTGGATATCTCTGACAAACATGGTCGGTTTTTGAGTGTAATTTTTATAAATCTCATCTCATCGTTACCATTTTTGCAGTTATTTGCCGCCGCAAAATTTGTTTTGAGCTTCCGATTCTGTTTTTTGAATCACTTTTTGAAGGGAAATTCCCGTTTCTTTTGCGATTTGCTTACAGTTTTCATATTCGGCGGAAATATGTACAATTTCGCCTTCCGGCAGCCGGGCAATTTTAATCGGAACCGGGAATGTTTTTCCGGCGAATTCAACCTGAATCTCTTTTATTTCCCGGAATACCGAAAGCCTGTGCTTTGACGGAATCACGCGAACGCCTAGGGAACCGGTTTCTGTAATCATTTTCCGCGCCAATTTTTCCGAATCGGCGGGTTTTGCAATCACTCGAATTAAATGAGCCGGGCGCCCCTTTTTCATGAATATCGGCGACACGGAAACGTCCCGGGCGCCCATGTCCATCAGTTCGTCGATCAGATGGCCGATAACTTCTCCGGTCACGTCGTCCACATTTGTTTCCAATATCTCAATTTGTTCTTTGGACAAAAGCGGCAAACCGCTTGAATCCGAAACGGCAAATGACGCGTTTTCATTTTCCGTTTCAACAAGAGAGACGCGCAAAACGTTTGGAAGTTTCGTATCGGCAAAACCGGCGCCGTATCCTGTTAAAAGTTCCACGCCGCAAACGATAGCGGCCGGTTTTGAAAAATGCGATAAAAGAGCGGCGCCGGTCGGCGTTAAGAGTTCAATTTCGCCGCGCGAATAAAACGGCAACCGGCCGGCTCGGAGAATTTCAAGCGTTGCCGGTGCCGGAACCGGAAGTTCGCCGTGCGCGCACCGGACAAAACCGCCGCCGACATTGATCCCTTTACACAATATCAAATCATATGCCGTTTCTTTACGGCGCGCCAAATCACAAAGACCGGCACAAACACCGACAACATCCGCAATCGCGTCATTTTGGCCGGTCTCATGAAAATGAAGGTGGTCCAAAGTTTTGTGGTGAATACGGGACTCAGCGTTGGCAATAATCTCAAAAACAGAAAGAGTGTTCTCTTTTATTTCCGGCGTCAAATCCGAATTTTGAATCAAATTGACGATTTCAAAATAGGTTCGTTCGTTATTTTCGCAAACGTCTTCAACCGTGGCTTTTACGGAACAGACGCCATTTTTAAAAGCAAATCCGGTAGAAAAAGAAACATTCGTCACCTTTTTGATTTCCTTTTGAATAAAGGCGGTATCCGCTCCCAGATCAATCAACGCGCCTAAAATCATATCGCCGGAAGCGCCGGAAAACGGGTCAAAAACGAGGGCTTTCATTTGTTTTCTCTCTCCTTTTTGCAGATATGGGTCACAGCCTTCATATTCCTATTTTCAAAATCGGGATCCTTTGGACTTGCGTTTTGTCTCAGTTTTTCCATTTTGTTGGCAATCCGCGCCGCATAAGCGCCTGCCACAAATCCGGCATCAATATTGACGACACTCACGACGGAACACGATTGAAGCATGGCCAAAAGCGCCGCTTTACCATTTGCGCCGGCGCCGTAGCCGGTCGAAACCGGAAGTCCGATCACGGGGGCGTCAATCATTCCGGCAACAACGGTCGGAAGCGTTCCTTCGCGTCCGGCCGCCACCACAACGGCGTCCGGTTTAAAGTCTGTTAATTTATTCATTTCCAAAATCAAACGGTGGTAACCGGCAACGCCGACATCACAAATTTCAATCGTGCGGCACCCCATCTCTTCCGCTGTCATTTTAGCTTCATCAAGAACCGAAATATCTGCTGTTCCGGCCGAAATCAACGCAACAAGGCCGCCCTCTTTTTTTCGTTCGGTTTTGCCGTCCCAAATGACACAAGAGTTGCCGCTTTTACCAACGATGATAAATTCAAATTCGTCTTTCAGCGCCTTTAATTTTTTCTTCGAAACACGCGTCACCAACACGCGCCCATTTGCCGCAACCTGCGCCTTTATGATTTTGACCAAATCGGCTGTTTTTTTGCCTTCGGCCAGCACGGCTTCCGGAACACCTGTCCGCCGGCAACGGAACGTATCAATTTTGGCGATGTCGGAAACCGCTAAAAATCCCATTGAGCGAATCTTTTCTTCGGCCGTTATCAAATCAATCTCTTCCGACCGATATTGCTCTAAAACTTTTCGAATATCCATAAATTTCTGTTTTTATCAATCCTTGAAGTCTTTTATATCTATCTCAAAGGACGGATTTAATCAAATTAAAATTAAGCCTAAAATAAAATCTAAAATTTAAACCTGCAATTAAATTAAAATTAAACTAAAACCAAAATTAAACAGACCTCATAAATTAAAATAAATTTAAATTAAACTTGACAAATCATGATAAATGTTGTATTCTTTTTGTTCAAACATTTGATTTTAATTCATTTTCTATCAATATAATAGATGATAATTCAGCACCCTTTTTTTGCGTATGACAAGACTTTTAAATTATTGCTTATTTCTTAATTTTGTGTTTTATTGTTTTTTGAAAAAAACAAGAATTGTTTAAAATCAAGCAGATTTCCGAATCACAAAACTAAAAGGCTGATATCCATGTCCATGTTACCTGCAGAAGATCACAAACTGATCGTTGAGAAATTAGGCCGTGAGCCCAACACCTTAGAACAAGGCTGCTTTTTGAACCTTTGGAGCGAACACTGTTCCTACCGCTCAAGCGGCGTTCTGTTGAGAAATTTCAAAACCGATGGCAAAAACGTCATCATTGGACCGGGTGACGATGCGGCTGTCATTAAATTCGATGACGAATATGTTCTTTCGGTGGCCATGGAAAGCCACAATCACCCGTCTTATGTCGAGCCTTACAGCGGTGCCGCAACAGGTGTCGGCGGAATTGTCCGCGACGTCATTTCCATGGGAACGCGCGCCGTTGCTGTTCTTGCGCCGTTTTACGTTGGTCCGTTGGATGCCGAAAAAAACCGTTGGCTTTTTGATAACATTTTGCAGGGCTCGGCCGACTACTCCAAAACCATTCAAGTTGCCGCGATTCGCGGAGAATCTTATTTTGATGAACGTTACAACGGAAACCCTCTGGTCAATGTTGTTTGCGTCGGCCTCGGCAAAAAAGAACATGTGATGACTTCCATTTCAAAAGCGGCCGGCAACCGTATCTTCCTCTTTGGTTCCAAAACCGGAAAGGATGGTCTTGGCGGGGCGTCTTTTGCGTCAAACGCGATGGGTGAAGATGAGGAAGTTCCGGAAAAATCCGCCATTCCGGCCGGCGATGCCGAACTTGAAAGACGTTTGATCGACGCGACCATTGAAATTATCGAAAAAGGACTTGTGGAATCCTGCCGTGACTTGGGTGCCGCAGGACTTGCAGGTGCCGCATCCGAATTGGCCGACAAAGGCAATTTCGGTGCTCACGTTCTTCTGGATGCCGTCCCGGTAAAATATGAAAAAATGACCGCTTATGAAGTGATGCTTGCGGAAACGCAGGAAAGAATGCTTGCGGAAATCAAGCCGGAAAACCTCTCCAAAGTCATGGAGATTATGAAAAAGCACAATGTTCCGGCGGCAGACATCGGCTATTTAACAAAGGAGCAGGAGTATGTTGTGGAATATCAGGGAAAAGTCGAAGCCAAACTTCCGATTCGCTTCCTGATTCAAGGCGTTCCGAAAGTCGAAATGCCGTCCAAAGCGCCGGCGCCGAGGACCAAAGATTTGGTGACTCAAAAACCGAAATCTCCGGAAACGGCCGCCGAAGTCAAAAAATCCGTTTTAAAAATGCTTTCTTCTTACAACTTAGCCTCCCGCAAGTGTGTTTGGGAAAAATACAAAGAAACGACTCTTCCGACAGTTGTCGGTGAAAGCGGCGGAGATGCCGGTATCATGAAAGTGACCGACAAAAAAGGTGTGGCGATGACTTGCGGCTGTGAGCCGGCCATCGGTCTTTTGGACCCGTACGCAGGTGCCGTCATCACTGTGATTGAAAACGCGATGAACGTTGCCGTCAAAGGCGCTGCCGGTCTTTGTTTGGTGGACAACCTGAACTTCGGAAACCCGAAAAAGCCGGATCAATATTGGATTTTGAAGCAATCCGTTCTTGGCCTTGCGGATGCCGCCAAAAAATTAAACATTCCGGTGGTCGGCGGAAATGTCTCTCTTTATAATGAAAGTGATGAATTTGACACCGCCATTTTGCCGACGCCATCCATCGGTATTCTCGGTATCGTTTCTTTTGAAAAACCGATTCCGACGTCTTTCTTTAAAAATGAAGACGAAACCGTTATTTTGGTTGGAACGACCAAAGTGGAAATGGGCGGAAGCGAATATTATCGTGTTTCCGGCATGGAAACCGCCGGCATCGTCCCGTCTGTTCCGGCCGATTATGACAAGATTGTCGAAAAAGTCGTTGAGGTTTGCGCTTCCGGAAACGTGACAACAGCTCATGACATTTCAAAAGGCGGTCTTGGAATCGCTCTTGCAAAAATGGTAACAGCAATCGGTGCAGATGTTGATTTGTCCAAAATTTCCGGCATGTCGGATGAAGTTTTATTTGCCGAGTCCCCCGCCCGTGTGATTTTGACAACGAAATCTCCGGAAAAAGTAATGGAAATGCTCAAAGGAATTCCGGCAATCGAAATCGGAAAAACGAAAAAGGCAAGCGAATTGAACATGAAACTTGCGGCCGGCTCCGTTGTTTTGACCAAAGAGGAAATTGACGAAGCTTCTTCTTCTATTGAAAAAGCCATGAAATTGGGTTATAAAAATCAAACCTACTAATTGGGAAATTTGAATGAAGGATTATCTTTCTTCTTCATTTTTTTCTTTTTTATCTTTTTTGTTTATCTTTTTTCTTTTTTTGTTTTTCTCTTTTTTGTTTTTTCGTTTATCTTTTTTGTTTTTTTGTTTAATCTTTTTTATTTTTTGTTTATCTCTTTTTTCCTTTTCTTTTCATATTTTTGATTTTTGAAGTAAATGGCAGTGCGCACATTATGGTGACACATTTTTGATTTCAATAAAATAATGTTCATTAAACTAATGGCTATTATTTTAATTAATATTCCAGCATCCGATTGTTTTTTGTTTATTTTCTTTTTGCTTATTGCTTTTTTATTTTTTTCAATTTGATTTGATACGCAATCTTTAATTACTAAATGTCTATTAATTTAATGGAAATTAAACTAATCATCATTAATTTAATGGAAATTAAACTAAGATAAATTGAACGACTTGAATTGTCTTTGTGAGGAATCCATATTGAATACCCTGAAATTTTATGACCGGCAAAAAGAGTTGGAAATGCTGAGTCAAACCCGGAAACAATCCAAAAAGAATGCCTGTTTTACGGTCATTGTTGGTCGCCGCCGCATCGGGAAAACATCTTTGCTTTTGGAATCCGTGAAAGGACAAAAGTCTCTTTACTTATTTGTTTCCCGTAAAACAGAGCCATTGCTTTGCGCTCAATTTCAAAAAGAGGTTGAAACATCTCTGGGGTTGAAAATATTCGGTTCAATGACGTCGTTTCGCGACCTTTTTGAACAATTGCTGATTTACGCATCAAAAGAACACTATACGCTCATCATCGACGAATTTCAGGAATTTGATTTTGTCAACCCGTCCATATTCAGTGAAATTCAAGATCTGTGGGACAAATATAAAGGTCAGGCAAAAATCAACTTTATTGTTTGCGGTTCCATTTATTCTTTGATGATGAAAGTTTTTGAAAATAAAAAAGAACCTTTATTCGGCCGACTGACCTCTAAAATTATATTAAAGCCATTTTCCGTCAGCGTCATGAAAGAAATTTTAAGCGATTACAATCCGTCTTTCACACCCGAAGATCTTCTTTGCTTCTATATTCTGACGGGCGGCGTTGCCAAATATATCTTTTTACTGGTTGAGGCCGGCGCGGTCACCAAGGATAAAATGCTTCAAGCGGTCACATCTCCGGACTCTCCGTTTCTTGGCGAAGGGAAAGATTTGCTGGTTTCCGAATTTGGTCGGGAATACGGGACTTATTTTTCCATTATGCAGCTGATTGCTTCCGGTAAAAACACACAGTCTGAAATTGATTCCATCATCGGTAAAAATACAGGCGCTTATCTGGCCAATTTGGAACAGGAATACTCTTTAATTACCAAAAATCGTTCGATGTTTGCCAAGCCCGGCAGCCGGAAAATACGGTGGAGCGTTCATGATAATTATTTGCGCTTTTGGTTCCGTTTCATTTTTTCAAATCAACAATTGATTGAACTCAACAAACATGATTTGCTTTTGGAATACATTCAAAATCAGTATGATTCGTACAGCGGGTTACTGCTGGAGAAATATTTCCGGGAAAAAACAGCCGAATTGGAACGAATTACGGATATCGGAAGTTATTGGGACAACAAAGGGGAAACCGAAATTGATTTGATTGCGTTGAATCGTCTTGACCATTCGGCGATTGTTGCGGAAATCAAACGAAATCCGGAGAAAATTAACTTGTCTCTCCTGGATGAAAAAGTTCAGAGAATTCCGGATCTAAAAAAATATGCGGTTGAGCTGAAAAGCTTTTCTCTGCAAGATATGTGATTTGAAAAAATGAATTTTGAACAAAAATTAATTCAGACAAGTCTATTTGAAAAAGCTAATTCAGATAACAATCAAACAAGGGCCATGAACAAAAGTTAAATACTCTTATTCCCATTTTCCTTTCGCGGGAGCGGCAGGGCGGCTTCGGAAATTTTTCTGAGGAAAGTCTCCCCACCGTCTTTTGAATTTGCGGGCGCTTGTTAAGGGCGCTTGACGAGAGTCAGGGCAATGGCACAGAAACGATATCGGGTCATGAATGCGATGATATGAAGAATTGAGGTCTCATGACGTGCGAATGCAACGGTCAATCCCCGCAGGTGCAAGTTATCGGGAAAATGCGATTGATTCAAAAGCGCACCCGAGGTTCAAACACGCTGAGCTGAATGCCGCCGTTCGTCTTTCGTTTCTTCTGAAACGAGGGAACTTCAAAACAAGATTGGTTTTGAAAAGAACAGGAACAGAAGGGAGCTTATTCGCCGGACCCGCTTTTATTTTTTTATCACACGTATGGAAAACATATTGAAATCACTGAAAAAATTAATTTGAGAAAGGATCTCGAATTAATTATATGAATCTATTATGCTGTTTTTCCTTTCTTTTTCAAATATCCGTCCGCAATATTTCTCAAACTGACCATTTCTTTTGCCGTGTTGTTTCGGTCATATTTCTTTGAAAAATTCATGGCTTTTTTCAAAGTTTCAAAGTTTCTGTTTGCGAATTCATCTTTTAATTCGCCGTTTTGTAAAATGCTCAAAAGTTCAAAATAGAATCGGAAATAGTTCTCAAGAGTTGAGATGACCCATTTCTCAAATTCGGTGCCAGTAGCGTTGTTATTCTCAATTGGTTTCGGTTCGGCGGACATGATCATTTTCATCATCCGATTCATCTGAATCATTGAATACTCAAGGATGTTTCTCGGAAATGATTTCCTTGAGAAATCGCCGGCTCGGACATAAACCGATAAAATGGTTAAATGTGTTTCAACAAATTTATCAAGCAAACCGTATGCATTTTTGCTTTCCTGTTCACTTATTAAGTCGTTTAACAACCGGTCCGGCCAACTCATCCATATATCGCGGTAACTTTTGCTGAAGTCATTATCGGCATTGAAATAATCATCCGATAAGTCCAAGTCCTTCTTTTCATGAATAAATTTTGTTGTCAACATGACGTGGTAATCGCATAGAATTTGGCCGCACAAAATCTGGCATTCATTCTTTTGATTCGATGGACTCATCTCCTCAACGGATTGGGCCAGCACGCCGGCGGTGTATGCGACAAACACATCTTTTGGGACACCGTTTCTTTTTTGTGCCGCCATCGCCGCGGTAAAGTCGTCCTTCGGGTTTTGTTCGCGGAATTGTTGAACGATTTCTGAAAATTCCTGCTGATCCTCAAAAATAAAGTTCTGCATATTACTTTGAATGTGTGCGCTTTTTGGAGGAAGCGCAAACAATCGGCCGTTATTTTCAAGAGAAATTTCGGCGATATTTTTAAACAACTGTTTTTTGGGATAATCTCTCGGAAGCCGGACGCGAAGAAGTTTCATTGTCAATAGACGGTTTTTTTGGACAATGTATGTCAAAAGATCCCGATTTTCGAAAATATCGTTGAATAAAATGGCAATCTGAGACATCAAATCTCGGTCAGCTTTCCAAAGCGGGATATTTCTTTTGGAAAGAATCGATTCTCGGAGTTCTAATTTATCATAGGCGCCCGATATGGAATCAAAATAAACGTCCAAATCCATGACAAAAGTTTCGAAATCATTTCGACTCAGCTGCCTCAAAAGATTTTGAACAAATTTATTCGTGCGCCGGATCCGTGTTGAATTGAGACGCGTGAACGAATATATGAGATAAAAAACACCCAAAAACAGGGCGACAAGTAAGACGAAATATCCGTTGGCGATGTCAAAAGAAAACGTAAAGAGCGTCACATGAATGACAATACTGCTTAAGAGGAAGGATATAAAGACCAAAGCGACAAAAAACAAACAAAAAACATAATCAAACAGCCATATTTGATAAATATAGTTTCTTTTCTTACTGTCTTCGAAAAATGAATATCCGACGGCCAAAAGAACAGCCAGTGTCAGAATCAAAATCAGCATGCTGATGACTTCGCTGCCGGTTCCGGTTCCGAAGGATAAGGACAATTGCAAGTTTCCGCTCAAAAACGCATACACTAAAATTAATACAATCAAGATGCCGATCATTTGAAAAATTCCCCAAAACAGCCAAAGCCGCCGATGAGTTTAAAATATTCGAAAATTCAATTCTCAATATTTGAATTCAAATTTTATAATTTCCAAATAAATATCATCCGGTTTATATTAATTTAATGTTAAATATATTTTAAATCAGGTGGTCATGTCAAAAAAACAAATTATTTTTTGATGGCGCTCAATTTTTTTGAGTATTCAACTATTTTTTTGCTAAATTCATCCGCTTCGTCATTGTCGTCGAAATATTCAAAATTGTTTTCATTTCGTTTTTCCGTTATTATAATTCCCTGATAGTAAACTTGAATCCGTTCAATTGGTCGAATGGAATTACATCCGTGCCGGAATACAAAGCGTTTTTATCCGCCAACAAACCCCGGCCGAGCACACGCAACGACGGCAGGTCAACGCCTTCAACCATCCATCCTTCGGCCAACACATATTCTTTCCCGTCCTTTTCAGTGGTGGAATAGCCTGTTTTTCCGCCGCCAAAAAGCATCTGGCTGCCGTCGGTTATATAGTTGGTCTCGAATCCGTTTTTTGAAACGACGGTGCGCAGGTTCGCAACATCGAACGGCTCCAGTATGGGGATATGGTTATAATAAAATGTTTTTCCCTTTATGGAAAAACTTTCCGTCAATTCATTGTTTTTTCTGTACGGAAGCCTTTTTTCGATATTGGGTTTATGCCTGTTTTTATCATATTTTTCGCCATTTGCGGAGATGTCGCCATAGTTGAAGTGGTACAACATTTTTCCGTCGGTGAATGAAGCATGGTCGTCGCTGTACGAAAGCAATTCGACGGTTTGCCAGTCGATGTTCAAGCCCGAATGGTCGAAAAACGCATGGCCCGCGAAAATAATCAACGTTGCTTGGTCGTACTTCAAGGTCGAATCGGGAAAATAACCGTAATAATCTGCCGTGACCGTACCGAACATCCGCCCGACTCGAATGATCTTTTTTTCGGGACACAACATATAGTTCCCTATGGTGTAACATTTCCCGTAATCGGCATTTGCGATTTTCAGCATTTTTTCAAAATCCCCATCTTCCTCAGGAATTTCCTGTTTTTCTGTTTCTTCTTTCATCTCATTGGTCGTTGATGTTTGTTTTATCCTTCTCATTTTCGTCATCAATTGTTCCATTCCGTCTCTGTAAAAGTCTCATCAATCAGTGATTGTGGCAGCATCCGTTTATGACAACGTTCAGCCGCCTGTTTAAAAACGGAATATCCAAGCGGATTAAATCCCAAAGAGTTTCCGGATTTAACCCGTAAACCGGATGGACAACCTGGTCTTCAATTGTTTGCAGGCTTTTCCAATCCGTTTTTGGGTGCCGGTCAATAAAATCCGGGTCCAGAAAAAGTGCTTTTTTTTGAGTTTTTGAGAGAAGAGAAACCAGATGTGTCTGAAGGGATTCGTTTTTAATAAATTCGCTGTATGTCGCTCCAAATGACAGTTTTTCAAATTCGTCTAAATAAGAAATCATTTTGGAAACAAGGATTTTTGATTCGATGTCTTTCAGATGATCTTCATCATCGTGGTTTGAACAGCCGCAACGGTGGTCGGCATCGTCGTCCTTTTCATCCAAATAATAGGGATGAGACTCATCGGAATCATTGTATTCTTGCTCATGAAAATCGTATTTGCAATTATTTTGGCCGCCGATTTTTTCGGTTTTCTTCATTTTATTTCTCCGAAATTCGCTCTATTGCCAAAACGCCGCTCAATTAGATAAATGTACAGGATCTTCTGCCAAAAAATCTTCCGGATAAGAACCGGCACTGACATCCGGGTGGAGGCGGCGCAGCTCTTTTTCAAACAGAATCATATCTATTTTCATATTGTAGCAGCCGGTTGACAGAAGCGGGATTCCATATGTGACGGTTCTTGATTTTCGGAGTTCACGAGCGCCCTTATTTAACTCATAGTAGCAACCGATTGCCAAAACACCATCCGCCGTTTTGGCTTCTTCGCTGCTTAAAATGTGGCGGACAAAAGAGGAGCCGGTGACGATGTAAAGAATGTATCCGTTCTTTTCGGCAATTTTTTTGATTTCCGCATAATCGCATTTTCCGCAAGAGGTACATTGAATTCCATGGCGTGTGGTGCGGGCGGGGCATTCCATATGGCGAATGCAGTGCGGCGCGATAATGATTCGTTTTTCCGTCTTTTGGAATTTGTCCCGGTGGGCTTCGTTTTTGAGGACCGACATCCGTTCGTGGAGTTTGTCCGGAGATTTAAACAAGAACATATAAGCCGCAAGCATCGGCTTATAAAAAAAATCCAGTGTTTTTGCGGCAACGTTTGCCGAAAATGAATGGTTTTTTAAATTTCCGCGGCTGACGTAAAACGCAAAAAAGATTGACACCACAGATAATGCCAGTAAAAATGTCAGCATTTTTCCGATGATCGTATACATTTACTCATCTCCGGGGTTTGCCCATGCCGGAACAGTTGGCAACATGGTTTGTGTGCTTGACAATATGTTTTTTGTGTTTGTCAAATCTGTTTGTGCGTTTGGCAATATGGTTTGTGTGCTTGTCAAAACAGTTTGTTCCATCTTTCGGATAATATCATCGACATTTACTTTCGTTTCAAAACAACCGTCGTTTGCCAAGTAAACGCCTTGTGCCGGAATCATGGATGTTTTTTGAAGGGATTCACTCAGTTCAACCGGGCAGGCGACGCCGATGCAAGAGGTCGGTTTGTATTCCGTAAATATTTTCCGAACAAAACTGCCGCCGGGAATGACAAATACTTTAAAATCGCGGGCTTTGGCTTCTTCGCAAATCTGTCCGATATCGCACTGTCCGCAACCGGTACAGACAAATCCATAAAGCGGGTCGCAGCGGGCGCGGCACCGGCTGTTTCTCAAACATTGAGGCAAAAGCAAAATCTTCCGGTCGTTTTTCTTTTTGAATTTGTCCAAAGCGACCGCATTTTGAATTTCCACCAAAATCTCGTCGACCAGCTGCTCGTTCATGGAAAATGTCGAAAAAATGTATTTCAACGGCGCGTAAAATAGGTATAAGATGAATAAAACAAATTTCGGGAACAGTATTTTTTTTCTCCGAATATTGTATATGCCAATGAGGATGGCGAGGATATTAAAAATAATAATGAACAAAAGGGCGATGATTGCAAAACGTCCGATTGTTTCGTAATTGATTTCCATATTCAGAACCTGTTCGTTTTGAGATTATTTGAAACGTTATTTTTTCAGTAAAGAAGATTCAATATTTCTGTTGTTTATAAATTGTGTGGTAAAAACCAAATGCAAGATCCATATAATTAAAAATATAAAACAAATGAAATTTATTTTTTGATACCCTCTATCCATTATAATAATTAGTATCTTTTATATACTAAATCATCCATTTATGATTTTAAATCAGGATCGTTTAGAAACAAATGAAAGATCAGGTGGAGAACTATGGAATTAAATGTTGTCGGAAAACCGGCATCGAAGAAAGTTGTCAGAAGCATCATCAAGATTGATGAAAAGAAATGCAACGGCTGCGGAAAATGCGTGTCGCCCTGTGCCGAAGGGGCTATTCAGATTGTAAACGGCAAAGCCAAAGTGATGTCGGATGACTTGTGCGACGGCATGGGATTTTGCATCGGCGTTTGTCCGACCGGCGCGCTCACGGTTGAAACACGGGAAACGGTTCCGTTTAATGAAGAAAAGGCAAGGATGCAGCCGAAAATCATAGACAGTTCTATTGTTTGTTACAAGTGCGGCAAAAGCGAATATAACGCGTATTTGCTTCCGATGCGACACAATGGTGAAAGTTTATGGGTTTGCACAAGATGTTTGCCGGCTTTGATTCATGGGTAAAATCGGAATCAATTTCGATGACATTTTCTACTTTCATTTTTATATCTTTACATTTTATTTTTGCTTTGATTTCTTCTATATCTTTTTTTCCATTTTTTTAAAATCAGCAGTTCTTTATCAAACTTCACTCTTCCTCATCTTATTCAAAGATTCAAGCGGGATGGAAATGGAACAGATTGATTTTTTATTGACTTTTACCGGTTCTCTTGTGGGAGCCTTTATCACTTTGGCCACATCCTATTTTGGATTTATTCGTCAAATCCGCGAGCGTCTGCATCATATAGAACTTCGGCTTCAGGAACTGTCTTATGAGTCTGAGTTGAAAAGTCAGCAATCAGGTCATAAAACAGAATTGGAAATTCAGGTGTTAAAATTTCAGATTTCGAATCTGTCGGAAGAAGATAAAAGATATAAAAAAGAGCTTGAAGCCTTGAAATTTAGTTTTGATTTAATTTTTAATGAAAAATAATTTTTAATTTGATTTATATCTCTTTAAGAAATATAAATTATTTCTTTTAAATCATAAAAAAATTTATAAACATGTTTGATGATATTGTTTACTGAGGTGATTATATGAGCTTGAAAATTATTGAAAAAGGTCGTTTTTGGGCGGTTAATATTGACCCTCAAGCAGCCAGCAAATCTGAAAAAGATGAATTTATGAAATTACTTTATGAGCGCGGAGGTATGGACGAGTTGCTTTATAATGAATACTTATATGGTAATGACACCGACCGGATGTTTCATCTTGGGATTACATTAAACAACATGTCTTGGTTTGGAATTGATTACGCGGCTACAAAAGAAAAAGTGGATACTTTGTTGAAAAACCAAGAACATTTGCTTTCAATAATAAATGAAATGAAAAGTAATGCTTGAAATGGAAAAATAATGATTGAAATTTATCCATCGTTTCATCATTTTTGATAACTTATTTATTCAACCTTTGCTTTTTTAACCTCAGATACTATGAGTTTTCGCGATTTTATTGACAACTTAAAAGCAAACGGCCGGCTCACGGAAATCGCCACGTCAGTCTCCAAAGACTTTGAAGCGCCCGTTATTGCTCATCAAACCAAAGGTCCTGTTTTTTTCCATGATGTTTCCGGTTCTTTGGCGATTATGAATCTTCTCGGAACCCGTGAGGAACTCGGCGCGATGCTCGGTGTTTCACGTGATGAAATCATTCAAAAGTTATCCGATATCACGCCGAACGGAACTGTCAAAGTGGTTCAGGATTCGCCAACCAAAGAAGTGATTTTGGAAGGAAAAGATGTTGATCTGACAAAACTGCCCATCATGAAACATTTTGAAAAGGATGGCGGCGCCGGATATATTACGGCCGGCGTCGTCGTTTCCGAATACGGCGGTGAAATGAATGCTTCCATTCACCGACTCATGCTTATTGACAAAACCCGGCTGGCGGCCCGTTTGGTTCCGCCGCGGCATACGTTTGTGCTTCACAAAAAAGCATCTGAAAAGGGTGATAAATTACCGGTGGCAATCGTGATCGGCGCCGACCCGGTTATTACTTACGCCAGTACCACGCGGGTGGCGGCGTCCAAAGAATTTGAATATGCGGCAGCTCTTCGCGGCGCGCCGGTCGAGCTTTTTGAGTGTAAAAACGGCGTTCATGTACCGCACGCTGAATATGTTTTGGAAGGCTACATCGATCCGGCGGAGCGCGTGCCGGAAGGTCCTTTCGTGGATATTACGGGAACTTATGATCACATCCGTCCGGAACCGGTGATTTACATCACACGGATTTACCACCGGAAAAATCCGATTTACCACGGCATCCTGCCGGGCGGCGCCGAACATCTTTTGATGATGGGCGTTCCGTATGAGCCGAAAATTTACAAAGCGGTCAGCGAAGTAACCACTGTCAAGAACGTGGTTTTGCCGGAAGGCGGCTGCTGTTATTTGCATGCCGTTGTTCAAATCAAAAAGCAGACAGAAGGAGACGCCAAAAACGCGATCATGGCGGCCTTTGCGGCACATACCAGCTTGAAACATGTGGTGGTCGTGGACGAAGATATCGATATCTTCAATCCGGACGATATTGAATTTGCGATTGCAACACGCGTTAAAGGAGACATGGACATTTTAATCGTTCCCAACGTCCGCGGCAGTTCGCTGGACCCGCGCGGGGCGCCGGACGGCACGACCACAAAAGTCGGCGTGGACGCCACGAAAGTCTTGGCCAATAAGGAAGATTTCGAACGCGCGAAGTTTCCCGTGCTGAAAAAATAATTTTTTCATGTTTAAAGGTCGACGTTTGAATATGGGTGGAGTTGATTATGTATTTGACAAAAGAAGAAGAACGGACCCTGCGCGGCGACAATGGGGAAACGCTTCAAAAAGCGATTGAAATTTTGGTCGCGCTTGGCGACATTTACGGCGCTGATCAGCTTATTCCGATAAAAAGCGCTCAAGTGTCGGGCGTTTCTTACAAAACCATTGGCGATGCCGGTCTGGAATGGATTTCCGATTTGAACGGAAAAGTCAAGGTGCCGACCGTTCTCAATCCGGCCGGAATGGACCTTCAAAATTGGGAACGCATCAATATTGACCATCAATTTGCGAAAAAACAGCTTGAAATCATTCAAGCGTTTAAAAATCTCGGCATTGAGTCCAAGTGTACCTGCACGCCGTATTATCTGGACGGCTTTGACGTGCAATACAAAGATCATTTGGCATGGGGCGAATCATCCGCCATTTCTTACGCCAATTCCGTTCTTGGCGCCCGTACAAACCGGGAGGGCGGACCGTCGGCACTCTCCGCCGCCTTGGTGGGAAAAACCGCCGACTTTGGTTTTCATAAACCGGAAAATCGGGTTCCGAATATTGATATTTCCGTTGATTTTGACTTGACCGGCTCTGATTTTGGCGCACTCGGGTTTGTTGCCGGAAAACTGGTCGGAAACAAAATCCCGATTTTTCACTTGACAAAAGCGCCGGCAAAAGATGAAATGAAAATGCTTGGGGCTGCGATGGCAGCGTCAGGCGCTGTTGCGCTTTACCACATTGACGGCGTGACGCCGGAGACACTTGACAAAAATATTTCATTTGAACGTCCGATTGAACGCGTTTCAATTGAAAAGTCCCAAATTGATTCGGTTTACGCATCCGCCAACTCTTCCGTCCGTCCCGACATTGTCACGGTCGGCTGCCCGCACTGTTCGGTTGCGGAGCTTTCCGAAATTGCGAGATTGGTTGCCGGAAAATCAGTTGTGAAAGAGTTTTGGGTTTTCACGTCCCGGGAAGTCGCCAACAAAAATCCGAATCTGGTGGCTCAAATTGAAAAAAGCGGCGCGAAAGTTGTTTGCGATACATGCATGGTGGTGTCGCCGGCCGGTGACAAATATTCCTGCATGATGGTGAATTCGGGAAAGGCTTACGCTTATGTTCCCGGCATGTGCGGCATGAAGTCTGTTTTCGGAACCGTTGAGCGCTGTGTTAAAGAAGCGTTGGGGGAATCCTGAAATGACTGAGAATATGGCAAAGAAAATGATTATTCACGGACGGCCGATTTCCAGAGGAATTGCTTCCGGTCCGGTTCTTTTAACGAAGGATCCGATCTCATTTTTGGGCAATGTTGATCCAAAGACCGGGAATGTCATCGATCCGGCGCATGAGCTTTTCGGAAGATGTATCAAGGACACCGTTTTGGTTTTTCCGGCCGGAAAAGGCTCAACGGTTGGCTCTTACGTGATTTACCAGCTTAAGAAGAATAATGTTGCGCCTGCCGCGATTATTAATTTGGACTGCGAACCGATTGTGGCTGTCGGCGCCATAATTTCCGAGATTCCGCTCATTGATCAATTGGAGAAGAACCCGTATGATCTTTTAAAAGACGGCGATTGTGTTGTTGTCAATAGCGCCGCGGGATTTATTGAAATTTCGAAATGAGGCGTGATTTTTGAATTTAATAAACGATTCCCCATTTTCCAAAAAAGAAGGAGTTTCCGCTCATTTTCGTTTTTTGAAGAAAAACAGTTACAGTTTTTCCGCGCTGGCGCCGGTTCTTCCGGAAGCGGATTTTTTAAATGAGCCGGCGCCCGGAATTATGATTTACAGTTTTTTTACGAAGCAAAAAGAGGACATCTTCTCGGAAGTTGCGGCTGCCAAACAAAAATCCGCCGAATCAGGTTTCCTTCCTTCTTACTTTTTCATTGCCGGTGGCCCGCACCCATCGGGCGCTCCGAAAGAGACGTTGATGTATTTTGACGCGGTCGTCGTCGGCGAAGGGGAAGAAACGCTTCCCGAGTTGGTTTCTTATCTTCAAACGTCGGACTTTTTCAAAAACGGTTGGTCCCCCTCATTTTCAGCCGGTCTGTCTCAAATTTCGGGAACCGCGTTTTCAAATCCGGATATCGGGAATATGGTTCTGACACCGCCCCGCCCGCCGGTTAATCTGGATTCATTTCCCTGCTTTTCGCCGGATAATATGTGGCGCCCGCTTGAAATTTCGCGCGGCTGCCCGCATCGTTGCAAATTTTGTCAAACGCCGCAGATTTTCGGACACAAGATGCGGCACAGAAGCGTTTCCGAGATCTTAAAATACGCTGTTTATTACGATGATTTGAGGTTCATTTCTTCAAACGCGTTCGCCTATGGCGGAAACGGCGTGAGTCCCAAACCTGAAAAAGTCAAAGAATTGTTGTCCGCGCTTTCAAAATTGGATCATAAAAGAATTTTTTTCGGAACCTTTCCGTCCGAAGTCCGCCCGGAATTCGTCACGGACGAGATGATGAATTTGGTTGTTGATTATTGTGCCAACGATTCGATCAGCATCGGCGCACAGTCCGGAAGCGACACCGTTTTAAAAGAAATCGGACGCGGTCATCTGGCAGAAGATGTGTACAACGCTGTTGAGATTTGTATCGAAAAAAAGATTACGCCGATTGTGGATTTTATTATCGGGTTCCCGAATGAAACGGAAAAAGACCAAGAAGAGACGCTTGATTTGATTGGCTGGATTTGCCGCAAAAACGGTGAAGTACGGGCGCATTATTTAACGCCGCTTCCGTCAACACCCTACGAAAATGTAACTCCCGGCGACGTTCATCCGGTGATTTCGAATCAGTTGGGAAAGCTGGCTCTTGGCGGAAAACTCAAGGGCGTTTGGGAAAAAGAGGTTTAATGTCAAACTGATATTTTTCATTTTGTTTTTCATTTTGTTTTTCATTCGATTTTCATTTTATTTTTCATTCGTTTTTCATTTTATTTTTCATTCGATTTTATTCAATTTTTCACTTTATCTTTTCTTCCCCTCCTTTCTTCCTATTTTATTTTTAGATTTCATTTTTCACTTCAATTTCATTTTTTATTTCCTTTTCATCTTTTATTTCCATTTCATTTATTTTTCAATTTATATAGTAATTTTTAAATATAATGTTGGATTATATATTATTGCTTTGAATTTGCTTTTTGCATTTTCAGCAATATATTTTCGTTTCAAAGTTTTCAAATCGTTACACTTGTCCGGAATAATATTCCCAAAAAAAATCGGAGAGACTTAAATGAGTATGGATATTTTCAAACAAAGCACCAAGAAGGCTTTCACATCCTATAAGATGAATTTTGTTTCCTTCTTCGTTGGCGCTTTCATTCTTTTGTTGTTTTCGTTGATCGTCATGGCCATGTACACATATGCTCTTTATGCGGACATTTTGTCGTTTAATATGAGTCTTGCCATTACCGTTATTGCTCTGATCGGCGTTATCTTGCTGCCGCCCCTTTTGTACGGCCTGTCGTACATGGGTGTTAAAGGAACTCGAAGTCCGGAAGTGGCCGCATCCGATATTTTCTTTGCGTTCCGTTCCAAAGACCGTTTTATCCGAAGCATGGGCTTTGGCGCCATCACGCTTACTCTTGGCGTCATCGTTTTCATCATTGCTCAAGGCATTTTGTACGTGTTCAGCTTGAGTCCGGCTCATTTGGACTGGTTGGCTTTCATCATCATTATCGGACTTTCTCTTCTCGTTTTGGTGTTCGTGCTTTATCCGCTTGCCATTTTTGTCATGGACGCGCCAAAAGGCATTCAATATTCGTTTTCAGAAAGTTTCAGCATTATGAAATCCTATACCAGCGGGACAGTTGTCGCCATCTTATTCGCGACTGTCGTCAATTGGATCTGCTTTATCATTCCGGTGGCGATCGTTTGCGGATACCTTGACTTTATGAATGGTCACATCGCATATCCTGAAGAGCTTGTCACCATCGTGACATTGATTTTGCTCATTCTTACATTGCCATTTACAGTCGTCTTTTTGGCCTATATGGTCAAGGATACCCGTCCGACCATTAAAGATACGGCTGAAGAAGTTTAAATTAATTTCAAGTCTGATGAGAATCAGACTTTTCTTTTTTAGATTTTTTCAATATCTTACTTCCCGGTTTTAGATTTTTTGCCGGCAGATGCGTGCGCTATAGCGTCAGCTTTTGATTCTATTGTCAAAAAAGAGATTTGTTCTTTTTGAGTTTTATAGCCTGTTCATTGCGTAACTCATAAAAACATATTAATAGGTTTACTTATTATAAATACAGTTAAAGCACCTTCAAATTTTGCTTCATTTTTGAAGCTAAACAAAGGATGCTTTGTTTTAGTTGTTTACTTTCAATTGTAACATTTGTTTGAATTTCGTAAATTGTAAAAGGAGTTATCTTTATGAGTTTTAATTCAGGTTTAATTACAACAGGCCTCAAAAAAGCATGGGCTGCGTTTATTGAAAACGTTGTTGCTTTAATTGTCGGCCTTTTGATCACCATGATCGGTTCCATCTTGATCGTGACAATCGCGCCGCTTTTCTACGGCTTTTACTATATGTGTATCAAAGCCACCCGCGGCGAAAAAGTCGAAATTAAAGATGTTTTCTACGGCTTTAAATCCCTCAGCGTTTTCATCAGAAGCTGGATCTACTTTATCATAATGATTGTCATTGGCATTGTTCTCGGTATCGTCATGAGCCTTTTGAACATTATTCCGTACCTCGGCCCTATCATCGGTCTCATCTTAAGCATCATCCTTTATGTATTTTTGATGTTCTCGATTTACATCTACATCATGAAACCGAACGAAAACGTCATCTATGCCATTAAAGAAAGCGTTAACATTGCAAAGGACAACTTCCTGATGGTTTTGGTCGTCGCCATTATTTCCTACCTACTCATAGTTATCGGAATGTTGCTCATTATTGTTTGGTTGGTTACAATCCCATTGGCTTTTGCCTTTGACGCCTACATGTTAAAAGAGTTGAAACCGGCCATCAAGGACGAATCTTAAATTTAAAATAAAAGAAAATATCTGATTTTCGGATATTTCTCTTTTCTTTAATTTTTTAGCTTTTTTTTGATCATTTTAATCGTTTAAACAGAGTTATCGCTATGGATTTTGACTTTAAATTAATGAAAGAAAGTGCCCAAAAATCCTGGCATGTTTTTGTTGGCCACATTGTCGTTTATGTTGTTGCTGCAATCATTCTCATCATTGTTACCGGCCTTGCCTCATTATTTGTAGCGGGTGTTGCTTTGGTTGGGGCCGTTTCGTCATTCAACCTTTCTTTTGAAGTGTCGACGGCTTTTGGTGCTGTTTTAATTCTTATTGGTCTTGTCGGCGTTGTTTTTCTCCCGCCCGTTTCTTACGGTGTGTATTACATGTGCTTAAAAGGACTCCGCGGTGAAAAAGTAGAAGTTAAGGACATTATGTACGGATTCAAAAGCACAAACACATTTTTCCGGGGTTGGATTTATTTCATCATTTTTTACGCGCTTTTCATTGTTCTCAGTGTGATTAGCCTGTTCCTTGGGTTCATTCCGTTTTTGGGCGGCCTCATTTCTTTTATAATTCACTTGATTATTCACACGGTTCTGTTTTTCTCCTTTTACATTTATGTCATGACGCCGAAAGAAAATGTGATTTACGCGCTTCAAGAAAGCGTGAAAATCGCCAAGAATCATTTTATCATGACTTTTGTCACGATGATTTTAGCGGGCCTTTTCTGTATTTTGATTGTTACAATTCCATTTGGAATTGCCTTTGGTGCCGAAATGCTCAAAAAAATTGTCCCGACGATTCGGGACGGGTCTTAAAACGTCGATAAAATTCCGTTTTTTTCTTTTTACGTCCACATCTTTTTATATTTCCAAAACAATTGAAATCCGGTTCATGATTTCATTTATTCAATTTAGAGAGGCATTTTTATGATTTTTCCGGAAGAATACAAAAATATCGGGTTCTGTCATTCCGGAATGCGTCCGAATACGGATGAAAAGACTCAGGTCTATTTCTTATCCAAATACCTTCTCGAAGAAACCGCTTCCGGTTTTCGTTTGTACGAGGTCAAACACACCGGCGCCGGTTTTTTAAGAACAGTTGAGTCTGTTCGTCTTCTCGCCGACGAAAATGAAATTGCCGTTTGCGGCGAGATTCTCAACATCAAAAACCGGACACTTTTGATTGAAAAAGCGGCGGAGATTTGCGAACAAAAAAATGTAACGACGGTTCTTTTTACCGGAATTGACCGCCACGTGACTTTTGTTTATGAGCCGGATCTTTCCGAAATTTCGGAAATTCAGGTGGTTGATGTTTTTCCGCCGAACCCGCCTTGGCTTTGGGATTGTGTAAATCGGCTCGATAAAAGTGGTATTTTCGGCGACCTTCAAATTCGTTTTTCAAAAAAGTTGGTTGACCTTTCCGTTTACCAAGGTGAAAATACGGTTTATCCGTGCCGTTCATCCGAGTTGTCCGGTCTTTTTTTGGATTCCGATAAAATTGATGGAAACGGCTTTAAGCTCGTCGGCTGCGATACATCAAAAACGGTTTTTGAAACCTTGTATCCGGATTCGGAGTACGAGTTTATCGAAATGTGCCCGACACGGTCAGATGCGGCAAAACCCGACAAACCGTTTATCATGCGGTGCTGCAAATCGGAAAATTCCGGGAAAATCATTGAAGTCAATGGAAATAAAGGCGTCATTGTTCATTGGGGTGCCGGTGAATATCAGATTTCGGAAAATATTCGGAAATTGGTTTCTGTTTTGAGGGCGGAAAAATCGTAAAACATCTTTAATTGACGGTTTGCATCTACTGTTTCTATTTTCCGATTTGCATCTTCTGTTTCTATTTTCCGGTTTGCATATCTTCTGTTTCTATTTTCCGTTTGCATCTTCTGTTTCTATTTTCCGTTTGCATCTTCTGTTTCTATTTTCCGTTTGCATCTGCCACTACTGTACCAATCCCGTTCATCGAAATCCGAATAAACAGATGCGGTACGCATCTGTTTATTCGGGATGGTTTATTTGATCCAAAAGAAATTGTAGAAATGGATTTCCTGATATTAAATAAAAAAGTGACCCTGTATTTTTCAGGACTCGAAAAATATGTGCCGCCATAACGCGCGCGAAAGCCCGCCAAAAAAAGAAAAAGGTGAATTATTTTTTTCTCAGATTATTCTTCGTCGTCGACTTCGTCGAAGTTCTTGTAACTGTCGGTTCCGATCAAGGCCGCGGCGATTGAATCAATCCCGTCGAGCCACTCGGCGACGATACTGTCTTCCGGAAGAATCGTCAAATATTCTTCTTCAAACGGCTGCCCGGAAATAACGGCGGCGCCAAGCGTTGCCATAATCGCGAACGCAATTTCCAGTTCCTCGTCTTGTTCGGCAGCGCCCGCTTCTTTGATGAGCGCTTCGAAGTCCGCTTTTTTATCGTAATCGCCCATGAAATACGCTTCAAACGCGGCCATTGAACAACTGAGCGAATCCTGAACGGAGAAAATCATCATGTCGGCATCTTCCGAAATCGACGGGACTTCGGCAAGAACGATGTCTCGGATGCTGTCTAAAATTTCAAGCGCCTTTTCTTCATCAACGACGCCTTTATCAAACCGCGCCGCGATTTTCAAACAGGATAAAATCACGTCGTCCGCCATATTGACAAAAATCGCCGCGCTCTTTTCAGCTTTTTCTTCATCCTGAAGAGAAAAACCGGCGCTTTGAATCTGTGAAATCCAGTTGTCCCAGCGGGGTTTTGAATAAAATTCATAATAAGGAAGTGCTTTTTGTTCTGCCATTGATTCACCTTTTTCAAAAACAATGATTTGCATTTATTTAAAAATTATGATTCCAGCACAAGATAAACGCGCTTATACGTTTTCCCGTCTTTTTCAAATCCTTCAAAAACGTCTTTAACGACGCATTTATCGCCTTTTGCAAGACCTTTGGGCGCAAACAACGCATCATCAAGAATGTCGTCATCGTCGCTGTCACCCTTTTCTTTTCGGATGAAGACCGGTTCATAAACAATTTTAGATCCGGCTACCGCCTTTTTAGCGTCAATATATGCTTCAACCGGCGCGTTTTCAACAACAACCGCGACAACACCCTCGTCGTGAAGCGCGCAAGAAAGTTGGTTTTGGTTTCGAACGGATTTTATAACATATTTTCGTCCCGGCTCCAAATTGAGGCATGTGCCCCGGATTTGACATTTTTTGCATTCATCCATCTCTTGCATAAAGTAAAATTCGCCGCCCGGCTTAGCCAGACGGGAACCGATTACCGTAATTTTAACAGCCGCCGCCATTTCTCCACCTGATATGAATCTAATCTCTCTGATATAAATATTAAATAAATTAAATTGAAATACAAAATTGAAATACAAATCACAAATCGGAACACAAATTAAATTAAGTTTTTGAATTGATTTACGACAAACTCATTTAACGGTTTATTTGATTTGAATCTTTGGTTAACTTTACAAAAAACCCGTATAGAGGATTTTTTGGATTATTGAATCACTTTTGTCACCGCCGCTACCTTTTCGGCGGCCGAAGGCGTAAGTCCCGTTCCTAAAATCGTGTACCGCTCCGGACGAATCGTATGCGCAAGAAGCAAGGCGTCGACAATTTCCTCATCTTTAATTCCCATTTCCGATGCCGATGTCGGAACACCGATTTGAATCAAAGCGTTTCGGATTTTTTCCCAATCGCCGCCGTGCAGATACATCATCATAACCGCGCCGATGGCGCATTGTTCTCCGTGGAGCGCCGGTTTTTTGGCGATCCGGTCCAGCGCGTGGCTGAACATATGTTCCGACCCGGATGCCGGGCGGGACGATCCGGCAATGCTCATCGCGACGCCGCTTAAGACAAGCGCTTTGACGACCATTCGAGCGGAACTGTCAAGACCCGGGCGGATTAAATCCGCGGATCCCATGATCATTTCCGCGCTCATTTTTGACATCAACGCCGCCGATTCACTGAACGGTTCGTTTTGATGCCGGCTGGCCAGTTCCCAATCCAAGACGGCGGTACAGTTGGAAATCACGTCGCCGCAACCGGCTGACAGAAGCCGGAACGGTGCCTGTGAGATAATTCCGGTATCGGCAATGACGGCAATCGGTGCCTGAGCTTCGTACGATTCGGATTTTTCATCCGAATGAATCGACGCGCGCGACGAAGCGATTCCGTCATGGGACGCCGCTGTCGGAATGCTGATGAATGGAATGTCGCAGCGTTTGGACGCCAGTTTTGCCAAATCAATTGACCGGCCGCTTCCAACACCCAAAAAGCATTTCGGTTTAAATTCTTTTGCGGCCGCAACAATCCTTTCCACTTCTTCCAAAGACGCTTTTTCGGATTTATAGATGAAGCATTCGTTTCCGTTTTTTTCCAAAATATCGGCAACCCCGTTTCCGGCGACATCCGCCGTGTTTTTTCCGGTGACGATGAATGTTTTGCCGGTTAATTTTAATTTTTTAAGAGCGGCAGGGGTCTCTTTTAACACATCATTTCCGATCAGGACTTCCCGCGGGAATTGCATCCATTTCGATTCTCGAATTTCATCCTCGCGCCAATGGCCGTTTCCGGACGCCTGTCCCTTTTGACCTTTGAATTTGCTCATTTTGATTCCCGGTGATATTTTTGATAGAATTATAATTATTGAAGATGCGTTGAACAGATCAGTTGAACAGATCAGTTGAACAGATCAGTTGAATAAATGAGTTGCTATTTTTATTTATTTGTTTTTATTTTATATGGGGTTGATATTTTAATGATTTGTTTCTGCGTTCAAAATTACTTTTTAAAACAACAAAAGCCATTATGGAAATTAAAATATAAAACATGTTGTTATCGGATATTTTTATTGTTTGATTTTGATGTTTCTTGCTTTACGTTTACATCTTTTGATTTATGTTTTTGCATTTTTATATTTTTGTTTTATGTTTTGTTGTATCACTTTTTATAGTATTAGTACCGTCCTCTTTTCTGTACGTTTGATTCATTTTCAATTTTATCAAAATCAACCATTTTCAATTTGGGATAACATGGCATTTACGGAAACGTTAACAGATTTTATTTA
Source organism: Methanolapillus millepedarum (assembly GCF_032594115.1). Classification (NCBI taxonomy): domain Archaea; kingdom Methanobacteriati; phylum Methanobacteriota; class Methanomicrobia; order Methanosarcinales; family Methanosarcinaceae; genus Methanolapillus; species Methanolapillus millepedarum. Next base: position 49,733 of record NZ_CP131060.1, read on the forward strand.
CACTTATTACATTAATCCGGTGATTTACGATTCCGGCTACAATGTTTTTAACACGCTCACTTGGGCGGTTATTTTAGGAGTTGCGGTTTACTTCATTATTTATTCTCTTCGGAAAATGAACATTGCCGTCGATAAATATTCTCTCGGTGCCACTCTTCCGTATGTCGTGGCCGGTGCGTCCTTGCGCGTGGTCGGCGATTCCGGTGTCATTCAACCGCCGTACAGTTACATTCTGATTACGCCTAATATTTATTTCTTCGCCTTTTTGGTGACGGCGCTCTGTCTTTTCGTGTCGCTTCTCCTTCAGAAGTTTAAAGTGGTCAAGTCATTTTACCTGCCGTATGCCGGTCTCGGATGCCTTTTTGTCTTAGCCGTCTTTGCGACGCTCTTTGCCGTGAACGATGTGGTTCACTGGTGGGTTCCGTTTGCGGTTGCCGGTGTCGGCTTTGTGATGACCGCCCTTTTTGGACTGATTGCCAAAAAATTTGGCAGCACAATTTATTCCGATAAATTTAACCTGACGATTCTGATGGCGCATTTAATGGACGCCACGTCAACTGTCATCGGTATCGAAGTTTTCGGCTATTATGAAAAGCACGTTTTGCCTTCCTTTTTAATCGATTTAACCGGATCGGCCTTGGTCATGTACCCGCTCAAAATCGTTATTTTTATGATTGTGGTGTGGATTTTGGACAAAGGCCTTGAAACCGAATCAATGGGAGAGGACAAAAATCAAATCGAAACCATTAAAAACGCGATCAAATTCGTGATTATTATTCTCGGTCTCGGACCGGCGATTCGAAATTCGCTGCGGGTGTTTTTCGGAATTTAATCCGATATGGTCTATAACACAAAAAAACAAAAAAATCAAAAGTAAAAAATAAGCGGGAGGTTTATTATGGAACGCGGAAACGGTCCTGAATATGAACACAATACAAAAAATGAACAAATGTCCGACTCAGAGCCTGCCTCAACCGTCTTGGATCCGTCATGGGGAGATCCGGTCGCGGTACCGTCTCTCGGGTACAAAAAAAATTTGTTTTCCTTCCTCTCTATTCATAAAGTCTGCACGTTGTGGATGGCCGTTATTTTTATCATTTGTTTTGCGGTCGGCTACATCGTTTCCGCTTCCAATCCGGAGCTTTCGGAACAGCTCATGGAAATGATTTCAGGCGCGTTAGGTGCCGCAGATACGGAAAATTCATTTCAGCTTCTGCTTCAAATCTTTTTCAACAACGCTCAAATTGCCCTCTTCGCGATTGCTTTCGGCATTTTATTGGGACTTTTTCCTCTTTTTGTCATCATCGCAAACGGTTTGATGGTCGGCGTTGTTTCCGAATACATTATCCGGACGAACGGTGTCGTTTATTTGCTGATTGGTATTGTGCCGCATGGTATTATTGAGCTTCCGGTTATTATCCTCTCGGCGGGTGTCGGTTTTCGGCTGGGCGCTGTCGTTTTTTCAAAATTAATCGGCCGAAAAGTGACTTGGAAAATGTTCAATCATGAAGTTTCGGAAGCCGGTTGGGGGTTCTTTTATTTTATCCTGCCGCTTCTTCTGATTTCGGCCATCATTGAAGTTTATGTCACGGGAACGCTTCTAAATATCTTATTTACAGTTTGAAGATTGTTTGAGTCGTGATTGATAAAATTAAATCATTTCAAACAATTCCTTTTTATAATTCAGCTTTATTTACAAACGCAAATAATTTTTCAAATTTCATTTCATTTTTCATTTCATTTTTCATTTTTTTCGTTATTGGAAACATTTCGGGAGTCATATCATGATTTCAAAGAATCAAATTAAAGAAACGGTTGACAAATATTACGACAATCCGGAGAAGATAAAAATCGGAACAATTGCGTCCCATTCCGGTTTAGATGTTTGCGACGGCGCCGCTGAGGAAAATTTCAAAACAGTCGCTTTTTGCAAAAAAGGACGGGATTTGACCTATTCCAAATATTTTAAGTCTCAACGTGATTCCCATGGCAATTTAATCCGCGGCATTGTGGATGAAGCCGTCATTTACAATAATTTCAATGAAATTTTGTTGCCGGAAAACCAGCAAAAGATCTTAAACGACAGTGTTCTCATGGTGCCGAATCGGTCTTTTACGTCTTATTGCAGCATTGACGCGATTGAAGACGATTTCAAGGTTCCGATTCTGGGCAGCCGCAACATGCTCCGAAGTGAGGAGCGGTCAGAATCTCAAAGTTACTATTGGATTTTGGAAAAAGCCGGCCTTCCGTTCCCGGAAAAAATTGATAACCCGGAAGACATTGATGCCTTGGTGATGGTGAAACTGCCGCATGCCGTCAAAAAATTGGAGCGCGGTTTTTTCACGGCGGCCAGTTATGATGAGTATGTGGAGAAATCAAGCCTCCTTCTCAAACAAGGCGTGATTACGGAAGAAGCGCTCAAAGGCGCCAGAATTGAGCGCTACATCATCGGTCCGGTTTTTAACTTTGATATGTTTTATTCGCCGATTGAAGAAGAAATGAGCCCGATTGAGATTCTCGGAATCGACTGGCGTTTTGAAACCAGCCTTGACGGGCATACCCGACTTCCGGCGCCGCAGCAAATGAAACTGCAAGGCGCGCAAATCACGCCGGAATACACGGTTTGCGGGCACAATTCGGCAACACTTCGTGAATCCCTTCTTGAAAACGTGTTTGAGATGGCGGAAAAGTTTGTGAAAGCCAGCCAAAAACACTATGATCCGGGCATTATCGGACCGTTCTGCCTGCAAACATGCGTGGATAAAGATTTGAACTTCTACATTTACGATGTGGCACCCCGCGTCGGCGGCGGTACCAACGTTCACATGTCAGTCGGCCACCCGTACGGCAACGCGACGTGGAGGAAGCCGATGAGCACCGGGCGGCGGATTGCTTACGAAGTCCGGCGGGCGATTGAAGCGGATAAACTGGAAAAGATTGTGACTTAATTTCTTTTCCATTTCTGTTTTTTGTTTTATTTCTATTCATTTTCATTTTTCTATTTCCATTTCCATTTCCATTTCCATTTTTTTGTTCCGACGGTACGCACGCGCGTTATGGCAATCATTTTTGTAGAAACGGTTTTTGTTTTCCGGTGTTTTTTTATTTTGTTTAAAATTTCGGGTTATTTTTTGTCCCACTTCATTTTCAAACAGAATCGAATATTCTCAAGAAAATTGAATTTTTTCAAGTCTATTTGAAAAAATGCAAAAATGGGAAAAATTCAAATAGGTTTGAAAATCTATATGTTTTAACATAAAATTCAAACAGACTTGAAAATTTGTGTGTTTTAGAATTAAATTCAAACAGACTTGAAATTTATATGTTTTAACATAAAATTCAAACAGACTTGAAATTTATATGTTTTAGAATTAAATTCAAACAGACTTGAAAATTCATGCGCTTTAGAATTAAATTCAAACAGACTTGAAATTTATATGTTTTAACATAAAATTCAAACAGACTTGAAATTATATGTTTTAGAATTAAATTCAAATAGACTTGAAAATTTGTGTATTTTAGCATTAAATTCAAACAGATTTGAAATTTTGTCCGAAAACTATTATGATTTTTAAATAATATTTGTAAGCCCGCATCAATTCATCATAAAGGAGATTCCCACATGTCCGAACGCTTGAAACGAATCGAAAATTATAATTTTTGGAACGGAAATGTTCCGGAACTCGGTTTTCAAAGAATCGCCTATACGGATAAAGTTTTCAGTTACGTCGGAAACCGATTGGTGAAGGTTTTAATCGGCCAGCGCCGCGTTGGCAAAAGTTACCTTTTACGCCAGATTGCTCATCGGTTGATTCAATCCGGCGTTTTGCCGCAAAACATTCTTTACATCAACAAAGAGTTTACAGCTTTTGATTTTTTGTCAGATTCCCGTTCGTTGGAAGAGTTGTTCCTTCTTTACAAATCCGAGTTAAAACCGGTCGGCAAAGTCTATCTCCTTTTAGACGAAATCCAAAACATCGACGGCTGGGAACATTTTGTCAATTCTTATTCTCAAGATTTTACGTCAGAGTACGAAATTTTTGTGACGGGGTCCAATTCCGAAATGCTTTCCGGGGAGCTTGCTTCGCTTCTTTCCGGACGGTATGTTGAATTTTTGGTTCTTCCGTTCGGGTTTACCGAGTACGCGGAATTAAAAAAACAAACGATTTCGAAAGAAACATATTTGAAATATTTAAACGAAGGAGGCCTTCCTGAATTGTTTTATTTGCCGGGCGGAGACATTCAATTCAATTACATTTCGGCCGTCAAAGATACAATTCTGCTTCGGGACATTGTTCAACGGTACAATATTAAAGATGCCAAACTTTTGGAGGATATTTTCACTTATCTGGTCAACAATACATCACAATTGCTTTCCATTTCCAATATTGTTTCCTATTTCGCGTCCAAAAATAGAAAAACGAATTATGAGACTGTTTCAAGTTATATCGGCTATATTGAAAATGCGTTTCTCATCCATAAGGCAGAACGTTATCAGATCCAAGGGAAAGAAACAATTTCGGGAACCGCTAAATATTATATGAACGATTTGTCTTATCAAAATCTCTATCCCGGATTTTCCAGCGGCGCCGGTTACATGCTTGAAAATGCAGTGTATTTAGAGCTTTTGAGAAACGGCTACAAAGTTTATGTGGGGAATCTCAAAAATAAAGACAAAGAAGTTGATTTTGTCGCGCTTCGGGGAAATCGCGTGATTTATTTGCAGTGCGCTTATTTGTTATCGGATGAGAAAACAATTGAACGGGAATATTCGGCGCTTATGGAAATCAAAGATAATTATGAAAAAGTTGTCGTGACGCTTGATGACTATTCTTTTCCGCAGCGGGAGGGAATTATACACGCACAGGCTTGGAAATTACATGAAATCCTTTAATTTCGAATCAATTCAATTTTATCTAACCTCTTACCATTATCTAACCTCTTACCATAACCTTTAAGAATCATTATATATTTTAAAACCCCATATTACTCAAACATGAAATTGCATTGCCGTTTCATACGGAAAATGAGAACTTGAAACATGAATTCAAACATGTTTTCAATCGGTTGAGTCTTTTTTGATATCAATCACCTTTGTTTTTATCATCCTTATAATTCTTTTATTTCGGCGAGATTTCCGCCGGAGGGAAATACCATGGCGCAACCCAGTTTAAATATCGGCATGGTCGGACACGTCGACCATGGAAAAACAACACTTGTTAAAGCTTTATCCGGTGTGTGGACGGACACGCACAGCGAAGAAATTAAACGCGGAATCTCAATCCGCCTCGGCTATGCCGACACTATCTTTCGAAAATGTCCGAATTGTAATGAACCGGAGTGCTATACCGTTGAAAAGAAGTGTCCGCATTGCGGCGGAAAAACGGAAGAACTCAAAACGGTGTCCTTTGTCGATGCGCCCGGTCACGAAACATTGATGGCAACCATGCTTTCGGGTGCCGCGATCATGGACGGCGCGATGCTTGTTATTGCCGCCAATGAAAAATGTCCGCAGCCGCAAACGAAAGAGCATCTGATGGCGCTAAACATCATCGGCATCAAAAATGTCGTGATTGTTCAGAATAAAATCGATCTTGTCTCCCGGGAACGCGTGCTTGAGCACTACAAAGAAATCAAAGAATTCGTCAAAGGAACCGTTGCGGAAAAAGCGCCAATCATTCCCATTTCCGCTCAGCAAAATATCAACATTGACGCTTTGATTCAAGCGCTTGATACCTGTATTCCCGTGCCGGAGCACAAAGCGGACAAAAGCACGCAAATGCTGATCGCCCGCTCGTTTGACATCAACCGGCCGGGTTTTACTTACAAAGATATTAAAGGCGGCGTGATCGGCGGAACGCTCACGCAGGGCACGTTTAAAGAAGGCGACGACGTGGAAATTCGTCCGGGATTGAAAATCACATCCGACGGTTCCACCCGCTGGGAGCCGATTTTTACCAAAGTGACGGAAATTCACGCCGGCAAATCCAAAGTTAAAAAAGCGCTTCCCGGAGGTCTTTTGGCTCTCGGAACTCTTTTGGACCCGTCGCTTACGAAAGGCGACTCTTTGACCGGACAAATGGTCGGAAAGCCGGGAACTCTCCCGCCGACACGGGATGGATTTTTGATGAAATTGGATCTCTTGAAACGGGTTGTCGGCGTCACCAACGAAGCGGAAATCAATGAAATCAAAACCAGCGAGCCACTGATGCTGAATATCGGAACGGCAACGACGGTCGGTGTCGTCACAAGCGCCCGAAAAGGGGTTGCCGAAGTCAAATTGAAGCGTCCCGTATGTGTTGAGACCGGCGCGCACGTGGCCATCAGCCGGCGGATTGATTCCAGGTGGCGTTTAATCGGTGTCGGTATTATCGAAGACTGATTTTGAGAAAATGGTTACGGAAAAACCGTGTGTTCTTTTGGACACAAACGGTTTCATGGTTCCGATTCAATTCGGAATCGACATTTTTTCGGAACTCAGAAGGCTTGGTTTTTCAACCTTTATCGTCCCGGACGCTGTCGCAGCTGAGCTGGAACATATTTCAAAAAAAGTCACCGGCGCTGATAAAATGGCGGCGCGTGTGGCGATTTCCATGGCTTTCAGTTCGGAATGTTTCGTCATTTCGGTCTGTGATTTTCCGAATATTTCGGGAAAAAAGCATGTGGACGATATCATCTTGGAAATTTCGGTGCAATACGGACTTCCGGTTCTGACCAACGACGCCGTTCTTCGAAAACGGTTGATGACTCGGGGAATTCGTGTCATTTCCATGCGCCAAACCAGTAAATTAGACTTTATTGATCAAAAATAAGCGTCCGAATCGGTCGCAAACATCTAAAAAATGTTGCGTATCATTCCCAAAATCATTTCATTCCAAAATCAAAAACTCTTTTATATCAATTCATTTATTTATGCTCATTTATCATCAATTTTAAAAATTATTTGTTGACTCTATTTGACTTTAATTTGACTTTAATTTGACTTTAATTTGACTTTAATTATATCTGCAGCTTTGCGCTTTCGTAAAAGGTGAACAAATTTATGTATAAATTAATGACACTCGTTGACACCGTCCGTATTGATCCGACCCTTCTTGGCGAAGATGTGGAAGACAACGTCAAAAAGGCTTTAAAATCAAAATTAGAAGGGAAGGTTGACAAAAAAATCGGTTGCCTTGTCGCGGTTTGCGGTGTGGATGAAATCGGCGAAGGTCACATTCTTTACGGCGACGGCGCTGTTTATTACGATGTGACGTTTAAGGCGATTATGTTTATGCCGGAAAATCAAGAAGTCATTGAAGGCGAAGTTTTAGAAACGGTCAGCTTCGGTGTTTTCGTCGGCATCGGTCCGATGGACGGTCTTTTGCACGTCAGCCAAATCACGGACGAATTCATGTCTTACGACGCGAAAAACGGACGCTTGGTGGCCAAAGTCGGCAAGAAAGCTTTAGGGGAAGGTGACCACGTGCGCGCCAGAATTGTGGCGGTCAGCATCAACGAACGCGACCCGCGCGAAAGCAAAATCGGTATGACTATGCGTCAGACGGCTCTCGGAAAAATCCAGTGGATTGAAGACGACCGTGAGCGGGGAGACAAAGGCGGCAAAGTTAAAAAAGGAAAGAAGGAAAACAACTGATTTGTTGTTTTCATTTTTAAAATCGTCATTTCAATCTTATCAATAACAGGTGATTTATTATGGCAGAAAAAGTATGCAGAAAATGCATGAGGCTGATTGTCAATTCCGACACATGTGAAATGTGCGGTTCAAGCGACCTTGCGGACGAATGGATGGGGCTTGTGATTATCCTTGACCCGAGAAATTCCGAAATCGCGAAGCGCATGAACGTGGACTTGGCAGACAAATATGCATTGAAGGTGCGATGAGTTGAACTTGTATTTTGATTTGCCGAAAGAGCTTCGTCCTTTTTTGAAAAACCCTTACGGTACACTTTATCCGGGAAACGGCCCGGAAGTGATTGACCAAGTTCGTCCGCTTCTTGCGGCGGCGGCCGGCAAAAACACGCCGGTTATTTCCGTCGGCGATGTGACGACTTATAATTTAATCAGCGCCGGCATTTTTCCGAAATTGTGCCTGGTGGACCGCTTAACGAAGCGGCTTCCGGTTTCCGAACAGATTTCTCCCACCTCTCATTCCAAATACTGCGATGTCCGGGTCAAAAATCCGGCCGGAACGATTTCGGATGAAATGGTTTTTGCCATTCAAAAAGCGCTTTTGTCCGATTCGGATATCCGGATTTGCGTCGACGGCGAAGAGGATTTGGCGACAGTTCCGGTGATCGCGTTTTCAAAACCCGGAACGGTTGTTCTTTACGGACAGCCGGATGAAGGGATGGTGGCGGTCACGGTGACCGATGCTAAAAAAATGGAAATGGAAACTTTTTTCCGCCAAATTTTGGACGCAAAAAATGTTAGAAACTCTACGAATCATGCTTCAGAGGACGAATTGGAAAAAGCAGTAGATTCCTTTTTGAAAGAGTTATTTTAATTTCTTTTTTTCTGAATTTTGTTTTAATTTTCTTTTTTCTGAATTTTATTTTTGTTTTATTTTTATTTTGATTTTATTTCGCTTTATTCTCTTTCTTATTTTGCATTTTTACATTTATTATATTAATATTGTTTCAATAATATTGTTATACAAAAACTATTTTTTATTAAGAACAATTATTTATATTCAATCTCTTATTCTATTTCATTCATATTTTCTAATATTTGTTATTATCTAATATATTATTCAAATAAAACGATGGGTTGAATTACTTGATTCGAATATCAACCGGCCGGTCTTGAACTTTTAAGAATTAAAGCCTGTTTTTTGAAACAAAGGCTTTCATTTTTTTAATTCAATGCCCCATCTCAATAATATTTCCAACGATACTTATTAATATTATTCATAATTATCTTTCCGATGAAATTCTTCGAAATATATTTTAATAATATTATAAAATTGACCAAGTGGTTCCCCTATGAATCCGGATGACCTCAAATATCCCCGTCGCATTATCATTTTAATCATATTGCTTCTTTTGCTTTTGCTTCTTGTCTATTGGGTCGCTTCTTCATCGCAATCATCTCAACTCTATTCTTGTTGCAGCGTTTCTAACCCGGGTCCGGTGGGAAATAATTCCAGCAACAATACCTCCAATGCTACAAACAATACCACGTTGCCGCCGGTTCCGGTCACACCCGGTGGAAACGGAACAAACCCGCCCGAACCGCCTGCGCCGCCCATGACGGTCAGTTTGGAGCTTTACGATTATAATAACGCAAGTAAGGAACTTCGGTTGGTTATGACGGTTCCGGACGGAACACCCATTCCGACAGCTTCGGATTTGATGGTGACTTATCAGGATGTCAATGGCGCCACAAGCGAAACAATTCCGGCAGCCGATATCGGTGCTCCGATTGATTACAGTGGTTATAAGCCCTCGTCTTATCTTGTCAAGTTTAAGCTTCCGGCCGGCGCGCAGCCGTTAAACATCACGGATACAACTTATTCCTATAAGGTGGCTTTCAAAGGCGCCAACGATTCCGTGAATTATCCGTTTGAAGCCGGAACGGGCGCAAACGGCGACGCTTATCAAATCAACAATGTTGTTCAATTTGACGCGCTTCGGTATTATACGGAAGCAGCCGGCAGCGGTAAATATTTTGAATTGACGGACAATATTACTTCTCCGGCAGCTTGGAATAATGTGTCGGACGCGGAATTTACGGCGTTCAGGCGGGCCAATACGGACGGATTCGGATGGCAGCCGATTGGAAACACAACAAGTAACGCCTTTAAAGGGTATTTCAACGGAACGAATTTGACGATTTCTGATTTTTCAATCAGCCGCTCCTCCAGTTATACCGGACTGTTTGGTGTTTCAAGTGCGTCATCCTTCAAAAACATTAAACTTGAAAATTTCAATATGACTATGTCCGACAATTCCGGTGGTTTTGTCGGTCAAAATACGGGAAGTCCCGTTGAAAATGTCACTTTTTCAAATTCGACAATTCTTTCGTCCGCAGCTACAACAGGTGGTTTGATTGGGAATAATACGGGTTCCGTCAACAATGTCCGCTTAACAAACATCACTGTTAATGCAAGCAGTAATTATTCCGGCGGTTTGATTGGAGTTAATACAGCTTCAGTGAACGATGTTCATTTAACAAATGTTACCCTCAATTCATCCAATTCGACAGCTCAACAGTTTGGCGGAATGATTGGAAACAATACCGGTTCAATCGGTAATGTGAGCTTGACAAATATATCTGTCAACACAACCGGTCAACGTTCCGGCGGAATGGTTGGAAATAATTCCGGGCCGGTTAATAACATCAGCATGGTGAATATTACCATAAAGGCAAGTAATACTTATTCCGGCGGAGTTTTTGGAAGTAATACAAATACAGGTTCCATCAGCAATGTGAGTTTGACCAATGTATCTGTCAACACAAGCGGTGCACAGTCCGGTGGAATTGCCGGAAATAGTGCGGGCATCGTCAACAATACAAGTGCAACAAATGTCACCGTCAATTCAAGCAACAACTTTTGCGGCGGATTATTTGGCGCGAATAGTGCGATAATCGGCAATGTCAGTTTAACAAATATAACGGTGAACACAACAAATTCGAGCAGTCAATCTTCCGGGGGAATGGTCGGATACAATACGGGCATCTCCATCAATAATATTAACTCTACAAATGTTATCGTCAATGCAATGGGACGGTCTTCCGGCGGATTAATTGGGTCTAACGATGGCGGGTCGATTAACAACACCCATCTTTTAAATTGTGCCGTGATTAGCAACCAAATTGAAGTTGGCGGTCTTGTTGGTAATTGTAATAACGCAATGATTAATAATTCAGATTTTATTTGGGACAGTCCGGCCGGTATAAAAATAAGTGGTACTGGGGATGTCGGCGGTTTTATCGGTGCCAGTACTTTTACTAATATTAGCAATTGTTATGTTGAAAATTTTACAGTTTCCGGCAACGGTTCCAGAGTCGGCGGATTCATGGGGTCTACTTCGATTTCTGTTACCAGTCCTCCAAGCTCTATTGTATGCACCCTGAGTAATCTCTCTGCCAAAAAAGTTGATGTTATAAACAACGGCTCGTATACCGGTGGTTTAATTGGCAATATCGCCGGTTCCATGCTTCAGCAGTCATACGCTACGGGAAATGTATCTGTAACCGGTACATTCCCAATCTCTGCGGGAGGTCTTGTTGGCCAGTCTTCTACGATAAATCTTCAAAATAATGCTATTATTCAACAGTGTTATGCCACAGGAAATGTTCAAAGTTCCGGCGGGTTTTATGTCGGGGGTTTGATTGGGTCTGTTGCCAATCAAGTATTTGATTGCTATGCCACAGGAAACGTACAAAGCCCGAATTCGCAGTATGCCGGCGGCCTTATCGGATCCTTCAGTGGAAATTTCACCATCAGTCGTTGTTATGCAACCGGAACTGTTTCCGGAAATTCATATGTTGGCGGATTGTTTGGTGCCATTCAGCGTAATTTATCCGGCTATATCACAGGCGTCAACAATTCCATTGCGTTGAATGGAGCCATTGCCGGTTCTTCTAATGTTTCACGCATTGGAGATTATTTGTCTTCGAATGTTCCGGTTTATTCGAATAATTATGCCGTCGATACAATCTCAGGTCCTTGGACGAGCGATGGAAAAGACGGACAAGCAATCGCTGCGTCATCTCTTGATCAAAGCTTTTATCAAACAACCCTCGCTTGGGACCTCACAACCGTCTGGGAATGGAACGCCACTCTCGGCCGTCCTGTTTTAAGAGGATTGCCCGCAGCATAATCATAAAACAGAAAAACAAATTCAATTGTCTGATTTTTCAGGCAATTCCTCTTTTATTTTTTAATTTTTTTCTTCTCTTTCTTCTTTTTATGCTAAAAGTTTATATTTGATAATCGCCTTTGAAACTCGCTTTATCCGAATAACACATCAAAATCATTCTTTGGTTTTGAGAGGGATTATTATGGAAATTACAATTGTTAAAGATCACCCGAACAAATTATTAAATCGGAGAGAACTGGATTTTGTCATAAAATATGAAGGTCCGACTCCGTCTCGTATTGATGTCAGACAAAAATTGGCCGCTCTTTTGAACACCGACCTTGACTTGACCTTGGTTCACAAAATGGAATCCGTTTTCGGTCTTCAAGAAGTCCACGGATATGCGAAAGTTTACGAATCCGCCGACCGCATGAAACAAGTCGAAAGAGAATATATGATTAAAAGAAACACCATGCCGGCCGAAGGCGAAGCCAAAGAGGAGTGAGTCTGATGTCCGTAAAAGATTACTACAAAGTTGATGGCGGCTCCGTCACCAGAACCCGAAAATTCTGTCCGAAATGCGGACCGGGTGTTTTCCTCGCGGAACACAAAAACAGAAGCACCTGCGGAAAATGCGGATATACGGAATACAAAAAATAATTGTATTCTTTTCATTTTCTATTTTGAGTTTAAAACAAAAAAGCCCGACGAACACAAGTTCGCCGGGCTTTTTTTATTAATTTTCCTGACTTTTGATTTTGCTTGTTTATTTCTTATCTTGGTTCTGTTTCAGTCGACTTCCGTAAATCGACCGGTTCATTTTCGTTTGGTCCGGGACCGGTTTTTTTCTTCGCGTTTCCGGCTCGTTTTTCGCCAGCTCATTTTCAATACTTAATTTTCGGATGTAGTGGCAAGGGTTCGTTCATTTGAGTAATTTGCGATTCTTAACTTCATGGAGCACTTTCATTTGCTGGATCGCAATTTGATTTAATTTTATCAACCGTTCCTTTTGAGGAAGCTTTTCGTTGATAAACACAGCATTCAGATTTTCTATATTTGATAGGCATATGAGTTCATTAATTGAAGCATAGTCGCGTATATTGCCGACCAATTCCGGATGTTGGTCACGCCACTGTTTGGCGGTCATTCCAAATAATGCAACATTAAGGACATCAGCTTCGCTGGCATATATCATGTTGATTTGCGGCGACGTTAATTCAGCAGGGATTAGATTTTGTTGGATGGCATCGGTATGGATTTGGTAGTTGATTTTTGTCAATTCCCGCTTTGCATTCCAACCAATTTGCCATTGTTCTTGTTCTTTGAGCCGTTGAAATTCCTTGACGATGTATATTTTAAATTCAGGACTTATCCACATCGCAAACTCAAATGCAATGTCTTTGTGTGCATAAGTTCCGCCATAGCGCCCCGCTTTTGCTTGCAATCCGATGGCATTGGTTCTTTCTGTAAATTCTTTGACGCTGATTTTAAAACTGTTGAGGCCCGATTGGCTTTTAATTGCGGCGAATTCGCCATAATTAAAATTCGGGTTATATACTTGTTCCCATATTCCGATGTACTCCAATGTATTGCGGTTACGTAACCAATCCGTGACGAAAAAGTCGCCGTCTTTTGCTTTAATCATATCTGTCAAGCAGAGGTAGTCTTCTTGATTTATCTGAAGAATTGTTACTTCCGTGTCTTTTACTGTAATTTTTGCCATATCTTTTGATTTTATTTCTCAAAGTATAAAATAAGTCTCATTTCTTATTTTGATTCTTTTTCAATGCGCCGCCGTAAATCGAACGGGTCATTTTCGTTTGGTCCGGGACCGGTTTTTTTCTTCGCGTTTCCGGCTCGTTTTTCGCCAGCTCATTTTCAATACTTAATTTTCGGATGTAACCGGCAAAAATCAAATCTAAAAAGATGAACATAAACATGTAAAGCGAATAGGTGATGTTGGTAGCCGCCATCATACCGAATGCATACGCGATATTTTGAATAAAATCGCCGCCGGCAGAATTGTAGGCTTCAACCGGATTCACTTCGGTCCAGGCTTTGATTATCCAAGTCAAAAATAAAGCAACAGCCACAACAAACATGATTTTGTAAATCATTTTCAAGTCAAAAATGCCTTTCCCGGAAATTTGCTCTTCTTTCGGTTTCTTCTTTTCCGAGCGCGCCGCCGCAAGCCAAAAAATCATTCCGATAATGGCCGCGCCAAACAAAACCGGCCATAGGAAGCTGCCGAAAATTCCGATGGCAAAAAGAATCCAGCCGCCGATAATCAAATTTTTATTTTCCATCTTTATCTCCTTTATCCGTAAATGCCTTAAAACATTCATTTACCTTTCGGAAAAAAGTGTTTTTCCGTTTGATTTCAGATTATATTTTCTGTTTTCGATTTTGAACCGGTTACGGTTTGGCAACCGCTGTCTGTTGCCGTGCCGCCTCGCGCGCGTTATCGCAATCATTTTATATGACGCCGCCGAAAAGTATCTTCCGGGTTTTGACGGGCCATGAGACTCACGTTTTTCCTTTTTTGCCATTTTGCAAAGCCTTTGCGCTTTTGTCCCAAAACATTTATATGTTAAAAAAATATGTAACACCATTCTTTATAGATTGTGAACCGGTTTTGCGCCGTCTTTCGAACGCGTTTTGTGTTTGAGGGGCGCGTCACGAATTATCTGTTTCTGACGATTCGACGAACGTGACGCGTGATTGGTAAAATCGGGGAGGATCAAACCCGGCGGGTTTGTAGTCTATGACTTTGGTCTGTGACTTTTTGGACAGACTGGTCTATCGCGCAATTTGATAAAGTTCCATAGATTAGAGGTATAGAAAATGGATATCAATATCGATAAAGCATTAATCAAAGCCGTTAAGACGGGAAAAGTCGTCATGGGCTCAAAGAAAGCAATCGAACTTTCCGAGTCCGGCCGTGCTCAGATGATCATCTTAGCAAAAAATTGTCCCGAAGAAACAAAAGCAAAGATCGAAGCATCAAAAGTTCCGGTTTATGTTTATAACGGAACCGGCCGTGAACTCGGACCGGTCTGCGGAAAGCCGTTCATCATCGCCGCCATGGCCATTTTGGACGCCGGCGAATCTGACATTTTGTCATTGGCTGACAGCTAATTGAATCAATCTGAAACATCAAACATTGAATCTTATCAAAAACATCAATCATCAAAAAGAGGATCGATCTCATGAGTGAAATTAAAATCACTTTCGAAGAAATGCAATATATCGCCCGTTTTGAAGACATCACGAGCGCGAAAGTCTTAGACTGCATCGTCGAAAGCGACCGGATTATTAACGTCATTCGCCAGGGAGATATGGGACTTGCGATCGGGAAAGGCGGCGAAAACATCAACCGCGCCAAAAAAGCCATTGACAAACCCATCGAACTTGTCGAATATTCCGACGACCCGGTCACGTTTATTAAAAACGTGTTTGGGCCCGTCATTGTGATTAAGAATATTTCCATTACGCAAGACGGGGACAAAAAAATCGCATCCGTCGAAGTCGCTGCCAAAGATAAGGGGTTAGCCATCGGAAAAGGCGGAAAAAACATCTCCAAAGTCAAACTTTTGGTTCAGAGACACCATGGAATTCATGACGTTATTTTAAAATAAGCGGCTTAAGATGTCGAAAATGATGAATGATAAATTAAAGTAATCTTAAATTAATGTTCAATGTTCGAATTTCAAAAATTAATTCAATTCAAAAATAATTCAAATAATCGCTCAAGATCAAAATCAGAAAATCGGAGATTTAAATATGACAAACGGAAATTATGCCGGCCAAATCTTGAAAAAACAAAGATTGAAGGCCAGATGGAAAGACCACGAATACAACAGACGCATGCTTGGATTAAATGTTAAAGCCGACCCGCTCGGCGGCGCGCCGCAAGGCCGCGGCATTGTTCTTGAAAAGATCGGTGTGGAAGCCAAACAGCCCAACTCCGCCATCCGGAAATGTGTCAGAATCCAGTTGATCAAAAACGGAAGACAAGTGTCCGCTTTCTGTCCGGGAGACGGCGCCATCAACTTCATTGACGAACACGATGAAGTGACGGTTGAAAGAATCGGTGGCCGCATGGGTGGTGCAATGGGTGACATTCCCGGCGTTCGGTTCAAAGTGATTGCCGTCAACAATGTTCCGCTCAATCAAATGGTGATCGGAAGAATGGAAAAACCGCGGAGATGAGACAATGGACGCAAAAATGTTTGGAAAATGGGATATGGCCGAAGTTCAAGTAACCGACCTCGGTATTCAGAAATATGTTTGCTTAAAAGCGGTTGTTGTTCCCCACTCCGGCGGACGGCACGCTCGCCAGCAATTCAACAAATCCGAAATCTCAATCGTTGAACGGTTGGTCAACAACCTCATGAGAACGGAAAAGAACACCGGCAAGAAACAAACCACCATCAAAGCCGTTGATGAAGCCTTTGACATCATCCACAAAAAGACCAAGAAAAACCCGGTTCAAGTGTTGGTGGACGCGATTTCAAACGCAGGTCCCCGTGAAGAAGTTGTCCGGTTGAAATACGGCGGTATCTCCGTTCCGAAAGCCGTTGACACTGCTCCGCAAAGACGTGTGGACTCGGCTCTTCGCTACATCGCGACCGGCACCTTGCAATCTTCCTTCAAATCCAAGCGTTCGGTGGCCGAATGCTTGGCAACTGAATTAATTGCCGCTTCAAACGGCGACGCCAAAGCTTTCTCCGTCGGCAAAAAAGACGCCAAAGAAAGAGTGGCCAAAGCTGCCCGTTAATCCGTATCCGCAAAATAATGAATTTCCGAATCTTCGGAAGTTCATTTTTTTATTGAGACGGACAATTCAAAACAATTCAATATTATTTTTCATTCAATTCATAAAATTAAAATAACCAACTCACAGGTCAGGATTATGGGAAAAAGAAAGAAAATGGTCGAGCGCGTGACAGCGCTCATGGGAAACCCTGAAATGATTCGAAACATCGGTATTGTCGCGCACATCGACCACGGAAAAACAACACTTTCCGACAACTTGCTCAGCGGCGCCGGCATGATTTCTTCGGAACTTGCCGGAAAACAACTCTTCATGGACTCCGACGAAGAAGAACAAGCCCGCGGTATTACGATTGACGCGTCGAACGTTTCAATGGTTCACACTTACAACGGCAAAGAATATTTGATCAACTTAATCGACACCCCGGGTCACGTTGACTTCGGCGGCGACGTGACGCGTGCCATGCGCGCGGTCGACGGTGCCGTCGTCGTCGTCGACGCGGTCGAAGGAACCATGCCGCAGACGGAAACCGTTCTCCGCCAGGCTCTTCGCGAATATGTTCGCCCGGTTCTTTACATCAACAAAGTGGACCGTTTGATCAATGAACTTCAAGTGAACCCGCAGGAAATGCAGGTCCGTCTCGGAAAACTCATTGACCACGTGAACAAACTCATCAAAAACATGAACCCGGAAAGATATAAAGAAGGATGGCGTGTGGATGCTGCAAACGGCAGCGTTGCGTTCGGTTCCGCTCTTTACAACTGGGCAATCAGCGTTCCGATGATGCAAAAAACAAAAATCACTTTCAATGACGTTTATGACTACTGTACCAAAGGAGACATGAAAACGCTCGCTCAAAAATGCCCGCTTCATGAAACCTTAAACGACATGGTTATCAGCCACCTGCCCAACCCGATTAAAGCTCAGGAAAGCAGAGTGAAAGCGATCTGGCACGGCGACCGGAATTCTCCGATTGGTATTTCCATGAACAAAGCTGACCCGAACGGCGATTTGGCTTTCATGGTGACGGACATTTCAATGGACCCGCACGCCGGAGAAGTTGCAACCGGTCGTCTTTTCAGCGGAACACTTTCCCGCGGTCTTGAAGTTTACACCTCCGGTACCGCCAAGAAGAGCCGAATCCAACAGGTCGGTATTTTCATGGGACCGGAACGCCTTGAAGTGGAAGCAATTCCGGCCGGAAACATTGCGGCCGTCACCGGTTTAAGAGATGCGATTGTCGGATCGACCGTCACCACTCTTGAAGGCATGACGCCCTTTGAAAGTATTCGGCACGTGAGTGAACCGGTTATTACCGTTTCCGTTGAAGCCAAACACACCAAAGACCTTCCGAAACTCGTCGAAGTTCTTCGGCAAGTCGCGAAAGAAGACCCGACCCTTCAAGTCACTTTAGATGAAGAAACCGGCGAACACTTAATGGCCGGCATGGGAGAACTTCACTTGGAAGTGATCGCCCACAGAATCGAGCGTGACAAAGGTGTTGAAATTATTACCAATCCGCCGATTGTGGTTTATCGTGAAACCATTAAAAAGAAAGTCGAGGGCGTTGAAGGAAAATCTCCAAACCGTCACAACCGTTTCTACATCAATGTTGAACCTTTAGACGATGCTGTTGTCGAATTAATCCGCAATGGCGAAATCTCCATGAGAATGGAAGAACTTGAAAGAAGAGAAAAATTGATGGCGGTCGGTATGGACAAAGACGCGGCAAAGAGCATTGTCGCGATTTACGGCAACAACATCTATCTCGACATGACGAAAGGTATCCAGTACTTAAATGAAACCATGGAACTCATCTTGGATGGATTTGAAGAAGTTATGAAAGCCGGTCCGCTTGCCAGAGAACCGGTTTCCCACGTCAAAGTAACTCTCGTCGATGCGAAATTGCACGAAGACGCCATTCACAGAGGTCCGGCACAAGTCATTCCGGCCTCCCGCCAGGCCATTCAGGCGGCGATGTTGATGGCAGACGATGCGCTCCTTGAGCCGTATCAGAAAGTTTTCATCCAAGTTCCGCAAAACAATATGGGTGGCGCTGCCAAAGAAATTCAGGGAAGACGCGGCATTATCATTGATATGAAAAGCGAAGGCGACTTGACTATCATTGAGTCCCGCGCGCCGGTGTCCGAACTCTTCGGATTTGCCGGAGATATCCGGTCTGCAACCGAAGGACGCGCCATGTGGAGTACCGAATTCGGCGGCTTTGAAACCGTTCCGTCCAGCTTGATGCCGGAAGTTGTCGCAAAAATCAGAGAAAGAAAGGGCTTGAAGAAAGAACTTCCGAGAGCTTCCGACTTCTTGGATATGTAAATGCGAAATGGCAGAAGTTAATGAGTTCATCAAATGAGTTGACAAATAAGTTGACAAATGATTTCATTAAACTTCAATTCAAAACCATCATTAAAACAGGAATTTGTTTGTTTATTTTGATGAACAAACATATTCTTTTTATATAAGAGTGGTTATTTAGTCTTACTCGAAATGCCCCTGAAAGAGTCTTTTTGGCGAAACGGTTTAATACTGAAATGTAATTTCAGTACAGCACGTCCGTCCGCCGGCAAAGAAATCAAAATCTTTGACGATTCTAAAAAGCCTGCAATAAATCGGGCAACCGATCACATTTCAAATGATCACTCACCGCATACAAGATATAAGTCGTTATAAATTGTAGATGGCATTAATCAAAAATATTGACCATGACGTAAAATTTTGAATCTTACGTGAATCAATAATTAATCTTAAAACCCAAAATAAAATAAGGAGATAAAATTATGGCAGAGAAACCACACATGAACTTAGCCGTTATCGGTCACATTGACCACGGAAAGTCCACCTTCGTCGGAAGGTTAATGTTCGAAACCGGAGCTGTTCCGCCCCACATCATTGAGAAATTCAAGGAAGAAGCAAAATTGAAAGGAAAAGAATCCTTCGCCTTTGCCTGGGTTATGGACACCTTAAAAGAAGAAAGAGAGAGAGGTATCACCATTGATATCGCTCACAAGAGATTCGACACTGAAAAATATTACTTCACCGTCGTGGACTGTCCGGGCCACAGAGACTTCGTTAAGAACATGATCACCGGTGCTTCCCAAGCGGACGCCGCTGTTCTCGTCGTCGCCGCGCCCGACGGAGTTATGGCTCAAACCAAAGAGCACATTTTCTTGTCCAAAACACTCGGTATCAACCAATTGATCGTCGCCGTCAACAAGATGGACGCTGTCAAATACGATGAAAAGAGATACAAAGAAGTCGTTGAACAAGTTTCAGGCATTTTGAAAATGATCGGATTTAAGCCGGACCAGATTCCGTTTATTCCGACCTCCGCCTTTGAAGGCGACAACTTCAAGACTGCCAGCGCCAACACCCCGTGGTACAAAGGCCCGTCCGTTCTTCAAGCTCTCAACAACTTAAAAGAGCCGGAAAAACCGACTGCTCTTCCGCTCAGAATTCCGGTCGAAGATGCGTACACCATCTCCGGTATCGGAACTGTTCCGGTCGGCCGTGTCGAAACCGGTATCATGAAAAAAGGCGACCAAGTCGTTTTCATGCCGAGCGGCGCCGGTGGAGAAGTTAAATCCATCGAAATGCACCACGAAGAAATTCCGCAAGCACTTCCGGGCGACAACATCGGCTGGAGCGTTCGCGGTATCGGCAAGAACGATGTTCGCCGCGGTGACGTCTGCGGTCCGAAATCTGCTCCGCCGTCGGTTGCCGACGAATTTGTCGGACAGATTGTCGTTCTCCAGCACCCGTCTGCAATTACTGTCGGATACACTCCGGTTTTCCACAGCCACACCACCCAAGTGGCCTGTATGTTCATGTCCATCGACCAAAAATTGGACCCGAAGACCGGCCAGCCGAAAGAACAAAACCCGCCGTTCATCAAAGCCGGTGACGCCGCAATTGTTACCTTCAAACCCACAAAACCCATGGTTCTTGAACCCGCAAAAGAAATCCCGCAACTCGGACGCTTCGCTGTCCGTGATATGGGAATGACCATTGCGGCCGGTGTCTGTCTCAGTGTTAAGAAGAAGGATTAAATTCCTTCTCTTCTCTTATTTTTGAAGGGGACGACATTATGCAAAAAGCAAGAATCAGATTATCCGGCATCAGCCCGACCGACCTTGACAGCGTTTGCGATCAGGTTAAAGCCATTGCCGAAAGAACCGGCGTCAGTATTTCAGGACCGGTTCCGCTTCCGACAAAAAAACTCATCGTTCCGACGAGAAAAAGTCCGAGCGGCGACGGCACAGCAACATGGGACCACTGGGAAATGCGTGTCCACAAAAGACTCATTGACCTTGCGGCCGATGAACGCGCGCTTCGCCAGTTGATGAGAATTCAGGTGCCGAAAGACATTAATATCGAGATTGTTCTCGAAAATTAATTTCTTTCTTTTCTTTTAAAAAACGATAATTAAGACAAACCATCAATTTAGGTTTTATTATATTGCTTCATAATTTATTATATTGCTTCAGTATTATTCATTCAATTTTATAAATCAGAAGCAATGACTCCGTTTCAATATTATTTTATACTATGGGTTTATATCTGTGTTAACTCAATGTTGTCCGTACAGCTTTTGGGAATTTGTATTTGTTATTCCGTTATCATTACTGTCGTTACTGTAATTGTTGTTTATCGTTCAAATCAAGTTATTTTTATCATTCTTGTGAGTTTTTACCATGGTTATGAAAACGCTATTCCGAGAGACTTTGCGTTCTAAATTCCGAGCGCTTGAAGTGATTAATGCGTTCCTCGGATTTTACATTATTCTGATGTATGCGATTTTATGGAATTTCCATTTTATCCCGAAAGCATTCGTTTACCTGACGCCTCTTGTCGGTGCTCTTTTGTTTTTGTATCACATCAAAATTTCATCCGATTTGAAAAAGACGCTTTTGGACCTCACAAGTCCGCTCAATCCCAAAGGATTGGCGCCGGCCGGAACTCTTGATTCCGTGAACCCGAAGCTTATCTCTTCCACTTGGATTTGTTTGGGCTTATTTCTGATCAGCATCGTTTGTTTGACGATTGCGTGTTACTTTGAGCTCACGCCTCTTCTCATCATCGCGCTCCTTTTTGATTTGGACCACGGGCTTTTCGTAAGCATCGATAAAGGACATATGAAATCGGAAGAACGAAAATCCAAAGGAAAACCGGTTCGGGCTCTTTCTTCAAAATCAGTGGCTTAACGGTGGAACATTTTACCACCGTTTTTTCCGGTTCCGGGTTGCATCTTCTGTTTCTATTTTTCGTTGCATCTTCTGTTTCTGTTTTGCGTTACATCTTTTGTTTCTGTTTTGGGTTGCATCTTCTGTTTCTGTTTTAGGTTGCATCTTCTGTTTCTGTTTTAGGTTGCATCTTCTGTTTCTGTTTTAGGTTGCATCTTCTGTTTCCGATAATATTGTTATCGCTTACCATTCCGTTTTTCCACAGTTGCTATATCAATCATTCTCATTGGAATCCGCTTAAACAGACGCGATGCGCGTCTGTTTAAGCGGGATGGTTTTCTTGATTCAAAAAATCGGCATATTTTCTTTCATATGCTATCGCCCTTATGATCATTGATCTGTCTTGAAAAGTAGTCTTAATGCGCGCGCTACAATGAATGAAAAAAGAGAGATGCAAAAATTGAAAAATAAGAAACTATAACCAAAATATGAAGATATAGAATCGGAAGTTATTCCGTTTCCACATCCGCTTCCCCGAGTTTTTCAATCAACCGGGAAATCACAATATCTGCGGCGCCTTCGACAAATTTAATGCTTCCGACAACCAGGTGACCGCCGCCGTTCACACCGGTTCCGGCCAATTCTTCCCGAAGTTCACGGACAATTTGGGGAATGTTCATCAATACTTTTTTGGAACGGATGACGGCAAAATCGGGACCGAGTCCCAATGTAATGACCGGCTTATTCGGGTGGCGCACGTTGCACATGATATCGTGGATTTCCCCGGATGTTTTTCCCGGCGGCGGGAATGTAAATTTGTGGGCAAACTTTTCCACGTCAATCGTATTCAAAATGGCGCCGCTTTTGAGAACCGTCGTTTTGACGTTCGGGAGAGACACGTTCAACTGGTCTTGAATCATGCCGTTTGCCTGCTCGCAAAGCATTTTAACCAGACGGAGATGAGTATCATGGTCGCGCATGTCTAAAATGTCTTCAATGATTCCAACCCCGCTTCCGAATCTCAACCAATATTGTTCATAATCCAGGGCAAGCGCCATTTCTTTTAAGTGCTCCGGCGTGTATTTTCCGAGAACCAAGTTCAAATATTGTTCAAACTCAGGCGCTGCCGACCGGTCGCCGGTTCCGGCAACTGCGGCCAGATGAACAATTTGGTCCGACACATCCGGGTTAATCATCCGGGCAACTTCCGTACAGAGCATGCCGGCCGTGAGTCCGAAATCGCCGCCGACCTTGTAAGGGTTCACATGCGCCAGCAAATATTCATCCGCGGCGTCATCCGGATGGTGGTGGTCAATGACAACGATGTCCATTCCATACACCTGCGTGTGTTTGTAAGCCGGAATATCTTCTTCCGTGGAACCGTTGTCCACCATCACCACAAGAGGCATCGGCTGTCCGAATCTGATTTCATCTTCAACAGCGTAGGACACATCTTTGACGACATCTAATAATTCATAAAACGGCGCCTTTGAGGGTGAACGCGTGTACGCCCGGTATTCGGCGTCCGGTCCGCCGATTCCCCGAATCAGCGGCAAAATGGCTTTTTCAATCGCAATCGCGGATGTGATGCCGTCCGCATCGGCGTGATGCCGAAGAATAATCGGCCGGGAGCGAAGAATAGCTTTTCTGATTTCTTTCGCGGCTTGAATCATAGAGGGGCGGAGTTTTTCCAAAATTTTGCTTTCTATCAAAAACGAAATATCATGCGGCTCAGCCCGGACATCAATGGCCGTGTTGACCCGTTCCAGAAGAGACGCGGTCTCATCGTCCGAGAGTTTTTTAAGGCTCATCAGCTCGATTTGAAGAGCGTTGTCGCGCAAATTGACTTCGCCGACGGCAACAACAGCCATTCCGGTCATAATTTCAACGAATGAACGTTGTCCGGCGGTTGAAAAACCGGCGCATGGGACTTGGCCGCTTTCGTCCGCAATTGTAAAAATCGTCGGCCCGCCTGTTTGTTTGATTTGCAAAACCTCCCCCAGCATTTTGATGATTTTACCATTATCTTTGGCGGACAAATCACCGATAAGCGTCACTGGAATTTCTTTTTCCACGTCAATGATTTTATAGTTGACCGGTTTTTTGGGAACCAAATCCAACTTTGTGTCCCGGCCCTGCCGGCTGATGTTTTTAAGTTGAATGATTATTTCGTCGCCCTTTTGAAGGCCGGCATGCCCCGCTTCAAAATTTTTCTCATGCATGAGGCCTTTGATGCTGTCGTTTAATTTGATAAACGCGCCAAGTCCGGCCACAACGCCGTCAACACATCCTTTGTAAAGTTTTCCGCTTTCCAAATCATCATAATCGCAGGAGTTGTCCAAAACATGAACAGCCGATGACGATAAACAAGCGTTGCAGATTTCTTCGCCGTTTGCGTTCAAATAAGGAATCATTCGTCCGCAGCGGATGCAGTTGTAAATTTCACCTTTTCCGCGGCATTCGTCGCATTTTTGCTTCTTTTCATACGTTCCGGTACCGCCGCAAGTCTCGCAGGTGCCGCTGACAAAAGAATTTAAATTTTTCTCGGAGAGGTCCATTAAATTGATGGATTTGGCTTTTCCGGCCGAAACAGTGCCGTTGCATTTCGGACAGGGACCGGACTCCGGAATGAGGAATCCTTCACCTCTGCATTTGGAACATTTTTCACTCATATTTCTCTCTTTTGAGTAAACAAATCTTAGCATATAAACTATTGCAAAACAGGATTTCTCAATAAATTTTTCAAAACTTTTAAATTTTCCAAAAAACATTGTATTCAATGACCAGTCATGAAAAATGAAAGTCAGAAATTCAAAGGAGATACAAAAATATGATGCACATGGTTAAAGAATATGAACGAATCGTTGTTTTTCGGTTAGGACGGGTGAACGGTATCCGCGGGCCCGGACTTGTTGTCACGGCACCTTTAATCGACCGTTGCGAAAAGATTGATATGAGAACGGTAACGATTGACGTTCCCAAACAGGATATTATCACCAAAGACAACGTGACCATTACAGTTGATGCGATTGTTTACTACAAAGTTATCGACCCGCAGATGGCCATCACGGAAGTTGAGAACTACAAATATGCGACCTCCATGTTGGCACAGACGACACTGCGCGATATTTTGGGACAAATGGAATTGGATGAAGTTCTTACACAACGGGAAAAAGTCAATGAGGAGCTTCAAAAACTGCTTGATAAGGATACCGACCCGTGGGGAATTCGTGTGTCGTCGGTAACCATCCGGGATGTCAGCCTCCCCGATTCCATGCTTCGCGCGATTGCAAAACAAGCCGAAGCCGAGCGTGAAAAGCGTTCCAGAATCATTTTGGCGGAAGGTGAACAAATTTCAGCCACGAAGATGAAAGAGGCCGCGGAGCTGTATGATGAAATTCCGGTGGCGATCCGTTTACGTGAATTGCAGACACTTTCCGAAATCGCCCGCGAGAAAAACTTAATCGTCGTGACCAACACAACCGGTGCCGGTGACATGATTGCGATGGCGCAAGCAACGGCCGTTCGGAAACAAATGAAATAAAAATCATCGGAAAAACAACAGTTTGTGAACAATAAAATAAAAATAAATGAAATAAAAATAAATGAAATAAAAATACGACCAAATAAAAATATGATCTCAAAAAAGAAAACGTGGGGCCGGTGAGATTTGAACTCACAACCGACGGGTCTCTCCGAATTGCCGTTTTCCGGCGACTCTGTACCGCGCAAAAACTTCAGCGCTCCAACGGTTCTTCATCGCAAATCCCCGTCGGGATATGCTCAGGTGACCCGTTGCTCATCATAAATATCCGCTGGAGCCCATCGCCCTACCAGGTTAGGCCACAGCCCCGTAACAATTTTCATGACCGTTTCCACAGTATGAATCATTGACTGTCCCCTACAAATGAAATAATTCAATATATCCTTAACGGTCAAAATACAAAAATAAATGAAATAAAAATAAATTTTTAAAGATAAATTCAGACTTCACGTTTTTATATGATTTGTCTCTATTCCCTTTAAAATATAAATGAGAGAAAAATATGGTTCTTGAAAATTTAACAATGCTTGACAAAGTAATTCTTGTTTTGATCATTTTGCTCTTGCTCAAAATTATGTTTGACGTCAACCGGATTATGAAACGAAAAAACAGGGCGGCAAAGCAACAGCAAATGGCGCAGCAAATAAATCAGGCGTCTCAAGAGCACCGGCTTCACCAAATGGAAAAGGAAAATGCTGTTGACGCTGATTTTATGGAAGAAGTGACCGTCATTGAAACCGTTGAAATGCCGGCCGGTTCGGATCAAAAAGATTAATTTTCTTTTTTCCATTTTTTAATTTTATTTCAGATTCATTCCTTCTGTCCTTGACTGCTTTCATCCCTCTTTTCTCGGAAACAGTTACCATAGGGCTGCATATTTTTTTGAGGTGTGATGTCCATTTCTATAAAAATATATATGATTTGACTCAAATCGAAAAAATTAATAATGTATCGACTTTTCTGACTTTAACAAATACAAGAGGCGATACCATAACAGACCACTTTTATTCAAATTTTTCCGAAAATATTCAATTGTTCTCCGGCTTCCTTTATCACGGCACAACAAAAGAAAATGCTCAAAAGATTTTGGAAAATAACTTTCAAATTTCATCAAATCCAAAATTGCATTTAGGAAATGGCGTTTACTTTTACGATGACGAAACTTACGCCGTTTGGTGGGTGCTTCGAAATCCGGTTTGTAAAGTTCCAAAAGGACGATTAAAGAGATATATTTCCGGGCAGGACTTGACAATTTGTCAAGATGTGTATGATTGTTTCTTGAGAGAATTAAGTGTCGTTGCTGTTGAAATTGAAAATGCAAAATATTTGAATTTGGATGATCCGATTAATAAAAAAGTTTTCAATAAATTTTATCGAAGACTGAATGAGAAAAGAAATCTTGTTATGTTGTTAGACAATTATTCAATTTATGATGTTTTTTTCGACCAAGAATCATTTAAAAATAAAATAGATATGGTCGGCATGACAACAAATTATTATAATTTCAGTAAAAATCGTTCTCAATCAACCCCAATGCTCCCTCATGAATCATATTTATACAAAATATATTGCGTTAAGAATACAGAGATTCTCAAAAAAAGAAAAAGGTTATATATAACTCCGGAAATTATTGGTTATTGTTTGGAATTTATGGTCCGGAAGGAGCAGCTGTTTAAAAGAATGAAGGGACTACCATGACGGAAAGAAAAATAACAATAGCGGAAAGAAAAATAACAATGGCGGAAAGAAAAATAACAATGGCGGAAAGAAAAATAACGGACGATGAACTCGAAAAAGAATTGGAAAAAAATGAATTGTATATTGAAATGGTTCAATGGGTTGACAGTTTATCGGAGGAGGAAGTCGATGATATTTTTAGAAAATACGGTTCAAAGGAACGTTTGCCCGGGCGGTGTTATTCAATACACGATGAATACATGAAACAAAAGGAACTTGAAACGCAAATGCAATAAATGAGAGATAAAATGGATGCCCTGTCATTTCTTTTTAAGAAATCCATGTTTTCCATTTCATTTCTTTTGCTTATTTTTTTCAATCAATTCATTGTCATGAACAATCTTTTTTCCTTTTCCCATCGGAATGACTGTCAATTCAGCGTTGCCGAATGTTTTTAAAAGCGGATCCGTTTCTGCAATCCGGTCGAGCGTAATGGCAAGTGCCGCCACTTCCGAATGCGGCTGGTTGCCGACCGCGACATTCCAGTCGGAAACCTCATAAATTTCCCCCGGCACCTTTTCGGCGCCGACGATCAGCATCAACTTTTTTTCTGTTTTGAGTTCCGAAACAATATCCGGCAAATTGATACCGTACATGGACAAGTGGCAGACTTTACCGCCTTCTTTTTTCCAGTTGTTGATTTCTTCCATCGCGTTTGCGTTGTTTTTAATGAAAAAAGAGCCGCCCCAGCGGGGAGAAATCTCGTTGATATTTTCCTCAATCTTTTGGTCGTCCGACGCCAAAATCATTCCGTTTGCCCCAAGGGCGCGCGCCGTAAGCCCGACGTGCGTCGTCATTCTTTTATCCCGCTCCGGCCGGTGACCCAAACGCAAAACCACAATTTCCTTTTCTGTCATAAAATCACAGCGTATCTGAATTTACAAAATTAAATTTTTGAATTCACCGACTAAACCGTTTAAAATTAAAAAGATTTTGATGAAAAGGCATCATCCAACGACCGCCGGCAAGATAAACAGCGGCAATATCGGTCTAAATGAGCAACGGTTATATAGTATATCATCCGTAAAGTTTTGAAATGAAATTTCAATGATGTATATTTTTATTTAATGATGTGTATAAATATTATAAATCTTATATAGCCGTTAATTGTAAATTCTTACGCTCTTCAAAGAAGAATTTAAAAGAAGAATAAAAACAGTCTGTTCAACGTTTTCTTTTAATTCTCTTGATTCTTTTGTCTCTCCATTCATGAAAAGAAGTGATTTTCTTGGATATTAAAAATTTTGTTCTTGAAAATGAAGCCCATGTTCGTCAAAACAAGCGGCTTTACAAAATATTGGATTTTCTATCCGTCACTCTTTTTTTACTTCTCGTGGCGGTTTTGCTAAACATCGGCGACTTGTTTAAACTCATTCCGTTCCTGGAACCGTATGTCGGTTTGTCTCCTGACATTCCATTCTTTCAAATCCGGTACGATACCATCATTTTGTTGTTCATTTGCGCCGGCGTCACGTACGCTGCGCTTTACTTATACCGGCGCTACCGCTCAAAGATTTACATTTGGGTTGGAAAAGTTCCGCCGAAAGATGAAAATTCTTTTGACATCATGGAACGCCTTCATCCGGAATTAAAAGACCGCCTTCGGACCGCCTATGACAATTTAGAGGACAACAATGTCATCGCCGCCGATTTGAAACAACAGATCTCAAAAGACATTGAAGGCATTTCCGGCAAGGAACTCATGAATAAGAAAAAAGCCCGGTCCGGCGCGATTGCCGTTGCAGTCAGCGGCATTCTGCTTTTAGCCATCTTTTTCACCGGTTTTACGTCGCCGATTGATCCGGCTTCCGAGATTACGCGCCGCCTTCCCGATTTTTCGGTGGACCGCCCGGATGTCGATCCGAATAACAACACGACTGTTAATGAAAGCGCATCTTCCGTTGCCGTCGGGACACCGCCCATTTCAGAAGATCCCGGCATCGATATTGATGTGACGTTGCCGCCCGGATCCGGATTCGGGCCGGGGGAGTTGCTCAACGAAAGCGACAACAAAACATTTGAGCCGTCCAAATATTATCCGCCCGAAAGTCTCAGCTCAACGCATTTTTACGATACGTTGCCGGAAGGATACGCGGATTTGATTAAAAATTATTTTGAAAAATTGGCGGAAACCAGCTGATCCGAAAAGGCGTGGATGCCGTTTAAATATCCGGTTCAGCCGATAGATTCTGTTTATAAATCATGAAAGATTTAAAGTTCAACAACTAAAACTTGAAAATGAAAGTAATTGACACGGATAAAAAGAGGAATAAATATGAGCATGGAAAACAGCGTTGGAACAGAAAAACCCCAAAATACGGCGGAATTCCGCGAAAAGCCGATGGAAAGAGCGGAAAACACAATTGAGAATGCTCCTTCGGCAAAAACGTATGAAAACGCGCAGAGAATCTTTAAAACATTGTTTGATGAAATCGGAAAGGTCGTCGTCGGCCAAAACGAAACCGTCGAACAAGTCATGATCGCGATTTTATGTAACGGTCACGCCCTTCTTGAAAGCAACCCGGGTCTTGGAAAAACTTTAACCATTTCCACCATTTCAAAAGTGATTGATTTATCTTTTAACCGTATCCAGTGTACGCCGGACTTAATGCCGGCTGACATCACCGGAACCACCGTCGTTGAGGAACATGGCGGCAGCAAAGTCTTCCGGTTTGAAAAAGGGCCGATTTTCGCCAACATTATCTTGGCGGATGAAATCAACCGCGCGTCGCCGAAAACACAATCCGCGCTTCTTGAAGCCATGCAGGAAAAACAGGTTACGGTTGCCGGTGTCACGCATCCGCTCGAAAAGCCGTTTTTCGTTTTGGCCACCCAAAACCCGATTGAGCAGGAAGGAACTTACCCCTTGCCGGAAGCTCAACTTGACCGTTTCCTTTTGAAAATTTTTGTTCCGTATCCGGAATTTAACGAAGAACTTGAAATCGTCAACCGCTATACGGCTCTTTCCAACCCGACCACCGAGCGCGGTATTACCAAAGAAACTCTTTTAAGTCTTCAAAAATTAACCCGTGAAGTCCCGATTTCAAATGATTTGAAACAAAGAGCGATTCATTTGGTCATGAAAACCCGCGAAGGCGGCACGATTGAATACGGCGCCTCTCCGCGCGCGTCCATTGCTCTGATCTTAACGGCCAAAGCCCGGGCGCTTGTCCACGGCCGAAATTTTGTCAGCGAAGAAGATGTTTACGCGATGGCCTATCCGGTTTTAAGACACAGAATTATCCTGACTTTCGAAGCGGAAAGATCCGGCATGACGCCGGATGACGCGATTAAATCGTTGATTTCAACGATGAGCAAATGAGCGCCGCCACATCGAAAAGACAGGATAGAATGAATAAAGAGGCACGGATCTCAAAAAGACGGACGCAGGCATGAAATATGGCGGACAAAAAACACCAGATTGACATCGAATTCCTCCGGCAGCTCGACCGTTACAACATGTACGTTCGAAAACGGGTTTCTACGGTTTACGCCGGAAACCGGCCTTCGACGCGGATCGGAAAAGGCATCGATACCGTCGGGTACCGGGAATATTACAAAGGCGACGAAATGAAAGACATTGATTGGAAAATTTATTCCAGAACCGAAAAGCTTTACGTGCGCCAATTTGAAGAAGAAAAGACGCTGACAGCGCACATTTTGCTCGACGCCAGCAAGAGTATGGATTATCCGGACAGCGGTATTACCAAATTCGAGTATGCCGCCATGTTCGCAGTGGGCGTTGCGTATATTGTCTCCCGGAAAAATGACAAATATTCCATTTCCACCTTTAACGAAGAAATCGACATCAATCAACCGCGGCGCGGCATTAAAAACCTGCTTTCGATTATCTCCCGGCTTTCAGATCAGTCGTTATCCGGAACAACCGATATTGATTCCGTAACCCACAAATATGAAAAACTCATTAAATCAAGGTCTTTGGTCGTGATCATTTCCGACTTTTTGGATGACATCAATCACATTGAATCCACTGTCAAGCGTTTCTCCGGGAACGACTTGATGTTGGTTCAAGTATTGGACCCGTTTGAACGCCGCTTGCCGATTAAAGGGGATTCCCTCTTTTACGACATGGAAACCGGCACGGAAATGAAAACATTTTTAAGCGATTCGTTCCGCAAAAATTACATCAAAGAATTGGAAGACCATATCGCTCACATTGATCACATTTGCAAAAAATCGGGCGCGAATTTCTATTCCTTCACAACGGATATGCCGATTCTTGAATCTTTCTTAACCACGATTGAAAGGAGCGGATAAAAATGGCGCTTGAACTTCCGTTTATTCACCCGTGGGCGCTCATCGGGCTTTTATCCATCATTCCGCTCATTATTTTGTACATGCTTTTGCCAAAGCCGTTTAAAATGAGCGTTCCTTCCGTCATGTTTTTGATGAAGGTGGAAGAGTCGCGCGATAAAATCTATTCGTCTCTGACGAAGTTGGTGAAAGATCCGCTCTTTTTGGCGCAGCTTCTTGTTTTAATCTTATTGGCGCTGGCTGCCGCCGGTCCTTATCTTCTCTCGATGGAAACGTACAGTGAGGAGCGGACCGTTATTATTTTAGACGCGTCGGGCAGCATGCAAACCAATGGCCGGTTCGACCAGGCCAAAAAAGATGCTGAAAGCCACTTGAGTCAATTCAATACCATTATTTTAGCGGAATCCGTTCCGGTGATCGTTGCCGAAAATGTCAGTGCTTCCAACGCCAAAGACATTTTGAGGGATCTTGACGCCAAATCGGTCACCGCCGATATCGGTTCAGCGGTCGCGTCCGGGGCAAATATTTTGTCAACGGAAGGCGGGTCCATCTATGTTTTCTCCGACTTTACGTCTTGGAGCGGCATGAACCCGCTGGTTGCCAAAAATATGCTCGGAAGCGGCTTAAATATTTCCTATTATGCTTACGGAAGCCCGACCGACAACAATGTGGCGATTGTCAATGGCTATCTTGAAAAATCAAACGGCTCCTACGATTACCACTTTATGGTTCGAAATTATGGAAAATCCACCAAAGAAATATCGGTGGACGTTCTCACCACAAAATCCAACGGCCAAAAGACAAATTCATCTGCCGTGACATTAACCGTTCCCGGAAATGACGTCGCCTCTTTTGAATTTGAGCGAATCGACCGCGGAACGACGGAAGTCCGAATTAAAAACGGCGACGCTCTTTTAGGCGACAACAGTGCGTTTATTTCCATTCCTGAAACCGGCTCGGCGAGAGCGCTTTACATTTATGATTCGGATTCCGGGCAAGATCTTCCCGGATATATTGCGTTGTCTTTACAGCCGGAACTGACCACAACAACCGCGTCAGCCGTTCCGGCCTCCATCTCTCAAGATTATAATTTTGTCGTCGTGGACCTTGGAACCCGGGTTTTAACATCCGGGGAAGCGTCTTCTTTAAACGCCTACGCAAACGGCGGCGGCAATGTCGTGTTTATCGCCGGCGAATATTTGGACCCGAAAAACCAGTCGGCGGACATTTCAAAAATGCTTCCGGTCAAAATTACCGGCGTCAATTCCAGTACTATCGGCTATCCGCTTTATGTTTTGACGACCAACAAGCTGGCGGATGACATGAATTATACCGGCGTTTTCGTTCGAACGTATTTGATTGCGGAACCGCGCGACACGGTTAATTCCTCATACTTAGTCGCAACGCCGGATAAATCACCGGTCATCGCTTACGGGCCTTACGGCAGCGGAATGGTGTTTTACTTTGGATTAAATGACCATGCCGGCGAAAAGGCCTGGAATAATTTCGCCAGTTTCCCGGAGTTTCCCATCTTTTGGGTCCGGCTTTCGGAATTTATTGCCGGGACGGGAGATGTTTCCGAATATAACCTTCCGGCCGGAACCGTTTTGACATTTGCGAATGAGACGACGGTGGTGACACCGGACGGAACCATCAAGACCAACAAGCTGGTCCTGGATACTGCCGGCATTTACATCGTCAACAAAAAAAGCATTGCTGTGAACATGTACAGCGATAAGGAGTCCAATACCCTTCTTGAAAAATTGCAGGGCGTTGACAGCGCCAATTCCGGGTCGGAGCTTCCGACGATGTTTGAGGTCAAAAAAGAGTTGGTTGCCCTCTTTGTGGTTTTGGCGGCTTTGTTTATTTTGCTTGAACTTTACCTGTTGAAGAAGCGGGGGGACATCTAAATGGTCAGCTTCAGTTACCCTTGGGCTTTGGTTCTTTTGATTCCCGTCGTCATTTTGACAATTTATTTTTTCAGAAAGGCAGCCGGGCGAAAGCAAAAAATATTATTCGGGACGCGTGGGATTATTGCCGTTCTTTTGATTCTGGCGATTGCAAATCCGCTTGTGTCGATGAGCGTAACGAAAACGAATGATCATCCGGAATTGGTTTTGGTTTCGGACACAACGGAAAGCATGCGTTATTTCAGAAGCGGAATCGGCCAGGATTTGTATAATTACTTCACGGGAACAATTAACGTTCAATACGATACGCTGACCGGAAATTATACGGCGCTTGGGGAAAAAATTATCCAGTATGCGGACGGCAAAAACAAACTTTTGATTGTGTCGGACGGCAACAGCAACTACGGAACAAATTTGACGGACGCCATCAATTTTTCCAAAGAAACGAACACGACCGTTTCCGCCGTGATTCCGGATTTGATTCAAAATGATTTAAGTGTTGAGATTACCGGCGATAAATCCATCATTGTCGGTAATGAACATGAGTTCGGAATCGTCGTCCGCCAGGCCGGAAATGCCAATGTCAGTTACACTTATGAAGTCTATGCCGATGGTTCTTTGATTGAACGGGGCAGCGGTATTGTCAACGGAACGGAAAAAACAACAACGTTTAACACCCGTTTTTCCAAGCTCGGCGCTCACACGCTTCGGGTGTCTTTGGCATCCGCGGCCGATTCAGATAAAATTAATAACAATTATACAAAATCCGTTTATGTTATCGAAAAGCCGAATGTGATCGTGGTCACATCCGAGCAAAACGCGTCTCTGACGCAGGTGGTTGGAACGCTTTACAATGTGACGGTGGTCACCTCGCTGTCTCAGTTTACGGATTTAGACAAGGCGCTCTCTTCCACAAAAACGGTGGTTATTGATAACATGTACATCGGAAACATCACCGATAGTCAAGTCAATTCTCTTAAAAATTATGTTTCAAATGGTGGCGGCTTGGTGGTTGTCGGCGGTACAAGTTCTTACGGTTATCCGGAAAACAACAGTTATTTGAATTCATCTTTTGAAAAACTGCTCCCGGTGGTATCGATTCCGTCGGATTGGGAAGGAACCCAGGAC
Organism: Methanolapillus millepedarum; assembly: GCF_032594115.1. Lineage (NCBI taxonomy): Archaea > Methanobacteriati > Methanobacteriota > Methanomicrobia > Methanosarcinales > Methanosarcinaceae > Methanolapillus > Methanolapillus millepedarum. The sequence continues at coordinate 84,106 of NZ_CP131060.1, forward strand.
GTTTTGCTTTTTATTGACGTTTCCGACAGCGGAAATTCCTACGCTTCCAATAACGAAACCATATTGTCCAACATCAAAAAGACTTCTATGAATATCATTGATAATGACTATTTCAAGGAAGCGAATATAACTTATTTGACGATCGGTGACCCAACGCGCGATATTGACGGCGAATTTTATTATATCGGAAACCCGAAAGAGGCCGATGAATTAAAGAAACAGATTGAGGGTTTAAAAACAGGCGACGGGGAAACGGATCTTGTTGACTCGTTTGAAGATGCAGTTGAAGTTTTGGATAACCGATCGGGGCAACCGCTGATCATTGTTATGACCGATGGAAATATTGTCGGGCGTCACACATATTCGGAACTGCTGGCGGCCGAAAATAAAATGAAAGATTACGGCGCAACGATTTTGTACATCAATATTTACACGGGCGGTTCCATTCGTCCGGATCAATTCAGAGACAAAAGTGGAACGCCCTATGCGGAGGATTTGGCGGACGATTATGGCAAAAACGGTGTTTATATCGCCTCTTCAAAAGGTCTTCCGGTGGACCCGGACTTTAAGGATATGCTTGGGAACGGCAGCAACAACAATACAAACCGAACGGAATCCGGCTTGTACATTTCAAACCCGAAACATTTTATCGTTCAAAATCTGGACTTGTCGAATACATCGGTTTCGGGTTACAACAGTGTAACGCCGAAAGCCGGTTCCGACAAATTGGTGATTGCGTCGGATGGCGCTCCGATTTTAACGGTTTGGCGCTACGGTCTCGGACGCGTCGCGTCAGTCACCACGGATAACGGGGTTGGCCGCGGTAATTACTGGGCCCCCGATCTTTACGCGTCTCCCGGCTCAAAAATGATTTCATCGACCATCAACTGGGCGATGGGCGACCCGAATCGGGAAAGCGGTATTGTGATTGACGCGCCGGATACGTCTGTCGGTTTACCGACAACGCTTCGCGCCACGATGTACGATCCCGGAATCCCGACGCTGACGCTTGACGGTAAAAAACTGGTGCTCACGATGGAATCCGAAAATGTGTACACGGCCGAATTGTTGTTCAACCAGTCCGGCATTTACAACATTTCCGGCTATCCGATCTCGGTCAACTATCCGATTGAATATCAGGGAATCGGTGTCAATCCGGACTTCCGAAAATTGATTGAGTCAACCGGCGGGAATATTTATACGGTTCAGGAAGCCAAAGCGTTCTTTATCAAGTCGGTCAGCGACGATACGACTTATAAAGTCAAAGAAGTGGTCAGTTTCAACGTCTACCTCCTCCTTTTGGCGCTGGTGATTTTCCTTGCGGAGATTGTTTACCGCCGTGTGAAAGAGATTAAAGAACTTCGGCGCCTCCATGAAGAATATGAGAATCGTGCCGCAGCCGGTGAAAAAATTCCGACGTATTCCAAACTACATGGGTGGAGTTATATTGACAAAGAGGATGAAGAAACGGAAAAATCCGGGCTTTCAGGCATTACAAGCCGATTCTCCGGTTTGAAATCCAAAATGAAGTTGAAAAAGTAATTCAACTTCAATTTTCTTTTTTGTATGCTGTTGCCTATTTCCGTATCTGAAACAAACCGATGGTTTTTTATAGAACTTTAATCAGTTATTTGTTGTATTTTCAGTTCTTCTCAATTGTTTTAGAGGAGTCATTTTATTCACTCAATGATTTTTATTCAATTCGTTTGTTAATTTTTGTTATTTACCTTACGCTTATCAAATTCAGGAGATTATTTTATGGCAAAAACAGGCCCCATTATTGTTTTAGATCCCGGAAAAGAGAGAACAAAAGGAACGGAAGCGATTTTTATGAACATCACGGCGGCCAAAACCGTCGCGAGCCTTGTTCAAAGTACGCTCGGTCCCAAAGGCATGGATAAAATGTTGATTAACAAACTCGGTGTTGTCAGCATGACCAACGACGGCGCAACGATCTTAAAAGACATCGGCATTGAGCATCCGGCCGCGAAAATGATTGTCGAGGTTTCAAAGACGCTGGAAAGCACCGCCGGCGACGGAACCACAAGTTCGGTGATTCTTTCGGCGGCTCTTTTGGACAAAGCGGAAAAGATGATTAAAAAGGGTTTCCACCCGACCGTTATTATCAAAGGATTCAGAATCGCTGAAGAAAAAGCGCTTGAAATTTTAAATGACCGGGCGACGGCTGTTCAAATCGGAACACCGTCCGGCCGTGATATTTTGAAGAAGGCGGCCATGACGTCCATCACCGGCAAGGCGCCTGACGCGCACAAGGAACATTTTGCCGAAGTTTGTGTGAAAGCGGCTGAAATTATTGAAAACCGCGGGTTTGTGAACGTTCGAAGCGATATCATTGAAATCGTTGAGCTCAACCGCCGGATGGAAGAAACCGAGGTCATTGAGGGCATCGCTCTTTCCACCAACTCTTTGAACAAGAATGCGCCGAGCGTTATCCAAAATCCGAAGATTGCCATCTTAAACACCGAAATTGAGGTGCACAAAACCAAGGTCAATTCTAAAATGGTTGTCGGTTCCCCTGAAGAGCGCAACCGCATCATTGAAAATGAAATGAAAAACATGCTTGACGTTGCCAAACAAATTGCCGATACCGGTGCTAATGTCATTTTCTCAACCAAAATGGTGAAACCGATTGTTTTGGAATATTTCGACAAACGCGGCATTTATGTGTCCCGCCCGATTGAAGAAAAAGACGCTGAACACGTTTCTTATGCGACCGGTGCCAAAATCATTAAAAATCCGCGTGAGATCTCAAGCGATGATTTGGGAGAAGCCAAGTTGCTGGAGCAGGAAGTTAAAAACGGCGGCGGAAAAACATTCATTCGGGACGCCAAACATTCCAAAGTCGCGACCATTATCGTTCGCGGTGAAACACTTCAACATGCTGACAGTGTCAGCACCTGTTTAGACGACGCTTTGTGGGTGGTCAAATCCATTATCGAAGACGGAAAAGTGGTGGCCGGCGGCGGCGCGTCCGAAATGGAAGTTGCGCTTGCGCTTCGCGCTTTTGCACCGTCCGTTGGCGGTTATGAGCAGCGGGTTGTTTCCGCCTATGCCGACGCGATGGAGGAGCTTCCGAAGACGATCATTAAAAATGGCGGTCTTGACGTGATTGACCTGACGATTGCGCTTCGAGCCGCGCACGCTAAAGATAAAAATGCCGGTGTCAATGTCTTTTCCGGAAAAGTCGTGGACATGGAAAACGAAGGCGTTATCGACCCGCTCCGTGTTAAAATCAATTCCATAAAATCCGCAACAGACGCGGCTGTTATGATTCTTCGGATCGATGATGTGCTCCGCGCCAAATACACGCGTGAAATGCCGGAAGTCAAACCGGAACACATGGCGACCACTTACAGCGGAAAAGCGCCGCCGATGATGAATGACCGGCGTTGAAATGAGCAATTTGCTCATTCTTTTTTCATTTTTTATTTCTCTTTCTTTTATTTTTCTCTTTTTTGCATGGCGGAAGTTTTGCGCGTACGGCGTCAAATTTCGTCCGTTTCGGGAAAGAGGCAGGCTCTTTTCCAAAGATTTAAATGAAAACAAATCCTAGTTCGCCATTATGTCATGCTCTAATTTTATATCATCATTCTATTCTTCTCCTCAGACCAAAAGTAAAATGCTTTCTGTTTTCACTTTTGCGCTTTTATGGATGGTGGTGTTTGCCGTTTTTCTGTCTCCTGTTGCCCTAAATGCCGCATCGGCGGCAACCGACATATCGGGGCCGGAAATTATCATTGAATATTTCTTCCAGCCGGGTTGCAGCACGTGTAAAGAAACAACGCCGATCGTTGAAAGTTTGGCAGAAAAATACAACGTGACGCTTGTGAAATACAATGTTGACCGGCCGAAAAATTACGACCTTCTCAAAGAAAAGGGTTATCCGTATGTACCGGTGGCTTATATCGGAAACGAGCGGTTTGAAAACAACAAAATTGAAGACGGCTATCTTGAAAATTATATTCTCAATATCATCAACGGTGAAGTTGTCCCCGATTATTCGAATTCGACAAGTTCTGCCGGCGTTCCGGAAGGGTCGGCCGATATTCTGACGATTTTTCCGTTTTTGTCCATGTTCGGCGACGCTGCCGTTTGGTTTAATGATGTCGTTGCCGGTTCCCCAAGAATGTTTGCGTATGTCCTCGGCTTTTTTGCCGGACTTTCCACGTGCTTAATGGCGATGCTTGGTTTTATTTTTGTGTACACGGCAAGCACCGAAGGAAAATCAGCGCGGGAAGATCAAAATAAAAGAAATTCAAGTACGGATTCAAGGGATGTCGCTCAACCGTCTAAAACTCAACCGTCTAAAGCTCAACCGTCAGATGTTCTAAATAAAGATGCGGATGAAGAGGAAAGCTTATCGTTTGACTTTTTGGACGCCAAAGAAAGCATTCTTCGGGTTCTGGTTTTTGCGGCCGGTCTCATTCTCAGCTATTTGGTTCTCGGCATGATTTTCATCGTTTTTGAAAAATCTCTTTCCGGCACGATTTTCACGCTGTTTGGTTATTCCGTTTCCGGCGCGGACCTCATTTCGATTCTGGTCGGAATTGTTGTTATTGCCATCGGTCTTCATTTAGTCGGCCTCTTTTCGATGCCGGATTCCTGGGATGAAAAATACAAGGAGATTTCCCGGAAATATGTGGCGTCATACCCGGGTCTTTTTGTGCTTGGCATTTTGTTTTCGTTTGTCAAGGTTCCATGCACGTTTCCGTTTTTATTGGTCCTGATTGACAAAACCATTGAAACAGGTTCTGAAATCGGTTTTGCCGTTTCCGTCACCGATCTCGGCATGCTGTTGATTTTCTGTCTCGGCGTGATCACACCGCTGTTGATCGTTGGTTTTTTGGGCGGCTATGCGTTGACCAAGCTCATTCGGAAGTACAAAAAAGAAATTCGTGTGTTGAGCGGAATCGTCTCGATTCTTTTGGGGCTTTGGGTGATGTTCTACTGAAAAATTCGCTGCGCGAATTTTTCAAGGGCGGCGCGGTCCGAAAAATATTAATTCGCTTCGCGAACGGCGGCTGCGCCGCAAAGCCATTCTCATTTTCAGGTTTTTTTATTTTTCAGCTTCTTTTTTTTTCGAATTCTTTTATTTTTATATTCGTTTTTCAAATTTGTTTTATTTTTTATCTTTTATTTTTTCGGCAATTTCCGTCACCATTTCTTCGATCGTTTTGTTATCTCCGAATATGGTTATGTCGGCATATTTTTCATAAAGCGGACGCCGTTCTTCATACAACTCTTCCAAGGTTTGCCCGTCGTGAAGAACGATCCCGCGGGTTGAAATATTTTGAATACGGCACATAATTTCAGGAAAACGGACGCTGAGATACACAATTGTGCCTAATTTTTGGAGGTGTTTCATCGCTCTTTCGCTGTAAATGACGCTTCCGCCGGTTGAAATAATCGTATTTTTCGGAGATATTTCGGAAATGACGTCTTCTTCGATTTTCGTAAAACCGGCAAATCCGAAGTTGTCAACCAAATCTTGAAGCGGGACGCCCCTTTGTTCTTGAATCAAAAGGTCGGTGTCCGAAAAAGACATGCATAAGGTTTTGGCCAGAAGAACGCCGGTCGTGCTTTTGCCGGCGCCCGGCATTCCGATTAAAATAATATTTGATGAAGAGGGCATGCTTTTGGTCATGGTTAAATCCTTTGATTCATTGTGTTTTTGTTTTTATTCATTTTTTATTTGTTTATTTTCATTTGTTTAATTTCACTTACATTCGTTTGGCTATTTATGATTTCTTTTTCTGTTTTCTTTATTTCTGACCACTCGAATAATAAAAATATATATTGTATATATTTTATGTAAATAAGTTATATAACCTATCCCGACGATTACCACATCTTCAAATTCAGCAGGTCAGTCTGTATTTTATTTATCTTTTATTTTTATTTGGTTGGGTTAATTTATGGATCTTATATTGGGTATAGCGCTCGCTCTTGCCGGCTTTTATATGGCATGGAATATCGGGGCCAATGATTTGGCAAACGCGATGGGAACATCCGTCGGGTCAAAAGCGTTGACGATTAAACAAGTTATTATTATCGCGTCTTTTTTCGAATTGACCGGTGCTTTGCTATTCGGGGGAGAAGTAACGGATACAATTGCCAAGGGCATTGTGCCTTTGGATTCTATTATCGCTGTCAGTCCGGATATTGTCGCGGTGGGTATGCTTGGCGCGATTTTGGCGGCCGGTTTTTGGATTACTTTGGCAACAGTTTATAATTTACCGGTTTCAACCACGCATTCGATTGTCGGTTCTGTTTTAGGTTTTGGAATTGTCTGCGCGATTTATGGAATTATCGCATTTTCCGATATTCATTGGGGCGTTATGGTTGGCATTGTAGCCAGCTGGCTCTTGTCTCCTCTTCTCGGCGGTGTGATTGCCTATATTATTTTCTATGTTGTCCGGAAAAAATTCCTGGTCAAAACGGAGGATGTTCCGGGTATTGAGAAAAAATTTATTTTTCTTCAAGTGGTTACGGCTTGTTTCGTTGCGTTTTCCCACGGATCCAATGACGTTGCCAACGCAATTGGTCCGCTTTATGCCGTTTACAACATGTACGGTCCTTATTCTTTCAACTTAATGAACGCGCTTTTGCTGCTCGGCGGTCTTGGAATCGTTGTCGGGTTGGCCACATGGGGGTACAAGGTGATTGATACGGTCGGCAACAAAATTACGGAACTAACGCCGACGCGTGGTTTTTCCGCTCAATTCGCGACAGCTGCCGTTGTTTTGGCGCACAGTTTTGTCGGGCTTCCGATTTCAACCACGCACATTTTGGTTGGCGCTGTCATCGGTGTCGGTTTGGCGGGCGGTCTTTCCGGAATCAATCTGAAAGTGCTCAAAAGTATCGGCCTGTCTTGGATTGTCACCGTTCCGGTTTCGGCCTTGACGTCCGGGATCATCTTCTATATTCTGGCGCTCTTTTTCCTGTAAGAATTTCGCGGGAAATCACGTCAAACATCAGCATCAAATCATCTTGCAAAAGATGATTTTTTGATTGATTTGATTTTTATATGAACAAGTCCTTTAAATCATAGAGTTTAACTTATAATTAAAATTTGATAAATGTTTATTCAATTTCTTGATTTCATTTGAATTCTAGTTTGTTTGACAAATCGGTGGTAAATATGCCTTTCATGCGTTCGGTTTTGGATATTTTTGTCGATTCCCCGTTGGTTCCGTTGGTTGACCATGCCTCAAAAGGCATTGAGTCCGTTGAAGCGCTTTCTCAGATGATGGACGCTTATTTGGACGGAAATGACGCGGAAGTTGAACGCCTGTGTCATCAAATTGATGAATTGGAACACGAAGCTGACAAAATCAAACAAAAATTCCGGACAGAGCTTCCGTCTTCCGTGGTTATTCAATTGGATACGACGGCGCTTCTTAACTTTTTAAAGTCTCAGGATTCGATTGCCAACAATGCCCAAGACGCAGCCAATTGGATGGCGCTGCGCCGGGGAGCCAATCTTCCGGACCAAGTGAAAGAGGATTTTAAAAAATTAATGTTAAAGACGGTGGATTGCATTAACGCATACGGTTGCGTTATCCACGACTTGAAAACGTTGGATTCGACTTCTTACAACAAAACGGAAGTTCTCAAAGTCATCGGTTTGATTCCGGCGGTTGAGAAGTTAGAACATGAAACGGATGTCTGCGAAACGAAAATTCTTCGGGAAATTTTCAAATATGAAAATGAAATCGGCGGCGCCGGCGTCTACCATTTGTCCCACTTGGCGAAATCATTGGCCACGATTGCCGATAAAGCAGCCAGCGCATCTGATTACTTGAGACGGATTTTAGCCAAAAAAATCGGTAAATCGTGATTTTATTTTCTTAATCTTTCTCTTTTTCTTTTTTTTCATTTGTGAGCGACGGCGCGCGCGGTATGGCGACACATTTTCTTTTTGAGCCGTGAAAAACAACCGGCGGTTTTTGAAAAAAAGAATGTCCATTGACTTTTTTTAAATTTCAAGCAAACCATCCCGATTCAATCAGACGCGCTTCGCGTCTGATTGAATCGGATTTCATTCGAAAGATTGGGTACAGCGGCGGCAGATGCAACCTGAAACTGTAAACAGTAGGTGCAATCTGAAACTGTCAGCAGCAGGTGCAATTGGAACCGTAAACGGTAGGTTCAATCTGAAACTGTCAGCAGCGGGTGCAATTGGAACATTAAACGGCAGATGCAATCTGAAACTGTCAACAGCAAGTGCAATCCGAATCTGCAAATAGCCTACCGAAATGCATTTGTTTATGGTAATCCGCAAAATACAAACGCAAAGCGTTTGATTTTGCGGGACGGTTTGCTTGGTTCGTAATAATTTGACCATATATTTTCAGCGACCGAAGGGAGCCGTTCGCGCAGCGAACTTTTTGGAAACAGACTCCCCCCGCCCTTTGAAAAATTCCGAGCGCAGCGAGGAATTTTTGCGGTAGAATTTGCGGGGCGGTTTGCTTGGTTCGTAATAATTTGACCATATATTTTCAGCGACCGAAGGGAGCCGTTCGCGCAGCGAACTTTTTGGAAACAGACTCCCCCCGCCCTTTGAAAAATTCCGAGCGTAGCGAGGAATTTTTGCGGTAGAATTCGCGGGGCGGTTTGCTTGTATTGAAAAAAATGTTTTTGAACGGTTTTTTTTGGAATAAATGTTGGGAGTTTTTCACTTTACCTTTTCTTTTTTATGAAATATCCGACAACTCTTTTTAATAAGATGAATACATTTACTCTCCATTCTCATTCAATTATTTGAGGAAATAATATGCCAAAAGTGTTGTCGCTTCAGGATTTAATCAATCGGAAATATCATGAAATGATGTTGGAAGAAGGGGTTGACGAAGAACTCGAAGATCTTTACGACTTGGTGGTTCCGATGGGAGCCCCGATGTCGATTATTATGGACATGGTTGAAATCTTTGAGCTGGAGGTCACGGAACGCGTCATCACCATTCATGAACCGGAAGTCGCCCAAACAACCGTTATTGCGCTTCGCGGCCCTCTTGACCGCGTCACGGAAGCCGAAGAGTTCATGAGACGGGAAATCCGGGCTTGGATTGAACAAGGATAAATTAGCCCATCAAAATGTCAATCATTTCATATATTTAAAAAATTCAAATCATTCCGTAAACTAAAACCATTATCTAGAGAGGATTAATTATGCCCAAAGTATTACCGAAAAGATGCCCGAACTGCCAGAAATTGGCGCTTAACGAAGAAATCACCGACTGTTTCTACTGCCAAAGCTGCGGCCAATGGTTTGACAAGAAAGATTTGCCGGAAGACGAACCGGCTCCGGAACCGGAAAGTGTCGAATAATTTTAAAATAAAAAGATGATTTCCAATTTCGGAAATGTGTCTTTTCTTTGTTTTTCATTTTTTTTCTTCTTCTTTTTAGCTTTAAATTGGTCTCCGGCTTTTTTTGGACTGAACAATGTCAACCATTTCGGAAATGTTGTTCAAGCGATAGTCCGGATTGAAGCGAAATTCCCGCTCGTGCGTATTCCGGTCGCCATAGGCGGCATACGCCGTCAGCATTCCGATTTTTTTGGCCGGCGCGATGTCGCGGCGCAAACTGTCGCCGATGAAAATAGATTCGTTGGCCTGTCGGCTGGTTTTATTCAGAGCGTACTCAAAGACGCCCAAATCCGGTTTTTTCTTGCCGGACATGTCGTGTGCGAAAATGCCGTCCACCAAATCGTAAATCCCGGCTTTTCTGAGCCGTTTGGTTGCATTTTCCGTGTTTGCGTCCGTCACAACGACAAAAGCGCACTCCATTTTTTTGAGAGACTCAATGGTTTCGGCGACGCCGTCATAAAGTAAGATGTTATCGATTTTCGTTTCCTCGTAAATTTGACAGCAATCCGAAAAAAGGTCGTCGGAAAACACGTATTTCTCCCGCAGGTAATCTTCAATATTTTCCAAATTTTCAAACCCGTAAATGCCGCGCAAAAAGTAAGAAAGCATTTCTTCGGGGTCACCGGCTCCGATGTTGTTTACAACAGCTGAGCAGGCCTCCAATTTGGCGTGATAAAAATCAAATAACGTATTATCCATGTCTGAAAAAACACAATTAATTTCTTGCTCCATTAATAATCTCTCAAAAATTATTTTTACAAAATATATTCATGAATATGACGAACTGTTGTTGTTAAACTTTTCTATTCTTTTACTTCTATTTTTTTATGATTTTCTTTGTTTTCATTTGGCAACCATTTCGTCAACAGGCAGCTCCGGATTCCTAACGCCGGATACTTCTTCAACACCGGCTCCAAATTCCGGTGTTTCTTTTGTCAAATATTCTCGAACGCAATCGTATCCGTTTGCGGGACTTGCCGCTTCGCCGCAAGCGGCAAAAGTGATCTGCTCACCGTTTTCGCTGTCAATGAGAAATTCTTCGCCGACACTCAGGCAGTTGACGCAGCCTATCATTTCCCCTTCGCTTTCCATTCTTTTGATTTCACGAATCGGTTCCCCGCTGGGTTCTTGACCGATCGGATAAGTCCCGTAATGCATCGGGATAAAATGTTTCGTATTCATGATCGCGGCGGCTTGCGCGGCTTCGTCGGGCGCGATGTGCGCGACTTTCATAATGGACCGGGGTTTGTAACCGCCGACCGGCATAATCGCGTAATCGATTTCCGGAAACAGTTTGGCGATTTCCGAAAAATGGTTGCCAAAGGCCGTGTCGCCGCCGAAATAAATTGTTTTCCCGTTGGCACGGATTAAAAAGCTGCCCCAAAGGGTTTTGTTGTTGTCAAAAACATGAAGGCGGGACCAATGAAACGTGGGCAAAAAGAAAACTTCCACTTCCGGTTTGGTATTGTATTGCTGATACCATCCGGCTTCCTGATATCTTTTGGTAAAATGTTTCATGTACATGCCGCCGCGTAAAGGTACCAATGCTTCCGTCTTATCATTGTCTTTGAATATTTTTCGCAGCGAGCGCATATCCGCGTGGTCATGATGCATATGGGACACAACGACATAATCCACATTCTTAAATCGGTCGATGCTGCACGGAACCGGAACTTTCCGAGTCCGGAAGGGAAAACTGAAATAAGACGGGTCGGTCAGAAATGTGACGCCGCCTAACCGGATGAAAAAAGACGCGTGTCCAAGCCAAATGATCATATCATTTTCGGACTCGGGAAACGATTCATTTTTGACGAAGCCGACTTTAAACGTATCTTCCTTTTTTTCCTGTTTCTGCGGATTTTTGTAAAGCCGCCACTTCATGAATTCGATCATGTTCATGTCGGACGGTTTATCTTCATTAACAAATGAATTTTTAACCATCGGGTTGCCTTTCCATCCTTCTTTAATGATCGGCAAATCCGGATTTGACATATGTCTGATGGACAATAATAACACCTGAATAAACCTGAATAAAATAGAAAACATAGAACTGATAATTTTAAACGATAATTTTAATTCGAGAGAATTAATATAAGTCATCGAATATATTAATATTTGTCACGTTGATGGTTCAATATAGTATTTATACTGGTATTTAAACATTCATATCTTTGTTTCAAACAGGAATGTACAAATTGTTGTATTTTTATCATCAGTAAATATTAATGGTAATAATTACTATTAAGTAAAGTTTATTTTAATAACTATTTGATCATTTCAGCTTCAAATCCATGATGTTAAATCTCATGGCGTATATTAAGCATTATTATTTTCAAAAAGCGAGGTGGACTTTGTGGAAAATAAGAAAAACGATCTCAGCAATGAGATGCGGCGAAAAATTTCGGAGCATCCGTGTTATTCGGGCGAAGCGCAGCATAAATTCGGGCGCTTGCATTTGGCGGTGGCGCCAAAATGCAATATTCAGTGCAACTATTGCGACCGGAAATTTGATTGCGTGAATGAAAGCCGTCCGGGCGTGGCCAGCGAAGTCTTAACGCCAAAGGAGGCGCTCTTTCGCACCGACCAAATCTTAAAAGAACATCCGTTTATTCATGTTATCGGAATTGCGGGGCCGGGTGACCCACTCGCGAATGAAGAAACTTTTGAAACATTTCGTTTGATTCGGGATAAATATCCGGATTTGACACTTTGCGTCAGCACAAACGGACTTCTGCTTGCCGACCGGTTCGACGACCTTCAAAAATCAAATGTTGAAACATTGACGGTCACTATGAATGCGATGGATCCGGATATTCAAATGCAAATTGTGGACCATGTCGTCTATCAAAAAAAGCACTATCATGGGCGTGAGGCCGCCGAACTTTTGATTGAAAAACAACTCTCAGGCATTCAAAAGGCGGTTGATTCCGGCCTTGCCGTTAAAATCAATACGGTTCTGATTCCGGGTATCAATGATGAACATACTCCGAAAATGGCAAAGCGGCTGAGTGAAATGGGTGTTTACATTATGAATATTATGCCGCTTATCAATCAAGCGAGGTTTGAAGACCGTCGTCCGCCAACGGAAGAGGAACGAAGCGCGATTCAAAACAAATGTTTGCCGTACGTCAAACAGATGAAGCATTGCCGGCAGTGCCGCTCCGATGCTTACGGGTTGATCGGAAATGATTTGTCACAAATCAGTAAGGTGCGCGGCGACGAATTCCGGACTGCTTCTAAAGAAGGGCGCTCGCCACGGTTAATTGATTTGTCGGGAGATGTCACTTTGGAGCCGAAAGTGGAAAGCGGCAAAAAAACCAAAGACGCCGTGAAGCAAAAGAAATAAAAGAGAATGAGTTGTCAATTCTCTTTCATTCATTTGTTTAATTTGTTTATTTTTTATATTTGTTTATTGTTCATTCATTTAATTCATCTCGCCGGTCAAATGCCAAACAATAGGGAGTGTGTCTTTTTTGGAAAAACAGGGTCATAAAGTTGATTTTGGACATTTGGATGTTGAGGCGTTGGCCGGTAAAATTCGTTCTTTTGAAGGGGTTTCCCGCAAAAGGCCGATTGCTGATATTGCCGCCATTTTTGAATCCGTTTCCGACATGTACGGCGATTGCGTTGTTGATTTCGGCGACGATGCGGCGGCGATTGACATTGGCGGCGGAGATGTTATTTTATTTGCCGCGGACGGCATTTGGGGTCGTCTCATTGAGAAAAGCCCCTGGTGGGCCGGTTTTACGTCGGTTCTGGCGAATGTCAACGACATCGTTGCGATGGGCGGAAAACCGCTGGCGATGGTGGATGTTGTCTCATCGTCAAGATGTGAAGATTTTGCCGAGATTTTTAGCGGAATGGCGGAAGGTGTTAAAAAATTCGGCGTTCCGGTGGTCGGCGGGCACACACATCCGGAAGGGACGGCATCTTTATCGGTGGCCATTATCGGTATTGCCAAAAAAGACGAATTGATTCGAAGCGACACGGCAAGTCCCGGAGATGTTGTTATTTTTGCGGCGGACATGGACGGGCGGACCGGTCCGAATTCGCCGTACAGTTTTGAATCGTTATCGTTTAAGGACCCGGCAACCATTCGGAAGATGTATGAGGCGCCGCAGCAAATTGCCAAACAAAGATTGGCGACCGCCGGAAAAGACATCAGCAATCCCGGTGTTATCGGAACGCTCGGAATGCTTATCGAAACAAGCCGCGTCGGCGCCGCGGTGGATTTAACAAAAATCCCGCTTCCGGATGTTGACGTTTCATTTGAACGCTGGCTTTTGATGCATCCCGGAACCGGATTTGTTTTGACGGCGCAACCAAAAAACGCGAGCGAATGCATTCGGATTCTCAAGAGCGGCGGAATAGAAGCGGCCGTCGTCGGTGAAATCAAAAAAGAGCGGACGCTTGATATTTTTGCCGGCAAAAATACGGCCACCGTTTTTGATTTTGAAGAAGAAGGCATTACCGGCATTTGCAAAAAATAATTTTTCCTTTTTTCCATTTTGGGCGGCGGCATATGCGCGCGTTATGGCGGCACATTTTCATTTTTCATCATGAAAAAACAGGAGGTCATTTTCTTTTTGAATCCGGCAAACCTCCCCGAAAAATCAAACGCTTTGCGTTTGATTTTTCAGATTTCGATGAAGTGAATTGGGTACAGCAGTAGCAGATGCAATCTGAACTGCAGACGGCGGTACAATTGGAATTGTAAACGGCAGGTGCAATTGGAACAGTAACCAGCAGATGCAATCTGAACTGTAAACGGTCGGTGCAATTGGAATTGTAAACGGCAGGTGCAATCTGAATTGAAAACAGTAGGTACAATCTGAATTGAAAACAGTAGGTGCAATCCACCATTTCAAAAACAAACAAATCAATTTAAAATCAGAAGCAAATTGACCGGATCTCTATTTAACAATCCGTATCAAATCCGCTCAATCGTCTTTTCAAAATCGACAAAGCTTCCTTGTCTCTTTTGCGTCCGCAACGCTGAACCAAACTCCAATGGTGTTTTATCAATTCAATATACGCCGGATCTTTTGTTTTTTCGTAGCGTGTCAAATGAACGCAAATTTCAATCACGGAGTAAAAACCGCGGTTGGGCAAAAATCCGACATTTTCTGTTTGAATTTTAAAACCGACCGGCTCAATATCAATAATCATGGACCCCTGAGCCAATAGCCGGTTGACGCAACGGAAAACCACATAGCGGTCAGTGCCTTTCAGTGCGGGGACGATTGTTCCGGAAAAGTCCAACGTTGAAAATTCACTGTCATCCAAATCATAAAACGTGGAATTGACATATAAAACGGAATCCGTTGTGACGTTGGCCGTAAAGTATTCTTCCCGCATCAGATTTTCGTAGGTTTGCGTTCCCGGAAAAAGCCGCAAAAACATTTTGTCGTTTTTCCAAATAATCCCAATCGGTGCCGCGTTAAACAAACATGTGTCTTCTTTTTTCTCGGAGACGTTCCGGGTGGCGGCAATGATTTCCGAAATTCCTTCATGGATGCCGAATTGACTCATCAGTTCCAGGTTTTTTGCTGTTTCTTTCAAAATGTCAACCCCCGGAAAAGCGCTAAGAAAATACCGGCCGCCGCAATATCGGCCAAAGATCCCGGATTTATCTTTTTGGCGTGCAATTCGTCGTCCAGTTCATTTATTTTCGGAATCAGGCGGTTTAAATCAATCCGGTTTCCGGTTTTGTTTCCGATTTCTTTTTCCGGTGCACTTTTAGAACTTGAATCAATGATTTCTTTCGCCTTTTTTTGAATGCGTTCGGCGGTCTTTTCATCAAATTTCGTTTCGATAAATGTATCCGGAAATTCCGCCATAAATTCCAAAAAGGTTAGGACGATTGCGCTGTTCAATGCGTTTTTAAATTGTTTGTCCGGGTTTTTCAAAAAATAAGCGTTGTTTTCAAAAAGCCGGTCGGAAAACCGGTTGGTCAATTCAAAACCGGTTGCCCATTCTTTGGCAATCATATCCCTCTTGGCCGCGCTTTTCATTAATTCAAAAAGACCGATTTGTTGAGTTTTGATTCTGTTTTTGGCGGTCGGGTCGGATAAATCAAAATCGGCGCTTTCAATCTCTTTTTTTGCGGGAATGTTTAGTTTTTCAAAAGATTTGTAGAAGCAGAACGCGTCGGTTTCATCCGTTTTTTGACAAATCTCAAAAGCGTTTTGACAAATCTCTTCCACATCGCCCGACGTTCTTTTTTTTGTCGGATTCTTTTTCACCGTCATTCCGGCTGCTGCCGCCAGCGGCAGAATCAGGAGAAATGTTCCAAAGTGCGTGTTTCCACCGGTTTGGCGCTGTTTGCTTTTGGTCACCGCTTCCCAAAGAAGTTCTCCGATCTTTGGGTCGGATCCCGCTTGTGCCGCTTTTTTAAAAATAAATTCTGTCGCGATGGCGGACGCCAAAAAATGTTCGTAGTTTGTATTTTTAAAATCCTTCAGCCGGTGAACGTTTCCCGGTTTCGGGTACGAAGACGCTTCAAGAGCCATTGCAAGGCTTGCCGAAACGGCAATATCTTCAAAAAAAGTTTCCATGTCTTGAGACATCTTCTCTCCCCGATTCTTCTGTTTTTATTCCATTTCTTTCAACGTATTTTTTTCGTCGATTTTGTCCAGCAATTTTTCCGATAATTCCCGCTTCAGGCGCATGTATTCATCGCCCGAAAGGTTGATATTTTCCATGGCGCCGTCTCTGAAATAGCAGGGTTTTGTGACTTTGCAGCACCACACCAAGCTTCCGAAACAAGTGCCATCGCCTTTCTCAAGCGGCGTTCCGCGGGCAAATTCGAGTTTTAATGCCGTAAACTCTTTCGGAGAAAATCCGACTTCTTCAATTTTAGAGGAGAGGCGGCAATATTTCACGGGCGGGCAGCAAAAGGCGAGACCGCGATTGTCGCCGTGTTTGCAGATATGTTTGGGCGTGTTGTACCATCCGACTTCTTCTTGATATTCGCCGATTCTTTTGGCCAGATGCGGGATCAATTCGGAATCTTCGCGCGCCGCGCGGGCAACCGACACAATATCGGCGCCGGACGAAAAATAATCCAAAGCGCTGTCAAAATCGTCCACCGAATTGTTGGCAATCAACAGCTTTCGGGTCACGTTTCTGATTTTTGTGACAGCGTCGCAGTCGCCGCCTTTTCCTTCAATCATGGCGTCGGCATGAATGACGTCGGCGCCGGCCGCATCAAAAAACTCTGCGGCCAATATCGGATTTACAGAGCTTGTCCGGAATTTAACGGACAAAACGGCGCCGGTTTCTTTTATTTTTCGAATCATTTCCAAAAGCGCCGGTGTGTCTTTTAAAAGCCCTTCTCCAAGGCCCCGCGATGTAAATTCAGGCTGACGGCAGTGAATGTCAAGCTCCATGATCACGTTTTTCTTCTTCATCAGTTCGGCGGCTTTTACGAGCGGTTCGATTGATGCGGAACGAACGCTGACGGCAACAGCTGTTTCCGGTTGAACCGCTTTAATTTTATCAATTTCAGATTCAATCGTTTGGAAAATATCCTCGGTTTTAATGATAAACTCGTCACGCCCGCGTTTTTGAACTTCAAGAGCGGCGGCGTTGGAAACATCATCCAAATTATAAGCGCCGATAACGGCAAGTCCGGCGCCTTTAGCGTTTTTGTTCGCAAAGTCACCGTCGGTGATTCCGGCCATGGCGGACAGCGCAATCGGATTTTGAATCCGGATATCGCCGGCACGGATCTCAAAAAGCGGTAATGTTTTTGATGAACTCATAAAATTCCCTCTCTGTATAACTCTCGCTCTCAATTATTACTCTCAATCTTGCTCTCAGAACCATTCAAAAATGAGACTCAATCATAAAATAATTGAAACGTAGAAACATTAAAATGAATTTAAAAACGAATTTAAAAATCAATTTAATGAGAAATATGTAAACTTGATTTAGAAAAGAGAGAATAAACAATCTTATTAATAAATCCTTTTTTTGCTTTCAATTTGAAATTTGCCGCCGTCTAAAAAATATCTGAAAATTTTTCCGTTCAGTTTCTCAGGCTCTTCCGCCTTCTCGTCTTCAACATCGGTTTTGTATTTGTAAACGGCAAGCGTTCGCTCAAAGTCGCCGCTTCTCTCTTTCATATCAAAATGGAAATATGAATCAGCAATATGTTTCAGCCGGTTTTCAATAGGTACCGGCAGAACTCCCTCGTAAAGGCAGCCGATTAGAATTGAGTCCGGATCTTGAATGGTTTGCGCTTGTTTTCCAAATTTCCGATCTTGTTTATCCGCCTCTTGACCCTGTTTATCTGTCTTTTGATTTTGTTTCAGATCATTTAAAATTCGAAGAATTTGGGGGACAATTTCATCCGGATTTGACTCTGAAAACGATTCGCTGATGCTTTCAATAACAAAAATGGTCTGAAAAAGGTTACCGGCTTTCCAAGAGGACGGGTGAATTCTTAAAAGCCGGCTTCCTTTTTCATTTTTCTTTCGTTTTTCTTGGTTTTTTTGTTTTTCTTCCTCTTTCTCAGCCTGCCTCCCCGATTTTTCAATCAGAGCCAAGAAAGATGCCATTCCTTCGTCATCGTTTCCGTAAAAGAGCAGAAACGAACCGCCTTTTATTTTGCTCCCTGTCAGGCGGTCAATTTCGGGAATGCCGGTTGTGAAATCTTTTGCCGTCATATTTCACAAAAGCCAAAAACGCTCTCTTCTTTATAACGCTGCTGATTTTTTCAAAATCGGAATATTTATATACTATTTCAAGAGCCTTATTTTCTATGTCTGATTCTGCTCTCTCTTTGATTGATTCTTTAAAATTCGAAAACGGGCTCATCCCGGCGATTGTTCAGGATGAAAAGACGGGCGACGTTCTCATGTTTGCGTTTATGAACAAAGAAGCCCTCAAACTGACCCTGGAAACAAAAATCGCTCATTATTGGAGCCGCAGCCGAAAGTCTCTTTGGAAAAAGGGAGAAACATCCGGCCATTACCAATATGTAAAAGAAGTTTTGGTTGACTGTGATGAAGATGCGGTTTTGCTTTTGGTTGAGCAAGTCGGCGGGGCTTGCCACACCGGCTACCAATCTTGCTTTTATCGGAAAATTGACGGAAAAGTGATCGGCCAAAAAGTCTTTGACGCCGAAGATGTTTATTAAAACATTTTTTTTGATTTACTTCCTCCATCTCTTTATTTTTATTCTTCTTTCACTTTTTTCTTTCTTTGCTTTTTCTTTTGTTTTCTTTCTCCAAAGGGTTGTGATGGACTTTCAAATGGTTTATTATAGAAATACAGTTTATTTTCCGGTATGAGATCCGAAAAAATATTCCCTCAGAAATCAAAAACTCTCGTTCATTCAAAATCGGATGTGATTTCCGGATTTGATATGAGTTTTGACCCCCACAAGAAATATACGAGTGAAATCATTGTCGCTGACACCAGTGCGGTAATTGATGGTGTTTTATCGCGCGGCATCATTGCCGGTCGCTATTCTTCGGAAAAAAAACGGACTGTTGTTATTCCGGAAGCGGTGCTTTCGGAGCTTGAACATCAGGCCAATTCCGGAAAAGAAATTGGTTTTTTAGGGCTTTCCGAAATCGTCATCCTTCAAGAAATGAATACGGATGAGATAATTCGTTTAACGTTTGCGGGAGGCCGCCCGGAACGGCACCGTATCGCGGATGCCGCCTCCGGCGCGGTGGACGCGCTTATTCGGGAAACCGCCATCGAATTCGGCGGCCTTTTCGTGACGTCGGATAAAGTACAGGCGGCAGTCGGCGTTGCGCGCGGTCTTTATGTCGATTTTGTTCCGTCCGCCGTGCGGCTCGGCGAAGATGAAAAATTCGACGATTCGTACGATTCTTATTTCAATTTGTCTGTTTTGTCCTTTTTTGATAAAACCACCATGTCGGTTCATTTGAAAAACAATTGTTTGCCGATGGCAAAAAAAGGTTCCGTTGGTGAAATGAAATACGTTCCGATCCGTGATGCGGTCACGGATGCCGCTGAACTTTCCAAGATTCGGGCCGAATTGGTTGAGTTTGCCAAACATGATTCGGATTCCTTCATTGAGATGGAGTCGGATGACCCGATGAGCGCTCTTGTTCTTCAAATCCGGGACATGCGGATTGCCATTACATCCGCGCCGTTTTCGGACGATACTGAAATCACGCTTGTCCGGCCGATCGCGTCGGTTGATTTTGAAAAATATAAGGCAAGCGACGAACTGAAAAACCGTATTTTGGAGCAACGCGGCGTCTTAATTGCCGGGTCGCCGGGCGCGGGAAAATCCACATTCGCAGCCGGAGTCGCACGCTTTTTGCTGTCCGCCGGAAATGTCGTCAAAACAATGGAATCGCCGCGCGATTTACAGGTGCCCGCCGAGGTGACTCAATATTCCCCATTAGACGGCAAAATGGAAAACACGGCTGATTTGTTGCTGCTGGTTCGTCCGGATTACACCATCTACGACGAGGTCCGAAAAACCAAAGATTTCCTGTTGTTTGCGGATATGAGGCTCGCCGGCGTCGGTATGATTGGAGTTGTCCACGCGACGCGCGCGATTGACGCCGTTCAGCGCCTGATCGGGCGGGTGGAACTCGGCATCATTCCGCAGGTCGTTGACACGGTCATTTTCATTGACAAGGGTGAAATTGCCAAAGTGTATACGCTTGAATTTACCGTCAAAGTCCCAAGCGGCATGCTTGAGGCCGATTTGGCGAGACCTGTCATTGTCGTCTCCGATATGGCGTCAAAAGTGGTTGAATATGAAATTTACACCTATGGCGAACAGGTTGTGGTGATGCCGGTCGGTGCGGCACTTTCATCTCAAAATCATGAATCTGTCCGAAAACCGTCGTGGGATGGAATGGAATCCAAAATAAAATCTGAAATTGCCCGTTACGTTTCAGGGCCCGTTGACGCGGAAATGATTTCCGACAGAAGCGCGGTGGTCAAAGTCAAACTTTCCGATAAAAGAAAAGTTATCGGTCGGGGCGGGGACACGATTAATCAAATCGAATCCAAACTTGGAATCCGAATCGATGTCCGGGAATTAACGATGCGGGACCGGCGAAACGTTAAAAAAACAATGTTCGGCGAATCGATAAGTTCTTCTTATCATCCTTATGACTCCTCTCGATTTGGTCCTTCTTCCTTTGATGAAGAATCGGGATTTTCGCCGGAGAGTGGTTTTAAACAAGACAATATTTTAGAGGAGTGGACAGATGAAACCGTGGATGATGTTGATGACGTTGATGAAAATGATTATGTCATTCCGATATTCGAAAAAACGAAAAAGCATTTCATCTTAAAAGTTCCGGAACTTTCCGGTGAAGATGTTGATGTTTTTATGGGTGGGCGAATGCTTTTCAGCGCGACGGTTGGGCGCACCGGCGAAATTAAACTTCGGGCCGATTCCGAATTGGCCGCAAAAATCCGCAACGGATTCAGAAACGGCGAGTTGGTTGATGTTCGGTTATCCGCTGATTGATGTGTCATATTTTTTTGTTTTCTTTTTATTTTCCTTTTTTGTTTTCTTTTTTGATTTCTTTTTTATTTTCCGAATCTGCCTGCTCTCTTGTTTTCGCTTTTTATTTTTTTCGGGTCTATTTTTTCGGTCGGGTTGGGTTTCTTTTTTGTTTTTTCGGATTTTTGCTTTTTTCATGTTTTTTCTTTTTTAATTTTTCAGATTTTTTGAAAAATATGCGTTTATTGGCAAAAATTTAAGCAAATTTTAAATATATTTAACATAAATAATAAGTTTGCAAATATTAAATTATATTTCCCAATCGAATCGGTTTTGTAAAACAAAATCTTTTTTACAGATTTTTGTGCGGAATGGATTTGATTGTTCTTTCATTTTTTAGGATAGTTAAGAAGCTAAATAAAATTTGTAAAAAATCTGGTACAAACTGTAAAAAACTGATTTTTGGAGAAATTTAAAATGGTTACTGATGGAAAAAGCAAAGCTAAGAAAGATGCGAAAGCAGATGTCAAAGATAAAATGAGCAAAATTGTCGACAAGGCCGGAAAAGGTATTACCGGACTCAAAACAACGATTTCTAAGAAGATTGATGAATCAAAAGCAAAGCCGGCTGCAAAGACCGCTCCCAAAACAACCACTGCCAAAAAACCGGCTGTTAAGACAACTGCAACCAAAGCCGCCGCAAAACCGGCCGCCAAAACCGCTTCTAAAACCACAGCTGCCAAAAAACCGGCCGTCAAAACCGCTTCTAAAACCACAGCCGTGAAAACAACCGCTGTCAAAAAACCGGTGGCAAAATCCACAGCTAAAACAACAACAACAACAAAAGCCGCTGTCAAACCGGCTGCAAAGCCCGCAACCAAAGTGGTTGCCAAGACTGCCGCAAAACCGGCCGCAAAGACTGCGGCAAAAACAACCGCCGCTAAAAAACCGGTGGCAAAATCTGCCGCAAAGCCCGCTGTGAAGACAACGACCAAAGTTGCCGCAAAACCAACTGCAAAGACAACTGCCGCCAAAAAACCGGCCGCAAAGCCCGCTGCAAAACCCGCTGCGAAGACTGCAACCAAAGTTGCCGCCAAAAAACCGGCCGCAAAGCCCGCCGTAAAACCTGCTGCGAAGCCCGCCGCCAAACCCGCTGCGAAGACTGCAACCAAAGTTGCCGCCAAACCGGCCGCAACAAAACCGGCTGCCAAACCGGCATCAACTGTTAAGCCGGTGAATGCCAAATCCACGGCAAAGCCGATTATCAAAGATACGAAAACTTCGAACTGATTTTTTAAACGATGAGATGGAATCTGATTTCCATCTCTTCTTTACAGCAATCTTTAAATAATATGGAATTTATAACGCAAATTGAATAATTATAATTTTGAATTATAATTTTCTCATTTTATGCAAAACTGTGATTCAACGGCCGCTTTCGGATTTATATGCTTTCTGATTTTAGGGCATCCGTCTTGGTTTTGAATCAGAGCTTTTATAGGATGAAACATTTCACGTTACATTTTGCGAATTGCCTTTCCAAACTCAGAAATGAATAATAGGCACTGATACAAATCAAAAACGAAACTAAATAACATCAAATACTAAAAACAATAAAACGGCTACAAGTATTCTAAAAACGACTAAAAAGTATTCTAAACAGCATTTCGAAAAATATATTTAACCGCAAACAGTCAAAAGTTGATGTTTGATGCGTTTATTTTAAAAAACGCTTATGGCTTAGCCACTTGAAATATGTCAAAAATATGAATTGATCCAAAAGCGGTCCGGGAAAACTCCTATGCTTTTCAGATTTTGTTATTCAATAGTTCAAGGTGTCATTCGGCAAAAAATATTTTTGTTGAATGTATTTCCCACAGTCTGACAATTATCTGATTTAGTAGTATATTCGAGATTTTCTAATATTATAATTATATTATTACCTCTTTAAAATATGGGAAATAATATAAACGTTAGAATGTGATTAGGGACTCAAAAAACAATTTTTATGAATTTTGCTGAAATGCTGTTTTTTATGAATACTAACATCATATATAGGATGAATAAAAAATGGAAAAATACAAAAAAATAAAAACGGACGACAAAAGAATTGAAATGTTTAAAAACCTGAACATTAAAAAATCAGTTTCAAAAACGCTTTTATGCCTGTCGACCGAAGAGGGTGTTTCCTCCACAACGATCTGCCAGCTGACCGGTTTAAAACAGCCGGAAGTCAGTAACGCGATTAAATGTTTGGAGGAGAGCAACTGGGTGAACGTTACGGAAGTCAAATCCAAAAAAGCAGGCCGGCCGATTAAGTATTACAGGCTCCTCATCTCTAAGGAGGAAATCTACGAAACTATTGAGAAAAATGCAAAAAAAGAGGTCACTGAGCGGACAGAATGCGTTGAAAGATTGAAAGAACTGGTTAAGGATAAGGATAACGGTTTAGACGATTTGGATTAAAAACATTTCGTTATCAATTTCCGTTTCTTATTTTTTGAAGAATTCGTAGGAGTTTATTAAATTTTGTCAGAAGCATCTTAAAGCATTATCTTTCAATAAACGCAAAATAATATAAAAAATGTATCAGCAAACTGTGTCACGCAAAATTCAAAATTGAATGTCGAAAACGGGCTTGAAGTAATTAATAAATAAGCGGAGCTGTTATCCGTTTCTTATTCATCAGTTACGTTTCATGCCGCCTTTTTACATTTTTAAAAACATATCCGGGGTCGTTTTACATATTTTTTGCATTTGGCATCTTATTTGTTTTTTATTTCCATCTTTTGTTTTTTTTGTTTTTATGTTCTTCCGTTCTTCCGATTCGTTTTGGGTTGTTCAAACATCTTTCTTAAAGAAGCATTATTTTTATATACTTTCATTTTATATTTGTTTCATATATTAATTTTAATCCACAAATCTGGGAGGCTATTATGTCAAGCGGGCGAGTCAGTCAAGAGAAAACCGGTCTGGAAAAACAAACAAAGGGCAAATCTGAAAACAATCATTCTGCTAAAATGAAATCCGGAAAAACGATGAAGTTGGCTTGGGGAATTACAGGTGCCGGCGACCGGTTAAATGAAACCATCAAAGTGATGAAGGATTTAAAAGAGGCCGGATATTCGCTGGATGTTTTTGTTTCCAAGGAAGGGGAAACCGTTCTCAAATGGTACAAAGATTTGGATCTCATTAAAAATGAGTTTTCGTCTCTGCATGTCGAAAAATCGGCCAATTCTCCGTTTATTCTCGGCGATTTGCAAATGCGAAAATATGATGCGCTCATCATCGCGCCGGCGACTGCCAATACGGTGGCAAAAATCGCTCACGGTATCTCCGACACGTTATTAACGAACGCCGTGGCGCAGGCAGCTAAATGTGACATTCCGATTTATATTTTTGCGGTTGACGCCAAGGCCGGAAAAGTAAAGACCAAATCTCCGGATGGCCGTGAATTCACGCTGACCATGCGGAAAATAGATGTCAAAAACGCCGAAAAAGTTTCTAAAATGGAATGCATCACCGTTGTTAAAAACCCGGCGAAGATGCTTAAAAAATTGGTTTAATTAAAAAAGAGCCTTTGCTCTTTCTTTTTTTGTTTTTGTTCGGGATTTGGGTCTATCTCTCGGGTTTGTTTTTATTATTTTAATACTTTCACTCCGCTTCGTTTTCTTTTAATAAGGATAAATGTCTTTTTGAGTTTACTGTCTGATTAGAAAGACGACAGGAGGAAATCTCAAATGAGCGCCACAGAATCATCCACAGAAATCGAAACAACAGAATTCGTGTTTACACCTTTCCAAACCAAAGAAAACAAATCCCTTTGTGAAACAATTGAACAAACGGGCGGAAAAATCCGCTTTTCGGAAGACAATGAATTTTTCAAAGGCTTGGTCGAACGCGCCGGCTACTATGAGCAGTTTGAGGACAGAAGGAGTAAGATCACTTATTCTTCATGCGCGGCCCAATCCGAAATCGGAATTTATATGACCTCTTAATCTAAACATATCAAGTTTAAACGATAATTTCATCTTCGACTCTCTCCCTTATAACTCTCCAAAATTAACCGGGAACATAAATCTAATATTTGCAACCTTGTGTTTCTTGTATTATTCTCCAAAAAAAACGGTTTCTATTTTTCCTTCTTTATTTTTTATATTTTGTTTTTTTAATTTCCCGTTTGCATCTTCTGTTTTCTATTTTCCATTTGCATCTTCCGTCTTCTATTTTGATTTCATTTTACCTGTTTCCGATGTTGCCTCATCTGTGGTGTCCGGTATAAACAGACGCGACATGCGTCTGTTTTTCAGAATGGCTTGTTTGAACAAAAATAACTTCGAGAGCGGGTTTTCAAAAACACGCTCAAAATATGTTGCCGTAACGCGCGCGCCGCTTGCCGTCAAAAAAGAAGTAAAAGGGAAGGTTAAAATAAAGTCGTAAAATAGCATGGTTGAAAAAATGAAAAATCACTTTTTCATCATCGGTAGCGTTTGACCGCCGTACGGAATCACTTGAATTTTGGCGTCCGGATTTTTTTCAAGAATTATCTCAATGGCGTCACCAATGGTTTTACAGGGCGTGAAAAATGCTTCTTTGACGCTTTCCGGCGCCATGGACGACACCAGATAAAGGTTAAATCTTTTGGACGCGGCAGCCGTTGTCGCAGCTTTGTGGCCGCCAAACTCAAACTCGTTTTTAAATTTTAAAATCGCGTTGTCCGGCGTCGGGCAACATTTATTCCAGCGGTCATATACGGCATTTCCGATCCCATCCCGGCATTCTGACACCAAAACAATCGAGCCGCCTTCGATAACGGCTTGCGTCGCGTTATCGAGTGCCTTGTTTGCCTGATACAAATTAATATCCTTCGGAAAACCGCCGCAAGAAACAATGACCGCGTCGGCCGGTTCGGTTTCAATTTTGTACATTTTATCCACCACTTGGACGCCTTCCCGGTGAGCCTGAATAAAATCACCCGCAAAAGCGGCGACAACGTTTTTATGGCTGTCCAAAACCACATTCAAGATAAAATCCAAACCGACAATTTTGACGGCTTCTTCCAAATCCTGCCGCACCGGGCTGTCCACTCTTCCGGATGCCGCATTTTTTTCAATCATTAACTTGTGGTTGGCAATCACCGATTCCTTGGAGCTGACGCCCGGCAGAACCGATTTGGCGCCGCCGCTGTAGCCGGCATAATAGTGAAATCCGATTTCGCCGATGCCGACGATCAAATCATTGTCTAAGACGTCGGTAAATATTTCAATCGGTGTTCCGCGGGAGGTCTTGCCAAGGGTTTTGACCGGAAAAGTTCCGGTTTCATGTTGAACGCATTTGAAATTTTGAAAAACTTCTTCGCCGACGGCGTACCGTATTTCATCATTGGTTTGCGCGCGGTGAAGCCCGAGTGCGAAAAAAATGGTTATATTCTCATTCGGAACATTGGCCGCTTTGAGTTCTTCAAGGACAAACGGCAGCAAATATTTTGATGGCGTCGGACGCGTGACATCGTTGACAATCACGGCAATTTTTTGAAACGGTTCGGCCATTTCGGACAGGCGTTTTGTTCCGATCGGATTTTTCAATGCGTTTTTGACAATTTCGTCGGAGGAAACAGTCGATTCTTCCTCATCCGTCGGAAGGACATATCCGATGAAGTTGGATTCCGGAATCTCAAAATCGATGCGAGTGCTGCCGTACGGCACTTGAATGTTTTTTGTTGTCATTTTTATGTTCCTTTTTTGATGATGAATGAATTTGACCTTTATTTCGATTGTTTATTCTTATTTTTTATGACGCATCAAAAATTGATTCTTGCTACATAAAACGAACGGGACTATTTATATATTAGTCAATATTATTTCATCTCGCCTTTTCAATAATTTGTTTTAATTTATGTTGGGATAAAATGCGCGACGAACTTTTCTTATTCATTTCGAAATATTCGTTCATCACCGAATTTATTCCTCAGGCAACGGCGTTTTTAAATGATTACGGACTTATCAGTCTTTTCGTCACTTCTTTTTTGGCGGCGACAGTTTTGCCGCTGGGTCCGGAAGCGATGGTGGCGGCGCTTGTGGCCAGCGGTGAGACCAATTTTTGGGGAATTGTTTTGTCCGCGACAATCGGCGGTTATCTCGGTTCCGTCACAACTTACGTTCTGGGTTATTGGGGTATCCATAAAATCACAACCCGCTTTGCGATTATTGATCCGCAAAAGTATAAAATGGCGGGGGATTTCTTTGAAAAATACGGAGCTTGGTCTCTTCTTTTGTCTTCCGTTCCGATTCTTGGAGATGCCCTTGTTTTTGTTTCCGGAGCTTTAAAGTTCCGGTTCGGAATGTTTTCCCTTCTCGTATTTTCAGGAAAGCTTGTCCGTTACTTTTTAGCGACGCTTTTTTTCATGTACACTCTTCGGTAAACCGGAAAACCATTTTTATGACTGTTTTTTCATTCAATATTTAATCGAAACTCATGTCAATCGGTCAGTTCTAATCTTAAAATCGATGTGTATCGGAAGATTTTATATACAAAACCGATGTCTATTCCAATAGTCTATTCCAATGTTTTATTTCGCGGATTTGTGCACTTGAAACGTTATCTTTTACACATATGAATATTTTGGAAAAGGGACCTAAATTTGAGATTTCAGGCGAAGCTTCATCATATTACATCATATTGAATATATAGATTTATATAGAACATAAAACATATCAGTAAAAAGTATCACACACCTACGCCACTAAATTCAAAGAAACGATGATGAGGAATATGTTGAACGGAAAAGTTAAGTACCACGGAACCGAGAAAATCGAGAAAAAAATTTATGATGATATTGAAGAAAAGTTAGATTCACATATCAAAGAACTTTCCGAACAAACCCGTGAGTCTATTATCTTGGAAATCCGCGAAGAACTTCAACCGGAAACCGTTCCGTACGACCGCCTCCGTTTGATTGAGCAGCGACTTCATGAAATTTCAACCACCCAAGACGGAATCGTGCGTGAAATCGTTGATTTGAAAACGACGCTGGCAAACCTGTCCAAAGAGTTGGCGCGTCTTAAAAGCAATCCGCAAACATTAAATCCGCAACCGGTTTCATCCGTTCCTGCTGCAGTTTCCGATTCATATTCTCGGGCACAAGACCCAACCGTGCCTTATCCTTTCAATACACCCAGCTACGTTCCGCCTGCCTCTCATTCCAACGCTTCTTCTTATCCCTCTTCTTATCCGGCTTCTTATGTTCCGGCTTCCTCTTTTTCATCCTATCCGCCTTATCCGCCGGCTCAAGTTCCGCCATCCCATTATCCCGAAAAAAGCTATGAAGAAACTTATCCGCCGATCCGGCGTCCGGACGGTTGGGAATATCAGGAATATGTTCCGGCGTCCGCCAAAAAAGCAGTTGCTGACTCGGAACGGTTTGTACCGGCCCGGGCAACGCCCTCCAAAAACGACCCGTTTTATTTCGGAAATCCGGACGATGTCGTCGATGTCGGTTCTTTAAAAAAGACTCCGCCGGAATCCGGTCCGTTTGAATCGTTCAGTCCGGCAAAAACAGGTCAGGCAGCGGTAAATCCACCGGCGCAAAGTTTTTTTTCGGTCGAAACCATTAAACAAAAACCACCCGAACAGAGTTATCCGCCCGAACAATATGTTTATGTCGGGACATCCCGAAAACAAGTCGAAGAGCGTGGTCCGGAGAAAGGCGAATACATCATCGGAAGCAATGTAAAGCGGAAAGTGAATGACGACGACGTGGATTACAACAAAGATTGCGAGTACATCATCGCCGAAAAGAGTGTCCCACGCCCGAAATCCAAGTTTTCGAGAAAAGACCCGTCCGAGCGAAAGGAACGCGTCATTTCAAATGACGAAGACGACTCTGAAATTATTTCCTGCGACTGATTTATAAATAGGTTTGGAGATTTTTAATCGACAGCTTTATTTTAAAAACAAATCGATGCGACATGAAAGAAACCCCTAACCCTCAGGAGAAACGGTCCGGTGCACATTAAAGAGATTGAGTTTGTCAATTTCAAATCTTTCGGGAAACGGATCAAGATTCCGTTTTTTGAAGGATTTACGACGATTTCCGGTCCCAACGGCAGCGGAAAATCAAATATCATAGATGGAATCCTCTTTGCGCTTGGCCTTTCCAGTTCCCGAACCATGCGCGCGGAAAAGCTGACCGATCTTATTTTCACGGACGCGAAGTCCAAATCGCCCGAATTTGCGCAAGTGACGATTACTTTTGACAATACCGATCGAAAAGCACCGGTTGAAGCGGATTCATTTGAGATTTCCCGAAAGATCAAGCAAACCAAAACCGGTTATTACAGCTATTTCTATTTTAACGGAAAATCCGTCAGCCTCACCGAAGTTCATGAACTTCTCGGAAAAGCCGGCGTCACGCCCGAAGGCTACAATGTCGTCATGCAAGGTGATGTTTCTCAAATTACCGCTAAAATGAGTCCGAACGAACGCCGTAAAATCATTGACGAAATCGCGGGCGTTTCCGAGTTTGATGAGAAAAAACAAAAGTCTTTGGCGGAACTTGATATTGTTAAAGAACAAATTGAAAAAATTGATATTATCATCGAAGAAGTCAAACTCCGACTGGATCAATTATCTGAGGAGCGTGAAGTAGCGCTCAAATACCGCTCTCTTCGGGAAGAAAAGCAAAAGTATGAAGGTTATCTCATCCTGTCCAAGTTAAAGGACGCTAAGACCGAATTGGCGAATGTTGAGAAAGAACTTCAAAAATACGAATCATTGGAATCGCAAACCATTCAAAAAGTTAAGGATCAGGAAGAAAAGCTTGCGGAAATGGACGGCGAGTTGTCGTCGCTCAATCAGGAAATCCGGGCGAAAGGCGAAGACGAACAAATCCGGATCAAAAAAGAAATTGAGGAAATCAAAGGACTTATTTCGCGCGCCAGAGAAAGCATCGGTGTTTTGGAACGGGAAGAAGGCGATTTTGAATCCAAGCGCCGGGACTTGTTCGTTAAGATTGACGCGCGCAAAAAAGAAGTTGACGCCTATGAAAAATCTCTTGAAGACGAGCGTAGAAAAGAAGCGGCCGTCCAAAAGGAAAAATCGGACCGAAGTTCCGAAAAAATTATTCTGACCGGAAAAATTGCCGGAATTGAGCAGAAATTTTCCGAAAAAGCAGCCGTATCCAATCAAAAACGCTCTGAATTAAATGCCGTTAAAGATGAGAAAAACAAACTGATTCTGGACGAAGACCGTTTGACGGATGCGCTTCGGCGTAAATCTTCCGAAATTAAGGATATTGAAAACGAAATTGAAGAGGCGAAAAACAACGCGAAAAACGCGGAAAGCGACACAAAAGTAGCGCTGTACGACATTGCCAAGTTAACGGAAGAATCCGATAAACAGAAGCGCGACGTCGATGATTTGGAATCCGCGCACAAGCGATTGTCGGACGACAAGCGCCGCCTTGAAGACAAGTCGTCCGCACTTGAAAAAGAATACGGCGTCATTGAGGCGCGCGTCCGGGCAACCGAAGTCGGAAGCACTTATTCTCACGCGGTGGAAGAAATCCTCAAGGCGTCCAAAAAGGAAGAATTATACGGCGTTTGCGGCGTTGTCGCCAATCTCGGAAGCGTCGGGAAGGATTACGCGACCGCCCTTGAAATTGCCGCCGGTCCTAAAATGCAGGCCATTGTTGTTGAAACAGACGCCGACGCGGAACACGCGATTAACTATTTGAAACGGCGAAACTCCGGCCGCGCCACGTTTTTGCCGCTCAACAAAATTGAGCCGCGGCGAAACCTTCCGGATTTGTCGGTTGACGGATTCGTCGGTTACGCCATTGATTTGATTGATTTTGACCCGCAGTATGACGACGCGTTTTGGTACGTTTTCAGAGACACTGTCATCGTGGATACGCTTCAAAACGCCCGAAAGTCAATCGGCCGGTATAGGATGGTGACGCTTGAGGGTGAAACGCTTGAAAAAAGCGGTGCGATGGTCGGCGGCTCCGTCGCTCAAAAATCCCGGGTTTCATTCGCGGCCACTGAACGGGAAAAATTGGAAACGCTCAGCGTTGAAATCCGCGATCTTCACAAGAAGCGGGGAGAAATCATTTCCAAATTGGACGATTTGGACGGTAAAATTTCCACCGCCAATAAACGGGTGAATTCCATTTCAAACGAAATTTCCAAAAAGGAAATGCAAATCGAGGAAATCAAAGGCCGCGAAGACCGCCTGTCCGATGTGTTGGCTTCCAAAAAAGCCTCTTATGATGGTTTTTCAAAAGAGCGCGAGTCTTTCAAAAGGGAGATGAACGACGTCATTGAAAAACGTCTTGAAAAAGAAGAAATTCAAAAAGCGCTTGAATCGGAGATTGCCGAAATTGAAGCGGAACTCAACGACCCCGAGCTTGAAGAGCTTCGGAAAAAGTCCGTCCGAATAGATGAAGAAATTCAGCGTCTGAACGGCCGCCTGTCCGATATCCGATCCGACACGAACGCGGTCGAATTATCCAAAAAGAACGCGGAAGAATTGATTGAGGAAGCCCGTCTTGAAATTTCAAATCTGGAAGAAAAGAAAGCGACAAGTAAAGAAAAAATCGCGGCGCTTCAAAATGAAATTAAAGCGCATTCCGAAAAGCAAAAACAGAATGAAACCCGGGAAATTGAAATTTCAAACGAACTGAAAGAACTTCAAGAGGAACGGGCAACACTTGATGAAAAATGCACGCTGTTCCGCCGCCAGTTGGATAAGGCGCGCCTTTCTTTGGAGGACATTAAAAGCCATGCGGCGTCTTGCCTTCTTACCAAATCGTCTCTTCAGATTCAGTATGAATCTTTGCTTGCCGAAATTCGGGAACGCGGCCTTGAAGAGCGGGACGATATTCCGAGTTATCAGACGGTTTACATCACCATTGAATCTTTGGAAAAACAAATGGTGGCAATGGAACCGGTCAATATGCTTGCCATTGACGAATATGATGAAGTGAACGCGCGGTGCGACGAGTTGTCCGGGCGCCGTGATATTTTATTTAACGAGCGAGAACAGCTTTTATCTCGGATCGAACAGTATGAAAAGTTGAAACGCGATACGTTTATGGAAGCGTATACGGGCATCAACGCCAATTTTAAAAATGTCTTTTTCGAATTGGCCGACGGTTTTGGGGAATTGGTTCTTGAAAATCCGGAAGATCCGTTTGCCGGCGGCATGACGCTTCACGCGCAGCCGAAAGGCAAAAATATTATCCGCCTGGAATCCATGTCCGGCGGCGAAAAAAGTTTGACGGCGCTGGCTTTTATCATCGCCATCCAAGAATACCGTCCGGCGCCGTTTTACGTCTTTGACGAAGTTGATCAAAACTTAGACGGTTGGAATGTTGAGCGCGTGGCTGACCGTGTCTTAAAATCCGCGCCGTCGGCGCAGTTTATTGTTATTTCTCTTCGAAAACCCATGCTTGAGCGGGCCGACCGAATTATCGGCGTCACGCAGCAGGACGGAACAACCAGTATCACCGGAGTGAAATCCAAATGAGTTCCAATTCAAACAAAAAAGAAATGAAAGCCGCCGCCACACCGGCTTTTAAATCCACCGTCGTTTCGGCGCCGGTATCCGATTTCGGATTTATCGACGATTCTTTTATCGGCGATGAAAACGCTTTTGCCGACAACAGCCGGATTTTGGAAACAAATCCGGACCGGTTCGTTTCGATGGACAGCGAGTTTGTCCTGTCGGAAGACGACGACGCTCGTTCTTATTTCATCGATTCTTTGGGCGACAGTTTAAACGACAGCGGCATTGATGTGGATCAGTTGGATTTTTCATCGTTTATCGGCAACGAGCCGATTGAAATCTTGGTCGAACTCGCCAAATCCGGAAAAATTGACCCGTGGAATATTGATATTGTTCATGTGACGGACACATTTTTGAACAAGGTGGAAGAGCTTGAGCGGATGGACCTTCGGATTTCAGGGCGTACGCTTTTGTATTCCTGCGTTTTGCTTCGGATGAAATCAACCGGCCTTTTCCGGGAAGAATCGGAAGTTGAAGCGGAATGGAGCGAAGAGGAAGATTGGGATGCGGAAGAAGAATTTGATATTTCCGAGTTTCCGGCGCCCGTTTTGCCGATCCGCCGCGAAGCCCGCCGCCCGGTGACGCTGAAAGAGTTAATTGACGAACTTAAAAAAGCGGAAAAAGATGTCATCAAACGCCGCGAGCGTCTGATGGAAAGTCCGAAACGGTATATTGATGTCGAATTAACGACGGAAGACGTGGTCAACATCGCGCACGATGAGGCGATTTTAAAGAGAACCGGGTCGCTTTTGGATATTTTAAAGCGGCTGTTTAAAACAAAAGAATGCGTCACCATTGACGAGGTGTTTTCGCTTGAAAATTCCGATAAAATCATGGATTACATCACGCTTTTGTTTTTGGCGTCTATGAAAGAAATCGTTTTGTATCAGGAAATTATTTTCGGAGATTTGTTTATTTACCCGTTCGGCGCCGTTTTGGATGAATCAAACGCAATCGAAACGGAAGTTGTTTCCGGCGGCAAATTAAAGCTCAAAAAGAATGTTGAGGAAACCGCCGCGGAAAACGGATGATTATTATTCTACTCTATTAATTAAGGTAGCAGCTGAGGAGATATGACCGGTTTTATGATGACTAAAAATGTTGATTTATCTGGCGGAGAAGAGCCTGAGTCTCATGACTCGGTTGAGCTTGGTTCCGATATTTCGGATTCCGGTTCACGCCGTTCCGCCCCCAAAACAAAATCCCGGCGCTCCAAGAATGCGGTGCTTGTTGACGGTTCGGACGGTGAAGATTCTTCCGTTCCTTCTCAAATCAGCAGCCGTGTTGCAAAACAAATCATTGAAGCGGCTTTGTTTGCGGCCGGCAGCGCCGTTTCCGTTGAAACGCTCATGAAAATTTCCGGTCAAAACAAACGTGAAGTCCGCGAAATGGTGAGCGAGCTGCGAGAGGAATATCTTTCCCGAAATTCCGGCATTGAAATTTCGGATTTGTCGGACCGCTTTGTGATGCAGGTGCGTCCCGATTTTGCGGAAAAAGTACGGGATGTTGCGCCCAAAGAGCTCACGTCTTCTCAATTAAAAACGCTGTCGATTATCGCTTACCACCAGCCGATTACGCAATCGGAAGTTGTTGAAATGCGCGGCGCCAACGCTTACGAACATATCGGAGAGCTTTCCGAACGCGGATTTATTGATTTAAAACCGCAAGGGCGGACCAAAATTATGACGACGACGCGCCTTTTTGCGGATTATTTCGGCATTTCCTCATCCGGAACATCCGATATCCGAAACAAAATGGTTGAGATTTTAAGAACACAGGGCGGTCAAAGCAATATTTCCCGGTTCGCGCCTGAAAAGAAGGTGGTCGTGACCGAAATGTACGAATCGCTTGCCCGAATGTGCGGGATGACGAATTACAAAGTGGCCAATCCTTACCACCCAACCGACGATGACAAAAAAATCATTATGGAATCCAATGTTTTGATTTTGGCGAAAGGGTATGCCGACAAGGTTCTTGAACAAAATCCCGCGTTTTCAGGGCAAATCGTTGAGGTTTCATCAACAACTTTCGGCGATTTAATCGACGATATCAATGTCGTTCGGGAAACCCTCGGAGATGATTTCTCACGTCTCGGAAAAGCAGGCAAAGCCGATGAAAACATCAACGATTTAAAGGAATTCCAAGATATTTACCGGAAAAAAGCGCTTTTGATCAAATCAAAAGCCAACCCGGCCACCGAAATGTCGGCCAAATTGTTGAATGAGATGGGCATCGGTATTTCCATAGATGGAATTGTTATCGCGCCGGATTACGGGAAATCGTCCGACGGCAAAAAGATTCCAAAAGGCACCGTGACATTTCCAACGCATAAGAGCCAGTCCGGCAATTTAATTAAACGTGTTTGCGAAAAATATGATGCTGTCATTGCCGGTTTAAAGGAGGCGGATAAAGCGGAACGAGACAAAAAGGCCGGAAAAGAAAAAACGGATAAGTCTGAAAAAACAACGAGAGCCGATGACTCTGCCGTCGATAGGAGTTAATTTTAAATGGATTGATTTCATACGTTTTATACATTTTAACATTTATATCACGCTTTCACATCTTCATGAATCGAATTCATCAAAATTTGATTCATGTTGAAATTTTAATTTCAACCGGCTGGTTTTGTCCTATGTCAAAAAAATCGACAGCATTTGTTTTCATTTTATTTCTTCTTGTCATTGTTACGGCAGTCGGTTTGATTTTTTTGGGCATCGGTTCCAGTTATTTTTTCAAAGATCAATCCATCACGTCTCAAGAATCCGATTTTTCGGGTCATTCTGACACTTCCAACGCTTCAAACGATTTGCCGGCGGAACCGGTCCCTCCGTTAACGCAAAAGGTGCCGGAAGAATCTTACATCGGCAAAATAAGCGATACGCACCTCCAGAATATGTTTTATGTTTATAACGGCAAAAAGTTTTATTCCAGTTATTCGGACGGTTCGGCGGCCCGCGTTGTGCGGACTCGTTTTTCCGAAAACAAATCTTATGAGGATGTTTGCACTTTTTTGTAGAACGACAAAACCGATGAACATATGTACCTCCCGAATTCGTATATTTGCGTCAATTATGCGACCGACCTTGCGAATAATTCGGAGGCGGCCGGCATAAAATGCGGGATCATTGTTTTGTGTTTTAAAGAAGGCGGAACGCATATGCTCAACGCTTACCGTTTGACGGACGGGCGGACGATGTATGTCGAAACCACCGGTTCGGAAGGATTTGCCGGCTCGGACATTTTCTTTTTTGAGCTTAAAGAAGGGGACATTTATTTGGATGGAACAGTCCATCGAATCTACACATTTTGGTAACAGGAAGTGGTGAATTGATTGAAGTCGAAGTTAAAGTGAAAGCTGATCATGCGGCGGTCAAAAAAATCGTTTTGGAAAAAGGAGCTGTTTTTTCCGGCGTTGAGGAGCAGGCAGACGTTTATTTTAATTCGCCGTCCCGGGATTTTTCAAAAACGGACGAAGCGCTTCGTGTCCGCTTGGTGAACGGCGCCGGTGAAATCACTTACAAGGGACCGAAATTGGATAAGGTTTCAAAGACGCGGACCGAATATAATTGTCCGGCGGATGCCGAAAATATAATCTCTATTCTGTTGGCGCTTGGTTTTTTTAAGTCGGGCGCTGTTGCTAAACGGCGGGAAATTTATAAGCTGGACGACTTCTTAATCGGCTTTGACACCGTGAAAGATCTGGGGGAATACATGGAAGTTGAAACGGATGTTTCGGACGGGTCAAGTCCGGAAGAAATCAAAGGCGCTACGGATAAAATTTTCCGGTTTTTGAAATCTTTGGGGATTGAAAAAGACGCGTCCATCAAACAATCCTATTTAGAATAGGTTTTAGAAAATCAAAACAAAAGTAAAAATTAATAATTTAAAAATCACATAAATCATAATCATATAAACTTAAATCTTGTCTAATAAACATAAATTTGCATAATTCATTCATATTTCAGGGGATGCTATGGTTCAAATTCGTTCTTTCTTTTTGTTTTCTTTGGTTGCTTTAACCGTTTTTGCTTGTGTTTTTGTGTCCGGATGCATGAGCACAGCATACACGGTTGAAGGAAAGGTGTTGATGGAAGACGCGTCGCAGCCGTTTGGAAACGCTGTCATTTATCTGCAGCTTGAGGACATCACGGACCCGGACAAGGTTGTTGTCATGGATACGGCAGTGATTAAAAACGGTTCGTTCAATCATTATTCTTATGTGTTGGTCCACGACGGTTACTTGAATCCGAAGGGCATTTATACCGTGTCCGCTTGGGTGGATCTCAACGGAAATACGCAAAAGGATAATGGCGATTTTGTGTCAAAGCCGATTCATCGGCTTGAAGCCAATATTTTGGAACAGCCGTTTGACATTTATGTTTATCCGTATGCCGGATAAACTTTTTACATTTTAATTAAAAAAGATTTTATTGCTGTTTTTGTTTTTTATTTGTTTTTATTTTTTATTTTTTTCATCATGTGGTTCGTTCGTTTCGTCTTTTTTGTCACCGTAATCTTCCGAAAATTCAATGAGCGTCGGTGGGTTTTCGGATTTGTATTTCTCTATTTCTTTTTGCAAAATTCCGATACTGGGGACCAACGCGACGAGGAATCCGACCACTTGTCCGATTTTTGAGATGATATAGATGGTACTTTGCGTTGTTTCTTCTTCCGGGCTTAATGTTTCGTCTTTTAATTTTGCTTTTGAGGTATACGCAAAAAACGAGAACAAAACAAGAAGAATTAAACCGATGGCGACA
This sequence comes from Methanolapillus millepedarum, assembly GCF_032594115.1. Classification (NCBI taxonomy): domain Archaea; kingdom Methanobacteriati; phylum Methanobacteriota; class Methanomicrobia; order Methanosarcinales; family Methanosarcinaceae; genus Methanolapillus; species Methanolapillus millepedarum. The sequence goes on from NZ_CP131060.1 coordinate 121,276, forward strand.
AACGTGTAGAATTGTTTTGTTGAAAATCTGGAAAGAAATGTTTGGTCTTCCGACATATTATCAAATAACCTCTCTTGGATTATAAATTTTGTTCTCTCAACGATGGTTGGCAGGTTTACTTTCTTGTTTTGATTTTGCCGGATGACGTCAAACGTGTACTTCCGTTGTTTGAGGTGAGTTTGGAAAATTGGTCCTCGTCTTTTGAACAATATCCGAAAACAGAACCGCAAAATCAAACGCGATTGCGTTTGTATTTTGCGGAAGTTGGAAATTGGAAATTGGAAGTTGGAAATTGGAAATTGGAAGTTGGAAATTGGAAGTTGGAAATTGGAAGTTGGAAATTGGAAGTTGGAAATTGGAAGTTGGAAATTGGAAGTTGGAAATTGGAAGTTGGAAGTTGGAAATTGCAAATTGCAAATTGCAAATTGCAAACTGTAAATTGCAAACTGCAATCTGCAAACTGTAAATTGCAAACTGCAATCTGCAATCTGCAAACCGGAATGGAACTGGCAGTTAGAATCGGTAATTTGTATGCCGGCTGGTACTTTGGGGGGCAGTTCATGGATATCCGCAAAATACAAACGCAGAGCGTTTGATTTTGCGGGACGGTTTGCCTGTTTCGTCAATATTATAGCCGCCTACATGTTTTAAGCGACCGAAGAGAACCGTTCGCGAAGAGAACTTTTTGGAAACAGCCTCCCCTCGCCCCTTGAAAAATTCCGAAGCGGAGCGAAGGAATTTTTGCGGTAGAATTTGCGGGGTGGTTTTCATGAGTTGGAAAAAGTGACAGGACAGTTTGATGAATTAAAAAAAGTGGCGGGGTGGTTTGTATAAATTAAAAAATGGCGGAATGGGTTCTTTTATTCTAAACGAAAATGTGTCGCCATAACGCGCGCGCCGCCCGCTCGAAAACAACAAAAAAGAACAAGAAAAAAATGAAAAAAGAAAAGTTGCAGCAAAAAACGCGGCATCAGAATGTGACTTCTTCTTCACCTTCGCGAATCGGACGGTTGAGGAAGTATTTTTCAACGTAATAGACGAGTTCCTCGTCGGAAATGCAGGATGTCCGAAGCTCGTTGTCGTAGAGGCTCTGGATTTCGTCCTGGATTTTTTTGAGGCGCGGGTCTGTTTTGTTGATTTTAATGTCAATATTGAGGAGTTCTCTCATGGTTTCTTCAACTTTGTGCTTCACGCTGTCGAGTCCCGATGAATCGCCAAGCAAAACAAAACGCTCGCCACCGACCAGTTCCGGCGGATAGGCTTCGTAAATGAACGGATTTTTAAGAACGCCGGAGGCGTGGATGCCGGATTCGTGGGCGAAAACGTTTCGTCCAACCACCGGTTTGTTGCTCGGAAGTTTGATTCCAATGCTTTTTTCCATGTAATGGGCAAATTCCGTCAGGCAGCTTAAGTTGTATTTTTTAAATCCTTCCACACGGTCGGCCAAGAACAAAAGAATCTTTTCCATACCGGTGTTTCCGGCGCGTTCGCCAATGCCGAGGAAAGTGACGCTTGTCCAGTTGGCGCCGGCCAAATATCCGGACAGAGAGTTTGCGGCACCGAGACCGTAGTCGTCGTGGATGTGGGTTTCAATGTTTTTGGCGCCGATTTTTTTGAGCGATTGAACCATGGACGGGACGCTGTACGGTTCTCCGAATTGTTCAAAGGGAAGTCCGTAGCCGACGGTGTCGCAAATGCGGATGATACAGTTCGGGTCGATCTCTAAAATCTTTTTGACGAGCGGATACGTAAATCCCGGGTTGTCGGCGCGGGTCATGTCTTCTAAGTGGGCGCGGGTTTTTAAACCATGGTCAACGGCATATTGGAGCGCGTTTAAGTATTTTTCTTCGGCTTGCTGGCGGCCGGAAAGTCTCATCTTAGCGAAAATGTGGGAATCGGAAACCGACATTAAAATTCCGGTTTCGTGAAGGCCGTCAACAGCGAGGACTTTGTCGATATCGGCCGGAACGGCGCGGGCCCAACCGGTGACGACCGGACATTCATAACCGATGTCCAACATGGTTTTGACGGCATCGATTTCACGCTTGTTGAAAACGAAAGCTTCCACTTTTTCGATTCCGATTTTGTGTAAATATTCATAACATTTAATTTTGAATTCACGGGTCATGACAATGCCCGGCATTTGGCTGCCGTCGCGAATCGTGCTGTCGCTGATGAATATGTCATCTTGGGACAAATTATTGATTTTGGGCATGTCTTCATAACTTTCATAAAGGGTCATATTGATTACCTCACTTGGTTTTTGTTTCGTTGTCATACGATTTCAATAAATTCAATAAGCTGAATGTTTCTATATTTTGATTAAACTTGATTAACGAATTTTTGAATTAATAAACTTGATGGTTTTTCAAAACAATTTCTAAAATTTTCGAATTTCGGCATTTTTGACCATTTTTTCATATCTTTATCCGTGCGGCATCTTTTTTAACCCGGCTGAATTTGATTAAAAAAGAGAAAAGAAATTTAAAAAATGAAATCTGAATCTGATCCGTCCTTTGGATCTCCTTTTTTCAAAATGGACAAAATTCGGAATTTATTTATTGAAAACCATAAAAGCAGTTTCTTATTCAAATATGTTCCTGTTAACAATAAGAATTCAGGTTTACAATCAAAAAACCGATTTATAATTCCTTCCAAAACATTATGAAAATTCGGTTAACAATTCTGTTAAATCATTTATCATCTGACCCATTTATTCATCTGAACCGTTTATTCATCTGAACCGTTTATTCATCATTTTTAGCTTTTGAATCATTTAAATATTTTCGTCATTGGTGTTTGAATTATTTGACCGACATTGTTTTGGTTTACCGGATCGATTTTTCATTCTTAAAAACAAGCGGTTATTTATAATTTGGAAGTTTTTATATGAAAAATATCAAATCCGTAAATGCGCCCTGAATATGCGCCACGGAACGGGGGATTTATCACATGACGGATCAAGTTCATCAAACTCAGAATGATTATGATCTCAATATCAGCGAAATTTACGATCAACTTCAAAAGAGGCCCGAGCCGCCAAAACCGCCGGTAAAAACGGAAGAATTTGAGGAAATTCATGATGTTAAGAATGAAAATCGTATCCGTTTGGCCTGCATTTTAGAATCGGGAGATATGGATTTTCGGGATAATTTGGTTTTTCGGATGCATCCGGTCGCAGCCGGACTCAAATCTTTTAAAAATAACTCCAAAATTTACGTTGATACGCCGCTTGTGAAGGAAGCCGTTCTGTCTAAAATCTCAAATGAGCAGGAAATGAGAAAAAAAGAAGGCATTGAACAGATCCCGGTGCCGGAAGTCGTATGTGCCGCAACTCACCCCAAGGCGGAAGAGTTTTCAAAAAAACATAATCTTTCAAAAGCTGCCGCCGGATTTATGCTTCTTAAAAATGAAATTAAAAGTTCAATTGTTATCATCGGAGAAGATGATTCGGCGCTTCTCGGCGTTTGCCGCCTGGTTGAACGCGGAAACAAACCCTATCTGATTTTGGGTTTTCCGGCCGGATTTGAAAATCAGAAAAAATCGAAAGAATTCTTGGAAGCGGAACAATTAGAAACACCTTTTATTCTGTCACAAGGAACAAAAGGCGGCGTTGCCGTTGCGGCGGCGGTTGCCATTGAATTGATGAAAATTTGGGACGATGAAAAATCGGTGAAGTCATAAAAAATAATTATTTGTCCCTTCTTCCTTTATTTTCTCATTTATATTTATTTCGTTACTGTTTTATCTTTTGATTTTTTCCATTTTCAATCGTTTTTCACTTTCCATTTCAACAGAATTCCGTCCTCAATTTTTTCAAAGGAAATGAGTTCCAGTTTTAACAAGTTGTTTTCTGAAAAACCGCTGCCGTCCGCAAATGTTGGCGCGTTTTTTCCGCCGATAATCATATTTCCGATAAAAATATTGATCTCATCAACAAGGCCGGCTGCTAACAATCCTTCGTTGAGCGTGGCGCCGCCTTCAACCATCAGTTTTTCAATGCCTTCTTTTTTAAGCAGCTTTGCCATTTCGGTCAAGTCAACCCGTCCGCTCCCCACCGGATCCGCAACAATGACTTTTGTGTCCGGATTTTTCAAAAGAGCGTTTACTTTTTCGGACGGCGCGGTTTTTGAAACCACAATGATTTTTTTTCCGGATCCTTTTTTGAAAATGTCCGCGTCAACCGGTGTTTTTGCCTGACTGTCCGCCACAATTCGAACCGGGTTTTCATCCTTTCCCGCAAGAGTCCGCTCTTTCCTTCGTTTCTCTGATTTAACGGTCAGGCTCGGATTGTCGGAAAGCATCGTTCCAATCCCGACCATAATCGCGTCCGACGACGCGCGGAGTGCGTCAACACGGTCAAAATCGGCTTTTCCCGAGATTTTGACTTGCTTTCGTTCTTTTGTGGAGAGTTTGCCGTCGGCAGACATTGCGGAATTGATCAAAATAAACGGAGAAGGAAGTGATTTCATAAGTCCTCAATCCAAAATTCGGTTGACTCAAAAGTTCGGAAATTAAAAAATGAAAGAAATGTAAAAAAAGAAATGGAAAATTAAAATCAATTATTCCACTTCAATCAACGGGAGCAGCAAATCACGGTCTCGAAGCATGCCTTGCAGTTTTCCGGTGGCGTCGATGATCGGAATTTGGTCAATTTTGTTCCGCTTCATTTTTTTGGCGCAGGAATCAACGCTTGCCAAACTGGTGGCGGTGATCATGTTTGAAATCATAATGTCTTTGGCTACTTTGTCGGCCGGAAGCCGCACACGGGAGACGCTGTAATAAATGCTCATGGTATCGCGCATGGATTCCCATGTCCAATTGTCGTCATCGTTTCCGGCGGACATGTCGGATTTTTCCACGCGGTCTTCAATGATGCTGGCGCCGACGACGTCGCGGTCGGAAATGATTCCGACCAGATTAAGTCCGGCGTCCACAATCGGGCAGGCTTTAACGTCTGACAAATCCATGAGCAGGGAGACAACCGGAAGCGGGGTTTCGCTCCAAAGAGCATAAACATTCGGGGACAAGTATTGTTGAATCGGCGTTTCGATGTTGAGGTCGGCAATCGTCCCGATGATGTCGGCCGTTGTGATCAATCCTTCCAGTTTTCCGCCGTCGCTCACAACCGGTAGGCGACGGATGTTTTTCTCGTAAAGGATGCGTGCGGCCTCTTTTAAACTTTCGCCGACGTGAATCGTAATCGGGTTCCGGGACATCAGAAGAGCCAATTGCTCTTCTTCCGGGTTTTTCAAAATATTTGTCCGGGAAACAATTCCAACAACTTTATTATCTTTTAAAACCGGAACTCCTGAGACCTTTTTGTCTTTTAAGATTGCCAGAACTTCATCCCGGGATCCGGGAAGGGTTGCCGAGGCCACGTTTTTGACCATCGCGTCTTCCACTTTTAAATTTTGAACCATTTTTACACCTTTGGTTGTTTCTTTGCCATCTTTATGACAATTGAGATTCAATAATTATCTATTCCTAAATATAAAAACAAATTTCATCAGAGAAATGAGTCGGATTGGATAAATATCTGTTGATGGTTTATTTTTCCAGCGGATTATAATAAATATCAACATTTCGTTTATCTTCTTTGTTCATTCTACACGTTTATTTATGTATTTATGCCTTAATTTGTTGATTTTATGATTTTCTATATATTTCTTGTAAAAATTATAATTTATTTAGATATATATAGACTATTGGTAAAATCTATAAATAGAATTTATTCCTTTTTTGGTTGAAGTTTGACAGATTCGTTTTGAATTTAAAGATTTATCTTTCGAAATCAAAATGAAAAATCAATGTCATTCAGCACTATATATTCTATATAGACTTGTTAGGATCTGTAAAATCTGAAAAAATTAGAATAATATAAGACGTCGATGAAAGAAAGTAAATGAAAGAAAATGAAAAAAATGAAAAATTAAAACGTCGCAGATTTTAGCAAAAAATAAAAAATAAAAAATTAATAAAAATTTAAGTCTTAAATTATTAATCTCAAAATATTCTTCAAAAATTTGAATTTTCAACTTTTCGAAGAAATCGGAGACTTCCTATTATGAATATGAAAAACTTATCCCGATTATTTATCCTTTCCTTATTAGTCGCCGCAACGGTCTTAGGTGCCGGTTGTCTGAGCGGCTCGTCCGATGAATCTGTTTTGATCAGCGGTTCAACCACCGTTCTTCCTTTGATCCAAGTCCTTTCGGAAAATTACATGGTTGACCACACCGACATGATTATTGTCAAAGGCGGCGGGTCCGGTTCCGGAATTGCCGAACTGATCGACAAAACCAACGATATCGCAATGTCTTCCCGAAAAATCAACGACAAAGAACTTGCAAATGCCCAATCCAACGGTATTGAACCGGTTGAAACCATTATCGCCATGGACGGCATTACCATTATTGTCAATCCCTCCAATCCGGTTAACTCTTTAACTTTGGATCAGCTTCAAAAAATCTACACCGGCGAAATCACCAACTGGAACCAAGTCGGTGGAAGCGATATGAAGATTGCGGCGATTGCTCGCGATTCCGCGTCCGGTACACAAGAGTATTTCAAAGAAGCGGTTTTGCACAACAATTCTTTCAGAAGTGATACGATTACACAATCCGCAACAGGCGCTGTCACCCAGGAAGTGTCTCAAAACGCAAACGCGATCGGATTCATCGGCGCTGCTTATCAGGATTCCCGTGTCAAAACACTCGGAATTAACGTCAACGGAACAGACGTTTATCCGACAGAGACCAACATTTTGACCGGCACCTACCCGCTTTCCCGCCCGCTTTACCTCTACACCACACAAACGCCATCGAATGCCACCACGAATTTCATCAATTATGTCATGAATCCGGACGGTCAGGCCGTTGTCAAAGAAGTCGGGTACGCACCTGTTAACACCAATTAAACAAAAATAAGATTAAATAATATTAAAATTTCATAATATGTCGGCAACCCCCGGATCATTTCATTGACGTCAAGTCGAAATAAAATCGAATAAAATTGAAATGAAATTGAAATAAAATCGAAATAAAATCGAAATCGTCAAAATTTAAGATCGACAACGATAATCGATCTTATTTTTTGAAATCCGGATCCGACTCCTATAAAATAAAATAAAATAAAATAAAATAAAATATTAAGATATTTCGTTATTCATTATTTCATTATTTCATTCTCCTCATCATTTAAATTTAAAAATATTGGAGGCGGACAGTCTTTGAATTCTTCTAAAAGTACAAAAAACGCTTTTCGATATTTTAAAGAAAATGCGATGAAAGTTGTTTTTTTAGCGGCCGGAATCGGTACCGTTTTACTTCTTTTTCTCATTTGTGTTTTCTTGTTTAAAGAAGCGTTTCATTTCTTCTCCGTTTACAGCATCTTGGATTTCCTGACCGGAACCGAGTGGAAACCGGCCAATTCTCCCGAACTTTTCGGTCTTTTGCCGCTTTTGGTCGGATCCGCTTTGGTGACGGTCGGCGCTATTGCGATTGCGCTTCCGGTCGGCATTTTGACAGCCGTCTACGTTGCCGAACTTGCGGGTCCCAAAACAGCGGGAATTATTAAGCCCGCGGTTGAACTTTTGGCGGGAATCCCATCTATTGTTCTCGGTTTTTTCGGTTTGGTTATTTTGGTGCCGTTGATTCAAAATTTGTTTTCATTAACAACCGGGCAAACGGCGCTCACCGGTTCAATTATTCTTTCTTTTATGGCGCTTCCGACGATCATTTCGATCTCTGAGGATGCGATCTCCGCCGTTCCCGATTCGTTGCGTCAGGGTTCATTTGCCCTTGGGTCCACGCATTGGCAGACGATTTATAAAGTCGTTTTGCCGGCTGCCATTTCGGGAATTTCCGCGTCCGTTATTCTGGGAATCGGGCGCGCTGTCGGGGAAACAATGGCTGTTCTGATGGTCACCGGAAACATGGCGATTATTCCGTGGCCGGATCCGTATTTGTCCTCCGTCCGGACGATGACGGCAACGATTGCCCTTGAAATGGGGGAAGTGGCGAAAGGAACCGAACATTATTATGCGCTTTTTGCAGTCGGCGTCGTTTTGTTTGTGATGACGTTCGTTATTAATTTAATCGCGGACGCCGTGAAACGGAAATACCGCTTTGAGGTGTGACTATGAGCGAAGAAGTTCAAACATCCAAAAATTCCGTTCGAAAACGAAATGATTTGTATCAAACTCTTGCGTTTACCGTGATGAAATTATCTGTCGCGTTGGTTCTTCTTATTTTGATTGCCGTTGTCGGAGACATTGTTTTAAACGGTTGGTCCGCGATTAATGTCACATTTCTCACGCAAATGCCGCAAAAAGGAATGACCGCCGGCGGTATTTTACCCTGCATCGTCGGAACCGTCGAGTTGGTGATTTTATCTTTGCTTTTTGCCGTTCCGGCCGGGATTCTTTCGGCTATTTATTTGACGGAATACGCACCGGACGGACGGGCAAAATGGGCGGTTGAACAGGCGGTCAACAATTTGGCAGGAACGCCGTCCATCGTTTTCGGACTTTTCGGAATGGCTCTTTTTATCAAATACATCGGTCTTCCGTCCTCTCTTTTGACCGCGTCATTGACGATGGGCGTTTTGATTTTGCCGGTCATCATCCGAACCACTCAGGAATCGCTCTTGTCGGTCCCTAAAGAGCTTCGTGACGCGTCGTATGCGCTTGGCATCACCAAATGGGAAACAATCCGCCGTGTTGTTTTGCCCTCGGCTTATTCCGGCATCATCACGGGAATCATTTTAAGCGTCGGCCGTGCGGCCGGCGAGACGGCGCCGATTCTGTTTACAGGTGCTGTTTATTACTATCCGAGACTTCCGGATAATGTATTTTCACCGTTTATGGCACTTTCTTACCATTTATACGTCATGGCAACGGAAAGCATGAATATTGAAATGACGCGGTCGATCCAGTACGGGACAGCGCTCATTCTTTTGTTGATTGTCTTGTCCATGAATTTGGTGGCGACCGGCATTCGACGGCATTATAAGAAAAAGCTCTCTTAAATGGTGAAAAGTTACAAATATGGATTATCTGAATGAAAAAGCATGAAATAATATAATACTACTAAGATATCATAATCAAATTATTCAATAGACGACTTATAAAGGGAGTAAAATGACAGGAAATATAATCGAAACAGGATCGGAAACCCCGATGGATTCTCCCGCGAAATACAGAGTTTATCCGTCCGCGGAAAATTTTGTCAAATTTGAGTCGCAAAAGAATCCGGTTTCTGTTCCTCCGAATTCAATCACGGTTTCGGATTTGAAATTGTGGTACGGTCCGGTTCAGGCTTTGAAAGGGATTACGCTCAATATTCCGAAAAATTGCGTTTACTCTTTTATCGGACCGTCCGGCTGCGGAAAATCAACTTTTCTTCGGACGATGAATCGTATGAACGATATGGTTCCGAATTGTAAAATCGAGGGCAAAGTTATGGTCGACGGCCATGACATTTATGAAAAGGGCGTCGATGTCGTCGATTTGAGAAAACGTGTCGGTATGGTTTTTCAAAAAGCCAATCCGTTCCCGATGTCGATTTATGACAATGTCGCTTACGGTCCTCGAATTCACGGGGTTCCCAAAAAAGAATTGGACGGTATTGTTGAAAACGCCCTCCGACGAGCGGCGCTTTGGGACGAAGTCAAGGACCGGTTGAAAACGTCGGCTCTTTCGCTTTCGGGCGGACAGCAGCAACGTCTTTGTATTGCGCGAACGCTTGCGGTAAGCCCGGAGATTATCCTTTTTGACGAGCCGTGCAGTGCGCTTGATCCGATTTCGACCGGCAAAATCGAAGAGTTGATGACGGAACTTAAGTCTGATTATACCATCGTTGTCGTGACGCATAACATGCAGCAGGCAGCACGGGTTTCGGATTATACCGCTTTTTTCCTTTCCGGCGAATTGATTGAAGCCGGCGAGACGATTGAAATTTTTGAAAACCCGAAGGATATCCGGACGGAAGAATACATCACCGGGAGGTTTGGTTAATGCTCCGGCAGCAATATAGTCAAGATTTGGACCGTATGAAAAAAATCCTCGCCCAAATGGGTGAAATCGCTTTTGATATGTTTGAAAAAAGCATGGACGCATTTTGGAATCAGGATGAAGAGCTTGCGAAAATTGTAACTGAAATGGACAATACGCCGGACCAGCTTGAAAAAACAATTGAGGTTGCCGCCATTCACTTAATTTCTCTTCAGCAGCCGCTGGCCAGAGATACCCGTGAAGTGGTTTGCGCCATCCGGATTGCGACCGATTTGGAGCGCGTCAGCGACCACGCGGTTGATATTTCCGAATACGCGCTTTATTCTCACAGAAATATAGTCAGCGATGACATGATGGAATCTTTGACCCGAATCCGAAAGAAAGCCGGCGACATGATTCTGGGAGCCATGAAAGCTTATGAAACCCGGGATATTGAGTTGGCTTACAAAATCGCTGAAATGGATGACGACATTGATGTTGTTTTTTGGAATATGCGGACCAGCATCATGAACGGAAATCCCTACGACATTCCGATTCAAGTTTTGATTTTGGCGGAACACATCGAAAGAATTGCCGATTACGCGACCAACATTTGCGAAGAAGTTGTGTATTTGGTGAAGTATGAGCATGTGAAGCTTAACTAAAAGAAAATTCCGTCGCTTCGCTCGGAATTTTCCAGGGGCGGGGGGAGTCCGAGTCTGTCGAGGTGCTCCCTTCGGTCGCAAGGCGGCTGCGCCGCGGAAATTTCGGGTTTGCCTTTTCCGATTGCAAATTCGAACTTTCCGATTCTGTTTTCTATTTTCTGTTTGCATCTTCTGTTTCTATTTTCTGTTTGCATCTTCTATTTCTGTTTTTTGTTTGCATCTTTTGTTTCTGTTTTCTGTTTGCATCTTCTGTTTCTTTTTTTTGTTTGCATCTTCTGTTTCTGTTTTTTATTTGCATCTTCTGTTCCGCGGTTTTAATTGCGGTGGTGTTTTGGTACGATTCATTCCGGTTTGGAATTATGTTCTACTTCACACTCATCGGCTTTGCCGATGAGTGAAGTAGAACAAGCACTGGAAATTGGAACCGGAAATTGGAACCGCTGCCCCACGCGCGCGTTATCGCAATCACTTTTGCCGAAATCGTCAAAACCGCCCACAGTCTTTATAAATCACCAAAATCGCCTCACAGTCTTTATAAATCACCAAAACCGTCCCGCCTTTTTTCATGACAACGTCAAAAAAATTGAATCGTAATCATTTAATTCTAAGAATGAATTCTTTTCACCATAAATTTAGGAAAATCGTTATGAGTGACATTTTAAGGCGCGGGCGTTTAAGCAAAAGCCCGGATGAGGAAATGCGGAATTATACGTCGTCGATGGCGGCGGACAAATGGATTTTCGAAGCGGACGTTTATGTCGATTTGGCGCACACGCTGATGCTTGAAAAACAAGGTATTATTTTAAAATCGGATGGCCGAAAAATCCTGTCGGGACTTCTTCAAATTCGGGAAGAGGGAATGGAAAAGCTTGATTTCAGTTATGAAGATATTCACATTTCGTTGGAATCACGGCTTATTGACATCATCGGCGCCGAGGCCGGCGGACGCATGCATTCCGGGCGGTCTCGAAACGATGAAGTGGCGACTTGCATCCGTTTTGCGCTTCGCGGGGAACTTTTGTCCTTGTTGGACGATTTGGTGGCGCTTCAACATGTTTTAGTTTCTCTTTCCCGGAAACATTTGACCACCGTCATGCCCGGATTTACGCATCTTCAGCATGCGCAACCGACGACGTTTGCACATCATATGATGGCGCACGCCGACGCGCTTGAGCGCGATATCGAACGTGTTATTTCGGCTTATTCCCGCGTCAACTTATGCCCGCTTGGGGCGGCGGCTTTTGCGTCCACCGGTTTTAATTTGGACCGGGAAATGACAGCCAAATCTCTCGGATTTTCAAAACCGATGACCAACTCTATGGACGCTGTCAGCAGCCGCGACTTTTTAATTGAATGCGCGGCCGTTTTTTCAAACATCATGATCAACCTCAGCCGGATGGCTGAAGAACTCATCATTTGGTCCGGGCAAGAATTTAATTTTGTGGAACTTGACGACACGTATGCGTCAACGTCGTCCATTATGCCGCAAAAGAAAAACCCGGATACGGCCGAACTTATGCGCGGCAAATCCGGAACCGTTATCGGCGCGCTGTCGGCGCTTTTGGTGACCGCAAAGGGATTGCCGCTCAGCTACAACCGTGATTTGCAGGAAGCAACGCCGAATATTATTCGAAGCTCATCGGTCACATCCGCATCCGTTCGAATGATGGCGGGCATGCTGTCCACATTAACCGTTCGCGCCGATGTCATGCAAAGGCAGGCGCCGGCCGGGTTTACGAGCGCAACCGAGCTTGCAGATACCATGGTTCGGGAAGCGAAAATTCCGTTTAGAACGGCGCATCAAATTGTCGGAACACTCAGCCGGGGAACGTCAATTGAACCGACGCTGGAAGAAATCGACGCCGTGTCCGTGACTGTGATTGGCGAAAAATTATCGGCGCGCGGCCTTACTCAAAAAGCCGTGAAAGATGCCTTAGACCCGATGGAAAACGTCAAAAGAAGGGCTGTTCTCGGCGGGCCGGCTCCGGAACAAATGAAAAAATCAATTTCGGAAAAAGAAAAGAGGATCAATGCTCTTGAATCTCAAATCTCCGGATTGAACGCCGCGGTTGAAAACGCGCTTAATGGATTGGTGTCAGACGTTCAAAAAGAAATTCAGTGAACAACGGTCACTTGCCAAATTAATAGGTATGAATCAGAATCAATTATAATTCTTGTAAATCAATAACGGATCCAATATTTCTTCTGAAATTTTGGATTTGTCATTTTATTTATTTGGATTTATCATTAAAATTGATTATTAAAAAACATAATATATCGGTTTGAAATCATTTTCTTTATTGATTCGTTCACTTTTTATTAGATTTATCTTTTACATTTGTTGGTTATTTCAAATCAAAAACCGGAGAATTCTAAATGTCGTACAAGATTGGAGATTTTGTGAGAATCGAAAAGGATGGCGCTTTTTTTGAAGGTCATGTGATTCAGGGGGATCCCGGATACATCACGATTAAAATGACCGGCGGCGGTTATATTTCCGGATTTTTACAAGACGCCGTCGGCATTGAAGTTTTGGAATCTCCCGAAGTTCCGCCGGTTTTTCTCGTCCGCCCGTGTGCGGAAAATGCGCCCGCTTTTTCCAAAAGCAAATCCGGAATCAAAATTTCCATTCTCTCGACCGGCGGCACCATTGCCTGTTATTTCAACCCGGAAACCGGAAGCGTTGTCCCATCGTTTTCCGCCGCTGACATTTTATCGGAAGTTCCGGAACTGGACGGTTTTGCGGACTTTTCCGCACGTGAAGTCTTTAGTTTGCTTTCCGAAAACATGGGTCCCGAACACTGGATCAAGCTGGCCGAAGCCATTTATGAAGAAATTCAAAACGGCGCCGACGGCATTATCGTGACGCATGGAACCGATACAATGGCTTACTCGGCCGCAGCGATCTCTTACATGATTGAAACGCCGGTCCCGATTGTTTTTACCGGCGCTCAGAGAAGTCCCGACCGCCCAAGCAGCGACAATCACATGAATTTGGTGTGCGCCGCCAAAATCGCAAGAAGCGATATTGCCGAAGTCACCCTTGTGATGCACGGCAGCCTGTCGGATGATTTCTGTTATGTTCATCGCGCCGTCAAAGCAAAAAAAATGCATACAAGCCGCCGCGACACGTTCAAATCTATCAATATGCTGCCGATTGCGCTCATCGATTATAAATCGGATCGCTTTGAGTTGTTGTCCGATTACGTCGATTACCAAAAGCGCGGCGAAAAAAAGCTTTCCTTCTCTCCGAAACTAGAAAAACGGTGCGCCATCGTCAAGTTCGTTCCGGGTGCAAGTCCCGACATTTTTGATTACTATTTGGAAAACGGTTACAAAGGAATTATTTTGGAAGGTGTCGGACTCGGTCACGTGTCTGACGATTGGATTCCGCTGATTCAAAAAGCCACCGTTATGAAAATTCCGGTCGTCATCACGTCGCAGTGTGTTTTCGGCGCAACGGCTTGCGATACGTACGAAACCGGTCAGAATATGAAAAAGGCGGGCGCGGTTGAAGCGATTGATCAGACGACAGACGCGGTTTTTGTGAAACTGATGTGGCTTTTGGGCCAAGGTTACGATTATGAAACCGTGAAAAAGAAGATTGTTGAAGATTACCGCGGGGAAATCTCGTCGATGATTATTGATTAAAACAAGGCCATTGATTGTTTTAATCTTTTATTTTCATTTTTAGGGGTTATATCATGAATTCTTTTTTTCAACAAGTCTACGATCTGGTGGCGCAGATTCCTTCCGGAAAAGTCGTTTCCTACGGACAAGTTGCGCAAATGCTGGGGCATTCCCGCGCGGCGCGCCAAGTGGGTTGGGCGATGCGGTGCTGTCCTGAGAATTTGCCGTGGCAGCGTGTCGTTATGGCGGACGGTTCCATTGCAGGCGGCGACTTTGCGGATATGCGCCGCTTCCTCTTGCAAAACGAAAACGTCACGTTTTTGCCGGACGGCCGCGTCGATATGGCAGCATGCCGCTGGTCCGGCGACAGTGGCGCAGACATCGAATAATAATGTCGTGTAGTTTTTTTATTTCTTTTGAGCCAGCTTTTTTCCTATTTCAAAGGCGGCAGCGCAATCTTTCGGGAATTGTTCCGCTTTCACTTTTGCTTTGTGAGATTCATCAAATCGGGCGGCGGCATATTTGGAATAGTCGTTGAATTGGTAGGTGTCGTAAACGGCCAAAATCTCGGCGCGGCCGGCGAAGGCGCGTTCGAATATTTTGGTGTTGGCTTCAAAAACGCCGGTGTAAATTTGAGCGGCGTCTTTGGGCATGTTCATTGTAAAAAAGAAGGCCGATTGAAGCTTTTTAGAGGACGGGTTGAGATTTTCATAACTGAGGTTTGGGAAAATTAACCGTTCCATAAACGAACGCATTTCGCCGGTGACGTCCCATATGTAAATCGGCGACCCGAGCAAAAGAACGTCGGCGTCCCTTATTTTTTCAAGAATCGGCGTCAAATCGTCTTTCATAGCGCAGTGTCCCGGATTTTTATCATCTTTTCGTTTGCAAGCAAAACAGCTGGTACAGCCTTTGTAGTTGAGGTCGTACAAATGAATGGTTTCAACGGTTGCGCCGGCGGATGCGGCGCCGTCGAGGGCGTGCTTTAGAATTGTGGCTGTGTTATGATTTTTCCGCGGACTGGCGTTAATTGCGATCGCATGCATTTTAATTTCTCCACCTGACAATTTAAAAAATAACAACAAAAAATGAATATAAATATAAAATCATAAAAGAATAAAAATAAACCTATCATTTCTTTTGTTTTATTTAAACCTTCACAGCCGGCGAAAACAAAAGTTTCGCCACGGCAAAACCGAGGATGACGCCTGCAAAACTGAGCGCCAAATTTAGAAAAATGTTCAATATCGCCAAAACATATTTTTCGTTTTCGACCAAATTGACGGTTTCGAGGCTGAACGCCGAGAACGTGGAAAGACCGCCGAGAAATCCTGTGGTTAAAAAGAGTTTGACGGATGGGGAAAGAGCTTGCGTTTGCTGCTCCGCGCCAATAATAAGTCCGATCAAAAAGCCGGCGGTAACGTTTGAAATCAATGTTCCGAGCGGAACAGGAACGCCGAAATCTTTGGACATTTGGGTGATGAGATAGCGTGCGCACGCCCCCAAAAACCCGCCGATTCCGACGCATAACAGTTCCGCAATCATGAGAACAGATTGGTTTTTTTCTATTTAACGGATTTGATGTTCATTGATTTGATTTGTGTTGATTTTCATTCGTTTTTAATAGCTTCATCATTTTCATCAACCAACATAACCGGTATGAAGTCACCTTCTGTCTCATTAAATCGTTCGATTAAAAGTTCTTTCATCTTTTTTGTAACAATCCGAAACCTTTGTGACCCGTAAAATTCGTCTCCGAAATGTTCAAAAGTTTGATTTGGGTCACAAACTTCAGTCATTACATTCGATTTATAATAAAATTTGTTGTTTTCAACCAATATTGTTAAGGGAAATTTTTTCATCTTTATAATTGTCGGTGGGGAGAGTGGTGGCATGATGTGTTCGCAAACCAGCTGAATGTATTTGTCATCTCCCGGATTTTGACTTTTCCGTCCATTCCTATAAACATTAACCGGTCGTGTTGAAAAACCGTTGTCCAAGTTTCAAAAGCATTTGGAAGCCGGCGACGTCACGGAAAAAGAAAAAGATTTGTTTTATTTCGTCGTGTCGACTTACGGAACGAATGAATTTTCCACAAAGCAGCTTGAAAAAGATTACCGGGATGTAGCTTATGCGACCGTTCGGACATTTGTGTTGAAGTTTGAAGGATTTGGTTTGTTAAAGTCACAGAAATATGGGAATCGGGTGAAATATAAAGTGAAATGAATCATCTCAAAATCATCTCATATAACTTAATTATATTTGAAGAAGGTTGAGGAGGAAATAGAAAAATGAAACACCTTGAAAATAATGATTTATTAGCGAACCTTGATAAAGTTCACACAACGGAATTAGGCTTGGAGCGGATCCGAAAAAATTTAGACTTAGATGTCGAAGATGTTGTTGCCTGGTGCAAACAAAAAATCGAAAACGCAACTGATATCTCTAAAAAAGGTAAAAACTGGTATGTATGCGTTGATACTTTTAAGGTCACCGTTAACGCTAAAAGCTATACAATCATCACAGCACAAATTGAAATGAGTAACCGATAAGATTAATGCTTCCCGTACTCTTTTCTCAGCTGATGAATATGTTCATGAGATTCAGAATGAGAATGCAGATGAATATGTCCTTTTCCGCTTTCAATTTGATTTAATATTTCATCCACCGCTTCTTCAAAATTCAGCGGCAATTTCTCGCAATCAAATCCGATGCAGGAAAGCAGTTGGAACAGTTTAAACACTTCCGGCGCTTCCAAATTATTTTCTTGAAGCAACCGGATATTTGAAAAAATTTCCCGCGGCGTTCCGGTTTCAATAATTCTTTCGTTCAGAACAATCACCCGGTCCGCCAGTTCCGACAACAAATTAACGTCATGTGTCGCCACAATCGTGGTAACACCTTCTTTGTTCAATTTGTCAATGATGGCAAGAACATCCCGTTTGCTTTTCGGATCGAGATTGGCAGTCGGCTCGTCCAAAACCAAAATTTTAGGGCGAAGTGCGATGATGGACGCCAAAACCACTTTTTTCTTTTGCCCGAAACTGAGGTGATGCGGCACCCGATCCAAAAGGTCTTCAATTCCGGTCATCGCCACCGCTTCTTCCACCCGCTTTTTTGTTTCCTCTTCCGAAAGCCCTAAATTGAGGGGTCCGAAAGCGACATCATCAAAAACAGTCGGCATGAACAGTTGGTTGTCCGGGTCGGCAAACATAATTCCGATTTCTTTCACACGGTCAGCATTTTTGTAGTCGGAAATATCTTTTCCCGCAACACGGATATGTCCTTTGCTTTTGAATGTGTCATTCAGGTGAAGGAAGAGCGTGGTTTTTCCGGCGCCGTTTGGGCCCACAATCGCGACCTTTTCGCCCGGGAAAACGTCAAAAGAAATGTCGTCAAGAGCTGTTTTTTTGTTCGGATAAACGTACGTCAAATGCGACAAAGAAAGAATCGGATCTTTTTCGATTTGTTTTTCCAATAGTTTGTCTGATTCCATTTCCGTCACCTTTTCTTTTCAGTTTATTACTTTTGTTATTTTTTGTTTTATTTATTATTCTTGTTAAATACCGGCGTTGCTTAAATATGATACGATTGCCGGAATTTGAATCCCAACCGCAATGATAATTCCCATGACAACAATTACGTAATCTTTTGCATGCATTTGATTTTTGGTGATAATCGCCGGCTTTCCGGTATATCCCTTGGAGACCATCGATTGATAAACAGCGTCAGCACGCTCAAATCCGTTGATGAACAACATAGCGATGGTGTTTGCAGCCGCTGTGAGCGAGCGCATGGAAATTTTCGGCGTAAAACCTTTGGACGCCATCGAATTTTTCATGCTCTCCATCTCTTTGGAGAACACGAAAATGTAGCGGTAGGAAAACATTAAAATTTGGAGAATAAAAATGGGAACTTTTAAGTCATACAAGACTTTGACAATCAAATCGAATTTCGTTGTTCCAAGGAGGATTGTTATCAGCAGAAGAGCCGCTGTCGCCCGAACCAAAATGAGGACGGCTTCCGAAATTCCCGCGCTTGTGATGTTAAAAATCCAAACGGATCCGACAATATCTCCGCCATCCGCGCCGCCAACGCTGAACAAAAGGGCAACCGCAAAAATAAAAACGAACAAAAGTGGTGCTGCCATTCTTTTCAAGACATATGAAACCGGCAATTTGGATAAAATCCAAATCAAAACCGAAAGCAACAAAACAAATGATGCCATCTCCATCGATTTGACGAACGACACCGAAAAGATGAGCAGCAAAAAAACGATGACTTTCGTCATCGGATTCATACGCTGAATCGGCGCGTCGATTGCGGAATAAGTCTCAGACGGCAGTTTCATTTTGTCACAACAAATATTCATTTATTTCTTCTGATTCGTTTTTCTCGACATGACATACATCAAAATGCCGGCAATCCCGACAATGTAACCGAGTCCCGCAAAGACGTTAAACCAGGAAATGCCGTGGTCGCCGGCGGCACCCATTGACCCTTCCGCCAAATCAATCCGCCGCTCGGCGGCATGTTCGCCGGAAACGACTTTAACGCGGTAAATGTTCACGCCCGGTTTAATATCAAAAACAGCCGTTCCGTTCTCATCCGTTTTTCCCGTCATGTAAAGAGATTCGGATTCAGTACCGTTGATAACGGAAATCGCGTAAACTTGGTAGTCGCAGTTCGCCATCGGTTCATTTCCCTGGTACCAAGCTTGGATTTTGACGCCGTTTGGCTCAAGGCTCATGTATGTTCCGTGGGCGGCAGCCGGTACAGCCAGCATCGTCAGCGCAAGGCTGAGAAGAACAAGCAAAGAGGCGGTTTTTTGAATTTTCATATTTAATCTCCTGTCCCTGTTTTTGATTTTTGAGTTTATTTTGTTTTCTGTTTCCAAAAAGTTCGCTGCGCGAACGGCTCCCTTCAGTCACTTAAAGCCTGTGGGCGATAATATTGACGAAACAAGCAAACCACCCCGTAAATTCTAACGCAAGAATTCCTTCGCTCCGCTTCGGAATTTTTCCAGCAATGGAATTGAAAAGGCAATTTAAACGAACCAAGCAAACCATCCCGCAAAATCAGACGCTTTGCGTCTGTATTTTGCGGATTACTATTATTAGGAAGGTACAGTTAGTCGGATTGAAATAAATTTATTGTTTTACAGTTTGCACCTGCTGTTTTCTGTTTTACAGCTTGCACCTATTGTTTTCCATTTTTCAGCTTGCATCTGCTGTTTTCTATTTTGCAGTTTGCACCTATTGTTTTCTATTTTGCAGTTTACATCTGCTGTTTTCTGTTTTACGGTTTGCATCTGCTGCTTCCCATATTATTATCCTTCATCGGAATCCGAATAAACAGACGCAAAATGCGTCTGTTTATTCGGGAGGGTTTGCTTGGCAGTTTTTAAATAATGTAGTAATTTATCAGATAAAGTTTCAAGCCGTTTGTTTCTTTTTTTCCGGCAACATTTCCGGTTTCACTTTTGCAATAAACGGCACAATCAACCCACTGATAATTCCTTCCACAATCATAAGCGGGAGGTTCATGATAATCAGAAGGGCAAACGTCAGCAGCCATGGGGAATCTGCCAGCGCGGCCATGACGCTTTCCAGTAACGAAAATTGGGACGCGAACGCTTGAACGCTGTCAATGCTGCCGAATGTAATTCCGCCGAGGATGAAAACGACGCCCAAAATAAGCGTTGAAATCAAAATCGCAAAGACGCTGGCAGCGGCGCCGGATATGGCAAAATTCGTCTTTTTGGAAAGCGCGACAAAAACCAAGTATCCTAACAGCGCGGGAAATCCCATCACAAACGTATTGACGCCAAGAACCGTGAGGCCGCCGTTTCCAAGAAGGAGCGCTTGAAGAAGGAGACCGATAAAAATGCAAACGAATGCAAACGGTCCCAAAAGAATGCCGACAAGGCCGGCCAATACCAAATGGAGCGACGTTGGCGGCAGCGGAATCCGAAACATGCAGGCAACAAAAAAGGCGGCGGTCATCACGGCAATTTGAGGAATCTTTTGATTCATATCTTCCGTGCTTTTCTTTCCCCACCAAAGACTTCCGGCCAACAATATAATTGTTAAAACCCAGCCGGCCAAAAGAAGCCAAGCCGGGAGAACACCTTCTGAAATATGCATTTGAAAACTCCGATTTATTTTTCTTATGAGAGTCCAAACAACGTCACTCTATTTAATGGTTGTTACGAATCTTCAAATTTGTAGCAACAAAAATTCAAGCTGAATTATATTTCAAATGATTCGTTCATTCGTCAGATGTCATTTACCTTTCCAAGCCAACAGAAGTGCCGAGTTGATAATCACCAAAACGGAGCCGGCGTTGTGAATCAAGGCGCCGCCGATCGGTCCTAAAAGACCCAACATCGCCAAAATAACGGCGGCAAAATTGATGACGATCGAAAGCGCGATGTTGAAGTCAATTTTGTTCATCGTCTTTTTGGACAGCTTGAGCAAATACGGAATGGCGCCGATGTCGTCTCCGACCAAAACAATATCCGCCGCTTCGATGGCAATATCGCTTCCGATGCCGCCCATCGCAATGCCGACATCTGCCGTTTTCAACGCAGGCGCGTCATTGATTCCGTCGCCGACCATCGCGATTTTCTCGCCGGCGGCTTGCAAACGTTTGATGGTTTCCGACTTGTTTTCCGGCAATAATTCAAAATGACAATGATATTCTTCAATTCCGGCCGCTGCCGAAACTGTTAACGCGGCTTCCCGATGGTCTCCCGTCAACAAGAAAATTTTAACGCCTGATTCTTTAATTTCATCAAACGTTTCCTTAATTTTGTCCCGAACCGTATCGGAGAGAGCTATCATTCCCACTAAAACACCGCTTGCCGCCACAAAAATAACCGTTGCGCCCCTTTCTTTGTATTTTCTTGATTTTTCAACCGAATCATCCATTTTGATTTGGCAATTTTTTAAATGGTTTTCGTTCCCGGCCAAAACTGTTTCGCCGCCGATTTCCACCGCAACACCGCAACCCTGATGCATAATAAATTTTTCCGGTCGCGGATGGTCTGAAATACCTGTTCTTGACGCATGCCGGACCACGGATTTTCCAAGCGGATGTTCCGAATTGCATTCGGCAATGGCGGCGCGCGTCACCACGTCTGCAACCGTCCAATCCTTCCTGAGACTTTCAACCGCAATCACTTCCGGTTTTCCGTATGTCAGAGTTCCGGTTTTGTCAAAAGCAACGGCAGTCACTTTTGATAACCGTTCCAAGGCGTCCCCCGTCCGAACTAAAATTCCCTTTTTGGTGGCATTACCGATGCCGGCCATAATGGCAGTCGGCGTTGCCAGAACCAAAGCACACGGACAAAAAACAACCAAGATGGTCACGGCGCGAATAATTTCGCCGGTTACGATTCCTGTAAAAACGGATGTCAAAAGCGCGGCGATGACAATCCAAGTCGCCCATTTGTCCGCTTGGCGGACGATCGGCGCTTTTTCGGCGTCGGCTTCTTTGACCAGCCGGATCATTCTTTGAATGGAACTGTCTTCGCCGACTTTGGACGCCGTCATGTCAAAGGCGCCGAACAAATTCACCGTCCCGCTAAAAACGTCGTCTCCGATTGTTTTTTCAACCGGCAGGCTTTCTCCCGTCATCACGGATTGGTCCACGGAAGTTTGTCCGGATAAAACGGTTCCGTCCACCGGAATTGTTTCTCCCGGAAAAACGCGCAACACATCGCCCTTTGAAACGTTTTTGGCGTCCGTTATTTTTTCCCCCTCCTGTGTGACGATTCGGGCGGTTTCCGGATTCATTTTGACAAGTTTTTCGATTCCTTCCTGCGCTTTATGATATGTTCTCTCTTCCAAATAAGCACCGATTGTCATGATCAGCGCAATTTCCGCCGCCGCGAAATATTCGCCGATGAGAATGGAGGCAATGAGCGCCAAAGAAACCAAAACATCAGCTTTAATGTCAAATTCCGTAACAAGTCCGACGACAGCGCCGACAACAATCGGAACGCCGCACAAAATGATCGCTATCCATGACAAATCAAACAAAACGTACGGGTCTGCCCATCCGAAAAAGCTGATGATTAAAGCAATGGCTGAGATAATCATTGACATGACGACAAACAAGTCGCTTTCAAGGAAATCTTTTATTTTTTCAAGAACGGTATTCATTTTTCTGTCCTTCTTTTTTCAAGTGTTATCTTCTAAGATAATATTTGTTTTATACTCTATACGCCTTAGGGGTATATTTCAAAAACCAATATTTTTCATTTGTATATAATGGTTTCCGTAACACGTCAAAACATATTTGTGTGAAGCCTCACCCCTATTCGAAATGGGTATTTTTGAATGAAAGAGTCGTGTACGCATTAAACCGGCGTGTTTTGAAACTTCAAAGATCGGCCGTGTCATTTTTAAAAAATAGGGTTATGCCGACGTCCAATTTTTCAAATTTTGTCCTTCATTTTTGAATTTTAAACAAAAATGATTGCCATAACGCGCGCGTCGACGCCGGCGAAAAATAAACAAAAAAAGAGAAAAATAAACAAAAAAAGAGAAAAAAGCTATAGAGGATAAAAAGAAAATTTGATTAAACCATCCGTGAAAATTGTTCCACCGCTTTTGTCAAATCTTCGATAGTTTGGTCAGCGTCGCCGTGTTCGATTCCATCTTTAACGCAGTGTTGCAGGTGTCCTTCTAAGACCATTTGGCCGACTTTATGAAGAGCGGCTTTTGCGGCGGCGATTTGAATTAAAATGTCTTCGCACGGCACATCTCTTTCCACCATATCGGAAATGCCGCGAATTTGTCCTTCAATCCGGCTTAACCGGGCTTTTGCTTTCGGAATGTCAACGCACTGTCTCATCAATTTCCCTCTCATTTTCTTGATCAGATAATAGAAACAAATATCACCTTATTCTTATAAAAAGTGTCTCAATTCTTCAAGCAAATCTTTTATATACTATCCGAATTATTTCTACATCTTGTAAGTGTGCTATATATTGTCATGGCAGAACTTAGCACGGAATGTTCCATCATCCTATTTAATATATAATGCCGGCACTTACACATAATTTTAAACAACAATATGAATAAAATCAAAAAATCACATAAAGAAAGGAGTAAAGTTGTCAAATGTTTCTTGGAATTGTTGATCCCCTCGTTTGGAGCGCTTATCTATTGTCTATTTTTGCGGCCGTCTGGTGCATCTATTATGGAATCCGGCACTGGAACGACGACAGTTAAATTGTATTTGGTATCGTTTATCGCAATTTCATGATCATTTAAGGACTGTTATTTATGTTGGATTCATCTTCACTCACACACATCGCCTCATCGTCCGTCAACGATATTATTCCGTCGGACTTGTTTCATTCCACCGGTATTAACATGCCGGCTTTGCTTGCTTTGATCTTTATTTATATGATTGCCACGATCGGTCTTGCCTGGTACGGTTACAAAAAAACAACCAGTGATGCTGACTACTTGTTGGCCGGCCGGAAAACAAATTCTCTCGTCATGGCGGTTTCCTACGGCGCGACTTTCATCAGTACGTCTGCCATCATCGGATTCGGCGGCGTTGCGGCCGCTTACGGAATGGGAATGCTCTGGTTGGCTTTCCTCAACATTCTTGTCGGGATCATTATCGCTTTCTTGGTTTTCGGACCTGTGATGCGCAAAATGGGACAATTCCTGCACGCGTCCACTTTTCCGGAGTTTATCGGAAAACGGTTTGAATCCCGCGGACTTCAGTCTTGGATTGGTATCTTTATCGCGGTGACCATGCCGCTTTACGCTGCCAGTGTTCTTATCGGGTCCGCCCGATTTATTGAAACAACACTCGGAATCAATTACACAACAGCCCTTCTGATCTTCGCGGTCATCGTTGCGGCTTACGTGATTGTCGGCGGTATGATTTCCGTCATGTACACCGACGCCTTCCAAGGCGGAATTATGTTTGTCGGCATGTTCTTGCTGCTGGTGTTAACCTATGTTAAATTAGGCGGCGTCATCCCGGCTCACGAGGCGCTCAGCAACATGGTGTCGCTTGTTCCTGCCAATTTGGTGGCGATCGGTCACCAAGGCTGGACTTCCATGCCGGTTTTCGGATCCCAACTGTGGTGGACCATGATTTCCTCTCTGATCTTGGGTGTCGGTATCGGAATCATCGCGCAGCCGCAACTTGCGGTTCGTTTCATGATGGTCAAAGATAAGAAAACGCTCAAAAGAGCCGTTTTGGCCGGCGGCCCGTTCATCTTTATGATGGTGGGCGTCGCTTACATTGTCGGTCCTCTCTCCAATGTGTTTTTCTACAACACGACCGGAAAAATTGCGCTGGACGCCGTCGGGGGAAATATTGACGCGATCATTCCCGTTTACATCAACAGCGCGATGCCTGAAATCTTCGTCTTGATTTTCATGCTCAGTTTGCTGTCCGCCGCCATGTCCACCGCCAGTTCTCAGTTCCACACCATGGGAACTGCTGTCGGTTACGATTTGATCCGAAACGGCATCTTTAAAGGAAAATCCGTTCACACCATCCTGTTTACCCGGATCGGCATCGTGATTACAATCATTATGGCTGTCATCTTGGCGTTCTACTTGCCGGGCAGCATCATTGCCCGCGCGACCGCCATTTTCATGGGCATGTGTACCGCCGCCTTCCTTCCGATGTACGCGGGCGCGCTCTTCTGGCCGAGAATGACCAAAACCGGCGCTTACGCGAGTTTTGCGGTTGGGTTCTTCGTCAGCATCTTTTGGTACGTGTTTGTTCACGCCGCCGAAGCTGTTCCGATTGGCATCTGTCAAAAGTTGTTCGGCGTTGCCACACTCCTTCCGGGCATGTGGGCGTATGTTGACCCGATTTTGATTGCCACTCCGCTTTCCATCATCGTTGCGATTGTTGTCAGTTTGATGACAAAACCGCCGTCGGAAAAAATGGTATCAGAGTTATTTAAAAAAGAAGAGGAACCGGTATCGGCCGAATCCGCTTCTTAAATTAACCGGCTTTCGAACAGTCCGCTTCTTAATGAATGATTCAAAAATCATTCATTCTTTTTTCTTTTTATTTTTCATTATCCGATCATCCGAATTTTGTCGTTTTTCAAAAAAAGATGGCGATAACGCGCGCGCAGCCCGCCGCGCAAATAAGTGTTGTTATTTGTTGTTTTTTGAATTGTTAACATTTATTTTCATAAGGAGTTTCTATTTAAAAAGAGGTGTCGTCTTCTATTGTAAACCTTGTCAGGCAATGGCAGAATTTATATAGGATTTAATTGTTTTGCATATGTTCATAATTTATCATTATATAAATAGTGCATGAAACTCAATCGCTTGTTTTTGTTTTCATCGTTCTGTTTATTTGAATATTTTTATTTTCGTTTCAAAACGGTAAAACAGTTATTCTATTATATGATTCATTAAACATTTTCAAAAATCAGCATTTTTGCCGGCTTTTCCGGTTTGGTTTTTGAAAATATGAGAGGGATATTTCGTGAAAGAATCAATCAACTCTTCAGAAATCGATAAAACCTTTTTCAACGAGCTTAAAAAAGACAAAGGAACCGAAAAAGTTCTTTTGTGCTTTAATTGCAACGGTTGCTCGACCGGATGCCCGATGAAGGATATCGAGCCTGATTTCGATATTAAGCGGTACATGCGAATGGCCGGCCTCGGTCTTAAAAACCGGATTTTAAACGACCAATACTTGTGGTATTGCACAACTTGCTACAAATGCCAGGAACGGTGTCCTGAAGGCGTTTTAAACGTCGATACGCTCCTTCGGCTGCGTACCATGGCGGTTCATGAAGGCATCATGCTTGAGCCGCACAAAGATGTCGCCAATTTTGTCGTGACAACCGGACACGCCGTCCCGATCAACGATTCCAACAAAGCGAAACGAAAGGAACTCGGTCTCACGGAAGTGCCGCCGACGGTTCATATGTATCCGGAAGCATACGAGCAGGTGAAAAAACTCGTCAAAGCCTGCCAATTCGATACATTGGTTGCGAAAAAATAAAAAAAGAAGTTTTCAATAATGTTTTTCAATAATTATTGAGTATTTTGTTCTTTTCAGTTGTCTATATTATATTGTAATCGAATGAATAAAAACAAATCCAAACCGAGGCTTTCAGGCGGTTTTTTTGTTTTTGGGAGTTTATGTCAATTATGTCTGCTACAGAATCTAAAAAAGAGAATCAAAGTCTTTCTTTGTTCCTCGGTTGCGTCGCTCCAAACCGGTATCCGGGAATCGAGCTGGCCTCCCGCCGGGTAATGAAAGAACTTGGAGTCGACCTTCAGGAGCTTAAAGGCGCGTCCTGCTGTCCGGCGCCCGGCGTTTTCAAGTCTTTTGATAAAACCACATGGCTCACGCTCGCCAGCCGCAACATTGTTTTGTCCGAACAGATGGGTATGGACCTGTTAACCGTTTGTAACGGCTGTTTCGGGTCTTTGGGCGAAGCCAACCACACTTTAAAACATGATCCTGATCATAAAAAGGAAGTCAACGACAAGTTGTCCGAAATCGGCATGTCCTATCAGGGAAGTATAGAAGTCCGCCACATCATGGAATTTTTGGCCAAAGACGTCGGTGCTGACGCGATCAAAGAAAAAGTGACCGTTCCCTTGGAAGGCATTAAAGTCGCCGTTCACTATGGCTGTCACCTCATCCGCCCGTCCAAAGAAAAAGAAGGACTCGGCAGCGCCGAAAACCCGCGCTTTTTCGATGACTTGGTCAACGCGACCGGCGCGAAGAGCGTTGATTACGAAGACAAGCTTTTGTGCTGCGGCGCCGGCGGCGGTGCACGCTCCGCGTTTTTAGACACCACGCTCAAAATGACGGAGAAAAAACTGGACATTCTGAAGCGGGAGGAATACGACTGTATCGTTGACGCCTGCCCGTTCTGCCACCTGCAATTTGATTCGGGACAAGTGCAGCTCAAAAAGACGACCGGCAAAGATTACAACATTCCGGTGCTGCACTACGCGCAGCTTCTCGGGCTGGCGTTCGGGCACACCCCGCAGGAACTCGGCATTCAAATGAACATGACCTGCAATCCGGCTTTTGAACAAAAAATCTTAGCGCTTTCGCAAAAGAAGGTGGAGTAAAAATGGCAGACAACAACACAACAGGTGTTTCCGGTGCGGTCGGCGCTGTTGCCGTGATTGGCGGCGGCATTGCGGGCGTTCAGTCGGCGCTTGACTTGGCCAACAGCGGATACCGCGTTTATCTCATCGAATCAAAACCGTCTATCGGCGGCATTATGGCGCAGCTTGACAAGACGTTTCCGACTTTGGACTGTTCCGCTTGTATTCTTTCTCCGAAACTGGTGGAAGCCAGCCGCCACCCGAACATTCAGTTAATGACTTATTCCGAAGTGGTCGGACTTTCCGGCGATGTCGGCAACTTTACGTTGTCCGTGAAGAAAAAGAGCCGTTACATCGACCCCGACAAATGTGTCGGCTGCGGTGATTGTATCGCGAAATGCCCGAAAAAAGTCGATGACGAATTTGAAGAAGGCCTTTCCAAAAGAAAAGCGATTTATTTCCAGTTCACCCAGGCGATTCCGAAAATTGTGACGATTGATCCGGAAAATTGTCTTATGATTCAAAAAGGCAAATGCGGCAACTGTAAGAAAGTCTGCCAAAGAGATGCCGTCAATTACGAATTGGAAGATGAAGTCGTTGACATTCCGGTCGGCGCCGTCATCATGGCGACCGGGTTCAAAGCCTTTGACCCGAAACTTCTTGAAGCTTACCGCTTCGACCACCCGGATGTCGTCACCGCGCTTCAATTTGAACGTTACACCAACGCGTCCGGACCGTTTGGCGGACACATTCAAACGTCCAAAGGCGTTCTCCCGAAAAAGATCGCGTTCATTCAGTGCATTGGTTCGAGAAATCCGGAAATCAAGAAAGCGTACTGTTCTTCCGTTTGCTGTACCTATGCGGTCAAACAGTCTCGCTTGATTAAAGACCACCATCCTGAAGTCGATGTGGCCATTTTCAATATTGACCTGCGGACATTCGGAAAAGGATACGAAGAATTCGCGTTGCGCGCCCGGGATGAAAACGGCGTCCGTTTCATTAATTCCCGCCCGTCCGGCGTGGATGTCCGCGACGACGGCACGCTTTATTTGAGATATGAAGGCAAAGACGGCGAAGTCGCCAAAGAAGACTTTGATCTCATCGTTCTTTCCGTCGGCCTTGATACGCCGGCGTCTACCCGAGAACTCGCCAACATTCTCAATGTTGATCTTGACAATTACGGTTTCGTCAAAACCGCCGTCGAATCGCCGACCGAAACGTCCAAAAAAGGTATTTTCACGGCCGGTGTCGCCCAAGGGCCGAAAGACATTCCGGAATCGGTTGCGCAAGCCAGCGGCGCGGCGTCAAAAGCCGGTGCTTTGCTCAACAGTGCCCGCAAATCTTTGGAAATTGTGGTTGAAATCGCGCCGGAAACGCCTGTTTCGGGCGACCCGAGAATCGGCGTTATCGTCTGCCGTTGCGGAACAAATATCGGAAGCGTTGTCGATGTGCCGGCGGTTGTGGAATACGCGTCCACTCTTCCGGACGTCATCATCGCCAAAGAGGAAATGTATTCCTGCGCCGACGACACGCAAGGCCGGATTCTTGAAATGATTCGCGATTACAACTTAAACCGGTTCATTGTGGCGGCATGTACGCCCAGAACCCACGAGCCGCTCTTCCAGCAAACCTGTCAGGAAGCCGGTATGAACCCGTGGCTCTTTGAATTTGCGAACATCCGAGAACATTGCTCTTGGATTCACCACGATAATCCGGAAAAGGCAACCGCGAAAGCCAAAGATTTGGTGCGCCAGGCCGCCGGAAAAGTCCGGTACTACACGCCGCTTTACAGCCAAAAGTTGTCGCTTGTGCACAATGCCGTCGTTCTCGGCGGCGGCGTCGCCGGACTGACGGTTGCCAACGAGCTTGCCGCCAACGGTTATAATGTGGATTTGATTGAAAAGACGGACAAACTCGGTGGAACCATCCGGCCGCTTCAAAGTTACGCGCCGATTTTGGATCCGATCATCAAGGCGGCAACCACCCATCCGAAAATCCGTATTCATTACAATTCCGTAATGGAAGACGTGAGTGGCGCTGTCGGCAATTTCAGCGGCAAAATCATCACGGACGACGGCGGAAAAACAACCATCTCCGACATTGATTTCGGTGTTATTGTGATTGCGACCGGCGCTCACGAACTCCGGCAGGAAGGCCTTTTCGGATACAAGGAAAACCCGATTGTTCGGACGCAGCTTGAATTCAAGGAAATGATTGATAAAAAGGAAGGCAGCTGGAAAGATTTGATTTTCATCCAGTGCGCCGGCAGCCGGAACAAGGAGCGACCGTACTGTTCAAGAATCTGCTGTACGAATTCCGTCAAAAACGCGATTCAATACAAGGAACAGCATCCGGACGCTGAAATTTATATTTTGTACCGCGACATCCGCACCTACGGCATGTACGAGGAGTCTTACACCAAGGCGCGTGAAATGGGTATTCACTTCCTGATGTACGATGAAAACGAGCCGCCGGTGGTTGACGGCAATGTGGTGAAGTTCCACGATTTGACCACCCGGCTTGACTTTGAACTGCCGGCCGACTGTGTCATTTTGAGTGCGGCCACGATTGCGGAAGAGGGCAATCATGACGTCGGGCCGATGATGAAAGTGCCGCTGGACAAAAACGGCTTCTTCCTCGAAGTTCACCCGAAGCTCCGCCCGGTTGATTTCGGAACGGACGGCGTGTTTGTTTGCGGCCTCGCCCAATCGCCGAAATTCTGCGAAGAAACCATTTCCCAAGCGCAAGCGGCGGCATCCCGTGCCTGTACGATTTTGTCCCGGGAATTTTTGGAATCTCCGGCGGAAGTCTCCCGCGTCAATATTGACGTTTGCGTCGGTTGCGGCGCCTGTAAAGATGTTTGCCCGTACCATGCGATTACGCTTGAAGAACAAATCGTGACCAAAAAAGGACTTTCCTTTAAGGCCATCCGTTCCGTCATCAACCCGGCAGCGTGCAAAGGCTGCGGCTGCTGTACGATGGCGTGTCCGACCGCCGCGATTGAGCAGGGACACTTTGAAAATAAGCAGTTGTTGTCTCAAGTCAAGAGTGTGTTTTACTTTGAGGAGGAGGTGAATTAAATGGACGCGAAAACCGAAACAGGAGTTCAAGACAATTCCAAGTCCGGCGTTTCCCACTGTCCGACGACCAGCCCGGATTTTGAACCGAAAATCGTGATGTTTTGCTGCAACTGGTGTTCTTACGCCGGGGCGGATGGTGCCGGAATTGCCCGGTTCCAGCAGCCGACCAATATCCGTGTGGTCCGTGTGATGTGTTCCAGCCGCGTGGATGCCGTTCACATTTACACCGCCTTTTTGGAGGGTGCGGACGCTGTTTTGATTACAGGCTGCCACATCGGTGACTGCCACTACGTCAACGGCAACGACAAAACGCTTGTCAAATACAAATTTATTAAATCGATGTTGAGTGAAATGGGAATTGAAGACGACAGATTGATGCTCCGGTGGATTTCAGCATCGGAAGGCCAACAGTTTGCGGAGTTTGTCCGCGAAATGGTGGAAAAAGTAAAAGCGCTCGGGCCCAGCCCGCTCCGCCATGACGGGGTGATCTGATGAGCGCTCCCGAAAAGACAGCTGAACAGAAAACAGCGGCTGCCACACAGGCCGCTGCAACAGCAGCACCGGCAACAGCAGCACCGGCAGCCGGAACACCCGCAGGAGCGCCACCGGCCGGCGCCCCACCCGCCGGAAAACCGCCCGAAGGCGCACCCAAACCGCCCGCGGTTTCCGTGGCCGGTGACAAATTAAAAGGCGCCGATATTCAAGTCGGCGGCAAATACATCGGCTGGTCTGCCGTTGACGATGTTCGAAAACGCGGCGGGTCCGGCGGACTTGTCACTGCCGTTCTCGCGGCGGCGCTTGAAAAAGGACTTGTGGCAAACACGGTTGTTTTGAAAAAATCCAACCAGTTTGAAGCGGTTCCGGTTCTGACATCCGACGTCAAAGATATTTACGAATCGGCCGGTTCCATGCACATGCTCATTTCAAATCCCACCAAGTACTTGCGCCACTTTGAAAATGACGCGAACATCGCGATTGCCGTCAAACCCTGCGACATGCGCGGTATCCGTGAACAAGCCAAGCGGAACATGATCAATTTGGACAAAGTTTTCACTATCGGCCTCAACTGCGGCGGCACCATTCCGCCGTACAAGATTCGTCGGGTGGTGGAAGAAGTGTACAAACTCAATCCGGACGACGTTTGCGGCGAGGAAATCGAGAAAGGTCAATTGATTATGGAAACCAAAGACGGCGTGCACCACTCCCAATCCATTGACGAAATGGAACTGGAAGACAACGGCCGCCGTGAATGTTGCCGCTATTGTATTGTTAAGATCGCGACCAATGCCGATTTGGCCTGCGGAAACTGGGGCGTTCTCTCCGATTTATCCGGCAAGGGAACGTTTGTCGAAGTCATGACTGAAAAAGGCGCCGCGTTTTTGAGAAACGCGGTGGATAACGGCTACGCCGAAGTGAAAGCGGCGAGCGAGCAAGCAGCCGAAGCGCGCGGAAAAACCACCAACATTATGTTGAAGATGTCCGCGAAAACCAAAGAAAAGGTGTTTGCGCCGATTGACGGCGACAAACTGGCGGCGTTTAAAAAGGAGCTTGAAAACTGCATTCACTGCGGTGCCTGTAAAACCGTTTGCCCGCCCTGCGCCTGCGGCCCCGAAGCCAAATGTACGTCCTTTGACAACCTGGCGGACAGTTACGATATTTCCCTGTTCCATATGATCCGGTTCCTTCACCTGATGGACTCCTGCGTCAGCTGCGGGCAATGCACGGACGTGTGCCCCGCGGACATTCCGTTGACGCGCCTGTACCGGAAGTTTGCGAACCCGATTCAGGACGAACTCAAATACACGACCGGAATGGATGATCGGACGCCGCCTTTCTTTGAAGTGAAACTTGAGGAGGTGCAGTAAAATGGCAACTGAAAACAATGCAAATTCTGCCGGCAAGTGCGGAACCGGCACCGGTACCGGAAACACGGATGGTGCAAAGGTCTGCGACGTCGTGTTTAAGGAAAACGTTTATTCTACCGTTTGTCCGGGCTGCGGTTTCGGCTGCGGTGTTTACATGCGGGAAATTATGACCGACGTTCCGACCGGAAGTGCTTGCGGCGCGCCGCTGCTTCATGTTGATTTCCGGAAAGCATCGCCGGTCAATGAAGGCAAACTTTGCCGCTTCGGTGTGAAATTAGCCAAGAGTTTCTGTCCGGCCGAATCAATGGTCGATGGAAATGATACGGATGTAAAAACCGCCGTTTCGAAAGCCGCCGAAATTTTGAAGAAAACCAAACCGGAAAACATTTGCCTGCTTTCCATCGGCAACGCGACGAACGAAGAACATTTGATGTTCATGGAAGTCGGAAAGAAACTGGGCGTTCCGGTCAACACCGGAATGACCGGACTTTTCAAGGCAATCGGCAAGCTTCACGCGCACACGGGACGCGGCGTTACCTACGACGATGTCGCCCATGCCAAGAAAATTTACCTCTTGGTGGACCCGTATGTTTCGTATCCGTTGTTGGTCCGCCGGTTGATTCACGCCAAAAACAAAGGGGCAGAAATCATTTCATTCGGTCTCAAAGAGTTTCCGATTGCGGACAAAAATATTTTGCTCACGCCTGAAATGAGCCTTTATGACGTTGATTTCAAACCGGACGCCGACACTCTCATCATTTCCGATTTGACGCCGTATACGCATGCGAAACGTCTCGCGGAAATTGTTGAACTGTCAGCCGGCCGCGGAAATCCTGACCTTCCCGGCAACATGCTTTTCCTCCGTCCGTTCATCAACGCGACCGGCGCCGGATATTTGTCAAAGCACACCAAACAAAAGTCGTTTGATGACATTTTGGCCGGTATCGATGACGGCAGCATTAAAGTGTTGTACTGTTTGGAATCCGATTTGATCGACATTTGTCTCAACGACCACATCAAAGAGGCATTTAAGAACTTGGACGCGTTGATTATTCAATCGTCGCGTTACACATCAAGCTGTAATGAGGCTGGTATCGTGATTGCGTCCGAACCGTTTTACAAGAAGAAAGGCTCCGTCATGAATTCGGAAGGCCGTCTCATTAATTTGTCAACGGCCGCCGGCGAAACATTGCTGACCGGGTTTAACGCTTTGTCCGATATGTTGACCGTTTTAGGCGCAAAACCGATGACGTTTGACGAAGCGCATCAAAAAGTTTTGAACATGCTCGGTGCGACGGATGATGAATTTAAGATTCAGCCGCCCGAAAAGAAGAATAAACCGGCGGTTTTAAAAATTTCCGGCAATTTGCCCAACATCACGACTAATGCGGATTTATCGGGCGGTCCCGAAGCTCCCTCGTCCTTTGTGTCGTCATCGTCGGTGAAAGCTGTGCAGGTTTCCAATGAAGTCAACTTAAAACACGTGTATTTGATGAACCCGTTCCTTTGGAACAACATGGAAGACGAAGATTTCTTTGAAATCAGCCGCTGCCAAGTCAAAGAACTGAAGCTGCTCAAAGGATTTACGGCCGACGTGATGTGCAATTGCGGTGAAAGATTGAAAACATCCGAGTTTAAGGTGTCCCCGATGGCGGATGGATACATTATTTCTTGGAGCAAACAAGTTTACGCCAAAGCGCCGGTCGTTGATGTCACGGTTAAACGCTCGCCGACAAAACCGGATGAAAAGATTATTGTCAAGGAATGCAACATTCCTCAATAATCATTTTTTTTTTTTTTTTGGGCGGGCGTCGTATGCGCTATGGTGCCTGCTTTTGATCAATTCAAGAAAACAGCCGGGCGTTTTTTCATATTTTCCGATTCATTTTTGACAATTTATTGTTGAGTTTATTCATCATTTATTTTTATTAGATTTTTAAAAATCATATTCTCCTTATAATTTCATTTGACAAACGTATTATATAATGTCAGATTCTTATAGAATAATCGTTTAATTTAACGGTGCATGTTTCATGTCTTCAAATCAAAAATCTGAAATCGTGAGGACCAAATCCGGCCCGATTTATTCGGAACCGGAAACTCTGTGTTCTTCGCCGGCGCATATTTCAGATTCTTCATCTCAACTGAATGTTCCGACGGTTGTTGAATCGCCGGACAACAAAATCAGAGTCCAGCACGAGCGCCTTTTTCTTCACGATCTTTTGAATTCAGTCGGCGGCCTTCACGGGTTTTTAGAATTAATGTCTGAAAATCCGGATCCGGTCAAAATTCAAAAGTACATCGCAAGCTCGCTTGAGCTGTGCGATTCTCTTATTGAGGAAATTCAATCCTACCGCCAAATTACACTTGCGGAAAACGGCGACTTGAAAGTTTTCAAAAACGACGTGAATTCTCTTGAGCTTCTCAAATCGGTGACGATGAAACTGGAAAACCATGATGTTTCCAAAGGCAAAACGATTGACGTTTCTCCGAATTCGCAGCCGGTTCCGGTTCAAACAGATAAGGTTCTTTTATCCCGCATTTTGATTAATTTAATGAAAAACGCTCTTGAAGCCACCGATGTCGGCGGTTCGGTTACGATCGGCTCAAAAATGTGTGATTCGAAAAATAAGGGTCAGAGCGGACATCGAATGGGCAGCGGTGCCGGATGTGATTGCAAAGGTTCTCATGTATCCGGGGATTGTTATCCGGTTGATTTTATTCGTTTTTGGGTACACAACGATTCCGAAATTTCGGAAGATTCAAAGCCTTATATTTTTAAGAAACAGTTTTCCACAAAAGGCGAAAACCGAGGACTCGGCAGTTACAGCGTCCAGCTGCTTGGCGAACAATATCTCGGCGGAAAAGTCGGTTTTGTGAGCAATAAAGAGGAAGGAACCACTTTTTTCATTGACTTGCCGGTCCGGATTCCGGATGAAAAGAATTAATTTTTTACTTCTGTTTTTTACTTCTGTTTTTTCTTTCTGTTTTTTTATTTTCTCTTCTATTTCTTTATTTTCCTTCTGTTTTTTGTATTTTGTTTCAGCCGCATATTCTGTTTTTTGGTCGTGTTTCATGTAAGGTTATGTTCTTCTCTCTCATCTTTCTTAATATAATTATCACATCAAATATTATATCTCAAAAAATATATATCCTTCTTCTTTCTTTATTTGATCAATTTATCATTATAATAATATCTGATAAATTTCATTAAAAACAATCTTTTGAATTTAATTCTAAAAGGAAATACTATGGAAAAATTAATTGAAAAAACAACGCGAAATATTTCGAAAATTTCATTCCTTCTTGTATTCTTATTGATCTTTCTGCTCGTCCTTCCGACAGCGATGGCCGCAAACGTTGAGGTGACCGCAGCCTCATTAAACGCCGGAACGGCGCCGTTTTATCAACCCGAAGATACGATTAACGTCACCGGGCCGACAGCTCTTAACGCTACCGGCTGGGCGACATTGATGGGACTTACCCAAAGGTATCATTTGGTGCTTAACGACGCGTCGGAAGGACCGGGTGACGGATATCATGGTGGTAATCAATACATTCTTTCCATCACGGGAAACGGTGTTACATCTGTCGGCAGTCATGAGTATTTAGATTTTATTGCTCTTGAGTACGTTTCTTTCCCAAACGCAATAAGTCTTTCAGATTATTCTCTTGGTGATTGTTTGAATTTATGGTATGCATATTTGCCATCAGCGAACAGTTTCGATGTTGGTGTTTTTTTAGATGTGCCACTGGAAGTTATCAGTCTCGGAAATAAACCGGCATCTATAAACAATACTTCTACGAACCCATCTTTTAGTGATTCTGTTTTAATTTTTGTGCCCAACATTACCGCCGCTCAAACTTACAACAACAATATGAGCGGTTTTCAGACCGGTTCAATTGTCGCGATTGGTTCTTTGCAGATGGGAACGATTACGTTAAACGCCGGCGATGACCTGGAGCTTCAAACGAATTGCACTTTACAAATTCCGGGCAGCGGCGGAACTTTGCAGTGGACAAAAGGCGACGTCAACTTGTCCGGAAAAACTGAAGCAGCTTATGGTAAAACATACGTTCAGTCTTCCGATGCGGGAACTTATATTTGTTACATCACTGTTGGCGGCAACAGCTTTCCCATTGCCAAATACAATGTCATTGTCAATTCTCTCGGCACCATTTCAACGCCGACAACAACGCCTTCGGGAAATATTATTAACGGGGCAACAAGCATTACGTTGAGTTGTTTGAGCCCGTCCGACGCGACCATTTATTGGACAACAGACGGATCGGACCCGTCAAGCAGCTTGACGCGCTTTTCCGGAAGTTCCGGAAGCACAGTGTCCGTGTCCCCCGGAACGAATTTGAAAGCGATGGCCGCCAAATACGGGTGGGATAACAGCAGTACTTTAAGTATTACTTATCAGCAGCAGTTGTTGGTGACCGCAAGCCCGGAGGATATTTCCGTTATGGCCGGCGACCCGGTGACCTTTAATGTAACGGCGGTCGGTCACGGAACTTTGACTTATCAGTGGACGGTGGACAAAGGAAGCGGTTTTGTCAATGTCACAACGGCGACTGTTTCCGGAAGCAGCGGATTTAACTCCAATCAATTATCCATTTCTTCAGCGGCGGCCGGTATGGACGGCTGGGAATTTAAAGCGGTCGTCGGCGATAACAACAACCCGATTGCGTCGTCAACCGTTTCATCCAATTCGGCGGAATTGACTGTCGTAGAACCATTGAATGTGTCCGGAACGGTAAGCGTTGCGTCCGACACGGTGACGCTTTCAGGAAAAGATGTGACCGTTACTCTTCAAGAACAAAACGGTTCCCTTTGGGACGATGTTTCAAGCGTCAGCGTGTCCGCCGGAAGTCCCGGAACTTACGTTTTTGAAAATAAAAAGGTTGGCGGTGTTCCGACCGAACTCATGAACCGGTCCGGTACATACCGGATTTTATTTGAAACGGATGAGTATTTGTGTTTCGTCAACAGAACCGGATACAGTGAAAATTATTCAGAAACAGTGGATTTCGGCGCCGGAACGACGGATACCATCAATGCCGTCGCCAAGAACGGAAAATTGACCGTTTCCGCTGTCATGGACGGGAACAATGCGGCGATTTCCGATTTCAATTACACGGTTACCGATAGTGCCAGTTCTCCAATCTCGGGCACTTTAAATGTATTTGTTATTGAGTCCGATGGTACTTATTTTGCCAATTACCAACCGACAACCGGTTTTACCGAAAATCTTAATTTACCGGCTGACAACCAAAAAACGTTCTCGCGGACCGGAGCAAGTTTGTCTGATTTAGAGCAAACCGTTACGTTGACGCTTGATCCGGTGACTCTGACGATCAACGTTAATCAAGATGCTGTCAATTTGGGAGACCGCACTTACGGTTTGACGCTCGTCCGTTCCGGTTCTACGTTAACAACAGGAACATTGGACACAACAACCGGGCAATTTGTTTTTGACCCGTCGGTCTGGACAGGCATCGGACTTGCCGGAACAGTATTGATGACTGATGATTCGGTCGAGTACACTTTGCCGGTGGCGCCGGTTTCGGCAAATTTCCGGTACGAATATGACCGTGAAAGCAGTCCTGTCATCACATCTCAAAGTCCGGTGACGGTGTCCAATTCAAATCTGATTTCCGATGCCATTGTTCTTAAAATAGGCAATGAAACAGGCGGCGGATCAAGCGGCGGCACCGGAAACGCGACAATTATCGGTCCGAACAACGGTACGAACGGAACCACTATTACGGACGGTAACGACAGCGGCAACAATAATACGGTAACGCCGGAAGTACCGCCGATGGAGTCCGAAGTTGTCAAAAAACCGTTCCCATGGTGGATTCTCCTGCTGCTTTTGCTTCTTCTGATTCTCGCGGCTTACGCCTACAAGAAGTGGTCGGATAAAAAGAAACAATTGAATCAGAAATAAAAACCGTTAACAACGTTTTAAAAAATAAGGACCGATTTCGGTTAAACCGAACCGGTTTTTATTTATTTTTAAATTAATTTTTAAATTTAATTTTTAGATTTTTAAATTTAATTTTTAGATTTTTAAATTTAATTTTTAGATCTTATTTTAAATATTCGTTTTTAGTTATTTTTTGAATCTTCATTAGATTTTTATTTTTTCTGTTTCATTTTAAGTTGTGTATTCCGCGTTGATTTTCACATAATCATATGTCAAATCGCAGCCCCATGCCGTTGCCGTTTCCGGTCCGGCGCCCAAATCAATTTTGATAAAAATAGTTTTGGCAGACATGATTTTCTTCAATTCGTCCAGAACGGCCGGGTCTTTTTCGATGATTTCGCCGTTTTTCACAAGGTTGGCCGTTTTCGTCCCGTCCGAAACGGAAAGCGTTATTTTCGTTTGGTCAAAGTCCGCGCCGGAATAGCCGGCGGCGGCAACAATTCGTCCCCAGTTCGGGTCGTTTCCAAAGATGGCGGTTTTGACCAAAGGCGAGCGGACAATGGATTTTGCGGCCAACTTCGCATCCTCTTTCGTTTTAGCGCCAATCACGGTTGACTCGACCAATTTGGTCGCGCCTTCCCCGTCCTTCGCAATCATTTTGGCCAGCTCAATGAGAACAAGGTCCAGCGCGTTTTGGAATTCTTCCAAGGATTTTCCGTCGGTGATTCGAATACCTGATTTTCCGGTGGCGGTCAAAAGGCACATATCATTTGTGCTGGTGTCACCGTCCACCACAATCATGTTAAAACTCTTGTTGACGGCGGCCGTCAGGCATTTTTGAAGCTGTCCCGAGGCAACCGCAGCGTCCGTGTACACAAATCCGAGCATGGTTCCCATATTCGGTTCAATCATGCCGGAGCCTTTGGCGATTCCGGCAATCCGGTAACTTCCGGCATCCGTTTTCACTTCGCAGGCAAAGACTTTCGGAACGAGGTCAGTTGTCATAATCGCGCGCATCGCGCCGACGCTTCCCTCTTCCGTTGTTGATACGGACGACAGGACCGGTTCGATGTGGGATGAAATCCAATTCATGTCCATTTTTCGGCCGATGACGCCGGTTGACGCGACGGCGATGAATTTATCGTCCGCTTTGATTTTTTCGGCAAGCAGGCGCGTCATTTCTTTCGCGTCTTTAAGACCTTGTTCGCCGGTATACGCGTTTGCGTTTCCGCTGTTGGCGATGACAGCCGACAGAAAGCCGCCGTTTGTTCCTAATTTTTCTTTGGTAACAATGAGCGGCGCCGCAATGACTTTATTGCGCGTAAAGACGCCGGCGGCAGGGCCTTCCGCCAAAATAATCGCAAGACCTTTTTTCCCGTCCTTTAAACCAAAGGCCGAAACTCCGGAAACGGCGGTGATTCCGCCTTCAATTTGTCGAATCATGATATTCCTCTTTTTCAGTTTTAATGAATTATTTGATGATTGTTATGATTTTGGATTTTTGGATTTTTCGTTTTTTATTTTTGATCTGCGTTCTTGTTGCCGTTTTCAATTACGGAAGTCCCGGGAACCAAAGACCTTCTGTTTCCTTGAGTCCGAACATAATGTTCATGTTTTGAATCGCTTGCCCGGACGCGCCTTTCACAAGGTTGTCAATGGCGGATGTGATCACAATCCGGTTGTTGGCGGCTTCCGCTTCGATGCCGATGTGGCAGAAGTTGGAACCGCGGACGTTTAAGAGGGATGGAACACCGTCAACCAGTTGAACGAACGGTTTATTTTCATAAAATTCCGAATAGATTTCTTTCACGTCTTTTGTGGTGTATTTTTCTTTTGTAAAGACGTGCGCCGTCGTCATAATTCCACGCGCGGCCGGAATCACATGTGGCGTAAAGCAGACATTGGAGAATCCGGGTTGCAGGCGTGAAATTTCCTGTTTCATTTCCGCAAGGTGACGGTGAGCTGTTAATTTATACGGGATGATATTTTCCGTTAAATTCGGGAAGTGGGATGTTTCGGTTGGCGTGTTTCCAGCGCCGGTGATTCCTGATTTTGAGTCAAAAATAACATTTTCCAAAACGCCTGTTTTCGCAAGCGGCGCAACGGCCAGCGTGGCTCCGGTTGGAAAACATCCGGGGTTGGCGATAAGGCGCGGGTTTTTGCTGTTTTTGAGTTCGGCGGCAACGTCATGAACTTCGGGAATCGCGTAGACGGCCTCTCGCGGGTCTTTGTGGGGGTGGCCGTAGGTTTTTTCAAATTCGGCGGTTTTGAGGCGGTAATCAGCGCTTAAGTCAACGATTTTGCATTTGCTTTTTTCCAAAAGTTCGGGAACAATGTCCATGGAAGCGCCGTGCGGAACGGCCAAAAAGATCACGTCGCAGAGCGTTTTAATGTCGTCGTTGCTCAAATTTTCAAAGATGAGTTTGTTATAAAATCCGGCCAGGTTGGTGTGAACCGATGAAATCTTTTTTCCCGCGAGGTTTCGGGAGGTGGCGGCAACGACTTCAACCGACGGATGTGTCGCTAAAAGTCGCAACAATTCTTCGCCGGCGTATCCGGACGCGCCGATAATTCCTGCTTTAATCATAATTTTTCCTTTCTTTTCTCTTTAATTCCCTTTTCTTAATTTTCGGAATTTCTTTTTCCTGAATGAACCTGTTATTTTTATTTCAGGTCAAAGTTTTGTTCATAAAAATGAAAAAAGAAATATTGAATATATAAAACATGTCCTTAAAATCAAAAAACGAAGAACTTTTTTGAATGCACTTTGAAATAAAAATAAATATTTCGAAAAAAAATAATTATCCTTTCGTTAAAATTAAAATTGCTGAATCATTCAAATTGCTCCTCCATTTTATTTATTATTTATTCGTGCGGACCGTTCCGCAAAATCAGATGCAAAAATTACTTCGCCCCACTTCAGAATTTCAATCATTGTGGAAACGTCAAATCTTGACGAGCCAAGCAAACCATCCCGCAAATTCTAACGCAAAAATTCCTCGCTGCGCTCGGAATTTTTCAAGGGCGGTGGGAGGCTGTTTCCAAAAAGTTCGCTGCGCGAACGGCTCCCTTCGGTCGCTTAAAGCCTGTGGGCGGCTATAATATTGACGAAACAAGCAAACTGCCCCGCAAAATCAAACGCTTTGCGTTTGTATTTTGCGGATTTCGCTGAAGGTAGGATATAATTGGAACTAGAAACAGCAGGTGCAAATCTGAAATGGAAACGGTAGATGCAAATCTGAAATGGAAACGGTAGATGCAAATCTGAAATGGAAACAGCAGGTGCAAATCTGAAATGGAAACAGCAGGTGCAAATCTGAAATTGAAACGGTAGATACAAATCTGAAATGGAAACGGTAGATGCAAATCTGAAATGGAAACAGCAGGTGCAAATCTGAAATGGAAACAGCAGGTGCAAATCTGAAATGGAAACGGTAAGCACATGTTGGATGTTAAAAACAGAATGTTTAGGCTGAAAACAATGCTTAATTCATTATATTTATATCTTAATTTATACCCGAATTGATATACTTTTTGGAAATTTAATTAAATTATACCTTTTTGGGTATAATTATGAAAATGTTTAAATATTTAGACCCGATAAGGTATAATTCATGGGAAATAAAGCTGAAGACAATCCATTTTTACAATCTCTTTCGGCCGGCATGAAAAAAGAGGATTATTCTCTTTCTCCGAAGTTTTCGATTCCGGAATATGTGAAGGCTCAACGGAAGAAAACAAAAATGACTCAAGTCGATTTAGCGGAGAAGGCCGGAGTCGGAC
Organism: Methanolapillus millepedarum; assembly: GCF_032594115.1. NCBI lineage: Archaea > Methanobacteriati > Methanobacteriota > Methanomicrobia > Methanosarcinales > Methanosarcinaceae > Methanolapillus > Methanolapillus millepedarum. The sequence continues at coordinate 163,308 of NZ_CP131060.1, forward strand.
TTCGTTTTGTTCGAGACATGGAACAAGGAAAAGAAACGCTTCGAATGGATAAAGTCAATCAAGTTCTTCGGTTGTTTGGAAGCGAATTGGGCCCTGTTCCGCTCGACCGCAGCCGGTGGTTTAAATGAAAACGGCTTATGTTTATATGCATGATTATTTTGCCGGAATATTAACGGAAACAGATGACGGATATGTGTTTTCTTACGATCCGGATTATTTGAAATCAGAAAATGCCGAGCCGGTTAGTTTAACATTACCTCTTTTGGACAAAACATACAAAAGCAAAGTTCTTTTTCCGTTTTTTGACGGGTTGATTCCGGAAGGATGGTTACTGGATATTGTTAAAAAAAATTGGAGATACGAGTATGATATTCGAGATCGAATGTCTTTGTTGATGGTTTGCTGCAAGGATTGTATTGGCGCCGTCAGTATTCAGGCTGACAAAAAAGAAGCTGATGAGGTGTATAAATGAAAGAATCGGAACCGATGGTGTCGGAAGTAAAAAGGTGCCTTTACTGCTATAAAGATTTGTCAAAAAATGAAATTGAAAAAAATATGGATTTTCATCCTTCCTGTTCCAAAAAAATATTTGAAACAACACAAGAGCCTGTTTTGCCGTATCATAAATATGAAATTGATGCGTTGGCGCTTGAAGTTGTCCGGTCTCAAACAACAATCACCGGCGTTCAGCCGAAATTATCTTTGAATATTTTGAATGAAACCCCAAAGCGATTTACAATCGTTGGCCTTTGGGGACGATATATTTTAAAGCCTCCGGCAGATGCGTATCTTCATTTACCTGAAACAGAAGATTTGACGATGCATTTAGCGGAAGTTTCAGGATTGCCGACCGTTCCGCATTCATTGATTCGTTTCAAAGGCGGAGAGTTATGCTATATCACCAAAAGAATTGACCGGGACAAAAATGGAAACAAGAGACATATGGAGGACATGTGTCAGTTAACCGAACGGTTAACGGAAAATAAATATAAAGGTTCATACGAGCAAATCGGGAAAACGATTGTGAGTTATTCATCCCTTCCGGGTTTAGATTTGATCCGTCTCATGGAACAAGTTTTATTTTGTTTTTTGACCGGGAATGCCGACATGCATCTCAAAAACTTCTCTCTCATCAAAGAAAACAAAACGGATTACGTTTTGGCGCCGGCTTATGATATGATTGCAACAAAACTCATTTTATCGGAAGATTTGGATGAACTTGCGTTGACATTAAACGGACGAAAAAGAAAAATCGACCGGGGGGATTTTGAGGCGGCGTTTCAAACACTTAAATTGGATGAAAAAACCGGAAAAAATATTTTCAATAAATTCGAGACGACAATTCCGCTTTGGACAGATTGGATTCATCGAAGTTTCTTGCCGGAAGAGATGAAAGAGAAATATTTGGAAATGGTCTTGGAGAGGGCGAACCGAATGAATTTAGTCGCTGATTAAGTTTTTCCACCATCTGTCTGTCGAGTTTTTCATCGTCGGATATTGATCTTTCCATCGTCAAACGGTTGGCTTCCGTTGCTATAATAAATATTCAATTCAAAAAAGTGAATTCAGTTTAATTTATTAATTATGATTCAAATTTAATTTATTTATTCAACAATGAGGTTTTCAAAATGGTCACAATTTACTTGGCAGGCCCGCTTTTCTCACAAGCGGAACGTGAATTTAACAAAAAGTTAGAGTCCATGTTTTTGGAAATTGGATTTTCCGTTTTTCTGCCGCAGGAAGACGCGGAAGATAATGATGTTGAACGCCACAATCAAAATCAATCCGGAATCTTTGCAAGCTGCTTTGCGGGGCTTGAAACGTCTGATTTGGTGGTGGCGGTTTTGGAAGGCGCGGACATCGACAGCGGAACGGCTTGGGAACTCGGTTACGCTTTTGCGGCCGGCCTTCCGATCATCGGGCTTCGCACGGATTTTCGAATTCACACGCCGAACGAAAAAGTCAATTTGATGATTCAAGAAACGGTGGACGCATTTGTTTTCAGTGTTGAGGAATTGCAGGCGGTTTTGGAAAAGTATGTTTAAAATTAAAAAATGAATAATGGAAGCTGACAATTCATTTCGGTAAAAAACAGCGGTTTTCGACAATACAGTTACTTCTTGTTCCGATTTGAGCAGCCGCAACTGACAATACAGTTGCCGCTTTGCTCCAAATGCAGGGATTGCTGCTGAAAATGTTGTCTTATTTTTGCGGGACATAAAAATAAAACATCTCTCTGTTTTTCATGAACGTGCGCCCATTTTTCCAAAAACTGCCGGCGGCTCAAAAAGTAAAAACAAGATTGTTCGACGGTTATTTTTCCATCTCTTGAATCCGCTTCACAATTCGTTCTTTCTTCAAAATCGCCGCCGCCGCCGCCTCATCGACTTTTATGCGCATTTCCTCAAAATTCGGCGGCGTTTGTTCGCCGAGAACTTTTTTAAGCGGCGTGTACGGCGCTTCCCGGAAAAGCGGTTTAAAATCCGTTTCTTTGCCGTTTGAAATCAAAACGGCGCCCGGTTTTTTGCCGTCGTTTTCCTCAACACGGCCGACCACAAACATATCACTTCCGGCGCGTTTGACGGCGTCGATGACTGAATCCGCGGCTTCTTTCGGGCAAATCACCAGCAAAGAATCAATCGAAACACCGCGGAAGTCGATTGAAAGCGTGTCAAGCATTTTTGAAACAACGGGGTCAACGCATTGTTTCAGCATGTCGTCTTCAAAAACAAGCCGAACATTCGCTTCTTTGGAAATCTCATGGGCGTCCCCGCGAATGCCGCCGTTCGTGACATCGGTCATCACATGAATCTTTTCATGCAAATTTTCGTCCAAAACAGCTTGGCAAGCCGTCAGAAAATCAACGTTCAGCGTTCGCTCAACCACGGCTTTCGCGTCCGCATATCCCGAATAAATGGCGGCCGTCGTAATTGTTCCGCCGCCGGCGCCGCGCGTCATCAAAATCAAATCTCCGGGGACAGCTTTTTTCCGAGCGGTCAGCGCGGTATTATCAACAACAGCGGCGGCACCGACACATCCGGTCATCCGGTCGCCGATCACCATATCGCCGCCGATCCGAAGTGTACTTCCGGTGACGAGCGGAATTTTCGTAAGTTCCGAAACCGCGGCAATTCCGGCCAAATGGTCAAAAATCATAGAAATATCGCCGTCATCCGCCACATGGATGTCGGAAAGCATCGCCAGCGGCTTTGTGCCCATCACGTAAATGTCCCGAAGGGCGGCTCTCGCCACATGAAACCCGGCCAAAAAAGGATAAGCGCTCAGACGGGAATGCATGCCGTCAACGGTTAAAATCAAAAAAGAGTTCTCGGAATGATTACTTTTGTTGTTTTTATTGCTTTTGCCGCTCGATTTACTTGAACTCGGCGGAACAAAAACGACGCCGGAATCGTCCAAATTCGAAGCATCTAAAACCGCGCCCGTTTTTCCGATGACGTCGCCGATTTTTCGGTGGACATAAAAATCACCGGTTCCGCGTGAACCGACCCCGAAATGACCGACGGAAACGCCGGATTTTTGAAACGAAAAAAGGTCACCTTTTAAATTCAGCGTCAAACTCACTTCTTCTAAAACAGCGTCCGCAATCATTTTGGCGTCAGCTTCTGAAATATTCTTAATTTCCACAATTCTTTGTTGAAGTTTCTCTTCGGCCATCGGGTCGTTATTTAAAAGAAACTGCTTTGCGTAACCTTCTAAATCCATAATCACTTCTTATCCGTTTTGCTTTATTATCCTATTGTTCATTTTTTTTGGCGTTTGGTATTTACGATCAACTCATCAATTATTCAATCGCGTAAAAACAAGTCCGGTTTCCTTTTTATCCTCTTTACTTTCCTTGAAAATATTCCCAAAACATTTATATACTCCGTATGTCTATTAGGAATAGTTTCGTCAAGACGAAATATTTTGAACAAACAAAAAACAATGTCCTGTATGAAAAAATATGAGTCCAATGAAAAACCCTCTCATTCATATGTTTTTGTACAATTTGTTTGTTTGAGATCTTAAATCAACTCAATGAAAACCCGATTAAGCAGACTAAGTGATGCAAAATCACAAAACCTACAATGAAAAGCATGAAATATTGTTTTTCCATTCAATCATTTCCCAAAAAAACGAAATCAATCAAAACTGAAAGCAAATAAAATAAATTGAAAATTAAGAGTCAAGTTCTCTTGTTCTTAATTTTCAATTATTTTCCAATTATCAATTCTCATCATTGTTATTATTGTCGTGAATTATCATTTATTAATTTAAAAAACATAAAATAAATTATTGAGGTCTTAAAAACTATGACGCAAACATTAAAAGAAGTTACTCCGGGAAGCACATGTGAAATTGTCGGCATTGATTGCAACAACGTTTTAAAAAACCGCTTGCTGTGCATGGGTATGACTCCGGGGACCTGCGTGGAAGTTGTCAAAACAGCACCATTCGGCGACCCGATTGAGCTTCGTGTCCGCAATTATAACCTTTCCATCCGGAAAAACGAAGCTTCAGGAATTCATGTCAAAAATGTTCGAAAATGTACCGTTCCGGGTGCCGGCGCCGACGCCGCAAAAGCAGATGTTTCCGGGAGCGTTTCCTAAATGTCCGGGAAGTACACGATTGCACTTGCCGGAAACCCGAACAGCGGAAAAACAACTCTTTTTAACCGGATGACCGGTTCCAACCAAAAAGTCGGAAACTGGCCCGGGGTCACAATTGAAAAGAAAGTCGGTTCTTACGTCAAAACATCTTCCGGTGGAACTAAAGAAACAGTAGATGTTGTTGACCTTCCCGGTATTTATTCTCTCACGCCTTATTCTGCGGAAGAGATTATCGCCCGGAATTTTATCGTTGATGAAAAGCCGGACCTTGTTATCAATATCATTGACGCGACCAATTTGGAACGCGGTCTTTATTTAACTTTCCAACTTAAAAAACTCGGATGTGCCGCCATCGTCGCGCTCAATATGATGGACGAAGTTGAAGTAAACGGGACAAGAATTGATTTTGAAAAAATGTCCAAGCTCTTGGGTTTTCCGGTTATTCCGATCTCTGCGATTGAAGGCTCCGGCATTTCCGCCAAAGTCGCCAAATTGATGGGAAAACATACGTCATCGGTTGCGAAAGATGGTATTAAAAAACTGGTGGAGAAATGCAACGACATTTTAGACCACAGTTATAAGAACGTGCCCGGTTACGTCCCCGGAAAAGCCGGTTATCAATTTGATCACACGAAATTCAATTTATCTCAACTTAAAAACGCCGACGAGATTGATTTTGACGAGCACTCCTCCGAAGTTTACGATCTCATCACAAAAATCGTCGCCGATACCGTCAAGCAAGGCGAGCGGCAGGTTCAAGCCGAACGTTCTAAGAAAATCGACGCTGTTTTGACCAACAAATGGCTCGGAATTCCGATTTTTCTGATCATCATGCTGGTTGTTTTCCAGTTGGCTTTCGGAGCGGTCGGCTCTTTCTTTTCGGACGCGATTGATGTTTTCTTGAACGAAACATTAGCGGGCTGGGTCGAAGGATGGTTTACATCCGCCGGTGTTTCCGATTGGATGTTGGATCTTGTCATTAACGGCATCATCGCCGGAGTCGGCGGCGTGCTGACATTCGTTCCGCAAATCGTCATCTTGTTTATCTTCTTGACACTCATGGAAGACACCGGCTACATGGCCAGAGTTGCTTTCATTATGGACCGCTTGTTCAAAAAGATCGGTCTTTCCGGAAAAAGCTTTATTCCGATGATTATGGGCTTTGGTTGCTCTGTTCCGGCTGTCATGACCGCGAGAACGTTGGACAATGAAATGGACCGGAAAACGACCATCATGATTACGCCGTTTATGTCTTGCGGCGCTCGGCTTCCGATTTACGGATTTTTCATCGCCGCGTTCTTTGCCGCGAATGCCGGAATTATCATGTTGTTCATCTATGTTCTCGGTGTTATCGTCGCCATCTTCTCGGCTTGGCTTCTTAAAAAGACGGTCTTTAAAGGGCCTGTCTCACCGTTTATTATGGAGTTGCCGCCATACAGAATGCCGGATTTGTACACTTATTTCAAACACATTTGGGAAAAAGCACGCGGATTCATTATCCGTGCCGGTACCGTCATCTTTGCGATGTCGATTGTCATCTGGTTCTTCCAAGGCTACAGCTTTTCCTTCCAAGCGGTAGACGATCCCGCCGAAAGTATTTTCGGAGTCATCGGTTCTATTATTGCGCCGATTTTCGGACCGCTCGGATTTGGCGATTGGCGTGCGGCCGATGCGTTGATGACCGGATTCGTTGCCAAAGAAGCTGTGGTTTCCGTGCTTGAAATTTTGTACCCGGGCGATTCGCTCCTGTCATTCTTCACGCCGGAGATTGCGCTTTCGTTCATGGTCTTCTGTCTGCTTTACTTGCCCTGCCTGGTTGCGTTTGTGACGATTAAGCGTGAACTCAACAGTTGGAAGCTGGGCATTTTCGCAGCCGTTTACCAAACCGTCATTGCCTATGTGGTTGCGTTTATCGTTTACCGGATTGCGCTGGTGGCTTGGCCGTTCTTGTCGGTGTATTTCACCGGGTGAATGAGAAAATATAAATGAAAAGGATGTGGGAAAGTGGATTCATCCCTTCTTCCCCAACTTCTTGTTTACGGAATGATTGCCTTTGCGGCAATTGTTATTGTTTACAAGTTGTGGGGGATGCTCAATGGAAAAACGTCTTGCAGCAATTGTTCGTCTTCCGGCTGTTGCGCCAAATCACAGGTATTTGGTTCAAACGGTTGTTGTTCGCCGCCGCCAACGTCCAAAGATAAGGATCGCGGGGAGGAAAAAACAACTCCTGCCGTCGGAAATTTGAACGATTCTTTGCCGCCGAAATCTAAAAAGTAAAGCGGCAACGGAATACAAAAAGACTGTAAAAAAGTAAAATCAAATCACAAATGACTAAAAGTAAATTAAAAACTAAAATAAAAATCGGACTCTCTCTAAGAATCCGTAAAGCTTGAAATAATATCACGGTTGTCATCTTTTTTAGACTCCGTTGAAAGGTCTGCACGACATCCTTTCAATTGACAACCGACTGTCGGTAATAGGTTTTGCAATTGTTTTCCCTCAAAAATTTGTCCATCACAAATTGAATGATTGCAAAATCCGCCAATCAAATTGCCGGACAGCTTTCATAAGGAAGAAAGCAGTGTTTTTAAAACTCCACCTCAAAAGCCTGCTTTCTTCTTATCATGTTTTTAAATTTTTCAGATTGTTTTGAATCATCTCGTTTTTTCTTTATTTTGTTTTTATTTCGTTTTTTTGATTGTTTTTTTGTGTTTGTTTCACATTATTTTCATAATTCTGTCAGACAAGCCATCTCGCAAATCAAACGTAAAACGTTTGATTTTTCGGATTCGCATTTTTAAAAAAACGGTTCGTTGTTTGTCTGACGCTCAAAGAAAATGTGTTGCTGTAATGCGCGCGCCGCCGCCCGCCAAAAAGGGTTATTCGTTTCAGTTTTTACACTGAATGCAAAGCGTATTTTTACAAGCTTCGTTATCCACTTTCCACTTGTGTCCCCAGTTTTTGAGCACCTGGACGACTTCAACCAACTCTTTTCCGCTGTCGGTTAACGTGTATTCGCATTTGACCGGAAAAGAAGATGAATCAATTCTTTTTTCAATCAAACCTTCGCTTTCCATTTCTTTAAGCCGCATGGAAAGTGTTTTCGGAGTGATGTCGCACAGACAGTTTTTGAGTTCGTTGAACCTTTTGTCGCACATGTTTCCTTTGTATAATTCGTGAAGAATACAAAGTGTCCACTTCTTACCGACCAGATCCGTCACTTTGTAAATGGTACAATCTTTCATAAGTATCCGATTAGATACTATCTACTATTTAAATAAATATCTTCCTACTATTGACTATCAAAAAGATAGCATTTCTTCCAAGAATTATCTTTTTGTGAAAAACAAAAAAAGTAAAAACAAAACAACCAAAACAACCAACCCAAAATAAAACCAAGAATTAAAAAAATTTGATAAATATAAAACCTAAAACCTAAAAAATCTCTGAAAATAGTATGTTTTTTACATATTATTTTCAAAGACGAAAATAATTTGCTTTCAAACGAACTTTAAAATCGGCCAAACGGATTTCTTTCATTCATCTGCTCTCCGTTTGGCATTTCGTTTGCATTTGATATACGGGAGTGAATTTTAATGTTTTGCTATCAGTGCGAAGAAACAATAAACGGAACCGGTTGTACGACCGGCGGCGCTTGCGGTAAAAAAGAAGATGTTGCGGTGCTTCAAGACAAGTTGATTTACGCTTTAAAAGGCTATGCTTTTTGCAATATGAAAGCTCGTGAAAAAAACAACGACGATAAAACCTTTGGTCCTTTTGTCATGGAAGCGCTTTTTTCAACGTTGACCAACGTCAATTTTGACGAAGATTATTTTAAGAAGACAATTGCAGAAGCGATTCAGCGGCGTGACGCCGTCTGCCAAAAAGTCTGCGGAAAAAGCGGGTGCTCTTCCGTTTTGGCCGGCGTTTCTCAAAAAATGGCTGACGCCGCCACAATTTCCTATGACCAATTAATGGCCAAGGATCCGGCTGAAGTGGGTGTTTTGTCAACTGCCAATGCAGATGTCCGCTCTCTTCGAGAAACGCTCGTTTACGGATTAAAAGGCCTTGCTGCCTATGGAACTCATGCTTACATCTTGGATTCCGAGAACGATGATGTTTACATGTTTATTGAAAAAGCACTGGTTTCCACATTTGACGACACACTTTCCGTGGATCAAATGGTCGGCCTTCTCTTGGAATGCGGCAGCTGCGGTGTTACAGTCATGTCCATGCTGGATGCCGCCAATACCGGCGCTTACGGAAACCCTGTTCCGACCGCCGTCAAAACAGGTGTCGGCAAAAATCCGGGAATTCTGATCAGCGGTCACGATTTGAAAGACATGGAAATGCTTCTTGAACAAACGAAAGGATCCGGCGTTGATGTCTACACACACGGTGAAATGCTTCCGGCACATGCTTATCCGGCCTTTCAAAAATATGAAAACCTTGTCGGCAACTATGGAAATGCCTGGTGGATGCAAAAGGACGAATTTGAAAAATTCAACGGTCCGATTCTGATGACCACCAACTGTCTGGTTCCGCCAAAAGAATCCTATGCGGGCAGATTATTCACGACCAACATGGTTGGTTTCTCCGATAAAAAGACCGGTCTTAAAATCAAAAGCATTCCGCTAAAGGCGGATGGTACGAAGGATTTTTCCGAAATCATCGCGCTTGCCAAAAAATGTCCGGCGCCGACACCTCTTGAGGATGGAACCGTCATGACCGGATTTGCCCACAACGCAACGCTCAGCGTCGCTGATAAAGTGATTGACGCCGTCAAAGGCGGGCAAATCAAAAAGTTCGTCGTCATGGCCGGTTGCGACGGCCGCCACAAAGAGCGGGTTTATTACACCGAATTTGCGCAAGCGCTTCCGAAAGACACGGTCATTTTAACAGCCGGGTGCGCCAAGTACCGGTACAACAAATTGGATTTGGGCGACATCGGCGGCATCCCCCGCGTTTTGGACGCCGGCCAATGCAATGATTGTTATTCTTTAGTGGTTATCGCGTTGGAATTGGCCAAAGCGTTCGGCCTTGAAAGCGTGAATGATTTACCGGTCGTTTACAACATCGCCTGGTACGAACAAAAGGCTTGCCTGGTTCTCCTGGCGCTTTTGTCCCTCAACGTTCAAAACATTGTTCTCGGACCGGTCTTGCCGGCTTGCGTTTCTCCGAACGTTTTGGATGTTTTGATTAAAACGTTTAACATCAGCAAGAATTCGGATGTTGACGCCGATATAAAGCGTTTGATCACCCTTTAATTTGAGATGAACGAAAAACAGGAATCAACTAATATTCAGCGGCGACTTAACGCATCGTTGAAGTCGTTGATTCCTTTTTTTATTTCTCCATTTAACGTCGAAATAAGAAATGAAGGAGAGAAGAGAGAAGAGCGAATAAAGAAAAAGAAAACATAAAAGAAAAATAAAAAAGGAAATGAATGGACTGATCGGGAATTGAACCCGAGGCCTCTACCATGCCAAGGTAGCGATCTTCCGCTGATCTATCAGCCCAAATGATTTTTGAACAAAATAATCCTTACCGCTTTGGTTCTTGTGAACCTATGGCGTCGGATATGAACTAACGCAAATTTGGTATAAATATTTGTCGATATGACGGGCGGTGGTTTGAGGTTTTGAAAAACGAAAAGACCGAAAATGGCAAAACCTTTAAATATCAAAATATGTATTTAGAGGAATGTTGTCTTGCGGCAACAAAAACCAAATCACAAAGCACATTTTGATTTTTCGTTTTAAAATTGAAATAATATTGAGATAAAAATCATCTTCAATTTTAATTTTGCTTTTCTGTTTTTTGGTTCAACAATCAATTGGGCCCGTAGCTTAGCTTGGTGGAGCGTACGGCTGATAACCGTAAGGCCCTGCGTTCGAATCGCAGCGGGCCCACCACACCCTTTTTTGAACAATTCTATTCTGTTTGTTTCGTTTTTGGCATTTATTTGATTTTTTTGAAATTAAAGACATTTTTATTTTTATTTTCATTAAATCTGAATTCGTTGGAAATTCATTATTTTGAAACATCTCAAAGTATTAAAATAAATATATTTAAATAAAAGTTCTTATATATTATATTTATGTGTGAAAAACAGTTGGCAGTACTCCATTATTTGTTTATGACGGTGAATCGGCATAAAGTTGAATAATTGAAGATGAATTCATACAATCCGCTTGTTTTAAAAAAGAATCTGCTCATTTTTAAAAAAGGAAACGGCAATATTTATAAAAAATTTTATTAATATATGGAACTATAAAGCAATAAATATAAATAAAATAAAAAAATAGAATGATATGTTAATTATTCGAATATTCATTCGTTATATGAGAAAAATATTCAAATAAGCATATACACCATCTAAAAAACGGTTCAGCCTTATCGGCTGCTTGTCATGCGTAAATTCAATGTGTTATTTTGAGATGATTAATCTCCGCCATATCTTTCTGAAAGGTGGGCTGTCTGAAAGTTAACCATTATTAATAATGACAAATTGATGAATTTTAATGACAATATATTGATTGTTTTTAAAAAAAACGAAAGATATAAAAACAAATAAATAATTGTAAGGACTGCTATACAGTTATTTTTATATAAATTTAGAATGGTCCTCAATTGACATAAATAACTTACAATTATGCCTGAGGTCCTAACAAACAAAAACGAATAAAACCAAAAACGAAAACAATAACAGCACAAACAATATAGTTTGAAGCCACTAAAAAAGAGGGAACTATAAATGAACGAACAATACACAAAAGATTCTGAAATGGTAGAGTTGTTAAGAAAATTGGACATCAGCAGACCTGTCGCGAAAACGTTGGCGTGTCTTTCCGATGGCAGAGAATTAACATCCCATTCCATTGAAATGACTTCCGGGCTCAGACAACCCGAAGTCAGCATTGCCATGCGTTACTTAAAAAGCAATGATTGGATCGATATTCGTGAAGAAAAAAGAGACAACGGAAAAGGAAGACCTGTGAAGTATTACAAACTCGTTGTCCCGATGGACAGAATCATCGAAAAAATCGAAGAAAACATTATTGAGGAAAGCCGAATTATCTTGAGAAATATCGAAGAGTTAAAGAAAATATCTTAAATTCACTTCTTTTTTTTGAATTAAAAGAGCGCCACAAATCCGAAACGGATTTGTGCTTTAACTCTTTGGTTTTTTATTTTATTTTATTTTATTTTATTTTATTTTATTTTTCTATTGGCCGGTTTATTTTCAATTTTTAACTTGATTTTTTGTTTTGCGATTATTTTTATTTACTTGTTCATATTTTTAAATTTTTATTTATTTAAATCGCAGTTAATTCGTCAATGATTGAATCGGTGCCGGAATGCGTCCGCCCCGTTTAATAAATTCTTCCGAACTGAACCGGGAAACTTTCATGACCGGCGCGCGTCCCAAAAGCCCGCCGAATTCAACCGAGTCACCGACAACTTTTCCGGGCGCCGGAATTATCCGAACCGCCGTTGTTTTTTTGTTAATCATGCCGATGGCCATTTCGTCCGCGATAATCGCTGAAATCGTTGCCGCGCTGGTATTTCCCGGAACGGCGATCATGTCAAGGCCGACCGAACAAACGCAGGTCATTGCTTCCAATTTCTCAAGAGACAAGGCGCCGCAATTGACTGCCTCAATCATTCCGGCGTCTTCGCTGACCGGAATAAAAGCGCCGGAAAGCCCGCCGACAGACGATGACGCCATAGCGCCGCCTTTTTTGACGGCGTCATTCAAAAGAGCCAGCGCCGCCGTTGTACCGTGCGTACCGCAGCGTTCAAGTCCCATTGCCTCCAAAATTTCGGCAACACTGTCGCCGACGGCCGGTGTCGGCGCCAAAGAAATGTCAACGACGCCGAACTCCACATCCAGCCGCCGCGAAACTTCACGAGCTGCCATCTCTCCCATGCGTGTGATTTTAAACGCCGTTTTCTTGATTTCTTCGGCAATGTCGCCAAATGTCGGATTTGAAAGCCGCCGGAGTGCGGAATTCACGACACCCGGACCGCTGACGCCGGCATTGATGACACATTCAGCTTCGCCGATGCCGTGAAACGCGCCGGCCATAAACGGATTGTCGTCGGGCGCGTTTGCAAAAACCACCAACTTCGCGCAGCCGATCCCATCTCTGTGAGCTGTTTTTTCAGCCGCCTGCTTGACAATTTTTCCCATGAGGGCAACGGCATCCATATTAATTCCGGCTTTCGTACTTGCCAAATTGATGGAAGAGCAAACCTTATCGGTGACCGCTAATGCCTCCGGGATGGCGGAAATCAGCCGCATGTCGCCGTTTGTCATGCCTTTTTGAACCAACGCGCCAAACCCGCCGATAAAATCAATGCCGACATCCTTGGCCGCTTTGTCCATCGTCTTCGCGATTTCAACATAAGTGGAAACATCGGTTCCTTTACACGACTCGGCAACGATTGAAATTGGCGTCACTGATATTCTTTTGTTGATGATCGGAATCCCGTATAAATTTTCCACATCGACAACCGTTTTAACCAAATCTTCGGCTTTGGAGATGATTTTTTCATAAATATTTTGATTGAAAACATCCGCGTCCGGATGCGCGCAGTCACGCAAGCTGATGCCCATCGTAATCGTTCGTATGTCCAAATTTTCCATCCGAACCATGTCGATGGTTTGCATAATTTCTTCGGAAGTAATGTACATGGTAAGCCTCCGGATTTCAAATGCGGTGCATAAACCGGAAAACATCCTCGTGCTGCACGCGAATCTCGACTTTAAATTGGTCGCCGACTTCGGTCATTTTGCGCTGAAAATCCGACAGAACAAAGTTTTCATTCTTGACTTCGCCGATCATCAGCATCGTAAAAATGTCTTCCATGAGCGTTTGCCGAATGTCAACAATGTTGACACCAAAATCCGACATCACTTTTGTGACACCGGCGACGATACCGACCGTGTCCACACCGATTACCGTAATTACATACCGATCTGTTTTCATAATATCTCTTCCGATTATGATTTCAATAATTTAAGTGAAAGTAAAAACTAAGCACATTCAATCCTTTTAAAGTATATATCCGTTTTTGAGTGACGGCTTGGATTAAAAACAAATGAAGAGGAAAAACAATCCGAATAATTGTTATTCTTCCGGCATTCTATTTTTTGGATCCTCTCCATATTGATTGGGTCCTTTTGTTCCATCAATGACAAACAAAATCAGTTCCATAAGCGTCGGAATAAAGGCCAAAATGGGAATAATATGAAGGATTAAAAGTAAAGCGACCCACCCCGGCAAATTCAAATCATGAAGACGGCGTGCTGTTTGAAAGAAAATAAACATAAAAATCCAAATTGATGCAAACATTAAAGCAAGTCCGATTATGACGCTCACGACACTCACAATATCCATCCCTATTCCCGACAAGATGTTAGACAGCAAATCATAAACAAAGAGAATAAAAATCAGGAAGAATAGATAGAAAATTCCGAGAATCATGACTATGATGTATGGCCTTCGGTTGAGACGTCCTTCCGGTGATGAATTCTCTCGGAAAAGACGAACAGGATGAATATTTTTCCGTTTCAGGAAATAAATAATGCCCGCGATAATCAAAATAACGGCGACAACCATCGCAAGAAGAGTCAGATGATAAATCATCATATCCGTTTGTGTAAACGTCGTCAAGTAAGAAGCGTCCGCCGGAGTTGGTTGTTGTGCAAAAACAGGAAGCTGGTAATTTTCAAAATCCGGGCCATTGTTTCCGGTATTGTTACTGTTTACGACATCTTCACCATTTCCGGCATCGTCCCCGTTGATCCAAATCGATGTGTTCCACCCTTCCCAAACGCCGTTCGGAAATGTGTCCCAAATGTCGTCCGCTGACTTTTTTGGAATATTGAGTTCATACGGGAAATACAGGATGGATTTTCCATTGATGGTCATGCCGCCCCACGCCGAACAATTTTCAACATTGTTTCCCTGATACCCGGATTGGTATCCGTTACCAATGACGCTTCCGGCGTTTCCCGGATTAAAATACGGATTAGATGTGCTGGGTTCCGAATTGAAAAATATGTCGAAAGATTGAGGGGAATTCTCATTGAAATTGACAAAACCGTTCAAAGCAACACTGTCTTTTAAAGTGCCGCCGTTCAGCCCGACCAAGCCGCCGGCATATGACTGATAAGACGTGACATTTCCGACGGCATAACAGTTTACAATGTATCCATGAGAATCACCGGCAAGCCCCCCAACATGGCCGTCTCCTGTTACGGAACCGGTTGCGTAACAGTTACTGATTGATCCCCCGTCATTATAGCCGCAAAGGCCGCCGATATTATTGCCCCACCAGCTCCACTTTGACGAACCTGTCCAAACCGATTCAACGGAAGCCGTCGAAAAACTGTTTTGAATTGAACCGGCATTGCGGCCGACAAGACCGCCGCCTTCTCTTTCAATGACAATAACTTGACCGGAGGAAGAACAATTCATCATCGAACCATAATTCGTACCAACCAGCCCGCCGACAGAGTGATTCGCATAAACGGAAGCATTGATAACAGAACAATTCGAAATCGTGCCGTTATTGGTGGCCGCTAAGGCACCGCCGGTCGCATAATTTCCGGAAATTTGAATGTTTGCCAGCGTCAAATCAAAAACGTAGCCGTCTGAGCCGATAAATTTGAATAAACCGGCGTTCCATGATTCCGGCGGCGTGTCCGGGAGAGAAACAGTCAGATTTCGAATCGTCCGGGTGTTCCCGTTCAATGTTCCGGAGAACGGTTCACGCACGGACTCATATGTTTCCAAGTCGTATTGTATGTTGCCGATCGGTTCCCAATTTGAAAAACCCGAACCTGAAAAATCCAAATCATTCATTAAAATGTAATGGGCCGACAAATTGTCACGCATTTCGTTCAGTTCCGAAATGGTTGTGATTTGAAACGGGTCGGACGCTGTTCCGGTTCCGGCACCGGAAAAGGCGGCAGCGGGAGAACAGAATACGATTGCTGCGATCAAAAGAAACAAAATTAAAAAAGCAAGTTTTCGGATATTTTTTGACATATTGAATAAAAAAGAATTTAAATTATTTGAATGTATTGACAGTTCAAAATTTTAAATATTATTGAAAAAATAAAAATGTTAAAATAAAGATAGATGAATGGAATGAAAAATAGAAAAATCAACTTGATGAGACCGCCACGTCAAAAGCCGTCTGAATCAAACGAAGCCAAGTGTTTAAGGCCGAACGCAGGGAAATGACGTCATCGCTTTGAATGTTCAAAACCAAGCGGTTTTCATCCACTTTGAGAGAAATGGCAGACCGGTCCGAAATCGGATCGCCGGCTTCGGGAAGAAGGCTTTGATAAATTTCAAGAATTAAATTTAAGTCGTCCGACTCAAAGAAAAATTCGGCTTCGGCTTTCATGACGCGTCCTCTGAATAGCTATCGTTGGTGTTGATTCTGTCGCCACTGTTTTCATGACCATCGCCGTCGGCTTTTACGCTTTTTACATAAAGCCGCATGAAAATACGTCCGTTGGATGAAAAATCCAAGCGGTCATCATAAATCTCAAGTTTTCGGACAAAAGCCGCGTTTTTTTCTTTGGCGGTCAAAACTTTTCCGTCTGTTTTCAGAGTTTCTTTTTTGACCGGACTTGATTTTAATTTCGATACGGAACTCCCGGAAACAGTTTCTCCGGCGCCGCCGAGCAAAAACTCGTTCAGCAATCGAAAAACGGCGGAGCTTTCCGTTCCGCAAAAAATGTGGCGGCCGAAGTGAATATCATCTTGAGGGACCGGTTCCGGATAACTTTCCGAAATATAAACCGACAGGAAGGTTTTTCCGGATTCGTCATAAAAAGACAAGCTGCCGGGGTTTCCATGAAATTCGCCGACAACGAGGAGGATTCCGCCCGATCCGTTTTCCAAAACATCCGAAAAACTCATTTTACCGCGGGTCATGTAAGCCGCGTCAAAGAACAGAGCCAGCTTCTTGCACAATATTTTTGTCTTTTGAGACGGTTTTCGGGAAGATGTCAGAAGCATCATAAAATCCTCAAAAATTAAAAATGATCGGATGAAACAAATGAAAGCAACACCGGGGCTGATCTCAAATACAGAATGCAAAAGAGCGGCATGAAGCACGAAAATATGAAATTGAATCAAAAATTCAATTCCTAAAGGCGGATAACTTGATTTTATTGTTATCTGGCTTCGATTTTCTTCCGGGTGGTCGGACGTCTTTTCACAAGAATCCGGTGGCCGCAATAAGAACAGCGAACGCCTGAATTCTCATAGTCAATATCAATCTCTCTTTTACATTGGGTACAATAGTAAGACATATTCACCCTCCTTTAACGGTTTCTTTGAAACAATTTAAAAAAGAACAAACAAAAAATAAAGAAAAGGAAAAGACGAACAGCCGTTCATCTTCTTTATTTCTATTACTCTTCAACATCCTCTTCGTCAAGGAAAGCGTAGTGGTATTTTGAAGAACTGTCAGAGAGCGCGTTTTTCATGGTGTTTTGGAAAGTTTTTCCAACGCTGGTCTGAGGAATAAATGTGCCGCCGGCAAATTTATAACCGCATTTTCGGCATTCCCAAATACCGGTTCCGATTCTTCTGACGGACGGGAGGTCGCATTTGGCGCAGGTGTGCGCCGCGTGGGTCCGAATTTCAAGGTCGGCAACCAACTTTCTGTCTTTTCTGCCGTATCTCACACCAAATCTGCCTGCAGATCTGGAAACTTTTCCTTTTCTGACATTTTTCTTAACTGCCATAATTTCACCAATAAAATGAATTCAAATAAATTTGTCAATGTAAACGTAAAATCGTTGTCGTTATAATAAATTGATACTATTTATAACCGAGCAGATTCAACTCCTTACAGAGAGATTGAATAAATATCTTTCCCTTAACTCAGCCGCCTTGTCCCGCCCGAGGTTGACCATTTCAAAAACTTTCTCCGGGGTCAAAGCTTCCGACCCGCTCTTCTGCATACCGGAAAGCGCGCCTTCCTTGTTGGTAATTACAGTCAGTTTCGTTCCGCACACCATTTCTTCATCCAAAGCCGGGTCCAGCATCAACTGGCCGCCGATATTGACAACGGTGACGCCGACCGGATAATCTTGCATCGGAAGCGGCATTGAGGGGAATCCGTTGGCTTCATCCGCCGGGACGGTGGTCGTCATCAGCGCCGCAATCGCACCGAGACAGGACGCATCGACAATGTTTCCGGCATCGTTTAAAATACTGATGTCCACAAAAACCATCCACACAAGCTCGCCTTCTTTAATGCAGAGCTTGGCCAAATCAATCGAATGAGACTCGCGGACGCCGCGGTCCACAATCCGGGCCATTTCAATGGAATCCTCTTTGGGCGGACCCGGCTCAAAGTCCGGTGAAGCGAGCGGATTCATTTCCATGCCGGTCATAATGATGCCCATATTCGGGTCGTCCGGAAACGGCGTTCCTTTTTGAAGTTTAATGCCGACAAGCACTTTTGTCTCTCCGAATTTGACGTAAGCGGAACCTTCGGCTTTGTCAATCACATTCGTCTTGACGGAAACGTTGCGCATCTCAAAAAAGTCGCGGCCATCGGCACGCTTGCCTTCAATGACTAAATTATGAATAAAATCTTTCTTTAAAGCGGAAATCACTTCGTTGCTCATGAAAATCACTGCTCCTCTTCATCGTTTTCGGATTGGCAAGATGCCCGGTCTTTGTTATCTTCACCGCTCAAATCGTCGGCCGCCTCATCCAAGTCAATCGCATCCATATCGTCATCGATGATTTCAATGACATCAATTTCATCGTCAAATTCAGCCACAATGTCGATCTCGTCGTCGCTTTCAATAATGAAAATGTCGGCGTCTTCTTCATCGTCATAATCATCATTTAAGTCCCCGCAAGTACAAGCGCAGGCGTCTGTATCCTCCATCATGTCTCCGACGATGCCTTCGACAAATTCGTTTAAACTGTCATCATTTTCAAAAAGGCCGGACGCTAAGTCGATCTCACCGGCTTCCAGAGATTCCTCATATTTTTTGATTAATTCGGAAACACCTTTCGCCAGGCGCTCGGAAACGTTGTTGACAAATTCTTCAATGTCTTCGTCCGACAGGACCACATCATCATCAAATTCAACTTCTGCGTCTTCTTCAATTTCCACGACGCCTTCAACCACTTCGTCAAAGTTGCCGTCCGCCGCAAACTTTTCCATCAAAGCAGCTTTTTGAATCTCAAGGACCTGGCGGCATCCTTTTTGAACAAGCGCCATCGCTTCTTCAAATTCGCTTGGGGACAGGTGACCGTCCATTTGAACCAATGTAATTTTTCCGTCTTCCGTCATCGCAATCGGCAAATCCGCTTCGCCGTAGTTGTCTTCCGGTTTGTTCAAATCCAAAACAATTTTACCGCCGACTTTTCCGACAGCGCAGGCGGAGACCAGTCCGCGGATCGGAATTCCGGCGTCAACGAGCGCCAAAGACGCGGCGTTAATGGCGGCTGTCCGGGTTCCGGCGTCCGCTTGAAGAACTTCGACAAAAATATCAATCGCCGCTTTCGGGTAAGCGTCGCTGATAATCACCGGCTCAAACGCTTCGCGGCTGACTTTTGAGATTTCGCTGCTCCGGCGGCTCGGACCCGGACGGGCCCGGTCTTCGACGGAGAAAGATTGCATGTTGTAACGGTAACGAATAATCGCTTGTCCCGCGCGTTGCGTCCGCTTCGGGTGAGCTTCTCTGGGGCCGTATACCGCGGCCAAAACTTTGTTGGCGCCCCATTCCAAATAACAGGAACCGTTGGCACGTGAAAGAACACCGATTTTAATTTTCATCGGGCGGATCTCATCCGGTTTTCTTCCGTCTGTCCTCAGACCATTCTCATCGAAGAAAACCACATCATTCTGATTTGAGCTCATTTGACTATCTCCAGTTGCATAGATAACATTGAATTTTGAATTTAAATGTATGGATGCCGACAATTTCTATTAAAATGCAAATTTGCGCATTTTAGAACTTTTCATCGGGCTTTAGTTTTGATTTTTTTAAAGATGTCGTTTTCGGCCGCTTGGCACGAACCGTTCCGTTCCCGGATTCCGTATCGGCCGATTTTTCAACTTTGGGACGGGCAACTCTTTTCGGTTCGGATTTTGACGCATTTACCGGTATTTTGGAGGATGGCGTCTCTTCACCGTCGTCCGGTTTATTTCCTATGCCGTCAGCTTCTTCTTTCTCCTCAACAGGTTTTGCTTTAACCGCCTTTCCGACCGCTTTGGGCCGCTTGGGTTTTAAAGCGGTTGGTGTCGGTTTTTTGGGTTTTTGAGAACTGTTTTCATGATCCGGTCCGGCTTCGTCAACATGTGTTTCCGCATTCAAACTATCTTTTTCAACGGAATCGGTAGAATTGCCGCAACCTCTGTCGCAATCGGATACGCTGCCGCACGCATTCTCATTTCCAAGAAGAGCATATTGTTCGTCAATAAACGCGGCGACCAAATCCGTGAGGCCGGACAGCTTGGCGTCTCTTTCAATTTTAGCAAGAGCTTGTGTGAGAATTTGCATGTCTTCGGACGAACCGTTCATCCAAATGCGGCCGTTGTTTCCGACAAAGATTTCACAGCCGGTTTTGGATTTCAACATCGAAATCATGGAACCGGAACGGCCGATGACGCGCGACACCTTGGATATCGGAATGTCGTAAATGCGTCCGGTTTTTAATTTTTTACAAACCGGATCGCCTTTGTATGTTAATTCAATTTTCATTTCGGCGTTGACGTCGATCACTTTTAACAAAACGGTGTCGCCGACATTGAAGTGCTGGTCCATTTCTTCGGACGGCACCCGGACCGGATATTCCGAAACGTGCAAAAGTCCTTCATAGGGACATCCGATATCAAAAATCCAGTTGGAGGGCGTGACAACGGTCACGTATCCGATCACAAGATCGTATCTTTTCGGCATGTACGGACCTGAAAAGGGAAGAACGGAAATTTTGTCCTTATCGGACACAAAACCGCAAACGGACGCATAAACTTTTCCACCGGACACATATGTTCCAAAACCGGCTTTTGCCGGGGTGGATGACAATAATTCTCCGGGTATGACTATTCTTTTCGTATCCATTGGCATCCTCTGAAAAATTCATTCATTGAATTTTATTGATTTGATTCTGTTGACTCTAAACTTTACCCTTTACGTTCTTATCTTTTTTAAGTCTATTCACTCGACAATAACAAAAAGAGGAAAAGAAAAAATCAAATCAAAAAATAATTAAAAATTTAAGTTTTAAACATTTGAACCGGAATCATCAATCCTTTCCGGGCGAATCGTCTTTAAGAAGCTTTGTTTCCGCTTCCCCTTTCGTGAAATGGTTGAGCATGGCATAAAAATCGGTTTGCATGCCGGCCGGAATCCGAACCACCGCAATCCAAGACCCGTCTTTTTGCCATTCGTTTTTTACCATTTTGCCAAACCCGGAAACTTCGCCATAAGCGCGCGGCGCGTAAAGAGCCGGAATTCTCACGGCAACGTTGACTTCTTCAAACCGGATCGGAATGAGCGGCCGGATGGCTTTCATGGTGATGTTAACAAGCTCGTCAACGCTTTTCATCGGGTCGATGTTCACCTTGGCTTCTTCCATCGCGATTTCAATGCGTTGCGGCGGATGCGGTGCCATTGTCTGCGGGTTGATCGCGTTTTGAGCGATAAACGTCACGACCAGTCTTCTCTTTTCTTCAAGGAAACGCTTACGCTGTTCTTTCGTCAGCTGGATTTCGCCTTCTTTTAAGATGTGTTTGGCAATTTCAAGTACATCGTCCGTGTGAAAGACAGAAACCAAATCCGATTCCGCGATACGTTCACCGCCGCGCGCGTCTTCAAAAATGCCTTCAACCGCCAAAACCTTGGAAATATCCACCGGCTCCCCGCGTTTAAAAGCAAGACCCAATTCCGGGTCCACTAAAATTTCAAACTCTTTGCTTCCTTTTTTTAATCGAGCCGTGACGGCATCATCTAACGAAACCATAAAATCAACTCCTTCCGAAGACGATTTTGGACAGATTCACTCGTTTAACTTTTAATTAAAAATTAAAATTTATTAAATATTTATCATTAAATATCGCTGTCTTCATCCGCATCTGTTTTCTTTTTGCAGGACTTCTCTGCATCCTCTTTATCATCGTTTTTCGGATATTTCTCATAAATCTTGTCCGCAAACCGGGTTACTTCATCCGCGGTCAGTTTTCGGAATTTTTCAAACGGTACGGCGATCAGACCGACTTCTAACGTCATCGGGTCAAATTTGCCATCCGCCGCTTTGTAAAGCGCTTCGATTCCGAGGAAAATCGCATCGTTCAGATCCATATTTTCGTCATATTGCGCTTCAAACATTTCGATGACCGGAACTCTTCCGGCGCCGATCGCTGTTGCTTTGTATTCCAAAAGCGCGCCGCTCGGGTCGGTTTCAAAAAGACGGGGTTTGTTGTCTTCGACGCCGGCAATCAAAAGAGACGTGCCGTAAGGACGTGTGCCGCCGTATTGGGTAAATGTTTGTTTGTGGTCACAGATTTTTTTGGAAATCACTTCGACGCCGATCGGTTCGTCATAAGAGACGCGATTGATTTGGGCTTCCACACGGGCACGATCAATGAGCGCGCGTGCGTCGGCGACAAGTCCTGAAGTTGCGGCGCCGATGTGGTCGTCGACTTGGAAAATCTTTTCGATGGAAGCCGCTTCGATAAGGCGGCTTGAGACGCGTTTGTCCACCAATAAAACAACCCCGGTCTTCACTTTTAAGCCGACTGCTGTTGTTCCGCGTTTGACAGCTTCTCTTGCGTATTCTACTTGGTACAACCGTCCGTCCGGACTGAAAACGGTACTGGCGCGGTCATACATTTGGGGTGCCATTTCTCTCATAATTTATTCTCCTGAGTTTTGGATTCTTTTGTAAGCCGAATGTATTTGAATTTTATTATATGATTCTATTCAAACAGAATGAATGATTTAGAAAATGTTTGTATTTATAAACTGTGATATAAAACAAGATGATGTAAATAAATGACATCTGAAAACAGAAGCGTTCATCAAAGATCGAGTTATTCTTTTTTTCCAAAAAATTGAGTCGTTGCGCCTTTAACTGTTCCTGAAACGCCCGCCGTGTGAACAACCGCCTTTCGGTTATCCAGGACGGAAATAAAAGTCAGCACCGCAATTGCTTTTGAGACCGCGGTATGATGGCATTTGACAATCCCTTGGCCGTTTTCAAAACCGTAAACGGAGATTCCGGCCGCTGCAAAACCGGCGTCGCCGAGAAGAGATGTCCCGGTTGAGGACACGGCCGCAATAAACGCTTCCCGAGATACGTCCGTCGCGCCGAGGACAACGACGGCAATGTAGCGTTTTCTGAGGCGAAGAGTCGGAAGAAGCGGTTCCATAAAAAACTATCCTGATGATTAAAAATTTTTAATTAGTCAGCGTTATCGTCTATTTCAACGCCGTTTGAAAGTTTTTGGCCGGACAATATTTTTTGCCGTTCCTCAATGATTTTTTTCGGGAACTCAAAAACAGCTTTTTGAGCGTCCGCCTGCGAAAGTCCCAAAAGTTCTCCAAAAGCGATGAGCTCGTAGGAATCCCGCAAATCATAAACGGATTTCGCGCCGCTTGAAATCAGGATTGGAACATCGTATTTTTGAAGAATCGGTATCATGTCGAAAACGCCGGCGAACAGCCGGCTGCGGCGAAAACCGCGCGTTTGAAGGAACGGAAACAAATCAAATCCGAAAGCGACATGATTGTCAGCGGCAAGTTTGGCAACAATATGATTGATTTGACCGATTGCGGTATTATAGTTGCCGTTCGGGTATCCCTTGTCCCGGATGGAAATTGAAATCGGGTTGATCAGGTCAACATGTGCGGATTCGACCGCTGACCGAATCATTTTTTCATCGGCCGAACGAACCGACAAAAAATCGGCTTTTTTTCGGGATTTTTGAATATGAGACGTTAAGTCACCGGACGGCGTGATTTCGACGCCGGAATAAAATGATATATTTGTGTCCGGTTTTTGAATCTTTAAGTTTGAATTTCCGGGTTCTGCCGGCATGGAAATGACCAAATCGGACAAACGGAATTTTTCAAACAAGGAAACAAATGAGCCGTTATCTGAAGCAGACGGCGCGCAGACGGGTGAAAAAAACGCGGCCGATTCGTTCGATTCGTCGAAAAGTGAGGAGGAGACAAAATCAAAACACCGGAATTTTGCCGAATCAGCCAAACAATTCCTCCACAATAAGTCCGGCTTTTTCCCAGCATTTGGGATAGGTTTCAATTTTGATTTTCACAAAAATCGCGTCGGAAGAATCCGTCAAACGCAGACGGCCAAGCGCTGCATCTTGTTTGGAAAATCGCATGTAAAAATTGAGGTCGTCGTCCAGCCGCTCGGGCATTTGAGAACGGAGAAGTTCACGGTCTTCCTCTGTGATGTTTTCTTGGAATAATTTAGAAAATTTCATGCAGGAACTGTTTCGTTTCAGTTCGGCCGTCGTCACCGACATCGGGTTTCCGAAGTGGCCTTCAACGGAGATGGTTTCCACTAATTCGGATAAATTGTCTTTCGGGGAAAGACACGGAAGCAAAAAAAAATCCAGAGCCGCAAGGACTCCGGACAAATCTTCTGTCGCGTGCGTAATCACGCGAAAATGGATATAGTGAATCACTTTCCTCTGTTCCTGTTGGCGCGAAGGCTCGGTCTGTTCTTTTCAGAACCGTTGCCGCGAATCATCAAACCGCGTCCTTTCTTGCCGGCGCTGGTCAGACCGCGCTGGGCTCTGCCACGGTTGGCACCCTTGCAAATCCAGTTGAGATTTTTGTCGCTTTGGATGACCGGGTGGTTCGGGTCAACGAGGATAACTTCGTACCATTTGAATTTTCCGTCTTCACCGACCCAATAGGAGTTCAAAACTTCCATGTTCGGATATTTGCGGCCGGCACGTTCTTCGCAGATTCTCTGGATGCTTTTTCCGGCGGTAATCTTGTTCATGCCCATGTTGTGCGTGCGTCTTCCGCGGATGTATCTCGCGTGGCGGAGACCTCCTCTTCTGACTTTCACACGGACGATAACGATTCCCTGCTTCGCTTTGTATCCAAGGGAGCGTGCACGGTCGATTCTTGTCGGGCGTTCGACTCTGGTCACAGAGCCTGAGCGTCTCCACACTTGGAGGCGTTCCCATCTGAGTTCGTCAACGTAAGTTTCTTCCGGTTTTTTCCAGGCGTCTCTCACGTATCCGTAAAAAGATTTTACCAATTTGTTTCACCATTTTATTTCTCGTTTCACGGTTCAGCCAACTGATAATCGGCCACATTCCAACGGGACGTATCCCGAAATGAAACAGGAGTCAAATAATTGCGTCATTGCATTTAAAGGTTTTTAAATAAAAAATAAAATGAAAAAAATCAAAAATAAAATTTTGAAAAAGATTCAAAATTAAAGCCGTTGATAAAAGAAGTAAACCGTTATATCTTCAGAGACATTCTCAACTCTAAATGTGTCGCCATTGGTCATATCCAAACCATCCGGTTTCAAACCAACCCCTCTTAATTGATAGCCAGGTACTATACAGGCAAAGACAGAAATGTTGCCGCCCTCATAAGTCATGAGTGTTTCCGAAGCGATTGGGGCCCTTGTGTCTGTATCGAAGAATTGAGCCGTAACGTAATGCATTTTGGGAGTCCACTTTGCTGTTAATGTGACATCTTTGTCCGGCATTGAAAAAGTTTGATCGGGCGGATAGGTTGTTGTGCCGTCTGACCACCCTTGGAAAATATATCCGAAACTGGATGGCGCCTCCGCCACCGTCACAACCGTTCCGAAACCAACCGGACTTGAGAGAGGATCCGGCATTCCGGTGGCGGAAACCGGAACTGGCGGATTATTCTCCGGACCGTTTCCCGGAACATATGTCAGCGTATGGAGATTGGGAACCCACTGTGCCGTTAAAATGACGTCGGCATTCGGCATTTCAAAAGCATCAACTTCTCCGGCGGAATAGATATGCGTTCCATCCGACCAACCGGAAAAGGCATAACCGGTCCGGCTCGGCGCCGGAGCCGTTGAAACATTTGTTCCGAATTCAACCGGGGTTGAGGCCGGAGAAGGCATACCGGAAACCGGGTCGGATGTTCCGGGCTCGTAAGTCAGCTGATAACTGTTCACGGTCCACAGCGCTGTTAAAGTAACATCGTTTTTTGGCATTTCAAAAGCATCAGCTTCTCCGGCGGAATAGGTATCTGTTCCGTCCGACCAGCCGGAAAAGGTATAACCGGTCCGGCTCGGCGCCGAGACCGTTGAAACATTTGTTCCGAATTCAACCGGGGTTGAGGCCGGAGAAGGCATACCGGAAACCGGGTCGGATGTTCCGGGTTCATAAGTCAACTGATAACTGTTCACGGTCCACAGCGCTGTTAAAGTGACGTTGGAATCCGGCATTTCAAACGCGTCTACTTGTCTGGCCGGATATGTTTGAGTTCCGTCCGACCAGCCTGAAAACATGTAATCGCTTCTGGTCGGCGCGTCGGCAACCGTTACCGGCACACCTGAGGGAAGAGACTTTGAACTCGGGGTTGGCATCCCGAAAACAGGGTCCGATGTTCCCGAAAGGTACTGTAGTATATAATTTATTTCGGAAGAATTGTTTCCACCGGTGCTTTTATTTTCGACAACCGGAGTGCCGGTGTTTCCGTCATATCCTTTGGAAACGTAACCGGTTTCTGAATTACTGGGGGAACAAGAACAGCAGGAATAGGTGGACTGATTTTCCTGATTTAAATCGTAATAACTGAGAAGGCTGAGGAGCAACAAGAGCAGTAAAATAAAAAGAATGCGTTTTCTTTTTTTGCGGTAACTATTTTCAGATTCATAAGCCATATTTAAATCGTCCGAAGAAAAGGAATCTATATAAATTTGAAATTTTTGAAATTATTTAATTCGTAATTATTATGATTAAACAAGTTTTATGACTAAACTAATAGTTTTTGTATATATATTTATTTGAATATAACAAAAATATATTATAAAAATAATTATTTATAAAAATTAAAAAATGATACAAAGAGATACGAGATAAAGAAAAAATTGAATTCGTCATGTTTCCACTGTTTTAAGAAAACATATAAAAGTGAAAGGCACTTATAGCATGCTTTGTGATTTCATTGGAAAGCCGAAAAATAACCGTCGAGATTGACCAAAACGGACAAAAAACCGAACGGGACATTGAGATTTTAAAAAATGAAACCTATGAGAGTTTGCTCAAAAAATTAAACATTAACGAGGAAACTGTTTTGGTTTTTAACAATAAAAAGCCGGTACCGTATGATGATGTCATCGAGAGCGGGAAAATTCAAATTTTAAAAGTTGTTTTTGATCAATAATCAAACATAAATCAAACATACTCATATAATTCAATGGGAAGATAAAATGCTGAGCGCGGTCGGATGGTTTGTTCTGGCGTATTTTTTCATCATCTTTGCCGTTGCGGTTGGTGCAGTTCTTTTGCTGATAAAAGTGTACAATGACCGTGTCAAAGACAAAGAGGAAGAGAAATACAAAAACATTAAAAAATGAAATCGGATTTAACAAAAGATCCGGACAAAAGAAAAACATCAGAAAAAACAAAAAAATAGGGAAAAACAAAAACATAGGGAAAAACAAAAACATAGGGAAAAAGGAACGAAAGACATGTTAACCACAACTCAAGATAATTTTTCAAATTATGAAATTCAAGAAGTCGTCGGCATCGCCCGTGGGAATACCGTCCGCGCGCGCCACATCGGGAAAGATATTGTGGCAGGATTTCGGAATATGGTCGGCGGCGAAATTTACGAATACACGAAAATGCTTGCCGAAGCCCGCGAACAGGCTTATGACCGGATGATTGAGGATGCCAAAAGCATGGGCGCCGATGCTGTTGTTTGTTTCCGGTTTCAAACGTCAACCATTATGCAAGCATGCGAAATCTTGTGTTACGGAACAGCCGTGAAACTGAAAAATGACGATAAGGGACACCATAGGGAATAAACCCGCATTGGCTCGGTAGATTTTATGACAAATTCTGAAAACAGGAATGAACTCCGGAAAGTCGATGAGACGAAGGAAAAATTGGTTTTCATTTACGCATTAGACGGCGGTGCGGTGAATAAAACGACGCACTTTTTCAAAAGAATCGTTTCGCCTTCCAAAATCGAATGCCCGCTTTACGGTCTCACGCACGACGCCAAAGGAATCAAGCCGGAAGTTTTGGATTTCATGAAACGGTTTGGCGTCCCGTATGAAATTCTGTATCAAAACGAATTCATTCAAAAGTATGAAGGCTTTGAAATTTTCGGAAAATTCAAAATCGAAGAAGCCAGTTTTCCGTCGGTTTACATCATTCTCGGGGACGAAAGAGCTGAGCGCGACATTTATGAATTGATTCGGCCGACATATTTCCAAAAATGTGAAAGCCTCTCTTGTTTCGGGAAAGTTTTGAAGCGGAAATACGCTCAATTCCATGAGCTTGGGCCTGAGGAATTCCGGGTTCAAAACAGAAAAACACAAGATTTTGAAGCGGACGAAGACGCCGAAAAGAAACAAAAAATCGAAAAGGCGCATGAAAAAATCGTCGAGATGGAAAAACAAAAAGAGACGAAAGAATAAAAAATCGAAATCAAAGAGTTCGATTGATGGGAAAACATGCCGGAAAAGAACAAAAGCGAAACTGTTAAACCGAAAATCAAACCGGGTTCAAAATCAACAATGGTGTCAAAAACAGAGCCAAAAGCAGAATCAAAATCGGAAAGATTGGAATCCGGTTTTTATACCCGCGACGTTTTAACGGTTGCGCCGGAACTCCTTGGCAAATTTTTGGTTCGAAAATTGCCGTCGGGAGAACTTCTCAAGTATCGGATTACGGAAACCGAAGCTTACCGCGGCGTCGAGGATACCGCTTGTCACGCCAAAGCCGGGAAAACGAAACGAACCGCCGTTATGTTTGAAGAAGGCGGCCGATCTTATATTTATTTGTGTTACGGCATTCACTATTTACTTAATATTGTGACCGGAGAACGTGAGGTGCCGCAAGCGGCATTGATTCGCGGCGTGGATGGATTTGACGGTCCCGCTAAACTGACCAAGGCGATGCAAATCGGGAAAGAGCTGAACGCCATTGATTTAACGGAATCGGACGAAATGTGGATTGAAGATGACGGTTTTGTTCCGGAATTTTTCACAACGAAAAGAATCGGGATCAATTATGCCACCGAGCCGTACAAAAGTATTGAATGGCGCTATGTTTTGAAAAACAAATAAGGCTTTTTGAGGCGGGCGGTTGCGCGCGCGTTAAGGCGACACTTTTTTGAAAGCTTTCGAAAAAGTCGTCCGCCGGTTTTGAAATTAAAACCATTCAATGATGCGTTCCTTCGACAACGAAAAGTCCTAAGTCTTCAATCATCTTTTTGATGGAATCAATGTGCGGGCATCGGGAATAGCCGTCCATGTCTTTACACATGCAGGAACTCAAATGGACGACATCCGCCCCGAATTTTTGAACGGATTTGCAGAGCCGGTGGACACGGCGTCCGCTGCAGCCGCCGCATGTAAACGCGGCGATCAGTTCCGCAGAATCGTTATAATTTGAAAAAGCGACGGTTTTGTTGTTAAACGCTTTAAAACAACCGATGCCGGGACACACTTCGGCGACGATATGGCAGCGGACAAGAGCGATTTTGAGCGGCTTTTCTGAGATTTGGCCGGAAATCGGGGATTGAGTTTCTTGAGACAAGTATATCACTCGACAACGAAAAATAAACGGAAAAAAAGCTTCCGCTCATTTTTCCGAAAATTGTTCCTTCAATTATTTCTTTTGATCGAAATAAACGATCGGTTTAATCAAATCTTTGGGTTTGTCGCGCATCAAATAAAAAGCGTCTTCGCAAGCGTCCAGTCCGTAGAACTTATGCGTAATCATTTTGGATGGGTTGATCCGGCCTTCCAAAATCATATCCATAAGCCGTTCCATGCGCCGCCGGCCGCCGGGGCAAAGTCCACCGACAAAGGTTTTATGCGCTAGGCCAAATCCGGATGCATAAGTCGGGATAACCAAACCGTTGGTGTCCGACTGAACTTCAATATTAACAATCGTGCCGCCCGGGCGGACCATGTTGTAAGCTTCTTCAATACTTCCGGTGCCGCCGCCGGCGATAATCGCGACGTCGATTTGGCGGCCGCCGTTTAATTTCAAGACTTGTTCCGCAATCGGGCCGTTTTTGTAATCGATTATTTCGGTTGCTCCGTATTCTTGAGCCAGTTCACAACAGACCGGACGACTGCCCACCGCGTATAATTTACCGGCGCCGCGAAGAGCGCAACCGGCCACGGCCATGAGGCCGACCGGACCAATTCCGATTACGCAAACGCTGTCCCCAAAACCGACATTTCCAAGTTCTGCGCCATGAAAGCCGGTCGTCATCATATCGCCGACCAAAACCGCCGCTTCCAAAGGAACACCGTCCGGCACTTTTGCGACGTTCATGTCAATGTCATTTACTTTAAAATATTCCGCCATGCAGCCGTCTTCGCTTGACGACAATTGCATTCCTTTAAAAAGTCCTCCGGAATGTTGGTGGTATGAATCTTGAATATCTAAAGTCCGCCATTTTGGCGTCACTGCCGGGACTGCGACGACGTCACCGACTTTAAAATCTTTGACTTCCCGGCCGACTTCGACAATTCTACCGACAGCCTCGTGTCCCAAGATGCGGTTGGGCGTTGCCGGAATGTCATACGCCGTATGGACATCGGATGTGCAAGGGCAAATCGCAACCGGTTCAAGTAAAGCGTCGCAAGGTCCCAAAACAGGTTTTTCTTTTTGAACCCATCCGACCTGTTCGAATGGTTTAATAACACCGAATCCTTTCATGAAATGGCCTCCTTATCTTATATTACAATTATAATCAATGAAACCGACATGTCAAGATTATTTAAACATTATGCTGAAAAATGTTGGTCAATCACAATATTATTTACTCATTTTAAAGTATTATTTGAATGATATTATGGATTATAATATATATAATCCGATTCCGATTTTAAGCGAATACTTTATAATACATTTAGTCGGATTTGAGGCATATTATTTTATATGCTTTGAGTATTCTATATGAATTGTTGAAAATAATATAATCTTATTTTATAAAAATTATTATTTTCCTCGAGGGATTTTCCATGAAAAAAAAGGTACTTGTTGTCGATGATGAAGATTTGTTACGTGAACTTTTGGTCCAAACGATCAAAAATTCGGGTTATACGGTTGAACAAGCCAAGGACGGTGCCGTTGCTCTTGAAATGTACAAAACATTCCATCCGAACATCGTCATTATGGATGTCATCATGCCCAATACCGACGGCATCGTTGCCACCGCGAATATTTTAAAATATGACCCTGACGCCATTGTCGTTGCGCTCACATCTTTCTCTTCGGCCAAAGGCGATGAAATCTTAAAAGCCGGTGTTAAAGAAATTATTGGAAAGCCGATCAAAAGCAATGATTTGGTGACCGTTATTAAGAAGTATCTGGATTAATATTTAATCTGTTTCTTTTTTTGTTGCTGTTCTTTGGCTTTTTGCTGCGTTTATTTCTATTATTTTATTATTTATTTTATTATTTTTCTTTTATTTCTGTTGTTTTTCTTAATCTTCCATTTTTTTCATTTTCCGGCATTCGACCTTCCGGCCGAATGCCAAAAAATATTGTGTCTTTTTCAGGTTTAGGTTTATGGGTCTTTTATGAGTTTCGTTTTTAGAGGTCTTTAATGGTTTAATTAATCGTTTTTGGCGTCAGAGACGGTTTTTCCTTCAATGACCATGTACATCCTGGCACCGCAAATGTAGCCAAAGGTTAAAATGATCATCACAAGGATATCATAGACATACGGTCCGAGAACGGATAATGGACCGAGAAGCGAGAAGATCCAAACAAAAAGGGAACTTCCGTCAATCATCACCAAGGTAAAAAGTGTCAAGACGATGACGAATCCCAGCGCTTTTTTATTCTTGAGCATACTGACCGATTTTTTCAATCCGTTTGTGAATGAAAGTTCATCGACGATGACGGCGTAGTAGGCGTAGAAGAACACAATCCAGAGGACCAAGAGGTAAATAACCGTTAAAACAAGGCCCGCGGAGAAGGCCATGTAGGCAATTCCAAGTTTAGACAACATGGTGGCAAAATCCACCAACAAGTAGCCGGTTAATACTTCCGTGAAAGATCCGAGTTGCAGGTAAAGCGGAATGAAGAAGATCAAAGCGAGCAAACTCAAAATAATGAATAAAAGGGTCAGCTCGAAAAATCTCAAAAATCCTTTTTTACCATAGGCAATCATGTCGGAAAAGTTTGTTTTTCCGGTCTCAACAGCTGTTTTCGCCATACCGGTTAAGCCGGCTCCGAAGAAAGAGGCCGTTAACAAGAGGACGACCACGTAGATAAAAAGCATGATGAGGGAATAATAAATGTCATTGGTGGACTGGAACAAGCTTCCAATGTAATTACTGAGGTAAATGCTCAAAATGGCCCCCTCAATAATTGTTAAAAGAATAAAAACAATAAGCAAACAAATGAATGGCGCAAGTGTAATCGGATTTTTGATAAAGTGGCGCACACCGTTTGCCAAGACATCAATTGTATCTTCTGTCATAAATATCTCCTGAATGGGTTTTACAAATATAACAAACTCTAAATATATCGGTTTATATCGCTTCACAAAATATATTTTTTAAAAAATAAAATATGAGGCGATTAAAAATATTATAATGAATTGAATATATATAAACTTTTATTTTTAAATTATAAATATTTATCAATTTTATAAATATTGAATAAACCCGAAAGGTAAAAATGAATAAAATGAATAAAATGAATAAAATGAATAAAATGAATAAAATGAATAAAATGAATAAAATGAATAAAATGAATAAAATGAATAAAATGAATAAAATGAATAAAATGAATCTAAAATGGTCAATGAAAAATTCAAAAAATAGAATTATTAATGAAAAACGGGCGTGGTTTTACTCATGAAATCGAATGAATGTGATTTTTCGGAAAAAACGGAGTCAGGTTCTGATTCAAAGAAAATGTATGTTCTTGCGCATTGTTTGTTGAATCCGGCGGCACGTGTCAAGGGAATTCGAAAACCGGTTCCGTTTGATTTCCATACCGATTATTTCAGCCGGACAAAAAAGCCGGAGCGTTCCGAATTTGTGATTCAACTTCCTTGTCCTGAAACCATTTATTTCGGTACCGCGCGGGGGACGGTGACAAAAGATCAATTGGATTTTTTAAAATACCGTCTCTTTTGTGCGGATTTGTTTAAACCGTATGCCGAAATGATTGAACAATTTGAAAAAGACGGTTTTTCCATTTTGATTTTGGGCGTTTCCAAAAGTCCGTCGTGCGGCGTTTTTGTAACAACGTCCAAAAAACCGTCAAAAACAAGCCCGGGTTTTGAAGAAATATCCGTTGACGGCCGGGGCATTTTTATCGAAGAGATTCAAAAAGAATTAAAATGGCGAAACGTTCATTTCGTTTTAACGGAGTGATTTTCCTTTTTTGACGGCATCTCTCCCGTCTTCTTTTGGAATCATTCCTTCCATCTTCTTTTGGCGGAATCATTTCTATAAATCCTTTTCGATTTTGAGATTTTAACAGTTTTTATATGCCGTCATCTCTTTTCCTCTTTTATGATTGAACTGAATTCTTCTTCCCAACCGAACTCCGTGTTGAAAATGAAAGACCTTCCGGTTAATGAACGCCCTCAGGAGCGGCTTTTAAAATCCGGTCCGGAATCTTTGTCAAACGCGGAGCTTTTGGCGGTTATCCTTCGGACCGGAACCAAAAACCGGAATGTGTTGGATTTATGCCAGCAGGTTTTATCCGAATATTCGCTCAAAAAATTGAGCCGCCTTTCGGTTTCAGAGTTGAAAAAAACACACGGCATCGGTGAAGCCAAAGCTTGTCAAATCGTCTCTCTTTTTGAACTTTCGCGACGGCTTGAATCTTATACGGAAGAACCCAAGCGTCTCATCAAGTCGCCGGAAGATATTTTCAGTTTTATCTATCCGAAAATCCGCGAAGAAAAGAGGGAAAAATTCATTGTTCTTTGCCTCGATACCAAAAATCGGGTGATTCGGGAAGAAGTCATTTCCATCGGCAGCCTCAATGCCAGCATTGTTCATCCGCGGGAGATTTTCCGCCCGGCGTTGATGGAATCCGCCGCTGCAATTGTTTTGATTCATAATCATCCGTCAGGCGACCCGACGCCAAGTCCGGAGGACCTTGACGTCACCGCCCGGATTGCCGGATGCGGACATCTTCTCGGGATTGAAGTTTTAGATCACATCATTGTCGGTGACGGCTGTTTTCTGAGTTTGAAACAGGAAGGAAAAATATGATTGGAATAAGACAAAAAGGAAAATTCCTTCATTATTTTGAATTCATTTTTAAAGAAATTGACCTAATCATGGAAAAACAGGTTTAAATTTTTGAAAAAAGGATTGTTTTTACCGTATGGTTTATAATAAACCATTCCTTTTAGAAAGGAAGACAGGTTTATAGAGGTTATATTTTTGAAAAATCAAAACCATGAAAGTTCCGGCGGTGACGTCCTTGTTTTAGAGGACCCGTATACGGTTCCTTATCAGGGAATTTACGCGATTTGCGATGACAAAGGCGAAGTTGCCGAAATTATCGAACATTCCAATTGTTTCAGCGGCGCCTGTTGGTCTTATCATCATTACGCCAAATCGCCGGCTGTCAGAAGCGTCAAAACGTACGGTGAATTTATCCGGTACACCGTTTCCGTTGGCCGTTTCCCGTTTGAGCTGAAATCTTCGGTTGCGGCGGCCGGAATTGAATCCGTTCTTTGCAATGCAAATGATGAGGTTGAAATTACCTACACCGGTCTTGGCGGCGGCGGCGTCGGCGCCACCAAATGCCGGGCACTTGCCAAAGGTGTTTCCCGTTATGAAATTTCAGAGTCGGGCGGCGGCAAAACCGCCAAAGGAACAATTTATGTTCCGCGGCGCGAACGGGTACTGATTGCGATTGACGATACGGATTCTTGCGAAACCGGCGCGACTTGGACATTGGCGCACAACATCGGAAAAGCCGTCAGTACAGATGACGCTGTTTTTTTATCCCAGGCGCTTGTTCAACTTTATCCGGTTCCGGAAAAAACACAAAATTGCATGTCGGCCATCCTTGAATTCGGATGCGTGAGTCCAAAAGCCAAGGAAAAATTAATTGCCGACGTCAAAGCACTTCTTTTAAAATACAGCGTCAGTGAAAATACGGGAATGTTGGTCTATTCCGGTTTTTCGGTTCCGAAAGGCCTTTCGGATTACAGCCAAAAAGGAAGAACATCACGGGTGACGAGAGCGGAAGCGGAAAAAACGGCTAAAGAAAATTCGGTTGACATCATATTGGGCGGAAACGGAATGATTGGCGCCCTCGCGGCTTTTGCGTGGTTTGCCGACCCATTCGAGTCTGTCAAGCCCGGATTTTTGAGTGAGTAATTTTCTTAAATTTTCAAAAGATCAACAAACCAAAAATTGATTTGTTGACCTTGATTCTATTTTTTATTTTTTCATTATATTTTGTCTTTTATCTTTTCATTTTCAGTTCTTTTTGACAATGACGGATGTTTCCGAAACATTGCTGACAACCTGCGGCGGGTTTCCGGCATACGTTAATTTGCATGTTCCGTTTAATGTGGCGTTTAATGAGTTGGTGACATAGACATCCATATTCGATACGCCCTTCATGGCAACTGTCATGTCGGCAGCGGCCAGCTCCTCTAAATCTAAATCAGATGTGCCGTCCACTTTGACCATAACGGTTTTGGCAGACCCTTTCATATCGACATCATTAACTCCGGTTATGTTTAATGTCAAGTTTTCAACTTGAACATTCAAATCAATGCTGTTCGTTCCGTCGGACGTCACGACCAGATTGCTGCCCGTGATCGGAAGCTCTGCCTCCGCATCATGAACGCCGGATATGGTTATTTCATTAAGGTCTTTGTACCAAACGGTAATTTCCGTATCTT
Organism: Methanolapillus millepedarum; assembly: GCF_032594115.1. Lineage (NCBI taxonomy): Archaea > Methanobacteriati > Methanobacteriota > Methanomicrobia > Methanosarcinales > Methanosarcinaceae > Methanolapillus > Methanolapillus millepedarum. The sequence goes on from NZ_CP131060.1 coordinate 199,053, forward strand.
GATCTGAGGGCACCTTCCGGTCGGCGGTAATTTCAAGGGTTCCGTTTACGACTTCATATTTGACGTATTGAGCGTTCTTTTGACCGACTTCGATGTTGATTCTCGATGTGTCTGAACTGACCAATTTCAATTCGGAAACGCCGGTTATGCTTATTTTATTAAATTCGCCCAACGATTCGTTGATTTGAACTTTCGTATCGTTACCGACGCAGCCGGCTGACGCGAATATAAGCACCAGTGACAAAACCAACACCATCAAAAATTTCATTTTCATTTTGATCTCTCGTTGTTTTGATATTTTCTATTTTGAAATTTCTCAAAATACCGTTGGATATGTCGGCGATTCAGATATATAAATCTTCGATCCGAATTCGATCTACGTAATAGAAAAAAGAAATGAGGCGGGATTGTAATGATGAATTAAAAAAATAAATGAAAAAATAAGTCCGGGAATTAAAAAAGCCGGAGTCAAAAGAGAACCGGCGCGTGAAAATAAAAAATAATTCGGCAGAACCGAATACAGAAACTGCAGGGTAGTTCAATTTTTATTCCAGTTTTAGAATTTTTGGGCCGCAAGTACACTTTTCCGATTTTCCGGTTTCACAATAGGCTTTAAAATGTTCCATTTGTTTTGTTCCTTTTTCCGTCATTGAAAATTCGCAAAACATGAGGAATTTCGTATACGTATCCGGCGCAATCACGTGTTCCATTTTGCAGGCATCCTCTTCGGCGATGGTTTCGGAGACGCCGAGCGCGGTTAAGAACTCCTTAATGGTTTTGTATTTTTCTTTGGTTTCGTCAGCCGTTTCTTTTCCTTTTTCGGTCAAGGTGACGCCGCCATATTTTTCATAATTGATATACCCTTCATCCGTCAATTTTTTGAGCATTCCGGTGACGCTTGACGGGCCAACGTCAAGAACGCGTGAAATGTCTTTCACTTGGGCGTATCCCTTCTCGGAAATGATTTTGTCAATGGTTTTTAAGTAATCTTCTTTTCTTTCGGTGGTCATATTATTCTTCCTGCTGTTTCTGAATATTATTCGCTGAATCGTCTTATTTTCTGACAACTCTTCTTCATTTCGTTTTTGAACTTTCTTTCGGATGATTTTCAATGTGATTTTTGAAAAAATCTGAAAAAATCTGATAAAAACGAAAATATTTAATCGAACTGAACTTATTTCATCTTTCCTTTTAAATTATATAAATTTATTCAAAACAACCTTTTTTATTTTAGTTGAAATTTATATTATTCAAAAAAGAGAATGATGAGCGCAAATTCCAAAAACAAATTGAAAAAAATCTAGTTTGCATGAACTCATCCTTTAAAAGCTTATCTGTTGTCCGACCAAAAGTGCCTCTATTTTAAACTATTAATACTTTTACGTGTCTTCGTAATACTTATATAAAATAAAGAGCTTTGGTGGTATTTACAATATCGTTTTAATCCGCATTTTTGAATCGGCATCCTTTATGATGCCTTTTTTGATGCTTCTCTCTTCTTTTTCATTTTATTTAATAAAAAAGGTAAAAACATGGACAAAAAAGAAACTTTATTGTTGGTGGGACATGGCAGCAAATTACCGTATTCCAAGCAGCTGCTGGTTGATGTGGCCGACAAAGTCAAAACATCCGGTCAATTTCAAAACGTTGAGATCGGTCTCATGGAATTTAACGAGCCGACCATCCCGCAATCTTTGAAAAAAATTATCGCGGACGGAACGAAACGAATCATCGTCGTTCCGGTCTTCTTGGCGCCGGGAACACATACCGAAAAAGATATTCCACGCATGCTCGGCATATTAAAAGACAGCGCCGTCCAAGATCATCAGCATTGCCACGACCATGGAATTCCCCACAACCATGATCAAAGTTCCGGCCAAGACGGCTGCAAACACGGGAATGGACATGGGCACCACCACAATTTTGAAAAAGTGGACATTCCGAAAGATGTGGAGATTATTTACAAAAAACCGATCGGTGCCGATGACCGGATTGCCGAAATCGTTATGGAAAGAGCATTGAAAAACTGATTTTCATCACTCTTCTCCTTTTTGGTCAATTTTATTTTTTTCATCCTTTTCGTTTTTTCTTTTCGTTTTTTTCGTTTCTTTTCACTTTTTTTGAGTCCATTCGTTTCCATTTTGAGGTCTTCCAACCTTTTTTTAATGAAATCATGTCTCAGTTTTGCGCAAATTTCTAAACGATGATTCATGATATTTTAATATTTTTTCTTAAATATTTATTGTTAACTTCAATTTTTAATATCGATTTATTGTCGTTGACATATTTTAAAAAACAGCTTCATTATGCTTATTTTTCAAAAAAATATATTTTTAAAAGATAAAGGTAGTTGAATCATATAGAATTATCTTATATAATTTATTTTCATGACAGTCTTTCGAAACCTTTATATAAGTCCAAAATAACGTCCTCCATAAGCAGGTCGGTTTAAACCTGTTGTTTAATCAAAGGAGGTTCTTTTAAATGAAAGTTAAAGGATTTGCGATGTTAGGCATCGGAAAGCTCGGTTGGATCGAAAAGGAAAAGCCAAATGTCGGACCATATGACGCCTTAGTCAAACCACTCGTTTTGGCGCCGTGCACATCTGATATTCACACCGTTTTCGAAGGCGCTGTCGGCGACCGCCACAACTTGATTCTCGGACACGAGGGTGCCGGCGAAATTATTGAAATCGGCAGTGAAGTCAAGGAATTCAAAGTCGGTGACCGCGTGGTGATTCCGGCGATTACACCGGACTGGCGCTCTCTTGAAGCTCAGGACGGATATCCGCAGCACTCCGGCGGCATGCTTTCCGGCTGGAAATTCTCAAACATCAAAGACGGTGTTTTCTCGGAAGCTATTCACATCAACGACGCTGACATGAACTTGGCCAAAATGCCGAAAGGAATGTCGCTTGAACAAGCCGTTATGCTTTCCGACATGGCCCCGACCGGCATTCAAGGCGCGGAATTGGCCAACATCAAATCCGGCGCTACTGTTGCCGTTCTCGGTATCGGTCCGGTCGGACTCATGGGTGTTGCCGGAGCTGCCATCCACGGTGCCGGCCGCCTCTTTGCAATCGGTAACCGGAAAGTTTGTACGGATCTTGCCCAGGAATACGGTGCCTCTGACATCATCGACTATAAAAAAGGCGACATTGTTGAGCAAATTTTAAAAGCCACCAACGGTCGGGGCGTTGATGCGACCATCATTGCCGGCGGCGACTCCAACGCGATTTTGGAAGCCGTCAAAATGACCAAACCGGGCGGAACCATTTCCAACGTCAACTACTTCGGAAACGGTGAAACACTCCCGATTCCGAGACTTGAATGGGGCAACGGAATGGCGCACAAAGATATTCGCGGCGGTCTTGTTGCAGGCGGCCGATTGAGAATGGAAAGAATGGTCGACCTTTGTACATACAAGAGAATCGAGCCTGAAAAAATGGCCACGCACGTTTTTGATGGTTTCAAAAACATCGAAAAGGCGCTCTTGCTTATGAAAGACAAACCAAAGGACTTAATTAAGCCGGTTGTGATTTGCGACGATTTGTAATTTAAAAAGAAACATAATTAATAGCAGCACCCATTAAAAAGTTGAAACCAATCTCAACAAATCAACAAAAACAAAAACAAAAACCGACTAATAACTTAAAAAAGTAACCCCAAAACGGTGTAAATGAAACCGGATCTTTTTCGGTTTCATTTATTCAAATACAAAAATTAAAAAAACGTTCCCTCTTTCATTAAATTGTTTTTTGGACGATTTCATTTCATCGGCTCATTTTCATTTATCCGGTTTTGTCTTTGTATCTTTCGGTTTTACTTTTATTCGACTGATTTAGATTTTATATCTTCTGTTTTCGTTTCCTCAGACTTTGTTTTTGTTTCATCAGCTTTTGCTTTTGTTTCATCCTGTTTTAATTTCGGTTCTTGCGGAGCTGTTTTTATTTCACCGGTTTTTACTTTTGTTTCTTCCTGTTTTGCCGACTTTTCCGTTTCCGGGGGATTGACAGGAATGACTTCGATTGCGATTTTGCTGATCTTTTTACATTCCGCGATTTCTTTTCGCGGGTCCCACCAATCAAAAAGGAAATATTCTGTCGGGTCCCAAAGGGCCACCCAGCCGATGACCACCAAACCTTGCCCCAAAATCTGATAATAACTATCGGCAGCCGTCTGCGTTGTTAATTTGTAAGAAAGCGTTAAGCACAGTCCCAAAAAAGCGATTCCGAAAATCGCGCTGTATCCGACCCGTCTTGTTTTTTTGTGAGCCTGCCGGTCCAAAGATTTAAATTTCCGTTCAAAATGACGGTGAATCGAGTCTTTGAGAATCGTTTCTCTCTTTTCCGTCAATTTTTTGGTCTGAACATAAATGACCAGCAATGCCTCCTTTTTAAGCGGTATCTCTTCAACAGATGATAAAATGTATTGTTCGGCGTTAAAGTCCAATTCTTTATCATAAAACGGTGACGGATCCATATGATTATAAATCTGCTCAATTGACCCAAGCTCGATTTCGATGACTTCAATGTCCGGATTTTCACGGGCCGCTTTTATTTTTTCAAGACGGGACTGAATCACTGATTCTTCGATCGGGTCCGTTTTCATTTTATTATAACGCTCTTCCATTTGCATCTGAGCCTTTTTATTTTTAATTTCTTAATTTTATTTCAACTATTAGGTGAACTTATAAAACTCCTTTTATTTATAAATATATCTCTATATAATTGGAAAGCATATTCTGATTTGTAAAATCGGAATAATAGAAGAAAAAAGGAAAGAAAAAAGGAAAGAAAAAGGGAAAGAAAAAAGGAAAGAAAAAAGAAAATGAAAAAAGAAAATGAAAAAAGAAAAGGACGAACTTAATCGCTGATCTCCAAAATATTCATCATTAAAGTTTCCAATTCATCCCGGTTGACGCTTCTTTGTTCTTTTTCGGTAATCATCTTGACTTGGTCGAACAGCAGGTTAAAATCCTCTTCATCCAGCTCATAACCCATATTTTTGATGATTCCGGCAAGCGCTTTTGTTCCGGTATGTTTTCCGACGATTAAATTACGCTGTCCGCCAACCATTTCCGGCAAGAATAATTCATAAGTCCGCGGATTTTCAAGAATGGCGGCAACATGAATGCCGGATTCATGGGAAAATGCATTTTCTCCGACAACCGCTTTGTTAATGGCAGGCGTAATTTTTGAGTAGCATGCCACTTCTTTTGATAAATCGACTAAACCTTTGAGGTTGTAACGTTCAATTCCGTATTGGACGCGAAGGCCAACCAAAACTTCTTCCAGCGCCGCATTTCCGGCCCGCTCTCCGATTCCGTTTACGGTGGTATGAAGTTGGTAAGCGCCTGCTTCGGCGGCTGCCAACGTGTTTGCAACCGCCATTCCCAAATCATCGTGGCAATGGATACAGATTTTTGTGTTCACCGCTTTGTAAATTTGATTTGTCAAATATTTGGCGGTGGACGGATTTAAAATGCCGACCGTATCGGCAATACTGACATAATCCACTTTTCGCTCTTCTGCCTGCTTAAAAGCTGAAATTAACCGGTCAATCGGTGTTCTTGTCGCGTCTTCCGCGGCGAAACGGACACCAAGGCCGTGGTCTTTAGCGTATTCGATCGCGTCCATCGCAACCGAAAGCATTTCATTTAAATCTTTGTGGTACTTATATTTTAAATGAAGATCGGACATGGCCAAAAAAACGCTCACAATATCGACATCGCAGTCCAGAGCGGTTTCCACGTCTTTTTGAGTGGACCGGCATAAGCAGCAGATTTTGGCGTCCAGGTTCATTTGAGCGATGCTTTTGACAATCTCTTTTTCGGATTCCGAGACCACCGGAAATCCGGCTTCAATCACTTCAATGCCGATTTCATCCAAATGGCGCGCGATGGACATTTTTTGTTCCTTTGAAAAAGCAACGCCGGGTGTTTGTTCGCCGTCGCGCAATGTCACATCGCAAATTTCGATTTTAATGTCTCTTTTTTTGACAAAATCCATCAGCTTGTTGCGGCAATATTCGGGATAAAGTTCGTCATTTTGCATTTTTAAAACACCTTTTGTTTTTATTATTTTTATTTATGATTTTTTATTTTATAATTCATCATTATTATTGTATATATTCAGAAGTATATCTATGAGAAATGCCGGATATTTATGCCTTTCTGAAAAAAAGTCAAATGATTTCTCATCGCCCGATTTGCCTTTATTCCATTTTGACAACAACGGAGTTTGCCGCGTTTTTTGCCTTTTTCTTTGCGTCATTGATGTTTTTTCCTTTGGCAAGCGCAACGCCGAGCCTTCTCTCTGTCTTAATTTCCGGTTTTCCGAAGAGCCGGATTTGCGTATCTCTTTTTTGAAGGGCTTTTTCCAAATTTTCATAGGAGATCCGGTTTGAATTTCCTTCTCTTAAAATGACATGAGAAGCCGCCGGGCCATTGGTTGGAATCACATTTATTCTGATTTTTTTCCCTTTTGCTTTTCTTTTTTGTTTTCCTTTCGTTAATTTTGCTGATTCGGGCGATTTTACTTGACTAATCGGAATCGGCAGTCCCAAAAAAGCGCGCGAATGAAGCGCAAATTCCGACAAATCCTGCGACACCATTGTCACCATTCCGGTATCATGCGGCCGCGGGGACACTTCGCTGAAATAAACGTCCTCTCCTTTGATAAAAAACTCAACGCCGAAAATTCCGAAACCGCCCAAGCTTTTTGTTATTTTTTCCGCCATCTTTTGGGCTTTTCTGAGCGCCTTTTCGTTCATTTTTTGCGGCTGCCAGGATGACCGGTAATCTCCCTTAATCTGTTTGTGGCCAACCGGTTCACAAAATAATGTGCCGCTGACACATTGCACGGTCAGCAGCGTGATTTCAAAATCGAAATCGATAAATTGCTCAATAATTACTTTTCCGCTGCCGCCGCGCGCTTCCGTTTGAGATTTTTCCCACGCGGGCGCCATGTCTTCCGGTTGCCAAATGACGCTTTGGCCTTTTCCGGATGAACTCATGATCGGTTTTAAGACGCATGGAAAACCCAAGGCGTTTGCCGCGTTTTTGGTCTCCTCTTCCGAATCGGCGAAAATATAACGTGACGTTTTAAGGCCGAGTTCTTCGGCCGCAAGCCTTCGAATTCCTTCCCGGTTCATGGTCAGGCGGACAGCCCGTGCCGACGGGACTATTTTAAATCCTTCTCTTTCAAGCGATTCCAACACATCGGTGGCAATTGCTTCGATTTCCGGGACGACAAAGTCCGGCTTTTCCATTTCAATGACTTTTCGGAGTTCATCCCCGTTTGTCATTTGAAGAACATAAGAGCGGTGAGCGACTTGCATGGCCGGAGCGTTTGAGTAGCGGTCAAGCGCAATCACTTCGACGCCGAGTCGCTGAAGTTCGATAGCGACTTCTTTTCCAAGCTCGCCCGAGCCGCAAAGAATCACTTTTGTCGCGTTAGGAGAAAGAGGGGTTCCGATTGTTGTCAATATGATTTCTCCGTCAAGTTTGATACTTATTGGATTTTTTTATTTGGAGTATTTTTTATTTTGGATTTTTTTTATTTGGAGTATTTTTTTATTTTGGAGTTTTTTGTGCTGAAATGGTCTTTCCATTCTTTATTTTCTTTCTTCTTTAATTTGTTGTTTGCTTACTGTTCAGGCAGTTTCCGGAACAGTATCCTCTTTTCCCATCGCTTTTGCCGTCAAACGCATTGTTTCTTTGTATTCGGATTCAAAATCCTCTTTTTCGGATTTGACCAAAATTTTCGGGGTCGGAAGGAAATTGCTGATGATTGATGCCGCTGCCAATGGAATGATATATCCGATGGGGAAAATGATGATCATTAAAATAACAACCGCCGCCGGCTTTTTCAAAATAACGGTGGTCAGTGAAACGGAGACGATTGCGGCGCAGAATATCGGATCAATCGGAAAGACAGACGCGACCACATATCCGAGAACGATTCCGGCGAAGATCACCGGAAAAATTTGTCCGCCGCGCCAACCGGTCATGATACAGAATCGGGTGATGAACAATTTGCCAATGACTGTCAATAGAAGGACGGCGGTTGTGAGCGTTGTCCAATTCATTGCCATTTCTCCGATCTGTTTTTCACCGGAGAATAATGTATACGGCAACAAAATTCCGATAGCGCCGAGAGCAACCCCACCGATGACGGCCAGAAGAATTTTGTATTTCAGTACCGGTTTGATGATGATTCTAATCACGTAGCCGAATGCGAAGTAGAGCCAAGCTCCCAAAACACCGAGAATGGCAAGCGGCAGCAAGGCCAACACTTCTTCTACGCCGATGCTGACGTAATCGTATCTGAAAAATCCACCGGTCGGGAACCAGGATGTCAGCAGGAAATATGTTCCAAAGCCGGCAATGGCGGCCAGTATGTAAATGTAAATTTTAGATTGTTTCGGGATGATGAAGTCGTCATCTTTTTCGAGAATTTTCTCAAAATTCTCTTCAAATTCATTTTTGTTCCGGAAATCTTCGCCGGACTCGACATAACCATTTTTTTTGTCGATTTTTGTTTCGGCTTCAAATTTTTTCTCTTCAATTTTTTGAGTAAAAAGGATATTGGATTCCTCTTCTTCTTCAACCGTTTTGGCGACGCCGAAAAACGGGGACCCAAATAAAGTGCCAAGCGTTGCGGCCATTCCGATTTCGGATAAAGCTTGAATCGATTTGGCTGACGCTTTGATGTGGTCGCCAATCCATGTACAAAGACTTCCGATAATGGCGACAAGAGCGGCTTCCGGACCGATACTGCCGCCGAAAATCAGCGGAAGAAAAGCGCATAAAGCAATGGACGGTAAATTTTTATATTCTATTCTTTTGTTTTTTTTCGCTTCCAAGAGCGCGACCGATAATGTTGGCGGTTGATTCCCATATTTTTTTTTCGTCCAGCCGACAAAAATGCCGCCGACAGCGCAAATCAAAATCGGCAAATATATAAAATTAATTTGAGACGGGAGGTAAACCCATAAAAAATCAGTGCTGTAATTCATCAGTTTTAAAAAAACAAATGTCACAACGCCGACAAAAGCACCCAAAATGAGCGCGTAAAGAGCAAAAACCAAACCGCTTTTCGTCTCAACTTTCATTTTCTTCCCTCCTCAAACATTGCAAAAGTCATTTCAATCCTAAAAATCTGAGTTGAACTTCAAACGAATCAATTAATAAACATAATAAATGCAAAATAAATGCAAAATTTAATTTTTGATAAATGGTTTGTTTTTATAAGTTCTTTTCTATTATATTTCGTGAATTTTATTTAATTATCTTTAATTGGTTTTTAATTATCTTTAATTGGTTTTTAATTGGTTTTTAATTGGCTTTAATTTGTTTTTAATTTGTTTTTAATTGGTTTATGATCAATGAGCCAAAATTGTATTATGAAGCATTTGTCCGGTTGATGCTTGGAGTTGCCTCATTTGGATTCGATGGACGCGTTGATTGCAATTTCCGCGATATTTGTACTGTAATCTCCGATTCGGCCGATACTGTCCATAACAATCCTGAGCGCCAAAACATTGTCAAAGGACAGCTTGGTTGTATTGTTGAATTTTTCGAGGTTAAATTTCTCAATTAACGCATTAATCTCTTTTTGATTTTCAATGGCTTGGTTGGCCAGTTTCGCGTTTGAACTGTAAAGAGCGTCCATTGTTTTTTCGGAATTTTGTTTGGCCAAAAGGCTGATTTTTTCGATTTCGGACATCGTTTCGGTGTCAATTTTAGGTTTCATGGTCAAAACCACGCGCGCGATTTTTTGGGAGTGGTCAGCGATTCGCTCAATGGGTGTTGCCGCCATTCTCAAGTCGTGGTATTCTTCAACAGACGCTTCGTTTGTGTCCAAAAAACTGGTGCCGCAAAGAATGGATTTGAATTGTTTGGAAATCACAAGGTAAAGGCGGTCAACTTCATCATCCCGCTCGTCAATGTCGGTGGCCAAGTCTAAATCGCAGTTTTTAAGAGAGATAATCGCGTCGCAAAACATGGAATTTGAGATGAGGTACATTCTTTGAATGGCTTTTTTGATCGATAAGTCGTTCGGGTTGAGCAAGTCTTGAACAAGGACGCTGTTTGAGTTTTCCTCAATAATTTCGGGACCGATTAATTTGTAGCAAATCGTTCGAAGAATCTTTTTTTGTTCCGCCAGGATTTTGGGGGATACAAATTCAATAATATCGTAGCCGGCCAGATAGGCGGCGATGACGGTTCGCTCCAAAGCTTGTCCGGTAATGTTTGTAATGTCGATGGTTTTTTTCCGAAGCGGTTTTGAGTCTATTGTCGGACATATCAGCAATTTTCCGTCCGGCTGCGGCTGAACGCCGACCCGGATGCCCGGAGAAATGCCGACTTTATCCGCCCATTGTTTCGGAAGAGATATGATATATGTTGAGCCGCCGGTTTGTTGCACTTTTCTGGTTTCCATTTCCTAACCTCGTTGATGATTTTATGATGATTTTATGATCATATAATGAATTAATGAACGAATCGAATTTATTTGACGGTTTTAAATTTTATTGAAGGACATCTCTTGAAAATAGGTAAAATGCTTAATTCTATATATATTTTGATAATTTATATATACGATTCATGAAAATAAATTATTTCAATAGAATAAACTTATGTTTTCAGAAAATTGTTTTTTGTTCATGGAATAAATTTTATAATAAAATCCCGTAACGTTGTCTTATGATTCAAAAGGGATACGGGTGTGCTTTCGGCGGCGGAACCATCATCAATGCGATTGCCGCGTGGAAAGGCTGCGCGTTTGCGACGGAGATGAAAACATACGCGCAAGTTATTGTTTCGGAGCCGGGAAATATCGGTCCTGTCGTTTCCGGTCGGAATTTGAATGATTCCGGCATGAATCCGTATTTAATGGAACGCTGTGTTGAACTTGTTTTTGAAAAAATGGATTGCCGAAAATCCGCGCGGGTTTTGACAAAAAGTGTTATTCCGGCGGCAGGAGGTCTTAAAAGCAGCAGTGCCGCCGCCAACTCTTGCGTATTGGCGGCGCTTGACGCGCTCGGATATTTAGATGAAATCGGCGTTGGCAGATCTATTGACCCGTTGGACGTTGTTCAATGGGGAGTTGCGGCGGCTAAGGATGCGAAGGTGACGATTACAGGCGCCTTTGACGACGCTTGCGCTTCTTTTTTCGGAGGCGTTGCGCTCACCGACAACCGGAAAATGGAATTAATCAGCCGCAAGACGTTTGATTATGATGTTTTAATTTTAAATCCCAATCAAAGAGCGCACAGCGCCGACGCAAATGTTTCCCGGAGTGTTCTTCTCAAAGATTTAGTGGAAATTGCTTTTGATTTGGCAAAAGACGAACAATATGAAAAAGCGATGAAATTAAACGGGCTTTTATATTGCGGCGCTCTCGGATTTGACCCGGAACCGGCTCTTTGCGCGATGGAACTTGGAAAAGAGTTTGGAATCGTTTCCGGGCTTTCGGGGACGGGACCTTCTTTTATCACGCTTTTCCCGCTCGGAAAAACACCGGATGAAATCAACCGGTTGACTCAATTGAAACAAGACGTTCGAAGCAAATGGATTTCTCTATATCCGGATTCCCGAATTTTTGATACGAAAACTTGTAACGGAGGCGCTGTTTCCGAAAGTTTGATTTTTTCAAAGAAAATGAGAGCGGAACAAAAAGATTTGATTGATTGGGTTTGATTTTGATCTGATTTCGATCTGATCTTATTTTTCATTCAGAACGATCATTATTTTTTCTATTTTTCCATTTGCATCTTCTGTTTCCATTTCCGATTGTATCTCCTGTTTCCATTTCCGATTGTATCTTCTGTTTCCATTTTTCCGATTGTATCTACTGTTTCCATTTCCGATTGTATCTGCTGTTTCCATTTCCGATTGTATCTACTGTTTCCATTTCCGATTTTATCTACTGTTTCCATTTCAGGTTGCATCCGCCACTTTTGTACTCAATTCCGTTCATCGGAATCCGCTTAAACAGACGCGGTACGCGTCTGTTTAGGCGGGATGGGTTGCTTGAGATTTCGAAAGAATCGGGATATATTTTCAGCGACCGAAGGGAGCCGTTCGCGCAGCGAACTGTCAGACTCAGACGTAACTTGGTGTTGAAAAATTCCGGAGCAAAGTGAAGGAATTTTTGATGCGATACGCGTCTGTTTAAGCGGGAGGGTTTACCTGCGTTTAAATCAAAAATGGCGGTCAACTTGAATGTTTAAACTTAAAAGCAGCCGGATTGTTTTGAAAACTCAAAAAAAGTGTGTCGCTATAATGCGCGCGTCCGCCGCCGCAAAAAAGAAAATCTCCCTTCGAATGCGTACGAAGCTGTCTTCCCGAAAACCGGACTTTCCGTTTGAAATACTATTTATATCTTAATTCGTTTCATTTCTTCATCATTCATTGAGGTTTTTACTTGAAGCGAACGCTTGTTTTGGGAATTGAAGGAACCGCTTGGAATTTGAGCGCGGCGGTTGTCGATGAAGACGATGTCATCGTTGAGGTGACGCACACTTACCGGCCGGCGTCCGGCGGCATTCATCCGCGCGAGGCGGCTCAACATCATGCGGCGCACATCGGAGAAGTTATTGCCGATGTTTTTTTCCGATTGGAAGAGACGGGAATTTCCCGCGATGAAATCGACGCGGTTGCGTTTTCACGAGGTCCGGGACTTGGTCCTTGCCTTCGAATTGTCGCAACAGCCGCGCGCATGATTTCTCAAATTCTCAAAAAACCGCTCGTCGGCGTCAATCATTGCGTAGCGCACATTGAAGTCGGCGTCTGGAAAACGGATGCCATCGATCCCGTCGTTCTTTATGTGAGCGGCGCCAATTCTCAAGTTCTTGCGTATCAGGAAGGCACCTACCGCGTTTTTGGGGAAACGCTTGATATCGGTCTTGGAAATTCTCTTGATAAATTCGCGCGCTCGGCCGGACTTCCCCATCCCGGCGGACCGTTGATTGAAAAATATGCCAAAGAGGCGACCGAAAATATTGAACTTCCGTATACTGTCAAAGGAATGGACTTTTTCTTTTCCGGTCTTTCAACAGCGGCAACCCGTCTTCTTCAAGAAAACAAAATTAAAGTCAAACAAAACCAAAGCCAAAATAACGAAGAGGCCGGCGATGTATTTTTGGCAAACATCTGCCATGCTTATCAGGAAACCGCTTTTGCCATGTCGGTTGAGGTAACCGAGCGGGCGCTTGCCCACACCGGAAAGTCCGAAGTGCTTTTGGCCGGCGGTGTCGGCGCCAATTCCCGTCTTCGGGAAATGCTGAGCCAAATGTGTCAGGAGCGCGGCGCTAAATTTTATGTTCCTGAAAAAAGATTTATGGGCGACAACGGCGCCATGATTGCTTATACCGGTCTTCTGATGTACAAAGCCGGCGATATTTTGACGTTGGAAGAATCCGCCGTTGACGCCGGGTTTCGGGCCGATCAAGTTTCCGTCACTTGGAAAGAAAAAATGCCGGTGAGCATGGAAACTGAAATTCAGAAAATGAGAAACGGTGCCGAGGCAACTGTATCTACTTTTCCGAACGCGTACGGATTTGAGCATCAAATTCATGCGGTTTTGTCCGACGATCTTGGCGGCGAAGCTGACGGTTTTGGCAATAAAATGGAATCTCTCGGAAATAAAACTAAAAATCAAAAGCATGACGCTCCGTCCGGGATGGTTGTTAAGGAACGGATCAAGAAAGGGTACCGTTTGGATGTTTTAGATGCCCGGATTCGGAAAGAGCGGACTCGGACGGAAGTCCGGATGATGACGGAAGCGCGCCGGGCCGGAGTTATTACGCCGACTGTATCCGGTGTTTCCGATGTTTCTATTCAAATGGAATATATTGACGGCGTCCCGCTCAAATTCGCGGTTGACGCGCACGAATCCGATCCCGTCTTTCTTGAATCGCTATTCGTTTTTGTCGGAAAAGCAGTCGGGAAACTTCATGCGGCAAATATTATTCATGGCGATTTGACCACGTCCAATATGATTTATACAAATGCGACATCCGCCGAGCCCGAAAAATCCGCCGTATCCGTTTGTTTCATTGACTTCGGACTTTCTTTTACGGATAAAAACATTGAGGCAAAAGGTGTGGACGTTCATGTTCTTTTCCAAACGCTTGAAAGTTCTCACCGGAATTCAAAACAATTGATTGCGTTTTTCTCAAAAGGGTATGTGTCCGAATTTAATCAGGCGACGGACGTTTTAAAACGGGCTGAAGAAATCAAATTAAGAGGACGGTACGTTTAATCCATGGAAAATCAATATTCAGGGGAAAATCGGATGAAAAATCACGGGATTCAAAAAATCATTTTTGTGACCGGCAATGCCGGAAAATTTAACGAGATTCGGGAAATTCTGGCAAATTTCGGAATTGAAGCCATTCAAAACAAAGGCGATTATCCGGAAATTCAGGCGGACGATTTAGAGCCGATTGCGGCAGCCAGTGCCAAAGCGGCGGCGGATGATTTAAAAATTCCGGTTCTCGTGGATGATTCCGGTCTCTTCATCAAAGCGCTCAACGGCTTTCCGGGACCGTATTCCCGTTTTGTGGAGGACCATCTGGGAAATCCCCGCGTTTTAAAATTGATGGAGGGTGAACAAAATCGTGAAGCTTATTTTAAAACGGTGGTAGCATTCTGCCGACCCGGGGAGGAACCGTTGACGTTTTCGGGAACCGTTGATGGTAAAATTGCGTATGAGGAACGCGGGTCCGGCGGATTCGGCTTTGACCCGATTTTTGATTATAATGGAAAAACATTCGGGGAGCTTGGGACTGAATTCAAAAATACGATTTCTCACCGCCGGCGTGCGGTTGATAAATTTTTAGAATATTTGAAAAGTTTAGATTGATCTTCAAATATCGCAAAAATGACCAGCCATTTTGTTTTTCAGCTCGGCTGTTTTCACTTTTGTTTTTTGTCATTTATATTATATTTCCATCTATTCAAAACTATATTTAATCTTAGATTAAATTGTATACAATATGAAAACAATAGTCTGAATCAGTTTTAATTAGCAGTTTGCCGATTTACTCGGCGATGACAAAATATACTCGTAAAAAGCCGGTTATTAGCGGAACAATCAGTCCGGCCCATAAACGAAAAATCGATGAGCTGATTCAAAAAGGTGAATTTGCGAGTATCTCTGATTTTTTAAATCAAGCCGTTTCCGAATACTTGAGGGAGTATGATGAAAAACAGTTGCAGCCAATAAGTTTGCTGTCCGAGCGAGACCGCGCGATTTTGGGTGAAATGATTCGGGAACAAATTATTCAGTTTTATGAAAAAACAAAGAAAGAAGAAATATAAAATCTGCCGGCTGTTAATCTTTTTGCTGTTTTTCTTTCATGTTCTTTTTCTATCTTTTAATTTTATGTTTTTTAATTTTATGTTTTTTAATTTTATGTTTTTTAATTATATGTTTTTTAATTTTATGTTTTTTAATTTTATGTTTTTTAATTATATGTTTTTTAATTTTATGTTTTTTAATTTTATGTTTTTTAATTATATGTTTTTTAATTATTATGCTGCCTTCTTAATGTGTTTTTACGGTTTTTATCTGAATATCAGCAGGTAAGCCATCAACGTTATCAGGATGCTGTAAAGTGTTCCGATTAAATAGTATTCCGCAAAAGACGGGTCCTTTGATATTCTGTCATAGCGGGCAATCGATTTCGCGGTCATGATTAAGCCGACGGCGGCAAATTGATTAATTATCATAAAAAATCCCATCAATAGACGTTCCAAAGATCCGATTGTCGCTCCGGCACCGATAATTGTCGGGTTTTCCGTTGCGTCGCTTTTTGGCGGCTGATATTTTAAAAATATTTTTTTAAAACTGACGTTTGCCGGTTTTAGAATGATTGCGGAAAAGAGAACGATTTTAAATCCGAGATACAGGTCCGCCGATGAAATCATTATGTCAATGGTTTTTGAAACCGTTTCAGCTGACAGCCACAAGGCGGCAGCTAAAATAATTGAAAGGTGCAGAACCTGATCGATGATGTATGCATTTCGCAACGTTTCGTTTTTAGCGTCGGCTGTTTTTTTGGTCCACTTTAATTTTATTAAATCAATTGAGGCATGAGATAAGACTATTCCGGCAATCGTAATTATTATGGCGATAACTTCCGAATTTGTCGGTTTGGGTATCTCCGTTAGGGTTGGAAATATAAGATAAAACATTAAAAACGCTAAAAACGGAATCGAATACAAAAGGCAGTGGATCAATGCTTTTTTATAATTATTTTCTTTTTCTCCGGCCAGTTTTTCCGTTTGGAGGTAGTAATCTCCAATGACGTGGCAAAATAAGAAAACAAATAAATAAAATTTAAAGATTTCCGAATCCATTTTATTCCTCTGCCCTCTTTTTTTGATTTTATCTGCCTTTTATTGTCTGATCGATTTGCCTATTTTTATTGTCTGATCGATTTGCCTATTTTTATTGTCTCGTCTATTGCTGTCTATTGCTTTATCTATTTTTATTCATTTCCTATTTTTTGAAGAACATCGCAGATTGATTTTTTTGTTCGAAGGTAATTATAATAGCCTGAACTTTGAATTCTTAAGTTTAAAGCCGGTGCTGATGTATTTAGTAAAACGGCTAATTCTTTTTGAGGAATTTTTGTGTCATGTCCGAATCGAAGAACACTTTCTTTAATAAGTGTTTTTTGTGTTTTTCGCCAATGTTTTTCCATATAATCACACACGTGAAGACTTTCATTTATCAAGTTGACCACATCGGCGAACTTTTCATTTTCAATCTCTACAGCCACCTTAGATATATTATAATCGTTATTACTGTGGATAATATTGATGGCTCGCCGGGCGCACCAATAAGCCGGTCCGTCAGCGCCGACGCTTGATTTTCTGTTAATTTCAGTTTCGATGCGGCCGATTCCAATTCCGAATCGAATTTCAATCGGTTCCAATTCAAATTTTATCCGGTCCAAGATCTCCAGTAAAAGTGTCGCACTTTTGAGCAGTCCCTGAAATTCGTCCCCCAACGTAATAACAAAATCCGATGCTATCTCATCGGCATATTGTCGATTGATTCCGGCCATCACATCCTTCAGTTCCTTTTGAATTTTATTTCGGTCTGTTATTTTTTTTGATGAAATGATGTCGCCGATGATTGCAAAATATATATCTTCATTCATTTTCTTAACTGCCTTGCTGTGAATGATTGTTGAAAATAACATCTATTGAATGAATTAATGTTTTAAATTGTAAAATTTAAGTTATATCTTTAATTTTCCCTAAATTTAGGTTATACCTTTAATTATCCTAAATTGGATTATATCTTTGATTTTCTAAAATTGAATTATATTTTTGATTTTCCTAAAATTGGATTATATCTTTAATTTTCCTAAAATTTAAGTTATATCTTTAATTTTCCTAAAATTTAAGTTATATCTTTAATTTTGCTAAAATTTAAGTTATATCTTTAATTTTCCTAAAATTTTGGTCATATCTTTAATTTTTCTAAAATTAAGGTTATATCTTTAATTTTGTTAAAATTTAGGTTATAACCTTAATTCAAATGAATTCTAATTATTTAAAATTATTTATTTTCCTCTTGCAGCTCTTTTGAATGAACTGTCTCAATGATGGAGTTTTGAAACGTTTTTATGAAACAATTATATAGGTAAATACCTATTTCCATGCAGGACACGTCGTTTTCCTGCGTTATTGTTTGACAATTTTTCGGGTGGCGGCTTGTGATTCTTGTTATTCTTATCATTTTTGTTTTCACATGAGATGATATTTCATTCATCATTTTCAATTTTTAAAAAGAGGTTAAGAGGTTTACCATGATGGAATATTTGATTTACCTTGCTCCCATCTCCGGTATCATCAGTCTTCTCTTTGCAGCTTTTTTGGCGAAAAAAGTCCTTTCCGAGGACAAAGGAACCCAGGAAATGCAAGAGATTTCTGCTGCGATTCAGGAAGGGGCAATGGCTTACTTGAACCGGCAATACAAAACAATCGCGATTGTTGCGGTTATTTTAACAATTTTAATTGCGGTCTTTTTGTGGCCGCACGGCGGTCTTAAAATTGCCATCGGATTTGTATTCGGTGCGCTTTCATCCGCTGCCGCCGGTTATATCGGCATGAACGTTTCCGTTCGCGCCAATGTCCGAACCGCCAGCGCCGCCAAAGACAGTTTGGAACACGCTTTGAATGTCGCGTTTCGCGGCGGCGCCGTCACGGGACTTTCCGTTGTCGGTCTCTCTATTCTCGGTGTCAGTTTGTTTTACATCATCTACGGGGACATCAATTTGGTTGTCGGATTCGGTTTCGGTGCCAGTTTGATCAGTCTTTTCGCCAGAGTCGGTGGCGGTATTTACACAAAAGCAGCTGATGTCGGCGCGGATATTGTCGGAAAAGTCGAAGCGGGAATTCCCGAAGATGACCCCCGAAATCCGGCCGTTATCGCCGACAACGTTGGTGACAACGTCGGCGACTGTGCCGGTATGGGCGCCGACTTGTTCGAAACCTATGCGGTCACACTTTTGGCGGCCATGCTTCTCGGATCCCTTTTGATTACGGCGATTCCGAATGCGGTTTTGTACCCATTGATTCTCGGCGCAACCGCCATTTTGGCCACGATTGTTTCTATTTTCTTTGTCCGTCTCGGCAAGAACAAAAACATCATGAACGCTCTGTACAAGGGCGTTGCGGCAGCGACGGTTATTTGTGCCGTGATTTTCTTTTTCGTGACCAACTACTTAATCGGCGACTATAAATTTTACTTGGCAGCCCTTGTCGGTATGGTTATCACCGTTTTAATGGTCGTTTTCACGGAATATTACACGTCCACCAAATTCCGTCCGGTCAAAGACATTGCGAAGGCGTCTCAAACCGGTGCCGGGACCAACGTTATTTCAGGTCTTTCTTTCGGATTTGAAAGCACGGCGCTTCCGGTTATTGTGATTATTGCCGGTATTTTAATTTCCTTCTTCATTGTCGGCGGCGCAACCAATTCAACCCTTGGACTTTACGGCATTGCGATTGCGGCCGTTTCCATGCTTTCCACAACCGGAATGATTGTTGCGCTTGACTGCTACGGTCCGATTACCGACAACGCGGGCGGCATTTCTGAAATGTCTAAACAACCCGAGTCCGTTCGTGAAATCACCGATGCGCTTGATGCGGTTGGAAACACCACAAAAGCCGTGACCAAGGGATATGCGATCGGTTCGGCCGCTCTCGGTGCTTTGGCGCTTTTCGCTGACTTTAAGTTAAAGGCGCATTTGGATTCCGGTGCGCTTGCCATTGACAATCCGCTTGTTTTGATCGGTCTTTTGATCGGCGCGCTTTTGCCGTTCGTCTTTGCAGCGGTTACCATGCGTGCGGTCGGAACAGCGGCGATGGGCGTCGTCGAAGAAGTCCGCCGCCAGTTCCGGGAAATTCCGGGAATTATGGACGGTACCGCAAAGCCGGAATATGGCAAATGTGTGGACATCGTGACATCCGCGGCTCTTCGCCAAATGGTGATTCCGGGAGTTCTTGCAATCATTGTTCCGTTCATCGTCGGATACGTTTTCGGTTCCGCTGCGCTTGCCGGTCTTTTGATCGGAATCATCGTTGTCGGACTCATGCTGGCCATGACCTTAAACAATGGCGGCGGCGCTTGGGACAATGCGAAAAAGTTGATTGAATCCGGTCTTTACGGCGGAAAAGGTTCCGACGCTCACAAGGCAGCTGTTGTCGGCGATACGGTCGGCGACCCGTGTAAGGACACATCCGGTCCGGGTTTGAACGCTTTAATCAAAGTCGTGAACATGGTTGCCATTTTGTTCG
Source organism: Methanolapillus millepedarum (assembly GCF_032594115.1). NCBI lineage: Archaea > Methanobacteriati > Methanobacteriota > Methanomicrobia > Methanosarcinales > Methanosarcinaceae > Methanolapillus > Methanolapillus millepedarum. Next base: position 218,883 of record NZ_CP131060.1, read on the forward strand.
CCACACTTTTCACGATGGGCGGACTTTTCGGCGGATTGTTCTAACGCCAATGTGTAAAATGAGGAACCTGTTTCCGGTTCCTTTTTTTCTTTTTATTTTTTCATCGATTTTTTGTTTATCATTTTTGCGGCGTTGTGCTGTGCGTATTATGGCATTTTTTGTAACTTTGTAACTTTCGCTATCGGTTGTTGCCCACGCGAGCGTTGTGACATTACGTTTTCTTTTTTCTCAAAATCGAGTCTTTGTTTTTCAAAATATTCGAAAAAGGGATGAATTGGGTTTTTGAGCAAATATCTTTTTATATACAGTTTTTCATATTCAACCGTCAACAGGTGATTTTTTGAGAATTAAATCCAGAGTCAGTCTCAGAAAAAATGATAAAAATAAAATTATTGCGTCGCTGGCGGAAGTTTTCGGCGATAGCGTTTCTTCTCTCTCCGATTCTAAATTCGAAGTCATCACGACGGACGAATTTAAGGTGATCTTCGTCGACGGCAAACAGATGTTTTTTGAATTCGACGGCGAGGTTTTTCCGACCGTTCGGGGGGCGCTTTCTTTGATGCCGGACAAACGGTTGGTGGTTGTTGATATGGGCGCCGTTAAGTTCGTGGTCAACGGGGCGGATGTCATGAGTCCCGGAATTGTTTTTGCCAACCCGGTGATTCAAAAAGATGATTTGGTGATTGTCGTGGATGAAACGCATAAGAAGCCGCTGGCAATCGGGCGCGCATTGATTTCAGGCATTGAAATGACTGATTCAAAATCAGGAAAGGCTGTTAAGTCGCTGTCGTACGTCGGCGATACGCTTTGGAACCTGGAAATTTGACGGGACGACGGTCTTTTGGGCATTGCTTATATATAAGTTTATAAATGAAGAAATCATTAAGCTATTGATTATTCAGATGATTTTCTATAATTAGATTAATAAATCATTAAGCTATACATAAAGCAATCATCCAATTTAAATCAATTATTGGTAACTTTAGTCAAAGTTTATACACATTTCAATTTATTCTGTATTTTATAATTTTAATTCCAATTCAAACCAAAGGTGTCTCATCGTGAGTTTCATGAAAAAAATCCTTGGCGGATCCGGCCAATCCAAGCAATCGGACGACTATTCAGCATACATCGACCTTGACAAATTCGAAAAGGACATTGATAAAGACACGGCGAACGAGCCTGCGGAAACTTATGTCAAGATTGCGATTTTTACCAATTTCGATCAAATCACGATGCTTAAAAAGGAAATTTACGACGGAAACATTCTCATCGTCGATATTTCCAACATCAAGTCCGACGAACGTCTCAGAAACCACTTGTTCAACGAGCTTAAAGATGTGGTTTTAGATGTTCACGGCGACATTGTCGGCATGAAAGACAACAACATTTTGGTCACCCCGACCGGTATTAAGGTTGACAGAAGAAAAATCGGTGGAAATTACTGATTCCGCTTTTCATTTTCTTTTTTTTCGTCTTTTTCATTTTTTATTTCTTTTCATTTTTTTGCTTTTTTGTTTTTCCTTTTCCTTTTTGCGGCGAGCGGTTGCGCGCGTTATGGCGACACATTTTCTTTTTGCTCCGATAATTCCTCTGGGGCAATTTTTTGAAAAGTCAACGAGCATATCCAACCATTTTTTAAAGTTCAGGCAAACCGCCCCGATTAAACAGACGCATTTTGCGTCTGTTTAATCGGATTTCATTAGAAGGATTTGTGTCGTGGTGGCAGATGCAGTCGGAAATTGGGAACAGCAGATGCAATCGGAAATTGGAAACAGCAGATGCAATCGGAAATTGGAAACAGTAGGTGCAATCTGAAACTGCAAACAGTAGGTGCAATCGGAAATTGGAAACAGCAGATTCAATCGGTGTCGGAAATTACCAATTGGAATGCATCTGCTTATGGAAATCCGCAAAATACAAACGCAAAGCGTTTGATTTTGCGGGGCGGTTTGCTTGGTTCGTAATTTTGACCATATATTTTCAGCGACCGAAGGGAGCCGTTCGCGAAGCGAACTTTTTGGAAACAGCCTCCCCCCGCCCCTTGAAAAATTCCGAAGCGAAGCGAAGGAATTTTTGCGTCGGAATTTGCAGGGCAGTTTGCTTGAATTAAAAAAAACGTTTGCGGGGGACTTTTGGTTTAGTCATTGTTTGTGGAATCGTTTTGTTTGATTCGGAAACGGAACTGAGGCGCATTTTTTTGAAATCTGAAACTTTGCGGCATTTTTGAGTTGCTTTTATATATGCAAAGGCGTTTCTCTCATTCAGGTGAATTCTTTTTGATTGAAGATACTTTTGAAACACGAACCAACTGCCCGCTTTGCCAAAACGAGTTGGTGATGAAATGGCAGCGGGACAACATTCCGTATTTCGGCGACATCATGTACACGACGTCGATCTGTTCCAACTGCACATTCCGCTTTGCCGACACGTTGATTTTAACCGGAAAAGATCCGGTTTGCTATTCCCTTTCCGTGAATACGCCGGATGATTTAGACGCCCGTGTCATTCGATCGACCTCGGGAACGATTCTCATTCAGGAACTCGGCATCATGGTGGAGCCGGGACCGATTTCGGAATCCTATATCACGAATGTGGAAGGCGTTCTTCAGCGCATCCGCGGCGTCGTTGAAAGCGCGACCCGCTGGTCGGAAGCTGATTGTGAACTCGATAAAGTCGAACGCGGGCTTTATCTGCTTGCCCGAATTGACGAAATCATCGAAAATCCGGAAACGGCCGACTGCAAAATTACACTTGAAATCAAAGATCCGCTCGGCAACAGCGCGATTTTGTCCGCCAACGCCAAATCCCGTCCGCTGACATGCGACGAATTGGAATCCCTAAAAACCGGCATGATTATCCTTGATATCGACAAAGACGAATTGTCTCATGACGTTTCGGATGAAACCAGTCCGATCGGACGGTTCGAATAAATTTATTGCTTTTTTCTTTTTTTGTTTTCTTTTTTTCTTTTTCTCCTTTCATATTGTTATTTTTGGACAAACTCCTTGCGACCGAAGGGAGCCGTTCGCGCAGCGAACTTATGGTATAAATGTTACACCGCCCTTGAAAAATTCCGAAGCGAAGCGCAGGAATTTTTAACGAGGAATTTTTACAAAAGACTTTTATAATGCCGATTAATCCTACTCCTTATGTTCACAATCATCACAGGCGCACAATTTGGGGACGAAGGCAAAGGAAAAATCGTTGATCTTTTGGCAAGCGAATACGATATCGTCGCACGGTTTCAGGGCGGCGACAACGCCGGGCACACCGTGACCGTCGGCGGCAACGTTTACAAATTGCATCAAATCCCGTCCGGCATCTTAGTCGGCGCGTCCGTGATGATCGGTCCCGGCGTTGTTCTCAATCCGTTTTCGCTTATGGATGAAATTAAAATGCTGGAAGAAAAAGGCATTTCGGTGACGCCGGAAAAGCTTGGCATCGACGCAAAAGCCAGCATCATTATGCCGTACCACATTGCTTTGGATACGCTCAGTGAAGTTTCCCGCAAAAATAAGATTGGAACCACCAAAAAAGGGATTTCTCACGCTTATTCCGACCGCGTTCTTCGAGATGAAATCCGTCTCGAAGATTTGCTGGACGAAGAAATCTTTCGCGCCAAATTAAAAGATATTTGGCCGGCCAAGGCTCAAACCATTGCAAAACTCGGCGGCAGTCCGGAATATATCATGCCGGAAAAAACCATTTCGGAAATGCTTGAACTCGGCGAAAAACTGAAAGAATTTGCGGTCGACACGTCTCAAATGATCAATCAATCCATTCGAGCCGGCCGAAAAGTGATGGCTGAAGGCGCCCAGGGAACGCTTCTGGACGTCGTTCACGGCACGCAAAAATATGTGACATCGTCATCTACGATCGCCGGTTCCGCCTGTACCGGTCTTGGCGTCGGACCGTCGCGGGTTTCCAATACCATCGGAATCGTAAAAGCTTATATCACGCGCGTCGGAAACGGTCCGCTTCCAACGGAACTCGCCGACGAAATCGGCGCTCACCTCACAAACGTCGGACAGGAGTTTGGAACAACCACCGGACGGCAGCGCCGCTGCGGTTGGTTTGATTTGCCGCTCCTTAAAAAATCCATCAATTTAAACGGTTACACCGAACTTGCCTTAACAAAAATCGACGTGCTGACCGGTCTTGATCCGATTCAAATCTGCGTTGCGTACGAGCTCGACGGCGAAAGAATCGATTATCCGCCGCTTCTCACGAAAGATTTGGATCGCTGCGTTCCGGTTTATTCGGAAATGAGCGGTTGGACAGAAAATCTGGAAAACGTGAAGAGTTTTGACGATTTGCCTGAAAACGCTCGGGAATATGTCACCGCTATTGAAAAGTTGTGCGACGTTCCGATCACTTACGTTTCCGTCGGACCCGGACGGGAGCAGACTTTTAAGATGGCGGAAGTTCGGGAGCCGGAAATTTATTGCAACAAGTTTGCGAGAGGCATGTGATTTTTTAAAAATCAAAAAAAGATATGGGCCGCAATAATTCATTATTGCAGTCCTGTAAATATTGTTTTATTTTCTTTGCAAAATATATAGCCTCAGAAACAAATATTACTAATATTATTAAAAATTTTGACGAATATGCTTATGGCAAACCCACTTTCAGGAAACTTCTTTTATCCTGCAGGTCACCTGATGTTTGCCATTTGCAGTTACATTTCCACTTGCATAACATTCTTTTATTGAAAGACAATTATGTCCTTACTTATTGGAATTACTTTTTCTTTTTTTAAAGAATAAGAATGTAAAACTAAATATAATAAGAAGCACAATTCCAAATAAAATGTATAAGTAAAATGGAGTCATATTTTTTTCAACTTCAGCATCCGAGACTTCAACAACTTGTGGTAAGTCTTCAATGACTTCAACAGGCTCTTCAATTACGGGCGGTTTATAGCTCCAACTTAATCGCGGATAATCTTCCCCGTTAATGATATACCAAATATTGTTTGAATTTGAATCCTGAGAAATATTCCATCCATGGCTTCCGGAATTCAAATAAGGACTTCCACTTAAATATGTTGAAATTTGTTTCATATCTTGGTCTGGAACGGCTGTTCCATATTTATTTGATTCAATGTCATCGGAGTAAAATGAATCTAAAATATTAATATCGCTATTCGTAGATCCAATTAATCCACCCATCCGATTATTAGATGCTAAAACAGTGCCGACAAAGTAACTTGTTTCAATGCTTCCATTGTCAATCGTACCAATTAAACCACCGGCACCATACCCGCTTGCAATTATTGTACCAATAGCATAACTGTTCCTTATCGACATGTTAAAGACATCTTGTCCTCCAACGAGTCCTCCAGCCTTATTTGAAGAGGTCGCATTACAAATAGCGAAACTATTTTCAATTGTCCCATTCTCAAAAACTCTGCCAATTAATCCTCCACTGTTTGAACCTGAATGGATGTTGCCAGTTGCAGAACAATTTCTAATATTAACATTCGTAGCTTGACCAATAAGACCGCCGGCCATAAGAGTTGCATTAACATTTCCATCCTGGTGGCTGTTTTCAATACTACCGTTTTTCATATTTCCAACAAGACCGCCGGCATAGTTGCTATCAGCTCTTACATTACCAATAAATGTACAATTCTTAACCGTTCCTTCTTCATTATATCCCAAAAGACCGCCAACGGATGAACTCCCGTTAATTGAAAAATCATCAAAAAACTGAACAGAACAATTTTCAACGGATCCACCAGTAGAATAACCAACCAATGTTCCAAAATAACTGCTGGAAGATAGGTTTCCTTTAGCAACAATATTCAAATTTTTAATAACACATGTAGAATTACTTTTACTTTTAATATTCCCGAATAAACCCGCCCCATCGACATTGTCAGTTGGCCCTGTGCTTCTTAAAATTTTTGTTTCGGTTGTAAATGTGATTGAATTTCCATTTCCATCAAAAATTCCTGTAAATGGAAAATCATTATTGCCAATAGATAGCCAATCACCTGAAATTTCAATGTTTTTTGTTAAAATATAACTTCCACTTAAAGGATATGAAGCATCATTCCCTATTTTGGATAAATCATCAGCAGAATTTATAATTGGATGTTGAAGCATTTGCCACCAAAGTGGTGCTACACAAACAAAAGCAAATAAAAATGGTGATTATTATTGGTATTGGTTTTTGAAAAATCATAACATCACATCACATATAATAATAATAATAATTAATGAAGAAATAAAAGAATAAAAGTAAAAAAATAGCAATCAATGGACCGACTATAAATGCAGCAATCTCGTTTGCTTTTGCTTCTTTATATGGAACTTCTCCTTTGTTTATTTTTTCAGCTTGTGTGTATGCGTCATACATACCAAAGATCCATACCACAATTCCCGGGATAATGAAAATAAAGATGCCGATCCAATAACCTATTAAGATACCAAAACCGCGTGAAAGTTGTCCATTATAAACTTGCCCGAGTCCCGGCCACAAAAATGAAAGAATTAATGATAAGACCGGTGTTTTTTGGTTTACCGGTTTGTGTAAATCGGTGGTTTTTGCACTGCTGAGAGCAGTTCCACAATTAGTGCAAATAACAGCATTTTCATATTCTACTTTGTTACCACAATTGGAACAATATTTTTCAGACATTTGTTTTCCCCATATAGTTTTTTAGATATATTTTTGCCATCAATATGTCTCAGGAATACTGATTTTTCAAAAATATTTTGTTGACGACATTAGTTTTAAAAATTTAAAAAACCAATATTCAATTTTTGGCATATGCCTATAAAAACATGATGATATATTAAATTTTTTCTATATTTAACTCTTATTTTTTTAAAAAATGCTTATTTATTCAAGCGAATAAAAAATATGCCTACCTCTCTGTCACAAATACTAATATCTTCAAACCTGTGTATAAAAAGTATGGATCAAACTAACCCTAAAAAGCTATCAGCCTCATTTATGGTTAGCCAACAACTTTTGAACAGGATGAATTCTTTGGTTAATTCCGGAAAGTTTTCGTCAATCTCGGATATTATTAGTACTTCTGTTTCCACATTTCTCGGGAAAATTTCTATTTATGAAGAAGATCCCGATTTTGATTACTCAATGCTTAATCAGCTGAAACATGAGGATAAATCTCCCAAAGAAAAGATTACAATTTCTCAAAGTCCTTATATCATGGATGAAATTGATAATTTATCCAAAATCATGAATAAGCCAAAATCTTATGTGATCAGGATTGCTGTTGATAATTTTATTGATGATTTTTATAAGGTTAAACCAAGAATCATTCAAGAAACCAAGCCCGAGGAAAAATTTCCGACAACGGTCCCGGAATTAAAAAAGTTAATCTTAAAAACAATTGAAGAACAAAATCAGAACTAATCATTTCTATTCCTGTATTCGAATTTTCAACACAATCTTTATATACAAACGTTCTGTTTTAGGTTCCATTTGAGTCTTTCATTCAAAGTTTCCCGTTTCGGCCATGGGGTGCTTTGAAACATAGGCATAAACGTTTGATACTTCAGCCAGCGTCGTATCAGGCAACAAATATAATCCGAACGAACCGATGACTTCAAAATCAAATAAACTGAGGAAAAGCGGGGAGTTTAATTTAAACGGTACGATTTGTCGTATCACGGTAACCGAAAATCAGGCAAGGTCATTGACTTTGATGCTGATTTGAATTCGTTTTGCCGGTTGTAATCGCAGCATTGCACTGCCGTTATGACTGTCGGTTGACCGTCTCAGTCGGCATGCAAAATTTCGCGGACTGCCATTTAAGTGACTCCTATCCTGAAATCCTTTTGGATTTGGCTTCTGCTTTTTTCGCTGTTTTGCTGTTTTTTGTCGCGGTTGTTTATCCGATATGTTTTTCGGAATTCAGATTATAAAATTTAAGGAGATTAATTAATGACAACAGCATACGATGTTCCCGCAGCCGAGTTAATCGCGAAAGTTGCGGAAAAATTGAAAGGAAACGATAAATTCGTCCCGCCGGAATGGGCGGAATTCGTCAAAACAGGCGTTCACAAAGAATTCCCGCCGACTCAAGACGACTGGTGGTACATCCGCTGCGCCGCCATTTTCAGAATGATTTACACAGACGGCCCCGTCGGCGTGGAAAGACTTTCCTCCATCTACGGCGGAAAACAAGACCGCGGATCTAAACCCTACCACCGCGCCAAGGGAAGCGGCTCAATCATTCGAAAAGCCCTTCAACAACTTGAAGCCGCCGGCTATGTCTCCAAAACCGACAAAGAAGGACGTGTCGTTACCGGCGCCGGAAGAGCGCTTCTCGACAACACCGCCTACGAATTAAAAGGCGAGCTTCTCGAAAAATATCCGGGACTTAAGAAATACTGATTGGTTGTGCCGAATTGAACAGGAGTTTTGAGTATGGACAACGAGCTTGAAGAAATCAGACGTAAAAGACTTGCTCAAATGCAACAGCAGCAATCGCAGGCTCAAATGAGTCCCGAGCAAGCCGCCTATCAGCAGGAACAGGCAAAATCCGAAATGGAAGCCCGAAAACAAGAGCTTCTCCGAAAGATTTTAACGCCCGAAGCCCGCGAGCGGCTGACGACACTTCGCATGTCCCGTCCGGCCCTGGTCGAACAGCTTGAAATGCAACTCATTTCACTCGCACAAAACGGCCGCCTTCAAAATATGATTGATGACGAACAGTTGAAGCAATTGTTGGCTCAAATTCAACCGCCAAAGCGTGAAACATCCATCAAAAGAGTTTGATCAAAACCGGAGGAATGTTATGAAAACAAAAGCTCATGTATTGTTCAGTGGCGGAAAAGACAGTTCTCTGTCGGCCATCCTTCTTGAGCCGTTTTTTGACGTTCATTTGGTCACGTGCAATTTTGGTATTTTGCCGACCGGACCGATTGCGGCGGATATTGCCCGAGAAATCGGATTTCCCCATCAAATCTTAAAACCGGATGTCAGCGTCTTGGAAGAAGCGGCGAAAACCGCTCAAAAAGACGGATTTCCGAATCAGGCCATCAACGACATTCACCGGCACGTTTTAGCGCTGCTTGCCAAAACGGACGGCGTGTCTGTCATTGCCGACGGGCTTCGCCGGGATGACCGTGTTCCGCACGTTCCTCTTCCCGAAATTCAAAGTTTTGAATCCAAAAACAAAGTTCTCTACTGCAGCCCTTTGATGGGATTCGGACGCGCGACGATTAACAAAATGATCGATTCCCATTTGGTCATCACGGAAGAAGAAAGCGCCGGCATGCTCAAATGCGATTATGAAGCCGAGCTTCGGGAATATTTGTCTCAAGACATTGGAGAAGAAGCGACGCACAAATTGTTTCCAAAATCCCACAAGCAATCACGTGTCATTTCCAGAATCCGGAAATGATAAACGTTATGCATCAACCGACTTATAAATTAATTGATGAAATAACCCGAAAAGGTGTTTTTCTATGAGTAAAAATCTGAAAGGACAAAAGAAAAGATTAGCAAAGGCGCACGTTCAAAACGCCCGTGTGCCGGTCTGGGTCATTATCAAGACCAAGAGAAATGTGACTTCACACCCCAAGAGACGCCACTGGAGAAGATCCAGCATGAGATTGAAGTAATCTTTTCAATCTTTTGTGAACGAAAAATTGAGTAAAATAATGTTAATTCAGGTGATTTAATGGCAGAAGACATTGTCAAAGAACAAATTTACACCATCCCGCTTCGGGGTGTGAAGGTGGCTCCGAGATGGAAGAGAGCGAACAAAGCGATGTCCATCATTCGGGAATATCTTGAACGGCATATGAAAGTCGAATCCGACAAAATTAAAATTGACAAATCCATCAACGAGCGCATCTGGGAAAGAGGCTGCGAAAAACCGCCGTCGTTCATCCGCGTCAGAGCCGCCAAATATGCGGACGGCGAAGTTCAGGCTGAGCTTGCCGAAAACTCTTAAACAAACGATCAATGATTTATCATTTTTTGTTTGTTTTTGTTGTCCGTTTTAATTTTGAATGAATTGGTGATTGAGTTCTCATTGATTGTTTTCGATGAGGATTGATTCAAATATCGGATTTCCTCAATCAAATTTATCAAAAATTAAAGAGAATTATGACAATACAAACGATTAATATTATGGATACTCCGGTCATCGGGGTTTTTTCCACCTGCACGGAAGATGTCTGCTTGGTGCCGAAAGGGACGAATCCGGAAGCTGTTGAATTCATTCAAAAGCGGCTTTCGGTTCCGGTCCATTCCTGTTTGGTCAACGACAGCATTTTGGTCGGCTCTTTGTGCCGCGGCAATTCGAACGGATTTATCATCCCGGGAAAAGCAGACACAAAAGCCCTTGAAAAGCAAACAGGTTTTCCGTTTCACACGCTTCCCGGTAAGTTAAACGCCGTCGGCAACCTTGTGCTTGCCAACGATACAGCCGGCCTGGTTCATCCGGAGGTTTCGGATAACGTGCTTGAATTCATCGCAAACACCCTTAAAATCGACGTCTGCCGCGGAACCATCGCGGGCATTAAAACGGTCGGAATGGCCGGCTGCGTGACCAACAACGGTCTTTTGGTCAGCCCCGGAATTACCGAAAGCGAATCGGCGCTCCTTGAAGAATTGTTCGGATTTGCGCCGATGGTCGGCAGTGTGAACTTTGGTTCGCGCATGGTCGGCTCAGGCATTCTCGCCAATTCCAAGGGATATTTAGCGGGAACCGAAACCAGCGGTTATGAACTCGGAAGAATCTCAACCGCGCTTGGTTTTGTCTAATGCGGGTTGAGGCAAAAGTTTTCACAATCATAGTCAAACTAAAGAAAAGTATAAAACAATCAAAAATCGGTGATATAAATGCCAAGTTATACTGTTACAGGAAAATTTAAACCCGGGTTCTTTTGGGAACCCTTCACCAAAACCGTGGAGAGCCAAAATGAAAAGAACGCTCTTGACAAGGTTTACTCCACCATCGGAAGCAAACACCGTCTTGAAAGACGTTCCATCAAAATCGAATCCATCAAAGAGGTATGATGATGGCACAGGTCAGTGAGCAGCAGGCCCGACAGTTGGTTGCTCAGTACCAGGACTATCAGAGAAACGCCGAAATGATTCAGGACCAAATGAATATGGTTCGGAATACATTGGCGGGCTGTGAGAGTACCCTTCGGACAGTTACCGGTCTTAAAGAAGCGGCGACGAACGACGTCGAATCGATCATTCCGGTCGGTTCCGGCTGTTTTGTCCATGCTGAAATCAAAAACTTTTCCAAGGTCATTGTCAGTGTCGGCTCCGGCGCAAATATTGAAAAAGATGTTGCCGGCGCTCTTGAATTTTTGAACGACCGAAAAGGTAAACTTGAAAAAATGCTTCAAGATTTAAACACATCACTGACCAACATTGTCCAGCAAATGCAATCGATTGAAGCGGTTTTAAATCAGAAATGAGGAATCGCTTTTTCTTTGCATCCTTTTATTTTTTTTTATTTTTTATCTTCTTTGCTTATTTTGGCTTATTCTTGTTTTGGCTTCCTGCCGGCATTTCGAAAAGAGAGACGGTAAACTTGTTGATTTTAAAAATCTTTTTATAAACTCATTAAAAAAAGATTGGCGCCGGGACAGCGCCGATTGTTATTAAGCCTCGACTTCCCGTTTTGTCGGTCCGCGGAGATAAGACAAAACGGCGCCGACCAAACACAGCAGGGCGCAGAAAGAAAATGTGAAATGCATTGCCATCAAAAAGTTCGGAATCATCTCGGAACTGATCATATCCGAACTGCCGACAAAAAAGGAAATGCTGCACATGGCAATAGCCATTGAAAGAACCATTCCCGCCTGCCTTGTGGCCGACAGAATGGAGCTGGCGCTGCTATAATCTTTTTGGCCGACAGACCCCATAACTGTCGATGTGTTCGGCGCCGCAAAGAACGCAAATCCAAGACCGAGAATGACTTCAAAAGCAATAATATGGGAAATCGGCGTGTTGCCCTCAAGCGTTGTCAACAGAAGGAGGCCGGCCGTAATCAACAGCATTCCAAAAGTCGCCAAATATCTGCCGTCAATTTTATCCGATGTTTTTCCAATAACAGGCGACAGAATTGCTTGAATGATTGGCTGCGCCAAAAGGACAAATCCGGCGTTTTGAGGAGATAAGTGATCAACCGATTGCAAATACAAACTGAGGAAGAATAAAATCGAATAAGTTGCCGCGTAGTTCAAAAAGGCGGCCATATTGGACCGCCGAAACAATTTATTTTGAATGAATAATTTCACTTTAAGCACCGGATATGTTTGCCTTTTCTCATAAAGGACAAACATTGGAAGTGTGCAAATTCCCAGGAGCAAAGATCCAAATGCCCAAGTTTCCGGAATGTTGGTGAGTCCGAATATCAAGAAGATTATTGTCACGGCGTAAAGTATCGTTCCCATCCAGTCAAACGGCTCGCCGCGGGATTCATCATAGTTGCTTTTAACGCCGCGCCATATAAGAATACCGCCAATAAACGCCATGGGAATCAATAAAAAGAACAAACTTTGCCATCCGAAATTCTCCGTCATAATGCCGCCAATCACTGGTCCGAGGGATGAGCCGATGTAAACGAAACCAACATTAATCCCGAAGGCAAAACCTCTTTCTTTGGGCGGATAAACCGAACTGAGCATAGCAAGTGATGTTGAAAATATACAAGCCATCCCCATTCCATCCAAAAACCGCAGCAGAACCAGTATGGCATAGCTTGGAGAAAACGGTGCTAAAAAAGATGTGATCATGATAATCACAATACCGATTAAGAAAAGCTTTTTCCGGCCATATAAATCAGCCAGTCGGGCGACCGGAATCAAAAACAAAACAGACGCCAAAAGGTAAGCGGTTGACATCCAACCAAGTGCATGTGCTGTAACGTGAAATGTTTCGCCGATGTGCGGCAAAGACAGATTGACCATCGCGCCCGCAAAAGGCGTAATAAACGCCGCAATGGATGCGCCGATCAGAACAATTATTTTATCCCGAAACGAGTACGTTGGCGCATCACCTGTATTTGAAGCAGGCGCCGGCATTGAAGAGGACAAAGAAGCGGATGTAGGTGACATTGACATAAAAATCATCATTATTTTATTCGTTATTTATCTTCGTTATTTATCTTCGTTATTTATCGTCGTTATTTATAACTTTTTTTTATCTTATTGCTTAACAATTTCTGTTCGATTATCATGACTTAATCTATGATTTGTTGTTCAGCAGACAAAGTTGCGGTTGGTGTATATAAATTTGATTTACGATTGTTCCAATGGGCACAAATCAAAAGACATTTTTCAGGATGAATAATTTTATATACGACAATTTCAAATTTTGAGTAATCGATTTATTATAAAAACAGGAGGAGATAAAAATGGTTATTGGAGTTACAATGTTAAACGTATTGCCCGGTTCCGAAAAGAATGCTTATAATGATTTAAAGTCGTTTGCCGGCGTCAAGGATGTTTATCACGTTTTCGGAGAATTCGACTTCGTCGTCATCATGGAACTTGAGACGCTGCGTGAATTAAACGATGTGGTGGATAAGATTCGTGAAAATCCGAATGTTACGGCAACACAAACAATTGTCGGCGCTGAACTTTAATTCAATTTAATTTAATTTAATTTAATTTAAAAAGCGGGAATCCGCTTTTATTTTTTCTCTTCTTTTTTGGTTTTATTTGATTTTGTTTTCCTGATTTTAGTTCTTTATTTTTGAGATTTATTTTTATAGTTGATTTGTTGTTTTGTTGTAAGAACTTTCGACGGATTTAAAAATCAATGAATTCAAAAGCGGAGGATGAGATGAGCGAATATAAACAATGTATTGTGATGCGGACGGACTTAAAACTCTCGCCCGGCAAGCTGGCCGTTCAGGTGGCGCACGCGGCCGTTTCCGCGGCTGAATGGGCGGACAAGCGCGAGCTTGATGCCTGGAAAGCGGGCGGGCAAAAGAAAGTGGTGCTCAAAGCCGGCAGTCTTCAGGAACTTTTCGAACTCAAAGAAAAAGCGAGACGGGAAGGGCTTCCGACGGCGCTCATTACCGACGCGGGACGAACGGAAATCGCGCCCGGAACCATTACGGTTCTCGGAATCGGTCCGGCAGCGGAAGAACGGATTGATAAAATCACCGGGCATTTGAAAATGCTTTAAGAAGGATGCGATTTTTATGACAAAAACAGACAATCCGATATTTGATCTTGAACTAAAAATCGGCATGACTCTTTATGAGACAGATACGCCGGGCGTCAAAGGAATTTTAAGGCACCGTCCGGAGGATTTCTATGTGGAAGAGATTTCCGACATTCAGGTAAGCCCGGTCGGAACCGGTAACAAGAGCTTGAAATATTTGGTTTTTGAGCTGACCAAAAACAATTGGGATACCAATCATTTCTTAAAAGCGCTTTCAAACAGCCTTGGAATCAGCCATAAGAGAATCAGTTACGCCGGCACCAAAGACAAACGCGCCGTCACGGTTCAAAAGATGAGCGTTTATGATGTTTCTGAAGAAGCGCTGAATAACGTTTCTCTCAAAGATATTTCCATTCGTGTTCTCGGAAAATCTCAAAATCCGGTCGCTCTCGGAGACCTGGACGGTAACTTATTTAAAATCACTCTCCGAAACATTGATTTTTCACCGGAGGAAACTCTCCGGATGGCGGAAAAAACAACGCTGGAGATTGCGGCGTCCGGCGGCGTTCCGAATTTTTTCGGAATTCAGCGGTTTGGGACAAAGCGTCCGATGACGCATTTGGTCGGGCAGGATATTTTGTCGGGAAACCTGGAAAAAGCAGTCATGCGGTATATTGCGGAATCGTATCCGGATGAGTCGGAGGAAACAAAAGCGGTGCGAAACTATATTTTAGAAACGAACGATCTCAAAGGCGGTCTTGCCAAAATGCCGGACCATTTAGGGCACGAAAAAGCGCTTCTCAATCATCTGATTGCGTATCCGGGCGACTACAAAGGCGCCTTTATGGTGCTTCCGAAAAACCTTTACACCATGTTCGTGCACGCGTATCAGTCTTATTTATTCAATCAAATCATTTGCAAACGCCTGGAAGCCGGGCTTTTGCTCAACCGCGCCGAAATCGGCGATATCGTCTGTTATCGCCGTGGCAAAATTCCGGATCCGGACCGTTTAGAGACGGTAGATGCGGAAAACAGAGAAGGCATCAATAATCTTCTCCGAAGAAAACGCGCTTTTATCACGGCGCCGCTCTTTGGATCGGAAACGCCGCTTGCCGGCGGGATCCCGGGAGAAATCGAGCGATCCGTGATTGAAATGACCGGATTTTCAGCCGACGATTTTAAAGTGCCGGCTTTTCCCGAAACCGCGTCAAAAGGCCTTCGAAAAGAAATCCTTCTGGAAGTCGAACCGACATTTTTAGCGGCAAAAGATGATGATTTTCCCGAGAAAACTGCGCTGACGCTTCATTTCTCGCTTCCAAAAGGAAGTTATGCGACAACCGTTTTGCGGGAATATATGAAAACAGATCCGCTCGATATGAGTTAATTCTGATTTTATTTGTACAGAATTAATTTCATTTGCATAGATAAAGAGGCAAATAAAAAAGAGAATGGTAGAAAAAACGGTAAAAAGAAAACGGACTCAAATTCATTCATTGATTTTGAACGTTTTCATTTACCTGTTTTTAGAATCATTTTTACTTATTTTCAGAATTACGATTCCGTTATGTTTAAAATTTTCATGGTTCGGTCGCTGTTGACTTGAACTTCCACTTGAATCGTTGCAATCGTGCTGTTTGCTTCAAATGACCGTGCGTATTCAAATGTCAACTTGGTTGTTCCGTCCCGGACGCCGTCAAATGTCCAGTAGAATGTTCCCGGGACACCGGTCATTCCGGGTTCTGTTGTCGGCTCGGTAAATCCGGAAGATGTTTCGTTCAAGACGCCGACAACGGTGGTGTTGGTTAAGTTCCAAGTGTAACCGGTGGTCGGATTGCCTTCGATTTTGACAGACAATGTTTTGTTGTCAACGACCGTGATGTTTGTGTCAAAGTCGGGTGTTGTGTTGTTGGTTGTGTTGTTTGTCGTGTTGTTGGTTGTATTATTTGTCGTATTGGTTGTGTTGTTTGTCGTGTTGTTGGTTGTGTTGTTTGAAGGATCCGTACAGCCGGAAACACCGACCGCAAGAGCAACAACAAGAACTAAACCCGCAACAAGCAAGAATTTGGGTGAGATTTTCATTTTTAGACCTCCTTTTGGCTTCCGACAATCAAGTTGAAATGACTTAATCGTCATGAGTTTAATCCGAACAATTTTTAAAAAATAATCAAATAATAATTATTGAACGAATTAAACAAAACTATTTTTATTGTCAAGATATTATTTATATATTTTCTTAAATAAAAAGTTATCTCATTCAGATGATTTTTTTCATCGAAATTTGATTATAATCAAAAGGATATAATTGTACACAAAATAAAAATTATCTTAATAATATATCGAAAACATATGAAGAATATAAAAAATATGAAGAATATAAAAAATATGAAGAATATAAAATATATAAAAAGCATCGAATGTAAATGAACAACAATCGTAAAATTATAAAAATAATTGTAACATTTTTTTGTTTGATTTTGATTCAACATTTTTAAATAAGATATTGACAATGTTGCCGCCGAAACAAATAATGAGGTGACATATGTTTATTTTATCCAATAATACTAAAACAAAAGCGATCGACCATTTAGAAACGCTCCGTCTTAAAAAGCCGCTGGTTCACTGCATCACCAACAGAGTCACCATGACCGAATGCGCAAATGGTCTTTTAGCGTCGGGCGCCGCTCCGATTATGGCTGAAGATGTGCGGGAAGTGGAGAACATTGTGTCCATTTCGCAGGCGCTTGTCATTAACATCGGTACGCTGATGCCGCTTCAAGTCGAGGCGATGATCAAAGCCGGGAAAAAAGCCAAAGCAATCGGCGTCCCTGTCATTTTTGATCCGGTCGGTGCCGGCGCAACACCGCTTCGCGACTCTGTTTCCAAACAGATTTTGGAGGAAGTGAAGCCTGATATCATTCGCGGAAATATGTCCGAAATTCGGGCGCTGTACGGATTTGACGGGCAAACCAAAGGTGTGGAAGCCGCCGCTTCCGATTATGTGACGTTTGAAAATGCCGAAACGGCTGCAAAAACCGTGGAAGAGTTGGCCAAACGTTACGGCTGCATTGTCGGCGCAACGGGAAAGATTGACATTGTTTCCGACGGCGAGAATACTTATTTTATCGAAAACGGACATGAAATGCTTTGTAAAATAACGGGTTCCGGTTGTGTTCTCAGCAGTTTGGTCGGCGGATTTGCCGGCGCTGCAAAACGGAACGATTACTTAATGTCTACGGTCTCCGCTTTTGTTTTAAACGGGCTTTCCGGAGAAATGGCTTTTGAATTTGTTGAAAAAACAGGCCAGGGACTTGGGACGTTTCGGGAAAAGGTGATGGATTACCTCTATTTAATCGGCCGAACAGAAATGGACGCGGGTGCCAAAATTTATGTTTTGGAAAAATAATATGAAACGAAACACGATTGATTATTCCGTTTATGTCATCACGGACAGCGTGATTTGCCCGCCGGAGAGGCTTCTTTTCCAAGTCGAAGAAGCCATTCTCGGCGGCGCGACAGTCATCCAGCTTCGGGAAAAAAAAGCGGATTCGCTGACGTCTTATAAGACCGCCGAAGCATTGCTTTCCGTCACAAAAAAATATGGTGTTGCGCTGATTGTCAACGATCGGGCCGATATTATGCTTGCGGCCGATTGCGACGGTCTTCATGTCGGACAAAAAGATTTGCCGGTTGCCGTTGCCCGAAAACTTATTGGTCCCGGAAAAATTCTTGGTGTTTCCGTCTCCACCGTCCGGGAAGCCAAAAAAGCACAAGAAGACGGTGCCGATTACCTCGGGGTCGGCGCGATTTTTCCGACCGGTACAAAACCGGACGCTGATGCTGTCGCATTGAATACTCTTCACGAAATCAAGGAATCTGCGGGCCTTCCGGTTGTTGCCATCGGCGGCATTTCCAAAGAAACAATTCCCCAACTTGCCGGGACAAAAATTGATGGTGTTGCCGTTGTATCGGCTGTTATGGCAAGTCCTCGTCCCCGGGCGGCGGCCGAAGAAATAAGAGCGGCATTTGAAAAAATAGCAACTCAGAAATAAGTGAACAATAATAAGGATTTGAAATAAAAAAGTTTCATATAATCTGTTATAAAAAAAAACAAAAGTGTGTGAAAGATATGGATCTGAAAGAAAAAGTTCGAATTATTGACGGTTTCCCGTTTGCCGGCATCAGTTTCAAAGACATAACGCCGTTGTTATCCGACCCCGATGTTTATATGGAAACGGTCAATCAACTGGAAAAGTTGGTTCAAAATCTGGATGAAAAGCCGGACATTATCGTTGCGCCCGAATCCCGCGGTTTTTTCTTCGGAATTCCGCTTGCGTTTAAAATGGGCATCGGATTCGTTCCGGCCCGAAAGCCGGGAAAACTTCCGTGTGAAGTCGTTTCCCAAGAATACACACTGGAATACGGAACCAATGCCATTGAGATGCACAAAGATGCGGTCGGCCCCGGAACCAAAGTCCTGATTATTGACGATCTGATCGCAACCGGCGGAACGCTTTTGGCGACGGCGCAATTGGTGGAAAAAATGGGCGGACGCATTGTCGGCATGGCGGCGGTCATCGAACTGACTGATATCGGCGGTCATGAGAAATTGAAAAAATACAATCCGATTGCTTTGATTTCCTATCCGTGTTAAATCTGTTCATCAGACAAAAATTCTCATCCCGTCTGAAAATAATTGTAAAAGCAATGTAAAAGCAATGTAAAACCGTTTAAATCCCGTGTAAATCCCGTGTAAATTCAATTGATCATTATGGTAATCTCCGTCTATTTTTGTTTTGATTCGGCTGACGAAATACGGGCAAAAAACGTGATGTCCGAAATGAGTCAAACGGAGCCGGAAGACATTTTGATTTCGCCAACGATTTCCGATTCCGAAATTACCGTGATTCTCATCGGCCAGCACACGTTTGAAAATCAGACCTGTTTATCCGAAATCCGTCAATGTTTCGAATCGGAGAAGGCGTTTTTGTCCGTTTATTTGGACAACAAAAACGATACGAAAGCCGACGGAAAGGTCCTTCTCGGCAAAAACCCGCTGGATCTTTTTTATTTTGAATATAAAGATAAAACGATCACATTTGGCGAGGGAACAACTGTTTTTGCCGGAAAGCTCAAAAGCCGGTTTTTAAGTAAAGAAGTGAAGGCCAAAGCATCCGATTTCACCAAAACTTATGATTACGTTTTGGATAAAGGTTCTGAAAACATAGGCGGCTGGATCCGGGCAGAACTCAAAAAGAAAAATGATTTCTTTGCCGAATGCGATAAAATCACGCCCAAAGATTGGGATGCCGTTTTGAAATTAACCGCAAAAGGCGGCAGCAAAACATCGGGCATGTTTCTTTATTATTATTGGTTGAAAAAACCGCAGATCGATCAAAAAGTTGCCGAGCCCGGTCAACAAAATGATTTGCCGGATGCTGAATCCGGATTATAATCTCGTAACGGATTAAAAATAGAAATGTAGGTCCGATGATATCGGACGCGATTTTTATTTTAGGAGTCACACCTTTCCGGCTTTTAAAATGCCGCAGACGTTTTCGACTTCTTCCCGGAATCTTTGGTCGGAAATGCCCAAAAGAGCCGACAAATACATGGCGCCGCCGGCCCCGGCCCCTTCTTTAATGGTTCCGGACTCGTACCGTTGAATGCCGGGAAGGCGGGATTTTCCAAAGCCCGGGTCCGCGATGTAAGACTTAAATCCGACTTTTTCGGACAAATCGCTGAAGTTGGCGCTTTTATCTTCCAAAACATAACGGGTGGTTGCCAAACAAACATTTTTCGTGTTCACGCCCGCATGTTTTAAAACCGCGAAAACGGCCGCCATTTGAGTTCCGCCGGCCAATATAATGTGCATTTCCGGGTCATATTCTTTAAATCCGGCCGCAAGTCCCGCAGCTGCCGGCATCATCGGGTCGCCCAAATAAGCGACGGCTTTCCACGGATCGTTTGAAAGGCAGCCGAATTTGAGATTGTTCCGGCTCATCGCTTCTTGGATCACTTGCTTTTTGAGTTCAATCGGATTAATATCTGCGCTGCTGCTGGCTTTTGCGTCGTAGCCGAGAGCCATTAAAACGCCCATTGCCGTTGTCGTTCCGCCGGGTGTGCTTTCGCCGATGATCGGGTGGTCCGTTGTCGGCGCCAATTCGTATCCGATTTTTTTGGCGTTTTCAAAAATGTCTTTCGGGTCGTGAACCGCAACACCGTTTCGGATATCTTCCCCGGGTTTTCCGGATGTGGATTTCATCGGGATGGATTTGTCCGGCAAAATCATGAGGCCGGAGTTGACAAAAATGTGCGGCGTTTTGGTCAAATTTAAAGCGGAACGGGTGATGACAGCCGGTGTCGGCGTATCCAATGGCGGCGTCATTGGAAGAACGGGAACGCTGATGATGTTTCCGGTGTGCATGAGTTCGCTGTCGCCGGCCGGCGTGTAAACGGTCAACTCAGCAGTTTTTCCCGCCGCCGAAAGCCCCGGGATTTGAGATGTTTTCGTGTTTGACAAAACGCAAATGTAAAGCGGCTTTTCAACATCTATATTCGGTTCCGGCGTAATCCAACTCATATCATTGCTTCCTTGATCGTTTAATTTAATAATTGAAAAAAGATGAACTTGAAAAATAAACAAATGAAACGACAATTTGAAACAGATAGGTTTTGATTGAATATTAATTGTGTGTTCAGTTTAATTGAAATAAAGTTCATTTTAATTGATTTAAAAGAAATGTCTTTTAATAGAAACGATATGGGTTAAGAAAGGTAAAATAGATAAAAATATAAAAACAAAAAAAGAAAAATTAAAAAATAAGAAAAAATTGAAAAATAAGAAATTAAAAAAAGAAAAATTAAAAATAAAAAATTAAAAAATAAGAAATTAAAAATAAAAAAAGAAAAAAGAGGTCTTTTTAATAAAAAACCTCTCCGGTTCGGATGGTGATGGATTTCTCCACCGGCAAAACAAAAATTCTCCCGTCCCCGATTTTTCCGGATTTGGCAGCGTTCCGGATGATTTCAATCACTTCGTCGGCTTTTTCATCGCAAGTGGTCAGCTGAATTTCAGTTTTGTCAATCATTTCCACCTGTATTGGTTTTCCCCGGTACTGAAGTGTGATGCCGCGCTGTTCCCCGCGTCCGCAGACGTTGTGAACGGTCATGCCAAAGTAGCCTTTTTCACTCAAAGCGTCTTTGACAGCGTCAAATTTGTCGGGCCGGATGACGGCAACGATCATTTTCATATTTTCCTCCGTATTGATTCTTGTTTTTTTGAATTTTGATTTCTTTCATGCCCGCTCGCCGTGGTTGGAAATGTCAAGCCCGAGCTCTTCTTCAAGTTCGGAAACCCGGAGTCCGATGGTTTTGTGGATTCCGTAAGCCAAAACATATGTGACGACAAATGAGTAAATCAGGGCGGCTAAAGCATCAATGATGTTGGCGGCAAAGAGTGAAACATTTCCTTCAATCAGTCCGCCCGTTCCCGCAAAGGCCGCTGTCGCAAAGATGCCGGTCGCAATCGCGCCCCAAAGGCCGCCGACGCCGTGAATCGCCCAAGCGTCCAAACTTTCATCCCATTTCTTTTTCAGACGGAAGGAAAGTGCCGTATAACAAATAACGGCCGCAATGCCGCCGATAATCATGGCGGAAAATACGGAAACATATCCGGCAGCGGGCGTAATCCCGACAAGACCGGCCAACGCACCCGAAACCAGGCCGACGGCGCTCGGCTTTCCGTGAACGGAACTGGCCGCAATCCAAATCAAAGAGCCGGCCGCTGCTGCAATGGCAGTGTTCATGACGGCCAGGCCGGCAATCCCGTTTGCACAAAGGGCGGATCCGCCATTAAACCCGAACCAACCGACCCATAAAAGTCCGGCGCCGAGAAGGGTGAGCGGAATATTCTGAGGTGCTGAAACCACCCGGAATGAACCAAAACCGCTGCGTTTTCCGATCACAAAAGAAGCTGCAAGCGCACCGAAGCCGGCACTGATGTGAACAACCGTTCCGCCGGCAAAATCTAAAACGCCCATGGCGTGCGCCCATCCGCCGCCCCAAGCCCAATGAGCCAACGGGTCGTATACAAGCGTCGTCCACAAAAGTGCAAAAAGAATAAAAGAGCTGAGTTTAACGCGTTCGGCAAATCCGGAAATAATAATCGCCAGAGCAATTCCCGCAAAAATCATCTGGTAGGCAACAAAGACAAGGTCGGGAATTCCGGAAACAATCGTATCGTCAATTCCGATGCCGGAAAGACCGAGGAAATCAAGGCCGCCGATGAGCCCGAAAATGTCATGGCCAAACGCTAAAGAATAACCGAAACAAACCCACTGAAGGCTGACCAAAGCCAGCGATAAAAAACACAAGAAGATAACGGAGATGATATTTTTCTTTCGAACCAATCCGCCGTAGAAAAGTCCCAAACTCGGAACCATGAGCATTACAAGAGCGATACAGATCAAAATAAAGGCTGTAGAGCCGCTATCAATCAAAATTTCACCTTTTGAATAAAACGTTATTTGTAGACGATCCGATTTTAGCTTTTAATGGACCGTTGATTTTGAAGCATCAATTTCACCTCTTGAATATTTTTAAACTCCGTAGGGTTTTTTAAATTCTTAATTTAATTCAAATTATTTCCGTTTTTGACTATTTTTAAATTTTATTATTCCATTTTTGACTATTTTTAAATTTTATCTATTTCGTTTTTGGCTATTGTTAAAATTTTATCTATTTCGTTTTTGACTATTTTTAAATTTTATTTATTCCGTTTTTGACTATTTTTAAATTTTATCTATTTCGTTTTTGACTATTTTTAAATTTTATTTATTCCGTTTTTGACTATTTTTAAATTTTATCTATTTCGTTTTTGGCTATTGTTAAAATTTTATTTATCCCGTTTTTGTCTCGTTTTTGGTCGTTTTTACCGTTTTTGGTCGTTTTTAAATTTCGTTTTTGAATTGTCATTACATTTTCGGCAAATTTAACCGACAAAAAAGAGGAAAACTTAAGAGTATTTAATATTTTCGTTCTAAATTATATAATATAATATATTAATTATAAAATAATGTATAAATTAATTTAAATTTTTTAATGCCAATTGAATCTATTTTTGAATTAATATTTGTCATTATTTTTTATTTACGAGATGAATTATTCATGACGATCCAGTTTAAATTTTTCAAAATGATAAATGACTAATTTGTCATGGAGATTTAATTTTAAGGAATGTTTTCCAAACCCTATTTAAGTCTTCCGATTTTGTTTTTTTCGAAATGTATTTAACATCGGCATTTATTTTTGTCTTTGGAGGATTTATCATGAAAAAAGAAAACAAAATCGTCATTGTCCTGTTTTTGACAGCTTTTTTATCTGTACTTTTACTCTATGCATTCGTTTTTAGCGGCAGTTTCGGAACCGGACCGCAACAATCACCGGTCATTCCCACACAAAGTGATATTGGAAAGAGTGTTTATGTGGAAGGTACTGTTTTAAACAAAAAAATGACTTTCACCGGCGAGAATTTAATTCTCAATATCGAAGGAACCAATCAGGATGTTTTGGTGATTTTTATTCCCAAGTCATCCGGCGCGTCATCTATTTTTCAAAAAACGAGTGTGGGGAATAAAATCGGCGTGACCGGGATTGTGGAGGAATATAACGGAACGCTTGAAGTCGTTGTCAAAAAGGAAACGGATTTTAAAAATCTTTAAGTCTTTATTTTTTATAAGGCGTTTATCATCTAAATCAATTTGAATGATTATCGAGACAACAATTTATATATAATTGAACAAAATAAAAGATGAGATTAAATATATATCTGATAAGGAAAAACTATCCCTCATTGTGCGAAAAAGGGCGTACAATTTTCATAGACAATGAATAATTTCGGGTAAAACCGGAAATTTCCGATTCATTCATAAATAAATGCAGTCGGGATCAGATTTTCCGGATGACTGATAATGTCCGATATATGTTGAACAAAAAGGCATTATTAAGATGCTTTTGCTGAATTTTCAAAAGAAAAATTCAAAACACAGATTAAAATTGATAACTACAGATTGATTTATATGTTTACTTTAGATAACACAGAAGGTTTCGACCAGAGAACACTTGATAAAATGAACGCTGAAGTCCGGGAGAAAATGAAAAAATATGATCAAAAATCCAAGGACTACAAAAAAATGCATGCCGATGTTGAAGATGAAATCTTTGACAAATATTGTTTTGAACACTTTTCACCATCCATGAAATTCTGAAATTGAACTTAATAAAAGGTTCAATTTCGATTTATTTTTATTTTTAATTTCTTTTTTATTTCTTATTTTTTTATTTTTTTCTTTCTTATTTTTTCTTTTTCTTTTATATTTTCTTTTTGTTGTCCGTTCTTTTTGAGTTATTCATGACTTTCGAAAAGCGAAGAAGAACCTTTATATATCGTTAAATTAACTTTCATGGGATCATAAAAATAACTGAATAATAACCCATCAAAATAAAAACCAAATTCAAAATCATTCGTTAAGAATTCGTTTGAAATAAGAAAGGGCATGAGGTTTTTTGAAAAAATAAAAATCTCTTGTCCTTTTTTTATTGATTTTGGCGGGAAAATTAAACCAAAACAAATCAAGAAAGGGTGCGAAAGTCATGAAGTATATTGTCGTTACCGGCGGCGTCATCAGCGGTCTTGGGAAAGGAATCACAACAGCATCGATTGGCAGAAACCTGAAAAACCGGGGTTACAAAGTGACGGCGCTCAAAATCGATCCTTACTTGAATGTGGATGCCGGCATTATGAGCCCGTTGCAGCACGGTGAAATTTTCGTCCTCAAAGACGGCGGCGAAGTCGATTTGGATTTAGGAAACTACGAGCGGTTTTTGGATACGGAATTGACCGCCGACCATGACATCACCACCGGAAAGGTGTATCAATCTGTCATTAATCGCGAGCGTCGGGGAGAATATTTGGGCAAAACCGTTCAAATTATTCCGCACATTACCAACGAAATCAAAGGACGTGTTCGCCGGGCCGCGGAGAAAAGCGGTGCTGAAATCTGTATTATCGAAGTCGGCGGAACTGTTGGCGACATTGAAAGCATGTCTTTTTTAGAAGCCATCCGTCAGATGAAAAACGAAGAGAAGCACGAAAATATGAAATTCGTTCACGTGACGCTTGCTTTTGACGATACGCAGGGCGAACAGAAAACAAAGCCGACGCAGCATTCGGTTAAAGAAATGAGGACGCTGGGACTGTCCCCGGATTTCATTGTCGGCCGAGCGACTTATCCTTTAAAAAAGGAAACGAAAGAAAAAATCGCTCTTTTCTGCGACGTCCGTGAAGAATATGTGGCCAGCGCCTACAATGTCTCTAACCTTTACGAAATTCCGCTTATTTTGGACAAAGAAGGCATTACGGACCACTTGATTGAGGAACTGAAGCTTCCGAAAATCGGGCGTGACAACACCGGCGAAAAGACTTGGAGCGATATGGTTTCAAAGATGAACGAAATCAAACAAATTCCGGATGAAAAGGCTGTTCGTCTTGCGATTGTCGGCAAATACACCGATTTGGCCGACTCGTACATCAGTCTTTTTGAGGCGATTAAACACGGTTCAACGGCAGCCGGCGTCAAAGTTGTCTGTGAGCTGATCAGTTCCGAAAAACTGGAATGCGACGACTCCTGTTTCGCCAGTTTGGAAACGTTTGACGGCATCATCGTTCCGGGCGGTTTTGGCGAACGCGGTACCAACGGTATGATCCGAGCGATTCGCTGTGCCCGTGAAAATAATATTCCGTTCCTCGGAATCGGACTTGGTATGCAAATGGCGGTTGTCGAGTTCGCAAGAAATGTTGTCGGCCTTGAAAGCGCCCACACGACCGAATTCAACGAAAAAACAAAATATCCGGTTATAGACACGATTTCCGAAAACAATGACGGAACCGGCTTTGGCGGGATTATGCGTTTGGGCGAATTTGAAATCACGTTAAAAGAAGGCACGAAAGTCCGTGAAGTTTACGGCGAAAGCAAAACGTTTGGCCGATACAGAAACCGTTATGAGATCAATTCGGATTTCATCAAAACACTTGGAGAAAGCGGTTTGGTCTTTTCGGGAGACATCCGGGGCGCGGCACAGGCGATTGAACTTCCCGACAAAAAGTTCTTCGTGGGGACGCAATATCACCCGCAGTTTAAATCCAGACCGACTCGCGTCGAACCCTTGATCGGAGCATTTGTAAAAAGCATGAAAGAATGAATGAATGAATGAATGATTTCTTGCCTTTTTCTTTTCTTCTTTTCATTTCTATTTTCTCTTTTTTGATGCGGACGGCGACGCGCGCGGTATGGCATCCGTTTTTCAGGTTCGTGAACGAGGGCAACCCGCGATTTATTTTTAATGTCAAAAACACCGGTTCAATCAGAATCCCATCTCAAGCAAACCATCCCGCTTAAACAGACGCGTTTCGCGTCTGTTTAAGCGGATGTCGCCGAACAGTCAGTGCTGGTTGGAACCGAAAACAGCAGATACAAATCGGAACTGAAAACAGCAGATACAAATCGGAACTGAAAACAGCAGATACAAATCGGAACCGAAAACAGCAGATACAAATCGGAACTGAAAACAGCAGATACAAATCGGAACTGAAAACAGCAGATACAAATCGGAACTGAAAACAGCCGGTGCAGATTGGAACTGAAAACAGCTGGTGCATATTGTAACTGAAAAACAGCCGGTGCAGATTGGAACTGAAATCAGCTGGTGCATATTGTAACTGAAAACCGCCGGTGCAGATTGGAACTGAAAAACAGCCGGTGCGGATTGTAACTGAAAAACAGTTCGTCTGTACCCATTTCATCTGCCGAATATGACATTCGCTAAATCAGGCACGATTCCTGTCTGATCCAGCGATTTTGATTGAAATTAAAAAAACTCTTTTCTTTCTTATTTGTAATACTTGCCGGTACATTCTTTGATTGTAATTTCAATGACCGCTGTTGCTTTGATTGCGTTTTTAAACGAGTTTCCGGCAAGGTCGGGCGTGTATTTCTCGACAATTTTATTGAGCGCTTCTGTTTTTAAAGTCTCGTCTTCCAGTATTTTTGCCGTTCCCCGGATGATAACGCTTTGATAGACAGTGTTGACATTGCATGGGTTTTTTTCTTCCGGCCGAATGAATCCTTCAAATCGGTCGATTTCAAAACCCACTTTTTGATTTTTGATGATGTTGTCCAGCTTTTCCCCTTTAACCAAGCCGTGGATGTATATTTTTTGATTGAGATAAGCATAATGAACCGGAATCACATACGGGAATCCGGAAACATCGACCGTTGCCAAGCGGCCGACCGGTTCATTGTCCAAGAGAGATATGATCTCATTTTCGATTAACTGATGTGTTTTCATTCGATTTTGCATTCAACTCCTCCATTGAAAGTAATAAAATAATAAAAACAAAAGTAAAAATAAAAGTAAAAATAAAATCAAAAATAAAATCAAATAAAGAAACTCAATAAAAACAGTTGCTTAATACAGCTTTTGAAATATTAATCTTTATGCTTTAAACGGGGCATTTTTGTGCACTTTCTTCCCGTTTGTTTAACTTTCAATGTCCATTTCTCATTTTAATTTTGCCAATATTTTAATAATATCCCCGCTTTATACAGTCCTATGCCTCACCGCGAACGAGAAGATGATGAAGCCGATGTCGGACAATATCTCGGGGAGTACGCGAGTGTTTTGTCCATTGTGAGAGAGGCGTTGCCTTTTGAACTCATCGCGGTCATCGGCGGTATTGTCTCGGGTGTGATTTTATCCGGCATGACGGACGAGCTTGAACTGATTCCGGGGCTTTTGGTGATTATTCCGGGCGTCATGGGGCTTCGCGGAAATATTTCATCCGCCCTTGGCTCACGCCTTGGAAGCGCGATTCATATGGGTTTGATTACAAAAGCCGATTTTAAAAACAAAGAGTTGACCAACAACATTATCGGCTCCATGATTTTAACGATTATTGTTTCCACGTTTTTGGGCGTTTTGGGACACTTTATTTCTCTACTTCTTGGATTTGAAAGTGCGGGACTTTTAACGCTGGTTCTGATTTCACTGTTGTCCGGCTTCTTTTCAGGTATTGTTTTGTCGGTCATTTCCACCTATTTGGCGATCGGGACATTCAAATTCGGGTTTGACCCGGATAACGTTGTCACGCCGTCGATTGCGACAATTGGCGATATTTTGTCAATGGTCATGATTTTCATCTTCGCGCGGTTGGTGATCATGTTATGACGTACTATACCGTGAAAGGACTTGTTAAAAACGGCCTTCCAATCCTTTTTGTGACCTGCTTTATGGCGATTTTCGTCGGTCTTCTTCTCGGATATCAGGAAGACATTTTGATCGAGTATCCGACGCTTTTGATTTTGATGCCGGTTCTGCTTAAAATCGGCGGCGATACCGGAAGTATGTTGGCTTCCCGGTTGTCGTCCGCATTTCACTTAGGTCTCAGCAGCCGGATTCGGCGAAATCCGGTCGTCCGAAACAGCGTCGTTGCGGCCATCATTGTGGCGGTGGTTTCGACAACTTTTGTGAGCCTTATTGTTTACGTGATTAACATTTACCTGGGATACGGCACGTCGCTTTCACTAATTTTAAGTGTCAGCGCCATTGTCGTTTTCTTTGACATTTTAATCGTTTACACAACGACGGTCGGTCTTTCCTTTTTGTCCCATAAAATCGGAATGGATCCGGACGACACTGTCATTCCGGTTGTGGCCAGCCTCGGCGATTTGGTCGGCGTCGTTGGCATTATGTTTTCCATTATTCTTTTCGGTCTTTATGTGTTGAATATTTTCTGAAGAATGGACAACAAAACAATTATAATAAATACCTCAAAATCCAATGTAAACAAAAAGTAAGTACTTTAAAAGTAAACAATAATTCTGTAAATAAGCACTAAAAAATTAGCAATATTATGGATATGCGACTACAAGTTGAATTGAACGGACGGTTTATCAGGTTATGACAAAAAAGCAGTATAAGTATGCGCCGCGGAATCTCAAAGAGTTGCTCGTTGAGATGAAAGACACATCTGAGCTGATGATTGATTTGGCTTATTCGGCAATGATTTACGATGACGAAGACATTGCTGAGGAAGTAATGCATTTGGAAGAAACGATGGATATGCTCGACTATCACGTCAAGATGGGGGCGATGCTGAGTACGCGCCGGATTGATGAGGGCGAGCAGCTTCTTGGTGTTCTGGAGGTGGCGTCCGCTTCCGAATACATCGCAAACGCCGCCATGGAAATTTCAAAATGCGTTCTGATGGACATTTCGATTCCGGACCGCCTCAAAGTGGCGCTTCGAAACGCTGACGAAACCATCGTCAAAGTCCGTTTAAACGACGAGTCCGAGATGGTCGGGCAAACGCTTGGAGATTTGGGGCTTGATGTCGAAACCGGCATGTGGATTATCGCTATCCGGCGAAATTCAGACTGGATTTATGCGCCGGACAGTGAAACCCGGCTTCGGCAAGGGGATGTTCTGATTGCCCGCGGTCATGATGAGGGCGTCCCGATCTTTTTTGAAAAGGCGACTCAGAAAATTTATACGCCCCGGAAAGTGATTGATTGCAACGAAGCGGCCGGCCTCGAACAGGCGATTGAGATTATTGTTGAAATGAAAAACATGTGTGAGCTGTCGGTCGGTCTGGCGTATTCCGCGCTTCTTTTCAACAACAAAGATATCGCGCAAGAAGTGCAGTCGATGGAACAGACGCTGGATGAAATGAAATATGAAGTTCAAGATTTGGTTTTGGAAGCTGCCCACTCTATGGACGCGCCCGCTGACTTGAAAGGTATTCTCATTTTGGCCAGCGCGTCGGAACGGATTTCAAATGCGGCATCCGACATTGCGGATCCGGTGATTCGTGAAATCGGCCTTCATCCGATTATTGCGATGGCCGTTCGCGAATCTGATGAAATTATCATTAAAATCGACGTGGCGTCTTGTTCCCCGATTCTCGGAAAAACGCTCAAAGAGCTTCGCCTTGAAACCGAGACCGGTATCCACGTCCTTGCCATCAAACGAGACAACCGTTGGATTTATTCCGTCAGCGGAAAAATCACCATTCGTGAAAATGATATCTTAATCGCGCGCGGTTCCCGTGTCGGGGAAGAGGCGTTGATTGAAATGTGCACGTGTCCGGTGGATTTGAAGTAAAAATATTTTTTTTTCATTTTCTTTTCTTTTCTTTTCTCTTTTTCTTTCTTTTTTCCGGCGGGGTCTGCGCGCGTGTTATGGCGACACATTTTCTTTTGGACTTGAGAAAAACAGGGGCGGTTTTTTTAAAAAAATCACTAAATATTAGTCGCTTATTGTTCAATTCAAGAAAGCCCTCCCGATTCAATCAGACGCGTTTCGCGTCTGATTAATCGGATTTCATGAAATGGATTGGATATAGCGGTGGCAGATGCAAACTGAAAACTGTAAACAGCAGATGCAAACTGAAAACTGTAAACCGCAGGTGCAAACTGAAAACTGTAAGCAGCAGGTGCAAACTGAAAACTGTAAACAGCAGATGCAAACTGAAAGCTGTAAACAGCAGATGCAATTGGAACTGTAAGCAGCAGATGCAATTGGAACTGTAAGCAGCAGATGCAAACTGAAAACTGTAAACAGCAGATGCAATCCGTACCATAAAACCGGATTTCGCCAGCGGTCAATTGGAATGCATCTGCTTATGGAGATCCGCAAAATACAGACGCAAAGCGTCTGATTTTGCGGGGCGGTTTGCTTGGTTCGTAATTTTGACCATATATTTTTAGCGACCGAAGGGAGCCGTTCGCGCAGCGAACCTTTTGGAAACAGCCTCCCCCGCCCCTTGAAAAATTCCGAAGCGAAGCGAAGGAATTTTTGCGTTAGAATTTGCGGGGCGGTTTGCTTGGTTCGTAATAATTTGACCATATATTTTTAGCGACCGAAGGGAGCCGTTCGCGCAGCGAACTTTTTGGAAACAGATTCCCCCCGCCCCTTGAAAAATTCCGAAGCGAAGCGAAGGAATTTTTGCGGTAGAATTTGCGGGGCGGTTTGCTTATTTCGTTTAAATTTGCCGTTCCGCTGCTTTTGAATATTCCGAAGCGAAACAAAAGTTCAGTTTTTTCTCTTTTAAATATACGGATAAATATAAAAACATTCGATTCCTTTCTTTTCCCATGACAACTTCAATTTATGACCGCTTAAAATCCGCCCAATCGGAACTCGAATCTTATCAGAAATCACACCCGGACGACCAAAAGCAATCTTTCCTTTACTTTGTCCGTTTTTCCGAAAATGTTAAGGGAATCATGGACGACCTTTTTAAGGAAGTCATTGATATGGAATCGGGAATGGAAACGTCTCTCATCGGGAAACCCAATGCAAATGTTGTGGCGGCCGTTCGAAATTCCGCCCGCAAAAAAATCGCGGAAAACAAACTCAAATCTCAGGCGGCTGATTTTCCGGCATCGAAAAAGTGGACAGCTAAAGGCATTGACGCACACATGGAGCGGGTCAAAGAACTTGAGCAAACGGCCAAAAACAGCCTGCAGGAATTGGATAAATTGGAGTCTTTTATCACAAAAAACATGACCATTTCCAATTATAAGCCGGTGCGGGATAATGTTGTTGTCGGCCTTCAGAAAAGAAAAGCGGATCCGGGGTATTCGGTGGAAAACTTAATTGACGCCAAGTACCGGATTTTTGTCAGCGGAAGCGATATTAAGGCCGTTAATGTTATTTTTGATTTTCTCATTCATGAAATCGACACGCCGGAGTTGAACGAAATCAGCGCCATGAACTATGTTCCATTCAAATACCTTCTCATCTCCGCAATCGATGCCGCTCGAATCAGCGCCGAGTTCCTTCCGAGTTACGAAGTTTACCGGTTCGCGTCAAGCCTCCCGAAAACGCCGGATGAAAATTCCGAATTGGTTCAAAAAATCCCGGAACTCATTTCATTTTCCGTCGATAAAATGAGAAACATGATGAAGCTGGCCAAATCTTACGAAAGCTTTGAAAAAGACGAAGAAAAGGTTTTGAGTTGATTTAAAATCAACTCTCATTTTTACAAAATGAAAATGTGTTGCCGTAACACGCGCGGCGCCGGCACACAAACACCCTTCTGTCCTTCTCTGTTTAGTTTTTATTTTCGCCCACAATAGACCGAAGGCCGATGACGGTTTTTTCGACGTCCTTTGCCGGAATCGAGAACAAAAGTTCATCATCCGTGATTTTCGTATAGGATCGGCTTCCGCTGCAGCCGATGGTCATATTCGGCTTATTAGTTTTCATGACATGAGCCACCGCGTCGGAACAAACGCTTTGTTTTCCGGAAAAAGCCGCTTCAATCCGGCCGCCGTCACGGTATTCGTAGCCTTGCGTGAGAAGCATGGCTTGCTTGGGGTTGCAAATGAAAATCACAACATCCGGGTTGTAATTCACGGATTCGAGGGGCGCGTAAAGTGCGGAAATCCGGGTGTTCGGTCCCAAAAACGTAATCAAATCCACGGTTTTTTTGGCACTTTCAACAGTTTTGAAATGGTGAAGACCGTCGCAGTAGAACTGTCCGCTTCTCACTTTGTCCGGAAGGACGCCAAGTCCGAGCGCGGCAGCGCCGCCTTTGCATTGGTGGTCGTCGTATGTGGTTGAAAAGCTTTCGCCGGTTCGGCGGACATAATCCGTCATTTGGCAGTGGCGCATCTGACGGTCGATTTTGTTCATGCCGGCCGGAATGTCGGATTCTTTGCCGGGCTCTACCAATTTGACGGCAACGGCTGACCCTTTGAGTCCCAAAAGGGTTTTGAACTCGTTTCCGTAAGCGTTTAAATCTTTTTGATCCAATTTGTTCTGATTTTCTGTCATATCTATCTCCACCAAAATTCTCGAAGGTTTAATTTGTCTTGAAAAATAAAAAGATATTGTTTGAGGCGCTTTAAAACAGCGCTTATTTGTAAACGTCACGAAACATAACATTTAAGTTAACATATCCGTCTGATTTTCTTTAACTTTTTTGAATTGTTCCTCTTCCGTCCGGCAAAAAACATGAATTTTATTTATAAAATATAATATTTGAAAAATATTTCATAAAATAAGATCATTTTCACAAGAATCTTTTAAATGAAATGCTTTCCAATTCTGTTTTTTTAGTTTTATTTCTTTTCATCTCTTGAGAAAAATCTCTCAAAACAAAACGAGAATCTTCCATAAAATACATATAATACTTCGATTTTGTATAGCTAGAACCCTGAAAACAAAGGGTAGAATTATATTTTAATGAAAATACATTATGAACAACAGAATGTATTCTAAAAACGAATCCGAAATCCGAATGTTTACCTTTAATTTTTCACCGTATTCGTGTTCAATTTTTGGAAAAACAGCGGAGATCCATTTCAGGTGATTGAATGAGTAAAACAGTAGAATATAAACCAACAACAAGACATGAGGGACACACCAATTTGGTCTTAACGGTCGACGACGAAGGAATCGTCGAATACGGCGCGTATCACAGTGTGACGCCCGTCCGCGGATTTGAAAAATTCCTGACCGGAAAAGTCGCCGAATTCGCTCCGATTGCCGTCTCCCGGTTCTGCGGCATTTGCCCAACCTCCCACTCCGTCTCCGCCGTTGAGTGTATTGAAGACGCTTGCGGCATTGAACCCACCAAAGACGGTCTTATTTTAAGAGAATTGACCGGCATCGGCAACAAAATGCAATCCCACCCGCTTCACCAATTCTTAGTGACACCGGATTATGTTCCGGAAAAGGACCGCGTGGAAGTCATTAAGAGAATCCAGGAAATGAGACGCATCGGCCAGTATTTCGTGGACACCATCGGCGGTGAAGCCATCCATCCCCCGAACGTTAAAATCGGCGGCATGGCCAAAAATATCACGCCGGAAGCCAAAAATAAATTGATTGAGCGCGCCAAGGAATACCAAAAGTTGGCGGAAATCCAGTCCGATTACATGATGAATATTTTCAACAAAGGCAAATTGGCGGACGGCACCGACATTCCGGAAAAGCTCGGCTATCACAACTTCCCGACGCTGGCCACCAGTTTAACCTACCGTGACCGCTCTTTATACAACCACGCCGACACGGTTGAAGTGTCGCCGTTTGAGATTTTCCCCAAAGAAGTCGCTCTTCACGCTTGCACCAACGTTCCGAAATACAAGGGAAGTTTGGTTGAAGTCGGTCCCCGCGCCCGTATGGCCCGGTTTGAAGGATTCAAAGAGAAAGGAACGCTCGGCATCCACAAAGCCCGCGCTCTTGAAATGTGCCACTATGCGCCAAGAGCTCTTGATTTGCTGGAGTCTTTGAACACAAACGGCGCTCCGCGTTCGGAAAGCCCGATCGTCGGTGACGGCGAACGGCTCGGCGTCGGACCGTTTGAAGCCGCCCGCGGTCACAACGTGCACACCGCCGTTATCGACCGGAACGGAAGAGTCGTCGACTACACAGCCATTGTCGCCACGACCTGGAACATTCCGATTATCGGACAAGCCGCCGTCGGCCAGCATTACAAGTTTGCCGAACACGTCGCCAGAGCTTACGACCCCTGTGTTTCATGCGCAACCCACATGATTGTCAAAGACCGGGACGATAAAATCATCGACGAAAAGGTGTTTCAGTAAACAGCTGTGACAGATTCGTTTCATCAAATTCAGCTTCAGAAAAAAACATGTCATTGAGAGGGTAAAAATTGCCGGAATATCTGGAAAAAGAAGTCCTTGTGTTGGGCTGCGGAAACATCTTGTTCGGAGACGATGGATTCGGATTTCATGTCGTCAACCGTTTGAATGAACTCAAATCGGGCGGCGGCTGCGACGCATCGGTTTTGTCCGACGACAAAATCGGAATCATCGACGCCGGAACCGGCGCGTCTCACTTCATTCTTTCCCTGATTGACGAAACCACGATAATTCGAAAAATCATTATCGTTGACATCGTCGATTACGGACTTGTTCCGGGAGAAATGATCAAGTTGTATCCGAAAGATTTACCGCGCATTCCGAAATATCAAATCGACGCGCACGACATGCCGCTTGCGGGAATGTTGGTTGATTTAAACAAAGATTTCGGAATCGATGTCGTGGTCATCGGCTGCCAATACAAAAATATGCCGGCGCCGGACATTTGTATGGATCTTTCCGACGAAGTCGAAGCGTCCATTGACAAAGCGGTTGACATGGTTTTGGATGAATTGATTCGGGACGAATCGGATTGATTCGGAATGAATCGGATTGATTCGGAACAAATTGAATTGATTCAGATGAACCGAATTGAATCAAAAATGATGGTTGCAAACTCAGTATAATTGATTGATTAATGATTGATTTCGTCAAGAAATTCAAAAATTTGGAAATATAAAATTGAATAAAATCGGGTGATAAATTGGTAAGAGTCTCACATGTCCACTTAAGCGGATGTACGGGGTGTCTCATTTCTTTTGCCGACACTTACGAAAAGCTGCTGGATATTTTACAAATGGTTGACTTGGTCTACGCCATTACGCTTGCGGATGAACAGACCAGGATCATAGATACGGAAGAAAAGCTCACGATTGAACGCATTTATCCGGAAAATGTCGATATTGCGCTTGTGGAAGGCAGCGTCTGTTTGGACGATCCCCACGCGGTCGAGCTCATCAAAGATGTCCGCGCCAAAACCAAAATCGTTGTGGCGCTCGGCGGTTGCGCGGTTACCGGTTGTGTAACGCGATTCAGCCGCGGCGGGCAAAATCCGCAGCCGACGCACGTTGCTTTCGTTCCGGTGTCTGAAGTGGTTCCGGTCGACTTTGCGATTCCGGGCTGTCCGCCATCGACGGACGCCATTGTCAAGTTCGTTGTGGCCGCGCTTGAAGGCGACACAGATTACTTGGAACCGTACGCCGAATTCGTGAAAAACAAAGACGTGAGCGGCGACGACTTGTGGAAACGCGTCATCAGCCAAGGCCTTTGCATGGGCTGCGGTTCTTGTTCCGCGTCCTGCCAGGTGCGTGCGATTGAAATGTTTGAAGGCAAGCCGGATGTCCGGATGGAGCTTTGCATCAATTGCGGTTCCTGCATCATGCAATGTCCGAGAATCAGAATGCCGAAAGCAAAGGGAATTTTGGGGGTATAAAAATGTCATCTGTCGGAGATTATATTTCGGTTATCGCCGCCCGGTCCACGGACCCTGAAATTTTAAAGCGGTCCCAAGACGGCGGTATCGTATCGGCCGCTTACATTTACGGTCTTGAGAAAGGCCTTTTGGACGGCGTGATTGTCGCGAAAACGGAAGAAGGATTTACCCCAAAGCCGAGAATTGCCCGGACCAAAGACGAAGTTTTGGCTGCCGCCGGCACGAAATATTCTTTGTGCCCGAACGTATCCATGGTCAAGAGCGCTGTCAAAGAATACGCGCTTGAAAAGGTGGGTTTTGTCGGAACGCCGTGTCAAATTATCGCAATGAGAAAGATGATGCAGTACCCGGCCGGATTCCGTCTGACTGTCGGAAACATCGGTCTTGTGATCGGTATCTTCTGTATGGAAAATTTCCCGTATGAAGGTATGAAAACGTTGATTGAGGAATACGCCGACGTGAAAATGGGCGATGTCCTTAAAACCGATATCGGAAAAGGAAAACTCTTCGTTTACCCGAAAGACGGCAGCGAACCCAAAACCATTCCGATTAAGGAAACCATGCCGTACGAGCAGAAAGCCTGCCACATTTGTATGGACTACACGTCCGAATACGCCGACTTTTCGACCGGTTCGGTCGGGTCGCCCGACGGTTGGAGCACGGTGCTCATCCGCAACCAGAAAGGTAAGGATTTCATCGACCAAATGATTGCCGACGGCAAATTGGAAACAAAGCCGATCGACATGGAAGGAAAAATCGGCTTCCCGCTTCTTGAAAAGTTGTCCGTGGACAAAAAGACGAGAAACGGCAAGGAAATTGAACACCGGATCGAAATGGGTCTGCCCGTTCCGTACTAAAGTTCGCGCGCTTTTCGCGCATCTACTCTTCATTCACCTCAAAAATGGGGGAGAAAGGCAGCAACCAGCTGCTTTTCTTCTTTCTTTTTTGAAAGGGCGTTTTTAAAATAACAGACTCTAAATAACGGATTTGTGTGTGTTTTCTTTTTTTGTTTATCAAATGAAAGCTTTTATCATTTTTTTATATTACTGTGATATTTTTCAGATTCCGGTATGCTTTACATTTTGTTCTGGAAATTGAATAATTATATATTGAAAACGGTTTATCCACATAGGGGATTGAATTGGAATCTAAGGATGAAATTATAATTTATGAAACAGACAACGGAATAACAAAAATCCACGTCATGTATGAATATGAAACGGTGTGGCTATCATTAGATCAGATGTCTGTTTTATTCGATCGGGATAAATCGACGATTTCCAGGCATATTAAAAATATATTTGAAGAAGGAGAACTGTCTAAAGATTCAGTTGTTGCAAAATATGCAACAACTGCTCTTGATGGCAAAAATTACTCCGTAGAGTTTTATAATTTAGATGTCATCATTTCTGTCGGATACCGCGTCAAGTCGAAAAGGGGAACTTTATTTAGAATTTGGGCAACAGAACGAATCCGTGAGTATCTTCTCAAAGGATTTACAATGAATGATGATTTGCTTAAGGAATCGGGTGGCGGCGGGTATTGGAAAGAACTGCTTGATAGAATTCGTGATATTCGTTCTTCTGAGAAGGTTTTTTACCGCCAAATTTTAGACATTTATGCGACCAGTGTTGATTATGATCCAAAAGATGATAAATCAATTTTATTTTTTAAAACGGTTCAAAATAAAATGCATTATGCAGCTCATGGTCACACAGCAGCCGAAGTCGTTGCAGAAAGAGCAAATGCTCATGAGCCTTTTATGGGGCTAACTCATTTTTCAGGTGCCAAACCAAAGAAGTCAGATATCACAAATGCAAAAAATTATTTGAATTCAGATGAATTGAATATTTTGAACCAAATTGTTTCAGCATATTTAGAATTTGCTGAACTTCAAGCTTTACGTAAAAAACCGATGCATATGAGCGATTGGATTGAAAAATTAGATGATTTTATCAAGATTTCCGGAAGTGAACTCTTGAAAAATGCCGGCTCTGTCAGTCAGTTAGATGCTGTAACTAAGGCCGAACTTGAATTTGAAAAATATAAACATAAAGAAAAGGACGATTTATCGCCGGTGGAATATGATTTTTTAGAATATATTGCAACAACTCAGAAAAAATTGGAAGAAATGAACAAAAAATCCAAATAATCTCATCTTTAATCCTCCTTTTTTATTCAAATATGTTGAGGTTATTTCCATTCATGATGTTCCGGACAAAGATTTACCTCAAAACGGTGCTTTTTTTGAAATCCGTACAAAAAATGTCATTGAATACATACAGCGGATGAAATTTGACAAATGATTCTTTTACAGCCGTTTTTAATGCGGAGACGTTCTCTTTGAATGAAAAAAGAAACCGCGTCAAACCGATGTTTGCGCAAAAGAGAAAAAGGCGTTTTTGTAAAAATAAATTTGGACAACGTCATCCATGAATAAATATTTTCAATTTAATTTTTAATTTTGTCATTTATTATATCATTGAAGATATAATCTATGTTAATTGAAATAATAAAGTATAAATAGGATACTGCCTTTCATCTGCTTGTTTATTATAGTTCTATAAAACAAACAACAAAAGAGGAACATCTTTACGAAACAATCTAAAAAAATCTTTATCTCCCTTGTCATCTTGACCATTCTGTCCGCTTTAACCACGCCCGTTTTGGCATGCGGTTGCAACGCCGATTTCTCCGGCGTCAACAATTCAAGTTCAAACGCGACTTATTCTTATCTCTACAAGAACGCCGGCGCCGATTCGAATGACAGTTCTTATGCGACGGATTGCGGGTTTGATGTTTCCGGTTCCGATTTTGAGAACCAAACGGTGAATTCGGGGAATGTGAATTCAGGAAATGTTTGGTACCAATGCGGATTTATCGGGGAATGTTGGGGTTGGGTTTTGGGTTGGGTTTGATAGATTAAAAATTAGGGTTATGATTTTTTATCGAATCAAAATAAAGGCGATACGCTCAAGAAATTTATAATAATGAGTGATACAAAAATAAACAGCACCCAAATAATAACAATAAGGAATACACCCTTTTTGATATCCTAAATACTTTTTTTCAACAAATCATCACTTTTAAATGTATTTTCAATATCCTTCTTATCTAATATATCCTCATAATTTTTTTTCAGTTCATTATACCCATTAACAATTTTATTTTTTTGAAAGTAAACTTCGGCAATTCCGATTATCATAAATAAGAAAGATGCAACTAATATTAAGAAAGATAAATATGTAACATCCTTTGTAAATACACTTCCCACTGATTGATTGGACATGATTTTTATCAAATAAACAGATAATAGAAATGTTAGGAAGGCTATTAAATTGTTTTTGAATTTATCAAATAAACCATAAATCATATCATTTGACGTTGTTGTCAATTTTACAATATATTCAGCTAGTTTGTTTTTCAAATCAATATATTGCATTACATTTTCCTTTTGGTAAAGTGCAA
The DNA here is from genome assembly GCF_032594115.1 of Methanolapillus millepedarum. Lineage (NCBI taxonomy): Archaea > Methanobacteriati > Methanobacteriota > Methanomicrobia > Methanosarcinales > Methanosarcinaceae > Methanolapillus > Methanolapillus millepedarum. The sequence goes on from NZ_CP131060.1 coordinate 258,639, forward strand.
AATTGGACTTGATAGAAGCAAAAACAGTTTCATCAATATTAATTAAATCTAAATTTTTACAGTGCAAGCTAATGGCATTTCTTGCAATAATTAATTTATCTGCAGGATTTCCATCAGTGTATGTCCATTTGTATATCTCATAGAATTCTTTATTTTTTAGTTTTTGAACATTTATATCACATTCATAATTAGACATTCGATGTCCTGATATTTGTATTTTAAATGAAGATTTCTCAAGGAAAGCACTGTTACTAAGATATGCAATTGATAACAAGGTTTCAATTTTTTCAAAAACATTTCTGAGATTACTATTTGAATCGGTTTTAATATGAAAATCCTCAGGAATTAATTCCAAATTTGAATTACTGTAGAAATTTGAATTTTGTTTACAAGTTTCTATTTTTTTGAGCCTATCTGATTCTAAAATTGTGTTCTCTTCATCTGCCTTTTTAAATACCATTGTCTCTGTAGATAATAACAAAGATGGTACAAGGCTGGAGTCAAAGATTTCAAAAATTAAATAATTATTTAATTTTAGTAATTGATTAAATGCTTTCATTATGTCTGAAGTTTCTTTTTTTAAGAAATCACTCATAAAATTATCAAAGCAGTATATCGAAAATTTATTGTCTTCCACTTTTTTATCAATCGTAATCATTACTTCTAATTCATCATCAAAAAATTTGTTTTTAAAGTTTTGATATTGTTGGAAGTTTGGAATGTCTGCTATTTGAATTATTTCTTCCAATGTTTCGTTTTCAATCGATATTTTTATTTTCTCTCTTCTTGGAAACCTATCTTTAATCAGTATTAGATGCTCTAAATCAGGTAGTTCTTTTCCCAAGCAAACCGTCTTGATTTCTAACGTCGTTACTCTTTCAGACAGTGAAGTAGGAGTTTTAGAAAAGCTATTTATTAGTGAATTTAATAAACCCATGCCCTTTCTTCTCTCCTCTTGTTAATTAATTATAAATCATCAATTTCATTCATTATTTTTGGCTTGTAAAATGCTTCATATGTGTCGTCATCTGTCGTTTCAATTTTTATATATTTCTTCCCATCATTATCCTGATAAGATTCTATTATGTCCAAGTTTATCTGGTCAAGTATGTTGAGTTCAATTCCCAAAGCAACATTATATTTCTTTTTCATTCCTTTTTTAACTTGGTCTGGAATTGAATAAAATTGTTCATCAAATTTTTTATCAGAGGGTAAGTTACGGAGAGCTTTTACGGTATCTTTGTATTTTTTATCTTCCATATTTATTGGTATATACCTTTCAAAAATATCATCAATCATAGTTGGGTAGTCAATAAGACCACCCTTTCTCATGTAACCAACAACAGAATTACTCAAATGTAAATAATCAGATTGAGAATTTGGTTGAATTCTTTTTCTTAATATTTGTTGCATTCCCTTAAATGCTTCGTGTGTGTTACTTTCATCGGTTTTTAATGGGTCTATTTCCAAAAAGTCATTACACCAATATTTTACAGCTTTATCTAAGTAAACACTTATTTTTTTAATTGAAATATTATTTTTCTCAAAAGAAATTACAAAAACGGCGGTCTTCCAAATTTTTTGTGTTTCTTCAGGAAATCCCAATTTTGCAACTAAATCATCATCATCGATAAATTTTGTATAATTCACTTTAGACAGTATAAATGTAAATGTATTTCCTTCACGTAATAAAGCAGATAATAAACTTCCTTTTCGCACTTTTTGACCAAGTTTATCAATTGATTCTTGTGTATCCGTTTCTATTTTTAATAAACGTTTTGCAATGGATAAACATTCTTTTTCTAAGTCTTCTGGTGTATGCTTACTTTTGAATACCAAATCTATTTGCTTTAATATCGCTGCTATAACCTGGGTATTTGAATCCTGTTCTTTATATGAACGGGTATGGCTATCTTTCGAGACAAAGGAAATCAAACTTGATATAAATTCATCAAAATTATCGTTTGTATCTCTTTTACTTACTTTTTGTCCGTCAACATCCACTCTATAAAATGATTTGTGCAACACATCCATAAATTATTCTCCACATCAATTAATACTTTAAAAACGGTTTTAAATAAATCCATATTTTATATATCTCATATTAATTTATATTTGAATATTTTGCATGTTCCAATCTCTCCTTAAAATACTCCTGCAACTCTGGATCCCTACAATAAACATAACAACCTTTCATCCCTCTCGACATCAAAATCTTATAAACATTTGATACAAGACGAGTCAATTCCACAGGCTCGTCTCTTAATCCCTTTTTCCCGACCAAATCTTTGTAATCATTATAGGAAGCATACAACGTCTTCATCTCCGGATTAAATTTCAAATCATTTCCAACAATCACACCGACATAATCAAATTCAAGTCCCTGAGATGTATGAACGCATCCGATTTGATTGACGCCGGCATCATCAATCGCCCAAGTATTTGTCGCCCGACTGTTCCAAGGCATACTGAAATCACATTCCGAAATGACGACGTCGTCAATTTCTCCATTTTTGTTTCCTTCTTTTTCGGACGACCATTTCCAAGAATAACCGGCCAGCATTCGGGCTTTGTATCCTTCATAGTTCTTGGCTTTGATCATGTCAAGCAAATCAGTTGGGCTGTCGGCGATTTTGAATTCAAATGCCGTTTTGTCCCAGCCGTCGAAGTTGGCGGTGTCTTCGATTTGCAAAACCGTTGTCAACCAATTCATGAAACCTTCGGCGCCGGAACACCGGAATTGAGCTTTAAGCTCAATTTCTTCAACTTCCGAATTGTATTTTTGAGCGATATCTTTTATGGATTGAACCGAACCGATGTCTTCCGGACGGATTTGTTGAGAGTCGTCCACAAAAAATACATTGATTCTTGACGCTTTGATGATATCTTCGATTTGATTTTTTCCCATATATTGGTAGGCGCCGGCGCCTTTCAAACGGTGGGCTTCATCGACAATCAAAACGTCGAAAATGTTTTCCTTTGTGTTGTAGAATCTGGCGGAACCTGAAAACAAAGCTCGAACACGGTTTTTATTTTTCGGCATTTGCTTTGTCAGCATTTCCAAAAGAACATTTCTAAAAGCGGAGTTTGGCGCCACAAATTGAACATTCATTTCATTTTTGAGCAATTCGCCAAAAGCGTTCATGGAAATGACGGACTTTCCGGTTCCGGGACCGCCTGTTACAATGATTGTGCGTTTCTTTCCATCCGCCTTTTTGGCGACATTGACAATGGTTTCAAAAGCCACCTTTTGTTCGTCAATCAAAATGAATTCTTTATTTCCTTGGAACAATCCGGAAACGCAGTCGATAAGCTTCTTGGACGGCTTAATTTTTCCGCTTTCAATCCTGTAAAGAATTTCCATTCCTTTGCCGCGGCCGACATGGCAAAATAGAAAATCTTCCAGCATTTTGTAATCGTCTTTTAAGAAAACAGGCGCTTGACTGATACATTCCGAATATTGCGGCAATTTCAGCGGTTCCGGATTTTTTTCTTTGTAGTTGTGCAAATAAGAACAGGAATGAGATTGAATATTTCCTTCATAAACCGCCATGTTCATGTCGTGAATCATTTGCTGGTAAGACCAAGCTTGATAAGACGGATGTGCTGCTTCACGAACGGCTTTTCCGACAAAAGTCTTGACAATATCTTCCTTTTCGGTCGGTTCCACTTCTTCCCATTGTTTTAATTCGACAATAACAAAGTTGTCTTCCTCACTTTCGTTTTTTCCGGAAAGGATAAAGTCGACACGTTTGCTTGACGTTGGAATATTGTATTCAATTAAAACACCGCAGTCGTTGGCAACATTGGAATTTCGGATAATTTTTTCCATAAATTGCATGGAATTGTTCCATGATTTTCTTTCAGAAGGAGAAGGAAATTTTCCAAAACAATCGACAAATGAATTTTCGATTTTGTCGACGATTAAGTTTTGGTCGGTATCCTTTTTGAATCCGATGGCGTTGCTGCTGTAAAGAATCATTTGAATCACTGAATATTTGAAATATTGTGATTCAATTGTTTTCTTTTTATAAAATAATTTTTGATGGAATTAGTATGGAATGTCCAAGAGTTTGAAGACCCAAAGAGCAGGAGTTGCAAAAAATAAGCTATATACTATTGAAGAAATTGAATCAACAAAGTTAAGAGTATCCTCAAGAAAACTTCCAGAAATGCTTAAATGTGTCACATCAGAAAAAATCGCAATAAGGATTATGTAACAAATAAATAAAGAAAAGTTTTATCCTCTGAGATTATATTTTTTGACAAAATTACCATTTATTTTATTCCTCCCCTTATTATATTCATATCTATTATCTATCCAGTTGCTATGGATCATCTTGGCCTATTCTATATTTTTTGTTTTAATCTTCTCCTTTCCTCCACTCCTCATCCCTCAAAAACGCCCCATCCTCTCCTCTAAAATAAGCCGCCCCAACATTCTCCTTCAAAAACTCCATAATTTCCGGATCATAATTCACAATCGTATTCAGCGAATAAACATCCGAGTTCAACGAATCCTCTAAATATTCATCCGATTCATCGCCTGCAAAAAACCGCCAGCCGCTGTCTTCCGGATAATCCGATTCTTCGCGGTACATAAAACCGACTCGGAAACCATCGACCGTAATCCGGTCAGTCGCGATGCAGCCGATCGGGCCGTCCCAATCAAAAAGAGGCTTAATGTCTTCTTTCGTAATCTTGTAATTCTTCTGCCGGCGTTTCGGGGCGTCAAGTCGGCAGACGTTTGTCCGGCAAACGTTCACCACGTGATCCAAAGCGTCGTCATCGTCCGCGTCGCCGAAAAGCGACAAAAACGCTTCGGCGCCGTTTTCCGTTTTGTAATTCATTTCTTCTTCATAAATCGGAACCATCTGATAGAAATTCACGTCGTCGCCGCCCGGAAGCACGCAAACATGGCCGTCGTCGGTGTACGGGTTAAGAAGCAGGACGCCGGCAAGTTCCGTGTTTTCGGCAAACGGGCCGCCGTTTGCGACCGTGTGTCCCCATCCAAGCCACGTGTCGCTGTTCATCGGCAGGCGCGCCAAAATTTTCAGCCAGCGAAGCGGCCAATAATATTTTTCATCGTTGTTTTGAATATCCCAGTCGGACGGAAGCGTTACCATCATTTCCGCGCGCGTGAGTTTCATGTCATCCAGTTCCCGGGGAACGTTCATGAGATGCGCGCCCATTCCCATCGTGATCAGCGTGTAAAAGTCGCGGCCCGATTCTTTGTCGGGCGGAATCACGCAAATGTCCACGTGAATGTCGGGCGAGACAATTTCATGAAAAACGGTTTCAAACGAGCCGAAATAAGTTTCAATGTGCTCTTCAATCGCATTAATTTCGTCTTCTTCGTAGAGTTCGGGAGAGAATTCGTCATATTCATCGGTTTCGTCATCGAAATCAAAGCCGTCATCGAATTCTTCATCTTCATTTTGATTTCCTTTTTTGTTTTCAAAATCGGTTTCTTTATTTGTCATAATTCGAAAAGGCAGTTCAAGATATATAATGAATTTGATTTTATCTCAATTGAAGCATTTTTATATTCGATGTCGCATTACTTTATATTTCATAAAAATATCATCAAAAATAAAAAATTCAGGAGACATTTTTTTGTTCGGAAAATTAAAGGAAAAACTTCAAGGATTTACAAAATCTTTGAATAAAACAATCGACGAAAAGGCGGTTGAACTCGATCAACCGGAAATGGTGGGAGAAGAACTTCTTTTGGCGGAAGAAATCATAACAGATGGACCGGAGGTTGAATCCGCTTCTGAAATTCAAGAAGCCGGCGGTGAACCGGAAGAAGAAAAAGATGAAGAAGAAGTCATCATCACGGAAGAAACGGTTGCCATAAAAGACGACAATGGTGATGTTGTCGTTGAAGAATTCATAACGGCCGAGATCGTCAAAGACAAAAGCAAAAAAGAAAAAGTAGGCTTTTTCGGCCGCGCCAAAGCGCTTATTTTTGACCGGGAAGTGATTCTGGACGACGACGACCTTGAAGGTCCGCTCATGGATCTTCAAATCGCGCTCCTCGAAAGCGATCTCGCGCTTTCCGTCACCGACGCGATCGTCGCGTCCGTTAAAGACCAGCTGTCCGGCACCCGGAAAAAGTTCGGAAAAAACACGGGAAATATTGTGGAAGAAGCGCTCAGGAAGGCGATTCTTGACGTGATGTCCGCCAACGTTTTTGATTTCGACGAATTCATCAACTCCAAAAAAGGACAAACGGCGCACGTTGTTTTCGTGGGCATCAACGGTACCGGAAAGACGACCAGCATTGCCAAAATCGCCAACCGCCTGCAAAAACAAGGCAAAACCGTCACGATTGCCGCCGGCGACACATTCCGCGCGGGCGCCATTGACCAAATTCAAATCCATGCCGATCGCCTCGGCGTCAAAACCATCCGGCACCAGGAAGGATCGGATCCGGCCGCTGTCATTTATGACGCGCTTCAGTATTCCAAAGCCCATAAAATCGATGTTCTCCTGTCTGATACCGCCGGCCGCATGCACACAAACGTCAACCTGATGGCGCAGCTGGAAAAAATCTGCCGTGTCGGAATGCCGGACCTCATCATTTTTGTGGACGAGGCGACTGCCGGAAACGATGCGGTTGAACGGGCGTCGCAGTACGCCGACGCTGTTCCCATCAGCGGGACGATTCTGACGAAGCTGGACGCCGATTCTAAAGGCGGCGCTGCGATTTCAATCGCTTACATCACGCAAAAACCGATTCTCTTTTTCGGAATCGGGCAAAACTATGATGACTTGATGAAGTTTGACCCGGTTTGGTTTGTCAACAAGATCTTTGAGGATTAAATCAAATGGCTCCATCGAATGAACCGACGCCTGACGGTTTTTTGTCGGTTGAGGAAGGCCAAACAAGAGTTTTGGTTCCCGCCGAAAACGACGCCAAAATCCCGACAGCATCGGTTTCTGTTTTTTACAATCCGGAAATGGAAATGAACCGCGACATTAACGTGGCGGTAACCTCCGTTTTTGTCCGCCGGTTGGCGGAACGAAAGGGTTTTGAAAAATCCAATATCCGGTATTTGGATGCCTTTTCCGCTTCCGGCATCCGCGGCCTTCGCATCGCGAACGAAGTCGGAATTTCCGTGGTTTTGAATGACATAAAACCGGAAGCTGTTGAACTGATTCAAAAAAATATTTTCGAAATCGGTCTTCAAAACGCTGTCGCCGTTTGTGAAGACGCGAACGTTCTTCTTTGCCGGGAAAAATTTGCCATCGTTGACATCGACCCGTTCGGAACGCCGTCTCCTTTTTTGGACGCCGCCGCCATGTCCGCCACCTTTCTTCTCGGCGTTACCGCAACCGACACGGCTCCTCTCTGCGGTGCTCATCTCAAATCCGGCATACGCAAATATGCTGCCGTTCCGCTCAATAATGAATTTCACAGCGAAATGGGACTTCGGATTCTTCTCGGGAGCATCGCCCGCGAAACCGCCAAATTCGATAAAGGAATCCTTCCTCTTTTGTCGCACGCGACGCGGCACTACGTGCGCGTCTACGCCGAAATTTTGCATGGCGCCGGCCGCGCGGACCAAACGCTTCAAAACATCGGATTTTTGGCATGGTGTCCGGCCTGCCAAAACCGGGAAACCAAAACCGGGCTTGCCGTTTTTATGAATGAGAAATGCGTTTGCGGCAGCAATCGAAAAATCGCCGGCCCGCTTTGGCTCGGACCGCTTCGAGACGAATTATTTTGCGCCGACGTCATCGATGAACTTGACAATGGCCGGTTGACGCTGAACAAAAAAGAACCTGCGAGAAAGCTTGTCGAAGCCTGCAAAAATGAAGCCGATATTCCGTTTTTCTATGACGAGCATCTGTTTTGCGAAGAACTGAAAATTTCAGCGCCGCCGATTGAGCCGTTTTTAGAACGGTTACGAGATGCCGGGTACGTCGCGACCCGAACGCATTTTTCGGGGACATCGTTCAAAACAGATGCGCCCGTGGATGAAATCAAAAGAAAACTGTTGGAATAATATTATTTTTGCGATGGCGGCGCGCGCGTTATGGCGACACATTTTCATTCGGATTTTTCAAACCATGTGTGTGTCTTTTGAAAAATAAAATGAAAACATACGTAATTTTTTGAGATCCAAGAAAACCACCCCGAAAAATCAAACGCTTTGCATTTGATTTTTCGGATTTCATTGGAATAATTGGATACAGTAGTGGCAAGTACATATCGGAACTGTAAACAGCAGATGCAAACCAAAACAGAAAACAGCAGATGCAAACTAAAACAGTAAACAGCAGATGCAAATGGTAAAACAGAAAACAGCAGATGCAAAATAAAACAGTAAACAGCAGATGCAAATGGTAAAACAGTAAACAGCAGATGCAAACCAAAACAGCAAACTGCAGATGCAAACCAAAACAGCAAACTGCAGATGCAAACTGAAAATTGGAAAACAGCAGATGTAACTCAAAGCCGGAAACAAGAGTTGCAACTCAAAACCGAAAATTGCCGGAACAAACCCAAATATTGTTTTCATGAGAATGGCGCCCATCATTTTAATATTATTTCTTTTATATATCGGACGGGCGAGTCAATGAACAACGCTTATATATCAAAGTCCCGTATATTCATTATCTTTCAATTTACTGTTCCTATATTGTTTTACGATTCTATGTTATTTTGATAAACTCAAAATCGGTTTTTCAAATAATATAATATTTTTAAACAATATTTCGACAATAAATTGGGTAAATCCGTTCAAAGAGGAATTATTATGCAACTCAAAAAAACATTTATGCTTCTTTTAGCATTGGTTTTATTGGTCGGTGCGGTCGGCGCTGCCGGATGTCTCGGCGATGATGACGACAACGCAACCAACCAAAGCAACCAGTCCAACCAATCGAATCAATCCAACCAAACGGAACCGACCACAGAACCGTCCCAACCGGCCAATCCGGAACCTGTAAACTCCACACCGGAACCCGAACCGCCGGCACCGTCCGGTGAAACTGTCACCGTTCAAAACGCATCCGAATTTACCGGAACACCCAAGGCTCTCATCATTGCCAAAGACCGGAAATTTTCCGCCGGCACCGTTAACATCAGCGCCGGTGAAACCGTCAGAATCTGGAACCGTGAAGATGTGAACTTCGCTCACATGTACCATTCCGAAGAGGGTGCCTTTCCGGACACCAAAGTCAACATCAAATACGATGTTTACTTCACCTTCAACCAACCCGGCACTTACAAGATTGATATTTATAATCCAAATACCGGAGAACCATATCCGACCAATGCGGTTTTGACGGTTAAAGTATCATAATCCAGAATAAATTAAATAATGAAATCAATTGACAATAAATTAAAATAAACATTTACAGCAACAGTGAGAGGAAAAATTATGAAAATGATTCCGAAAAAATCATTTCTTTCTTTTTTATGCCTTTTGATCCTCATTTCTGTTGCCGGCTTTTCCGGTTGCATCGGCGGTTCCGATACAACCGACAACCAATCGGGTTCCGGCTTTGGCTCGGAATCCGTTACAGTTTGGACGTCTTCCGATTTTGAAGGACAGACGGACCAAACGGTTTTGGCAAAAGGCCGGCAATTCGTCAGCACCTCAGTCACCTTACAGACCGGTGAGACAATCAGAATTTGGAACCGTGAAGATCAAGCGCATTACGACCACCTTTACCACTCGGAAGAAGGTGCCTTTAAAGACATCCGCGTCAACGCTTTGGACAGCACCTATTTGACGTTCAACAAACCCGGAACTTACAAAATAGACCTGTACAATCCGGCTACGAATTCGCTTTACGGAACGACCGGCAACACCACTTTGACGGTGACCGTGACGAAATAAATCACAAAATCAAATTATTGTCAAACAACCTAAAACAAAAATGGAAAAACGGCAATTGAAATATTCAATTTATTTAAAAATGAATCTTCAAATTTTATTTAATTTTCAACAAACATTATCAGAGGATATTATGCAAATCACAAAATCTAAAATGCTCATGATTTTGGTTGCATTCGTGGTTCTGATTTCAGTTGTCGGTTTATCCGGCTGCATCGGCGGCGACAACTCCACCAATAACACCACAAACACAACCAACAATACCACGACCAACAATACGACCAACACGACCAACACAACGCCAAGCGCCGGCTCCGTGACAGTTCAAACACCTGAACAATTTACAGGCAATAAAGATACGGCGATCACGATGTTGAACAAAAACAGACAGTTTTCAACAGCCACTCAAAATATCACGGTCGGACAAACTCTGCATATGTGGAACCGTGAAGATCAAGCCCCTTACAAACACCTTTACCACTCTGAAGAAGGCGCCTTTGCCGATGTTCAAGTCAACCCGAGATATGAAATTTACATGACATTCAATCAACCGGGTGTTTACCACATCGACCTTTACAACCCCGACACAGGAACGTTCTATGACACAACCGGCAACAGAACGATGACGGTAACAGTATCTAATTAAAAAAGATAAGATAAAGTAAACAAAATAATTTTGTTCACTTTAATTTATTTAAATTTTTATAAAGGTTGTAAATGACGTTTTTTCAATATCAACTTTCTCGCCATAGGCATTAACAATAGTTTCATTATCAATTATGAACAGTTGACCTTTTTTATCGATTTCAAAATAATGTTTTGGACCAATGTCTTTAGTCAATGAATTGGTATCTTCAGATAAATACAATATAACCTCTTCTCCTTCATAATAATCAACAGAATCGGTTATCATTTCTACATTATCAGCAATTCCACCAATTTTTCGAACATAGATGCTATCGACGTCTTTGGATAAATTACCTTTATAAATTTCTTCTACATCAATCATAACATCATGATAAATAACATAGTCACTTGTATCTTTTGGAGCTAATTTATTGTTTGTGCTCCATTCAGCGGGCATTATAGATTTTACAGTTCCTCTTATTATTAAATCTGATTTTTCGACCATTAAATCATCAGAAATTGGGTCTCCACAACCAATAATTTGTATTATTGTATCACAACATTCTTTTTCAGAATCCGAATCTGAAATATTAAGTAATAAGAGATAATTTTCTGCATTTTGTTCATCAATAGGTACGCTTAAGGCCACAATTTTATTGTATATTATCCTTAATCCGTTGACATCATCCTGTCTCACGGACCTATACTGTTTGTTATAGATACTCATGGCAGCATATGGGTCTGTCACGCTGTCATGGTCTAATCCTATACAATGACCAAGTTCATGAAGAGCAGTTGTATTAAAATAATTAAGGGTTGAATTACTATTAGCTTGCGAAAGATTAGTTGTCCAGTTAAGGTTTGAGTTAAATGTAACTACAGATTTTTCTATGAAGTATTTATTATTCCCATATTTTTTCATAGTTATTTGTGTTTCAGCTAGATTATTGCTGCCTGAAATCAGTGTTGGACTTTTTCGAAATGCAACCCCTTGACTTGTATTATAACTTCCGTTTTCAAAAAACCACAATTCTCTTGAAAAGTTAAATGTGGGCACACACCACTGACCAGACGCTTGCATTATAGCTTGCTTTTCTGTTCCATTAAAATCGTTTGTGTAAGTTACAGGAATGTTTAAAGTATAAACACCGTTTGAACAGTTTTGACCATTTACCCACAATATGTTATATGCATTTACCATATTACAAGAAAGCATAAACAAAAGAATGCAAATTAAAAAAATAGACAGATTTCTTCTCATATTGCTCCTCCTTATAAAATATACTTTGTTTTATCAAAATATATTCTACTAGTAAATTAATAAAAATTGTATATAATATTTTCTAAGTAATCTGCATCTCATATCTTTAATTTTTTTTATATTTTTAGTTTTAGAAAAAAATTGTCTACAAACGAATCATAAAAAATATATGACAATTAATCATAGGCAACTTTTCGAATGCCTTCCCCAACCAGAATTTTATAACAGTTTGATTTATCATCATAAACTAAACCCAAGAGAACCTGGTCGCCGATCTCATATTCCCATGAATTGGGTGTTATTTCCTCACACATGACAATACTTTCTACCTGACCACTTTTGTAAAGTCGGACTATTATCTCATCATTACAATATCCTTTTACGAATTCATTTTTTGTGAAAACGATGTCAGTATAAATATAATCACTTTTTGTAAAAAGAGCTGGGTAAGTATAAGGTCCGTTGTTATTTCCCCCTATTACGTCCCCATATTTTATATTTTGAGGTATATTTCCATCAGATGTTGACCATTTTGAAGGAAGTACTTCTGTAACCGTTGCATAAATGATTATATCTGCATCTTTTTCAACCATTTCTCTTGTATAAAAAACAGGATCTGTAATGGGTCCGCCGGAATCTATCTTTGCATAAATAATTTCATTACTTTTTGGTAATTTATCCTAATTTGTATGAAATTCAACCGTTGGTTTTGAATAAGTATACTGAAGTGTTTCTTTTACAGGGTAATTGATATGGATTTCATCAGAGGAGTTATCTGATTCAATTTTGTTTTCACTCAAATTTAAAGATAAACATCCTGTTATTGGAATTAATGTAAGTATAAGAATCGCAATAATAATGATTTTTAATTTCATTGTCTTCCCTCTTTTTTGAGTATTTGTTACCTTGAATATATATTTCTATTTTTGGATTTACCCAATATTCAAATATCATAAAATATATTTAATCTTTGAATTTTTATAAAAGAGGAGATATGATGAAATCTGTAAAATCTTTGGCATTTGTCTTATTGCTCATCACACTCGCCATCGCTGTTGGAATTTCCGGCTGCGTTGACAGTTCAAACAATATAACCAACAACACAACGAATAATACGACCAACAATACGACCAATAATACCACCAACACAACCCCGGGATCCGGTTCCGTGACTGTTTCCCGTCCGGGAGAATTTAACGGAACCGTTACTCAAGTCATTTACGCTGAGAACCGTCAATTTGTTACTCAGAATGCATCTATTTCCGTTGGCGATACGCTTCACGTTTGGAACCGGGAAACGAATGTTCCGTACAACCACCTTTACCACTCTGAAGAAGGTGCTTTTGAAGATATCCGTGTCAACGCTAAATATGAAATTTATTTCACATTCAACGAACCCGGCGTTTATCACATTGATCTTTATAATCCGGATACAGGAACATTCTATATGTCTTCCGGCGATGTTTTGACGGTAACTGTCACTTAAAAATCGTCACTCATTAGAAAGATGATACAAAACGTTTCATCTTTCATTATCTAATTCTTCCAATTTCTCCAATCTTCCGTTTTCAATTCTTTCGTTTTTCTAATCTTTCTCTTACTTATTTTATTTATTTCATAATTTCATCAAAACATATATGTTTCATAAAACATATTACCTCAAATTATAATATAAAATGAGGATTTTTATGATTTCTGATATTGAGAAATTCCTGTTTCAGGAAAAAACTTGCCTTTCGCTTCTTTTCATTTACGACAAAGAAGTCACTTACATTTCGGAAGTGGCGGAAAACATTGATTCGACATTTGCGCACACCAATAAGATCATCAAGAGGTTGGAAGAAATCGGTTTTATTTCCAGCGTTTTTGAAGGACGGACGCGTTTTCTTCAATTGACGCCCAAAGGATGGCATTATTCCAAAAACTTGACGGAAGCGTACCGGGTGGTCTTTTCCGACGAAAATTTTGCGTTCCCGGAAGGATATATTCCGACCAGAAAACCGGATCCGGAACCTGAAATTTTAACTGTGTCCGGCGAAAAGCCGAACAACGTTTTTGTTGCCGGTGGCACCGAGCGAAAAAAAGAGAAAAAGGTGTATGTGGGACCGCTGACGCTTGAAGACCGGATTGAAATTTTCAACGATAAAATCCGGGAGATTTATGAAGAACAAACGGAATCGGAAGCCGATTCAAAAACGCTTCTTCGAAAACTCGGGCCTTATGACCGCGAACTCAAAATGATCGGAAAAGAAATCGAAAGTTTGGAAAATCCGGATCCGAAACTCGTTAAATCATATCGGGTTGCCGTTATGAAATATTCTTTTTATTTGGGAAAAGAATATGAGATCTAAATGTCTAAATGATATCTTAGATGGCCAAAATAAGGATTATAAAAAGAACCAAACAGAAACGGTTTCAGTGAATATATAAAACGAATAAATGAATGATTTACATGATGATTGAATTATTGCAGCCGGTTTACGGTCATGAGGAAAATGCGGTCAAATCGCTTCAGGCGTTTATGGGCGAGGAGTTTAAAGATTTGGATGTGGTTTTTGAAATCCTTCCGAAAGGAAAACACATTTCGGTGATGATTTCCGGTGATGACGAAGAAATCTCGGCGAATTTTCTCTCCAACGCTTTTGGAAAACCGCTTCAAAAATCCGAAATCGTTCCGAATGAGACTTATAAGGGTTTTATTTTAAAAATAGAGCCTGAAAAAATCACTATTGATATCGGTTTTGAAGTCGCTGTTTCAGCGATTTCTCTGTCCGCGCTCGGCGTCGGAACGCCCGGTCAAATCGCCGCCCGTTTCGGTATGATTCCGTATTTGCCGGTCACGATTCAGTTTTCGAAAGAACAAATCGAAAAAGGAGCTTTAACAGCAGGTTTTTCAAAAGAACAAATCGATTTGTGGTGGTCGTGGAAAAAATCATCGACAGACCGCGTTTTTGTGAATAACGCCACCCGTTCTCAAATCAAAGCGGCTCTCAAGAAGAAAGGGCACGGCCGGGATGTTTACGGCGTCGAACGGCTCGGATTGATGGAATGCGTGATCATTTGCCATGAAAAAACAGACGGTCCCGGGATTGTCGCATCGGTCGGAAAACTTCTGCCGTCGCAAATGGGCGTGATGCTGGCGGCTAAAAAATCATGAACAGCAAACTTTAAGGTCAATTTGAAGACAACTAATAAAGCTTATTAATACATGATTCCTATTTTCAAAAATACCGGAGGTCTCCTATGAAATCCAACAAAATATTAATGGTCATTGCGCCCGAACGTTTCCGCGACGAAGAATTTTTCCGGCCCAAAGAAGTCTTTGAAAAAAACGGATTTTCGGTCACCGTCGCCTCGACAAAACCTGGCGTGGCGCAAGGCGCCAAAGGCGGTTCTTACAAAGTTGATATCCCTGTCAAAGACGCAAAAGCCGACGATTATGACGCGATTGCGATTTCCGGCGGTGCCGGTTCAAAAGCGTATTTGTGGAACGATCCGGCGCTTCACACTCTTTTAAAAGACGCTTATGCCAAAAACAAAATTGTTTCCGCCATTTGCATTTCGCCGGTTGTTTTAGCAAAAGCGGGACTTTTGTCCGGCAAAAACGCGACCGTTTTCAATGATCCTGATGCCATTTCAGCAATGAATGCGGCCGGTTCTAAGTTAAGGCCGGAACATGTGGTTCGCGACGGGCGGCTCATTACGGGAGACGGGCCCGATGTTTCTTACGATTTCGGGGAAGAAATCCTCAAAGCGATTCGTGAAAATAAAGAATGAGCGGGGCAGTTTAACATCAGCTGTTGCCGGCAGTACAGTTGCTTACCTGTTCCGATTTGCAGCAGCTGCTGACGACAATACAGTTGCTTACTTGTTCCGATTTGCATCAGTTGCCGCCAACAATACAGTTGCTTACTTGTTCCGATTTGCATCAGTTGCCGCCACTTTGTTTTTATTTTTGCGTCCGCAAAAATAAAAACCTCTCATTCTCTTGAATCTCCTCAAAAACCGTTCCCTTATTTTTTATAAATCCGGTAGGCAAAGGCACCGCCGATGACATTGATTAACACAATCAAAACGGCAACAACATATTTGGTTGACATCGCACCGCCGCCAAAATTCGCCAAACCTCCGGTTTCTTTCGATTCGGTTGAAATCGAAACCGGCGTTTTAGCCGATTTTAAAAATTCGGACATATTCTTGCGCGTATCGTTTTCGATAAAAACGGACATCTCCGTTTGCGCATATTTCCCGCTTTCGCCCGACCATTTGACGGTGTAACTTCCCGGTTCCATTCCGGAAATAACATATTTCGAATAGCCGGACGCGGAAATAATTTCGCGGCCGGAGTGTTGTATTTGAACGTTTTCGGCTCCCGGAAATTCAAGAGACAGAGTCACTTTTTCCTTTGCCGGCAACACATTCCCGTTGGAAAAACGCGGGGACTCGGAAATTCCGAAAAGAGACAAGAATGTCGCCGCAATATCATCTTGCCCGGTCTCGCCGGCATAAACCGTTCCTTTCTTAACATTCGGTCCCCAAACAATGAACGGGATCGTTGTGGCTTCCGTCGATTTCGCGTATTTTCCCGAACTGTGTCCGCCACCCTTTTTATCCAGCGTTTCAAAAGACATTCCATGGTCAGCCGTCACGGCCAAAAACAAGTTATTTTTCTTGCATTTATTCCACAACGTTTCAAGGTCCCTGTCCAAGCGCTCAATTGAATCCAAATAAGCGTAATAACCGCGGTAATGGCCGGTTGAATCGACCGCGCCAGCGCTGATCACCACAACAAACTTTTGATCCGGATATTTTTCCATAACCGTCAGCGCGGCACAGGCAGAATCAAGCGCCCACCGGTTGTAGCCGGCATATTTTTCGCTTGTCTCCTTAGATGAAACATATGAGGAGGCGTTTTTTTGATATTTTTCAAATTCTGTCTCAATTTCCCGAATTATTTTTTGTTTTTGTGCGCCTTCCGGCGTTGAATTATCATAGCGGTCATTTCTTTGAATTGTAAAATTCATATTATTAACCGAATTGGTTTCATCATAGGCGATGATATCGAATTTTTGCCGCATGGACGCAAAATCGCCGCGCTGCATCACACCGATGCACAGGAATCCTTCCTCACGGAAAATATCCATCAAAGTCGAATCAGAATATCCGACCATTTCGGAATTTGCCGCCGTGTTTCCGGCGACAATTGTGGAATGTCCAAGTTCAGTGACCGGATGCGGCGATTTCATGATGGAAATTCGAAATCCGTCTTCCCAAATCCGGGGAAGCGTTTTAACAACCGCATGTTTCTCGCTTTCGTTTGTCAGCGTGTAAGGCGTCAGTTCCGGAAACAGATAGGCAGAACCCATGCCATCGACAATCAAAAGAACGCCGCCGCGGGGGGACGCGCCGGACAAATCTGTCGAATAAACGGATTCAGATGACGCATCGGCAAAATGAAAGACGCCTGTATCAAAACAGGGTGTGCAAACTGAGAATAAAATCAGCAAAAAAACAAGAACAGAAACTATTTTCCGCTTGTTTTGAAATCTTCTTTGAGACATAAAACAAAGCATCGTCTCAATCTTTATAAACAATTTGAATTTTTCAAAATCGAAAAATATAAGTATAATTTGTTTTGAAACTTTCTGTTGATGCCGTTTTTAAAAATAATTATTTTTGACCGTATTTTCGAATATGGTCCCAAGATTGAATCAACTTAATCTTTTCGGCTGTTTTTTGACTCATTTCTTCGGCCGGCGCATTTTCCTTGTTTGATGAGCTGTTGTCTTTTTCATAATTATAAACACTCAAATCCGTCCGTCTGAACTTATTTCTGTCTTCGCCGATCGGACAAACTTTGATGCAAATACCGCATGGCGAAATTCCGCGAGCAGCCAGTTTCTCACTTTGAGCCGTGCATTTTTGTTTATCGATTTTTGAAAGCGGATACGGCATTTTTTTGTCGCCGCAAATGGCACCGGCCGGGCAATGACGTACGCACAACATGCATTCGATACAAAGGTTTGCCTCCGGTTTTTGGTTGGACTTGATGCCTTTTGATACTTTTTGAGGGATACCCAACTCGTCAAATGTGGCAGCTGTCAATACCGTTGTAAACCGAATCCGCGGTCCATACCTTTTTGTCAAAATCGTATTGTTGCGCCCGAAAGTTCCAAGGCCGGCATGGTAAGCGGCATGTTTGTGAGAAAACGCAGCCGCCGGGTTTTTGACAAGCGCGGAAATTCCGGCATACCCGTCTCTTGAAATCGGCATGCTTGGCATATTTTCTTCATTGAGAAATTGAGATATCAATAAGGCTTCTTGATCCAAAAAAGAGTTCAGCGTTTTATAATGCTCATTGTAATAAACTGATGGTGTTGTCTCCAAAATCGGCAAATTGACGGGAACACCAATAACAATTACGGTTTTTGCGGACGGAAAAATATTTTCCGGAAAAAATTCGTCCGGCACCGGATATTTTTTTTCCGATTTCCACGCGTCCGCCGGCGCAAAACCAAAAACGGGAAGAATATGATTCATTTGTTTTTTCAAAAGAAGCTGATATAATGTTTTCATATTCAGGCTTCCCGATATTTATTATTTTTGATAATTATTTTTGATTCATCAGGTCCAAAATGCGAACCGCCATGTGCGCGCCGTTTGCGCCATTGTCGATTCCGACGCTTGCGACCGGAATGCCGGGTGGCATTTGGGCAATTGATAAAAGCGCGTCAAGACCGCCAAGTTTGGCACTTACGGGAACGCCGATGACCGGTTTTTTGGTTTTGGACGCCACGACTCCGGGAAGCGCCGCCGAAAGGCCGGCGATTGTAATGAAGACAAGAGCTTCACTGTTTTTGATATATACATCTAAATCATCCGGATTTCGGTGTGCGGATATCACCACAACTTCATAAGTATAACTTGTTTTGTCCAGAACGGAAACCGCTCTGTCCGCAATGGCACGGTCGGATTCGGAGCCCATGATAACGGAAATTTGAACCAAAATTGAATTCCACCCAATTGTTTTTGAAATATTTTATTGTCGATGATCTGAAATGATATAATTATATGAAAAAATTTATGAAAATTAATGGAGCATTTATAATTTCATTGATTAAAAAGATGCTGGGACAATTAGAGTTGATTTAAAGAAAATAAAAGTTGATTTATTCTAAAAGTATCTCTTCAAAATATATAAATTTTAACCGTCTCTGATTTTACAAATTTGATTTTACAAATCTGATATGATATTATTTTGATTTGGTTTAATATTTGATTTCACTTAATATTTTGATTCGATTTAATATTTGATTTCAACTTAATATTTTATTCGATTTAATAAACGCTGACGCCTTTGACACCTTTTGCTTTCAAAATTCGTTCGACCAAATTCCCGGGAATTTTTTCATTGGTAATGATCGTCAACTTCGGATTATCTGTAAAATAAGGGTCATCGGAAACAGCTTGGCGGATGCTGAGGCCGGCGTCTGATATTATCCGGGTGACGTTAGAGATAATTCCAACATCAGCGCCGTCATCCGGCGTAATGACCACGACGCCCAGATTCAAGTGCGGTGCAACGTCCGCTAAAAATGGAATCGACTTGACATTTTTGAAGATATCAAAAAGCATTTCATCTTCCAGAATGTGTTTGGCGGTCGCGTCAACAACGCGGCGGTCGACACGTACTTCTTTTCCGATTTGAACGTGCGGAATTTCAATATTTCCGGAAACGACTTTTCCTTCGGAATTGACCTGAAACCCGCGCTCAAAAAGCAGTTTGACAACTTTTTCCTGAGCCGGATATTTTTCAAATTTGATGCGAATCGGTTCCCAAATAACGATCCCTCCGTTTGAATCAATTTTGTACAATTATGTAGAATAATGGTTATAATTCATACAATGCAGATTCTTTCTTAAATATATTCCGCAAAAACATATTTTTTTCTTCTCATAGTCTTTTGAATTTCTTCCTAAAAACAACTTCAAGCTTTTGTCAAAACATTTATCATTCATAATGTATTTGAAACAGTCATGTCTACCGTTAAAAATGCCCCCAGGACCGCAACCACTATTGTTGTCCGTTCCGACTCCAGCGCGCGTGTCAGTCACTCGCGTGATCCGTATTACAGTTTAATGCGGCGCGTGTTTCAAGAAGATGCGACAGCTGTTCGCGGGCAAAAATTTTTAAATATGGTCGAAGAACGCCAAAAGGAAGGAAATCCGCTTCGGACGGATGAATGGGAATCCATTATCGAACAACTCGGAACAAACCGCGCCTCGTTTTATTCGATGCGCAACAAACTGATGGGCGCCGGGTTAATTTCCGTCAAAAATCAAAAATATCGTCTCTCCGGTCAGTTTTCCAAAGATTTGACCGATATGGCCCGCTGGTGGTGGACGGCCATTTTGGGAAATGAAGAAGAAACCGTCGATTAAAAGGGTTCCTTTATTCTTTTCTTTTTCTCTTCTTCTTCTTTTATTCTTTTTTCATTCTTCTCTTCTTCTTTTATCTTTTTTTATTCTTCTCTTCTTCTTTTATCTTTTTTCATTCTTTTTCTTTTTCACTTCGTTCATTTCATTTTGTTCTTTTCACTTCACCTTTTTTTCTTTTTTTTGAAAAACGGTGTCCGTCGGGAAAAGTATTTATATCATTTTTCACTTTTAGAACTGAATTCGTTTTTGAATTTTCAAAAAACCCATCAACGAAGCCCGGTAGTGTAGTGGTCAATCATACGGGACTCTGGATCCTGTAACCTCGGTTCGAATCCGTGCCGGGCTACTCATTTTAATTCTTGTCATTATTGATTCCATCATTCATATTATTTATTTTCACTCTATTCCTCTTCATTCTTGTTTCCGGTTCGGTTTTCGTTTCAGTCAGCTGCATTATCCTGTATGTTTTGCGATATCCGCTCATTCAGACGCGAAACGAGTCTGAATGAGCGGGGCAGGTTGTCATCGTATTCCAACAATACAGTTGCTTGCTGTTCCGATTTGCATCATCTGTTTCCAACAATACAGTTGCTTCCTGTTCCGATTTGCATCATCTGTTTCCAAATAATACAGTTGCTTCTTGTTCCGATTTGCATCATCTGTTTCCAAATAATACAGTTGCTTCCTGTTCCGATTTGCACCCTCTGTTCCCATAATACAGTTGCTTTCTGATTCCGGTTTGCGCCGGCGGCTGCCGCTAAATACAGTTGCTTCCGGCCTTTTCATTTTCCTTTAAAGCTGTCGGTTTTTATTTTTGCGTTCGCAAAAATAAACCCCAATCTTGATTTCCGGTTGAAATTGGCACGAAAAGAGATCTGTCGGCTTTGCCAGCCTCAATTGCCCTAACTTTCTAAAAAACATTTTCCCTAATTTTTTTATTACGATGCAAAAAGACAACTTTTCGCCAACAGTTCAAAACATTGTATCTGAGTGGACGTCTTCTGTTCCTGATTTTACCCCGGCGAAATTTAAAGAAAGAGTGAACAAAATATAAATAGAACAGTTTGACATAACACATCAAAATCAAAATCTATAAAGAATCTAAATATATTAAAAGTTTAAAAATAACGGAGTTTTACAATTTGTATCTGATCGTGACAGAAAAAGAAACAGCGGCGAAAAGAATCGCGGCGATTCTGGCGGAAAACAAAGTCAAGAAAGTGCGGTACCCGAAACTCGGCGTCGAAACGTACGAATTTGCTTACGGCGGACATGAACGAACAGTCGTGATGGGACTTTCGGGACACGTCGTCGGTATTGATTTTCCAAAAGAATACAACAATTGGCAGAAAAATTCGGCCAAAGATTTGATTGACGCCGACATCATTGTGACCACCACGAACAAAAAAATCGTCACCGCTCTCAAAGTTATCGGAAAAGACGCCGACCTTGTTACAATTGCGACTGACTACGACCGGGAAGGAGAATTGATCGGCGTCGAAGCTTTGTCGCTCATCCAATCCGTCAATCCGAAAGTCAAGTTCAACCGCGCGCTTTACAGTGCGATTACCCCCAAAGACATCACGCACGCCTTTGAAAATCTAACGACCGTTAACTTTAACCTGGCCGATGCCGGTCATTCTCGCGAAGTGATTGATTTGGTGTGGGGTGCATCGCTGACGCGCTACATTTCTCTTTGCGCCGGCCGTCTCGGAAAACTCTTCTTGTCGGTCGGACGCGTTCAGTCGCCGACGCTCGCTCTCATCGTCGAACGTGAAAAAGAGCGGGAAGCATTCGTTCCGGTCGATTATTGGGAAATTGAAGCGACGCTTGAAACCAAAAAGAAAGAGTCGTTTGTATCGGAATATCATCTCAACCGCATTTTTGAAAAAGAAGTGGCCGAACGTATTTTTAAAAATGTCATTGTCGGCGGTTTTGCGAAAGTTGCCGCGGTCGAAGCCAAAGAACGCAAAGAAAAGCCGCCGATTCCGTTTAACACGACCGAATTTTATGTGGCGGCAAACGCGATCGGCATTTCCGTCAACAATGCCAAACGCATGTATCAAACGCTTTACGAAGCCGGTTATTTATCCTATCCGAGAACGGACAGCACCATTTATCCGGAAAGTTTGGAACTCCGCTCCTTAATTGAAATGTTTATCGGCACCGAATTTGAGGTTTATGCCAAAAAACTTCTCAAACAAAAAACACTCACGCCGACGCAAGGCAAAAAAGAAGATCCGGCGCATCCGCCGATTCACCCGGTCGCGCCGGCGAAGCGTTCCGATATGAAAGAAGACGAATGGAAAGTTTACGAACTTGTCGTCCGCCGTTTCTTGGCGACATTTGCGGGCGAAGCCGAGTGGCACACGCTGCGGGTCAATATCGACATCAACGAAGCGGAAAACAAAGAGGAATTCAAAGTCAACGGTTCTCGCCTCACCGATGAGGGTTGGCGCTGGTACTATCCGTACAACAAACCGGAAGACCGCCTCTTACCGCCGCTTTCGGAAGGCGATGTGCTCAAGGTAACGCACAAAGAATTCTATGAAAAGGAAACCCAGCCGCCGAGCCGCTATGGTCAAGGCCGTTTGATCCGGCTGATGGACGACCTGGGTCTTGGAACAAAAGCGACACGCGCCGATATTATCAATAAACTGATTTCCCGATATTATATTCACGGAAACCCGCTCCAGCCGACAAAAATGGCGTACGCCGTCGTCGATACGCTTGAACAATACACGCCGACCATTGTAAAACCCGAAATGACGAAGCGGTTGGAAGAGGACATGGACAAAATTTCGGAAGGCAAAATCAAAGAAGGCGACGTTTTGGCTGAGTCCCGAGAAATGCTGAACATTATCTTTGAAGATTTGGAAAAGAACAGCGAAGACATCGCCAAATCTCTTCAGTCCGGTCTTTTGGAAGACAAAATCGTGGGCAAGTGTCAGCTTTGCGACTCCGACCTCATCATCCGGAAGTCCAAAAAAGGTTCTCGTTTCATTGGCTGCAGCGGCTATCCGGATTGCAGTTATTCTCTTCCGCTTCCGAGAACGGGACAAGTTGTCGTCACCGACAAGATGTGCGATGAGCATAAGATGGCGAAAATTAAAATCATCACCGAAGGCAAACGTCCCTGGGAATTCGGCTGTCCGGCATGCAATTTCAATGATTGGGAGCGCCAAAAAGAAGAGGCGGACAAAAAAGGTCAAACCATGATTCCGTTCGGTGAAGCCGTGAAAAAGGCTCAAGCCCGCGCCAAAGCAAAAAGCAAATCGGAAACGCCGGAAACACTTTCCGACATCAAAGGCCTTGGAGAAGCGTCTTTAAAGAAATTAAATGACGCGAAAGTTGAAACCATCGAAGATTTAGCGGCGGCAAATACGGAAAAGTTAGCAAAGAAGACCGGAATCAGCGTTAAAAATTTGGACAAATGGAAAGAAGCGGCGAATGCGGCAAAGGCTGCAAAAGCAACAAAAGAAGAGTCGGATTCCAATGAATAAGTCTTTAGAGTTGGTTTTTTCAGTTTGATTAATTTGTGATTGGTTAATTACAATTTGATTAATTACAATTTGATTAATTACAATTTGATTAATTACAATTTGATTAATTACAATTTGATTAATTACAATTCGGCTAAATTATTATATCACGTAAACCATCCCGAAAAATCAAACGCTTTGCGTTTGATTTTCTCGGATTCCATGAAAGATAGCAGAATTGGAAGCATCAAGCGCAAACAACAATGGAACAGTCAGTTGCGGTCTGAAACTGTAAACAGTCGGTGCAATCTGTAACTGTAAACAGCAAGGTGTAATCTGAAACTATAAACAGTCGGTGCAATCTGTAACTGTAAACAGCAAGGTGCAATCTGAAACTGTAAACAGCAAGGTGCAATCTGAAACTGTAAACAGCAAGGTACAATCTGTAACTGTAAACAGCAAGGTCCAATCTGAAACTGTAAACAGTAAGGTGCAGTCTGAAACTGAAAAATGTAATTCATCAGCTGTGGAAATCCGCAAAATACAGACGCAAAGCGTCTGATTTTGCGGGGCGGTTTGCTTGATTCATAAATAAAGAGCCGCCTGCGAATTTTTCAGCGACCGAAGGGAGTCGTTCGCGCAGCGAACTTTTTGGAAACAGCCTCCTCCCGCCCCTTGAAAAATTCCGAAGCGAAGGAATTTTTGCGGTAGAATTTGCGGGGCGGTTTGCTTGATTCATAAAGAGCCGCCTGCGAATTTTTCAGCGACCGAAGGGAGCCGTTCGCGCAGCGAACTTTTTGGAAACAGCCTCCCCCCCGCCCCTTGAAAAATTCCGAAGCGGAGCGAAGGAATTTTTGCGGGATGGTTTGCTTGGTTCGTTTAAACTTGCCTTTTCAATTCTATTGCTGGAAATCTTTATTTTTGGGATAACATGGAACTTCAATTTTTAGGCGCCTGCCGGGACATCGGCCGTTCCGGGATTCTTGTCAATCGTGAAATCTTGTTCGACTACGGCATCAAAGTCGGCGAGGTCACCGAATATCCGGCCGGCTCTGTTTTCCCGAAGGCGGTTTTTGTCTCTCACGGACATTTGGACCACGCGGGAGCGATTCCCGGACTTGCCCGTTATTTGCCGGCACCTTCTTTTTTTATGACGCCGCCGACAGCCTCGCTTTCCGAAATGCTGGCACGGGATACGCTGAAAATTGCAGCGGCCGAAGGTGAATATTGCCCGTTTTCGGAAGACGATTTACCGCAACTCTTTCGCCGGACTGTTGAAATCAATCCCGGTCAGTCGTTTGATTTGTCAGAGTATGACCCGGAATTGAGTTACAAAGCCCGCTTCTTTGACGCCGGACATATTCCCGGAGCGGTTTCCATCTTTTTGAAAGAAAAGTCAACGGATCCGGCAAACAAACCTTTTGGAAAAAGTGTTTATTACACCGGCGACGTCAACCATCAAGAAACACGTTTGGTCGGAAAAGCGACGGAAGCGGCTCATGCGGATGCGCTCATCATCGAAAGCACGTATTTCGGGCGCGACCATCCGCCGCGGGAAGAAACCGAAAAGCGTTTTATTGAAGACATTTATGAAACCATCAATCGCGGCGGAACCGTTCTCATTCCGGCGTTTGCCATCGGACGAACGCAGGAAATTTTAATGTTGCTTCATGCGCACGGAATTTCTCCTTTTGTGGAAGGCATGGGCGTTGAAGCATACGAACGGCTGATTCGTTTTCCCGACTATTTGAAGCATCAAAGCAAAACAGAATTGGTTTCTGCTTTCAAAAACGCCGTCAACCTTCAAAAGAAAGATCGGTCGGCCGGAAAGCGTCATGCGCCTCTCGGGTCCGTTATTTTAACGACGTCAGGAATGCTGGAAGGCGGTCCCGCGCTTTATTATTTGGAAAAATTGAAAAATGACCCGCGGTCCCGGCTGATGCTGACAGGATTTCAGGCGGACGGAACAAACGGCCGGCAAATCTTGAATTCAAAGTTCTTTGAAAAAGACGGCAAAATTCACCATGTCAGCATGCAAGTGAACCGCTATGATTTCTCGGCGCATTCCGGCGACAAAGATCTGAAAAAGTTTGTCAAAAGTTTCTGCAAAAACGGAACGGAAAAGGTTTTTTGCGTCCATGGGGAAGACACGGAAGGTTTTGCGGAATGGGTTTCCGATAGTATCGGCGTTGACGCGTACGCGCCGGAAATCGGAGACCGTTTTGTGATTTGATTTTTTGGTTTTATTTTTTATTTGATTTTTATTTGATTTTTTTGGTTTTATTATTTAAGGATTTTATTTGATTTAAGTGATTAAACTCAATCATCCTTCCGTCCACAAATATTTGTATTTATCCAAAAACGAATACTGTTCCTGTTCCCGTTCTCTTTTGTAAATCATGGCGGCCGGATGAAATATTTTTAAAATCATTTTGCCGTCTTTTGTCTTTTTGAGTTCTCCCCAGCCGACGCTTTCGCCGAAGGCTTTTTCAGCGGTGTTTCCGAGAAGAATGATCACATCAGGATTCATGAGACGCAGCTGTTCCGTCAAAAACGGACGGCAAATTTCAATTTCTTTAGCGGTCGGCGTCCGGTTTTCCGGGGGACGGCATTTGAGCGTATTGATAACCGCCCAGCCGCCGTCTTTGATTTCCATGTAATCAATCATTTTGTCAAGCAATTTCCCGGCGCGGCCGCAAAACGGGACACCGGTTTCATCTTCATTTTTACCGGGCGCTTCGCCGATAAAAACGACCTTCGGATGATTCGAACCTTTTGAAATCACCTTGTTCGTCACCGTCAAGTGCAAATCACAGCGCTTGCACGCAAAAATTCGTTTTTCCAAGTCGGAAAACTCGTCCGAGAAGGATTTTGAACGCGCTTCGTCTCCGTTTTCATCATCCAAAAATGAATTTAAATCCACGGGAATAAGTTTCATAAAGCCAAAAAAGAGTTTAAGTTATATATATTAGCAATATATTAGAATTTTAGAATTTCATAATTTATCCGTCTCAGCATTCTTTTTTGTTCAAAATCAATTTCGGGGGAAATTTCAGTGAAAGTCATTGTTGTCGGCGCCGGCGAAGTCGGTTACAACATTGCCAAAATAATGTCCGAGAAAAATGATGTGATCGTCATTGAAAAGGACACCGAGCGCGCGGCGCGCGCCAACGAGCTGGATGTCGGCGTCGTCGTTGGAAATGGCGCTAATGTCGATATTCTCAAAAAATTGCCGTCTTTTGATTTGTTTGTTGCCGTCAGCAGTAATGATGAAATTAATATCCTGGCTTGTCTGGCAGCGAAAGCTGTTTCCAAAGAAAAGGCAAAAACAATCGCCCGTGTCAGCAATCCGGATTATATTAAAAAACCGGTTTCCAAAAGGACCGAAGTCGGTATCGACGTCATGGTTTGCCCCGAACTTGCGCTGGCTTCTGAAATTGCCGAACTTTTGTACCTTCGGGGTGCCATCGATGCCGAACTGTTCGCGGACGGCAAAGTGGAAATGGTTGTCTTCTTAATCTCCGAAAAAAATCCGCTCATCGGGAAGCCCTTTAAAGAATTGGATATTGCAAAATGTTGCATTATCAGTGCCGTCATGCGCCAAAATGAAGTGATCATCCCTAACGGTAACAGTTTTCTGATGCCGGGCGACAATGCGATTATCATCTGTAAAACCGAAGACATTGACCACATTCAATCCTTATTCTCGCCGGAAGAAGAATCCGGCAAAAAAAAGCGGAAAAAAATTCTCTTGATCGGTTGCGGTGACGTTGGTTTGTATTTGGCGAATCTGATTGACAAAGATCCCAATGTCGATTTAAAAATCATTGAGCAAAACGAAGACCGTTGCCTGGAAATCGCGGATTTGCTTCCGAATTCTTTGATTTTAAAGGGGGACGCGACAGATGTGGATCTGTTAAAAGAAGAAGATGCCGGCGGTTCAAACGTTGTGGTCGCCGTCACCGACAGCGATGAAAAAAACTTGCTGTGCGGTCTTATGGCCAAACATTTCGGCGCGGGAAAAGTTATTGCGCGCACGAGCCATCCGGATTATATTCCGGTTTTCGAAATGGTCGGCGTCGACATTGCGCTCAGCACCCGAAACGCAACAATTAACGAAGTGCTTCGCCTGACCGCCGGAACCAGTATCGAAACATTGCGGTCGGTACCGCAGTCTAAATCCGAAATTTTAGAGTACCACGCCACCGAAAAATCCAAAATTGTCGGAACGCCGCTTAAAAATTTGGATTTTCCGAAAGATGCGATTATCAGCATGGTGGTCCGCGGAAACGACCTGCTTGTCCCGAACGGAAACTTAATTGTTCAGCCGGAAGACCGCGTCATCTTATTTTCAAAACCGGAAGCTTACTCCAAACTCAGCAAATTGTTTAAATGAAAACCGTGAGAATGTATGAATTTTAACAATATTTTTTCCATTATCGGAAAAGTTTTGCTGATTTTGGCCGGCGTCCAACTCATTCCGCTCATCGTTGCCGTTTACTACCATGAGCCGCTGGTCCCATTTATTGTTTCAATGATTGCGGCGGGCGTCGTTGGTTATTTGTTTCACCGCTTCTCAAAACCGAATAATGACGAATGGATGATTCGGGAAAGTTATGCGGTTGTTGCCTTCAGCTGGCTTTTTTGCGCTTTATTTTGTTCAATTCCTTTTTTGTTTGCGGGTCTTTCTCCCATTAACGCTTTTTTTGAATCCATGTCGGGAGTCACCACAACCGGCTCAACCGTTTTGTCAGATATTGAATCTTATTCCAAAAGCATTCTCTTTTGGCGCAGTTTCATTCAGTGGCTCGGCGGTCTTGGTTTAATTGCTCTTTTCATCGCTGTTATTCCGAAAGTCAACATGCGCGGGCGTCAACTTTACAAAACAGAATTTTCAGGACCGACCGAAGACAAAATCAGCCCGAAAATCAGCAACACGGCCAAGATTTTATGGGGACTCTACGTCGGGTTTACTTTAATTTTAATGATTCTGCTGTTGTTTTTAAAGATGCCCTTTTACGACGCCGTGGTCCATTCGCTGGCAACAATGTCAAGCGGCGGTTTTTCTCCGTACAATGACAGCATTTTGCATTTCGGCAATTTCAAAATCGAGCTCATACTCATGTTTTTTATGTTGGTCGCCGGGACAAATTTTGCGTTGATTCATAAAGCGTTGACCAAAAATATCCGTTCCCTGGTCCGTGACGAGGAATTCAAAGCTTATATTTTGTTTTTCGTCATCATTGTCGGTTTTTTATCCATTCTTTTGATTCGGGATATGAACTACAGTGTTTTTGAGTCTTTGCGTTATGCGTCTTTTCAGGTCAGCAGCATTATGACAACCACCGGTTATTCAAGCATTGATTTTAATACATGGAGCGATTCCGCGAAAATGGTTTTGTTGCTGGCGATGTTTACCGGCGGATGTTCCGGCTCAACCGCCGGCGGCCCGACTTTTGTCCGCTGGCTGATCGTTATCCGCCACGCGCGCCGTGATATTTTCAAATTTTTACACCCAAACGCCGTCAAACCCATTAAATACAACGGGAAAAGCCTTCCGGAAGACCTGGTCAACTCTGTTCTTTCTTTCATCGCGCTTTATTTTTTGGTTTTCATCATCAGTGCTGTTCTTCTCAGCATTTTGGGTCTGGACATTGTCTCCGCCGTGACGTCTTCCATCACCTCTCTTGGGAACATCGGTCCGGGTTTTGGTGCCATGCTCGGTCCCTTTGACAACTTCGGCGTCCTTCCGCCGTTGTCACGCCTCATCTTGATTGCCAATATGTGGATCGGAAGGCTTGAACTGTACACCGTTCTTTTGCTGTTCACGTCGGAATTTTGGAAAAAGTAACCGTCGAATAATATCGCCTCTTGCCCACAATCGCGCGTTTTCAACGGTTTTTTGCGGGCGTTGATCTGTCGGATGCTTTTCTTCAAAAATCGGAAGGATGCGTGTTGTACAATCCAAAGCCCATAATATAAGCGTCCGATGATTTTGTTTCTCAACCAATTCTCGAATCGGTTGAATACATTCGCTTTCCCGCGAAAATAATAATTTTTTCATTTTTCCCTTCCTGTTCTATTCCGGCTTTTGAATAATAACATTTATAAGAGAATAAGATGTATGATTGCATAATAGTTTAGTCGTTATATAATATACAACTCTTATAATTTTAATTCATTATCTTCGAATTTTTATTTTATCAGTCCATCTCGGCTGAATAATAGGTCAAATGATATTTGAATTAAATAACGGATTAAAAAATAAATTCAGCTTGAATCAAAACGATTTGAATTAAAAAACTTTATATATTGTCTTCGTTGTAGTCTTATAATTTACCATAAAACAGGGATTAAAAGGTGATTTCATGGCAGATTTCTCAAAATACTTGGGAAAAGAAGAGCGTGTGCTCAATTCCATTGATATGAAAGACGAAACAATTTTCGCAACCAACAATCCGGCCGCAGCCGAATGGAAAAGCTGGACAACTCTTGTCCTGACCAACAAAAGGTTCTTTTCGCTCAACAAGAAAAAGTTAAGCATGCGTGAATTCCGTTTGGAAGATGTCGTGTCAACCGGATGGGTTTATCACCCGCAATGGGGACGAATTATCGGTGCCGTTATCAACATCATCCTGGCGGCGGTGATTCTTTATTTTGCCCAAAGTTCTGTTGATTCGTTGGTCAATTATCTGACCGGCGTTTATGCTTACGACGACATTTCCTCCTACTCTCAGTACATCGTCTACTTCTTTTATTTCATCGCGGCTCTCCTCTTAATCGGCGCCGTCCTTGACATTATCGCCTATTTCCTTTACAAAAGAACCACCTTTTTAATGACGACAAAAGACGGTAAAGAATACCGTTTCCTGCTTCGCGGCCGCGGCAGTCAAATTGATGATTTCAGAATGGCTGTTCAAGACGCTAAGGATTTGTATTTGGAAGAAACCGAAAACCGTTATTTCGACAAGATGCGATCTGTTCTGTTTAACCAATCCAATTACGAATATGCGCTCAACAACCAAGCGCCGGAATATAAAACCCAGCTTTCGGGTGACAAAACTCAAAAAATCGACAACAAGACAAAATCCGTTGAAGGCAGCAAGAACGGGCAAATCGAAGCGGCGGAAATCAAGCAATTGGGCGGTAAAGCCGATGATTTCATGAGCCAAGTGAAAGTTGTGTTTACGGAACTTGGATTTGACATCACAACACTTCAAAACGGAAAAGGCGCCGATTTAATTTTGACCGGCGAAGGCCTCAAATATGCCGTTGCCGTCGAAAGCCGGGACCGGGTTGTGACCACCGATGACGTGACGGAAATCATTCAAGCGCGCGATTTCAACCGCTGTGACTTCGGAATGCTTGTCGTCGAAGGCGACGTTTCCGCCGACGTGCGCAATTTCGCTCAACTCAACAACATTAAAATCATCGGTCTCAACGATACGGATGAGATTCGAAAGTAATGATTGAATTGAAATCAAAGATCAAAAGGGCGGATTTCGGTTTTACCGTTTCCGCCTTTTTTATTATTTGACTTTGTTCCATTTTTATTTTCCCGTTTTCCTTTTTTCTGTCCGTTTTCTTTCTTTTTTGCGGCGGGCAGCCGCGTGCGTTATAGCGACACACTTTTGTTTTTGAGCCAAGCAAACCGGTTGGTAATTTTTTGGTTTGATTCAAGCAAATCGGCGGGATATTTTTTGTTTTTAAGCCAAGCAAACCATCCCGCTTAAACAGACGCGTATCGCGTCTGTTTAAGCGGATGTCGCAGGACAGTCGGTGCAGATTGGAACTGAAAACAGCAGGTACAAATCGGAACTGAAATCAGCAGATACAAATCGGAACTGAAAACAGCAGATACAAATCGGAACTGAAAAGCAGTCGGTGCAGATTGGAACTGAAAAGCAGTCGGTGCAGATTGGAACTGAAAAGCAGTCGGTGCAGATTGAAACTGAAAAGCAGTCGGCGCAGATTGGAACTGAAAAGCAGTCGGTGCAGATTGGAACTGAAAACAGCAGATACAAATTGGAACTGAAAACAGCAGATACAAATCGGAACTGAAAACAGCAGGTACAAATCGGAACTGAAAACAGCAGATACAAATCGGAACTGAAAACAGCAGGTACAAATCGAAACTGAAAACAGTAGGTACAAATCGGAACTGAAAACAGTACGCAAATCGAAACCAAAAATAGAATCTGCAGATGTCTTCCGAAAAGGAAACGGACTGGCAATCTCAAGGAACTTTATTCAAAATAAAAGACTTTAAAAGGCTCAAAAAGTTCATCGAAATTCGATATTGAATTCGTTATCTCAACATCATCCGCGCGTTTCTTCATCCTCAATACCGTGGTCATAAGTACTTACTTTCAATTTATTTTCCTCAACGCTCAGCTTTTCCGGATTTTCCTCTCGTTTTTTTGCGTTTTCATCAATTTCCGCCGCACTCTTTCCGATCGGATGGAATGACAAACGAATGCCGCTTTTCTTAATATAGTCCCGAATGCGTTTTGATGTATGTTCCACCATGCCCTGGCTGGTTAAAATCAAACACCGGTTGCCGGTGAGCGCGTTTAAAATGGATTTGTCGATCACGCCGGAATTGCAAACGACAGGAATTCCTTCTTCTTCCGCGCGCTCTTTGCTTTTTTTGCCCATCGCGCCGATGAAATTGATTTTGTATTCCGCAACAATTTGTTCATATTCATTTTTATCAAAGCTGTCCATGTTGTAAACGCAAATATTTCCGGGATTAAGCACGCGCCGATTCAGTTCGACAACGGCGGTCCCGTCATCATTTTTACACAACACGCGGGAATTGACGGCTTCGTAAAGCCCGTCTTTGGAGTAGTCGCCGTAAAGAACGCCCAAGTTCACGCATTCACCGACGCGGGTGTTGGGACCGACAGACACGCGCATCAAATCAATTTTGTGAAGCAATTGAACCAACTCCGGAATATCTTTCGGCTGCTGCCCGCCGGTGGCCAGCCAACGCTTTTCCAATTCATGGTAAAAGTCCAAAATCACCGGATTTTTAAGGGACGCATTGCGCACCTGCGCTTCATTCGAAAATACTTCTTTGGGCGAGCCTTCGTCAATGAGTTTGCCGCCGGACATCAAAAAAACGCGGTCGGACCATTTGTACGCCAAATCTACATCGTGTGTGGAAATAATGATGGTTTTTCCGGAATGATTGAGCTCGTTTAAAATATCTAAAATTTCATCCGCGCCGACCGGATCTAAATTGGACAGCGGCTCATCCAAGATAATGACGTCGGGGTCCATGGCAAGAACGCCGGCGATCGCCACCCGTTTCTTTTGGCCGCCGCTTAAATGGTGCGGCGGCTTATCTTTAAGACTTTGAAGGCCGAAATAGTCCAACATTTTGCTGACAATTCGATCGATTTCTTCTTTTTTATAATTCAAATTCACGGGACCAAACGCAATGTCTTGATACACCGTCGGCGCGATGATTTGATCATCGGAATTTTGAAACACGATTCCAACCCGTTTTCGAAGGTCAAGAAGACCGGAAGACGAATAAGAAATTTCTTTGCCGCCGAGAAGCACTTTTCCTTTTTTGGGCTTGAGCGTCCCATTCAAAAGCAAAAATAATGTGGACTTTCCGGAACCGTTTTTCCCGACAAACGAGACTTTTTCACCGGCCGGGATTTGAATGGAAACGTCATCAATGGCTTTTGTACCGTCCGGATAACTGTATTCCAATTTTTCTGTTTCTAAAATAATCATGAAAACTTTCCCTCAATTGTGAATCATGAATGATTTAATCTATAAAACCGGCATTAAAAGAATTGATATCCTCTCGTATAAACAAAAACCGCTGCCGTCAGACCTATAAATAAAATTGAAACGGCAGCGTCGGCAACTTTGATTTTGTATTTTTGCGTGTAAAACGGCAATTTTCCCGTGTAGCATCTTGAATTCATAGACAAATAGAGCTTGTCTCCCTGTTCAATGGTTTGAACAAATAAGCTGCCGACCAACATCCCGAGTGAACGGACGCTGTTTTTAAGACCTTTGTATCCGAACCGCATTTTTTGAGAGGATTGGATGTTAATCGCCGTTTCCAAAAAGACGAAAATGTAGCGGTAAATCAGCATGGACAGTTCCACAAATATGTCCAAAAAGGAAATACGCTTGAAATAAGAAAACATTTCAAGCATCGGCGTCGTCATGGACAAAAGGAATATGCACGCCAGACCGTTAATGGTTCTTGAAAAGACCAAAACAGCTTGGTTGAGACTGTCAACGGTGATTGAAAACGTCCACCATAAAATGTCGATGGACCATAGGACCTGACTGTTGTCGCCGTGTGTGAAAAATGCCAAAATAATACAACTGACCAGCGCAAACCCGAGTAAAGTCAGAAACAATTTAAAATAGAATTTGACAGGAACTTTCCCGAAAATAATCGTAGCCGCAATCATGCAAACCGCAATGAAAAACGGCAAAATCGGCGTATTGGAAAACAGACCGGCCAACAGTCCGAAAATAACCAAAAACAGCTTCAAGGATGTATTTTTATATCTGAGCGGACTCAGAAGCGCAATATCATCCAGATTGGTTACCATATTTTCCACCGAAAAATAAGAATTGAATTTTAAAATAGAATACTGTCCACATAAAGAAGCTTTTGATTGTATTAAAACTTGATGTTATTCAGAAATATTAAACGCCCGAAAAAAGACAAGAGATGACATAAGTAAAGAAATCATGTTAACAAAAATTGTTATTTTTCAGCATGAATTTGTTTTTTTAAAAACCGGCGCATTCGTCATCCCATTTTTAAAATCGGCGTTGGCTTTTTCTTCGCCGTTAAAACGTGTTGCTGTAACGCGCGCGTGTCAGCGGAAAAAACCGAAAAAACCGAAAAAAACCGGTTATAAAATGAAAAGATCAAAGAAAATAAAAAAGAGTTTGCATTGAACCTCAACATCAACGCAAACATAAACTAAATTTTTAAGTATCTTTTGCCGGTTTGTTATTCTTTTTGACTTTGCTCATCGCATAATAATATCCGAAGAACCAACCGATGATCAAAGCGCCGATTGCGCCCTGTAAACAAAACAGAAGGCTTTCAGTTTCCCCACCGGGCGGCTCCCAAAGCGGTTGTGCAATCGGTTCATAATCCGGATGGAGTTCGTAAATTAAGTCTTCCGCATCACCATCGGCTCCGCTGAATTCTGAATCGGAGTTTAATGTTTGGTAAAGGAAGAAGACGGCCAAAATCAAAATGATGAGAACTAAAAGGTATTCGACTTTGAATTTCATGTTTTTTCCTCCTCAGGCGGCGTCAGGCGCATTTAGCTTATCCACTTGTTCCGGCGTCAACGCTCCTGTTTCGACCAAAAAGTCTCCCTTAACTTTGGCGATGTATTTGAACGCGACAACGATGATAACACCTTCAATAATCGCCAACGGAATCTGGGTCAATGCAAAAATTCCAAGGAACGAAACAAAGCTGCTCATGCCGTAAGCCAGCGCCAATTGAAGGGATGTCATGACATAAGTGGCCAAATCCGCGATAAACGCCGCAATAAAAACATTGACATAAACGTTGACTTTTCCTTTTAACAGGCGATAGCATCCCCAAGCCAAAAGCGGACCGAAAAATCCCATGGAGAAACAGTTGGCGCCAAGTGTTGTCAGACCGCCATGCGCCAACAACAGCGCTTGGAAAAGAAGAACAATTGCCGATAAAACGGCCGTGATTGCCGGACCAAAAGTAACCGCTGAAAGGCCGGTACCGGTCGGGTGCGACGATGACATTGTCACCGGGGACGGAATTTTTAAACTGGACAAAACAAAAATAAATGCGCCCGAAACGGCTAAAAGCGGTAAAACTTCCCGGTTTTTCCGGACAATTTTGTTGAGTTGATAAATACCGACAATCAAAATAATAATTGTCAGACCCCACCAAAAAGCAGCCCACGGTACGGGAAGCATTCCTTCCATAATGTGCATAACTTTTCAAGCTCCCTTTTCGTTCAAAATAGTTACTAACGATAACAAATTAAAAGCCGATAAATGATTTATCATCGACTCTCTGTTACCACTTAAACATAAATAAAACCGTTGATTAAAACAATTAAAATTGAATTCATTTTCAAATTTAATCTTTTTTGTTCAATTTATATATTGAAATCAAAGCATTTTTTAAAAATGACACTGCTTTAATCAGTCAATAATCAATTTAATCGTTTTTCAACAAAGTAATGATGAATAGGACATTCTTTGAATATAAAGACCGCAGATTTGGGTTAAACATGTAATCTAAAAAGATAATAATTGAAAAAGAACCCGGAAAAGTTTGCCGGATTTTCTTCCGGCGAAAAACAATACCGGACTTTCGAAGAAAAATCAATTTGAAATTCAAAAATAGCTCAACCAAAGGAAAAGATATAAAATAAAACAAAATGATTTAGATGTTTAATTTTCAAAATTCATCGAAAAAATCAAATTTAGATGATTTTCAGATGATTCAAATTTCGGTCATTTTCGATGAATGGAATTTATTGAAATTACCGTCATATTTATTCATAAAAAAACCCTACGTTTTTGTTACTCAATATTTCAATAAAAAATGAAACATAATATTTCAATAAAAAATGAAACATAATATTTCAATAAAAATGAAACATAATATTTCAATAAAAAACGAAACATAATTAATGAACATAATTAATCAAAATCCGGTGAAAAAATGTGTGAACTTATCGGCGTCAGTGGCGGACCAACCAAACCGGAAATCGTAGCCGTTTCTCTTTTTAAGCTGGACATTCGGGACGGAGATGTGTTTGCGGATGTCGGTTGCGGAACCGGTTAGATTTCCATTGAAGCGACGCGTCTCGCCGACCACTTAACCATTTATGCGATTGACGCGCGCGAGGCTGCGACCGATGTCGCCGCTCAGAACTTTAAAAATTTCGGCGTTTCAGCAACCGTTTTTCTCGGCGAATCGGCCGATGTGATTTCGCGGTTGGACCATGTCGATTGCGCTTTTGTCGGCGGAACGAAAAACATTACCGCCGTTTTGGACAAATTGGTTGAAAAAGGCGCACGTTCCATTATTGTCAATGCCGTCCGAATTGAAACGGTCGTCAGAGTCATTGAACACATGAAAAAGCTCGGAATTTACGACGAAACGGTTCACATCATCGCGTCCAAAAGCGAAGAACTGACCGGAGAGACCATGTTTAAACCGGAAAACCCGGTGTACATCATGTGCGCCAAACGAAAAGAATAATTCATAATTAATTTTATTATTTCATGATTTATTTCTAATTTTTAAAATACGAATCGGAGAACTAAAAATGTTATATGGTGTCGGACTCGGTCCCGGAGACCCGGAATTGCTCACAATCAAAGCGGTCAATATTTTAAAGGAAAGTATCAAAGTGTTTGTGCCGGGAGAAATGGCCGCCGATTTGGTGCGCCCGTATGTGACGGAAGAACCGGAATATCTCGATTTTCCCATGATTTACGATAAAGAAAAACTCAATGAAATTTGGACGGAAAACGCGAAAAAGGTCGCCGAATATGCCCGAAAAGGCACCGTCGCGTTCTGTCTTATTGGTGACCCGAATTTCTTTTCCACATTTACCCACATGAAAAAAGTGATGGAAGAAGTTGCGCCGGATGTCAAGACCGCAACGGTTCCCGGAATCAGTTCCATCACCTCCTGCGCGTCGCAAATGGGCGTCGCCGTCGAATCTTCTTTTGAAGTGCATGACGGATCCGATATCGGATATATGATTCATTTAAAAGCCCGAAAACCGCGCGAGATCATGGAAAAATTCAAGAAAAAAGGATACACGGAATTTATTTTCGCAGAACGGCTCTTTTCGGACCGCGAAGTCATTATTAAGGACCAGAGCAAGATTCCGGAAGAAGGAAACTATTTCAGTATTATGTACGCCAAAAAATAACAATGAGAAAAGCAAAGGACGGAGGAAAAAATATGGCAGGAAAAGAAAAAGCCGCAAAAAAAGAGAAAAAATCCAAAAAAGTGACCAATGAAATTTACATTGTCGGCGCCGGCCCGGGCGATGAAAAACTGATTACCGTCAAAGGAAAAGAGCTGCTCAAAAAAGCCGATTTGGTCATTTACGCCGGCTCTTTGGTCAATCCGAAAGTGCTGAAATATACGAAAGGAGAGTGTGTGGACAGTTACGGTCTCACGCTGGACGAAACCACCAAAATGACGGTGGACGCCGTGAACGCCGGCAAGATGGTCGTTCGCCTGCACAGCGGCGACCCGGCGCTTTACGGATCCATTGTGGAGCAAACCGAAGAACTGAAAAAATACGGCATTACCGCCAAACGCGTTCCCGGCGTTTCATCGGTCTTTGCGGTGGCGGCAGCGCTTGAAACACAATTTACGCTGAACAACGTCTCCGATTCTCTCATTATCACCCGGCCGGCCGGCACCACGCTTGAAACGGATCAAATACCTGAATTTTCGGAACTGGGCGTGACGATGGCGATTTTTTTGGGCACCCAAAAGATTGAGGAAATTATGAAAAAAGTCCGCTGCCCGAAAACAACGCCGGTTGCTGTTGTCTTCCACGCGTCTTGGGATGACGAAGCCGTCATTCGCGGAACGGTGGAAGATATTGCCAAAAAAGTGAAAGAAGCCGGCATCAAACGGTCGGCAATGATCATTATCGGCGATGTCGTGGACCCGAAAAATTACGCCAAATCTTACCTGTACGGCGTCAAACAAGGTCCTTTGGACTAAAACAAACAGATTCCGGATTAAAAATCAAACAAATTTCTCGGATTAAATAAGAAACGAAGGGAATAAAGATGGATTTAAAAATCGCCGTTTTAACATTTGAGCGAAACAGGGATGCCGCAAAAAAAGTGGCGGCTCATCTCAGCGGCGATGTTGTCCTTTATGAGAAAGGCATTTTTAAAGACATCTTCTCAAAATACAATGTGGTTGTCGCCCTTTTTGCGACCGGCATTGCCGTTCGCGAAATTGCGCCGTATTTGGGCAGCAAATGGGACGATCCGGCATTGGTTGTCGTCGATTCGGGCCTGAATTTCGCGATTCCGGTTCTCGGCGGACACCACGGCGGCAACGAAACCGTCCGCCGGCTTTCGGAAATCGGCGTGATTCCGGTCATTACAACCGCGACCGAAGTTCATCAAAAACCATCCGTGGAAGGAATTGCCGATAAATTGAACTGTGTCGTCAAAAATAAAAAATCCACCATTGCTGTCAACAGCGCCCTTCTAGACGGCGACGTTGACGTCTTGGAAATATCGGGTCCGAAAATCATTGTCGTTGACGAAGACGTTTCCGTTCTTGTCAAAAGAAAAGACGGCCAAAAAATATCCGTGGATCAATCGGATGAACGGGACAAGAAAAACCGGGGATTCGCATGATTATGGGAATCGGCACCCGCCGCGGAGTCACCGAACCGGAAGTTTTGGACGCCGTCGCCGCCGCTTTATCCGAAGCCGGAATTCAGCCCGAAAATATTGAGCTTTTGGCTTCGTCAACGTTGAAAGAAAACGAAGCGGGACTTTTGTCCGCCGCCAAAACGCTCGGCAAAGAAATCCGTTTTTTGCCGGACGATGTCATTAACAAATACGAACCGGAATCGGAATCCGAAGCGTCCCGGTTTGGTTTAAAAGGCGTGGCCGAGCCCGCCGCATTAGCTTTATCAAAATGTCGTCAACTTGTGTTTAAGAAAAAAGTCTATGGGAGAGTTACCATTGCCATCGCAAAATAACAATCAAAGTAAGAAAGGAAAGTTGTACATCGTCGGCATCGGACCGGGGTCTGTGGAGCAGCTGACCGTTCACGCCAAAAATGTCATTGAAAACGCCGACTACATTCTCGGGAACGATACGTATTTGGATCAAATAGAATCGCTCATCACCCATCAAAACGTATACAGAAGCAGTATGGGGCAGGAAGTGGACCGGGCCAAAGAAGCCGTCAAGATGGCGGAAAACCATGTGGCAGTCATGGTCAGCGGCGGCGACGCCAACGTTTACGGCATGGCCGGCATTGTGATTGAAGTCGCGGAGCGCAACAATTTGGATGTGGACATCGAAGTGGTTCCGGGCGTGACGGCGATGCTGGCAAGCGCGAGTGTTCTGGGGGCGCCCGTTGTGACGGATGCGGCAACGATCAGCCTCAGCGATTTGCTGACACCGTGGGACGTCATTGAAAAAAGATTGTCGTTTGCGTCGCAAGCTGATTTTATCATTTCGCTTTACAACCCGAAAAGCCGGCAAAGAACATCCAATTTTGAGCGGGCGATTGAGATTATTCAAAAATATAAACCGGCGCATGTTCCGGTCGGCCTTGTGAAAAACGCGCTCCGGGGCGATGAACAGGAAATTATTGTGACAACGCTCGGCGATGTTTTGAATTATAACGATTGGGTGGACATGAGAACCGCGATCATCATTTGTAACGTCGACTCCCGCATTTGGAAAAGCCCGCACGGCGACAAAATTATCACGCCGCGCGGATATCAAAAGAAGTATGAATATTAACCGGACTCTAAATTCCTGATTTCGGATTTGGATTTCAGTTCCGATGGCAAACTTTTGACAAATCCGAAATTTTAAGTTTTTGTTGATATGACAGAAAACAAGGATAAAACTTATTAGGAATTAATTCGAATAAAAAGTATCTGATTTAACTCAGATCTTTTTTTGAAAAATGATACTTTTTAAAGATACTTTTTCTGATTTAATATTTAACTTTTAATGAATATCTCTGGTTAATTATTCAAAAATATGATTCATCTATTCAAAAAATTAAAATGATTCAATTGAGGAGAAAATATGGCACAACTGAAGGACAAAAACAAAGAATACGGAACATTGGACGAATTGGCATCGTTTTCCATTGAAATTGACCCCGAATTTATCAAATCCTGTTCCGATTTCGGCGCCAGTACCGACGAGGCCAAAACCATTTACATGAAAAGCCGGACATATATCCAGGGCGTTGTCGGAAACAATACGCCGGAAGACCGAATCCGTCAGCGTTGTGCCGTTGCGACCGGTGACATTTCCGTCGCGGAAATTATGGAATTCAGGCACAATCCGATTGATGCCGGCGTTGACGCTGTTTTGAAGGACGCGCCGATTTTTGTGGACATCAGCATGGTGAAAGCCGGCATTACGAAAATGGGACACAACTGCGATGTGATTTGCGTTCTTGATGAAGACAAAGACGCCGAAATCGCGAAACAATACGGAATCACGCGGACCGCCGCCGGATTTTTAGCTTGCCGCGACCGTTTAAATGGCGCGATTATCGCGATCGGCAATGCGCCGTCGGCCGCAATCATCGTTTGCCGCATGGTTGAAAAAGGACTTCGTCCGGCTTTGATTGTCGGAACGCCGGTCGGGTTTGTGAACGCCGCCGAATCTAAAGAAATGGTGCGCGACTTAGACATTCCGGTTCCGTCGATTACGTGCGTCGGCACCCGGGGCGGAACACCGATGGCGGTGGCCTGCGTCAACGAAATTGTGGCGATCGCGAACGAAAAGAAAAAGCAATGAGTTATAAAATGCCGACACTATGATTTTTATGAAAGAT
The DNA here is from genome assembly GCF_032594115.1 of Methanolapillus millepedarum. Taxonomy (NCBI): domain Archaea; kingdom Methanobacteriati; phylum Methanobacteriota; class Methanomicrobia; order Methanosarcinales; family Methanosarcinaceae; genus Methanolapillus; species Methanolapillus millepedarum. The sequence continues at coordinate 299,898 of NZ_CP131060.1, forward strand.
CCCGTCAATGATTTTGAAATTCCCGAGGAGTGGCTGGCCAAGTCGCCGCTTTCACGGGACGAACTTGAAAAATTGGTATCAAAGGGGCTTGCCGTCGTTTTAAGCGACGGGTCTTTTTTAAATCGCGGATTTACGACCGGAACGACCGCCGCCGCCGCTGCCAAGGCCGCCGTATTGTCTCTCGGAAAAGAACTTAATCCCGAAACCATTGTGTCTGTTCCGACCCCGGTTGGTCTTCGAGCGGAAATGAAAATTGAGTTTGCCAACGGCGGAAAATCCGGCGTCCGAAAAGTCGGGAACGATCATGAATCCGACATTACCCGAAACATTTTATTTTGCGCGGACGCGCGTATCGTTTCAAAAAAGGCCGTTGAACCGGTTATTTTGAAAAAAGCGGTTTCCAATATTATTGTAACCGGTGGTCTCGGCGTCGGCGTTATCGAACGCGTCGGATTTGAAACGCCGGCCGGCGAATATGCGATTAACCCGAAACCGCTTCATCAAATCAGGGAATCAGCGGCAGAAGCGCTGAAAGAAATCGGAATGTTTGAAAAGATTTGCAGCGAGGATTCCGATTCGGTTTTGATCGTCATCATTTCCGTTCCGGATGGCGTTGAGCTCAGCAAAAAAACCTTAAACGACCGCATCGGCATCCGCGGCGGAATCTCAATACTCGGAACCACCGGTTTTGTTGAGCCGTGGAACGACCACTTGGGCGACATGAAAGATGAATTGATTCAGCAATCCAAAAAACTGGTGCTGACGACGGGCCGGCAGGGAATGAGCATTTCCAGCATGCTGTTTCCGGGCTACGACATTATTATGGTCGGCAGCCGGATTTCGGAAGGAATCGACGCCGCCAAAAACGCGGAAGAAATTGTCGTGTCGGGACTTCCCGGTCTTGTTCTCAAATGGGGAAACCCGAATATGATGAAAGACAGCGCGTTTGCGACCGTTGTTGAAATGATTGAGCGAGACCCGAAAAACGAACGGATTCAAACAGCGTTTGACATGGCGGTCAAAAAAGGAAAAGGCGCCCGGATTGTCGTGATTGAGCGCGACGGGCTTGTGCTTCTTGACAGCAAAGGCGAATTTGATTATTTGATGAAACAATAAAATAAATGAATGAGAGGATGAAGGATGATTGTGGTCGGCGTCGGCGTGGGTCCCGGAATGCTCACGGAAGAAGGGATTTCAGCGATTCAAAACGCGTCCGTTGTTTACGGTTCCGGGCGCGCGCTTGAAATCGCTCAAAAATACATTCAAAAAGGAACGCCGGTTGAGGCGCTTAAAAGTTTTAAAAACTTGCATCTGCTTCCCAAAGACGCCGTCATTTTGTCCACCGGCGACCCGATGTTTTCCGGTCTCGGGAAATTTGCAACACCGGGCGACACAGTCATTCCCGGCATTTCCTCATTTCAAATTGCCTGTTCCCGCCTTCATGTGAATTTGACGAATTTTTATTGCATTACGGCACACGGACGCGATGACATAGGCCTTGCGAAAAACGAATTGCTTCGGGAAATCAAGACCGGCAAGAACATCTTTTTGCTGCCGGATGAAAAGTTTGGGGCAGCGGATGTGTGCGCGCTTTTGGACGCCGAAAAAATCGACGCGGACGTTTATTCTTTGGAAGAACTCGGTTACCCGGAGGAAAAAATCATCCATGGAAGCCCGAAAAACCCGCCAAAACCCGATTCCGATTTATACGGCATAATGATTGTTTTAAAGTAATTTTCAATTTGAATACAGAAAATCGGGGCTGCTTATGAATCTTGTTCGAAAATGTAAAAAATGCAACAATTGGATTTACATTATCGAAAAAGAACTTGGCGACCCGGTGAAATGCCCGCAGTGCGGTGAAGAACACCATTTATCAAAAACATTGTCGGATAAATTTGTCTTGACGAGAATTTAAAAAGACGGAGATCGGTTTTGGTTATTATTTTTAAAATTGTGTCGCTTTAACGCGCGTGGCGGCGGTGCCAACAAACAAACAACAAAAATTTCCAATCATTTATATATACAAAATCCTATTCATACTCCAATATTATCTCATAAAACGAATAAAATAAGTAATGATAAAGAGTTGTTTCAAATGGATGCTGTGACGCTTATTTCTTTTTTCCTGTATGCGTTTACGGCGATTTTCGTCATTGTCAACCCCATTAACGCTTTGTTTACGTTCGTGTCGATGACAAGCGGTTATCCGGAAAAAATGAAAAACGTATATGCCAAAAAGTCGGTTCTTTTGGCGACGGGCGTTTCCATCTTTTTTGCGATTGCCGGCTCTTACGTTCTTGAATTTCTCGGAATCGGCGTGGATTCGCTTCGGGTTGCCGGCGGAATTCTTCTCTTTACCATCGGTTACAACATGATGACGGCTAAGATGAACCAAAATGTGACGCAAGCCGAAATCGACGAATCCCAAGACAAAGACTTTTGGATATTTCCGATCGCGATTCCGCTTCTTTGCGGTCCGGGACTGATTTCAACGGTCATCGTTCTGATGGGCGGCAGTCAGGATTTGGCAAGCGGCGCGGTCATTATTATTTCCATTCTGTTGGTTTTTGCGATCACTTACGTCGGGTTTCTCTTTTCCCGAAAAATCAGCAAATACCTCGGCTACACCGGCACGCTCGTGATTACGCGCCTACTGGGCTTGTTCTTGGCCGCGATTGCCGTCGGCATGGTGACGCTGGGCATTTACAATATCTACCGGCTGTTCCTTGCGGGAGCTGTTTAAAAGTAAAAAATAGTGAGCGAATAAAACAAAACAATTGACGAGTCCGTAAAATTGAGGAAAAAACGTGAAGAAAGAAAATTTGTGTCTTTTTGTCTGTCCCGTTTGCCGCGGGGAACTGACAGTTAAGCCGGAAATCGAAAACGCGGATAAAACGGAAATTATTTCGGGAAACCTGTATTGTCCGGCTTGTTTGATTTACTATCCGGTTGAAAATAAGATTCCGAATCTGTTGCCGCCGGATATGCGGGATTTTTGATGGAATTTTTGTTATTTTTTATCTTATTTTTTATCTTATTTTTTTGCGGCGCCGGCATGCGTGCGCTTTATGACATCACTTTTTTAAAAACGCCATTCGACGTCCAACCGGATGTTTTCATTTTTTCATCCGTCATTTTTCATTTCCATTTGTTAATTGAAAATATTCACAATTTATCAATAAATTTTATTAACACACAGGATATATTAAAAGAATAATTTCATATCTTCAAAATTTTATGGATCTTTATTTTTGTTATTATTTTCACACAAAGACGCCACTCAGGGATTTTCAATGAAAGAAGTGCTTCAAGACATTTACATCGGACGGCAGTCCATGGACTCGATTGAGTTCAAATACGACACAATCGAAGTGCCGCTTTACAAAGGCGAAGACCGTGAATTTCAGGTTTTTGTCAAAAATTTCAGTTCGCCGACTTACATTACGTTTTTGCCGGACGATTCCATCAAAGACTATTTGATTTTGGCGCCGAGCAAACATCACGTTCAAAACAACCTTTACGCCAAAATCGTGATCCGAGTGCCGTATAACGCAATCCCGGTTGCTGAAGGCATGTTCTATGTGGTGACCGGTTACGGCGCTCAAAAGAAAGGATTTAAACTCGTCATCGGACTTGAAGGAACCGGCCCCACCGACTTTGGCCGCGCCGCTGCCCGCGGTGATACGCCCGCGCCGATTATTCAATCCAACAATCCGCCGATTGCCAGCGTCCCGGAACGCGTTCTTGTGAAAAGCGACGAAGACGACGATGTGACCAAGCGGACCAAAAAGCCGCCGGTTTTTAAGGTGCGCGACGACTGGGAAGGAAAGCGCGAAAAAAGCGGACCCAAAAAGCCGTCCAAATCAAAGTCTTCCGCCAAATACGCCAAAAAACAAGCGCCAAAGCCGACGCTGAAAGAACGTTTCGAAGCCGAAAAAACGGCTCTCACGATATCCGTCTTGCTCCTTGCGATTTTAGCCTTCCTTTTCGTGTATATTTGGTATACCGACATCGAATCTATTTTTAATTTCGACCAAACGTTTTTGCTGGCCGTTATTTTAATCGGATTTATGGTTTTTGTCGTCTTCCTGATTGCGGTATTCTTTAAAAATCCGAAAGAAGAGTAAGAATAATCTGAAAACCGGTGAATATAAAATCGGTAAAAGTAAAATCAGTGAAAATAAAAACAATAAATAAAATCAAAGATAATAAAAATGGTTAAAATAATAAATTCTTAATAAATGAAAAAATATAAAGACTTAATAAAATCAAAAAAGGAATCTGAAGCCGCACAAAATTTGTGCGGCTTTTTTTTGGTTATTATCTCTTTTTTAATTTATTTCAAATTACAAGAGGTTTACAATATATACCAATCATGCCTATTCATAAGAACCGGCAAAATCTGCCGGTGTGTGTTTTTAAAAGTGTGTTTTAAAAAAACGATAAAAAACTGAAATGGTTTAAAAACAGGTTTAAAGAAATAGGAGACATAAAAAATGGTATCCGAAATGACGCCGACGAGACGGGCTCTTGCAGCCGTTCTCGGCGGACGTGTGGACTATGTGCCGCCGGCAAATCCGCTTGCACAAACGACAGTTGAACTGATGAAACATGTAAACGCTTCATGGCCGAAAGCGCACTATGATGCGAAAATGATGGCAGACCTCGCCGCCGCGCCGTACGAAGTCTGCGGTATCGAAGCTGCCCGGCCCCAATTTGACATCTCGCTGGAAGCTGAAGTTCTCGGCTGCCCGCTGGATTGGAACAAACCGGACCGTCCGCCGGTGGCCGCTCATGCCTACACCGACCCGAAAGAAGTGACGTGGGCGGACGATTTGGCCAACGCCAAAAGAGTTCCGGTTGTGCTGGAAGCGATTTCCATCCTTCGGGAACGCTACAGCGGCATGCTTCCGATTATTCCGGTCATCACCGCGCCGTTTACGGTGGCGGGACACATTGCCGGCGTTGAGAATCTGGTCCGGTGGACGCGGACAAACCCGGAAAAAGCGCACGCGTTCATTGACGCAGCCACTGATTTTGTCATTGAATACGGCAAACTTCAAGTGGCAGCAGGCGCTCACATCTTGTTCCCGGCCGACCCGTCCGCATCGGGTGATTTGATTTCCGGGGAAACGTATGAAGAATTCGTGCTTCCGGCCCACCAAAGAATGGCCCGCGAAGTCAGCGCGCCCAAGATTCTCCACATGTGCGGCAACACCAGCAAATTGCTGCCCTACGTCAAAAAAAGCGGTATGGACTGTTTTTCCTTTGACGCCGTTCCGGTTTGGTACTGCCGGCAAGTTCTCGGAAACAGTATGTCGATTCTCGGAAGCTTGGACGTGATTGATTTGATGCCCAACGGAACGCCCCAAGACGTGTACAACCGAACCAGGGAATGCATCCTTCAGGGAACAGATGTTGTCGGAACCGCTTGCGACGTGTCTTTTGGAACATCCATTGACAACTTGAAAGCGTATGTCCGCGCGTGTAAAGAAACGCCGGTTCCCAAAGCCGGAGACATTGAAGACACAATTCGGGAAATCGGTGTCGGAATCGGAAGATATCAAATCAAAAACAATAAAAGCAGCTCTGACTGCGGAGGTGTTTTCAAATGATCCGCCATATTGATACCGCTACCATTGAATTGACTGAATTTAAAGAAAAAAACCCGAAGCGATTCCAAGAACTTCTTGAAGAAGGCATCAAAATCGGCCGCGGCGAAAAGGTAAAAGAATGGGGCGTTTCCAAAACGACCGTTGAGGAAATCCGAAAGAAATATATTCCGAAAGACCCGGCGGCAGCTGCGCTCACAAACGCCGTCATCGACGGTGACAAAGAAGAAGCGGCGAAGTTGACTCAAAAGCTTCTCGACGCCGGCAAAAACCCGACTGACGTTGTGGTCGGCGCTTTGATGCCCGGCATTCAAGTGGTTTGCGAAACATACGACATGGGCGAAGCGTTCGTTCCGGAGATTCTTCTCGCCAACGACGCCATGGTTGCCGGTGTTGTTCTTTGCCAAAAGAAACTCGGAAACATCCCTTCGGCCGGAAAAGTCGCGTCGTTGGTGATTGAAGGCGATGTTCACGATATCGGTAAAAACATCGTCGCCGCCATTCTGCGCGCAAACGGCTTTGAAGTGATCGACATGGGCCGCGATGTTTTGGTAGAAGATGTCGTCGAATTGGTCAAAACCCAAAAAATAGACCTCATCACCGGAACATCCCTCATGAGCACGACCAAAGAAGGACTTAAATCGCTTGCGGAAAGCATCGCGTTTTCCGGTGTCCCCGTGGCTTGCGGCGGCGCGGCGGTTGATGAACACTTCGTGGCGACATTTTCAAACGCTGTCTACGGAAAAAGTCCCTTGGATGCCGTTAAAATCGCCAAAGCGGTGACATCCGGCAAAAAATGGGATGAGATTCGAAAGATGAAATAAAACAGCCACAACAACAGCTGTCACAATAATGAAAAACGAAATAAAACGTTTTTCAAGGCGAAAAGAAACCTCCCCCGCTTAAACAGACGCGTTTCGCGTCTGTTTAAGCGGATTTTTATTGGCAGACACGTTCTGATTTTCAGCAGAGGTCGCGTCCGCCATTTACTTTTTAATTGTACCTTCTGTTTTCATTTCCGATTTGCACCTTCTGTTTTCATTTCCGATTTGTATCTGCTGTTTCTATTTCCAATTTGTATCTGCTGTTTCTATTTCCAATTTGTATCTGCTGTTTTTATTTCCGATTTGCATCTGCTGTTTTTATTTCCGATTTGCATCTGCTGTTTTTATTTCCGATTTGCATCTGCTGTTTCTATTTCCGATTTGCATCTGCTGTTTTTATTTCCTATTTGCACCTTCTGTTTTCATTCCCGATTTGTATCTGCTGTTTCTATTTCCGATTTGTATCTGCTGTTTCTATTTCCAATTTGTATCTGCTGTTTCTATTTCCAATTTGTATCTGCTGTTTCCAACTCTGCCGGCATTCATCGAAATCCGAGAAAATCAAACGCAAAGCGTTTGATTTTTCGGGGCGGTTTGCATGACATCATCATAAAAGCGTGGTCTGTTTCCCTTTATTTTTCAAAAATTGAACCCTTTTTCTTTGACTCGAAATGAAAACGTGTCGCCTTAGCGCGCGCTGCCGCCCGCCCAAAACAAAAAAATAAAAAACAAAAACAAAAAAACAAATGAAAGGTTTTTAATCATCCTTTTCTTTTTCTCTATCCGATGTTGTGGATTTTATTTGCCGGAAAGAGTCAAAAGTTTACGGTCATGACCATTCTTGATAAAAAAAAGGAGCCGCTGTGGACCGGAGAGCTGGAGCTCAAAGAAAACACGGCGGGATTTCGGCCGCATAAGGTCCGCGTCCTCAAACGGGAAGGAAAAGAGCTTTCCGGTGAGGAATACATTCAATCCAAAGACTTCATTAATCTGCTTAAAAAAGCCAACCGCATCATGATCGCAACGGGCTGCTCAGCCGCGCAGGAAAAAGAACTGCAGGACATGCTTTTGGCCTACCAACTCAAATACGAATTCGTCAACATCTGCCGTTTCTGTTTGCTTCAAAAACGGTTTAATTTTATCAACAAATCCTCCGTCCGTTATCACAAAGAAATGATTTGCCCGGACTGCGCGAAAGACGAACTCAAAAAAGTGCTTAAAAATTCCCGGCAAAACATGGGCGATACCACCGTTGATTTTTTTTATGAAACGCTTCTGCGCACCAAAGATTTTGACAAAACCGCGTCCCTGCTGTCCGCCGACCGGTTGGACCCCGAAATCACCCGGTACGACACCGTCCAATCAGCCGGCTCCGAAAAGCAAACCGATATCAAAAAACTTCGAATTCACAATCGGCTCAAAAAATTGTTGCTCGCCAAATCCGAAAAACTTCTTCCTGTTCAATCGCTGGCAGTTGACGCCGGTCTTTTGGACGGCAAAAATTTAATGGTCGTCTCGGCGACCGCCACCGGAAAAACATTGATCGGCGAAATCGCGGGCATTGAGAACAATTTGTCGGACAAAGGAAAAATGCTTTACTTGGTTCCGCTTGTGGCTTTGGCCAATCAAAAATACGACCAATTCAAAAAACGGTATTCTGAAATCGGTTTGTCCGTCTCCATCCGAATCGGTGCCGAACTCATCAAAACAAAATCCACATCCGATATGAAAAAAACATTGGACTCCGACATCATCGTCGGAACATATGAAGGAATCGACCATATCCTTCGTCTCGGAAACGCCGACAGCCTCGGAAAAGTCGGAACGGTTGTGATTGACGAAGTGCATATGCTGACCGACGCCGACCGCGGCCACCGCCTGGACGGCCTGATTGCGCGCCTGCGTTACCTGTTCCCGGAAACACAATTCATTTACTTATCCGCAACCGTCGCCGGACCGGAATATTTTGCAAAAAAGCTGGACGCAAAACTCGTGGTTTACGAACACCGACCGGTTCCGATTGAGCGCCACTTGATTTTTACTCGGGACGATGAAAAAATACGACTGATGTCGCAACTCATCCAAGACGAATACAACATGAAATCGTCAAAAGGCCACCGAGGTCAAACGATTATTTTTACCAATTCTCGTGCCAATTGCCATACCCTTTCTGCCGCCCTTCACGCGTACGGAATCAATTCGGCTTACTATCACGCCGGCCTCAATTTGTCGGAACGAAAAACCGTTGAGAACAAATTTGCCCGCGGCGACATCGCGGCGATTGTCACCACCGCGGCTTTGGCGGCCGGCGTTGACTTTCCGTCGTCTCAAGTTATCTTTGAATCCATGGCGATGGGAATTGAATGGCTCACCGTTTCCGACTTTCTTCAAATGAGTGGACGGGCGGGGCGTCCCGATTATCACGACCGGGGAATTGTCGTTCTTATGCCGGTTCCGGGAAAATCCTACTCATCCGGCGCAACGGGGACGGAAGAAGAAGTGGCCATTGCCCTTCTCAAAGGCGGTCTTTTGGAAGAGGAATTCAATTACGATGAAGAAGAACAATTGGAAGAGCTTCTCGCGTCCGTTTCGGTGACAACGTCGCGCGCCGACCTGTCCAAAATTCAAAAATCCATGTTTGGCGACATTAGTGAAAACATCATGCTCATCAAACTTCAAAAATACAAATTTATCGAACTCGGAAAAGAAGTCAAACAAACCCGCCTTGGTCAAATCGCTTCCGCCTATTTCTTATCGGTCTCAAAAACCTACATGATTGTGGATTCGATAACGGCCGGGATTTCGCCGCTTCACATCATCACCAATCTTGATTTTTTCACGGCAGCGTCGTTCAAATACGCGGACCAAATCTCAAAAGACCTGCGGATGAACTTGCCGTCCCGTGTCTTTCAGGGCGCGTTTATGGACATCATTTTCGATGGCGAGAATCTGAAAGACGTGAGTCCCAAGTACCAAAAATTGCTTCTCAATTTCGCCGCCGACATGTTTGTCTGCGCGTGTTCAGAATCGCCTTATTGCGGCTGCGCGGAGCGTAAGTTTTCCGAAAAAATTATTCTTCTCCGGACAAAAGGATTAGAACCGATTGAAATTATTCGAAAGCTGGAGGATGATTACGGAATAACAGCTTACGCCGGCGACATCTTTTCCTATTTGGAAGACTCGATCCGAAATCTTGAAGCCATGGAACTGATTGCGAAAAACATGGGAAAAAACGAAGTTGTGAAAAACGCCAAGGAACTCCGGTTAAAAATCCAAGGATGATTAAAAAAGGAAATCAAGTGCGACTGAGATTTTCGTTTTATTTGACCGATTAAAAATAAAAAATCAAGTTTGAATCAAATTCAAACTTGACCATTTTTAAAATTGACCGGTATCTTATTTTCAATGACCAACTGTCTTATTTTTCAATGAAATTATCTTATTTTCAATGATTTTGTCTTATTTTCAATGGCCAATTACCTTTTTTAACACTTTACTTTGGAACCGGCACTTCCGCCGGACCATACTTTTTCATCAAAAGGGCAGCCGGAATTGTAAAGACCAAAATGATAACGACATAAGTCATCAGATAAGGCGTTAAATTGTAGCTTGCAAAAACAGATGCGGAAAGCGACAGCGCAACCCCAAAGTTCTTGGCAATCGTAATCATGGACACCGTCTTCTTTTCAAGTTTGTTGCCGATGGTCAAAAATCCGGACAAGAAGTTCAAGAACAAGATGAGCAGGAACACAAGACCGGCCAGAAGACCGACTTCGATAATGTTGTTGATGTTGGGGACCAAATAAGAAATGATCACGCCGACCAATCCCAAATTGGAGAGAATCGAAAGCGGTTTTCTGACTTTGTCCGCCCAAGCCGGCTTCGCGCTGTGAAGAATAAGGCCGATAGACATGGGAATTAAAACCAAAATAACCAAATTGACAATGATGGACGCGGAATTGATCTCCACATCGCCGGGCAGGAAAATGTGGGAGGAAAACGGAACAATAAAGACAACCGCGATGGAAAGGACGGCCAAAAGAGCGATGGACATCGGTTCGTCACCGTGCGCCAACTGAACATTTTTCGGGCCGGCCGGCGCACCCGCAATCAAGTTGATTAAAATCGCAGTCAAAGCAACGGCTTGATAAGTGGCGCCCAGCTGCGTCTGAAAGATTTGAGTGATTAAAACCGCAATAATCGGACTTAAAACCAAGTTGATGACCAAAGCGGAAATCAGAACTTTGGGCATTTTAAACGATTTGAAAATATCGTGAATCGTCATAGTCGTGCCCATTTCAATCATCGTCGCGTAAACGAAGAGAATGAGCAAATAAGGCTGTACGGTTATCAAAAAGGCATTGATTTGATCAATCAAAAAGATTCTCCTGATTTTTTTGAATTTGAATATTTTACCTAAATATCTAAGAAATAAATTAAAAAATAATATCAAGAAGACGTACCAATGACAGACGGTAGGAACAACTCGACGATAAAAACAACCACGACACTGATGATGATGATATAGACCATTTTAATTTTAAAGAGAGACAAGACAAAAGCGACACCGCCCCCGATTATAGCGGAAACGGGGCTTGATGTTGACCCGAAAATCTTCGGAAATGTCAAGACGCCCAAAATACCGTACGGAACCAGCTTAAAGAAATTTTCCCAATAACCGGTGATTTTGATATTCCGCATCGCAAAAAGCGGAATAATACGTGGAATACAGGTGGCGATGGCCATGGCGATGATCATCAAAGCGACGTAATTGACACCGCCCAAACTGAATGAAACCATAAATCAGCTCCCCCCTTCAGCCGGTGGGGCTTCCCCCGACAGCGGCGATTTTTCAGCCGGTTCCGAGTTTTCTTTTTTCGGATTCTTCTTGGTTTTGAGCTCCATATAATAAGCGCCGATGGCCGCGCAAATCACCGGAATGACGATAAAATTAAACGAGGACGGCAAATCCCTTAAAAACGGAATATCCCCGACAAAAGAATTCATGACGGCTGCGGCGGCAAAGATCAGCAAAACGATTTTTAATTTTAACATTTCCTCGCCGGTGAGCACCAAATACATGGCATAAACCGCAATTCCAAGAGCGCTTAAAATCGACGCCGGAATTAAACCGCCAAACAATATGCCGATCAGCGTCGCTAAAATCCAAAGAACATAAGAAACACCTTCAAGACCGAGCGCATAATATCCTTTGATTTTGGAATCGCTGGTCGACAGCAAACTGAATGTCTGGTCGGTAATTCCAAACCCGAGGGCCGCACGCATTCCCGGTTTGATGTCTTTGTCCATCTTCTCAGTGGCGGTTGTGCTGGTCAAAAGGCTTTTGATATTGATGAAAAATGTGGTGACGGCGATTTGAATGCCGCTTGAACCGGCCTGCAGCATGTCAAGCGCATTAAATTGAGCCGCGGCGGAATAAACTAAAATGGACATCAAAAGAGCCGCCCAAAGAGGCAGCGGCGGATTTCCGGTCACCGACAAAATTCCAAAACTTAAAGCAATCGGAACACTTCCGATGGCAATATTCATGCCGGCTTTCGCGCCGGCAATTATTTGTTCTTTTTTCCCCCCCGGAAGATAAGATGGTTTGGGAACAGGAACTTTTTTTTCATGATCTGAAGGATTGTCAGTCAACGGAGAAACACCCTTGGTTGTTTAAAATAAAATCGACATGTTTGTCTACCGACGAATCGGTATGCCTTTGACAGCTTTTTGCCGGCGGCACATTATATAATATGAATAATATTATCCTCTTTATATTTCTTGTAAATTATATAAAACTTCCCATTCAAATGGAGACGGGCTGAAACATACGCCTGAACGAGTTTGTGAATTTTCAAATTCATCCTTGTATTTTTAAATGGCAACTTTTTTAAATGAGATACTCTATTTCATAAACAATCGGTTTATACAATTCCGTTGCTTGCACGAATAATGTCTTAAAAGAAGCGGATTTTTGTATTATCTCAAAATTGTTATATTGATTTCATTTTTATTTTAAACCAAAAAGTTAGGTATTCTTATGGCAAAAAAAGTAAACCCAGTCATGTATATCGTCGGCGGTTTTTTCCTTCTTCTTCTCATTTTCGGAATTATCGCTGTCATTTTATATCCAACCCCGTATACCGTTGAGCCCCAGGTTGAGCTTGGAGATACCGTGACGGTCGAATACGTCGGTACGTTTGACAACGGAACCGTTTTCGATTCAGGCGTGGTCACGGACTAAAACGTCGGCAGCCACAAATTGGTTCCGGGATTTGAAAATGCGCTTCTCGGGATGAAAGAAGGCGAAACAAAAGAAGTGCGGGTCGCCCCCGAAGACGCTTACCCGTACAACGAATCGCTCGTGATTTCATATACAAGAGCAGACGTTGTTGAAATGCTCGGATCTGCCCCTACAGTCGGAACCAAGGTTCAATCCGGAACAGTTGTCGGAACGGTCACTTCGGTGAACGAAACGACGATTGTTGTCGACTTTAATAAACCGGAAGTGACCGGTCAATACTTAAACTTTAAAATGACTATTTTGAACATTAAAAGTGACCATTCCATTGCTCACGAATAAAAACAAAATCAACGATGACAAAGTTAAAAATTAATTTAACTTTGTTCTTCTTTTTCTTTTTTCTTAAAAATCAGCGGGTTAATCCTTCAAGCATCGTTTTTTCAAAACTTCGGCAATGATTTTCCGGCTGCTGTACATATCATCCACCGACCCGGTGTCCGCTTCCGAAAGCCGGACAATTTTCGGGAAAAAGCCGTGGTCGTTTAAATCTTTCTTCAGTTTTACCGCATCGATTTGCTGATTAAATCCCAATACGACGATATCCGGTTGAATGATTTGAAGCGGTTCGAAATAATCGGTTAAACTTCCGAGGATCGCATGGTCCACCGGTTTTAATGACTGAATCATCAAAAGACGTTGGTCTTCGGGAATAATCGGCTTGGGTTTATTTGAAATATTGGCGTCCCGGCCAATGATTACGTAAAGTTCATCCCCAAGCGCTTTGGCTTGCTCCAAAAAAGAAATGTGACCGGGATGCAAGATATCAAAAGTTCCGGTTGCTAAAACGCGTACCAATTTATTCACCTGCGAATGCCTGAAAGAAAAATCAGATAAAATTCGAAAAAAATCAAAGATAAAATAAAGCGTTATAAAAAGCAAGAATTATAAATAAATTGTGAACCTGAAAACAGTTCTCACATTCATTTCATTCATTGAAAAGATAACATAATTTTATTTTAACATTATTTTATTAACACTTATTATTTTTCCGCGACTTCGACGACCGGAAGGATTAATGAGAACGTTGTTTTCTCCGGCGTTGATTCTTTTAAAATCAAATCCCCGCCATAGCGTGCCGCCGTAATTTTAGAAATATAAAGACCGAGACCAAAACCGCTGCTTTTCGGGCCCTTAGCGCCCGGCAGAAAGAGGGAACCACGAACGGGCTCCGGAATTGGGTCTCCAATATTTGTGACATCCGTGCGGCACTTTTTGACACCGTCTTCAACAAATTCGGAGATGAAAATGGAAACCTCCGCGCCGGTGTTGCCGTAGGCGACGATATTTGAAAATAAAAATTCAAAAATAACTGTTAAAGCTTGGTCCGCTAAAACATTATAATCATTCCCCTGAATGGAAAAAGAAAGCGCCGGATATTTCAAAAAAGCTTCTTCGATTTCATGGGAGAGAGAGTAAATACCGGGAACGACGCCTTTGTAAAGATAGTATTCCACGTCTTTAAACTTAGACATATACTCCAAGCTTTTGTAGGCGGCTTCCGAGATTTTATCCAAATATTTTTCATCATTTTTCAAACGGTAGAGCTCAAGAGACATGAGGATGATGCTGTAATAGTTTTGCAAATCGTGGCGTAAAAGCCCGTAAACGCCAAGTCCCATCTCCCGGTAGCAGTCCGAATACCGAGTGAGCGTCTCATACGCATGTAAAAAGGGATATTCTTCATAATTGATAACTGGTCGAGGTGTCTCTGCCATAAAATCACAATAATTCCGTTCAATAAAGGCATGAAAAGCCGCAATACAAATGCCACTTTAATGAGGCGTCATAAACATAATATTTGTCGAACATACGTACTATGTTTATTACGTAGATATCATGTTTGTATTTGTATGTTATTGTATACCTGTGTTTTTGAAATTGAATACTCCTTTACGCCGGTTTAATATTAACGCAAAAGGCATAATTATATTATTTAAAATATAATTATATAAGATTATATAAAATTTCTTCTCATGAGAATGATTTCATCAAAAATGAAAACATTGACTCTGAGTTCGAAGATGATTTTTATTTTTTATTCTACAGCAACATAGCTAGTCTGTCATTATTTAAAAATGATATGCTTCATTTGGTAAATATATATTAAACATAATAAAAAAGAAAATAAAAATAAGGGTCAAAAGGTTCAATGGATGAAATATAACCAATAGTAATAATTAACAGTCAATTTTATATAGATTAGTATCGTTTCAATTCAAATTACCCGAATTCTTTTATAAAAAGATGGCTGAGCAACAAAAAACAAAATGATGAGAAAGAACTAAAATAAAAAAAGAAGAATTTAAACAAAAAGAAATGGAAAGAATTAAAAAAGAAATGAGAATAAAGTCCGAAAAATAAAGAAGGACAAACATATTTAATGAATCAATGTATCAGAAAAGTAACAAATTTTATTTTTGAGGGGATTTAAGAATGGTGAAAACAATTGCTGAAATTAATCAAAAAATTGCGTCCGGTGATGTTTGTGTTGTCACGGCGGAGGACATGTCGGACATTGTCGACGACATCGGCGCAGAAAAAGCGGCAGCGGAAGTGGATGTCGTCACGACCGGAACGTTTGGCGCCATGTGTTCCTCCGGTGTTTTTTTCAACTTCGGGCACTCGGAAACGCCGATTAAAATCACAAAAATGTTCATGAATGGCGTGGAAGCGTACTCCGGCGTGGCCGCCGTTGACGCTTACTTAGGTGCGACACAATTTTCCGAAAAAGTCGGTTTAAAATACGGCGGCGCTCATGTGATTGAAGATTTGATTTCGGGAAAAGAGGTGGAGGTTGCCGCTTATTCTTACGGTACCGATTGCTACCCGAGAAAAGAGCTCACGACGACGGTGACGCTGAACGATTTGAACCAAGCCGTCATGGTGAATCCGAGAAACGCGTATCAAAGATATGACGCCGCCACAAACGGTTCGAAAAAAATACTGCACACCTACATGGGCGAACTTTTGCCGGACTGCAAAAATGTGACGTATTCAGGCGCCGGCATTTTGTCTCCGATTTCAAACGATTCGACCTACCGGACCATCGGTGCCGGCACCAAAATCTTTTTAGGCGGCGCGCAGGGCATGATTGTCGGTGAAGGAACGCAATGTTCGACCGCTGGCGGCTACGCGACGCTCATGACCACCGGAAACCTCAAACAAATGAAAAAGGAATACGTCAACGCTGCCTCCTTTAGCGGCTACGGCACTTCCCTTTATCTGGGTCTCGGAATTCCGATTCCGATCTTAGACGCCGAAATGGCAAAATCGACCGCCGTTCGGGACTGTGATATTTCCGTCGGCATCAAAGACTATTCCATCGGAAAGCGGGACCGACCTGTGATTCGAACAGCAACGTACGAAGAACTCAAATCCGGAAGCGTCGAACTTTACGGCAAAACCGTTCCGACTTCGCCGCTGTCCGTTTTCAAGACCGCGCGAAAAGTGGCCGAAGAACTTAAAGATTGGATTGAAAGGGGAACATTCACGCTCAGCGCGCCCGTATATCCGCTTCCGCTCAAACAAACCACCAAACCGATGAAGGAAACCAATAAAATCCCGCTCGTTAAAGATGTGATGAGTGGAAATATCGAAACGGTCGATGTGACGAAAAGTGTCGTTGACGCCGCAAAAATCATGCGCAAAAATGAGCGCAATCATTTGCCGGTTGTCGCCGATAAAAAATTGGCCGGTATTATCACCTCCTGGGATATTTCAAAAGCGGTTTCCGAAAACCATTTGGGAACGATTGAAGCGTGCATGACCAAAAACGTGGTGACGTGCGGACCAAACGATTTGGTGGACACCGCTGCCAAAAAAATGGCGGAAAATCATATTTCCGCAATGCCGGTGATTGACGAGAACAGAAATGTAGTCGGGCTCATCACAAGCGAACATATCAGCCAATTATTTTCCAGGGGGAGAAATCAATGAAATTAAAAATCACGTTCCCGGAAGAGCGCGTGAACGCGCCGATTCTCTCGGAAGTCATCTTAAAGACCGGCGTTTTGGTCAGTATTGTTTCATCTGTTGTGGATATGAACGGCGGGGAAATGATTATCGAAGTCATTGACCAAAGCTATGAGAGCATCAAAAAAGAGTTGTGCTCAAAAGGCGTCCGGGTGGTTCCGATTCACGATTTGATCAAGCGGGATGAAAACGAATGTGTTGAATGCGGCGGCTGCATTTCAGTGTGTCCCGTCAAGGTTTTTTCGTTTGACGATAATTGGAATTTGAAATCGGAAGTTGACCGGTGCATCCGGTGCAAGTTATGCATCAGCATGTGTCCGCATCAGGCGCTGAGCATCGAGGGAAAAGAAATTGCCTGACGAAAATCGGAAATGAAATAAGCGAAGATGATGGAACCGTCTTCGTTTTTCTTTTCATTGGGCAAAGTTATAAAAGTCTTCCGAAATTAATCGGCAAGCTTTCGAAAATTAAGAATTAAAGCAATTCATTGCATTTTCTCATTTCTTCGAAAATATCAACATCCGTATCCTCATTGTTGTTTGTTCTAAGATCGCCGCTTTTATATTTTCTTAATAATGCGGCGGTTTTTTTATTTTTAATAATCACTGTGTCAGTGTACGATGATGTTGCCATAAATTCACTCTTCCTTATAAATACAAACAACATGAGCTTGCAGTATATATAATTTATTTTTTGTTTTTGAATAACGATTACAATTAAAATCAGATAATTTGAGTATCTGATGTATACATTTTTCAATGAAGATCAAAAATTCAAAAAGAAAAGGGAAGATGAAAAGAAGAAGATAAAATAAAAAAAGAAGAAGAAAACGGAAAAATCCGCTTTTATCAATCGATATTGAATCCGCCGTTCTTTTCAATATGCGCCACAAGACCGCCGTCATTTAAAATCTTAATCATGGCGTCCGGAAGCGGTGAGAATGTCAACGTTATTCCTTTGGTCACGTCTTTAATTGTTCCGGAAGACAAATCCACTTCAAGTTGGTCGCCCTCACTGATCTGATCGGTGTCGCAAATGAGGACCGGAAGTCCGACATTGATTGCGTTTCTGTAGAAAATCCGAGCGAACGATTTCGCCAAAACAGCGGAAACACCGGCCATTTTGATGATAGTCGGCGCATGCTCCCGGGATGATCCGAGACCGAAATTGTTTCCGGCGACAACGAAGTCTCCTTTTTGAACTTTTTTGGCAAACTCCGGGTCGGCGTCTTCAAGCACGTGTTTGGCCAATTCCGGCAAATTTGTCCGGAGGTGGAAAAGGCGGCCGGGCGCGATGTGGTCTGTACTGATGTCGTCACCGAATTTGAATGCTTTTCCTTTGTAAACGGTTTCCATTTTAAATCACCTTTCTCGGGTCGGTAATGACGCCGTAAATGGCAGTTGCGGCTGCCGTTGCCGGAGAGCCGAGATAAATAAATCCTTCCGTGTTGCCCATCCGTCCTTGGAAGTTGCGGTTTTGGGTCGCCAAACACGCTTCACCGTCCGCGAGAGCCCCTTCATGAACGCCGACGCAAGGACCGCATCCGGGCGCCATAATAATGGCACCGGCTTTGATAAATGTTTCAATATATCCCTTTTGAACAGCTTCCAAAAAGACGTCTTTGGACGCCGGGACAACAATCAAGCGAGTGTCCGGGTGGCGTTTTTTACCGTTTAAAATTTTAGCGGCGATTTCCAAGTCGTCAATTCGGCCGTTTGTACAGGTTCCGATGAAGACTTGGTCGATTTTCGTGCCTTCAATTTCGGTGACGATTGCTGTATTGTCCACCGTGTGCGGTTTTGAAATCGTCGGCTGAAGTTTGGACACGTCAATGTCAATGACGCGCTCATAAGTTGCGCCTTTATCGGCTTTGATTTCTTTATATTTGTCGCCGCGGCCATGTTCTTTGAGGTAAGCGCGCGTTTTTTCGTCGGTTTCAAAAAGACCGGCTTTGGCACCGGCTTCAACTGCCATGTTGGCAAGCGTAAACCGCTCGGACATGGTCATATTTTCAACGGTTTCGCCGCCGAATTCCAAGGCCTTGTAAGTTGCGCCGTCGGCGCCGATGAGGCCGATGAGGTGAAGAATTAAGTCTTTCGCGTAAACGCCTTTTGGAAACGTTCCGGTCACGTTGACACGGAAGGTTTCGGGAACACGGAACCAGGTTTTCCCGAGAGCGATTCCGACGGCAACATCGGTGGAACCCATGCCGGTTGAAAACGCGCCGAGAGCGCCGGATGTACACGTGTGGGAATCGGCGCCGATGAGAACTTCTCCCGGATTCACATATGTTTCAACAAGCCGCTGGTGGCAAACACCTTCGCCGGCTTCCGAGAGCTGTGCACCCGTTTTTTTGGAAAAAGTCCGAAGAATTTGGTGAGCGTTGGATAAATCTTTTTGCGGACTGGGCGCTGCGTGGTCAATGAAAAGAACTGTCCGTTCCGGGTTTGCCGCTTGAACAAGATTCATTTTTTCAAGCTGCTGAACCGCCAGCGGTCCGGTACCGTCTTGAACAGCGGTCACATCGACATCGACAAGCGTAATGTCGCCGGCATAAACGTCTTTTCCGGCACGGCCACTGATAATTTTTTCAGCCAATGTTTGTGGTTTTTTTGCCATAATTCATCCCAAATATTATTCGGTTTCAATCAAAACTGAACATGATTCAATTATTTTAAAAATTAAAATAAAATTAAAAAGACAGAAACAATCCGATCAACAGGGTTCAACGAAATATTCCGGTCAAATTTAAGTCACGCGTTTATCAAACTGATTTTAAATATAAAATATTATTGACAAAAGAGAAGAATGAAAAAAAGAAAATGAAAAAGAGACAAATAAAAAACAAACTCACATTTTATTAAAATCATCAAAATGTGTCGCCATAACGCGCGCAGAGCTGCCTGCCGAAAAAATAAAAAATTTGAAATTATATCTCTGCATGCTTGTGTTCTTCCAAAACCGCTTCATCCGGCAAATATTTTTCCACCTTAATCATCACGAAAGTACTTGGCCCAAACCGTTCCTTTAAGCATTTTTCGATTTCTGTTTGTATGTCGTCTGCTTCTTCCACGCTGAGATTGCCATCGACCATAATGTGGAGATCAATCGCTTTTGTGTTGCCGAGTTTTCGGGTTTTAAGGGAATGGCAATCGCGAACGCCGTGTTGTTCGGAAACAATTTTGAGAATGTCTTCGTGAACCGCAGGGCCGAGAGACGCTTCCGCCAAATCATTGACGTTGGCATATATGATTTTAAAGGCAATGTAAAGAATGTAAAGAGCCAATATAACGGCCATAATCGGGTCAAGAAGCACCCACGAACCGCCCAAAAGAATCGCAGCGCCGATTCCGGCGGCAACGCCAACGGAGGAAAAAGCATCCGACCGGTGGTGCCAGGCATTCACTTCAATCAAATTACTGTCTAATTTTTTAGCCACCCGGTGCGTGTATTGATAAAGCAGTTCTTTAATAATGATAGACGACAGCGCCGCATAAAATGTGAGAGCGGTCGGCGTTTCCGGGAGAATGCCATTCATGAATTTATAAATCGAAACCGCACCGCCGTAAAAGATCAAAATACCGGCGAGAAGAAGCATAAACCCGACAACGGTCGATGCGAGTGTTTCCACTTTGCCGTGACCGTAATTGTGAGATTTATCGCCCGGTTTTGCGGAAATTTTCAGGCTCAAAATCACGACAATGTCGCTGAGGAGATCTGAAAGAGAATGAATACCATCCGCAATCAACGCTTCGCTGTGTCCGAAAAATCCGACAACGACTTTAAAAATTGTCAAAACCACATTGACAACCATACCGATTATTGTCACACGGATGCCTTCTTTGGACATGGAGGCCAAAGCGGCTGCCGAGTCAGAGGTCTCGGCCGGCATGTGTTTACCGGGTTGCCCGGGTTTTGAAGTGTTTTGTTCCGTCATAAAAATCCTTCAAAAATGAATTCAATCATTTAATATTGATTATCTATTCTTAGGCGGTCATCGTATTTAAAAAACGAATCAAAGATTTTTGATGATTCTGAATGTTTTTGGGTGACACAAAAAGAGATGGGGATAAAAAAAGAAACGGAGGGTAGGACTCCGTTTCACAAATTTAGGATTTATGCGAGGGATGGGATTTGAACCCACACCGCCAACACGTGACGATTCTCGGAATTTCTGGAAGGAGCCCTTTATTTTTTACATGTCCGCCGCGGATTGAACAGAAAACGGCATCAGCAAAAGCATAATTAGGGTGAACAGCCCGAGAGCTCCACCATTAAGAAGAAAAACGATAGACAACTATTTATATCTTTTGAATCTTATTTGAAATCATCAGGACTGAACACCCTGATAAGAACATTATGGATTGAACTATATGAAACAAAAATCAATTAGCGGAGCCGTTAGAAACGAGCTCATCCAAAAAATGAAAGACCTCTCTCAAAGAGAATCTCAAAACCATCAAGCCGCCGTCCGTTCTTATGCGGAATCGACCGACAAGAAAATCCAAGAAGAAATGGCGGAAGAAGCTTCTTATTGGGAATGGGAATTTGCCAAGACTTGCATGATCATTAAAGAGTTGCGCAAAAACTCAGACTACATAAGCAAAAAAGAAAGTATTGTCAATAACGATTCCGTCGGCGGCTTTGCCGTTTTCGCAAAGGGGGCGGAATAATGGAATACGTCGGTCCAGCCTACGACACGTGCGGTGAAAAACACGACATTATACGCTGCACGTGTGGTCGTCTCTTGATTAACGGCACATCAAAAAATACAGTAAACGCGGACATAAGGATTGTTATTTGTAACAAATGCCAAATCGGAATGAGCTATGGATTTGAGGAGGTTTCAGAATGACCTCATATGTCAATTTTTACGTTTTAAAACAATCTCGGAGAGAACACACTCCGACACACATAACAATCGAAAAAGGAGAGAAAACATTATGCGGTAAAGTCATTAAAAATATGTTGAGGGTGCATCCGACAGACATATTTTTGGAAGAACACCCATTTTGCGAAACGTGCATTAATGCATATTTAAAAGGGGTGAAATCATGAGCCCCGAACTCTTTTTTTTATTCTGTTTAATTTTTACGGAGATGGGGTTCCTCCTCGGCCTCGTTATTATTGAAATATATGGGGGGTGGGATTGAATGAGTGGAATAACCGTTCTTTCTCTTTTCGACGGCATCGCTTGCGGTGCGCAAGCGTTAAAAAACGCCGGGGTTGACGTAAAAATATATTACGCCTCCGAAATCAACACCGACGCCATGAAAATAGCATGGAAAAACCACCCCGAAATAATCGAACTCGGAGATGTTCGGGCGTGGAAGCATTGGAAAATCAATTGGTCTGAAATCGACCTGCTCATCGGCGGCTCACCGTGTCAGGGCTTCAGCCAGGCGGGGAGAAAAGCCGGTCTTGACGACGAACGCAGCGGGTTATTTTTCGAATACCTGAACATTCTAAACAGAATTCAGTCCGTAAACCCGGCCGTCAAATTCTTACTCGAAAACGTAAAGATGAACCCGATTGAAGAAAAACTTATCAGCGGATACCTGAGGACAAGACCTGTTTTAATCAATTCATCCCTCGTATCTGCTCAAAATCGGGAACGGTTGTATTGGGCAAATTGGGAAATTCGGCCGCCGAAAGACAAAAAAATACCGTTCGCGCGAATCCTCGACGGAGCGACGACCGATAAGGAAAAATGTCCGTGCATTTTAACACGAATCGACCGCCACAACAAAAACACAAAGGAGAATGAACGGGAAAAACCGTTCAAAGTAAAAGCGGAAACGGGAGAAATGAGATATTTAACGCCGGAGGAATGCGAAGAGGCTCAAACGCTGCCGGTAGGATACACAGAAGGAATTCCAAAATCGAAACGGTATGAATGTATCGGCAACGGATGGACAATTGCAGTCATTACCTATCTGTTTCAACAAATGAACGGGAAAACGGTCAGACAGGCAAATTTCGGGGTGGTTCTGAAAAATGGGTAAAATCACACCACTAAGCAAACACGAAGCGGAACAGATGCGGTATGATATTATCCAAGCTCAACGCAGGAGTCCGTTAATCCTCTCGGAGTTCCAGCAGCGGGTTGTTATGGTCTCAAACACAATCAGCCCGACGAACCCGCTCAGCATGACGAAAATTAAAGAAATCTGCCAATACAAATACTTATCAGCCGCTCGAAAATTAGCCGAGCGGATGGTTAAGGAATGGCCGGATAAATACGAACTTGAAACATACCGAAGCGGTAGAACGAATAAGACAATCTTGAAACTGTCCAACGACTATTGCCGATTCAAACAGTCCAAACTTCTATAACTAAAAAACTTTGGGAAACTCTGAGAGTCTCTGAACCCCATTTTGAGAGACTCTCAGAGTCAGGTTCAACCGCTTCTTTTTCAAAATATTCTTTCACAGTAAGCAACGTCAACCGCTATTTTTATTCTTTTGAGAGACTCTGAGAGTCTCCTTTTGCGAAAATGTGAGCGTATATGTAAAAAAGGGTCTTTTTTGGGAAAAAGTGAATATTATATAAATAATGCATATAAATTGACCGTGCCTTCTTTTTTTTAAAAAAAAAGAAGGTTTCACCTCCCTGCCTACCCCATTATGTGAAACAAGGTATAAAAAGGTTTCACCTCCCTGCCTACCCCATTATGTGAAACAAGGTATTATCGACAACCGACGGCTTGCCGTCGGTTGTCGAGGCGCCGGATTCGGCCCTCAGGGGGGGACGAGCCCCCCATCAGGCCTCACCGACGCTATTTGTTTTTGGGATTATTGAGGGTGGGAGAATTTACACAGTTAACCGCTTGCGTTTTAACAAAACAATTTAACTTGAATTCGAATTGTTAAAAAGGTTTTAACAATTGTTAAAAAATGCTTAACAATTGTTAAGCGCACATAAACAATTGTTAAAGGAGTTTAACAAATGACAGCAGAAAAGCCTTTTATTTGCGACCTTTGCGGAAAACGCTTTGCGACGAAACAGAGGCTTAATTACCACTATGACAAACAAGTATGCGGAGACCCCGAAGACATGACAGAAATTGACCCGACAAAACCAACAGAACCGCCGAAAGACGACAAAAAAGAAGAGCCCCAAAAACCGGCTGTGCCGCTTTTCAAGGAACAAAAAGAAGCGCTTGACCCGACAGTTTACAAATGCGGCGCATGCCGTTACAGAAGCAGCGCAAAATTCGGCAAATGCCCGGCATGTGGTGAAGAAAATGAATTTTGAAACTTTATTGCCTCTCGCCATCGAAAGAATGAAAAAAATGGACGACAAGGAATTTTTCGAAGGCGCCGACAAAGTGACCGAAACCCTCAACGCGGAATTTGAACGCCGGAACATGAGAATTCGTTACGTTCCACTTGAATTTGTTCAGGAAATGCCGGTGAATCAGGAGGTTTCGCTCTTATGATTGCCGCTAAAAACAAAGGATATATTGAAATCAAATTCAACCACAAGAAACGCATTATTACGCTCTCGGAAATCGTTTTCCGTTGCGGAAACTGCAACCACGAAGAAGACGAACCGTTCAAGCGTTGCCCCGACTGCGGAAAGAAACAAAAAGGATGGTGTAAAAAATGATTGATGAAAAATCATTAACAGAAGAACAATTAATTGAATACAAAGGATTGATTCAGACACAGAACGCCGCAATCTCTCAACTTCAATTTATGAGAGAACAGCTTCCGAATTACGAATCAAACGTGAAAGCGCTCAAAAAACAAATACCGGAAGTCGAAAAAAAGATTCAAATTCTCGACGAACAAATCCGAAATTTCCCGAAAAAGCCGGAGGAAACCGAAAATGCCGGAAACTCTGACGCTTGATACTCTTTTGAACGCCGAAAAAGCCGCCACTTTGGCGGCCTCCTCGGCCGAAGAACCGTTCATTTTCAAGCTCATTACAAAAGACATGGCGGAAGCCGTTACAAAGCTGCTTAACGGGGTTGCCGAAGACCCGAATAAATACGCTCCGCTTGCTGAAAAAGTCTTCGGACAAAAACAAGCGCAAAAAATCGTCCCGCCAAAAACAGTAAGAGACGCCCAATTCAGACCAGCCGAACAGTTCAACCAAACGCCTCCTCAACAAGCACACAGACCGACAAAAGCAGAAGCGGAAGAATTTTTCCAAGAACAGCCCGAAAATTCCGCCCAAAATTTCGACGAAGAAGAAAAATTCAATATCGTCTACGAAAGCCTCATTACAGGCTTAAATCAATTCATTGAAAACGCCGGAGACATGAAATTATCGCAAGTGGTAAAATTGATGGAATCAAACCCCGAACTTTGCAAACAAGTTTTGAAACCCGTAATCAACAACATAAGGAGTTGTTAAGCATTGGGCGACGGTAAGAAAATCAACAAAATCCTTGTAGTCGGACTCCAAGGTTCAGGAAAAACCCACCTTGTCAAAAAATTGTTCGAAGAGCGGGACAAATACACCCTCGTTATTGACCCCCAAAAAGAACACGAAGGCGCCCCCTTCCGCTACACGCCGAAGCATACCGATTTTGAAGGCATCAGTAAAGAACTTGAAGATGTTATTAACAGAGTCATTATCCCAAACTGCAATAAATTGGAAAACAAAAAACAATACACGGAAGCCCTTAATACAATAATTTTTGACGAAGCGGACTTATATTTCCCGTCAAACAAGAAGCTTCCCGCATACGCAACATCATTTTTTGTCAGCTGCCGGCATTACATGCTCACAAACGTAATCACAATGAGCAGGCGCTTAATGGATATAAATTACTATATCCGTAACACCGCAGACTACATCATCGCTTTCAAACAAAGCGGCGTAGACGACTTAAAACTTCTTGACAAATACAGTAAAGGAGCGGCGGACATCATGAAAAAACAAATCGACTACGACAAACACAATTTCATGATATTTGACCGTTCGGGAAACGTCGAAATAAAAGACGGTTGGGAAGATTTAACAAATCAATTTTAACTCATTTTAAAAACGAATAAATCGATATTGACTAATTTTGTCCATTGCTGAACAAAAATATACAACAAACAAAGGTTCAGCAGGACAAAACAATGTCAGAAGTCACTGGAAAAATTAAAACATCTACAAACGGCTTGGTGGAATCTTTCGCCATGGCCGGAACTAAAATTCTCTCCGAGGCGCTCTTAAAACCGCTCGTCGGGGATGCAACCCTCAAAAGCGGCGCCATCAAGCTCGGAATCGGTATTGCGGCTAACTACCTATTGCCGGCAGGTCCGTTTCGCCGTGTTGTGAGCTCCGCCGAAATCCTCGACGGCTGCGAAGACATCTATTACGGCTCCGGAATCGGCGGCATGCTCCAAGGCTTCGGCGGCGGCGGCGGCGGCGCAAGAGGTTCTTCGATGGTCAGCGGCCCGCAAACTGGCGGTCTCGCCGTGGCGGTGGTCTAAATGGCATACGTCAGCGAATCCCAAAACAACCAAATGCAAGCGACAAGCAAATACGAACAAACAACGTCCCTTGCAAACTGGGAAGCAATCGGTCAGGGCGTGCTCACAAACGCAAACAATTTCATTCCGATTCTTCAAAAAAGAACAACCGCCCAATCCATTAACACATTTGGATTTTCAACAATCGTTAACGGTGTGGACATCCGCGGCGTTCTCCAACTGGTCGTCAAGGACACGACCGGAGCGGTCATTCCGGGTCAAATCCGCCTTTACGTGACAAACGCTATGCAGTTCGGAGTCGTTCCGGTTCTCGAAGACAGAACGGAGAGAATGGCTGAAAACACAAACCAAAACGGCTACCGTCTCGGCGAACGCTCCCCCGGCGCAAAGGAAGATTCCTACCTGATGGTCTCTTTCAGGGCGGACGTCAGCGGAAAAACAATTGACATCACAAAATCCGTCGGCATGATTCCGATTACAAGCTACATGGTCTAAGGAGGCTTAAACCATGTATGCCGGACTCGAAAAAGGGCGCTATGCAACATCTCCGCCCAAAATCTACGACATCGAAGCCGGAGCCGCCGCTCAACAAAACATTTTCGAACACGATTTCGAACGGGACAGCGATAATGTATTTGGAAAATACGGTCTGCCTAATGAATTGCAACTCCGTAACGGGTCAAGCAACAGGTTAACGCTCATCGTAAATTACAAATACAGAATCCAAATTCCACCGCTCCTTCTTGAATCTTACCCGATTTTCGAAGAAGAAGGAATAAAAAACGTGCAAATCGAAAATATGGAAACGTTCGCAACAGACGATTTAATCCAAATAATCGTCAAAAAATCAATCACGCAAGATATGGTCAACGCCGCCATAATGGCAGCGTTAACGTTCGGGAGGCTGAAATAATGGCAATTTGGGAAAACCTCAAAAAATCATCTCTCAACCTCACATCGTCCGGGAACTCGTCTACGTTTAGTTGGATGGACGGTTTTCTTAGTGGCGGTCTGTTTAACAACGATTCAACGAATACGCAAAACACAACCACCACGACAACCACGACAACCAATCAAACGAGCTTGCAATACGTGATTGACAATAGCTACAACGTTATCAGCAACTCGCCGTTTGCATCCCTTAAAAAGGGAAGCATGGGCGGCCCTGTTGACCAAGCGCAAGACGTGGCGCCGTCTATTAAAACAGAAACGGCGTCAAGCCAAGACCAATCACGCCAAACCGACATGACGGGACTTCTCATTATTGCAGGTCTCGCCGCTCTCGGAATTTACGCCTACAAGGAGTTCATGACATGACAATGACTAAACAAGAAAAAACTGTATTAATCGGCGGCGTCATTGCTCTTGGTCTCTTTGCTCTCTTCTCAAAAGGAGGCGGTGGAGGCGGAAACGGTGGCGGAGCCGGAGCAGTTTCAGGCGGCGGTTACGATTACGGACTCGGAGGCGGCGGAGCTCTTTCAGAACCCGCGCCGGCACCCGTCTACAATTACTATCTTGCGGACGGCGGCCAAATGCCGGCGAACACGACCACAACAACCACAACGGGCGGCGGTGGAAACGGCGGAGATACAGGAACAGCCAAAAAAGGCGCAACGGCACAAACGGCAGGAAGCTATGAAGCATTCGGTCAGGGCGGAGTCGGCGGCGGCTTTGGAGGCGGTGGCGGCGGCGCAAGAGGTGACGAACCGCAAAAGAAATCAACGCTCCAAACGGTGGTTTCCTTGCATCCGTTAGGCGTAGCCTATAACGCTGTGAAAAACACTAACATAAAAGCGCCATCAGTGAGTAATATTAAAAAGGCAGTCGGAGGGTTGTTTTAATGAGCATGCCCCAACCAACGCCGATTTTCAAACGGGCAAATTTCCAACACGGAAACGATGCGGATAAACCCGCATCTCCCCAACCGGGCGACCAATACCAAGCCGACAATACGGGAATAGTATATTTCTGTTTCACGGCCGGCGTTTGGACACCTCAGGAAATCCCGGTTCAAAACCCGCTCACACAAAACGAAAACGGAAATATACTATACGATGGAAACCCGGTTTACACACCAAATCCACAGCAAGCAAACTATGGATACGCGGCGTCACTCTTGAAATTTTCATTCGGTACAGATACGACTGAACACGAAATTACAATACCGGCGTTCGGGTATACAGATTTTCTATCGACTGCGTCAACAAAATCACAAATTACAGAAAACAATATCATATGTGTCTATTCATATCAAAAATTCAACAAAAACGGAACAAAAATCGTAAAAACAAATACAGATATTTATCCATATAGAATAAATGGCACATTTAACACGTTTTCAGAATTCTTAGGGGCGATTGGAACAGCAACGGCGGGCTCATCAACTGCAAAAACGGTTTATTTCCGCTACCCGCTGTACACGAAAGCGGCACCATATTATTAAAGGAGGTGAAAACATCGAATTACCCGAAATCGGAAAAAAAGAACTCGTCGTCCTCGCAATTGCGGCAGTTGCAATTATGACATTAATTGCAATGCTCATTAAGCCGGAAGTCAGAGAGGACGCTTGGCAAATCTTCTCCGCAACAATGACCTTTCTTGGAGGGATGGTTGCTCGTGTCTTGTTACGATCATTTTAAGCCAAAAAAATAACAAATAAACAAAATTAATTCCGGACACATTCTCAAATGTGCCCGTTTCTTTTTTTCAATATCGAATCATCGTTTTATATAATAAAACGATAGCGGACGACACTATTTTAATAACAACAATTAAATAAAAGATATCCTATTTATCTTTGGTGATACTATTTTAACGACTAAATCACGATTAGCGGAAGCTGTCTTCAACGACTGCCAAAACAGAGGATTAACACAAAGAACATCAAAACAATATCAATCAATGATATACGATTACATAAACATCATCGACCTTGATATTATCAACCAAGAATCAACATACCAAGACTACAAACCGTCACTAATCGACTACAATAACCTTCTGAGAACAGAAAAGAAGCTCACTTACAAAACAATAAAAACACGCTTCACCGCCTTAAACAATTTCTTTTCCTATCTCGTCGACGAAGGCGAATCAACCGTCAACCCCGTCCCTCAATTCAGGGAGCGTCACGTGAGAACCTACAAACCGCCCCAAAAGGCACGAACTCAACAGCTGGAGACCGGAGACATCGAACTGCTCATAAAAACCGCTCAAAGCCGTTTGTGGCGTGCCGTGATTGCCGTATACGCTTTAACGGGTATCAGACGGGAAGAACTTTGTATGCTCGACGTCGGGATTCACACGACCGATTTTAACCTGAAAATGTTCTACATACCGGAACATCCCAAACGGACAAATGAACGTGTGCCGTTCACAGACCAATTAAGAGACCTCCTGTTTGACTACCTTGAACTGAGAGTCAGTTAGGGCGAAATCCTCACAGAGAACAGCCCTCTTTTCCTGAACGAAACATGCACAAACCGCATCCGACCAAACCGTATTCTAATCAACGTTCAACGAATCGCACAGCGTGCCGGACTCCACAAGCCGGACAGCCCGAGAACGGAAGACAAAACCACAATCAAGGCGTTCAGACACTATTTTACAACTCACATGAAAGAAAGCGGCATGAATCCCGATTACGTGGCGGAGCTGCGGGGCGACCGTAGAGAAAACAGCCAAGACGACTATTACGAAATCAAAACCCGCCGCCTCATCGAAGAATACAACAAACACGCCCCGCTATTGAATATCGAAATCAGAAAAACAGACTTTTTATTAAACTTCTAAAAAAAACAAAAGAGGAGGAAAAGGACTCCTCCCAGAAATGCGAGGGATGGGATTTGAACCCACGAATTCCTTCGAAACTGGATCTTAAGTCCAGCGCCTTTGACCAGCTCGACAACCCTCGCATCACGAAAAGGAAGAAAATTTTGGAATTTGTCCGGTCAATTGATTTTCCCGAATGTGAAAAATATAAGAAAAATCAAATTAAGCAACGAATAATCATAACGATTGTATTTAAAGGTTATTCTGAAACAAGATTTTTCAGGTTTCGCAATTCCGACAATTTATTTTTACATATCCGGAAGACTTTTTATTGTCAAACAATTGTCGAGATTGTCTTTTTTATTTTTTCACTCGAATACAATTTCAAATTATTTAAAAAGATTCATAAACATCGTCCGTTTTCTCCCAACCGGAGGTTCTTGTTTATGAAATTAAAAACCAACGCTCGTATGAAAACAAAATTAAAAAAATCAAATTCACAATCATATCCGTCGAAATCATCAAAATTATCAAAATCATCGGAATTATCAAAATCACCAAAATCATCGAATTTTTTACGTGACAGACGCGGCATTTCGCCCGTTATCGGCGTGTTAATGCTTCTTGCAATTACGGTCATCATGGCCGGATATCTGGGGTCCGAAGTTCTCAGTTATGAATTTGAAAAGCCGGCACCGCCGGTCAGTATGAATGCGCGGTACGAAAAAGTGGATGTTGGAACCGTGCAGTACGGCGTCATCCGACTGGAACACATTGGTGGCGCACCGTTAACAGTTTCAAATTTAAAGATTATGGTCGGCAGCACCGAAGCCAACATGTCTTACTTGAAAAAAGAAACGGTCGGGATCGGAGACGCCGTTGTGATTGCCAACACCGGTAGCAGTCAAATTTCGGTTTTGGAATATCCCGTCTCAAAAAGCACAAAAAAACCGGCGGGTAACGTGATGTCTCAAGGAGAAACGATGGAAATCACCGTCATTGATGTTTCTCATAACCAAATTCTCTACAAAACAACCGTCCGATATTATTAAGAAAAAAGAAAGAAGAAGAGAAAGAAAACGTCATTGTTCTTTTGATTTCTCGGACAAAAGACGCGCAACGGCAATCGCCGCCTGCCCGTGGGAGATGCATCCGTCTCCCGGGGGCAGGTTCTTGTGCGTCAGGAACCGGATTCCTTTTTGTTTCAAATAATCGGAAAATGTTCGGACAATGTAATCGTTATTGGCAACGCCTCCCGAAATCCCAACCGTTGAAATTCCGGATTTTTCGCAAGCATCGGCGGCCAGCATCGCCATTCCAAACGACAGAGAATGAACAGCCATGACGGCAAGTTCATTTTTGGAAAATCGGCGTTCTGAGTCAGGCTTTTGAATCTCCCTATAAATTGAATAAAGAAGGGCGCTTGTATCCAAAACAGGCCGATTCCCGACACATTTGAACGTCGGAACAAAATAATTCAAATCCGGAGATTCCAAAAGACCCGAAACTGCCGCTGACTCAAGAACCATAGACGGTTCGCCGTCGTATGTCCGGGCTTTGCAAAGTCCGAGAAGAGCCGAAACGGTGTCAAGAACCCGTCCGGTGCTGGTCGATGTCACCAAATTGAAATGATTTTCCAGCTGCGTGAGCACCATTTTTTTCTCATCAAGCCCGTGCTTGAAATAAAGATCCAAATCGAAAAGCTCCTCTTTGGAAATGTTGCCATTTTTCACATACGGGTAAAGCATTCCAAAAACCATCCGGGCCGGATAGTAAGACGCTAAGTCGCCGCCCGGCATCGGCTGCGGCGCAAGCGACGCCACCCTTTCGTAAAAGGTGTAATCGCACCGGAAAATTTCGCCGCCCCAAACTGTTTGATCATCACCGTAACCGACACCGTCAATCGCGATTCCGATGATTTCGGAATCAATTGGAAGCCCGTTGTCCGCCATAACGGAACAAATGTGTGCGTGATGATGTTGAATCCGGAAGAGAGGGCTTGGAGTTGGACCGCCCGATAACTCTTCCGCAAATTTGGTCGTATTAAATTCGGGATGCAAATCACAAGCAAAGGCCGACGGACGGATTCCGGTTAATCGTTTGAGCGTTTCAAAGGCGTCGGCGTGATATTGAGCGGTTTTGACATGTTTGGTATTTCCAATGTATTGAGACAAATAGACGTTTCCGTCTTTTGCAAACGAAATCGTGTTGTTCATTTCAGCGCCGACGGCCGCAATGCCTAAGTCCGACGAAAACGGAAGGCGGATTCTTTCAGGAACAAAACCGCGGGACCGACGAAGAAATACCGGCTCATCCGCAACACATCGAATCACCGTATCATCCGTTCTGTTTTCGATTTTTCGGTTATGAAACAAAAAGAAATCGCAAACATTGGACAGCTCCAAAACAGCTTCATCGTTATCAACCACCATTGGAAGTCCCGGCAAATTGGCGGACGTCATGACGACGCAATCTGTTTTGAGAGATTCGAACAAGACGTGATGCGTTCCGGAATACGGAAGCATAACGCCAATATTGTGAAGGCGGGGCGCAACGGATGGCGCCAGCGAGTAAGAATCGGATTTATCAAAGACAACGATCGGCCGCCTGAAATTTTGAAGAAGAGAAAGCAAATCGCTATCCCGGGAGTTTTGTATATTTCCGATTTGCCGGGCGGTGGTTTCATTTCGGACCATCACCGCAAACGGCTGCGTCGGCCGGTTGAGGCGCATCCTCAGCGTTGAGACCGCTTCTTCCGAAAACGCGTCGCAAACCAAATGAAAGCCGCCGTATCCTTTCAGCGCTACAACGGAACCCGCGTCAATGGCGTTGGCCGCGTCCTTGAGCGCGTTGTTTCCGAAAGACAAGGGCGGATTTATTTTGCAAGACGGATCTGCCGTTGACTTTTGAAAAAAATGCTTGGGACCGCAATCCGGACAGCAGACCGGCTGCGCATGGTAGCGGCGGTCGGCTACGCTTGTGTATTCTCTTCGGCAAGCATCACACAGCGGAAAATCGTCCATGGATGTATTTTCACGGTCATAGGGCAGCTTGCGAACGGTTGTGTAACGAGGACCGCAATTGGTACAAACCGTAAACGGATACAGGAAACGGCGGTTGCTCTTGTCCTTGAGTTCCGCTAAGCAATCCGCACAAATAGCCGTATCGGGAGGGATGATTGAGTTTCCGGCGCCGGACTCGGCGTCCTTTTTGGCAATGTGGCTTTCCGAAATCGAAAACGATGTTGCGCTTTTTAAAAATAAAAGGTCGGCCGAATCCGCATTTTTTTCGGCGGCCGAATCATTTAAATCTAAAATTTCAAGGTCGTCAATTCGGGAAAGCGGCGGATTTTTGGCCGATAAATCGCAAACAAAAGAATCGAAATCATCGGATGTTCCGGCGGCGGCAATTTCAACCAGATTTCCCAGATTCGTCACGCGGCCGGAGATTTTATGTTCCAAAGCCGTCCGGTAAACAAACGGGCGAAAACCGACGCCTTGAACAACCCCTTTAATCCTTATTTTTTTGTAAACAACCGAATCTGCCATAAAAATCCCGTTTCAAATTGCTCTTCAAATGCTTCAACGCAAACCCGCTTTTAAAATGAGTAATCTCATATCATTTATAAGTTCAAATCCTTCCCGATTTCCGCAATAACAAGCGGAATGACCCGGTCAATGGCACTTTCGACCTCCGGGCACATATCCGTTGTCAAATCAATTTCATCCCCATGTTTTCCGATTTCAACACCGAAAACCACAATTTCAGGAAGTTCTTGAATTTCGCGGGCAATGGAAAGAACCGTCGGAACGGAAACATCGTGAGACGACATCATTCGTCCGACATCATCCCCCAAAAGAAGATCTTCTCCCTTGACTTTTAAAATCGACCCGACGTTTTCTCCGCTTTTAATCGCGTCAACGATAATGATTTTATCAAATCCTTCCAAAAAAGGAAGCATATCCAGACCGGAAACACCGGCGTCAATAATGTCGACATTTGAAAGGCATGAGACGGCGCCTTCATCTTTCATTTGAATCATTTTTTCGACAATACGAATGCCGACGCCGTCGTCGCCCATCCACAAATTGCCGCATCCCATGACACGAATTGATTTTTTCAATTTTTCCATATTTAAAACCCGATTTTTATCAAATATTTCCTTTGCATTGATCTGCCAATTCCAATACACGCCAAATATAAAAGTGTTTTTTGAAACGAGATTTCAAATTTAACGAAAAAGAATCGAAGAGGAACGAAATAAAAAATAGAAAAGAATAAACAAAAATGAAAATAAAAAAAAGAGCCGCCGGATTAAAATCCGACGTAAGCAGCTCCGAGTTTAAGAAGCAATTTTTTATCCACTTTGGACAGGATTTTCACCAAATCCGGAACTTCCATGACACCCGTAAAATCATGTTTCGCAAGCTCATGAGCCAACTTATTGGCCTCCTCATCCGTCATGTCCACATAATAATCTTTCAAAACCAAGTTCACACGCATGGGTTTTCCGTACAGTTTTTCCCAGTCGTGTTGGTATTTAGAAAGCGCTTTTTCCGACCAGTTGCCGGATTTGACCGCGTCAGCCGCTACTTTTCCGGCCAGTTCGCCCGACCAAAGACCGCTTTTTATACCGCCGCCCGTAATCGGATCTGTGCATTGCGCAGCGTCGCCAACAAGCATAATTCCTTTCCCGTACATTTTTTCAAGTCCGCCGGACACCGGAACGCCGCCATAATTGATTTCGGCGATTTTGCCATCCGGAAATCTTTTTTTGACAAATTCGTTCAAATAATCGATCGGCCGTCCGCCGTCTTTGATTTTGCTGCCGAGAAGACCGATCCCGACGTTCGCGCGGTCCTTTCCTTTGGGGAAAATCCAAACATATCCGCCCGGAGCATATTGGTTGCCCATGAAAAATTCAATGTTTTCAGAATCGATATCTATGTCCGTCATCAAGAATTGAACACCGGATTCGATGTCTTTTAATTTAATCGCCGGACAAAGGCCGGCCCAGCGTCCGACTTTTGATTCGACGCCGTCGGCACCAATGATGATTTTGCAGCGGATTTCTTTTTCGACATCCAACCGTGAGATCTTAACGCCGACAACGGTGTCTTTTTCCATGATCAGACTTGTCGCGGACGATTTTGTAAAAACATCGGCACCGGCTTTGGCGGCTGATTCGACCAAAGAGCGGTCAAACACTTTTCGTTCAAGAATGTAGCCGGCAATTTCGCCTTCTTTGGCCCGAAGCTTAAGCGCCGTTCCGTCCGGCGCGTAAATAGTGGCGCCGCTAATGTTTTGGGAGATGTGCCGCGGCTGAAGGTCAAGGAAACGGTCCATATCTTTCAACCCGACGCCTTCAGCGCAACGGATCGGCGTTCCGATTTCCTGGCGCTTTTCAATCAAAAGAACGGAAGCGCCGCCAAGAGCCGCAAACTTTGCCGCCATCGCGCCGCTTGGGCCGCCGCCGACAACCACAACATCATATTCGTCCTTCATTTCAACGCTCATTTTTTCACCTCAATGGCGCCGACCGGGCATACTTTCTTACAAAACGAGCATTTGTTGCAAAGTCCTTCATCCACTTCAATTCGGACTTCTTTCAATTCGAGCGCAAGCGTACTGCAAACCGCAACGCACGCGCCGCAATAGCCGCATTTATTTCGGTTGATTGTGATTGTCACTGTTCATTCACCTGTATTTCGGGGGTTATTGAAAAAAATAGAATGAGACAATAATTAAATAAAACCTAAGAAATTATAAAATGATATGAAATAATAATTGTTCTATAATTAATACCTGCTATATATGATTTGTCCTTCAAATCCTTGATTGCATGGGAAAAAATTCCCGTCTTTTTGAGAAGTGAACGATGAATAGAACAATAAATTGAACAAAAGAATCGTTTTCGAATATTTTTTTGACTTGGTTTATTTTTTATGTTCCGGTTTGTTCCGCCCGTTTGTTTCTTGGATGCTCAAAATGTCCCGAGCAAATTGATACAAATCTCCTTCTCCATGAATGAGAATTTCCGTCAAATCGTCCGGCTCGTCAATGTCAACAGATGTGTAAAAAGAATCATAAATTTCCACCGGAAGGTTGAGCGTCTTTGCTTCGTCCAGATGTTTCCGAAAACTTTGCCCGTGATATTTAACGTCAAAAACGTCCGGCGCGCCGATATAAATCATGTTTGTTCCGCCGCCTTTTCCGGGCGCGATTCGGATGAAACGTTCATTTTTGGTTTCGTCCGGATTTTGAATCGGCTCAATCATCTTTTTGACATTTTCCGGGCGCACAAGCGCTAAATCCGCCATCACGATCAAAACCGGGCCTGAACTTTTTAAATAGAAATTGACTGCCGTATTCAAGTCTCTTTCGTCCGTTAAGATTCGGACCGTTCGTTTGTTTTCATAGTCATCAAAAGAGGTTCTGATCGATTTTTCAATCGTTTCCGGAAGCGGTGATTTTGATAAAACATCTAAGTCTCGGATTCCGGCGCATTTCAAAACCGTGACGACATGTTCAAGCGTCAACCGGAGAAGCGTTTGACGCTCGGCGTCTGATAAAACGGAAGACAATCGGGACTTCGGGTTGTCCGGTTTGAGCGGAATCACAACTTTCGGAAGCATGAGCAAAAATACAGGTGAATGGAATATAATGATGACGGACAAAACCGGCAAAGAAAAGGAACAGGACTGTTTTCCAAACCGGAATAAATATTCCATAGATCAATGCGCACTATCTTTATTTTTTAATTTTCCGGCACCGAGCGCATTCGAATTTGAGAATTGCACCTTCCGTTTCCAATGCTGGGTTGCCTTGACTGCTGCGATTTCCAATTGCATCTTTTCCGGTATCCGCTTAAACAGACGCGATACGCATCTGTTTAAGCGGGTTGGTTTGCTTGAATTTTCGAAAGAATCGGGACATATTTTCAGCGACGAAGGAGCCGTTCGCGCAGCGAACCTTGGCGGCAATCAAACTCCCCCCGCCCTTGAAAAATTCGCGCAGCGAATTTTTTATTTGATCTTTCCTTCCAAAAATTCCTGATAGAAACTCATGTCCAAAAGTCCGTGGCCGCTGAGATTGAAAACAATCGTCTTTTCTTCGCCGGTCTTTTTGCATTCCAAAGCTTTGTTAATTGCGCAGCAAATCGCGTGCGTCGACTCCGGAGCTGCTGTAATCCCTTCCGTTTGCGAGAAGAGAATGCCGGCATTGAAAATATCTTTTTGACCAAGAGCTTCGGCGCTGATGAGTCCGTCCGCATAGAGATTGCTCACAATCGGTGAACAGCCGTGATAGCGAAGACCGCCCGCGTGCATGCTCGGAGGCACGAAATCACAGCCAAGCGTGTACATCTTGATTTTCGGCGTCATGGCACCTGTATCGCCAAAGTCGTATCGGTATTCTCCTTGCGTCAAAGACGGACAAGATTCCGGCTCCACGGCAATGATTTGAGTGTCAAGGTTTTTGTCCATTTTGTCTTTGACAAACGGAAAAGCCAGACCTGAAAAGTTGCTGCCGCCGCCGCAACACGCAATCACGTAATCCGGATAATCTTCAATCATCTCAAACTGCTTTTGAGCTTCAAGGCCGATAATGGTTTGGTGAAGCATCACGTGATTTAAAACGCTGCCAAGCGTGTAACGCGTGTTCGGAGTTCGGAGCGCATCTTCAACCGCTTCCGTAATCGCGATTCCAAGCGTTCCGGGCGTATCCGGCGTTTCTTTAAGAACGCGGCGTCCGAATTCTGTATTGTTGCTCGGCGATGCCAAAACTTTTCCGTTCCACAGGTTCATGAGCGTCTTCCTGTGCGGTTTTTGAGCAAAACTGGAGCGCACCATGTAAATCATGCTTTCAAGACCAAAGTGGTTGCAGGCAAAAGCAAGCGCGCTTCCCCATTGACCGGCTCCGGTTTCCGTGGTCAGGCGCTCGACGCCTTGCTTCATATTGTAATACACTTGCGGGATGGAAGAATTTGTTTTGTGGCTTCCGGTCGGGCTTTCTCCTTCATATTTGTAGTAGATTTTGGCCGGAGTTTTCAAATACTTCTCAAGCATCACCGCACGCCGGAGCGGGTTTGGACGAAACGCCTTGTAAATATCGAGCACTTCCGCCGGAATGTCAATGTATTGCTCGGTACTCATTTCCTGACGAATAAGTTCTTTTGCAAAAACCGGTTCCAGGTCCTTTGCGGTCGCGACTTGTCCGGTCGCCGGATTCATCGGCGGATCAAGCGGTGTTTTTAAGTCGGAAACAATGTTATACCACTTCTTTGGCATATCGTTTTCATCCAACTGGACTTTGTGATAATCAGTCACCATGAAATTCAGATCTCCTTTTTAATTTGAATTGATGTTTTAAAATCTACACAAATGTATAAATTAATACATTGATGCCTAATACAAATCTAAGATATATATATTTGTCGATTAGAGAAAAATTAAAGCTGAATCCGGAAAAAAGATTCAATGAATGCAGAAAACAAAAAGTCTCAATTAATAACGAAAATAGATCGAAAAATAAATCAAAAACACGTAAACATTTATTAAAAATTGCGGATGCACGAACATTCATAAAAAAATGCTCCAGTCGGGATTCGAACCCGAGTCGTCGGCTCGAAAGGCCGGAATGATTGGCCGAGCTACACTACTGGAGCATGTGAAACAAACATAAAAACGCACAAAACATTTACGGTTTAACTGCGGTTTATGCTAACGTTTTTAAAATAATCATGTTGACGCATTCCTATTTACAGGTCCGCGCTGTGAGCATAAAAAGGCACATCTTCTATATATATATTTTGGTGAGATTGATTGATATTGATTTTTTTAAAAAAGAGTTCAGCCCGCCTGAATTTTATAAAAATAAAAAATCGAAATGAAGAGAAAGAATCGGATCAAATAAATGAAATTTTAATATTCCTCATCTTCAAATTCGCCCTCATCCGAGAACTCTTCTCCGAATTCGTCGGAGAATTCGGATTGTTCTTCCGGTTCCGCCGATTCAATTCCCGAATCCGCATAACTTTTGTCACTGTAGCCGAAACAATTTTTGAGTTCTTCCGGATTGTCATGAAGGTTGATAACCCAAAACGTCAAAGCCGGACAATATTCCGGGCGGCATTCCCCGCTGCAGCCGGTACAAGGTGAAAAAATATCATTGACCATTAAAACTTCAAAATTCTTTTCTTTTTCTTCCGCCTTTGCTTTGAGCAAATAGGTTTGTGTTCCGTTGTAAACCGCCTTTTCGCGAATTACCAAATCGGCGTCTAAAAGCTTTTTGATAATCCGTGAACATTTGCGGCTGTCAAATTCAAGCTCTTTCCAGATATCATTCTGGTAAATGCCGTCTTTTTCACGCGTTATAATATCCAGGACTTCCTGTTCTGCGTCTACTTTTTTCTCTTTTGCCATGGTACACGATTCCTAATCCGAACAGCGGATTTGAGTCAACTCAACGAATAGGAAAATAACAAAATATAGTCCATACGATCGATTTTTGGTTTGCTCAGTCAAGCGGCGTAATTAAAATGATGTTGTTTCCGCGCAAAACGACAGACCCAAGGGACCTTTCTTTTTGACCATTGACAATTTCAACGGTGTCAATCAAATGCAAATTCATATAGTCGTCAACCGTGCTCAATGTTCCTTCTAAAAGGTTAGAGTCGCCTTTCATTTCCACAACGACGCGCGATCCGATAATTTTTTGGACTTTCTTATTTGGGAACAAAATAATCCCTCACATTGGATTTTAAAGTTAAAATAAAAAACTTTTGAAAAAGAACACACTTTCATCAGAATGGAATGAAAGTGGCGTTTTCAAATGCCTTTATTGCATATAAATTGTTGCATAAATTTTTTGCATATATTGCATAAAACCGTGGTATAGTAAGTATGCGGCCCAATGCGATTGAAACGCTATCTGCTTTCGTTCCATTTTTTCCGTCAGTAAGTTTTGGCTACGTAAACAATCTTTGGCGTGTTGTTTCCGCAAACCGGACACGTTCCGGCAACCCCGTCCTGTTTCGTCGGAATTCCAAGGATTTTAGCGCCGATTTCTTCTTCCATTCTCTTGCCGCAAACTTCACTTTCACACCAGGGAATGGTGGCAACACCTTTTTGAATGGAGGTTTTAACTTCTTCCAATGTTTTGCACGGCAAAATAAATTCATTTTGCCTCTTTTCGGCGGCGGCGTACAGGTCGTTGCCCATGGCCGACAATCTTGCGTTCACTTCGCCGACGATGTTATCCAGCGGCACGAATTCTTTTTGTCCGGTGTCGCGGCGTACCAAGACAGCTTGCTTCTTTTCAATGTCTTTGGGCCCGATTTCAATCCGGAGGCAAACGCCTTTTAATTCCCATTTGTAATATTTAGCGCCCGGACGAAGGTCGCTGGCATCCGTTTCCACACGAATTCCCGCTTTTTTGAGAGAGTCAACAACGGTATTGCAGGCAGCCATGACTTCTTCAGCTCCTTGTTTGAAGAGAACCGGAATCACGACAACTTGAATCGGGGCGGCGACCGGCGGCAAAACCAATCCTTTGTCATCGCCATGAAGAGAAATAAGAGCGGCGATGGACCGTTCGGAAATACCGTAACAGGTTTGGTTGGCCAAAACCTGTTCTCCGTTTTCATTTTCGTAGGTGATGTCGTATGTTTTCGCGAAATTGGTTCCGAGATGATGTGCCGTTCCGATTTGAAGCGTTTTTCCGTCCGGCATTACGGCATCAAGAGCAATGGTGTAGTCGCCGCCCGGAAACTTGTCCCAATCGGGACGTTGCGAAATCAAAACCGGAATGGATATTTTGCGGTAAATCTCCGTATAAAGCATCACAGCCTCATCGACTTGCGCTTTGGCTTCATCCCAAGTGGCATGAACCGTATGCGCTTCCTTAAATGAAGTGATTTCACGCAGACGAATAAGCGGACGCGTGTGTTTTGTTTCATACCGGAACGTGTTTACGATTTGGTATAATTTGATCGGCAAATCCGCATGGGAACGCACCCACAGTTTATACATCGGATAAATGGCAGTTTCACTGGTCGGACGAAGCGCCAAATTGACATCCAGCGGGGACATTCCGCCGCGTGTGACCCAATAAACTTCGTTTTCAAAGCCTTTGATATGCTCGGCTTCTTTCATAAATTCATTTTCAGGAATCAAAAGTGGGAACAGTGTTTCTTCATGGCCGGAATTGTCAAGAACGTCCCGGATAATCGAATACACACGTTTTCGGATGCCGAAACCGAACGGATACCAGACGTAAAGGCCTTTAACCGGATAACGGACATCCATGATTTTTCCGATGTCGATAATCGTGTTAAACCATTCGCTGAAATTGGATTTCGGCGGCAAAACCGCTTCTTTTTCGGTTTCGGCTTGTTTTACGTTTCCTTTTTCGTTTCCTGAATTGTTTGCCATATGTACCATACCAATAATGGAATTTGAAATAAATGATTTTTTGAAAATTTGAATGTTATTTGAATGATTAATAGTTGAATGGTGAAACTTAAATAAAAGTGGAGAAAGAAACCGAATTAAAATTCAAAATCAATTGAACACCGGCCGGCGTTCACGCCTTTGACAAACTCGGCGACTTCCACATGCAGCGGATTTTTTTGATAAGCTTTCAGTTTTTCCGCGGATTCGAAATCACAAATCAAAACAACGTCGGCATTGTTCACACCTTGCAAAGAGTTAAATTGAACTTGAATGTTCAAGATTTCCGGAATTTTTCCAAAAAGCCCTTCCAATTTTTCTTTCATCAAAAGAGAGTTCTTCTCCGCCGGATTTCCGAGTGCTTCATCTTTGAGAGTCCACATAACCATATGTCTTAACATGGTTTTATGAAACGGATTATTGATATTAAAATCCTTTCTTCTAAAAATTTAAAGGATTGATGTCCGATAGAAGATTACGTCGGCAGCTTATTTACGATGAAATGCAGCAGCAACGCAACAGCAACGCAACAGCAACAGTAACCGAATGCTGCAAACCGGATGACATTGTTGCCAAACCTTATTTATTTGAAAGACTTTTATTTCCGAACATGACTTTAACTTTTAAAAACACACAGGTGATTTATTGGAACCTTTAACAATGGCTTTGATTGCCGTTTTTTTACTTTATTGGACGATTGTTTCCTATTTGGACCGGCGCGGTTTTTGGGAAAAACACAATATAACCGCCTGGGGTCCCGTTCTTATGATTCGAACCACCCGGGGTCTTGAATGGATTGACAAAGCGGCAAAACCCAAACGTTTCTGGCGACTCTTCGCGAATGTTGGTATTATTTTGATGTTTATCGGCATGATTTTTATGTTCGCGCTTGTCCTGGCATCCGATTACGCTTTGATTGAAACGTATCTTGAAGGAACCGTAATGGAACCCGGAAAATATAATGAACTCAAAAATATCTTTTTGATTCCGGGCGTCAACGACTACATTCCGTTTACATGGGGACTGATTGCGTTGATTGTGACGCTGGCCGTTCATGAATTCTCCCACTCCATTTTGGCGCGCGTTGAAGGCATCCGTGTCAAATCTATGGGACTTCTTTTGGCCATTATTCCGGTCGGCGGTTTTGCCGAGCCGGACGAAGACGAACTTTTTGGCGGCGAAATTGATTACGAGGAACGCAAAAGAGCGGAAACCGAATACAATGACATGACCGCAAGCATTGAGGAAATCCGGGCGCGTGAAGCCGAACAAAAAGCAAAAGACAAATCAGCGGAAAACATCCGAGCGGAAACGCAACCGACGCACCAAAAACCAAAAGTTGTCGCCTCTAATGTTCAACGGTCACGTGTTTTATCCGCCGGCGTCATGGCCAACTTCTGTATTGCTCTGGTCGCCTTCATTTTATTTTTCGGTCCCGTGTTGGGCGGCATCACGTCCATCGGAAGTTTGCAAATAACGGATGTAAATGACAACTCACCGGCATCTGTTGCCGGTCTTTCTAAAGATATGGTGCTGGTCAATATCAACGGTCAAAACGTAACAGATTCAAATTCGGTGAACAATTTGTTACAGAATGTGATGCCCGGAGATACAGTGACTGTCACCGCCGCCTATGACCGCGTCATGACAGATTATACATTGCAAACAAATCCGAATGCGGAAAATACAAATTATGCCGGCATTTACATCCAAAACGTCGTGTCCGGTTCTCCGGCTGAAGCTGCCGGAATTCAATCCGGGATGGTCATTTATAAAGCCGACGGCGCGTATATTTCCGATATGAACGGGTTTTCGGAAATGCTTTCCGGAAAAAAACCGGGGGAGACCATCATTTTAACGGCGGAAACATTTGATGAAAACGGCCATCTCGTTCAAACAAGCGATTTAACGGTCACGCTTGGTCAAAACTCATCCAACGCGTCGCGTGCTTACATCGGCATTTCTTATACGTCCGGACCGCTTCACATCGGTCTTTTGGGATTTTCGGTCGGCCAATTTAACGCCGCCACCTATTTGGATATTTTAAACCGCTTGCCGTCAATGTTGTTTGATTTAGACTTCTCAGACATCAGCGGCTCCTTAAAAATGATGTTGGCCGCTTGGATTTATGTGATGGCGCTTCCGTTTTTCGGACTCACCGGGGAGGGTTTTTCCGGCTTTTCCGGATCCATGATGCAATTTTATGCGCCGACCGGTTGGGCAGAACCGCTCGGAATCGGCATCTTTTGGATCGCAAACGCTCTCTTTTGGATTGCGTGGCTGAATTTCTATG
Organism: Methanolapillus millepedarum; assembly: GCF_032594115.1. Taxonomy (NCBI): domain Archaea; kingdom Methanobacteriati; phylum Methanobacteriota; class Methanomicrobia; order Methanosarcinales; family Methanosarcinaceae; genus Methanolapillus; species Methanolapillus millepedarum. The sequence continues at coordinate 343,568 of NZ_CP131060.1, forward strand.
TCGGACTTTTCAACTGCCTGCCCGCGAATCCGCTGGACGGCGGTCACGTCTTTAGAGCTGTCATTCAAACCGTTGCCGAAAAATTTAAAATGAGTTCGGAGAAAGCGGCGCGTTTGTCCAAAAGGATTTGTTTCTATCTCAGCGTTTTCATTTTCGGGTCATTTTTTTTCATGTTCATTTGGCCGTTTATCGGAAAATATTTCCTGGTGTTGCTCGGATGACATGAATCAAGAAAATGAAAAAAGAAAATGCTCAAATGAGAATTAGAATAAAAAGAAATAAAATAAATGAAATCAAAAGCGGATAAATCAATCAACTCTTTTTATCCGCTTTTGAATCGAGTATTTTAACTTGTTCCAAAATGAATTTTCCGACTTCCCGGGTCGATAAATTTCCGCCAAGATCCGGCGTCACTTTTTTTTCCGAAACGGAAATGGAAACAGCTTTTTCAATCAGTTCCGCTTCTTTATTCATTTTCAACCATTCAAACATCATTTTCAAGCTTAAAATGGCCGCCATCGGATTGGCGATTCCTTTTCCGGCAATGTCGGGAGCGCTGCCGTGAACCGGCTCAAAAAGGGCTTTTTTGTCGCCGATGTTGGCGCTTGGGGCTAACCCGATGCTTCCGAGAAGAACGGCGCCGGTATCGCTTAATATGTCACCGAAAAGATTGGTCGTGACAACCACGTCATATTTTTCGGGATGGATCAACATATCGTAAGAAAAGGCGTCCACCAACAGATCGTTCGGTTCAACAAAGTAATCCAAAGCTGTTTTTTTGCAGGTATCCAAAAAAAGTTTGTCCGATTTAATGACATTGGATTTGTGAACGATCGTCAGCTTATTTTTTCGAGACGAGGCGAGTTCCGACGCAAAAGCGGCAATTCGTTCGCTGGCTTTTTTGGTGATCACACGAAGCGTTGTTGACCGTTCGTCGCCAAGCTCTTCAATTCCGGAATACAACCCTTCCGTGTTTTCGCGCACAATAACAATATCCGTGTCCGGTTTTAAGAATCCGTAATCCAAACACTTTTCAATGCCCGGAATCGGGTGAATCGGACGGACGTTCGCGAAAAAATCCAATTCTTTTCGGATGCGCAAAACAACGCTTTTGTAAGACGGAGCGCTCACGGTCGTAATCGCGCCAAATAAAACGGCGTCGCATGAGTTGAGAAGCGCAATATCGGCATCTGAAATAGCTTCGCCTGTTTTTTCCCACTTCCCCAATCCGACTTCTACCGGCACTTTTTCAAATCCAAGGCCGCGTTTTTCATTGAAATAATCCAAAATCGAAACGGCTTCCGGAATGACTTCTTTTCCGATACCGTCTCCCTCAACAATTGCGATTCTCATTTAAAAACACCAAAATTTGTATTTTGTCTGTTCGTATTGTTATTTGGCCGGACTCTTTTTCCGGTGTTCGACAAGACCGCCGTCCTCTAAAATTTCAAACAGGAAATCCGGGATTTTTTTGGCCGGATACGTTTTATTTTTGTCGCCATTCACACAAATGGTTCCCTTTTCCAAATCAATGTCAATTGTATCTCCTTCTTGGGCGTCGATGTCAGCCTCTATAATTAAAAGTCCGACATTGATCGCGTTTCTGAAAAAGATACGGGCGAAATATTTCGCGATCACGCAAGAAACGCCGGCATATTTAATCGCGAGCGGCGCCTGTTCACGGGATGAACCGCAGCCGAAATTGTCGCCGGCAACGATAATGTCTCCTTTTTGAACTTTTTTTGAAAAATCAGGATCTACTCCTTCCAGAACATGGTCAGCAAACACTTGCATGTCGGTTGTTCTCAAATATTTACCGGGAATGATGACATCGGTATCAATGTCGTCCCCGAATTTCCAAACATTCCCATGAATTTGTTTTTCCATAAATATGACCTCAAAGCGAAATATATTGTAAATTTTTAATAAAAAGGTATTCTTTCATATATCCCGGATATTTAAAGAATTATCTAATCAGCAACCTAAAACAAAATAAAAATGAAAAGAAAAAAATAAAATTATAAAAAGGAAAAGAGAAAAAGAAGTAAAACAAAAAATTAAAAATGATGTGAAAATCACATCATGGTTAATTGTTTAATTCGCTTTCTTCGTCGTCGTCGGTTTTAATTTGAGGGTTTTCTTCCGTTTGAGAAGATGAAGCCGTTTCTTCTTCCGATCTCATTTCCGCCAAATGATTTTGGGGTATATCTTGGTGAGGTTCGTTGTCGCCGTCAAAGATCGGCTTTCCGGTCAAGACCATATAGTAGCGGGTGCTCCAGATGTAGATTAAAACTAAGAAGAGGAAGAAAACAACAATCAGTATCAGATACACAATCATCATAATCAAAAGTCCGATGATTGCTAAAGCAGGGGATATAAAGAAAACAACCGAGAAAGCCATAATCAGCGAAAAAACAATTCCAATGAATATAGCAATTCCAATGATCGCCAAATTAAACAGAATAATTTTCACTGTGTGTTCCCGGAACAATTTGTATGATTTTTTAAATCCTTCTGTAACAGACAAATCGTCAATGACAATCGCATAGCTCACGAAATACAAGATGATACTAACCACAATCAAATAAATCAGTGCCAAAAGAAGACCCAGAATCAGATAAGTGACCATGGCTGTGCTGGACACGCCCATAAATGTCACGTATGTAGAATATTCATAGATAAATGGAATGAAAAATAAGACCGAAACAAAACTGATCAATGTCAGAACGATTTGAGCTAAAAAGAGTCGGACATAGTACTTCTTTCCGTAAGCCCACATATCGGACCAATTGACTTTTCCGGTAGAAGTGGCATCTTTTGCAAGACCGATTGCGCCGGCACTGAAATAGGCGCCCAGCACCATCATAATAACAATGGAAATGAGAGAAAGAATGAGCAAGATGATCATAACAATTGAATATGAACCGGTGTATCCCAATACTGCCGTGAACATACTGAGAATTTGAATAACAAAGCTGACAATGAAATTAACCACTAAATAAATCAACATCGGAGAAACAAGTGATTGATTCTTTTTCAGCGTGTGATAACCTTTTGTAATCGTATCGGATATACTTTCCATAACAATAACTCCTTTTAAAAACAATAACAATTGACCAAATTTATTGAATTGGTCCGGTCAGTAAAACAAAATCTGATGATGCAATCTTTAAAAATAGGTAAAACATTGCAATCGACAATGCATATTAAATTGAAGAGTATAAATAATTATTGGAAAAGCGAATTGAAAAAAATTAAACATTCCGAAAAAAGAAATCGTTTTGAATTTTGAATTGAATTTTGAATTGAATTTTGAATTGAATCCGAGTGGAATCAAACTCATTAAAAACGAAAAAAATGGAAAAAAGAAAAATGAAAAGGGGAAATGAGCTTTCATTTCCGATTTTCATAATTTTATACTTCATAAATTACTGAGTTTGCTCCGCCGTCTTTTTTTGTGAGTCTTCATCGACAAAAACCGGCCGCTTTTCCAAAACGAAATAGGCGCGGGCGCCCCAAACGGATGTCAAAGCCACCAGGAAAATGATGATGATAAACGCCAAAATCTCGGCGATGTAAAGGCCGGCAATACCGAGCAGCCAGGCGAAAACGTAGAAGAGGAACATAATCACCATAACAACCAACATGCTGATGATGGTCACCGCCAAAACGAACCACATGACTTGGATGGTGTTTTCCTTAAGCATTTGATAGGATTTCTTGAATCCGGCAATGGTTTTCATATCGTCGACAACGATGGCGTACGACACGAAATAAATGACAAACGAGAGCAAAATATAGTAAATCGTTGACAGAATCATGCCGGCATAGTAGTAAATGGTCATATCGTCCAAAAGCTGCATCATCGCCACCGGCGTTCCGAAAACCACTGTCGGGTCAGTTCCGGCTTTGTAAAGCTCATAGATGAGCGGGAGGTAAAAAATAATGGCAAGCAAACTTAAAATGGTTGAAATGATGGTGGCCAAAGTAATCCGGACAAAGTATTTTTTGCCGTAACCCCACATGTTTTTCCATTTGGTCGTGCCGATAGTCACCGCTTCTTTGGACAGGCCAACGATTGCGGCGGTAAAGTAACCGGAAATCAACAGAATAACGAGAACAAAAACAATTGTCAGAATGAGGAAGGCCCAATAGTTGTATGTCACCGTTCCGCTGCCAACGCTTGCGATATCCATATACATAAAATAGCCGAGAATCGCGCCGAAAATGATGCTTAAAATGAAAATTACAACCATCATCAAAAGCGGCGGAATTGTCAGAGGCATCATATTCCTTTTAAAATCGGAAAAGCCTCTTTTGAGTGTTTCTTGCAAACTTTCCGTCATAAATAAACTCCTTATTGATTTTTACAAAAATTGATAACAATCACTGTATTTATGTGAATATGTGAAATATTTATTTTAAAAGATCAAAAACATCAAATCGAATACAGTAAGCTTAAATTTGAATGTTTTAAATATCTATCAAAATAAATAAACAAATATATTATAAAAATATAAGTATATATAATTATTCCAAAGAAGGCTCTTGAAAATGAAAAATCAAAAAACGAGGATTTTCAAAAATGGACAATTAAAACGGAAAAAAACGGAAAAACAAAAAAACGGAAAATATTGAAAAATTGAAAAAGATTCGAAACCGAAAGCGGGATCGAATCAACTGCGAAATAAATTGACGGATATTACAGACAGATTCTGATTTTTAATACGAAAGCAAATCTTCTTCTTCGTAAAGCGGCTGCCCGGTCAAAATGAGATATTTCCGAGTTGTCCAAATCGTTACCAAAACGATAATGACAATTTTAAGGATCAGGGAAATTAATACACCGACAAATGATAAAATGACGGTGGAAGCCAAAATGTTCGACATGAAAGATCCAATCAAGGAAATCAAGCCGGTAATTATTATGACAACGATGATAAACCAAATGACTGTTCCCGGGTTTGTTTTCAGTAAACTCCACGATTTCTTAATACCGGCTGTGACAGATAAATCATCAATAACAATCGCATATGTCATAAAGTAAAACACGAATGTGATGATCAGCAAATAAACCAGCATTAACAAAAGACCGCCGGTCAATGAAAATGCGGCGGATTCCATAGCCATTGTCACAATTTGCTCATACGCAAATAAGTTTCCTGCAGCATATGAATTGGCAGCGTCCAACCACATTTGACTGGTAACGCCGGAGTCAGCCAATTCGAAAATGGCTGGAATTAAGAACACAATGGACAAAGCCGAGAGCAATCCCGTCAAAACAGTCGAAATCAAAACTCTGAACCAGGATTTGTTGCCGTATTTAGACATATCCGAAAGAACTGTCTTTCCGGTGGTCTCTACTTCTTTACACATACCGGTCAAGCCGGCCGTTATGTAGGATGAAATGATGAGAGTCACAACAACAAAAAGCAAAAGGGCAATCAGTAAAGCACCCACCATGCCGCCGGAAATATCCGGAACACCGGCGGTTGGCGAAGAGAAAAGGGCTGCGCCAAAAACAATTACCAGTACAAATACAAACGCGAACGTAATGAGAATAATGCTTGCGTACATCAAGAGGACCGGCGCACATAAAATCGGGTTTTTAGAGAAATGAGAAAACCCTTTGGAAAGTGTGTCCATTAAATTTTCACTCATAAAATAAACACCTCGTCTTGAATTGTTTTATAGTATGTTCAAAAATCAAAAAATAATAAAATAAGAAATCGAAGATGATTTCTAAATTGGAATTGTTCTGCTCTTATTTAAAAATATTGAAATATAATTCAATGGCAATGAAATGTAAAAATAAGAATGAAATAATGAAAACAATACCAAAATAATAAAATAATCAAAAAGAAAAATGAAAAATATGAAAAAAGAAGAGGAGAGAAGAGAAATCAAAATAAACGAATTTACATTTCGTTATTTTTTGACGGCCGCTTTTGGTTTTTTTCCGGATTCTTTTTCCGGAATTTCTGATTTGCCGGCCGATTTTTCTTTTCCGGCCGGCTTCTTCTTTTCACCGGAGGGCAACTCACCATATTCCGATTTTTCGATGGACTTTTTCAAATAAACCGCCGTATGGCTCTTTTTATTGGAAATTAACTCTTCGGGCGTTCCTGTCGCGATAATTTTTCCGCCGGCGTCGCCGCCCTCGGGACCCATGTCAATGATGTAGTCGGCACATTTGATCACATCCAAATTATGCTCGATCACAATCACGGTGTTGCCCATATCGGTTAAATCGTTAAGAACCGAAATCAATTTTTTCACGTCATGGAAATGAAGCCCCGTGGTCGGCTCGTCAAGCAGGTAAACGGTCCTTCCGGTCGCTTTCTTGGACAATTCCCGGGTCAACTTAATGCGCTGCGCTTCGCCGCCCGACAGCGTTGTTGAACTTTGACCAAGCTTAATGTAATCCAGGCCGACGCGGGAAAGCGTGTCCAACTTATCATGGATGAACGGCACTTTTTTGAAGTGTTCCTGAGCCTCGGCAACCGTCATGTCCAGAACTTCGGCAATCGACTTGCTGTTATACTTGACTTCAAGCGTTTCTTTATTGTAGCGCGTTCCTTTACACTCCTCGCATTCCACATAAACGTCCGGCAAAAAGTTCATTTCGATTTTAATTAACCCATCGCCTTGACAAGCTTCACAGCGGCCGCCTTGAACGTTAAATGAAAAACGGCCGGGCGCGTAACCGCGGATTTTCGCTTCCTTGGTTTCCGAAAAGATGTCGCGGACGCGGTCAAAAATTTTGGTGTACGTCGCCGGATTCGATCTGGGCGTTTTTCCGATCGGGTCCTGGTCAATCACAATTACTTTATCGACCGGGAGGTCTAATTTCAAAGACTTGTAGTCGCCGGCATCCATCTTGGAGTCGTGAACTTCTTTCATAAGCGCCGGGTAAAGCGTGTCGTAAATGAGCGTTGATTTTCCGGAACCGGAAACGCCGGTCACAACCGTCAGCGTTCCCATCGGAACTTCTAAATTCACATTTTTAAGATTATTCTCCGTACAGCCGGACAAACGGATAAACTGGTCCGACACACGGCGTGTCGCCGGAAGCAGAATACTTTCTTTTCCGGACAAATAGCGGCCGGTCAGCGATTTCGGATCTTTTTCGATTTCGTCGGGCGTCCCGGCGGAAACCACATGCCCGCCCGTCACACCGGCGCCCGGGCCCATATCGATCACATAGTCGGCGCTTAAAATCGTATCTTCGTCATGTTCGACCACAACCAAAGTGTTTCCAAGGTCGCGCAAATGGCGGAGTGTATCGATCAACTTTTGATTATCGCGTTGGTGAAGCCCGATCGACGGCTCATCCAAAACATAAAGAACACCCGTCAGGTTTGAACCGATTTGAGTCGCCAGCCGGATGCGCTGCGCTTCACCGCCCGATAAGGTCCCCGCGTTTCTGAAAAGTGTTAAATAACCGATGCCGACTTGGTCCAAAAAGTTCAAACGGGCGCGGATTTCTTTTAAAATCAACGCCGCGATTTCCTGTTGTTTGTTCGAAAGCGGCACCGTGTTGAAAAATTCAATCGATTCCGCGACGGACATTTTGGTGACATCAATAATATTAAAGCCGTTAATTTTAACCGCTAACGCTTTTTCATTCAAGCGCTGGCCGTCGCATTTTTGGCATTTGGATACTTTCATGAATTTTTCCAGTTCCTGGCGGCGGTAGTCCGATTCCGTTTGCGAATAAAGGCGGATGCACTGCGGCAAAATACCTTCCCAATAGTTGGTTGACGTATAACTGACGTCGCCGCCGCTCATGCTCATATCGAATTTAATTTTTTCATCCGAACCGTGCATGAGAGCATCATATTGTTTTTCCGATAAGTCGCAAATCGGCGTCATCGGCGAGAATTTGTAATGCTTGGCAACCGCTGTCAAATATTGTTGACGGTACCCATCTAAAAAATTCCGGTAAACGGCAACGGCACCTTCAGCCAAACACAAGGATTTGTCGGGAATCAAAAGATCTTCGTCAAATTCCATTTTAATGCCGAGACCGTTGCATTCCGGACAGGCGCCAAACGGGCTGTTAAATGAAAACATACGCGGCTGAAGTTCTTCAAAGGACAGGCCGCATTCGGGGCAAGCCATTTTGGACGAATATGTGACTTCGATGAGAACATCCGCATCTGAGCCGCCGGATTTTGAATCATTGACGGTTGCGTTTTTGCGGATAATTTTCCGGGATAGGCCTTTTGTTTCCTTGCCGTCTTTTCGAAACGAATTCGGCTTCCCGTTAACATAAACAAGACCGCCTGATTTTTCGGTGGCGCGCTCGCAAGCTTCAACCAAACGCGAGCGCTCGTTTTCGTCGTCCACGTCAATCCGGTCAATGACAACGTCGATGTCATGCATTTTGTAGCGCTCAAGATCGATTTCTTCGTCCGTCCGATAAATGTCACCGTTGACACGGACGCGGGTGAATCCTTCGGCGTTCAAATCTTTAATCAGCTGCTGGTATGTTCCTTTCTTTTTCCGGACGATCGGCGAAAAAACGGTCACCATTCCTTCAAATTCGGAAAAAACAAGATCGGCGATTTTTTCCGGGGATTGGGATTCGATTTTAAGATTGTGTTCCGGACAGTAAGGCGTTCCGATTCTTGCGAACAGCAGGCGGTAGTAATCATAAATTTCAGTTACGGTTCCGACCGTACTGCGCGGGTTTTTGGACGTCGTTTTTTGTTCGATGGAAATCGCCGGCGACAAACCCTCAATGCTGTCGACGTCGGGTTTGTCCATGAGTCCCAAGAATTGGCGGGCGTAAGAAGACAACGATTCCACATATCGGCGCTGTCCTTCAGCATAGATCGTGTCAAACGCCAGCGTTGATTTTCCGGAACCGGAAACGCCGGTAATAACGGTTAAGCGGTCTTTTGGGATATTGACGGAAATGTTTTTGAGATTGTGCTCGCGGGCACCTTTGATCATGAGTTCTTTCATAAGGATCCTGTTATAGAGATTCGGGTTGAATCTGATTTGTTGAAATTTGCAGATTTTTAGATGGTATGTAATAAGCTATGTCTTTCAATTAAGAGGATAGATAAAAACCTAATTATTGCGCGGTGAAAGTAATCTCTCCGGGCTGATTCTCTGGAAAAACGAGTTCTGTTGCGTTCTTTTTTGAAAGCGTGTTGCCGGCACGCGCGTTATGGCGACACACTTTTGATTTGAATCAAGCAAGCCGGTCGGTAATTTTTTGTTTTTAAGCCAAGCAAACCATCCCGCTTAAACAGACGCATTTTGCGTCTGTTTAAACGGGTATCACTTGCAGACGAATTCTATTTTTAAATTTACAGATTGCACCTTACTGCTTACGGTTCCGGTTTTCGCTGACTGTTTACAGTTTCAGTTTGCATCTGTTGCTTGCAGCTCCGATTTGCATCTGCTGTTTCCAATTCTGCCGGCATTCCTCGAAATCCGAGAAAATCAAACGCAAAGCGTTTGATTTTTCGGGGCGGTTTGCATGACATTATCATAAAAGCGTGGGCTGTTTCTCTTTATTTTTCAAAAACTGCACCCTTTTTCTTTGACTCGAAATGAAAATGTATCGCCATAACGCGCGCGCTGCCGCCCTCCAAAAACAAAAAAGAGTCAAATCAATCCGTTTTTCGAAATCTCAAGTGTTCCCGCCTTTCAACCGGATGCAAATACTTCTGATACAGATCCGGGTCTTCTTCTTTCAGCCGTTTTGTGTCTAATCTGTTTTCGATTTTTGCCTCCACCAAATCGACAGTGACACCTGCTCCTTCATAATTATCAATATTTTCGGATTTGAACCGATCGATCAGTTCGCTTTTGAGAGTCTCTTCCAGTTCCGTCAACTCATCCAACTCATCCCGAACTGCTTTAATTTCCCGAACCAAACGGGTAATCTCGGAATTTACGACATTTTCATCAATTTTAGAAATTTCATCCATAAATTTCATTCCCGGCTCATTTTTGACCGTCTGATTGGCTTTGTGGTAAAACATTTTTATAACAAATGATGTTTACATAAACCCATATTTCATTTAATATTATCGAACAAAGGAGTTACTATGTCTGAAATCCCGAAAGATTACGTTGCCAACGACGTTGAGACAAAATGGATGAACACGTGGGATTTATCCATGTATTATTTCGATTGGGCGGACAACACACGCCCGCAATATATTATTGATACGCCGCCGCCGTATCCGACCGGCAATTTCCATATCGGGAATTCACTCAACTGGTGTTATATCGACTTTGTCGCCCGCTACAAGCGCATGCGCGGGTTTAATGTCATGTTTCCGCAAGGGTGGGACTGCCACGGCCTTCCGACTGAAGTGAAAGTCGAAGAAATGAACCACATTACCAAGAACCAAGTCCCGCGCGCGCAGTTCCGGCAAATGTGCGAAGACATGACGCGCGGAAACATCGTGAAAATGAGAAATACAATGCTTCGGCTTGGTTTTTCAAACGACTGGAGCAACGAATTCATTACGATGGAGCCGTCTTACTTCGTGAAAACCCAAAAATCTTTCCTTAAAATGCATGACAAAGGCTATGTCTACCACGAAGAACATCCCGTTAACTGGTGCCCGCGTTGCGAAACGGCTATCGCCTTGGCTGAAGTAGAATATGAATCCAACCAAACCAAATTAAACTTTTTACACTTTACGCTTGCAGAAGACGGTAACATCAAGCTTTGCATCGCCACCACCCGCCCCGAACTTCTGTGCGCGTGTGCGGCCGTTGCCGTGTCTCCCGCGGACGAACGTTACAAACAGTATGTCGGAAAACATCTGATTGTTCCGATTTTCGGACAAAAAGTGCCGATTATCGCCGACGATGCCGTCGAAGCGGAATTCGGAACCGGCGTTGTGATGATTTGTACGTTCGGTGACAAACAAGACATCCGCTGGACGAAAGTTCATGACTTAAAAGTCACCAAAGCCATCGACCGCTGCGGTTTGATGACCAACGCCGCCGGAAAGTATGCCGGAATGACCATTCCGGATTGTAAAAAGAAAATCATCGAGGACCTCAAATCCGAAAATTATCTGTACGACCAAAAAGAGCTCGACCAAAACGTCGGCCTTTGCTGGCGCTGCAAAACCCCGATTGAAATCTTATCCGAACCGCAATGGTTCGTGAAAGTCAAACCGGAAGAAATTCTGTCGTCCGCCGACAAAATTGATTGGATTCCCGAATACATGAAGGTGCGCCTTGAAAACTGGACCAACACAATGGAATGGGACTGGTGCATTTCCCGCCAGCGTATTTTCGCAACGCCGATTCCGGTCTGGTACTGTCAGAAGTGCGGTGAAATTATGATGGCGGAAGAGTCTTGGCTTCCGATTGACCCGACGCAAAAGCAACCGCCAAAAGCCTGTTCTTGCGGCTCGACGGAATTTTACGGGGAAACCGACGTTCTCGACACTTGGATGGACTCATCCCTCACGGCTCTTCACGTAAGCGGCTGGGACAGCGACAAAACGCTTCGCCTTCCGACGCAGATGCGCCCGCAAGGACACGATATTATCCGAACTTGGGCATTTTACACGATTCTGCGCGCGAAAGCCCTTGAAAACCAAATCCCGTGGGAAACCATCATGATTAACGGCATGGTTCTCGGTCCCGACGGCCACAAAATGAGCAAGTCGCTTGGAAATGTCATTTCGCCGGAAGACGTTTTGGTGGAACACAGCGCCGACGCATTCCGCCAGTGGGCGGCTCTTGGCGGCAGCGTCGGTTCCGACGTCATGTTCCGCTGGAAAGATGTGGTTTCCGCCTCGCGGCTGATTCAAAAAATGTGGAATATTTACCGTTTCTCCATGATGAATTTGGACAATTTCGCCGAGAAAGACCAAAAGGCGTTTGACACAAAAAAGCTCAAGCAGACTGACCTCTGGCTGCTCTCAAAATTGAACCGTTTGATTGCGGAGACAACCGACATGATGGAAAACGCGCGTTTTGACGAAGCGTTTAAAAGCATTCGTATTTTTGCTTGGGAAACTCTTGCCGATAACTATTTGGAATTGGTGAAAGCCCGGCTTTACGGCGACAACGCCGACGCCAAAAACGCCGCCCGATACACGCTCTTTACCGCCATTTCAACATTATGCAAACTTCTCGCGCCGTTCACGCCGTTTTTGGCGGAGGAAATGTATTCCAGAATCGGATCGGAAAGCGTTCACCAACAGAGTTGGCCGGTTGCCGATGAAAAATTCTTATCGGACGATGCCGAAGCCGCCGGCGAACTGATCAAAAATATCACCGGCGAAATCCGCAGTTACAAATCCGACCGGAAAATGGCTCTCAACGCGCCGCTCAAAAAGATTGAGATTTATAACGTCAAAATTGACGCAAGCGACATCTCCGGCGCTACAACGTCACCGGTGGAACTCATGTCCAAAAAGCCTGAATTTGAGCACGTGCCGGTTGAAGTGAAGCCGAACCAAGGTTTAATCGGGCCAACGTTCAGAGACCGCGCAGGCGCTGTTTCTGCGGCTTTAAAGGCGCTTTCGCCCAAAGACGCGGAGAATATGAAATCCGCCGGAAAAATCACCGTTCAAGTCGGCGGAGAAACGATTGAACTTCCGGAAAACGCCATTGAAATTAAAAAAGAAATGATTTCGGGCGGTCGTGAAGTTGATATTTTAAATGTCGGCGACGCGGTTGTTGTGATTGTCAAATGATTTGAATCCGTTTTTCGGATTCAAATTTTCTATTATTTAATTCTATTTTTCTCTGATCTTCATTCCGTTTTTATTTTCCACCGCCGCTGCGCGCGTTATGGCAGCACGTTTTATGAATCTTTCAAAAAAGACGGATATTTTTCAAATGACTTTTCAAGTCAAAATCTGTCATTCCTTCCTCATTATTTGTCATTTTCCCCTTGAATTCCAAGGAACACCTTTAAATACATCCTTGTAGACACTGTTTCGTTTTTCAATGAATAATCATTTTAAGCGGATTATTTGAGGTTTAAAGAGTTATGGCCAAAGTGACAAAAGTTCTATTATTACTCAAAGATATGGTGTACGAGAGTACGGCGCCTCAGCATGCTCTTCGGTTTGCGCGTTGTTACAGGAAAAGGGGGCTTGAAACAACAATTCTCGCATGGGGGCCGATGGGCGCGATTTTGACAAAGAAAAATAAAGTCGGCACTCAAAATTATGACGCAAAAGTTCAGGAGTGTTTGGATTTGGGGGTCAAAATAAAATGTTGCGAATTGGCGGCGTCTATTATCGGAATGACGCCGGATGAAATGATTCCGGGAACCGAAATCATTACAACAAAAGAATTGACTGACATGCTTCTTCAATATACGGAAGAAGGGCAATTGATCATGTACGTCTGATTTTCGGATGAACTGTTAAAAAAAAGGTATACCTTTTTTCTTGCTGTTTTTCCATTATTGTTCCTTTTTTGTTTATTTTAATTGTTTCATTGTTTTGTTTTTAGTTCTTTTTTGTATGTACAAAATGATCAACCTGCCAATTCCGAAACTGTTTTTTCCCGACAAGACCAAAGAAGCGGTTGAATATCATAATTTTTCAAAGCGGAAACCAATGATTTGGAAATGGATGTTTTGTCATTAAGAATTGTATAGAGAAGAACATTTTCCGGCCGGCCGGCTTTTGAATCTTCCCATTGCCAAATCAGCTTTTCAATTTTTTCTTTTTGAGGCTGAGCAAGTGTCTGAATAAACCGCTCCGGCAAGTTTTCGGATTTTGGAATCAAAAAATGAAATTCGTGGTTATATCCGGTTTTTCCGGACAATTTAATATGTGGACTGTATCTTATTTTGTGAGAAGACAACCATTCGGAAACATCGTTATAAAATAAATTTTCAGCGTATGGAAGCATGGAATACGATGTTTGAAATAAATCGTCAATGGAAATCAGCGCTTGAATCATGTTGTTGTATACAAGCGGATAATTCTCATCCGTTGCTTGTGAATATATTCTGTTTCCTTCCATTCGAACGTTAAAACCGTTTAAAACATTATTTAACGACTCTTTTCGTTTGGGTGTGTCCAAAAAATATCCGCAATCTTCCAAATCTTGAATAATCTCACCGCAATCCGTGAGAATGTAGCCGCCGTTCTCTTTTTGAACATACAAACGAAGACAGTCATTATGCCTGTCTAAAAAAGGTGTTGTTATTTCAATGCAGCCGCTGATTTCTCGAAAAGTTGTTTGTTCCAAAATCCAGCGGGCATGTTTCTCAGACAATCGGCCGGCTTCATCAATTTGCATTGTATTCCCCTCTCAATGGTTTATTTGCTCATTTTTTATTATTCGTTATTTTTTCATATTTATTTCTCAAATTCGTTTTCAAATTCCGGTTTCAAAATGATATGGCAGTGGTTCATGAATTCTTGAAGTGTTTTAAACGGGTCGCTTGGGCCGGTAAATATTTTCGGCAGCGGTGTTGCCCATCTGTCAACACATCCTTCTTTATAGCAATGAAGATGCGGACATGGAATGATTTCTCCATTCGGATTTCGGTGCGGATTTCCATCCAAATCAATTCGCATTAAAACGATGTTTTTATAAACACGGTTTTGAAATTTACTTTTTGATAATTTTACATTGCCAGCGGCAATGTCCAATATAAATTCGACTTTCCGGTCTGTGGAACACAAAGGAATACTTAAACGTTCCGGAAATGGGTAAACTTTATTTCCGACATACATTTTATCCATTTTTATTAAATGGTTGGCTTCTTCATCTGTTAGTGTCATTTTACTCCCTCATGATATCAATAAATTATTTTAGGGAGCAAAAGTAATGAAAACCGTAAAGTATAAAACACTTTTTAAATTTATTTTTTAATTATATATTTTTTAAAATTTTTAGATAAAATTATTTTTAATTCGATCAAAAAGAAAAAGAACAGAGAGAAAAAAAACGTAGAAAGGAAAAAAACAAAAAGAAAAATGAGGAAAAAACAAAAAGAAAAATGAGGAAAAAAGTAAAAAAAGAGAAATAAAAATCGTTAAATTGCTTCTCTTTTATCAATAATTCTCTTGGATTTGCCGCCTGTTCTCTCAATGCTTCCGAATTCCAGGAGTTCAACATTGGTTCGAACGTTGAGCACATTCATTAATTGAGCAACCACGTTCTTTTGAATGCGTTCCAATTTCAGCAAATCGTCTGTAAAGGCATCTTTTTCAATTTCCACTTGAACGGTCATTTCATCCAACTTTTTACTGTTCCGGGTAAGAACAATTTGGAATTGGTTCGTCACTTCCGGAATTTTGGAAATCACATCTTGAATTTGCGTCGGATAAACGTTGATGCCGCGCACGGTAATCATGTCGTCGGCACGTCCGATCAATCGGGAAATCCGGGTGGAGTGGCGTCCGCATTCGCATTCAGATTCCAGCAGACGGGTCATATCGCCGGTCCGGTACCGGATGCTGATGAGGCCTTCTTTTGTCAACGACGTGAGAACTAATTCTCCTTTTTCGCCTTCAGAAACTTGTTCGCCGTTTTTGTCGAGCACTTCCACAAAGAAGTGGTCATCCCAAATGTGCATACCGTTTTGTTCGGGGCATTCAAACGCAATGCCGGGACCGAACATTTCGGAAAGACCGTAAGAGTCATACGCTTTGATGTTGAGCATTTCCTCAATATTTTTTCTCATGTTGTCCGACCAAGCTTCCGCGCCGAGACAGCCGGTTTTGAGCTTTAATTTATCCACCAAATCATTTTCAACCGCCGTTTCCGCCAAATAAAGGGCGTAAGATGGTGTGCAGTGAATAGCGGTGACGCCAAAATCAATCATCATTTCCAGTTGCCGGAGCGTATTTCCGGTGCCGGCCGGAACAGCGGTGGCGCCGAGGCGTTCAATTCCGTTGTGAATGCCAAGTCCGCCGGTAAAAAGTCCGTAGTTCACTGAATTTTGAAAAATATCGTGTTTGGTGATGCCGACCATGGAGAAATTCCGAGCGAGAAGGTCCGCCCAAATATCAATGTCGTTCTAGGTGTAGCCGACAACTTTTGGTTTTCCGGATGTTCCCGAAGATGAATGAATACGAATAATGTCTTCCATCGGCGCCGCGAAAAGACCGTACGGGTAATTGTCCGTAAAATCGTATTTGGTGGTTTGCGGCAATTTTGAAATGTCGGAAAGCGACTTGATGTCTTCCGGTTTGACGCCCAATTCATCAAACTTTTTCTTGTAAAAGGGAACGTTTTGATAAACCGTTTTCGCGGAATTTTGGAGCCGCTTTAATTGAAGTTCGTTCATCTCCTTCCGGTTCATTGTTTCAATATGAGAGTCCCAGTATGTCATGAAATAAATCCTTCTTAAAATCAAAATAAAAACAAATTTGATTTGATGTTGAATTTTATGTTATATGAGATAATAATGCAGTTTGGAAGCCCAAAGCATGCTATGTTAATACGTGTCATAGTATATAAAGTTTAAATATATCGATTAAAACTGAATAAATTAGAGTTGGTCAATCAATATGAAAATGTAAAAATGGGATGAAATAAAAGAATGAGATGAAAAACGTCTCCTCCTTTTGTTCCTTTTTTTAAAATGTGTTGCTGTAACGCGCGCGCAGGCCGCCCGCCAAAAGAAGGACCAAAAAATGAAAGAAAAAGTGAAAATTTAATTTTTCACTTTTTGCTTTTCCGCGCCAGCTTCTGTTTTTTCGGGTTTTTTGAATCGCCGCATGCATTCTGTATCGTCTTCGATAATCATCATGTGCGGGTACGGAATTGTCACACGTTGTTCATTGTCAAACCTTTTTTTGATGCCTTCCCGAATGGCGCATTCGGCCGAGTAAGCGTCGTCGCGGTCAGCCACCCAAAAATCAAGCGACAAGTTAATTCCGGAACTGTCAAGTCCGGTCATTCGGACGCGCACATCGTCGGTAACATCCGGATGCATTCGAAAGACGAGTTCCGGCGACATGACATACTTGTTTTTCCGGGCTTCTTCCATCATAATTTGCCGAGCAATATCAATGTCGGACTCATATGAGACTTGAACGACCACCGGCCAGCGGACACTTCGGTCGTTCAGCGTCCAGTTGGTGACGGTGGCTTTGTTCAAAACCGAGTTGGGAATAATCACAAGGCGGTTGTCGGGCGTTTTGATCGTGGTTTGCCGGAGATTGACATCAATCACTTCGCCGTAAACATTGTCGGTCGTCACCAAGTCTCCGACCCGGAGCGGTTGGAAAAAGGTCAGCGCGATTCCTGAAATGATATTTCCGAAAGTGTCTTGGGCGGCAATACCAATAACAATTCCAATCACGCCGGCGCTGAGAAGAAGCGTTGATGAAAGTGAACGCAGAGATGGAATCGTATAAAGAATCAGGATAATTCCGGCCAAATAAATGCAGCCGATTGTGACATGGCGGAGCATCGTAAAGCGGGTGATGTCCATTTTCATGTTGTTTTCGATTCTATTGGAATATTTGACAAATCGATTATTCACAAAACGGGCAACAAGAGCCGTTAAGAGCAAGAGGACTAAAATGTAAATGACAGTTCCGATATTGTCATAAATAACGTTGACAACGTTTGAAAAGACATTTAATAACGAATCAACTAAATTTTCAAGCAAAATTATCCCCGCCGAGTTTGATTATAAAATAAAAACCCAACATTTAAAATATTTAATAAAATCAATAAAAGATAAAGAATTAAAGTTTTGAAAACATAAAAAACTAAGGGTTGGTTTTTGTCGATTTGGTGCTTGCGTCTCAATCATGTGTTTTAAATATTTCAAAAAGATGCCGGCTTTTATTCGCCCTTCGTAATCAAATCATAATTCACGTTCGCTTTCACGATTTTCGGAACTTTTCCCCAAATGCCGATGTCATTTCCTTCAATTAAAACGGCGCCGTCGATTTCGGGAACTTTAACAACGTCAAGAGCTTTTTCAATATTTTCTTTTCCCTGTTCTTTGAGCGCGTTTCCAAGAGCCGTTGCGGCGGCATCCGATAAAGCGACATTTTTTGAGAAAATGATGGCAGCGTCGGAAATTCCGAAACTGATGGAATGCCCGACTGTTCCCGATGATGTGCAAATACCAAGGATTTCAGAACTCGGCTCAATTGAAAATCCCAAGTTCCGAACATTGGATTTTCCGGCGTAAATGCCGATGACAAGCGGTTTTGTTCCGGCGTTGTAAAGCGCGATGTCGCCGCCGTTATCAATAACAGCGACTGTCGCGCCGGCTTCTTTCATTTTCAAAACGGCAGCTTCAGCGATTACGCCGGCAACCGTACTCATCGGGCCGATACCAAAAGTGTTGGCGGCATCAATCATCCGGCAAATGAGCGGATGAGCCGAAGGGTCCGGTTCATAAGCTTCAAGCGTCACTTCAAAAAAAGGATTTTCCGCAATATAATTTTCAACAATAAAGCGGCCGGCAGCCAGTTCCTTTTTGGCGATCTCAATAAAAAGATCGGAATCCGCCAAAATGGTGACAATCGTTTCCTTGATTTCAAAATGCGTCTTGATCAAATATATCACCAAAAACAAAACATGAATAATAAAAAATGAAAATAATAAGAAAAATAATAAGAAAAAGAATCAAATGAATGAAAAGATTGTTTCGTCTCATTCACCCTTTATCATCAAATTTTGGATTTGATCTTTTTCATGCGTTCGACTGCTTCGTTAATGCGGTTGACTTCTTTCGTGAGCGCAAACCGAACAAAGCCTTCGCCGCTTTTTCCAAAACCGACGCCGGGCGTTGCGACAATGCCGGCTTCTTCCAGCAGAAGTTTCGCAAATCCCATGGAATCATAGCCTTTCGGAACCGGCGCCCATACATAAAACGTTGCTTTTTGTGGTTTCACGTCAAGGCCGATGGATTTCAAACCGGTAATGAGCGCGTTTCGCCGTTCCGTATAAACAGCATTCATATCCGCAACGCATTGCTGGGACGATGTGAGAGCGGTAATTCCGGCGCGTTGGACGGCATCAAAAACACCGGAGTCAATGTTGGATTTTACTTTTCCAAACGCTGCGATTAAATCCTTATTGCCGACCGCAAAGCCGAGACGCCAGCCGGTCATGTTGTATGTTTTTGACATTGAGTAAAGTTCAATTCCGACATCCATGGCGCCCGGAACTTCTAAAAAGCTCGGCGCTTTATAGTCATCGTACACCATTTCCGAATAGGCGTTGTCATGAACCACAACCAAATTATTTTCCTTGGCGAACTTCACGGTTTTTTCAAAAAACGCTTTATCGGCAACGGCACCGGTCGGATTGTTCGGATAGTTGATGAACAGCAATTTCGCCTTTTTGAGAATGTCTTTCGGAATCGCGTCGTAGTCCGGCAGGAAATTGTTTTTGGAGAGAAGCGGCATTTCATACGGGACACCGCATGCGAATTTCGTGCCGATGGTGTAGACCGGATATCCCGGGTTCGGACAGAGAACCACATCTCCCGGGTTAATAAACGCGAACGGGACGTGAGCCACACCTTCTTTGGAGCCGAGAAGCGTCAAAACTTGAGTTTTCGGGTCAATTGTTACATTCCGGGTCTTTTTCATCCATTCGGCAACGGCAGCGCGGAATTCCGGAAGACCGACATAGGACGGGTATTGGTGATTTTTCGGGTCTCGGACGGCGTTGACCATCGATTCAACAATATGCGGCGGAGTCGGACGGTCCGGGTCGCCGACGCCGAGGTCGATCACGTCAACTCCTTTATCAATCATGGCTTTTTTGGCTTCGTCAATGGAGGCGAAAAGATACGGCGGGAGAGTCAGAATGCGTTCGGAATAGTTCATTTTATCACTCTTTTTTTAGAAATTCATCATTGGGTATAAAATTTGTTGTTGGCATTTCAAAAAGTAAATAACATTTATTTAACTGAAATATTTGTATATAGCCGTTCCTATCGCAAAATGTTCCAATAATATTCAAAATATCCGACAGACCAAACTGTCACAAATTTTTAGTTTTTGACGTGAGCTTTTTATAACCGAAAACCTATGTTGTTTGAGTGGAATTTATGCGTCATGTGATGGAAATGGTTGGAAAAACGCGCGTTGTCGTTGAAGACGGCATGGTCGTCGATGTGTCGGCTCCGGAAGTAACTTGGTGTCCTCTTTTTGAAAAGGCGCGCGGAATTATTGAAATCAATCCGGACGAAGTGAAAAAGAATATGGAGTTTCGGATTCAGACATTCGGATTTTTTACGCCCAAACGTCAACTGGATGGTTTTGAGGATTTTGTCGGCTTTGGCGCGTCCGAAACCATGATGTCGGGACTTCTGCACGGGATTATTGACGCGTCTGTGAGTGTTTGTGACGGCGCCGGAACGGTGATTACGGCCAATCCATCCTTGGTTCAAGGAATGGGCGCCCGAATGTCCGGGCTTGTCTATACCGAACCGATTCCCGAAATTATTCAAAAAATTAAAGACCGGGACGGCCTTGTTTTGGATGAGAAAACGGCGACAATCGATCCATATCTTGGTGCTCAAAAAGCAGCGGAACTCGGATTTAAAAAAATCGCGGTGACGGTGGCGGATGCCAAAACAGCTGAACGAATTCGACAGCTTCAAGATGATTATCCCGTTTATTTCATGATTATCGCGGTTCACACGACCGGACTTTCCTGCGCCGAATCCGAAAAAATCGCTCAATTTTCGGACATCATTACGCTTTGCGCGTCCAAATATTTGCGGACAATAAAACCGCTTCTTCAAGTCGGAACATCGGTTCCGTTGATTGCGGTGACACAAAAAGGCCGGGAATTGTTGCTGGAACGCGCCAAATATGTGAAAAGCCCGCTTTTGGTCAACACCATGCCGCTTCCGTATCTTCCGGAACAAAAGCAGCCGCGAGATTTAATTTAAAATTAAAATTGAACCTTTTTTTGGAGGATTGTTTTTTGGACATGGAATGCGAAAACGAGCCGGAATGTTTTGACGTGATCGTCATTGGCGGCGGCCCGATCGGCTCAACGGCCGCGCGTTACGCTAAATTAAACGGCGTGTCCCGGGTTTTGATGATTGAGGAAAATTCTCAGGTCGGAATTCCGGTTCAATGCGCCGGTTTGCTAAGCGTTGCCGCTTTAAGGGAATCGGAAGTCGAGCCGGATGATTCCTTTGTTTTAAATTCCGTGATTGGCGCGGATGTTTATCCGCCTTCAGGCGTTCGTATGCAAATCAAAGGAAAAGAGACGATGGCTTATGTTGTTTCAAGATCCGCTTTTGATCAAAAACTGGCGGAAATGGCTGAAAAGTCGGGCGTTGAAATCCGCCTGAAAACAAAGGCAATCGGAATGAAGCGGGGAGCTGATCCCAAAAAGAGGACAGCCGTCTCGGATTCAAAGGATAATCTGAAAAGTGCGGATAATTTAGAAATGATGACTCCGAAAAGCAACGCTCCTGCCCAAAAAAAGGATGTCATTGACGCCGAATTTGAAGAACAGGACGGTTGGATTTTAACGGTGGCAAGCAGCGGTGTTACCCAAAAGATGTTTTCAAAAATAATTATTGCCGCCGACGGCGCCAACGGCCGCGCAGCCGGCTGGGCGGGACTTCTCCCCTGTGAAAAATTGTTGTCCGGCATTCAAGTGGATGCCGAATATGAATCGATGGACTCTGATTTTGTGGAAGTTTTTGTCGGCAGCGTTGCCCCCGGATTTTTCGCGTGGACGATTCCGATGTCGGACAAGTCGTCCCGGATCGGGCTTGCGATTGACCGTGACTGTGCCAAAAAATATTCAAATGATGAGAAAAAAGCCAATGCGAAATCATTTTTGACGGAATTTTTGGCGCGTCCGGAAGTGGCGGCGAAAATAAAATCCGAGCCGATGAATCTGACGGCCGGAAATATTCCGATCGGTCCGATGAAAAAGACATATGCGGAAGGATTTATGGTCGTCGGCGACGCAGCCGGCCAATGCAAACCCATCTCCGGCGGCGGTATTTATCCGGGCGCGGTGGCGGCGAAAATTGCCGGAAAAGTGGCGGCACAAGCTGTCCTTTCCAATAACTTTTCCGAAAAGAAGATGTCGGAATATGAAAAGTTATGGAAAAAGGAACTTAAACGGGAATTTGATATCGGAATGATGGCGCACGGGCGGCGTGAAAAAATGGGCGACGCTGATATGAACGCGATTTTTGCGGAACTGAACGATCCGGAAATTCTGGCGATTATCAATGAATACGGAGACATGGACCATCCGTCGGTTTTGATTCAAAAACTGATGTTGTCTAAGCATTCGTGGAAGATGATGAAGGTTTTTGGGGCTTTTTTGAAGTCGTTGATTTAAATGTAAAAAAGTAAAGCAAAAAAGTAAAAACAAAAAAGTAAAGCAAAAAAGTAAAGCAAAAAGGTAAAAACAAAAAATAAAAACAAAAAATTGAAATAAAACCGGTCTGAACAGAACCGGCCTTATTCTTCTTTAAAACGCATCATTCTGGCCGCGTTTAAAACCGCAATCATTGTCACGCCGACATCCGCAAAAACGGCTTCCCACATGGTGGCGATTCCGAAAGCGCCGAGAATTAAAAAGATTCCTTTGACGGCAAACGCGAAGAGAATATTTTGCCACACGATTTTTGTCGTTTTCTTGGAAATTTTAAGAGCGGTGACAAGTTGAGACGGTTTGCCGTGCATCAAAATGACATCTGCGGCTTCAAGAGCGGCGTCGGAACCGATTCCGCCCATGGCAACGCCGATGTCGGCCCGCGCCAAAACCGGCGCATCGTTGATGCCGTCGCCGACAAACGCAATTTTTTCTTTTTTGTTTCGCTCACGGCTCTTCTGTTCAATTTCCTCAAGCATTTCCACTTTTTGGTTCGGCAAAAGTTCGCTTTGAACACGATTGATTCCCAGATATGACGCGCAGGCATTTCCGACACTCTTTTTGTCGCCGGTCAACATGATGATTTCTTTCACGCCGAATTTTTTCAAATCGGCCACCGTTTGCTTGCTGTCCTCTTTGACGGCATCCGAAATCACGATTTGTCCGGCAAAAACACCGCCGATGGCAACCAAAACATGGGTTTGCACGTCGCCCGCGTCAAACGCGTTCTTGAACGCCGGACGGTCCGGAACCGAAATATTTTCCTGCCGCATCAGTTTGTCGTTTCCGACCAAAATTGTTTTTCCGTTCAGCGTTGCTTTGACGCCGAGACCCGAAAACTCCGTGTAATCGGATATTTTTTCATCAAGAGCGGCGCCTTTGGACATTTTTTTGTAAGCCCGCTCAATTGAAAGCGCAACCGGGTGCGTGGAATAAGATTCGACAACAGCGCTGTTGTACAGAACTTCCTCTTTTGAAAAGCCGTTTTCCGCCTCGATTTGAACAACTTCAAAAATGCCGTTGGTGAGCGTTCCTGTTTTGTCAAAAACGACTGTTTTGACCTGGTTGAGTCCTTCCAAATAGTTGCTTCCCTTAACAAGAATACCGTTTTTGGAAGCAGCGCCGATTCCGCCGAAATAGCCGAGCGGAATGGAGATGACCAGCGCGCAGGGACAGGAGATAACCAAAAACACAAGCCCACGGTATATCCAATCGTCAAAATCGGCGCCAAGAACAATTGGCGGAATAAACGCGATCAAAGCGGCCGCTACGACGACAAACGGTGTATAGTATCTGGAAAACTGGGTGATAAACTTCTCCGTCGGCGCTTTTTTGGAAGCGGCGTTTTCCACCATTTCCAGAATTTTTGAAACGGTAGAGTCTTCAAAGGGTTTTTCAACCCGAATCAAAAGGGCTTTATTTTGGTTGACGGAACCGGACAAAATGTTTTCTCCCGGCCGCATGGTTCTGGGAACAGATTCGCCGGTCAGCGCCGAGGTATCGACCAAAGATTCGCCGGAAATAATTTTTCCGTCAAGCGGCACCTTTTCGCCCGGTTTGACAAGAATGGTGTCGCCGACAGCGACATCAAACGGCGACACTTTGGAAAACGTATCAGCATCCTTGTCTTTCAAATTGGCGTATTCCGGACGAATATTCATAAGTGCCGTGATGGATTTTCGGGATTTTTTGACGGCCGCCTCTTGGAAGAATTCGCCGACTTGGTAAAAAACCATGACCGCAACAGCTTCCGGAAATTCGCCGATTGCAAAAGCGCCAAGTGTTGCGATGGTCATCAAAAAGTTTTCATCAAAAACCCGTCCTTTGGAAATGTCTCGAACAGCACTTAAAACAACATCACCGCCAACCAAAATGTAACTGACCGCAAAAAATCCGAACTCAATCACATAGGAAAAATGAGAGAGATCAGGAGCGGCGGCATCCCAAATATGGGACAAATGAAGAATCATGCCGATGATAAACAAAACGGTACCGATGCCGATTCGAATAAATTTTTTCTTGTCCACCAACTCAAAAAAACGGGAGAAGCGGGAAGAAGGCGGAGGGGAAGACGAAGAGACTGAAGAATAATAATTCATTTCCGGCGGCGTATCTTTCACATTTGATTTGTCTTTCTCGGACAGATTTTCAGCAATGGTTTCCTCTTTTTCTGTTTTTGAAGAGACTTTCGGATTGCCCAAGCTGATGACAGAAACAGAACTTTTCGGAGAAGACGGACTCTTTTTCAAAGAGCCGCCTCTCTTTTTTTCCAAAACTTTCGTATCCGGTTCGATTGACCGGATGATTTTTTCGATTTCCGGCAGAATGTCGCCCGAATAATCGTCGCTCAGTTCAACGATTAATGTCGCTGTCATGAAGTTGACGGTGGATTCAGAGACGCCGGAAAGTTTCGAAACAGCCGACTCAATTTTATTGGCGCAGTTGGCACATCCCAACCCCTCCAAATAATATTCTTTTTTGACCATTTTGATTCACGTTTTGTAAGTTTTAAATTCTTAACTATTTTTAAAAAAGTATTACGAAATAGTCATAAAATTGGATTCTATATAAACATATTGAATTTGAGTATTATTTTTTAATGACTTTTTAACACTTTTTCAAACAAATAGGCTCCATAAATGAGAAACGATAAAAAAGAGTCAACAAAAGATAAAAATCGAAAAATAAAACAAATTGAAATTTTAAATAAAACAATTGAAAAGAATCGAAAAATAAAAATAAAAATAAAAAAAGATGAAAAGCCGTTTTTAAGATTTCGGCTCTCATTTTCATTATTTTTATTTATTTCGTTTTTTATCTTCCAAGCTGAGCGTGCGCCCGCGCCAGATGTCCGGCCGCTTGGGCGGCCACAAGCGAAATTTCGCCGGCCAAAACCGCCGCCGCAACAATTTCGGACAATGCCAACGCGTTTTCTCCCGGCACTTTTCCGGCGCCGGCAACACCGAGCAGTTTTAAACATTCTTGCTGCGTCGCAATGGTGGTTCCACCGCCAACGGTTCCGACTTCAACGGCCGGCATCGTCACCGAGCAAACTAAATTCCCATCGCTGTCAATGTCCATTTCCGTCACGCACAAACTGCCTTCGACAACGTGGGCAGGATCTTGCCCGCACGCTAAAAAAATGGCGGCGACGATATTTGCGGCATGCGCGTTAAAACCGAGCGATCCGGCCCGCATGGACCCGAGGAAATTCTTCCGGTAATTGACATCAAACATCGCTTCCGGTGTGCATTTTAATGTTTCTTTGATAAAGGACGATTCCAAGCGCGCTTCGGCAATGACGGTTTTTCCGCGGCCGAGAATAGCGTTGATAGCGGACGGTTTTTTGTCGGTACACATGTTTCCGGAAAGAGACACGCATTCAACGCCGGTTTCGTCGGCAATCATTTTGGTAATCGCTTCGGAAGCAATGGTAATCATATTCATGCCCATCGCGTCTTTGGTATCAAACCCGAGACGGAGGTGGATGTTGTTGCCGCTGACAAACGGACAAACATCCAAAAATTCACCAAACCGTGTTGTCGCATCTGCCGCTTTTTTAATTTTATCAAACGTTTCCGGCAAAAGAATCCAATCATAAAATTTTTTTGTTTCATCCAAATTGTCAAACTTAAAAACAGGAGCGCGCGTCATCATATTTTTGAACACGCGGACATTTGCGCCGCCGGATTTCGTAAT
The DNA here is from genome assembly GCF_032594115.1 of Methanolapillus millepedarum. Lineage (NCBI taxonomy): Archaea > Methanobacteriati > Methanobacteriota > Methanomicrobia > Methanosarcinales > Methanosarcinaceae > Methanolapillus > Methanolapillus millepedarum. The sequence goes on from NZ_CP131060.1 coordinate 369,578, forward strand.
GATGGAACAGCCGCGGTTGACGCTGGCCACAAGCGCGCCTTCTGTTGTCGCCAGCGGGAGATAATAGATTCCTTTTGCGTAATCGCCGATGATTTGAATTTCACCGGCGACGCCGAGCGGCAATTGAACGGCACCGATCATATTTTCAATGTTTTTCTTACCGACCGATTCTACATCAAACGTATAAGTTCCAACGTGGTCAAAAGCGACCTCCCTTTTGGATTCCAAAAAAGCGCGCCTGAGTTTTGCCGAATCGTCTTTACCCAAAAACTCCTCGATTTTTCGAAGAGAAATTTCTCCCGAAACCATTTTTTTAAGAAGAACTTGTTCTTCGCTTGTCAGTTTTTCCGTCGTTGACATGATTTCCATCCTTTGATTGCTAAAATGACTGTATTATAATTGTTCATATTATTTATGAAAAATATCTAAATTCATAAAAAGGTAATGGAACAAAAAAAGGAAGAAAAAGGAAATAAAAAAAGAAAGAGAAAAGAGAAAATAAAAAAACAAAAATAGGCGATATTGTAATATCAGATGTTTGAACCTGATTTTACGCCTTTCGCTTTCAAAATTTAAAGGACTTTTTCCATAATGGCCAACGCTTTTTTAATATCGTCCATCGACGCTGCGTATGAAATCCGAATGTGGTCTATTCCGTTTGATCCAAAAGCTGTTCCCGGCGTCACAACAACATCGTTTTTAAGAAGTGTTTCCGCCGCTTTGTCACAGTTTTTGATTTCCGGGAATGCGTAAAACGCGCCTTTCGGCATCACACACGGAAGTCCGATGTCATTGAGACCTTTGACAAGAACATCACGCCGGTTTTTGAATTCGTTTTTCATGCGGACGACTGAATCTTGCGGGCCTGCCAACGCTTCAACAGCCGCTTTTTGAGCGATTGAGTTGGCGCACGCTTGCAGATATTGATGAACTTTTAAGATTTGTCCGACGTAATTTTCTTTGGCGGCCAAATAGCCGACACGCCAACCGGTCATCGCGTAACTTTTGGAAAGAGCGTTGATTGTGACGACGTTGTCCGAAAACTGAGCGGGACTGACGTGTTCGCCTTCATAAATAAAATATTCGTAAACCTCGTCGGAAATAATGGTGATGTTTTTGTCGTCGGCAATTTCGGAAAGCGCCCGAATGTCCGATTTTGAAGAAACAGCGCCGGTCGGATTTCCGGGGGAGTTGAGAATGACGGCTTTGGTTTTGGGCGTGATTTTTTCGAGAACGTCGTCGATGTCCAGCGTCAAATCTTCTTTTAAATTGACACTGACGTCTTTTCCGTTCAGCAGGCGGACAATAGAATTGTACGCCAAAAATCCGGGGTTCGGAATTAAAACTTCGTCGCCGGGACTGACCAGAGCCGAAAGGGAAATATAAAGCGCTTCTGAGGCACCGGATGTTACCATCACTTCGTTTGGTTTGACGGAGATGTGGTTTTCCCGGCTCAATTTGTCGCAAATAGCGTTTCTGAGTTCAATGATTCCAAGACCGGCGGTATATCCCGTAAAACCATCGTTGATCGCTTGAATCGCCGCCTTTTTGATATTTTCGGGCGTGTCGAAATCCGGCTCTCCGATTCCGAGATTGATGGCGTTTGGACCGGCCGCTTCAAAGAGTTTGCGAATTCCGGAAATATTCACGTTGGAAACGCCGGTTGAAAATTTATTCTCTGACATTTTTATTCCCCATATGAGTCTTTAGATTTTGTTTTTAGATTTATGTATGATTTATGAATGTGACGGATGCCGTATTTTGGATTTTAATTGAAGATGAGACGGATTCTTATTCAGTGTTTGCGTGTCTTTTTCTCATTTCCTCTTCCGACGCTTTCGTAATCTCAATGAGTTCCACAACAACAGAATCTAAAAAGATGAGCGTCAGAATTTCAAAGGAAGTTCCCATCGGTCCTGATTTTTGATTAACGGCTCCGGCTTTTGGTTCAATTGCGTCCGCCCTTGATTTTGAAGGAAGAATGACATTGACATTTGATATTTTTCCCAGATCGGATCCGCTCTTGGATGTAATTCCAATGACTCCGGCGTTCAAACTTTTCGCCTTGTTGGCGACGTGAAGAACGGAAGCTGTTCCGCCGGACCCGGAAATCGCAATCACAACATCGTCTTCTTTAACGGACGGCGTAATTGTTTCACCAATCACGAATGCGTCAAATCCCATGTGCATGAGGCGCATCGCAAAAGCTTTTCCCATCAAGCCGGACCGTCCGGCGCCGACCACAAAAATGCGGCCGCCGCTTTTTTTCGTTTCCGCAATTTCCTCAAGCATGGCGCAAACATCCGGACGGTTAATGTCGCCGATTACGGATTGGATTTGAGCCGTGATGTTTTCCATGGATGAATAAACGGTGTCGCAAGACGTCACATTATAGGCGCTGATTTCTCTGTTGTCACATTTCATAAGATTTCCTCAAATCATAAAACAAAAAACTCATTGATCAATATTTTTTCTTTTATTGTTTTTTATTATTTGTTATTGTTTTTTATTATTTGTTATTGTTTTTTATTATTTGTTATTGTTTTTCATTATTTATTTTTCGTTATCTGTTTCATTTAACATCGCATCTTAAGTCAAATCCAAGGAAAAATGTTCCCTTCTCCGGCGATTTGTCAAAATTGTAGACTTTTCGGATATACTCGTCGCTGGGCGTTGACGGCGATCCCAATACCGCTTCTTTGATTTGACAGGAATCGTCAAGCTCATACGGTTTTGGCGGTAAAATGACAATCGGTTTTCCGCTGGCAGTGGGCACTTTGCTTTTGTCGATGATGAATGTTCCCATCACCAAATAGTCCACTTTGCCTTCATATTTACAAACATCTTCCGCCGCGCAGTCAAAGCCGACAATTTCGCCGCCTTGCATCATGATCACATTGGGCGGTTTAGGCCAGACATATTCTTTGGTGGTGGTAAAGCAAAGAATACATTCTTTTTTGAAGACTTCTTTCACGCCTTGGTTGTCGCCTTCGCCCATTCCCATCAAAACATTGCCGTTTGCGGCCTCCTCCAACTTTTCGACAGCCGCTTTGTCTTCTTCGGTCAACATAAAGACGCAATCGACACCTTTGACTTGAGACAAATGCGTCTTGATTTCTTCAATCATTTCATTTTCAAGATCCGTATACATATTCATTCCCCGCAATCCATTTGTTTTCAAAAATTACCTGACTGAAATCTTAAAGGATAAGAACTTATTTTAATCTATTTTTCAAAAAAATTCGTCTGTTGTTTCCTTTTTGGCGATGTTTCTCCAATTCGCTGCAATCCTCATCGGCAAAAAAACGATTTTTTCGTTTCATCTCTCAATTTCTCACTTGGAAAAGTTCATATAAAAAGCGCCTGAATCAAGGGATATGACTGAACCTGTCCCCGAAAAAAGTGTCGTGATTGTCCGGTACGGCGAGTTGTCTTTAAAAAGCCGCGGCGTTCGGGACCGGTATGAAGAAATTTTGAAGATGAATATTCACGCGATGCTGAAAGCCAACAACATTCCCTTTTCCAATATCCGGCGGGATTTCGGGCGGATTTTTGTCGAAACAAACCACCCGCTTGCGTCTGACGTGATTTCCCGGGTTTTCGGTGTTGTCAGCGTATCGCCGGCATTCGTTTGCGCGTCTGTTTTGGAAGAAATCACGTCTTTATGCGCGGACGTATCCGCTCCGGAAATTCAAAGCGGTGAAACATATGCGGTCCGTGCGCGGCGAAACGGAAATCACCCGTTTTCATCCAACGATGCCGCCCGTTTGTGCGGAGACGCGATTTGGGAAAAAATGGTTTCTCAAGGAAAAACGCCGGCTGTTGACTTGACAAATCCGGACAAAGAAATATTTATCGAGATCCGGCAAAGCCGGTCTTATGTTTATTTCGACAGCGTTAAAGGACCGGGCGGTTTTCCGACGGGCACGCAAGGAAAAATGGTTGTTTTGCTGTCGGGCGGAATTGATTCCCCGGTGGCAGCGTGGCTGATGATGAAGCGCGGCATTGACATTATTCCGGTTTTTTTTGATAATTCGCCTTATATGAGCCCGATTGCGCTTGAAAAAGCGCTTTTAAACGCTGAAGCGTTGTTTTCTTGGGTGCCCGGCCGCAAGCATAAGTTTTACCGAATCAAAAACGGCGAATATATGAAATCCATGATGGAAACGTGCCATCAGAAAAACATTTGCCTGATGTGCAAACGTTTTATGTTCCGGGTCGCCGGCGAAGTTATGAAAATGAATGAAGCGTCCGGGATTATTTCCGGTTCTTCTCTCGGACAAGTGGCGTCGCAGACCGCTGAAAATATGCTTTCGGAAACATACGGGCTATGCCTTCCGCTTTACCATCCGCTGATTGCGTTTGACAAACAGGAAATTGTCACAATTGCTCAAAAAATCGGTACGTTTGAGAATTCGATTCGAAGCTCTGATGAAAAAGAGTGCTCGGCAGTTCCCGAAAAACCGGAAATAAAAGCCAAATTGACAGCGGCTTTGGATGAGGAAAAAAGATTTAATTTCAAGGTGGAAGATTTGGTTCAGAAATTGGCAAGAGAAGCGGAAATTATTGATTTTCCCGGAAAATAAGCGCTGAATTCTTTTTTTGTTTTCTTTTTTCTTTTGTTTTTCTTTTGGTTCTTTTGATTCTTATTTTTGAATCATTCCATTTTTAAATTTCAGACTTAAATCAATTCTGAACTTCATTCTTGGCAAAAGTTTATTTCGAAAACTTTATATGATTAAATGAGTTTTTTTATACGACTACTATAATTTTCATATTGATTCAACTATTAATTATTCAAAAAATATAATGGTTAGTCAAAAAATATAATAATTCATTTAAAATGAAATACTTTATATAATAATATCTAAACAGAATCGTAATAGAACATGTAATCTTGTTTAAAAACAGAATGAAGAGGTCTTATTAATGAAAGGAAAAGGACTTTTAAGTCTTATTACGTTTTCAGAAAAGAGAAGAGATTTGCTTTTTTTGATTGCTGAAAAACCGCGTACTTTAATCGAAATTAAGAATTATTTCGACGTCAAGACGCCTGAAATTTATCCGAGAATCAAAGAACTTTTGGAAGCCGATTTGATTCAAAAAATCAACAACGAATACCACTTAACACCGATCGGGAAAGTGGTTTTAAGTTACTTCCGTCCGTTGGTTGAAATCTTAAATGTTTTGGAAGAAACCAGTGAATTTTGGACCGACCACGATACCAACGCGATTCCGCTTTCGCTTTTGGAGCGCTTCAACGAACTTGAAAACTGCGTGATGTTCCAAGACCCGGCCAAAAACGTGTTTGAGCAAAACCGTTTGATTTTGGAAAAGCTCGACACCGCCAAATCCATTCAAGGAGTTATTTCCGTTTTCATGCCGTCCAGTCTTGAAATGATTGAAGAGACCGCCAACCGCAAGATCCCGGCGAAGTTCGTTTTGACGCAGGATGTTTACGATAAATTCCGGTTAGATTACAAGCCGCTCCTTGAATCTTTCATCAAAATCAAAGGAAACGAGCTTTATGTGATTGATTCCGTGAACTTGTTCGTGATGACGACCGACACGTACCTTTACTTCTCGTTGTTCTACAAAAATGGTCTTTATGACTCTCAGAAATACCTGGTGGCCATGGACGACCGTTCCCTTAATTGGGGTTCCGATTTGACGAAATTCTTCGTTGACCGTTCCAAAAAGATTGAAAAATTGCCGTAACTTTTCTTTCTTTTTTCCTTTTCTTTTCTCTTTTCTTTTCTTTTTGGACGGCGTCGTACGCGCGCGTTATGGCGGCACATTTTCGTTCGGATTTCAAAAACCGTGGGCGTTTTTTTGGAAAATCATGACAAACAATTCTCCGGTTTTTTAAAAATTCAAGCAAACCATCCCGATTCAATCAACGCGGAGCGTTTGATTGAATCGGATTGAGACATCAATCGGCACATCAATCGGCACATCAATCGGCACATCAATCGGCACATCAATCGGCACAGCGATCCGGATTTGGTTACCGGCAAAAACCGATGAAATAGATTTATATAAATTAAATTGTATTTTTATTTTGACATTCTTTATAAAAATGAGGTGGTCATTGTGAATATGGAAAAAAAATCCGGAAAAGAAGTTGTCGAAAGCATCGGCCAAAAAATGGGCTTTACGCCCCACGTTCTTGAAACACTTGTCGCTCTTGATGAAGATTTTGTCAGAAGGTACGGCCATTGCGACGGCCGGCTTTTAAATGACGGTGTTTTGCCCGCCAAAACCAAAATATTAATGGCGCTTGCCGTTGTCGCGTCTAAACAATGCGAATCTTGCGTGATGTCACAAATGAGAAGCGCGATTCACAACGGCGCCACCAAAGAAGAAATCATGGAAACCATGGAAGTGATTTCGATTACCTCCGGCGCGCCGGCGGTTGCCGCTTGCCGTGAAGCCTTGCGCGTTCTTCTTTTGGAAGGAAATATGGACGGCAAAAAAGTGAACGGGAAAAGAGATTAATTTCTTTTTTTCTTATTTATTTCGTTTTTTGCGTGGTTTTGCCATCATAATTAATTTGTATTTTTACATTAAATAAATCTTTTTTGAATTGTATAATCCATTAATATAAATTCTATACTTTTTTTGTAATAATATTTAAATATATCATTGCGATAGTATCATTTGGTCAAAATATTATATAATCTTAAATATAATTAATTAAAAACGGTTTTAAATAGGAGGTCTGGATTTTATGAAATTAACATATTCGACATTATTTGCGGTTGCCGCAATTGTTTTACTTTTAACGGTTTTGCCGATGAATGCCGACGCAAAAACTGTTACAGTCGGAACAAGCGGAGATTACAGTACTCTTGCGGATGCTGTTGTTGCTTTAAATGCAGAACCCGGTAATGATCACACAATCACCGTGCTTGAAAACATCACGATAACCAAGCGAGCATATATCGTTGACAAAAATATCACAATTCAAGGCATTAATCCGGATATTGTCATCACGCGCGGGGCCGGATTTTCGGCGGCAAGTGATACTCAAAGAAGTTGGTTTAATCCCGGAATGCTGGAAGTTGCCGTTTCGAATGTTACCGACAATTCCAAATGGTCAGAAGTTATTTTAAAAAATATTACTTTTGACGATGCCAATAATCCGGATGTTGCAATAATGACAAATTCAACGCCGCAAGGTGCCCCAGATCCGGTGGGCGGTTATGCGGTACACGTTTATGATTCCGTCTTATCCGCTTATGACAGCAAAACAAAAATTACTATGGGAGAAGGCGCAAAAATCAAAAACCCGGGCGGTTATTCAGCCATTATGCTGACCAACGGAGCCAGTTGTGTCATGGAAAACGGAAGTACAATCGGTGGCAACATTAATTCACTGAGGGGCATTCCACTCATTCGCATGGTAAATAATGTAAAATTAACATTTAATGCAACAATTACTGATTTAAATAACAGTAGTAAAGTTATAATTTTAACTGAAAATGGCGGAACTATTGATTTTTATGGAAATATTTCAAATTGTAATGTAACACATGTTATTCAGTCCGGGGGATCTAATGTCATATTGCATAAAAACAGTAAAATATCAGGAAATAACAAAGCAAATGCTGGTGCGGTCTACATTTCAGGAGGAAGTCTGAATATTTCCGGTGAAATTTCGAACAACACTTGCACTTCTAATAATGGTGGTGCAATTTATGCGATATGGAGTGGCTCCCTCATCCTTTCGGAAAGCGGTAATATTTCAAATAATACTGTACAAGCATCAAGTGGTGGCGGGTCCGGCGGGGGCGTTTATCTCAACCATAACTCAACAATGACTATGAATGGTGGAAAAATTTCCGGAAATCAGGCGTTGGGTCCTTTTTCAACCAACTCCAGCAACAGTGACTTTGGTGGCGGTGGCGTTTCTATTGTCCGGGGCAGTTCATTTACCATGAACGGAGGTACAATTTCAGACAATAAAGCTGCGGCTGGTGGCGGTGTATTTTTAGCCGGAAAAGCAGATACTTATATCGGTCCCAGATTTATTTTCAATAATGGGACAATTAAAAATAATCTAGTGACAGATAGCACTAATGCAACTTATGGAAATGACATCGCTCTCGGAGTCACTAAAACAAATGCCTCTTCTGAAAATTTTGTTGGCGCAACGGGCGGCCACTCCATATTCATCAGCAAAACCACTGTTGTCGGAGACAAATTAATCGGAATTTCGGTCAGAGATTCTTCAAACGCTAGCAATAGCACCGGTTATCACCAAGCCGTTCACGTTGAAAACTTCCAATCGGCTATGCTTTTCGGAACTTTGAACGCGACACAATCGACGGAGCTTTTCAACAGTTTAACCACTCATGATGCCGGTTACGGCGGTTCTTTAAAGAACAGTCTGTGGGTGGATTCGAAAACAACCGGACCCGCATTCAGTTTTGTCAACATTCTTCCGATTCCGGGTGACCAGAATGATTACGAATATTTAGCAATCGTCACGCCCCTCAACGCAACTTCAGGAACCGGCGGCTCAACAGCTCAATACATAACACCAACCCGCGTTTCAAACGGGCTTGAGTTAAACGTGACAAAAGATGCAGCGGCTGTTAACGGATATGCCGTTGTTATTGCGGCCAAAACAAAAGCCGGGCCGTTGACATTGAATATTTCCCACGACGGAGACGGAGAATTTTATTTCATTTCTAACCCGACGGCAACTTCCGCGACGATAAATCCGGGCAGTTCTGAGAACATCTATACAAAAGCGGCAGACGGCTGGAAAGTAAAATCAGTGACTTTGACCGCCGCAGATGGCAGCGTTTTTTCAAAAACTGTCACCGGAGATCAAGTTGTCGTGAATTATTCGGAGCTGTCATCCACCAATGCCACCACCGCCAACATTATTCACGCCGTCTTTGAGAAAAACGGCAGCGATCCGAGTGGCGGAACCGGTTCGGCAAATGTGACCGACCCGAAAACAACGCCACCGAGAGAAGAGGCGGGAGGATTTGAAGAACCGGCAGCTCCGCCTTCAAAATCATGCCAGCCTGTGCCGATTAAAGAAGAATGCAATATGTTTTTGATTAACGCTGTTCTGTCTTTGATTGCGCTCATATTGGCAATTCTTTTGCTCTTGCTTCTTCTTCGAAGACGAAAAGAAAAAAAGAATCCGTAAAGAAATAATAAAAAATAAAAAATCGGGATGAAACAAATTCCCGATTTTCTTTTTGATAAATGATTGACGGATTGTCATCTTTTTTCTGTTTTTTTCTATCTTTTTTTAGAACATTTATTCAAACAGTTTTTTCTTATCGACTTTTTCAGGGCCGGGAATTGCCTTTTCAATGTGTTTGATGATATTTTTCAAAATTTTAATTCGGGCATAATATTTATCGTCCGACTCAACAATGACCCAGGGCGCGTCTTGTGTATCGGTTTCCTCAATCATTTGATTCACCGCGTCATAATACTCGTCCCACTTTTCCCGGTTGCGCCAGTCTTCTTCCGTCAATTTCCATTGTTTAAGCGGATTGGCCGCTCTTGCGTTGAACCGCTCCAACTGCTTTTCCTTGCTGACATGAAGCCAAAACTTAATCACAATCATTCCGGAATCGGTGAGCATTCTTTCAAACAAATTGATTTCACTGTACGCACGCTGCCACTCTTCTTCCGTACAGAAGTGTTCCACCCGCTCAACCATGACCCGTCCGTACCAGCTGCGGTCATAAATGGACGTTTTGCCGCATGTCGGAATGCCGTCCAAAAAACGCCAAAGATAGTGGTGGCGAAGGTCAACGTCGGTCGGACTTGCAATCGGAATCACGCGGTAAAACCGGGGATTCATGGATTGAACAATCCGTTTGATGCTGCCGCCTTTTCCGGCCGCGTCCCATCCTTCAAAGACCAAAACCATCGATTTCTTTTGAGAATAAAGGACATAATGCAAAAATGACAAACGGTTTTGATATTCCTTTAATTTTTTCTGATATTCTTTTTTGGTGTACGACTTTGTCAAATCCGTTTTTCCCAAATGATCCGCGTATCCGGAAACTGAAATAGTTTCACCGGCCGGCCTGACCAAATCGTTTATTTTTTCAATAACCGTGACATCCGTATCGCTTTTGTATTCTGTTTCCAATTTTAATTGGGCATGCTCGACCGCCGGCTTGAGCTGGTCGATAATGGTTTTCATGGTTTGAAGAATCGCAAAGTCCAAATCTTGTTTGACAAAAATTAATTTCCAGGGGGAAGATTCCGTGTGCGTGCGGTCCAAAAGTTCTTTGATGACGTAAATGTCTTCCCGGTATACTTTTTCCGTTGACCGCTTATCGATAATATACGGAATTGTTTTCTTCCATGTGCTTTTTCGCTTGAGGCGATCTTCTTTGGAAATGCCGAAGTAAATTTTAATCAAAATGCTGCCGTCATCCGTGAGTGTTTTTTCAAAACCGTTGATGTTATTCACCAATTTTTCAAACCGTTCCGTATGAATGATTTCTTTTTTGGTGGTTTCCGTAAATAAAGATAAGGCGCTGTTGTTCTCAAGCGCCGGGTTTTGACCGCACATCAAAGGATTTGAATCATCCATCAGATGTTCGATCAATCCACGCATATACCAGCTGCGATCGAAAACGGCGATTTTTCCCATCGGCGCAATTTTTTGACTGAACCGCGTCATGAATGGTTTTTTTCGTTCTTCGGATGTCGGCGCTTCCGTAAAATAAAAATCAAAACCGCGCGAGTCCAGAGGAAGCAGTTGTTGATTTATGATTTCTCCGATAAATGAATCGTACCAGCCTTCAAAAACGATCGTAACAGAAAGATTCAACCGCCGGACTTCACGTTGTAAAATTCCAAGTTCATTGCCATACTCTTCAATCAAATCCTTGTATGTTTTATTGTTTGGAATATCAATCGAAACTTTGGACAAAACCACCGTTTTCACATCCTTCAACGTCACTTCGTTCATGTAACATTTAATATTAACCGATTAATACGTTCATATCTTATAATTTTTGCAATTCGAAAACTTATCTGATTTAATTAAATCCAATTTATATAAAAATATTGTATATTTAAAAAAACGAACAAAATAGTTTTTTAAAAATATGTTTTTAAATAGTCTTCTTAAAGAATATATAATATTTTTGAAAAACTCATATAGTGTAGATTTTAAAAAACATATATTTATTATTAATTTTTTAAACTAAATTGAATAGACTAAATATAATAAATATTCTACAATTCATACATACAATATATAATCTATTTTTAAAATTCATCTAAAATAAATGAATATATTTCTTAAAAAAATTGATAAAATTTCAAGAAAAGAATAATAAAAAATATTAATTAAAATTCTTTCTTTTTCATATTTCGGTTGTCTGTCCAATTTATTTTGAAACAATTTTAAGTGCATTCTCTTGCAATCCGGTCTTTTCAATAAATACCAAAAAATGCACAAACATCCATTATTTTCTTTGAATATATTTCCGATAATATTCCAAAGGATTCAATATTTTAAAACATATTTTCTTGCATATTCCATAGAGATTATGAATGACTTGATTTTTTTGATTCTATATCCAAAGAATTATCTTTTTTTCATTAAATGGGGATTAAATAGTTCCAAAACAGCGTATTCATAAAGTATATGGAATGATTGAGTTTTCAAAAATGCACATTTTTTCCAAAAAAGTGCCGGCTCAAAAACAATTCATATAATTACTATGAATGAAATATTTTTACATTTTATTCGATTTTTCAGCTGAATTTTTAAGACCAATACATCATTAAAAAATACACAATAGTTTAAATATTTTTTGAATTTTTGCTATATTTTCCATCATAATTTCAAACTAAATAGTCTATACTAATTAGCCAAAAATATATTATATAAATATAGCCTTATAATTTTACACATTTCTAATTATTTTAGTTTATAAAGATGATATGAATGATATAATATTATATTAAATTGAAATTTTATATATATTGGATATTTTTATACGGCTATGATATTCAAATTCCGAATTATATAATATATTGAATATTTAAATTATATATTTTAAAATCTATTCATATTAAACAGATTATATTTGAAAATATTTTTTTTTGAAAGAACATATTTAGAATATTATGAAAATTTATATCCAAAAAGCGTCACAACAAAATGTTACAAACTCTTTTCTGTATCTGATATTACCGGATTAATTGATATTAATTTTAATCCCGAAAATATCTTCAAATATTTTGTATTTTTTCTTGGCCCGATGGAAATACTGACGAACCGGCTTTTCTCCTTTTGCTTTTTCCATCATGGCTTCAATTTCCGATTCCGAAAATACGGATTTAAGCTGAATCAATGGTATTTTTTTCAAATCGTCAGCGGACTCAACAATGTCTGAGTAAACCGGAATATTATATTTCCGATTTTTGGTTTTTTGACCGGTTCTTTTCTGAGGCGGGAGTGGAAGATTGTTTTTTGACGACAGATCTTGATCTTCGTTCGTCTCTTTATTTTTCGAAATTTCTATTTCAGGCATTACCTTGTTTAATTCCAAGTTCATACTTTCCGAACTTTCCTCAAGAATTGTTTTTTCAAGCAACATTGGATCTGATTCTTCAATCCATGACCAATTTAAATCATAAATATCTGCATAAAAAGAAAAGCAAGAAACACATTTCGAAAGAATTACATAAGCCGGACCTGATTTTGGAATTTGAGACTCGATTTGATAAGAGCTGACTGATTCGAGCGGATTTTTGCATTGAACACACGCACCGATTTCATTCATTTCGGAATCAATCAACATTAATTCGTGATCGTTGAAAAAAAGTTGATTTGATCTTCGGTTGTATTTATAGGCCATAATTTTTCAGTCCGCAAAATATCAGATAGACGACTCGTATAAACGTAGTATTGGAACATAAGATTTATATATAATCTATCCTCTTATTATTTAAGTAGATATAATAAGTATAGTTCTTTATTATATTTATTATAGTCAGAATTTGTACGGTCTAAATTATCAAAATATATCATTTTGATAGAACAGGCGTGGGACAGATTTATTCGCCACAATTAAAGAATAAATGATGCGATATAAGCATTTTGCATCATATAAGATCATTCATATAAATCACACATGTTTTGAAAAGACGAAAAGGGGGCTCGGATTTATGTCATTGAAAGCAAGTATTATGACAAGACTCGAAAAATTCGTTGCGGCTGACGTGACCGGCTATCGGAAAAAATTCCTTGACCTTGTGATTAAGTGCAAAGAATTTACCGTTGACCAGATTCATGATTTAATCTCAAAAGAGTATGCTGTCACCCGGAATGAAGTGGCGTCTATGGTCGGATACATCCAATCCAAGGTTGGAATCTTAAAATCTCATAAAGAATCTTACAAAACGCCCATTGTTTACACGGTCAAAGATGAATATATTGACATCATAAAATTACTCGTCGGGAAATCGCCTCAAAGTGTTGCCGGCATTTAAATCCTTTTCTTTTTTTGTTGATAAATTTCAATCCGTGACGGCAGCGTATTCATATTTTCGAACGGTAAAGAATCAAAATAAATGTCGAAAATAAGAAAAAAGTAAGGAATTGGAATAAAAATAGAAACAAAAAAGAAAAAAAGGCAATTTTAGAAACAAATCCTCTTGATTCTTATTTTAATTCCATAATTTTGTAAATGGCTTTCATGTCTACATTTTTTTCAAAAACAGCTGCCAATTCGGCAAATCCGTCTTGAACCGTAAACTCTTCTTCTTCGACATATTGAATTCCTTTACGTGCAGCCAGGTATCTTAAAAGAGCCTTCCGGAACTGTTTATTGTCAAAAAGGCCGTGTGTAAAAGTTCCAAGAACCATGCCGTCTGCGCTGACAGCGCCATCGTTACCGAAAACAGGAGACCGGGTGGTTGTTTTTCCGCTGTGGGCCAAAAATCCGTCAACGGTCATTCCGGAAACTTCCTTTAAAATACCGGCATTTACTTTGGATTTGCTGTCGATTACAACCGTAACACGTTCCGGTTTTTCGCTGTATCCTTCTTCTTTTTCGTAAACCGTGTCGCACTCCAAAAGACCGAAGCCGGCGACTTTATTTCCGGACGGGTCCGTCAGCGTTTTTCCGAGAAGCTGATATCCTTCCCCAACGCCGATAACCGGACAATTGTATTCTTTTCTCAGCTCTAAAATTTGTTCCATCATGCCGCTTTCTTTCAGCGCGTTCAGATCCTGAAGCGGTGTTCCCGATCCCGGAAGAAGGATAAGATCCGGACATTCGTTTGTGTTTTTATTTTTTAAACAATCATCAAGCTGAACATACCGAACAAGAGCTTCTGATTCCAAGACTTCAAAATCGTTGAAATGGGAAATCTTCGGCAGCTGAATGACAGCAATTTCAAGACCGGTCTTTTGGCCGCGTCCTTTCTTTTCTTCAGGAATTGCGCCGGAACCGGCTTTTTCATGAAAAGACATGGAATCTTCGGACGGAATTCTCAGTTTAAAATAGGGCAAAACGCCGAGAACCGGAATTCCGGTCATTTTTTCCAATTGGTCAAGCCCGGGCTTTAAAATGGCCGGATCGCCGCGGAATTTGTTGATGACAAATCCTTTGACATTTTGGCGCACATCTTCCGGCAAAAGCGCGATCGTTCCGTAAAGGCTTGCAAAAACACCGCCGCGCTCGATATCGCCGACCAAAATGATGGGCGCTTTGGTGAGGCGCGCTGTTCCGATGTTGACGATGTCGCGGTCATAAAGGTTAATTTCAGCGGCGCCGCCCGCGCCTTCCATCACAATCACATCAAAGTTTTCCTCAAGTTTTGACAACGCGCGGTTTAAAATCTTAAACATCTCATCAATGGATTCATAATAATTGCCGGCGGTTCGGTCGGCATAGTGTTCGCCGAGAACGATGACTTGGGAAATGCTGTCCCCTTTTGGTTTTAAGACAACCGGGTTCATTTCGGGAATCGGCTCGGCACCGGCGGCCCATGCTTGAATCACTTGCGCAAAACTGATTTCTTTGCCATCCTTAGAAACCCAGGAATTCAAGCTCATATTCTGGGCTTTAAAGGGCGCAACTTTGTATTTTTCAGACAAAATTTTACAAATTGCCGTGACAACAGAACTTTTTCCGGCGTCAGAAGACGTTCCGAGGACAAGAAGTGTTTTTGCGTTCATGAAAGATTTCCCTCCGTTTGTCATATTTGCATAGATTGTTTTTGAAAAAGATTGGAAAATTTGTTCAATGCAATTTCAGATTCAATAAATAGACATAATGTTTTAGCAGAGCATGATTAATAAAGGATTTGGTTCACTCAATAAATCAGATTTAGTTGATAAATTCTTTTTCTCTCAAATATTTTATTTGTAAAAAAAGAATGAAAATTGGAGAAAATTTTAATTTCGAAATTTGTCTCCAGTTTCCAATTGCACCTGCTATTTTACAGTTTCGGATTGCATCTGCGTTTTTCAGTTTCAGATTGCACCTGCTGTTTTCAGTTTCGGATTGCACCTGCTGTTTTCAGTTTCGGATTGCATCTGCCATTTTTCAGTTTCAGATTGCACCTGCTGTTTTCAGTTTCAGATTGCACCTGCTGTTTTCAGTTTCAGATTGCACCTGCTGTTTTCAGTTTCAGATTGCACCTACCGTTTCCATTTCAGATTGCATCTGCTGCAGCTGTATCCCATATCTTCCATCGGAATCCGAATAAACAGATGCGATACGCATCTGTTTATTCGGGATGGTTTGTTTGAATTTGAAAAAGATGTGGGATGTTTTTCTTGAAATCAAAAAAAGTGTCAAACAAACTACTGAAATTTAAAAAACACTCCTCATGTTTTCCAAAATTAAAAAAATGTGCGCCGTAACGCGCGCAACGGCGCCGACGCCAAAAAAAGTTACAAAAATCCTAAAACCCAGCCATTTTCCTTAAGCCATTTGCGTTTTTCCTTGTAATTCGGATCAATGGTTTCCACCAAGTTCCAGAAATGGGCGGAATGATTCTTGTGGCGGATGTGACAAAGCTCATGAACAATAATATAATCAATAATGGGCGTATCGGCTTGAATCAGTGTCCAATTGAGCCGGATTTCATTCTCGGATGAACAGCAGCCCCATTTTCCTTTGTAATATTGGGCTTTCACCGCAATCGGTTTTTTGCCGAGGAGCGGCAAATATTTTTCCGCGAAATAATCGACGCGGGCGTTGAAAAAAACATCGGCTTGCTCAATATAAAACGCTTCAACGGCCTTTTTGATCTTTTTTTCGCATTCATCCTGCGTCAAATGAAGCATTTTTGCCGGCAAATACGCTTTGAGCTGCCCATCCAAAAGCCGGACATCAATTTTATTGCTCCGATTGTCTTCCTTATCCACAAAAAAGACAGCGAGCGTGTATTCCCGCCCCATATAATAAAAAAGGCTGCCGTTTCGATACGTTTTTTTTGATTCTTTGACAACAGCGTCCTGCTTTTTAGCGGCTTTGTCCAAAAGCTCGCACACGTTTTTTTCATTGTCAGACAAAATCGACAGCACGTCTTTGGAAGACAATCCCGACGGCGCGCGCACAAAAAGCGCCGCCTCGCTGTCATTATAACGAACTGTATAGCTGATCGTCCGCTTCCGCTTGGCCGAATAAATAATCATGCATGGCAGACTAAAAGAATCCGTTTGAAAAAGAACGCTTTGTGTCTTTTCACCGGAAACAGGTCTCATGTTTGTCATAAATAAAAAGAAAAAAAATTCAAAAATTTTCATTTGTGCCGGCGATACAACTCGGCGGCGATATCTTCCGGCGTTATGTCGCATTCAAAAAGCATCACCATCAAATGAAAAAGAAGATCGGACGTCTCATAAATGATTTCGTCCCGCTTTCCATCCTTCACCGCTAAAATTGTTTCCGTGGCTTCTTCGCCAACCTTTTCTAAAATCTTGTTGATTCCTTTTTTGTCATTCAAAAGCGCGCAAACATACGACCCTTCCGGCTGCGTTTTACTGCGCTCCTCAATGATTTGATAAATTTGAGTTAAAACAGCCAAATCCGTTTCTTTTTCCAATTTATAAGCTCCTGATTTTGATTTACATCATTTTTAGATTTTTGGCGGTTAAATTTCCCGCGGGTCTGTAATTTCGCCGGTGACCGCCGACGCGCCGGCCGTTTCCGGGGAACACAAATAAACAAATGAATTCGGACTTCCTTGCCGTCCCTTAAAGTTCCGGTTCGACGTTGAAAGGCCGGTTTCACCGTCCCCAAGCCGCCCGAACGAGCCGCCCATACACGGGCCGCAGCACGGTGATTCTACAATCGCGCCCAGTTCCATCAATTTTTCCACATAGCCGGCGCGAAGCACTTTCATATATTCCGTCCGGGACGCCGGAACCACAATCAATCGAACATTTTTGGCGATCGGGTTGTTGCCAATCGCGTTCATCATCATCTCGACATCTTCAAAACGGCCGTTTGTGCAGGAACCGACAAAAATCTGGTCTACTTTTGTGCCGGCGACTTCCGTCACCGGTTTAACATTGTCCACATTGTGCGGGCAAGCCACTTGCGGCTCCAAATTTGAAATGTCATAATCGCGAACGTCTGAAAAATCAGCGTCTATATCCGACTTCCAGTACGGGTCCAACTTAAATCCGGCAATTCGTTCCTGAAGATATTTTTCCGTCACGCTGTCCGGTTCAATCAAACCGGCTTTTCCGCCCATTTCAATCGCCATGTTGGACATGGTCATTCTCTCAGGCATTTGCATGTTGTGAACAGTCGGTCCGGCAAATTCCGCGGCCTGATAGCGCGCGCCTTCGACACCCACGTCCCCGATGAGGTGAAGAATCAAATCTTTCGAACAGACGTGTTTTGGGAGCTTTCCATCCACATGAAACCGAAGCGTTTCCGGAACTCTGAACCAAAGTTTACCGGTCGCCAAAACCGCCGCCATGTCGGTAGATCCAAGTCCCGTCGAAAACGCGCCAAAAGCGCCGTAAGCGCAGGTATGGGAATCTGTTCCGACGATGAGGTCTCCGGGGCGGACATGACCTTTTTCCGGCATGACCTGGTGACAAACGCCTTCAAAAACATCATAATTTAAGATTCCTTGTTCGGACGCGAATTTGCGCATCAAAATATGATTTTGAGCGGCATTTAAAGAGTCGGCCGGCACTTGGTGGTCAAATAAAATGACAATTTTTTTCGGGTCCCAAACTCTTTTTTGATCTTTTCCGTCCATAATTTCATAAAACCCTTTGACAGCCAGCGGCCCGGTAATATCGTGCGTCATAGCGCAATCGATATTTGCCGTAACGAAATCTCCGGCTTTTACTGTTTTTCCGGAAGCTTTTGAAAATATTTTTTCGGAAAGTGTTAAGGGTATTTTTTCCATAAAATTCACGACCAATTTTGTTTTTTTATAATTTTTATATATTTCCTCAAATCATTAAACGATTATGGAAAATCATCTCCTGTTTAAATACCTTTTTCATCCGTTCCATCGGTTTTAACCGTATTCAAAAAGAAATCGTTCACTCGAATTTTAATTTCAAAAACACCGCGGCAATCACAAACAAAAAATCGAAGAAACCCATTTTTCAAATCGTCCTCCGCTTGAGAAAGACCGGCGCCGGATGTCAAAAAATAATCTGCCCGGATGTGTTTTTTCATTTTCTCGTAATCTTCTTTTTCCCGGCGCGCGCGTGTCATCAAAAGACCGGCCAGTTCATTGCAAATTGAATTGTCAGTTTCGGAAACGCTAGCCACGCCGTCGCATTCGCATTCAATCACGTCAACATTGCTCCGGTGTTCCAAATCAACATTATAAAAGTCAATGAAAAACGGATATGTTTGGCAAAGAAGCGGCCGGACGTCATAGATTTTGCACGTGTTTGTTTCCGTGTCCAAAAAAACACATGTTCCGTTCTGCGTCCGTTTTAACATTTCCCCAAACGTATAAACAGCGCCATCCTCCGAAATTTGATTTTGAAGCAGCCGGAGATTGTCTGAAATCTTTTTTAAATCAAAAACAGAATCATCACCGTTTTCCGAATAAATATCCGGAAACAGCGGCACCGTAAAAGAAGAGGAAATATCTTGTCCGTCAATTTGAATGTTCTTTTGGATGAGAAAAGAGCGAATGGATTCAATTTCATCCGGCATGAGATAAACAGAATTATCGCCCGCCGCGCGTGTGCAACACTTCCCGCACCGGAGACAAGAATATCCGGCAACTCTAAACGTTTCAAGAACAGATGGCATTGAACTTTGATCCGGCATTATTTTTTCCTTTATTTTCATGATAAAAATTCAAATAAAAACACAAATTATTGTTGCTATTACTATTGTTTATTATTCAATTTTCGCGTCAACCACCACATGATAAACACCGGGCGAATATTTTTTAATCATCCGCGTTTCTAAAATGGTTGCGCCTCTGCCGCATTCCGCCGCAGCATCCATAATTCTTTGGACGGACCGGTTCGGATATAACTTTTCCGGAACTGTTTCATGATAGTGAAGGATTCCGCCTTCCTTTTTTATGGCCGAAATGCCGGCCGCCAAATAATAATGCGTTGTGCCGACATATCCCATCAAAACGCGGTCCGCAATTCCTTTCGGCGTGATCCGTCCGCAGTCGCCTAAAACAGGCTCAACAATATTTTCCACCCGGTTGAGTCGAACGTTTTCACATAAATAATGATAAGAGACCGGATTAAGTTCAATGGCAATGATTTTTTCCGGTTTGGAATGAACAGCAATCGGAATGGAAAAATAACCGATGCCGGCAAACATATCCACAATCGTCTCACCGGCGCAAAGCGTGGATAATCGTCGCTTTTCTTCCAAATTTCCTTTGGAAAACATAATCTGTGCCGCATCCAACTTGAATCGGCATCGGTTCTCCGAGTGAACCGTCTCCGTAACGGAAAAACTGTCAGATACGCTCAAAATGCAGCCTGCCGAAAGACCGGACGTTGCGTTCCGCTGCCCGATAATTTCTCGAACCGGAATACGGAATTGTCCTTCAATTCCCGAATCGCCTAAAACCAGCCGTGTTTTTGAATCCATTTTCAAAAGCAGTTGCGCGATTTCAGTCTTTTTGCCGGACAGTTCCGGCGGAACAGAAACAATCACGATGTCGCCGATTTTTTGCTTATTGGCCGGCAGCATTTCCACTTCTTCCGGCGTCAGGGCGATTCTTTTATCGGATGGCTGCAAATGGTTTTCATCGGACGGCAGATACCATTTAGCAAAATCTCTTAATTTCTGCGGTTTCATGACTTTTGCTTCCGATTTTCATTTTATGGATATTAACGCCGGCCAATGCGCGCGTTACAGCAACACATTTTTGCAGACATGCCCGTCAAAAACAAGGGTTGGTTTGTTATTTGGGATGGATGAACTTCAATCTCGGATTCGGACGCTCCATTCGTCCGATTTTTGAGACCGGAACCATATCCGCTAAAGAATTGCCAACCGCGACAATGTCCATCGTCGCGTCCCGAGATTCATAAATGCCGCCAACGCCTAAACTGTCATACAACTTTATTCCAAGCATTTTTTCAGCCGCTGAAAACGCATTTATTTTTTCCAGCTTCCCAAAGCCGCTTGAGAGCATAATTTGAATGCGGGAAAAACCATTATCGTTGAGCGCTTTTCGAAGGACGTAAACTTCCGAAATGGAAACGCCGGTTCCGAACCAGTAGATTTCATCATCGAGCGGGATTTCAATCGGCGCCGGCAAATTGAAGAATTGGCGGATCATTTCATCTTTTTCTTTTTTGGATTTGTTTTCAAAATCCGAAAATGACAAAGCCCCCTGCGCGACATTTTCACCGCATGTGTCTACCCGAATCGCAAAAAGAGACGAAACGGACTTGGCAACGCAAAGTGTATCGTCAATTTCACGGTTGTTATAATCAATCAGCGCAATCCGGCTGATGTCTTTAGGCATGTATTTGTCAAAAGCGAGCGTCGACTTCAAAACAGCGTTTTCTTTGCCGAATTTCCAGGCATAAATGTTTTCAAGCGCGTGCGGAATGGTCCCGACGCCTTTTTGGCCGGCAAAAACCGCGCCCGCGTCTGTTGCAGCACCGGCGGCACCGCCTGAAATAGCGGCTTTGGATATTTTTTCATCTTCGGAATAATGCCAGTGCCGGGCGCCAAAATAAGTCACCGGACGGCCGCCGGCCGCTGAAACAATTTGTTTCATATTGTTTTCAATTTGATTAAAATCCAACTTCCTGTTATCGTTTTTGATGGCAAGCGCCGAACTGATCATTCCCAAATAAATGGTTTCCAAACGGATAATATCCAAAACATGTCCCTCAATCATGAGAATTGTTTCAAGAGGCGAATATGTTTCCCCATCCGACAAAGCGTAAATCCGGCCGCCGTTTTTAATCAAATCGGAATTGTTTAAAATAAACGAAACAACTTCGCTCATTCCGGAAATGAAGCCGGGGCCTTTGCGGACAAACACTTGTGCCCGCACATATGGATTTAAGTTGTCCTTTTTTAAAATCTCATAAGCCCGCAAAAAGTATTTGTCGGTATATTTTTCAAGATTCACGGAAACAGCTTCATTTTTTGTCCTTGACAAATCGGAGGTATTTTCAACCATTGCTCCACCAGGTCGTATTTTTCCATAAATTAAACCGTCTGTAAAATTCAAATTTCTAAGCAATAGCTGTTTTTACATTTTATCCTTTTGCATCTCCTTTGTTCAATAATATTTAATTTAAATTATATCATATTTTATATATTATCATTGCATTACATTTCCATTACATTTTCTTTAATTTATTTTTAAAATTATATTTATTTCCTAAAATTTCACCCTTGATTGTCGTTAAAAAGATTTTCTCATACTTGATTGTGATTCTATGCCCGACAAAGTTTCAACTTCAACTCCCCCTCTCCAAGCCGAATCCGTAAAAGAATCCATTGATTTTCCCATCAAAAGCTACACCAAAACGCAACTCAATTTGATTCTTTTGGGTTTTTCCCTTTCCGCTTTTGTTCTTCCGCTCAGCGGCATGATGATTAACGTTGCGCTTCCGGCCATCGGAACCACATATTCTGTCGGCGCCCACCAACTCGGATGGCTGACCACAACATCTCTTTTGACCGTTGCTTTATTTTTGGTTCCGTTTGCGCGCCTATCCGATATTTACGGCCGGAAAAAAATATTTACCATCGGAACCCTTATTTTTTTGATTTCAACCGTTTTGACGCCATCCGCTTCAACATACGGCATTTTAGTCGTGTACCGGGTTTTTACGGGAATCGGGCTGGCCGGCGTTTCCGCAACATCTATGTCCCTTTTGACGCACTTTTATGAAGGCACGGAACGATTGCATGCTTATGGAATTGTAACGGCCGCCGGCGCTCTCGGTGCCTCCGTTGGTCCCGCAATCGGCGGATTTTTGGTTCAGCAGTACAATTGGCAAAGCTCTTTTTATTTCATAGTTCCGTTCGCGCTTTTATCCGGCATTTTAATTTTCGCCCTCATCAAAGGCGATATCCGGTTCGGAAAAGGCGAACCTTTTGATTGGGGCGGATCGTTGCTTTACGCTTTTGCGCTGTTGTTTACGCTTGGCGGGCTCAGCAACCTGCCGAATACTTGGGCCATTGTGTTGACCATCATTGGAATTTTGATCATTCCGGCATTTATTTATTATGAGAAACGGCAAAAATATCCGGCCATGAACATCAAACTGTTTTCATCCAACAAAGTGTTCGCTTGGTCTAACTACGCCGTCGTGTTTATTTTTACGGCCACCTACGCTTTATCTTTCTTTTTGAGTTTATACTTGCAAAGCATTGGCAATTTAACGTCCCAAGAAGCCGGTTTTATTATGTTGTCCATTCCGGCTGTCCAAATTGTCATTTCTCCGATGATTGGAAAAATTTCAAAACGGATTTCCCCGAAAAATATCACAATCATGGGAACCGTTCTGACCATCATCGGACTGGTTTGCCTGACAACAATTTCAGAAACAACATCGCTGGCATTAATTGTCGTTTATGGAATTCTCATCGGCGCCGGAACTATTTTCTTTGTTCTTCCGAATACCAATACGTTGATGAGTTCCGTATCGGCCAAAGATTACAGCAACGTGAGCGCCATTACCGGCGTGTTCCGCCAATCCGGAATGGTTCTTTCCATGGTTGTCGCCATGGCCAACATCGCCATCTTTTTCGGAACCACCAACAAACTGACACCTGAGACCTATCCCGAATTTTTAACAGCCATGCGTGTGACGTTTTTAGTGTTTATTGTTTTTGCCGTGATTGGCGGGCTTTTGATTGTGTTCCGCGACCGGGAAAGCAAGAAGGAGCAGCAAAACAAAGATGGAAATGGGACTAACGTCACAAAACTGGATCCGGAACCGGTTTTTGATATTTAAAGTAGAAGAAAAGAAGATTCGGGTTCATTCGGCGGGCGGGGCGCGCACCGGTTAAACCTGATTTCGGGCTTTAAATAATTTTTAAAGCCCGGTTCGGTTTTTTAATAATCGGATGTCATGTTTAAGACGCGAACTTCGCGCGCTTGGACAAATATTTCGGAAGCGGCAAAGCCCTAAACGGCATACCGGTTGTTTCCGCCTCAATCATTTTGTTGAGGTCGTCCACCGTTATTTCCATCTTATACGGTTTTTCCGGTTCGGATTTCGAACGAACGGTCACCGTCAAAACGCCGGTTTCAGCTTCTTTGTCGCCGATGACGACTGTATACGGAATCCATTCGGTTCCGGCCTCCCGGATTTTTTTGCCAAGCGTCAATTCCCGGTCATCCACATCAACTCTGAATTTAATTTTGCCGGCGACGACGTCGGCGGCATCCAAATGCTTTTCCGTGACCGGAATCACACGAACCTGGGTCGGTGAAAGCCAGGTCGGGATGGTCGGAACTTTTCCTTGGGCGGACTCCATGGCGGCTTTTTCAAGAAGCGCGTAAATGCATCTTTCAATCGCGCCGCTGGGGGAGCAGTGAAGAATGGTCGGGCGCTTGAGTTCACCGTCGGAATCCGTGTAAACGATGTCATAACGTTCCGCATTTTCGACATCAATTTGAACGGTGGAGAGCGCACTGGCCTTTTCCAGACTGTCCACATAGTTAAATTCGAACTTCAGAACGAAATAGAAGAAACGGGTGTCCCACATTTCCACCAAAACCGGCTTGTTGACCTTTTTGACCATCGTTTCAATCAAACTTTTGTTTTCGTTGTAAAAGTCTTTCGTAAAGCGAATCGCAATTTCAAAGTCGCTCACTTTGATACCGATGTGGTCCAAAATGTCAATACAAAATTCATATTGGGATAAGAATTGAGTAACGGCTTCCGGCATTCCGCGGCAAAGTGTGTGCATGTCGGGCATCGTAAACGCGCGAAGGCGGCGAAGGCCGACCAATTCGCCGCGCTGTTCTTTTCTGAAACTGTAGCGGGTGAGTTCAACCATTTTCAGCGGCATGTTCCGGTAAGAAATCGTCATGTCGTGGTTCATTAAAAATTGTCCGAAGCAGGCGGCAAATCTCAAAAAGAGCTGGCGCTTGTCGGATTCAATAGAATATTGCCGTGCCGGGAACCGGTCTAAATACTTTTTCAGCGTCGGATGATTCATGTCATACATGATCGGCGTTTCGACTTCCATCGCGCCGAAATCAACAACCGTCCGATCCACCACATACATTTCAAGAAGCGATTTCATGAGGCGGCCTTTCGGATAAAAACGCATGTTTCCGGAGTCGGACCCGGGTTCATAGTCAGCGAGTTCCAGCCGCTTCATAAGTTCGACGTGCGGCGGCGCAGCGTTGACCGCCCGGTTTTTGGCGATTTCGTAATTCACAAACTTAGCCAAGTTCGGGTATTTGGATAAATCGAATTCGTTCGGCTCGTAAAAGACACCGTCCGTTCCGAGAATTTTGAAGTAGGATTTGGCGACACTTTCCGATTTTAAGGCTTCCGACAAAACGTCACCGTCTTCGGACAATTGAACATTGGCGCCGCAAGCGTTGGCCTTAAGGGCAGCCGTTGCTTTCGCATTCACTGTTGGTTTGGGAGTGTTTCCGCAGCAGCCGCAGTCGTCCACGTCTTCCATATCATCGACAGAGATGTGTTTGGAAAGCTCCGAGAGCGGGTGTCCCTTGCAGCTGATTTTAAAAGATTTGTACCAGCCAAACGGCGCGCGTTTGACGGTAATGCCGTCATTTTTAAGCGCGGACTCGATGCCTTTTAAAACGGAAATGCCGGTTTCCGGTGCGGACAAACTGGAACTGAGATGCGCATACGGGTAAACCATCACTTTGTCGGCTTTGACCTGTTCCAACGTATTTTTAATTTGAGAAACGGCGGCCAGAACAACGGTGTTTGGGTTGGCTTCGTCGCATTTTTCCACCGCGATAAACGCCGTCAAGGCTTCTTCAAGCCGTCCGGCTTTCATATCGTCGCCGATTTCTTCGGCCATTTTCGTTTTCTTTTTGGTTTCGTACTCGATGTAATCCGAGTGAATGAGAAGCATTTGCATAAGATTGACACCTTCTAAATTGACAAAGAAATGCCATTCAATTATTTAAATTCATAGATTCACTTAAAATCATTGAAATGACTTGATTTTGAATTGGGTGAATATAAATATCTGTTAAAATAAAAATATATTAAAATAAAATTTTGTTCTTACGTCCTTCCGCCGCCTTTTCTTCCGCGGTTGACCGGCGATGTTTTTCCTTTATTGTTGACAACCGTATTCGGGCTTTTACTTTGTTTCTTTTTCTTTGCCGGTGGTTGCGGTTTTTTCCGGTCCGGCGCTGACGCGGCATATTCACGGCGGCTGTCTTTCTTTGACTTGATTTTTTCCGGCTCGTCCTCGGCCGTTTCAATCAAATCAATTTCCAATTCTTCCGACAATTTAATCATTTTCGGCGGCAGCTTTTCCCAGCGCCAGAATCCGTGGTCGGTATAAGCTTTTGAAACGCCTTTTTTTGCCGCCCAGCCGTCCAAATAGTTTTCCCAAATTTCAGCCAGTTCCGGATGAATTTCAGACATTCTGGAGTATTCCGCTTGGAAAGCCGCCGGGCACATCCAGCAGCCGATTCGCTCAAGACCGTTGTCGTAAAGCGGATTGTACGGCAAATTTCTCCAGTGGATGTAAAGCCACACTTCAATCGCGCGCCACTCCCGAATCGGGAAAACATTCAGTTGTCCGGCAACGTTCGGATTGGTATCCATCGCGGGAATTTTCGCACGCATGAATGACTCATGCTTTCGTTTGCCGTCAAGGGATATGTGATCATTCCCGCCCCCCAGTTTGTTTCCGGAATTGAGTTTACAAACTTTGCAGCACCAGCGGGAATCTTTGGTGGGATGGTCCAGTTTCTTTAACGTTTTCCAGAAGTCATCGCCGGCATCGAATTCTTTAAACGGAATGCTGCGCTCGGCGCAGAAGTTTCGGGCGAATTCGATGGTTTCCGGATAATCAATCCCCGTGTTGAAGAAAATAGCGGTAAAAGGCGTTGGACGGCTTTTGTTTTGAAGCGCTTGGGTCGCTAAGTCCAAAACCACCAGGCTGTCTTTCCCGCCGCTGAATGAAACATAGACAGGCTTTCCTTTTTGTTCACGGGCGTTGCAGACGCCTTTAATCGTGTTCAGAGCGTCTTTTCCAAGACTTTTGATATATTCCTTATTCGCGGCGACAATTTCGTCCATGCCGGGCTTTTCGGGCGATAAAACCGGAGAAGAATCGGCGGCGATGTTTTTGACTTTGAGGATTTGCCGTTCTTTTAATTCATCATTACTGAGCGTCGATTTAACCGCGCCGCCGTCTTTTTGAAGTTTAAAAACAACAGCGCTGTCCACATGCGAAATTCCATAACCGATCAGGTTTCCGCTTCGAAGAAGAATCGTTTCGCCGGCTGAAATTCCGGCCGGAAAATTTTCAATCATGTCAATAGAGATGTTTTTGCCGTTCAGATGGGATTTTGCTTTTTTAATGTCGACGATTCTTCCCGCCGCGGCGAAAATATACGGTTCGGCAAAGAAAAGGCGGGCGCCGTCGGGAGCGAGTTCAAAGACAAAATCCAACTTTTTTAAATCGAACCGGAGAATACCAATCAAAAAGCCGTCAGCAATGATTTCAAGCGTCTGGTCGTCCCCGGGAATTTTGTTGAGCAAAAAAACCCGGCCTTCCAGCGGGTCACATGAAAAAAGGCGAATCAAGTGCTTTTTGACAAGTTCGATGTCATATCCTTGCGCAAACCGGACATCAGCCGGCTGGGATAATTTGATTTCACGTCCGGATTTTTGGCAAAGGCCGCACGTTTCACCGATGAGCGGTAAATTACAGTGGTTGCACCAGTAAATGGAATCGTTTTCATAAAAAACGCGACTATTGATTCTGTTTTTATTTTGATTGCCATTGTCGCGGTTGTTTTTTTGTTGGCCGGATGAAATCTTTTCATTTTGATCGTTTCCGTTTTTATTATCAAAAAAATCATTTTTACCGGCATGATAGCCGCCGGTTTTCGGCTTTTTATGACCGGTGGGATTTGAAAACTTTGAAGATAAAACGGATTGAGATCCGACAGTTTGTTTTGTCATGCGCCTTTTTTACATGTTGCGGGTATAAAAAGCCTCCTTTAAAAGTCTCCTTTTATCCTTCTTTTCGTTTCTTTTTCGTTTCTTTTTTGCGGTTCCATTTTTATTCAAATATCTAAATATAAATCATATTAAATAGATTTCAATCATCAAGGAGTCAATAAATTCAATCAAACGATTAGGATTGACAACAATGGAAAACAATGAACCAAATCAAAAGAAGAATGAGCCGCAGAAAATTGAAGTTGTTCTGGAATTATCAAAAGAGTCGGATTGCAAGCAATTTTACGCGATCGGCGCGATTGGTGTCAACAATATTTACGACTTTAGAATCAGTTTTTACAACGATGAGCCGGAACTCGCTCAAGGCGCTGGCATTCGAAAAATTCACCGAAAAATCGGAACGGAAATTATTTTGTCCCCGATTGCGGCGCTTGAATTGTCCCGCTGGCTTGACCAGAACGTGAAAGATTACGAGCGAAAGTTCGGCCCAATCTTTAAAAATCAAAAACCGGAAGAAGGCGACCAGCCGAAGAGTAAAATTTTGGAAGGATATGCGTAACCGTTTCCTTTTTTATTATTTCTTTTTTTGAAGCGTCGGCGCGCGCGTTATGGCGACACATTTTCCTTTGGATTTCAAAAGTCATGGGCGTTTTTTTGGAAAATCATTAAGAGTTTCCCGTTTTTAAAATCTTCTAAAATCCCAAGCAAACCGCCCCGAAATATCAACCGAAAAATTCCTTCGCGTCGCTCCGGAATTTTTCAAAGCAATGTTAGCGGTTTACAGCAACAAGTTCGCTTTGCGAACGGCTCCCTTCGGTCGCTCAATATTAGTCCCCCTCTTCTAAAATCCCAAGCAAACCGTCCCGAAATATCAACCGAAAAATTCCTTCGCGTCGCTCCGGAATTTTTCAAAGCGATGTTAGCGGTTTACAGCAACAAGTTCGCTTCGCGAACGGCTCCCTTCGGTCGCTCAATATTAGTCTCCCTCTTCTAAAATCCCAAGTAAACCGCCCCGAAAAATCAAACGCTTGCGTTTGATTTTCTCGGATTTAGCTGAAATGAGATGTACATAGTTGCAGCACTGAATGAACAGCGCAAACAGCACAGCGCAAACAGCACAGCGCAAACAGCACAGCGCAAACAGCACAGCGCAAACAGCACAGCGCAAACAGCACAGCGCAAACAGCACAGCGCAATGGAAATTTACACTCAGATTTGCTTTCATTTTTCAGAGCAATCCGCCAAGTTCAGCCCGCTTCACGCCTTCGGCGCTCAGCGTTCTGAACTTGCGGGTTTCTGTTGGGAATGTTGACTGCTGCAACCAACCGCTACCGCAAAGTGTATCCGTACGGCAATTTCACAAAACATAAAAATATATAGTCTGAAAAATATAATTCTGTCTATGACTGAAAACAAAAATCAATCTCTGAAAAAACTCACGCCGGAAGAAGAACGTGTTATTGTTTACAAAGGAACGGAAATGCCATTTACCGGAAAATTCCTTCACAACAAAGTTTCGGGAACTTATGTTTGTAAACGATGCGGCACTGCCTTGTATCAATCGGAAGACAAATTTGAATCCGGATGCGGTTGGCCGAGTTTTGATGACGAAATTCCGGGAGCGGTCAAAAAAATTCCGGACTCGGACGGCTTTCGGATTGAAATTATTTGCAACAACTGCGGCGCTCATTTGGGACACGTTTTTGAAGGCGAACGGCTGACCAAAAAAAATGTGCGGCATTGCGTGAATTCTGTTTCTCTGGAATTTATTCCGAGATAAATATCTCAATATCATCAAATAGCGAATGATGCGCGAAAAATGACAATTATCCGGTAATTTTTTGAAAAAGAACCCAATCAATTTAAATAAAAGTAAATTTTTAGTTCGTGAAAGATAATGAAAAAATATGACTAATAATGTAAAATAAAACGAGAGGGAGAATTATGTGTATTGCAATACCCGGAAAAATTTCAAAAATTATCGCGGAAAACAAAGCTGAGGTGGATTTTGGCGGCGTTTATCGCGAAGTGAACTTGGATTTGCTTGGCGGCGCGTCCGAAGTCAATGTTGGGGACCACGTATTGGTTCACGTCGGATACGCGATTTCGGTGATTACGGAAGAAGAAGCGCGGCTCACGATTGAATCCTTTGAAATGATTTTGGCGGCTCAAGACGAAACCGTGTAAATCAACAAATCAAACCAAATCAAGAATGAGAGAATAAAGCAGCCGATAAATCAGCAGTCAAACAATCAAATCAAACAATCAAATATTAGATCATAACGAGGTGGATTTTATTTCAAAAACCGATCCTTTTTTGGAAAATCCGATTGAAATCCAAAAAAAACTGATTGAGAACATTTCCAAAAACCCGAAACCGGCCCGAATCATGCACATTTGCGGCACCCACGAACGCACGATTGCCAAATTCGGAATTCGAAGCCTTTTGCCGCCGGAAATCGAAGTTTTAAGCGGTCCCGGATGCCCGGTTTGTGTAACGCCGGACAACGACATTGACACAGCCATCGTTTTAGCAAAAAAAGGACTCACTTTGATCACATTCGGAGATATGCTCCGCGTACCGGGAACAGAAGAAAGTTTGTTTGACGCCCGCGCTGAAGGCGCCGACGTCCGCATGGTTTATTCAATTGACGACGCAATTAAAATCGCCGCCGACCATCCGGACAAAAAAATTGTTTTTCTGGCGATCGGGTTTGAAACGACGATTCCAACCACCGCTGCCGCCGTTTTGCGCGGCCTCCCCGAAAACTTTTATATTTTCACATCCCTCAAATTAACGCCGCCGGCCATCGATCTTCTGATCCAAGACATCAATGTTGACGCGTTCATCGCGCCCGGGCACGTTGCCGTCATTACCGGAACCGCGCCGTTTTCCAATTTTGAAAAGTTGGGATATCCGGTCGTTGTTGCCGGATTCGAATCTTATGATATTTTGCTGGCGGTTGCGCTTCTTCAAAAGCAGCTCAAAGCCGGCGACGCTAAGATTGAAAATGCGTATCCGCGCGCCGTCAAACCGGAAGGCAACAAAATCGCGCTTAAAATGATGAACGATGTTTTCGATGTTGCCGATTCCGAATGGCGCGGCCTTGGAATCATTCCGAATTCCGGTTTTGTTCTCAAAGAAAAGTATGCGGACCACAACGCTGCCATTCAATTTTTCGACCTTTACAAAGACGAACTCAAACGCTTGGAAGAGGTCCGGCAAAAGAAAAAGAAAAACTGTATTTGCGCAACGATTTTGACCGGAAAAGCAACGCCGGCCAACTGCCCGATTTTCGGCAAAAAATGCACGCCGACAACACCGATCGGACCCTGTATGGTCAGTGATGAAGGTATGTGCCACAGCTGGTACAAATACTGCCGGGACTAACAAAAGCCGGAGACGTATTATGCATGAATATTCCCTGGCAATGGATTTGATGGAAAACGTTCTGACAGTTGCCCATGAAAATGACGCGGCCATTGTCAATAAAATCACCGTTAAAGTTGGAAAACTGGCGCACGTTAATCCGGTTCAATTGGAATTTTGCCTGCAAAGCATTGCCGAAGAAACAATCGCCAAAAACGCGATTTATGTTTTTGAGCCGATCGCGCCCGATTTAAAATGTACGTGCGGATATTTTGGAAAACCAAAGGATATTGAAGAGAATGATATTTTGGATTATTTAATTTCTCTCAAATGCCCAAACTGCGGCAAAGACGCGGAAATCATTGGCGGGCGGGATCTGATGATTGATTCTATTGATATAGACTAATATATGACATTTAATTGACATCTCTGCCAAAATAATTTAAATTACAAAATAGATCTTATAACGAATATTTTTAAAAATTATTTCAAAAATACCTTTAAAAATAAATGTTTGAGGACATATATTTTATTAATTACCTTTGATTTCAAAAAGCTACTATATTTTGAAAATAAAAAATATAAAAATATAATAGCTCTTGAAAGATATGTGTTTTTAATAATGTGTTTTAAGAAATATTTTAAAATAAATCTTTCAAAATATAAACAATAAATAATCTCAAACAACAATCAAAATTATTATCTAAATTTATCGGATTTTGACAATTTCATGACTTAAAGGTGACAAAAATGTGGATGAGAATGCTCAATATGTCTCATATTATCAGTATGAAGCACGATGTTTTTAAAGAAAATAAGAATACAGCGAGCAAGAACAAAAAAATGCTTAAGGATTCGAATGTTTTTGCCGTCAATATTATGGGCGCGATCGGTTCCGGAAAAACGACATTGATTGAAGAAGCGATAAAGGCCTTAAAAGGAAAATACAGAATCGCCGTGATTGCGGGCGATGTCATTGCGGACATGGACGCTTCCCGCTTTATCCGTCTCGGCGTGACCACAATCCCGGCCAACACCGGGAAAGAATGCCATTTGGACGCGCATTTGGTGGAACACTCTCTCTCTGAAATCAATTTGAAGGATTATGATGTTTTATTTATTGAAAACGTCGGCAACTTAATTTGCCCGACAGATTTTGATTTGGGCGAAGATATGAAAATTGTTGTCGTGAGCGTGAGCGAAGGCGACGATATCATATTGAAGCACCCGGTTATTTTCAAAACATCGGAACTTGCCGTTATCAATAAAATCGATATTGCTGAAGCTGTTGGCGTGGATCCGGCGACAATGGTCCGCGACATCAATTTCTTAAATTCGAAAATCCCGGTTCTGTTGACGTCGAAAAAAGATCAAAAGACCGTGGACGCTTGGGTCAATGTCATTGAAAAAGGAATTTTAAGCAAAAAGCAGGGAAAGTAAGGACTTCAAAAAATTTATAAATTCGTTCACATTCAATTCATAATTCGTCCCAATTCGATTCATAATTCAATTCACAATTCATAGGATGATTATTTTGGCAAGAGAAAACAAAATCTCCATGGAACACGGCGCCGGCGGCCAGCAAATGCAGTCACTCATCGGCAGCGTTATTTTGAAAAATTTGAAAAAAACATGCGCCGGAACAGTTGGTTTAGACTCTTTGGATGACGGCGCCAGCATTACGCTTTTAAAAGAAAATTGCGGCGGATTTCAATCGGATAAAATCGAGCTCGTGATGACCACCGACAGCCACGTTGTCAAGCCGATTTTTTTCCCGGGCGGCGACATCGGTCGGGTTTCCGTCTGCGGTGCTGTCAATGATTTGTCTGTGATGGGCGCGCGTCCGCTGGCGCTCAGCTGCGGAATGATTATTCCGGAAGGATTCGACATTACCGATCTTGAAAAGGTTGTCTGTTCCATGAACGCGGTTTTGGAAGAGGTCGGCGTTCCGATAATTACGGGCGATACAAAAACCGTTGAAGGAAGCGCTTTGGATTCCATTATGATTAATATTTCAGGTATCGGCATCTGTGATGCGCCGGTTCGGGACAGCGGGCTTTCTCCGGGCGACAAAATCATTGTCAGCGGATATATTGCCGACCACGGAATGGCGCTTTTAACCAAACGCGAAGGGTTCGAATTCAATTCGGATTTGGTTTCTGACGTGGCACCGGTTTGGAAAATGATTGAACCGGCTTTGTCGGTTCGAACAAAGGACGGCAAAAAGGCAATTTCAGCGATGAAAGACCCGACACGTGGCGGCATTGCGGATTCCCTGAATGAAATGGCGCAAAAAAGCAAAGTCGGCATTCAAATTGAAGAAGAAAAAATTCCGATTCGGGAAGCGGTTCAAACGTCTTGCGAAATGCTGGGACTGGACCCCTTAGAAATCGCCAATGAAGGAAAAGTCGTCCTGGGCGTTCATCCGGATTATGCCGAACAAGTTTTGAAAATCTTAAAACAACATCCGTACGGAAAAGACGCGGCCATTATCGGCGTTGCGGGGACGGACAAGCCCGGAAAAGTGATTTTGGTGTCGGCTCTGGGCAGCACACGGTATGTGGATGTTCCGACCGGAGATCCGATTCCGCGCGTTTGTTGATTATTTGAATTTATCATTTTTTGAGAGGGAGCATTTTGATGACAAATGACTCAAACACCAACTACATTTTTATTTATACCACATTTCCGACAAAAAAATCCGCCAAAAAGACAGCTCAAAAACTGATTGAAAAGAAAGAAATTGTTTCTGCAAACATCCGAAAACACACGGCGATTTACACATACGCCGGCAAGCTTCATGATGAAAAAGAATACGGATGCATTTTCAAAACCCGGGAAGATAAATGGAAATCCGTTGAAGCCTACGTTTTGAAAAAACACCCGTATGAAACGCCGGTTTTGATAAAAATCAACATTGATGAGTCCAATAGTGGATTTCAAAATTGGGTGGATGAAAATTTAACGATTATTTTCAACCAATAATCTTCACTTTTTGAGATGTAATACTCATATTTTTCAAAAATGCCAGATATTATAGAACATGTTTCCGGAATGCAATTTACAAATTTATGACCGAACCGGCTATTGAAAACTCAATCTCATTGAGAAATGATCCAAACCGCAGCCAAATAAATCAAAACCGCGATCAGAAAAAACAAAAGAGCGTATTTGAAGTTCTTTTTGTCAAACCGCATTCCGTCGTTTCCAAAAACAATCGGGATCGGACCAACCATAATCATGCCGCCTGTTTTGATTTGAGTTTCCCCGGATTCAAAACCGTTGGAGGATGAATCTTCCTCATTTGAGTTCAAGCCGTCGGAGCCATAAAAGGGATCGGAAGAAGAATAAGCATTTCGCCTTGAAATTAAATAAAAGGCCGCCGTCAGAATAATTGAGCCGAGGACCGATAAAATCAAACTCGGCCAAAACAAAAAATAAATCTCCGCCGCCATTCCTTCTTCCTCTTATATTTCCGATTATTTTTTCATTTTGTTTTCGGACGATTAATATTTTCGCCAAAAAAACACATACATAATAATCAAAACCAACGAAAAAACGACGATGTTTGTCACAATGTCAGGCGTTGCGCCAAAAGTAATGTTCCCGATTTGCGCCGGGGACCCGGACTGAACAATATCTTCGCTCAGCCTCATGGTTAAAATGAAACAAAAAACCAAAATCAACAGACTAACAATAAATAAAATGCCGGCCTGTTTGACCAATTTGTCGGAAAAGCTCATCTCCTTCACAGAACATTAGACCCATCTTGTTTTATATAAATATATGGTTTTTGAGATTTTAAAGCCATTTCTGTTTTTTTAACAGACACGTAACTGTTCGTTTTTATTTAAGAAAAAGATTATTAATATCAAAACCTTTTCTCAAAGAATATGTCAGAAAACGATTTAGTCAGTAATGTTCCCTTGGAGCCTTCCAACAAAGAACATTCCTCTGAAAAACAAAAGATTGAAAATGAAGAGCTTTTGCTCAAAGTCAAAATACTCACGGAAGAGTTGTCAGCTTCAAAAATTGAAAATGGTGAACTCAAAGCCAACGTTCTTAAAATGACGCAAATTGTGGAAGACCACCGCTGGGAAGTCCGGCGTCTGAAAAACCAAGTGGAAGAGCTTACCAAAGCGCCGTTTTTCATTGCGACCGTCATGGAGGTTTTCGATGAGGAAGTGCTGATTAAACTCCATGGCAACAACCAGGAAATTTTAACGCATAAATCACCCGATTTTAAAGATGATTTGGAACCCGGCATGCGTGTTGCTGTCAACGGCGCTGCTTATGTTATTATGACGACCATCAGCCAATCGACCGATGTCCGCGCCCAAGTGATGGAACTTATTCAGTCACCCAACGTTAATTATGATATGGTTGGAGGCCTATCAGATGTTATTTTGGAAGTCATCGAAACCGTTGAGCTGCCGCTGACGCATCCCGAACTTTTCGAACAGATTGGAATTGAACCGCCATCAGGCGTTCTTCTCTACGGCAGTCCCGGAACCGGAAAAACACTCATCGCAAAAGCGGTGGCAACGCAGGCCAACGCCACATTTATCCGGATGTCGGGTTCAGACCTCGTCCAAAAATTTGTCGGCGAAGGCGCCCGCCTTGTCAAAGATATTTTCGCAATGGCCCGCTCAAAAGCGCCGGCGATTCTATTCATTGATGAAATTGACGCCGTCGGCGGAACCCGAACTTTTGACGGAACAAGCGGCTCGGCCGAAGTGAACCGGACAATGCTTCAGCTGCTGGCGGAAATGGATGGGTTTGACGGACGCGGCGATGTGAAAATCATGGCGGCCACCAACCGAAAAGACTTGCTTGACCCGGCGCTCCTTCGTCCCGGACGGTTTGACCGCGCCATTGAAGTGCCGATGCCGGATGAAAAGGCCCGTCTTGAAATTCTTCAAATTCACACCAGAAAGATGAATCTCGGACAGGATGTCGATTTGGAAAAGTTGGCTAAAAACACGACCGGGTTCAGCGGCGCCGATTTGAATGCCGTGTCCCGCGAAGCCGGTATATTCGTTCTCCGCCGCCGCGGAACAGTTGTCCAAATGCAAGATTTGCTGGACGCTGTCAAAAAAGTAAAGCGGGGAGAAGAAAACAACAAAAATACAGTCCCCAGCAATATGTTTATGTAAAAACCATTTGCGCACTCAAGTGCGCATTTATCTTTTCTTTTTTGCGGCGGGCAGCCGCGCGCGTTATGGCGACACATTTTTACTTTGAGTCCGAAAAACAATGTCATTTTGTTTTTAAAAAATATTCTTCAAAACAACGGTTTTTGTTTCCAAATAATCATCTAAAACTTGTTCGCCGTTCTCACGCCCGACTCCGCTTTCTTTGACGCCGCCAAACGGCAGCGACGGCAAAACGCGAGCGTGCTGATTGACCCAAACAATTCCGGCTTCCAGCTGCTCAACAGCTGTTTTAGCGCGACGGATATCATTCGTCCAGACGGACGCACCAAGTCCGTAAAGAGTGTCGTTAGAACGGGCTACAGCGTCATTCAAATCTTTGACGGGGACAAGGACCATCACCGGCCCGAAAATCTCTTCACGAAGCAGGACGGACTTTTTGCCGCCGCTGGGCGGAACCAACGACACGACCGTCGGCTCAAAGAAATGTCCGTTCGACAAATCCGCACCATTCAAAACACCGGCATTAGGAACGTTGCCGCCGGTCAGGATTTCCCCGACACCATTTTTTTCGATTTCAAGGCGGACGTTTTGCATTGTTTCAACTATTTTTTCCCATTGAGTTTTATCGCAAATGGGACCCATTGTTGTTTCAGGATTCATGCCATCCCCGACTTTAATCTTGGAAACTTCGGCGAGAACAGACTTTTTGAAGTCTTCAAAAACGGATTCAAAAACAAAAATGCGCTTTGGAGAAACGCATGCCTGCCCGCAGTTAAAGAAGCGAGAACGAACCGCCTCAGTCGCAACCATTTTGACATCAACGTCGTCGCAAATGATCATGGCATCGCTGCCGCCAAGCTCCAGCGTCAGACGTTTTTGAACCGGATTTCTTGCGGAAAATACTTTCTCCCGCAACAATTTGCCGGCATCCCCGCTTCCCGTAAACGATATTTTTTTGACCGCCGGAAATTTTGCAAAAACGTCTCCGGCAAGTTCGCCGTTTGCGGGAACGACATTTAAAACGCCGGCCGGAAGACCGGATTCATAAAAAAGTTCGGCCATTTTTAAAACTGTCAGCGGACAAGTGGTGGACGGTTTGACAACGACGGTGTTTCCCGAAAGAATCGCCGGAACGACTTTCCAGGAAAAAATAAGTGCCGGAAGATTCCACGGCAAAATGGCGGCGCAAACGCCAAGCGGTTTTTTGGACACAAAAGCGTAACCGTTTGAATTTTTATAAAAATCAGAATCGGAAGATAAAAGCAAAGAGGACAGGCCCGTAAAATAATCAATGACTTCAGCGACGCCTTCAATTTCCCGGCGGGCTTCTTTGAGCGGTTTTCCTTGTTCTTTTGTGAGAAGAACGGCCAATTCGTTTACCGTATGTTCATTTTTAAGCGCGGCGGATACTTTCCCGAGAATAAGTCCGCGGTCTTTCGGGTCCGTTTTTGACCAGGATCCAAAAGCTGCCTCGCATGACAATAGAGCGTCACCCAGTACTTTTTCATCCGCAAGCGTCACGGTCCCGACAAGTTCGCCGGTTGCCGGATTTTTCACATCGGCTTTTTTTAAACCCGGCCATTCGCCTATTTTTCCGGAAATAAACATAAACAGCCCTTCATATAATTATTCAAATAAATTATTCAAACTTAAAATGGAAAAATTTACAAAAACTCACGAGGATCCGTTATTTCGCCGGTGATCGCCGAAGCGGCGACTGTTGCGGGAGATCCCAAGTAAATGTTTCCGCCTTTCCCCATCCGTCCTCTGAAATTCCGGTTGGCGGTCGACAAACAAGTTTCGCCTTCCGCAATCACACCTTGATGCGCGCCAAGACACGGACCGCACCCGGGCGTAATGAAACTGACACCGGCTTTGACCAACGTTTCAAAAATGCCCGACTCGACAGCGTCCAACAAAACCGCGCGCGACGCCGGCGTTGCAATCGTCCGGACCTTGACCGTTTTCCCTTTTAAAATGTCAGCGGCAACGGCCAAATCTTCAAGCCTTCCGTTTGTGCATGTTCCGATAAACGCTTGGTCAATCGGCGTTCCGATAACCTTTGAAATCGGAACAACGTTATCCACTTCGTGCGGACAAGCGATTTGAGGTTCAATGTCATCCGCATCGTAGTATTTTTCCGAGAGGTAGTTCGCATCCGAATCGGCGTAAACCGGCTCATAGTCCGCCGCTGCCCGGCCTTTTAAATAAGAAAACGTCTTCTCATCCGGCGGAACGATTCCGGCTTTGGCGCCCATTTCAATCGCCATGTTGCAAAGCGTCATCCGGCCGGCAACGGAAAGATCCGAAATCGCAGTCCCGTAATATTCGACCGCTTTGTAAGTCGCCCCCGAAATACCTGTTTTTCCGATGAGGTAAAGCGTTAAGTCTTTGGCAAAAACACCTTTTTGAAGTGTGCCGTCCACCGTCATTTTTATGGTCTCCGGAACACGGAACCACAATTTCCCCGACGCAAAAATTTCCGCCATATCCGTTGCGCCGACGCCGGTCCCGAAAGCACCGAACGCCCCGTATGTACAGGAATGAGAATCGGCGCCGATAATCAGTTTTCCGGGAAGCGCAAAACCTTTTTCCGGTAAAACTTGATGACAAATTCCCTCGCCGCCTTCATAAAAATGAGAAATGCCCTGCTCTTTGACCCAGTCCCGCGTCTTTTTTTGAAGGAGGGCTGCCGCTTCCGTGCTGGCCGGAATCAAATGGTCGAATGGAACGATAATTTTATCAGCGTCCCATACTTTTTCGACGCCCATTTCCTGAAAAGAATGCAGTGCTAAAACACTGGTACCGTCATGCGCCATTGCATAATCAATATTTGCCGACACAAAATCATTGGCTGACGCATCGCCGCCTGACGCGCGGCTGAAAATTTTTTCGCTAATAGTTCCCTGCATCGTTATTCCACCCTCTTAGATTTTTGATTATTCATCCCGGTTTTTAACATCAACTTCCATCAAATCTTCCGCAATCACCGTATTGTCAAATTCGGTTTTCGCTTCTTCCAAAACCGGAGCAACATCGTCCGAAAAACGCTGGCTGATATGAGTCAAAATCAACTTCCGGACACCATATTTTTTGGCCAGGCGCGCGACGCCTTTAGCCGTCGAATGTGCCCACTCATCTGCGTTTTCTTTCATATCTTCCGTAAATGTCGCTTCATGAATGACAACATCGGCCTCTTGCGCTTCGTAAAAGAAAATATCTGAGACGCGCGTGTCGCCGCTGTACGCTATTTTAATACCGGGGCGCATCGGTCCGACAACCATACCCGACGTGATCACATTGCCGTTTGGAAGTGTAATGCTTTGTCCGTTATGAAGTTTTGAAAAATTCGGTCCCGGTAAAACGCCAAGCTCAACAGCCCGGTCTTTGTTAAAACGGCCCGGACGCTTGTTTTCTTCCAAAACGAAACCCAATGCCGGACGATCATGATCGGCGCGGACGGCTTTGACGGTGTATCCGTCATATGAAACAATGTCCCCGGGAGACAACTCTTTCACTTTTAAGGGAAACTTCAATTTATGCATGCCGAGCCTTGAAAAAGCGTCCATGATTTCATCAAGGCCGGACGGCCCGTAAACAGCGATTTCATCGGTTTGTCCCAAAAACGCCAACGTTTGAAGAAGTCCCGGAAGCCCTAAAATATGATCCCCGTGAAAATGAGACAAAAAAATGGAATGAAGTTTCATCATACCGGTTTTGGCGCGCATCATCTGCTGTTGCGTTCCTTCGCCGCAGTCGAAAAGAATCATTTCCCCGTCCCTATTTAATAAGATGGACGACGTGTTGCGCTCTTTGGAGGGAAAACCTCCACCGGTTCCGAGAAATACAATTTTAATCATTTGAATTTTAAAAGACACAGGAATTATTTAAATTCATTCAAATCAATTGACAGATACAACGATTTTTGATTCGGAATTATGGTGAAATTATGGCAAACGCAACAAAAAAATCAGTGACAGATTCGAAAGCATCCTCAAAAACATCCTCAAAAATATCTCCAAAAACAGATGAAAAAGAACCTTCAAAACCATCTTCGAAAATGTCTTCAAAAATAAATACAAAAGCAGAAAAAACACAAGCTTTGCCGATATCAAACCTTAAAAGTAAAACATATCCGCTCTCATCTCTTCCGGCCTTTCCGATTTCAAAACGTCCGGATAACCGGAAAAATTTCAACGCGATTTGGGAAATACTCAGTCAAACATATCCGAAACCGGAAATTGAATTGGATTTTAAAACGCCGTTTGAACTTTTGGCCGCCACCATCATGTCGGCGCAATGCACGGACGTTCAGGTCAATGCCGTCACCAAAGTTCTTTTCCCGAAATATCCGACAATTCAAAACTATGCCAACGCCGACCAAACCGTTTTTGAAAAAGAAATCTACTCCACCGGATTTTACCACACAAAAGCCAAGCACATCATTCAATGCGCTCAAATCATTATCGAAAAGTATGATTCAAAAGTGCCGGACACCATGGAAGAGTTGGTCAAGCTTCCGGGCGTCGGACGAAAAACGGCAAATATTGTCCTTGCGCGCGGATACGGCATTATTGACGGAATCGCGGTGGATACACACGTTAAAAGGTTGTCCAATAAACTCGGATTCACGGAAAATGAAGATCCTGAGAAGATTGAAAAAGATTTGATGAAATTGGCCGATAAGAAAGACTACGATGATTTGTCATTGACCTTAATTTTCCACGGTCGCCGGGTTTGTAACGCTCAACGCCCGAAATGCGACATTTGCGGCATTCAAGAACTTTGTCCGTCCGCGTTTTTGTAAAATGATGTGATGCGTGAAAAAGAACGCGTCACCCTTTTTTAAAAGAAAAGCAAAACTATTTGAAAAATTGAAAGGTGAAAAAGAAAAAAGAAAGTGCATCGTTCGGGATTCGAACCCGAGTTTGCGGCTTGGAAGGCCGCAGTCATAGCCGCTAGACCAACGATGCAGAATAACTATTTTATGACGAATAAAACAAAATCTGATTCAGGAAAGCCTGAAACAAGCATGTCAAAAAGAGATTGATTTTATTTAAATATTTTGGTAAATGGTTTTCTGCAAAAAAACAAAACAGAAACACGAAATATAAAAGAACAAGAAAAGGAAAAAAATAAAGAAAAATGAATTTAATTATTGCCTTTCATCTTTTTACTGATTTCATCCAGAAGCTCATCATCAGTTTTTCCTTTGGTGTCAATGCCTTGTTCTTTGGCCATTACTCTGATCTTTGTGTCTTTTTCAACTTCGGGTGTTGATTCCAAACTCTTTTCAAATTCCCGGTATGAAATTTCAGCTTCTTTTTGCGCTTTCTTAAATTCGCCGGCCGACTTTCCGGCTGAACGCGCCAATTCCGGAAGCTTTGCCGCGCCGAACAAAAGAACAATAATCGCCACAATTAAGATAATTTCAGTCGTTCCAATTCCGCCAATCATTTTGATACACCTTAAATTATTGTAAGTTCATGTTTATTTGTCACAAGTTATTAAATTTTAAATTCCGATGAATTTCTAACGATTTATAATTTGCATTTGTCAATGAGAGAATATTCATATAAATTTATTGCTTCAGAAAATTGAAACAGATCCAAATTGAAACAGATTAAGTTAAGCCGAAGTTTCCTCATTGGCGCTCAGTTCCGCCAACTCTTCCGGACTCATCCGCCGGACAGTCATAACCGGTTCCTCTTCCGGAATTTCAGTGTCTGCCGACAGGGTTTCTGTGGATTTCATTTTATCGGACATCAAAAGCAATAACTCTTCCGGCTTTTTGCCTTCAGGATCAATACCTGCCTCAAGAGCCATCGTCCGAATTTTATCATCTAACGCTTTTGCATCCGCTTTCTTCTTTTCGTCCTGTTCTTTAGAATATTTTTCAATATCGCTGAGGTCAAATTCAGCTGCTTTTTGAGCAATTTTGAATTCGCCGATCGCCGACCCGACCGCACGCGCCAACTCCGGAAGTTTGTTCGGACCGAACAAAATGAGAGCAATAATAACAACAACGGCAATTTCCGTTGTTCCGACTCCGCCAATCATAGTTATTTTAGAAATTAATCAATGCTTATAAAGATTTGCTTTTTCTGTCACGAATGTTTGTCAAAAAAATAAAAAAATAAACACTTTTCTGAAAAAAACGAATTCGAAAAAAACGAATTCGAGAAAAAAACGAATCAGAAGAAACGCATGATGATTAAACTGAATTCAAAAAGAACGACAAGAGCAACGCCGGCAATCAGCTGGGAAACAAATGTCGGATCGGGAGAAATTAAAAAGGCAAATCCGATCAAAAGACCGTAAACGGCAATCCGTCCTTTCCGAAGCGTTTTTTCTTCAACAAGTCCCATCTTAACGGCCGCAATCATCAGAAGCGGAATCTGAAAAACAATTCCGAATCCCAGAACCAGCGTAACAATTGTATTAATGGTTTCACTCAAACTGACTTGGGCGACAGCTGTCTGATCGGCGTAAAAGATCATATAGTTTAGAAAGATCGGCAAAACGATAAAATAAGCGATCGACGCACCGAAGATAAATAAAATAAAAGAAGCGGGAACAACACGCCACAAAAATTTGCGTTCATTCGTGTA
The DNA here is from genome assembly GCF_032594115.1 of Methanolapillus millepedarum. Classification (NCBI taxonomy): domain Archaea; kingdom Methanobacteriati; phylum Methanobacteriota; class Methanomicrobia; order Methanosarcinales; family Methanosarcinaceae; genus Methanolapillus; species Methanolapillus millepedarum. The sequence goes on from NZ_CP131060.1 coordinate 412,319, forward strand.
AAGCCCGCGGTACATAAATTTATAAAGCTCATAGCTCAGAAGCGGGAAAAAAATGGCAATTGCGCACGCGACAGACAATTTCATACGCGTCATGACGTATTCCGTCGGCGAGTAAACCGACATGATGGCGCTTTCCGGAATCAGCCGACTCCATAAATAAGCAATACCTTCACCGGAAAGAGGATAAAAAATGATGGTTCCGAGAAGCAGCGCCGCAATACAAATGATCAAACGATTTCGAAGTTCGCGCAAGTGTTCAACCACATGTTCTTCATAATCAATATCGACACCCTTTCGATTCGGGTCAGCCGGTCTTTTCTTTTTAAAAATCAAAGATCTTTGGGGTTTTGCTTTGGAGTCCGGCGCCGGTTCAAATACCGGGTCCGATGTTGGGACATAATCACCGTGTTTGCTTTCATTTGAGGTTTGTTCCGACACTTTCAAAACTCCAAAAAGTGGTCAATGATAATTAAATTGAATTGAAACGAATTGAATTGAATGAATTGAATTGAAACGAATTGAATTGAAACGAATTGAATTGAAACAAATTGAATTGAATGAATTGAAACTGAAATCTGACTCTATAATAATTGAAGTAAAATTGAATATGAAAAACCGAGGAATCATTTAAATTTAATCATTGATAATTCAAATTGCTTCCGTAATCAAAGTTTCTCAAATTATTTCGTTCAAATCACCTGTATATCATAAAACTTTTATGTAAGAATGCCTACTAGAAACGCATATAATATAACATAAATGATCATCAGGATTTTGGTCATATTTTAAAAAAGGATCGTGGTGCCATCGTGGAGCTATCGGGTGAAATTCAGGTTTTGTTGAATTTCTTAGAATCAATCAAAAAAAAATTGATCATCATTGTTGCCATATTTTTAGTCGCAGCTGTCGTTGCCTATCCGCTGACAGATTATGTCATCAATGACGCGATTAACCGCAGCCTGCCTCATGTTTCAACCACAACGACGGACCTCACCGAACATTTTGACCAATTTTTAATTATTTATTCCGGACCTTGGAAAGTGAGCGACGTTAATATTGATTCACTGCTTACCGATTCGGATAAAAACATATTGATCTATACGGATCCGGTCAATATCTCGGATTCCAAAACGGTTGTTCAAGACATTATCCTTTCAAATACGGAGACGCCTTCAGCCTTAGATACCGTTATGGAATACATTAACGGTTTAAACAGCTCAAACCGTACGAGTTTTAACGATTTGATGACGGCACTTCTTGAAAGCGCTCGCACGAACAAACTGACGCTTGAAGATTTGTCAAATACATCCGAAATCATCATTTTCCAAACGATTCCTTATGATACGGCAACTTCAAATGGCAGCGAAATCGAGGAGCTCGGCAAAATCGGCGCCGATTTTGAAAATGTGACCGGACAACCGCCGATGTTTACCATCGGATATTTGGAAAACAATTCAAAAAACGAATCCGGCGGCCCGATGGTTGTCTATACGAAACCGCTGGAAGTTCCGCTTCTGAAATTGAAAATGTCCTTGGTGATCGCCGCCATTTTTACGCTCCCGATTATCTTTTACATCGGCGGAAAGGAAATTTACAAACGGGTGAACATTAAAAAATTGAATCTTAAAGAAAAAATACCGTTTAAAACCCGTTGGATTTTGATCGTTGCCATTGTCGTCTTTATTTCATTTGTTCTTGGCGCGATGTATTCTTATTTCTTTATGGCGCCCCTGTTCATTCAATTTCTCTACATCAGCGCAGCGTCCGCCGGCGCTCAAGCCACATATTCTATTTATGATTTTGTGAGTTTTATCGCGATGCTCACGTTGATTTTCGGCCTCATTTTTGAGTTTCCGGTTATTATTTTTGTACTTAACCGTCTTGGAATCGTTCAAAAAAGATTATTGACAAAATACAGAAAACACGTTTATGTTCTCTTGTTCATTATTGCCGCCGTCATTACGCCGCCGGACGTCATCAGCCAAATTGTCGTCGCGATTCCGATGATTTTCTTTTATGAGCTGAGCATTCTGATTGTGAAATTATTCGGAAAAAGAGACCCGCCGCTTCCGGCCAAAGAAGAATACTAAAAATGCTAAACGAAACTCAAAAACATAAAATAAAAAGTATAAGAAACGTTCAGAAAAAATGGAGTGCTCCGGTCGGGATTCGAACCCGAGTCGTAGGAGTGAGAGTCCTAAATGATTGGCCGAGCTACACTACCGGAGCGATTTGATTTCAAAAAAGCAAAGCAAAAGAGAGATTTATGATATAAATAGGTTATTGTCAAAATGTTTTCTCTTTTCTTTTTGTCTTTTCATTTATATTTTTTTCTTTTCTTCCGTCTCCCCATCTCTTTTCCTTCTTTTTTCCTCTTTCACCCATCTCCCCCATTTACTTCCATTCCTCTCGATTGCCTTTTATTGTTTAGATCAACGGAAAACATTTGTTCCGGCGGCAAATGAAACGCAAACAACAACCATCAACAAAACTGTATATTTCAAACCCGTGACCATGACGCCGGTTTTAAATTTCCCGGCGGTCAGTCCCAAGAAAAATGCCTGAATTAAAAGCAACCGGCAGATGAGAACGGACATATCCGACACAGATTCCGGCGACCCGAAAATGGAAGAAGATTCGGCAGCGGAATACATGCTGTTAAATTGACGGATTAAAAGAATGGAAACGCCGAGAAAGATGAAAAAAGAGAGAAATAAAATCGCACCATATGTGTTTTGCCGGGACGCGCGTTCTTTTTGAGCATTGACAAATTCCTGAAGATCAAACGCGGCCGAACTGACAGAGAGAGACATTTGACCGCCGGATTTTTCCGCGATGTCGATCACGGACGCTGCCCGCCGAATCAATTTGGAGTGATAACGCTTTCCGAAATCGTCCAGACATTTCTCAAAAGGGATTCCGGACCGCATTTTAAAACCCATCAATTGAATTTCTTTTAAGAAAAAATTGTTCGGCGGATTCGATAAATCACGCAGCGCTTCCTGAACGGTCAAACCGTTTTCAACAAGAGCGGACAAATCCCTCAAAAATCCGGGAATTCGTTCTTCCACAAAATCAATCTTTTTGCGCCTTTTCTCTTCAAAATAAATCAGCGGCAAGAATAAAACAGCCAAAAACACCGTGACAAGAATTTCAAGATATTGTGCCGCCGTTTCAAAAGAAAAAGAAACAGGAGCGAAAGCAGAAACAGAAACAGGTTCCAAAAAAGAAACGAGCGCTAAAATTGAAAATAAAAGAATAACTAAAATAAGACCGATAACCGGCGAATATTTCGGGTTGTTTTCAAAAAAAGGAGACGGATTTTTAAAAAAATCGAGCCAAAAGCCATGCTTGTCTCTTTTTTTCATTTTTTTCAAAACGGAACTTTCCGTGTCAAAGGCGTTTGATTCTTTCATTTAGATTCACCAAAACGCTTTAAAAAACAGCCCCAATATAACGTTTTCGATTTTTTCAAAAACGGAAGGTTTATGAACAAAAATTTTCAACAGAAAATTATGAAAAGACCAAATATTGACAAAGTTATGAAATCTGTTTTTTCGGAGACGGAAAACGAAAATGAAAACGAAAATGAAAACGAAAATGAAAACGAAAATGAAATGGAAATCGAAAGCAGAAATACAGACGTGACGATATTGGAATCTTATGATTTGACACCGCCGCATTCATTCGCTTCAATTGTCCAAACAACGATTCACGGAAAAACATGCCTTCGTTATGTTGTTTGCGAACCGGTTTTAAATGCCGGACTTGAACAAATGTTTCAAAAAATAATGACGCTTCTTTCGGATTCATTCAACCCGGTTTTATTTGACATGGAAGATTCCATTTTTGTTTCTCCCGAAAAAAAAGCCGAGCGCGAAAAACAACTTTTATCGGAAATGAATCTGATTTTGGATTTGTACACCATCCGGCTGACAGATGAGGATTTTTCCGCTCTTTTTTACTTTGTGCGCCGCAATTTTTTGGATTTTGGGCGAATTCAACCCTTTTTAGAAGATAAAAATATTGAAGACATTTCCGGAAACGGATATAAGATACCTGTTTTTGTTTATCATAAAAAATACGGATCCATCGAAACAAACGTCATTCTTGACGAAAAAGAATCAGACACCTTGGTTCGGCGCATGGCGCAACGCGCTAAAAAACAAATTTCTGTTGCAAAACCGATGGTGGACGCAACTCTTCCAAACGGTTCCCGGGTTCAGCTCACCCTCGGAAATGAAATTACAACAAAGGGCAGCACGTTTACAGTCCGTAAATTTGAAGAAAAACCGCTCACACCGATAGATTTGGTCTTCAACGGCACTTTTTTACCGGAAGTGATGGCTTACCTGTGGCTGTGCGCGGAATCCGGATTGAGCGTGATTTTTTCAGGCGGGACCGCCAGCGGAAAAACAACGTCCATGAATGCCGTATGCCGGTTTATTCCGTTGAATAAAAAAATCGTATCGATTGAAGATACGCGAGAAATTAGCCTGCCGCACCGGAACTGGGTATCCGGCGTTTCCCGGGACGCCCCGTCGGGGTCTTTACAAACGTCCGCTCGTTACCGTCATTCGGAAAACGCATTTGGGCAAGTGTCTCTTTATGATTTGCTGAAATCAGCGCTTCGGCAGCGCCCGGAATATATTTTGGTCGGCGAAATTCGAGGCTCGGAAGCCTACGTTTTGTTTCAGGCGATGTCAACCGGGCATGCCACGCTTTCAACAATGCATGCCGAATCCGTGGAAACATTGATTCACCGGCTTGAAAATCCGCCGATGAATGTGCCGCGCGCCATGATTCAAACGCTTGATGTTTTGGTGATTTTGTCTCAGGTCAAAACCGGAAACGAGTCTGTCAGACGATGTGCTTTTGTGCATGAAATTTTGGAGACGGACCCGCAAACATCCGAAATTTTGACGCAGGAGATGTTTAATTATTATCATCAAGCGCCGTTTGATTTGGATAAATCGGATGTCTTGAATCGGATCCGAGAACGCCGGGGATGGACAAAACAGCAATTGAAAGATGAATTTTTCAGGCGCGTTGAAAATCTGAGAAATGGAGGGGATCTTTCATGACGAAACAGCAACAGCAGCAACAGCGGCAACAGCAGCAACAGCAGCAAAAATAGAAAAAAGGCCGCAAGTTTCTTTTTACCCTTCAAAAAGTTTCCGACCGTTTTTTCGGGAACGCAATCGAAAAAATGATTTCGGCAGGTGCCGGAAGCACCGGCAAAAGAAAAAACACGCTTTTGAGGACATTTGAAAAGAAACTTGTATCTGCCCGCCTATTTATTCCGCTTCCGATGTATTTGTCCGTCGCCGTATTCTTGTCTGTGATTCTTTTCACAACTTTTTCTTTTTGTGAAATCATTCTTTTTTCCGTGTCTTATTTTTCCGAATTGCAAGGTTATATTGAAGCCGGAATGGATCGGTCATTGATGATTTATCCCGTTTTTATTTTTGTCGGCGCCGTTATTTTGATTTGGATGTCAGCTGTCGCATTTCCGTTCTTGGCCGCCGCCGACAAAAAGCATAAACTTGAACAGGAATTGCCGTTTGCCGTCAACTACATGTCGGCGATGGCTTCCGCCGGGGTTTTACCGGATTTGATCTTCCAAACATTTTCGGAAAAAAAGATGAAATTTATTTACGGGACCATTGCTTCCGAATTTTCAATATTGGAAAGCCGGATTTTTTATTTGGGAGAAGACTTGCCGTCTGCCCTTCAATTTTTATCGGCGTCAACACCGTCTCCGCTCCTGGCCGATTTTCTATCCGGCGCCAAAAACACGCTGATTGCGGGAAGTGACTTTCAGACATTTATTTTTTCAAAAAAACAAGAATATGAAAGCCTTTTTCGCCGCCAAAAAGAACAAAATATTCAAACATTAGATTTGTTGTCCGAGATGTACATCACCGTATTTCTGGCGGCGCCGATCTTTTTCATCATTCTCCTTTTTACAATAACGCCGCTTTCAGGCCCGAAAACGGAAGAAATGAAACTGTTGGTTTATCAAGCCGTTCCGTTTTTAGGCATATTTTTCCTGCTTTTTGCGGATGTAGCGGATCAAAAAAATGGTTGAAACGAAAGGAAAAACAAAGACGAAAAGAAAAAAGAAAACAAAGAAAAAGAAGGGACGTAACACGCGCGCTGCCATCCTTCTTAAGGAATAATTTCACAGCTGTTGTATTCGATATGATTTGAAAAATCGTCGATATTGATTTTTCCGTCTTCAATCATTTTCTCAACTTCAGGTTTGACTTTTTGAAGCTCACCGATGAGGAAACGAATGGTTCCGCAAACGTCCGTAAAGCCTTCGATTCCCCATTTCATGGTCGCGTTTGCATAAAGACAGCGGCCGCCGCAAATGTCGAGAAGATCACAGTTTTTACAAAGGCCGGACACGTGAATCACGCGAAGACGGTTCGGGTTTTCATGAAAAATGTCGCCGGAATAAAAATCGCTCATTCCGCTCATAACGGGACACGGCGACAACTTTCCATCGGTTTGAACGTTATATTCCGTCCAACCGGCGCCGCACCGAAGATGTGTTTTTTTGTTGAGGAGAAGAGAAATCATAATGCCGACAAACGGATACATTTGAAGAACAATGCCGTCTGTTCTCATCGTATTCACCCAAGCGGTTATCAGGCGCTGAATTCCGGGATTATAACTTTCATCCAGCCATTTTCTGAAAGATTCTTTCCGGGTTTTGTAATCGTTTCTCCAAAACAACGCATTGAGTTGCCAGTGAACGCTGTCAAACGAAAAATCGGGATTGGAAAGCAAATGCATGACGCTTTCATAAATGTCGGTCTCTTCCTGAACCGTCATCCGGGCAATGATTTCCCCGGAAAAGCCATTTTCGCGGGCAATATTCGCGTTTTGAGCAATCGTGTCGTAAACGCCCGCGCCGCGGTAATAATCCGTCAAAGTTCGGTTTCCGTCAATGGAAATGGAAATCGTATGCAACCGCTTTAGGTATTCGGACGGAACCAAATCCAAACGGGTTCCGTTCGTATGAAGCAAAAACATTTTGGCGGGAAGAGTATCCATCATCTCAATCATTTTTTCAATTTCAAGAAGCGGTTCCCCGCCGTAAAAAATAACAACGGCTTCCGAATCCTTTGAAATGAAATCGGCCAAGGCTTTTGTTTCATAATGGATTTGCTCGGGAACGTCGTAATCTACGGAAATGCCGTCATCAAAATCATCAAAGCAATCGCAGACTTCGCCGTAACAATACCGGCATTCCAAGTCGCACGCCATCGTCAAAGTCACAAAAAAGTTAACCATACATTTCTTCCTTTAGAATCTGATTCGAATACGGGAAGAAATGTATTTAAGTTTTGTCTTAAATTATTCTTCAATTATTTACCATTTTGCTGTTTTTGCTTTTGGCTGTTCATTTTTGCTTTCGATTGTCCCGAAAGCGGCTTTAATGGAAGGGCGACGATGCTGTAAGAGAAAAACACGCCGAGAAGCAGCTGGACAACCAAAAAGAGACCGGCGCCGCTGAGCAGATGTTTCAAAACGATTTCCGGAAACAGGTCAAAATAAAGTCCGGCATACAGCGCAACCAACGACAGTAAAAACAAAATCTCGTACACGAAAAGCCATGTGTTTTTCTTGGTGACCTGGAAATACCGAAGCAGGATGAACCAAACAACAATATTAATGACCAAAAGCGCCGCAATGATATAGGTCGCAAGCGGCAAGAGGTTTTCAGCGGTCACCGGCGTCTCGGACGGCAAAAAGAAGTACTTTAACGTAATAATCGCCAAAATACCCACCATAAAATTCATCACGCCCAGCTTTTCCTGTTTTGTCATACTCATTGATAGTTCCCCATTTTTCGAATTGATTCGTTCGATTCAACTTGAATTTACTGAATTTTTAAATTTAATTTGAATTTATTGAATTTCAAATTAATTTTCAATTAAACTTGAATTTTTTGTTTCATTTTTCGGTAGCAATCTTCAAATATTTTTTGATTGCCGCCGTCCAATTGAATTATTTTGAAATTGTATTTGTCCGCAAACTTTTGGGCGTTTTCTTCCACGTTTTTCGTATAAGAAAGTCCGGTATCAAGAAGAGCGGTCTGCTTATAGCCGGATGCTTCAAACATAAATTTGTTCATCTCATACATCTTTTCGTTTGAGAATCCGGAAACGGCCTGGCCGTATCCGAAAAAGTCGGTTGCAGCGTACTGCGCGTACATCGGCGTTAAAATAAAAGTGCCGACGCCTTTGAAACTTTTAAGCAGCTGCGCATATTTTTGCCGGCCGCCGATGGCACCGCCGATGCAATCGTCAATGATGATGCCGTCCGAATCTCTTAAGATTAAAACCGGACAATTTTCATCCCTAAAATCGTCTTCCACCGTCAAAAGCACATTTCCGCAAAGACCGTAGAAAAGAAAAACGCCGTCAACTTTCGGCATCATGATCGGCAAGTCATGATAAACTTGTAGTTTCAATTTTTTCGGGACTTCATGAAGCCCTAAATCCAACTGCCAAACCACCAAGGAAATTGTTTCCGGATCGGCATCCGCCGAGTTTTGGTCATTCAGCTCATTGCAAGCCGGCAGTGGAAGTTCATTCAAATCCTCCGGACCCTTTCGAATCCGGTTTGGAAGAATATCAACGGATGGAATAAGTTTATAAGAAATATCCATTTCATTCAGCTTTTGAACAAAGTCAATGTGTTCGCCGTTTTCAACAATCAAAATCTCGCCGATATCCGGGTCATTTTGAATGAGATAAACGATTTCATCCTGAAGCATTTTACAAGCCAAAATTCCCATCAAAGACACGAAAACCACCGATTCATTCTATTTTTTACTTTTAATTATTGAGTTCCTTATTTTATTCATTAATTTATTCATTAATTTATTCATTAATTTTATTCATTAAAACAGATCAAGCTTTAACCAACATACATTTCAATTTCAGGAAACAGTTTTCGAAAACTTCCTGATTTCCGCCATCCATTTCAAAAATTTCAAAATGATACATCTCGGCAAACCTCTTAACGTTGTCGAGCGTGTCGCCCGTATACGTCAATCCGGTATCAAGGCGGGCGATTCGTTTGTAGTTGGACGCTTCAAACATGAATTTATTCATTTCAATGATTTGTTCTTCAGACAACTTTTGAGCCGCACTCATCCGCTTGTATTGGAAAAACTCATCTATCGTCGCCTCATACATCGGTGTGAAAATAAATGTCCCGACGCCGCCGAAGCTTTTAAGCAGATTGGCGTATGTTTTCCGGCTGCCGAGAGTCGCGCCGATGCAATCATCCGCAATGTTGCCGTCCCGATCCCTCAAAATTACAATCGGACAAATGTCTTTGAAATCGTCTTCCACATTTCCGAGAACATTTCCGCAAAGACCGTAAAAGAGCAGGATTCCGTCCGCTTTTTTTGAAAACTCGGAAAGCCGGTCATAAACTTCCACCTTCAGCCGTTTCGGCGTTTCATGAAGCCCAAGTTCCAATTGCCAGACGACCAACGAAAGACCTTCGGAATTCGAAGAGGAATCAACATCAGGCAATTCAGAAATATGGCTGACCGGTTTGAAATCAATGTTGCAATCCCGCAATTTGTGAACAAATTCGATGTGCTCGCCATTTGTAACGACGTAAACGGTCTCAATGTCCGGATTTTGTTGAATCAAATAAACAATTTCATCTTGAAGCATTTTACAGGCCAAAATTCCCATCGTTGTCATAAAATCACTTTTGAGATGAATCGAAATGAACAAAATTTAAACTAATATTCAACTAAAGATTAATAAATCCTTTGAAAAAAAACATATATAATAACGGAAAATCAAAATAAATGAATAAAGAATGAACGAATAAGAATAAACGAATAAAAGAATAAACGAAAGAATAAACGAACAAAGAATAAACGAACAAAGAATAAAGAATGAATAATATTTACGGGTTGAGTCAGGCAAACCGTCCCGCAAAATCAGATGCGACAGCATCTGTATTTTGCGGATACCAATTAAATTTACAATTTTGAATTGTACCTTCTGTTTTCAGTTTCCGATTGCATCTGCTGCTTTCAGTTTCCGATTGCATCTGCTGCTTTCAGTTTCCGATTGCATCTGCTGTTTTCAGTTTCCGATTGCATCTGCTGTTTTCAGTTTCCAATTGTACCTGCTGTTTTCAGTTTCCGATGGCATCTGCTGTTTTCAGTTTCCGATGGCATCTGCTGTTTTCAGTTTCCGATTGCATCTGCTGTTTTCAGTTTCCGATGGCATCTGCTGCTTTCAGTTTCCGATTGCATCTGCTGTTTTCAGTTTCCAATTGTACCTGCTGTTTTCAGTTTCCGATGGCATCTGCAGCTTACAATTACAGATTGTATCCGACCACTACTGTACTCAATCTTGTTCATCGGAATCCGAATAAACAGATGCGATACGCATCTGTTTATTCGGGAGGGTTTGCTTGTTTTAAAAAAATGAGGAGCTGTTTTCATTGAAGTTACAAAAATAGACTCTGAAGCTCTTGAACTCCAAATGAAAATGGGGCGCCGTAACGCGCGCGTACGCAACGCGCAAACAAAAAACGAAACAAAAAACTCAAAAAAGAAAAAAGGAAGTTGAGTTTTCACTCAACCTTCATATTTTAATTTAATTTTAATTACTTGTGGTGGGCGTTTTCAACAACTTCCACAACCGGCCCGTCGAGATCTTCTTGTCCGTTGATAAAGATGGATTTCCAGTACTTGAAAACCTTGGGGTCGAATTCCAAGATAAAGACGTGGACGATCAATTCAAAGACGAAGAAGTACGTGAGCGCCAAGTGGACCCAGCGGATGAGTTCCAGGCCGTTCATGTTGAACCATTGACCGATCCAGTTGAAAATCCAGGTGATCCATTCCGCGATCGGAAGACCAAGGACAGACCAATCCACTTTGTACAGCACAATACCGGTGATGAAGATCAAGAAGATACACATTCCTTCCAGAACGATCAAGATCTTAAACATCGGGTGAAGCTTCGTCACATAGTGGCCGGTTTTCTTGTCATAGACGGTAAACGGCGGGTATTCGGCTTGTTTTCCGAAGAAGTTGAGAATCATGCCTTTCAAACGCAGGAAGTCATCTTTTCCAAAGATGTAAGCGCTCTTAAAGTGGCTGACAATTCCCTTGACGCCGCCTTCGGCATAACCTTCCGCCATGATTCCGTACGGAACCAAAATCCAGTTGGTCACGATCAAAACCGGAACAGCGATCATGTGCCAGGCTCTTGCGTTGTGAAACGTAATGAAATCCCAGCGGAAGTAAATCGCAAAACCGGTGAAGAGAAGCACCAGCATGGCAATTGCGTGGAAAGTGTGCGTCCACCGGGCAATCCAGTCATAACGCTTCACGGTTGCCTTTTCTTCGGCAGTCGCCTGAACTTTCTTGGCGGGCTTTGTTTTGTTATCCTTTACATTTTCGGTCATTTACATAACCCCCTCAGAACAACTCGTAGTTTCTCGGAGCGTTCTTTCCGGTCGCGTCAATGGTGTGAATCGCACAAGCGATACACGGGTCGTAGGAACGGCCGACGTGCATAATCGCAACAGGGTTCGTGTAGTCGGCGCCGAGAACGTTGTCAATACCGGAAATCGCATTTCCGACAAGGGCTTGTTCAACCGGGCTTGGAACACCGTTTTCATCTCTCGGACCCAAGTTCCAGGTACTCGGAACGATGGCCTGATAGTTTTTAACTTTTCCGGAACCGTCGGTGCTGACCCAGTGGCCGAGCGCGCCGCGCGGGGCTTCCCAAAGTCCCATACCTTTGCCGTCTTTGGCGGCATTGAAGTCAAGACTGGTTGCGAATTTGCGGTCAGCGGGGTCAATCTCATTGAGCCAGCTAACGATTTGGTTGGCCAAAATGGCGGTCTCGTGCATACGGGCAAGCATTCTGGTATAAACGTTTGCCGGGGACATGCCTGCGTTGGCAAAGGCCTGAGCCAATCCGATGATCAGCGGGTCTTGAGCCACAATCAAACGGGCAAGCGGTCCGACTTCGGCCGGAATGCCGTTGTAACGCGGGGCTTTGAGCCAGCTGTATTTGGATTCAACCGGACCTTCGTATTCAATTTGGCCGGCATCGGCGACCGGAACAGTGGTTCCGTCGTACGGGTGTCTGGAAACGACATCTTCCGGATCGTTGTAGAAGGCACATTGAATGCTTTCGGTAATCTTGGACGGGTCGAGTTCTTCATATTTCAAATTGCCGGAAACAACACCGGACGTCAGGAAGCGCTCGCCGGCTTTGCTTTCCGGAGAGTATCCTTCAACGTCGCTCTTGTAGTAAGCGCCGTAAGAGAGGAAGCTGATGGTGTTCGGGTTTGTGTATCCGCCAAGCTTGTCAAGTCTTAAGCTGGCCGGAAGGCCGAGAATTTTCTCACCGACGAGTTCGGAACCAAACGCTGCAAAGAGTTCGACATCTTTCCAGCCATTGGCTCTGGAGAAATCGTTATTCTTGGTCTTGTTCACCAAGCTTGTCAAGTGGTCAACGACGAATTTAACGGCAGCGTCCGGAGATTTTGCACCGGCTGTATTGGCCACCCATTGGTCAACCGGAACACCGAGAGTGTAGTTGTTGACGAAGTCCATCACTTTTAAGTAAATCGCGGCCGCTTTGTTGATTTCAAATTCGTCCGGCGTACATGTGACACCGCCGGCACGGGTAACGGCTTGGTGGGGCATTTTACCGCCGAAAAGGGCAATAGCTTCCTGGAGTCTTTTCTTTTCCGGAATGGCGTTAATGTAACTGCTTCCGACCGGAACCGGTTTTCCGTCAATGGTGTAGCTGATCGGCGCAAAACGTCCGACCAATTCGCCCCAGACAGCTTGTCCGGTGGCGCCAAGTCCCAATGTGGAGCTGGTCAAAACATCTCTGTATCTCGGGTTCGCCAAGTCGGGACCGAATAAAATGTAGATATGCGTCGCATGGCTCGCAATCATGTTAGCGGCCTGAATGAAGTTTCGGACGGCCAACGCATTTTTCGGAATGCTTCCGGCAACACCGTAAAGATCATCAAGCGCGTTTGTTGCGGTCATGGAGTGGGAAATCGGACAAACACCGCAAATTCTGGCAACGTGAAGGGAAGCGTCTCTCGGATCTTTGTTTTGGAGCATGCGTTCAAATCCTCTGAAAAGCATACCGGCACTTTGTGCGTACGAAACATATCCTTTGCTGTCGACTTCGGCAGACACGCGCATGTGTCCTTCAATTCTGGTTAACGGGTCAACTGTAACTTTTACCATTTTTCATCACTCCTTCTTCATTCTGCGGACAGCGTGGACACCGGCGGCAACAACGGCGGCACCGATAACAAACGCTGCGACCATTCCCATGTTAACGCCGAATAAGATTTCAACGCTTTCCTTTTCTTCATAGAAGGGCATGGATCCGTTCGGGAAGATGGGCTCAACACAAGCAATGCAGGGACCGCCGGCTTGCATACAAAGGCTGGTTCCGTCGTTCCATTTACGAAGGGCACAGTCGGCATGGACATACGGCGCTTTACAGCCGATTTTCCAGAGGCAGCCGCCTTGCGCGATGTCTTTGTCAAGAACACCGCGGTCATAGTATCCGCGGCGCGGGCAGTTGTCATGCAAAACAACATTGGGCGGGTAGTAGACTTTCGGCCGGCCATCGGCATCAAGCCAGTCGGGGTCGTTTAAGTCGAATTTGCCGAGCAAAAGTCCCGCCACGGTTAAAAAGAACCAGTCGGGGTGAGCCGGACAGCCGGGTAAGTTAACGCAGGGCTTTTGAATGCCGAGAAGCTGCATCATACCGCCGTTTCGGTCGGTTTCGGTTTGCATAACGCCTTTAAAGTCGCAGTATTTTTTGGTATCGGCATCGGTCACAGTAATTCCACCGTAAGTGGCACAGGTTCCGATTGCAATAATTGCGTTAGCATTCTTAGCGGCATGTTCGAACACGGACTTGAAGGTGTTTCCACCGTACATACAGATTTTACCGGTTCCATCCGGACCGTTTCCGATTGAACCTTCAACAACTAAAATGTAGTTGCCGGCTTCAATCAAGTTGTGGAGAAGAATTTCGGCATTTAAGTCCGCAGTGTTGACGAGTTTCCCGTCATTGAAAATGCCTTGTTGCGCCAAAAGCGTTTCATGGTAGGTCAAGCTGATGTTCAGTTGGCGAAGCGCGTCTGCAAACTCCGGTTTTTCACCGTTGAGCGCAGATTCTGAACAGCCGGTACATTCGGCGCCGTGAAGCCACAACACTTTTGTTTCAGAGAAAGCCAACGCGTCTGCGAGTTGGTTTCCATAAATTGAAACAAAGCTTGTCGCTCCGAGGGCCGCGACCGCCTTTAAAAACGTACGGCGATCCATCTTGAGGACATCAAGATTTTTGAATTGATCAATGATATTTAATTTTTCACTAGCCATTTGAAAACCCTCTACTGTAAACATTAATTAATAGTAGCCTGTGACTATATCCTACATGCTGTATATAAACGTTTTCCACTAATCGTAATTATAAAACGTGTTGAATGGACGGATTTGAGCAGAAATTATAATGACAAATATATATTAAAAATGCCGACAACCGGAATTCAAAAAAAGGAGCAATCGACAGATTCAACCCTTTGAAAAAAGATTCGTATTAACGAAAAAATTTAACCAACCTCATGGATTTATCGGATAAATGAAAAAAATTGTACACGATATGAAATCAATAAGTGAGGCATTATTTACATGATTTTACATGACAAGTTTAAAAATGCAGTGTCTGAGATACGTTCATTGCTCCTTATTCTTTACCGATTTGACATCCCAATTGCCCATATCTTTTAATTCATAAAACAGTTTGAGGATATAATTGTCTTTTCCGTTCCAGTAGAAGTCTTTTTTGAGCATTTTTTGTTTTTCGAGTTCTTTTAAATGATTCCCATTATAAAAAATGAAATAATTTAATGTATTCTAATAATAATTTATTTGCACTTAAGCGCAATTTATTTATATATAAATATATAAAAATTTAATTGTTTAATTCTAAAAGAATTAAACCATGTTTAATAAATATTAGGAAAATAGGTGATAACATGAAAAAAGTAATATTAGGACTAATTTTATTAATATTAATTGCAGGGACCCTTATAGCTCCCGCATCAGCCGACTCTTGGCAAAACAAAAGAGCCCCAATTGTTTTTGGAGCGTTTCCCTCAGCATATGAGCAACCTGTATTAAATGCAATGGGAACATGGAACACTGCCGGCAGCAATTTTTCATTTTATTATGACTCCTCACGTTCACGATTTGAACCGAGATCTATAGCATTTTATATGGGAAATACCATAAATACAAGCTCGGCCGCAGCATCCACAAATTACATATCAAACGGATATATCGTTGATTCAGTGATTACATTTAACTCAAGTTGTAATTGGACAACAAACGGATCACGAGCCCCGGATGTTCAAACAGTTGCCTTGCATGAGCTTGGACATTCTGCAGGAGTAGGTCACACATCAAATTCCAGCGATGTGATGTGGAGCGGAGCTCTTCCGGTAAGAAGAAATTTAACAACAAATGACAAAAACGCACTTAAAAGCTTATATTGAGGGATTTTATGAAATTCAAAAATATTACCGTTATAGTTATTCTTCTGGTTATACTTGCCTCTGCATTCATAATAGTAGGAGTGAAAAATGAAAATCAGGTTAAACTTGAGAATGAAAAGATAAATTACATGTACCTTAGAAACATTCAGGAAGTAACTGAAACATATGAATACTCTATGACAACATCCAGTACTCCAATTTACATTCCGGAAGATGAAATGGAAAACTATTCAAGCCTCATTATAATAGGTACAGTTAAGGAAGTTTTGCCGGCGAGGTGGAGTACAGATAGTGGTTTAAGCCCCACGGAAGAAGATAAAAAATCAATTTTCCCGTCTCAGCACGGTATTTACCACGACATAGCAATAGAGGTTGAAGAAGTCTATAAAGGCGATTTGCCGAATAAAGATAATAACATTGTTTATGTTCGCCAAGTTGGAGGAACCGCTGACGGATATAATCTTGAAAATTTAGATGGAACCGACCTCTACAAAGGAGAACGTGTCATATTGTATCTTTTGGAGGATACCGGAGGATTAACAAAAGACATCTCCCCCGTTCACTACTTTATGTATACAAACGAGTGGGTTTTCTTTATCATCGACGATGATACAATTATCGATGGAAATGGAAACAAAATTGATGAAAAATCAGACAGAATTCCAAAAAAATAACTGAAAAATTGAATATAATAATGTCATGAAAAAATCCCATTGTTTTCATTTTCTTTTTTTATTGCTCTTTATTTTTAACGGCCTTGACATCCCAATTGCCCATATCTTTTAATTCATAAAACAGTTTGAGGATATCATTGTCTTTTCCGTTCCAGTAGAAGTCTTTTTTGAGCGTTTTTTGTTTTTCAAGTTCTTTAAAAAAAGAAACGGTTAAATGGTAAAGCGCTTTTTCGGAAGAGAAAGGAATGTTAAAGGTAACGCGGTATTTTCCGTTGTGGCGCCCGTAGGCGACGAGTGTGTAACCCATGGTTTGATAAAGCGGGATGTCGTCAAAATCACATAAGATTTCCATTTCGTGAGACGTTGAATTATCCACAACGGAAATGCTCTTCAGAATTTTTCCGATCGCGTAATCCGTCACTTGACGATTGAGCGACATGGAGATTTTCCCGTAAGTACATATAAGCGTGATGTTTTCATTGCCCATTTCAAAAGAAATCAAGTTCTGAGGACCAAGTCCCGGAATTTTAGAGCTTCCTTTTTCCTGAAATTGATTTTCTTTTTGCAACAAAACAACACCTGCCAAAATTGTTTTTGGTCAAAACATGATTATACTTGATTAATTATTATAGATTTTGCATTCGGATACCATCAAATAGAACACGTTGATTTAAAAATTTTGCTAAATATAATCATAATAAAACTATAATTAAATACCATAAAAATAAAAGTATCATCAACTTGTAGAGAACAAATGAATGATTCTAACGGCCTTTAAATAAACGGTTATAACGCACGTGGCATAACACACTGTACCGCTCAAAAAAACAAAAAAACAAAACAAAAAAACAAAACAAAAAAACAAAACAAAAAAACAAAATAATGCATTTGCATTATTTTGTTGACACTAACGTGCTGATTAAAGAGTTGTCCTTTCGGAGTGTTTTTAACTGATTTGCCGGTCCGATAACGGTCAATTTTTGCTGGCCGGAATCTTTTTTGAGCAATTTTCCCAAAAAGGAAGAATTGTTTTCACGCGGGTAGCTCTCGATTTCAAGACCGACGAAATCATCATGAATTTCGCTCATCGTCATTTCGATCAATTTTGCTTCTTCCATCGGGTCGAGTCCCTTTTCAAGCACCATGATTTTTCCTTTCCGGACTTCGTCAATGATGTAACGGACCTTTTCGGTCGAACCCATTTTGGACAGCTTGGCGTCGGAAACCAAATCTAACTGAATGTCGCTCATTTGAATCACCCGAATTGTTTGGCGACAGCTTCGTAAAAGGTTTCCATGTTGGTCCCTTCAAGAGCGGAAATCGAAATAAACGGATGTTGCGGAAAAGCCTCCCGGATAGCATCCGGATCCGAATTTGGAAGGTCGATTTTGTTGGCGACAATCAACAAAGGAAGTTTTCGAGCTTCCATGTTTCCGATGACGGTGACATTAACTTGGGTGTACGGGTTTTCCGTGGCGTCCATCACCAAAATGACGCCGTCCAAATCATCCAGCCATTTGACAGATTCAATAACGCCTTCCGTTGCTTCCTTGGAACGCTGCTTGGACTCTTTTTCGCCCATGCCTTCTTTCATGAAGTCGTGGAAGTCGATTTTGGTGGCGAGGCCGGGTGTGTCAACAACATCCAGGCAGATTTTATTGCCTTTGGATTCGATTTCCAATTTGTGGTGGCGTTGCGCTTTTCGGGTTTCGTGCGCAATGTGAGAAACAGATCCAAGCGGCTCGATCGAGCTTTCATCTCTCCAATCTTTGACGATGCGGTTGGCAAGTGTTGTCTTTCCGGCATTTGGCGGGCCATAGATACCGATACATGCATTTTTCTTCTTGAATAATTTACCGAAAAATTTTGAAAATCTATTTTTGACGCTGCTAACGACACTCATGTTTTTCCTCCAAACGGAAAAATTGACTAGGCTCTAATAGAAAATATATTGAATTGAAATGTGTTTGTCATATATATTTCGTAAGGGAAATATAGATAAGCAAAAATGTTAGACCTAGTATTTATAAATTTCAGGACAATCATGAGAATCCTTCTAAAAATATTCACGATTTGGGAGAAATGGCAGAACAAATAATCCGATAAAAGTCAGAATGAAATTTATATAATAAGCGGATTCTATTGATTTAATTGCATTATTGCAAAAACATTTATCAATGGCGTGAGGCGAAAAAAATGACCGGCAAATTGGAAGCAACCCGAGAAAAGATGAGGCTCATCGACCGGGAAATCGTGGATTTGATCGAGATCAGAACGAATTTGGCCAGCGATATTCTTTCTTCCAAAAAAGAAATGAATAAGCCGATTCGTGATGAAGAGCAAATGCAAAAAGTGCTCGACCGGGCTTCAAGTTTGGCGGTTGAAAAAAATCTGGATGTTGAAGCCGTCCGGCAAATTTTTGAAATACTGATTCAGATGAGCATTGACAAACAAAACGAATACAGCGGAAACATGAACGTCGTTTAAAAAAAATTCCTTCGCTCCGCTTCGGAATTTTTCAAGGGGCGAGGAGAGTCTGTTTCCAAAAAGTTCGCTGCGCGAACGGCTCCCTTCGGTCGCGGAAAAATTCGCAGGCGGCTCTTTATTTATGAATCAAGCAAACCGCCCCGCAAAATCAGACGCCTTGCGTCTGTATTTTGCGGATTTCATGGGCAATAAGATGGGATGGGAACAGCAGATGCAAACTGCAAGATAGAAACGGCAGATGCAAGCTGCAAAATGGAAACAGCAGTTGCAAACTGAAAAATAGAAACGGCAGATGCAAACTGCAATAATAGAAACAGCAGGTGCAAACTGCAAAATGGAAACAGCAGATGCAAGCTGCAAAATGGAAACGGCAGATGCAAACTGCAAAATAGAAACAGCAGATGCAAACAGCCCCTCTCATCAAAAACCATTTGCAAACTTTGAATCTCAAAATTAATCAGACGGATATTTCGGAAATCCGGCGTAAAAAATGCATTTTTCTTTTTTGCACTCTTTGTTGTTCATGTAAAATTCACATTGAATCCGTTCCGGTTTTTCCATGAAAACACCAAGATGCTCTTCGCTGAACCGGACGGCTTGTAAGACGGCCAGACACGAATCTCGTTTGCAGCAACGCGGACCGCCGTTTTTTGAAATATCGTTGAGGCTTTGCGCGGTCATCCGGTTGGCAAGGCTCCATTCATTTTCGGAAAGCGGCGTTGCTTTTGTCGCGACGCTTACAAAAATACCGGTCCCAATGGCGGCACCGCAGCTTCCCCAAAATCCGCAAATGCCGCCCGGTACATTTTTCGCTCGTTGGCGGGCCGTTGCTAAACTTTCGTTTAAGTCGATATTCCCTCCGGAATTTCGATAGGCGGCAAGCAATGCGGCCGGCACCAAATAGTGATGTTCCGGCCCGTGCATGTTAACAGCCGGAGATTTCATCATCTCAAAAGCAATCAAAACCGGATCTTTGCTTCGGCTGTTTAAAGCATAAAATGTAATGGCGGCAATTCCTTTTTGAGCATGGCAGTCGTTGCAAACGAAATGCCCGTCCTCGCAAGCCACTTCGGATTCAAACGTTTTTTGGCATACGGCGCAAGAGAACGTTTTGGCTGGTTTGAAATATTTCAGACTTTTTCCACAAATGAAACAGCCGCTTATTTTGTTTTCCATTCTTCCCCCTCTTTTTCTTCTTTTTTCTCTTTTCTTTTTTCTTTTTTCTTTTTTTATTTCTCTATTCGTGTAATAAATTTAATATCTTTTGCCGATAAAAATAACGGCTATGAAAAAGAAGAATCTTTTTATTATTTTGGTTGTCGCCGTTGTTTTCATCTCCGCCGTTTTGCTGCTTTTGATGTCCGGCGGGAAAAATCCGGCGACATATTCCGATATTCATTACGGCCCGGACGCGAGAAACACGATGGACATTTATCTCCCGGACTCGGCGGAAAACATGACCGGCGACGTTCCTGCATTTGTGTATATCCACGGCGGCAGCTGGATTGAAGGCAGCAAAGAAGAAGGGGAAGGTTATGCAAAAGGACTCAACAGCAACGGTTATGCGGTCATTTCGATTAATTACCGGTATTTGTCGGACGATGTTGACGGTTGTGACATTATGGACGATGTTGATTTGGCGATGAAGTGGATTCAAGAAAACGGAGACGATTATCACATTCGAACCGACAAAATCGCTGTTGGCGGCGACAGCGCCGGCGGACATTTGGCGATGCTTTATGCGTATTCCTATAAAAATCCGCCCGTTCCGATTGCGTTTGTGGTCTCAAACGTCGGTCCTTTGGATTTGTCAGATCCCGGCGTTTTTTCAAATCCTTATGCGGAAGAAGGAACAGATTACTTCTTTTGGGAGCTTCTCAATATGCTCGCCGGCACAAACTACACGATGGAAGAGATGAAAGTCGGCGCAACGCCGGATCTTTTGAAGGCGTCGCCGATTTATTATGTTGACGCGAATTCGCCACCGACGATTTTTGCTTATGGTGTGAAAGACGAGCTTGTGCCTTTCAGCAATGTTGAACGCATGCAGGAAAAGGTTTCAAATCTTTCGGGATTTGAGCATGAATTTTTCATTTTTGAGAATTCAGGGCATGAGTTGAATAAGGAGGGGGAGGATCAATCTGTGGCTGAGGAGTATTATAGGGCGGTTTTTGAGGGGTTGGGGAGGTATTTGCCGAAATAATTCTCCTATATATTTTTAAAATTGATTTTATAAAAAATGAAATAAATGGTATGATGGATTTTGAATCTATTTAGTAAATTAATACTTATCTTCAATCAATTCTAATACTTTTTTCATTTACCTTTTGACGAATTAAATCAATGAACAAGTTTAACCATTTCGAAGACTCGTTATTTGGATGAGCTATCGTTTCGAAAAGATTGAAAACTTTGAGTTTTGTGATCAGTTTTTCTATTTGTTCAATGCTGTGTGTTTCTACGAAAACAGAGGCTGTAAATTCTTTTAATGTTGAATTGGAAGATTCAGGAAGGGTAGCTATGGCATTAATTGTTGCAAATTCAAAAATTTCTTGATTCATTTTATCACTCTTGTAATAATTACACATATAACGATTTATTATTTTCTAAAATAAGTATTTGAAGAATTAGAAAGAACATTATATATCGCTTGTTTTAATCGAAAAATTAAAACAAAAATCAATTTTGTTCAAGGTATTATATCATAAATATGACCACAGTTCCTACATCTCGTAGCATATCTTTCTTGGTAATTATAGAAACTTTTATACACATCGGACCAATTAGATTCACCACATCTACCACATTTTAAATTTCCATTCATTCTTAAACAGTCTGCCATTTTTTTGCCTTTTAATTTTTAGTCAAATAAATATTAATTTATGATTTTACAAAAATTCTGTCGGCATTGTTTTGCATGAAAAGAACTCAATTAGTCAGACTTTTCATACAAAATTCTCAACCTTCAATAAAAAATGATACATATCTCTTGACTTCCTCTACAAATTTTGAATTGATTTGAAAATACACCTTTATTTTTTCTAATGCAATATAGCAGAATTAGACTTTCGGTCATATCTATATATTGCATTTTTCTTACCTAAAACATCGTTTACCCCAAAATTATCAATTGCCCATTTAATCTCATCTTTTTCAAATTTTACATAAATTATTTTTGCTGTTTTGTTTTTAATTCTTTCTTTTAATACTTCTGGAAGTTGATTTTGGTCCCCATATGTTACAGAATCTGTATAAGCAACTATTATTGGAATTTGTCTCTTGTCAACGGCTTCAACGATTTCATGTTCCAATATTTCACTGCAATTTTTAGTATTTTCCGTAACAATTAAAAGTAATGACTTGGAGTCTTTAAGTCGCTCACTTAATCTACCTTTTAAAGTAGATTCGGAACTTGTGTCTTTTACTTGGTATGTTTTTTCATGACTATTAACGAAATTAAAGTCTATTCCGTCATTGTTATTCCATGCTTTCAGAATGTTATAGTATCTAATATCTGATTCAGTGGGTATATTTGTTCCACACCCATTAAAAGCTATATAAACTCCATTTCTATAAGTCATACAAACATCTCCTTTAATTTGTATAAATTAATTTTATCTTGTTTTTCCGGAAGAATTATAATTGATATTTTTGATGGATATGTAAACTTAATTCTGCTGATTTTAAAAGACCAAATAAGTAATTCGATCAATTCTTGGTCTGAAATATCACAATATTCTTTGAATCTGGTAATTCCAGATCCGAATAATGGAACTGAAACAGATTTCCCCCCATATATGATATCTATTTCATTCCAAAATGTCATAAGGAAATTTATATAATCTAACATATACAAATATGCACGATCATTTCCATCAAATTTTGAAAATGCAGTCAAAATATATTCATCTCTATATTTTACAACGCTTCCCAATTTATATTTTTGTTTTTTACCTGTATTTCGTTTGTCATTATATTCCATTCGGTGTTCTTTTAATCGTAAATCTTTTGAAATAAGATCATCAATTTCATTTTTATCTTCTCTATTTACAAAGATGCCGTTTAATGATTTCTCAGATATTATTTGATTATCAACCAATGTATCAAAATATTCATTAAAAGGAATTGTTTTAAAATAAAATTGATCAAATATATTCCCAAATTTAACTTCAACCTCTGAATTGTTTATTTTTAATATAATATCTTTTTTTGTATTAGCACAGTGCCACATGATTACATATAATATGGTAAGAACTAACAATAGAATCATTATTCCAATTATTTTTTGCATCCAGGATTCTAAAAATAATGAACCGACTCCAAATAATGTAATAATTCCAAAAGCATATCCTGAATAGTTCTTTCTTAATTGTCTATCAAAGTAGGTAATTTTTTTCTTCAATATTTCACCCATTCTGGCATCAATAGAGTTTCTGCATCCAAATTTCACAATTTAAATATTAAAATTATCCATTTTTTTTCTTGTTGTACTTTGGGTTTTTCCCTCCATGATTGTCTCTATATGTTTTAAGGGACTTTTGTTCCCAGTTTTTGGCGCTTTCTTCTGTACAAGATCTTCCAACTTGCCTCATTGAAGTAAATTTTTTGTCTTGAGAATGTTCAGTTTTTCTACGGTCTAAATCATTCGTAATTCCACGGTATACAACTTTTGAACCTTTTTTTAATTCGTATTTCTTGTAATCTCTGTCTGTCATTTTTAACACTTCCAGTAGTTTAATACCTCCGTTTTTAATGGAGATTCATTTATTCTCTTTCAATAATATATATTTTCTAATACTTAGTAAGCATTCTTTGCTTACTATTTAGAATATACATTATTTATATAACATATGAATGTGTAAATAGAAATTATGAATTCTACACCTCTAAGAATACATCTTGTTGTTGTTGGTTTTGAAATAGATCGAATTAGTTTAGCTGCCACTATGAAAAAAGCTGATAAAGTCTATTTAATTTCAAAAAAAGAAGATGATGAAGGCAAAGATTATTTAGAAGAAAATAAAGCAATTCTTTAGAAAAAAGGGATTGATGTATAGGAAGAATTAATTGAAGATGTTCAAAATATTGTTTGTGTTTTAAACAAATTGAAGGAACTTATAATAAAAGAAAAAGGAAATTTAATTTATATTAACATTTCATCTGGAAGTAACTTGGCCGCAGTTGCAGGAACTATAAGCTCAATGATGTTTAGCCAAGAATATAACGTTATACCATATTATGTGAAGGCTGAAGATTACCTTGATTGCAAAAAACCACGAGAGCAAAGACAATATTTAACAACGGGAGATTTTTCCAAACTTAGGACCGAAGGTGTAAAAGATATAATTGATATTATTACATTTCCAGTAGTATTGCCGGAAATTCGCTTAATCACAGTTTTGAAAAAAATTAGTTTGAGTGAAAATGAGAAGATAACAAAGAGGGATTTAATTAATCACATGAGAATAAATGAAGAAAATAAAAAAATATTTGGATACCCTGGAGAGATAACCTCTGAAAAAAAAGTAAATAAGGATGAAAGAGCAAGAATTTATGCTTGGTTAAATCAGAATATAATTAATAAGTTGGAGAAGGACTGGGGATTGATTAACATTCATAAAGACGGAAAAAATTCGTGGCTTAGTCTCACTCAAAAAGGAAGAGACATGTTAAAGTATTTGGATATGGATTTTAGTTGTGAAATTAGAAATTAATAATAATTGTAATTAATGGTCTTCTCATGCTCCTCAAATACTTCCTCATCAACAATGAAAAAGAAGAATTCGGCCAAAACTTCGCCGAAGTCCTCTTAAAACATTTAGACAACAATCACGATGACGAAACGCTCCATTTCCAAAACAAGAGTTTCCAATACGCCATTTCTGAAATCCAAAAAAATCAAATTTACTTCCTCGAAATCAATCAAGAAGATCCGGATGCGCTCGACCTGCTCACCCACAAAATTGACAACTACCACAAGCCGCCACATTTCAAAAAAATCCTCGTCTACGACGAATTGTCGGAACACTACTGCGACTTGCTTTATCCGTGTTTTAACAAATTCGAACGCCTGCTTCGGGAATTTGTTTGGCGGCTTATGATTTCGATGTTCGGAAAAGACTGGATTGAATCCGTCCCGACGGAAATTCAAGCGGAAGTCAAAGGCCGCGTCGGGCGAACCTCTAAGCTTGATGAAATCATTCTTTACGAACTCACTTACGACCAGTGGGAACAATTTTTGTTTTCGCCGTATGCCGATTTAACGGAAAAACAAATGCTTGCCGAAATCAAAATGCTGCTCGACCACGACAATCACGGCTGCGGTGAGAGCGAATTACTTCAAAACCCGGCAGTTCTGATTGAAATCAACCGGCTGATTCAACAAAACGAACCGAAATCACTTTGGAAGCGTTATTTTGAAAACAAATTCAACATTTGCGATTTGGAAGAAGATTTAAAAATCCTTCAGCCGAACCGCAATATTGTCGCCCACTCCAAAATTCTGGATTTGAACAAAAATCAAACCCGGCGGGAAGAATACGACTGTATCCGGCAAATCTGCGACAAACAAATCCGGCAGCTGGAATGCGTTTTGAACCAAACCGTTTACGTTGACATCAACGACGCGGACCTCTCGGAAATGAATCGGCAATTGGAACGGTTCTATGAAAAATCACCGATCCGAGAGGCTATTGGAAAAAGGCATCAAAAAATGGTGGATGCCGTATCATCGGTTTACAAATCACCGGCCATTCCGGCAGTGATTGAGAAAGTTTCAAAGTTCGGGAAATCGAGACGTATGGCGGGATCCTTTCAAAAAATTCAGGCGCTTTCAAGTATGAGTGACGAGGAATTTATAAGACATTTGGAACAGGAGTCTCAACAGCGAGCTCAACAAAAGGCGCGACGATTAAAACCGGGTCAAAAAGAATTGGAAGCGCCGAAAAATGAAGAGAAAAAAGAATAAATGAAAAAAATCAAAAAAACAGAAAGAATGAAACATAGAAAAACAGAAAAATAAAAATAAAAAGATGAAACCGGCAAATAAAACAAACATTTTTATAAAATCGATTGGATAGATAATGTCAAACTGAAAAAGGAAGAAACATGAAACTTTCAATTCGTCAAATGACGACCGTCGAACTCTTTTCCACCGGGTTGATTTTTATGATCATCTCGGCCGGCATTCCTCTCATTTTCAGTTTTCTTAACGTTGACCCGGCTTCACCCCGTTATTTCGATTTCATTCTTCTTCAATACGCGACCTGGTTCGTCTCCATGATTCTGTTTTTCACCGGCATTTTGCTCATCTTAAGTTCCGTCCTGTCAAAAACAAAAAAATAATTTGGGTTCATTCATTCTCTTTTGACAAGTTGACTTATTGAATCGGCATGCAGCACAGATTTAATTGCCAGGAAATTCCGAATTTGTCCGTCAGCATCGCAAAGCCCTGACTCCAAGACGTTTCCGACAGTTCCATCAAAAGAACGGATTCAGGTTTTAATTTTTCATACAGATCTTTGATTTCGGCGGAATCGTTGCTCATAATCGCAAGTGTTATGTTGTTTCCGATGACCGGCTTTTCCACAACATCAGAAAAACACATTCGGTTTCCTTTAATGTTGAGTTCCGCATACGCAACATAGTCGGCTACGTCCGAATAATCCGTATTTTCTTCGGGGAAGTCGCCGTAAGTCGCAATTTCCGGCATTTCAACGCCGAAAATGTCAGCATAATATGAAATCGCATCGCGGCAATTGCCGGCAAAGTTCAGAAAAGCACAAATTTCCATTTTAATCACCCTATTTTCGTATTATTTCATAATTTTTCACTTTTTGTCATCTTCTCCCATCTCTCGTATTTTTGATTTTTCAGGATAAATGACTTCATGTCCTTGCAATATTATTTTTTGAAAATGAGGCGGTAAAGTATTCCATTCCGATATGTCTACCAAATACGGAAGAAGAGAATCCGCAAACGCTTCTTTCATCTGCAAAAGGATGCCGGAACTTAACTTTTCAGCGGCGACAACGGTCAAATCCAAATCCGATAATTTTCGCGCGTTTCCTCGATAACGGGAACCGTAAACCCAAACTTCGGCGTCCGGCACATACTCTCTCAGAATTGAAACGATTATTTTTCTTTCGGAATCGGAAACATCAATCATTGTGTTGCTCCAATGTGATTAACAACTTTTCAGCGTAAGGCAAAAAAGAGAGGGCCGCTTGAAAGACTTGGTCGGCGATTTTTTCATCATAGGTATGCGTCGAGCTGTTTCTGGCTTCATGGAATTCCATCCATGCGGAAACATTGTCAATCAACCCGTACGTTGAACACCACTTGTAAAATTCGCGCCGACTCAACGAGTTGTTGACAAAATCCGGATTGACATTCTCCTTCATCCACCGGTTCATAAATCTGAAACAAAGTTCATAGGATAACTCAAAGTCTTGAATCACGCCGGCGCGCAAGCCATTCAATATTCTCTTGTTGGATGTGATTTCTTTAGCTTCTTTCTCGCCTTGGATCGTTTCTTTGAGCGCATTGATCCCGTTTTTTAAACTTGTTAAATCTAAAACCATTCTCATTCCTCATTTATTCAATCCGTTCTCTTTCTGCCCGGCATACATCCGCTCAATCTTGTCAACCGTATCAATATCTTCGATCATTTTATCTTCCCGGACCTGAATCAGTCTCGGGAACCTGAGCGCGTAACCGGCTTGATAATTCGTGCTTTTTTGAATTTCCTCAAAGGCAATTTCAAACACAATCTCCGGCTTTATTTTGATTTCAACCCCGGATTCGGCTTCGATCAGAGGTTTAAATTTTTCCGTCAAATTGTCCAAAAGTTCGTCGGAAAGGCCCGTTCCAACGCGGCCGATTTCCAAAAAGGCGTTATTGATGTCATCGTAACACGCCAAAATATAGGATCCGATTTTATTTTTTCGTTTCCCGGACCCCCACTCCCCACCGATGACAACCAAATCGAGTGTGTCCATCACCGGTTTTTTCTTCATCCAATTTTTGCCGCGTTTTCCCGGAGAATAGACAGAACTCGGATTTTTCATCATAATTCCCTCATGACCGGCTTTGAGGGCTTTTTCATAAATGTCATGAGCGATTGCTGGATCAGTTGTCACCACCATGTCGTCCACGCTGATTCCCTTTGAATTTTTTCGAATGATTTCTGAAAGCCGTTCTCGCCGCTCTTTCAGCGGTTTTTCAATCATACTTTCGCCGTCGACATACAAAAGGTCAAACAAATTCACATGAATCGGAATGTCTCTGGACGTTGATTCCACATCATACTTCCGCCGAAACCGCCTTAAAATATCCTGAAATGCGCGCGGCCGTCCTTCTTCATCAATTGCCACCGCTTCTCCGTCCAAAACGGCATCCGTTGCTTCAACAGCGGCTAAAATAGCGTCCGCCACATCCGGAAGCGAATCGGTCACATCTTCAAGGCGGCGGGAATACAGTTTTACTTCTTTTCCTTTTTTATGAATTTGAAGGCGCGCGCCGTCAAATTTCCATTCGACCGCCACCGTTTCCAGTTCCGAAAAAGCGGTTTCAATGCTGTTGGTCACTTGCGCGAGCATCATTTTGACCGGCCGGTTGATTTGAATCTGTTGATTGTCCAGGTTTTCAATGCCGCCGGTTTTTGATGCCACCGCGACTTCTCCGAGATCGTTTGTGACCATAAACGCAAATTCCACCTTTTCGACCGGGACGTCAAAAGCTTTCGCGATCGAATCCCGAACAATTCCTTCACCGATTCCGATTCGAAGCTCCTCCAGAGCGATTCTTGAAATGTATTTGGCTTCATCAGGCGTCGCCGCGGAAAATAAGGATTGAAGAATTTTGATTTTTTGGGATTGAGCGCCTTTTCCGGAAGCGCTGGCGATCCCTTTCAACTGGTCATAAACCTGCCGGATGGTCAGCTTTCCGCAAATTAATACGGAGGAATCGCCGGAATCGTCGCCGTTTTCCGACGCCGAAAAAAAGCTGGAGAACGTGGATTGGCTTTTCTTTTCCTTGGACAACGCTAAAAAAGTGGTCTCGCCGACATCGCCGGTTTCTTTGAGATCCTCTTTTATTTTATCCGGAGAAATGCCGGCTGCTTTTGAAAGCGCCGAATAAAGCAAGTTCGGGCCAAGACCCAGCTTTTCGCCGGTCCACGCCGGAAAGATTTCTCCCATAATCATATAACATGAAACGGAAAGCTCATCCTCATCAAGTTCTTTTAAAAAAGACGCAAAAACGTCTGTCATTTCCAAAGAACTTGAAATTTGTTCCACGTCGCGGCAAACGTCCGCAAACCGGCAAAATTGAGTGATGCTTTTTCCTCCCGTCTTTTAAGTTTTGCAATCGCATTTGTAAATGGAAATAATATCGCTTAAAATGGAACTGGCGGTTTCAAGAGACCCTGCGCCTTTTCCGGTGACGGTGATTTCCCCCGCCAAGTCCGTTTGGACCGCCGCGACGTTGAGCGTTCCGGAAACGGAAAGCGGGTGTCCGATCGGAACCAGCCGCGGGGCGACACTTAATTTTCCATCCTTTCGGACTTCGCCGATGAGTTTAATGGTTTTTCCGGATTTGGCGCTCATTTCAAGAGCTTCATACGTCACATTCGTAATGCCGGTGATTTCCACATCTTTGATGGTTTTGTTCATCCCGAAAACCGCGTTGGCCAAAATAACAACCTTACAAGCGGTGTCGATTCCTTCCACATCGTAGGACGGGTCGGTTTCTGCAATGCCGAGATCAACCGCTTCGGTTAAAATTTCAGAATAACCGGATTTTTCCTCGTACATGCGGGTCAAAATGTAGTTGCAGGTCCCGTTAAAAATGCCTTTGACGCTCTTGATTTCGTTTCCGGCCATCACTTCGGTCATGAGATTAATGACAGGCATGGCGCCGCCGACCGTCGCTTCGAATTTAAAAGCGCAGTTGTTCTTTTCCGCCAAATTGCTGAGTTCCCGGAATTTCATCGTGAGAGGCCCTTTGTTGGACGTGACCACATCTTTTTTGGTTTCAAGGGCAGCCGTCATGTTCAAAAGACCGGCGCCGCCCGTTTGAATATCGGTCGGCGTTACTTCGATGACCAAGTCGTGATCCACCTTTTTGATGACGTCAAGACCGGTCATTCCCAACAGGTCTTCGGATGCGACAGTTCCGGTTTCCGCTTTCTTTTGCAAGCACTTTTTTAAATCAAGTCCTTTTTCATCAACCGCCGCGCCTTTGGAATCGGTAATCGCGACAACAGATACGTCAAGTCCTTCTTTGTTGAGCTCGGCCTTTTTCATCAAAAGCGCTTTGGCAACACCTTGTCCGATGGACCCGAATCCGATAATCGATGCTTTGACAATTTTCATGTTATTCTCTCCCCTCAAATTAATCCGCATCAATCGGCAGAATTAGCAGCAAATCTTTCTCCAGTGCGATTTCTTTCAGCATTTCCAAAACTTCGTTCAGCTCCGTTCTTCCGACCGCGTTAATTTTCAGAGCGGCGGAGGTCGGTTTGACAATTTCGGGCATTGAAAGCGACATGTCCACAACTTCGGCGATTCCGGTTCCGTCAATCCGGCTGATGGTATCCTTAATATCGGTATTAATCACATGCCCGATCATGATGACGGTAATTGTTTCCCGATATTTTTCCTCGTCAATTCGAAGAACGCGAATTCCTCTGCTTTCGATTTCATCTTTGATGCTGTTGATGATTTGAGGTTTCGCGTCAAGAACCAAACGCACCTGAACCTTTCCATCCATTCCAGGGGATGTGTTTTTGGTTTTGTGATAGTGAAAGACCGAAATCAAATTCGCTTTAAAATGAGAAACGGGCTCAAGGGCTAAAATCAGTTGCCCCGGCTCGTCTTTTAATTCGATGTCCATTGTAACTCTCATAGTGGCGCCTTTTTTAATTTTTGTACGTAAAAGAAAGCTCTTGTTTAAAAATTTATTTTTATTTTTGGCTTAATATTCTTTGTCTTTAAAAGAACTCGGCGCTATAAATGTTTTCGGTGGTTAAGGAAGAAGAAACAGGAAAACGGAGGAAAAGGAAAAGAAGGAAGAAAAAGGAGAAAGAGAAAAAAGAGAAAAAGAAAAAGGAGAAAAAGAAAAATGGAAGGGAAAGAGGAAAAAGGAAAAGAGAAAAGAGAAAAGAGAAATGAAAGAAGAGAAATGAAAGAAGGAGGAGAAGACGGAAAAAAAGGAAAGAAAATACAAAAAAAGTGAAAGAAAAGTTGGAAACAATCGAATTATTTCGATTTTTCAATTGGATTTGATTTGAACGTTGCCGACATCTAAAATTGATTCGACGACCGGTTTGTAATTGTCTTTCAAAGAATAAACATTATGGTCTCCGGTCACGTTAATGCTTAATATTCCCAGTCTTGTGTTCATGAGACCGACCATCGCTGACACGCCGCGGTAACTGACTTCGAAACTTTCTTGTTCCAGGAACCGGTAAACATCGTTGGTGGTAAATTTATCGCCCGATGTAAAAAGATGTAATACAATCTTCCGAATTCCGTTTTCATCTCTGGCAAGATACTTCTCAAGCCGTTCTTTTACTTTATCTTCTGTCGTTTGCAGCCCTGACACCCCAGTAAGTTCTCAATCGTTTCCGTTTTTGTTTTTTCGTTTTGAGCCGGCCGTTTGGCCGGGTCGTTCGTGATTTGAATAAGCTTTGAAAAATTTGTTGAATCATCCTTCCGATTCATTCGGGTTTCGTCCGGTTTAACCCGCACGATGAATCCCTATAACATATTAATCCTTTATAAATTTTTACGCGTAAGGCTTATATATTAGTAAATGCGGCTGCTTTCGACAACGAATCCGTTGGAAAACGGATATCTTTCAAAGAGCCAAAATTGAACTTCGCCAAAGTCCGAAATTTCATCCTCACGGAAAATCTCAGCCAATTCTTCCGCGATACCGGCGGCTGTTTCTACAACGGCAAAATCGTCAGAATTCCCGTCCGGGTCAAGAATTTCATAGGCCTCCGCCGGAACTTCCAAATCTTCCAAAAACGTCGCAAAATCGTTCAAAAAAACGCTTTGAATTTTGAGTTTCCCGTAGATGATCGTTCCGTCAGCGGTGATTTCATCAAACGGGCGCGCGCTTGAAACGGCTGTTCGAATCAACCGCAAACGCAGCTGAACCGCGTCTTTATAGCGGGACGCGCAAAAATTAATTTTGCCACCCACCTCATACGCTTGCCGCGCAATTTCCCTTGACCCGAAAACGGCGTTGGACTCGTTGTCAATCAAGGAAAATCCGTGTTCTTTCATGGCATCGGCATTGTTTTCCGAGAATTCAAGCTCGTTTAAATTCAAGAAACAATCGATTTTTTTTGCAAAAACCGCAACATCCACAGCATTCGGAAGCGCCGGTATTTCAATGCCGGCCGAAATTCCAGCAGCTTGAGCCGTCCGAATGGATGCTTCAAAATCGGATCCGACAAGAGATTCCCACATTTCAGTCGGCGGATGGAACCGGATTTCATCAAGCCCGGCAGCCGCTAATTTTTGAATCATGTCGTTATCTGCGGGAATGGACGTATACAAATGAATGTGATGTCCGGGTCCGAACCGGGATTTGAGAAGAGAAATGTAGTGCAAAACAGAACCCGATTCCAAAAGCGGTTCTCCGCCCGTGATCCCGGTCCCTTCCGCGTTCATGGACTCGGCTTCTTCCAGAATATCTTCGTCCAAGTAAACCGGACGCTCATTTGCGAAAACAACATCGCGGTCTTTTCGCTCATCCGAAAGCGGACAATAAAAACAGTCCCGATAGCAGCGTCCTGTAACAAAAAGGACCATTTTGGCTCCTTTTTGGCAAGAGACGCAGCCGTTGGACAAAAATCGGGCAAAAGAGCCCGAATTTGAATCTTCAAATTCAAAATCAGACATAAAGACTCAATGTGAAATTTAAAGAATTCTCAACGTTTCCAAATTCACAAGCGGCTTTGCTTCGATTCGGGCTTTCTTTTTGATCGCGTCGGCGAATTCAATGCATGATTTTTCATCGCCATGGGACGTATAAATACGTTCGGGTTTAGGCTGCATCTTTTTCACGTAGTCCATCAACTGTTTAACGTCGGAGTGACCTGAGAAACCATCGATTGTTTCGATGCCCATGTTGACTTTGACGGTATTGTTGTTGCCAACCGCAATTTCTTTCCAGCCTTTTTGAATGCGTCGGCCAATGGTTCCGTCCGCCTGGTATCCGACGAACACGAGCGTATTTCTTTCATCGGGCGCCAGCTTGTAGAAATAATTCATAACAGGGCCGCCGGTCATCATACCGGATGTTGCGATAATCACACAGGGGTGCGGCTCTTCCAGGATTTTGTCCCGCATTTCTTTGGAGTCCACCTGGCGGAAAGATTCTGACAGGAACGGGTTTTGTCCTTTTTGGAAAATTTGCTTCTTGAGTTCGCCGTTTAAGTATTCCGGATGCGTCGCGTGAATGGCG
This sequence comes from Methanolapillus millepedarum, assembly GCF_032594115.1. Taxonomy (NCBI): domain Archaea; kingdom Methanobacteriati; phylum Methanobacteriota; class Methanomicrobia; order Methanosarcinales; family Methanosarcinaceae; genus Methanolapillus; species Methanolapillus millepedarum. The sequence continues at coordinate 445,573 of NZ_CP131060.1, forward strand.
GTCGCTTCCCAAATCATTCCGTCCAAATAAACCGGGACATTCGGAATGAAACCTTTTCGAATGGCTTCTTCAAGAACAATCATCACTTCCTGGCTTCGGCCAACCGCAAACGCCGGAATCAAAACGGCGCCGCCGCGTTCGATGGTTGTCTTGATGATCTTTTGAAGATTGCGTTCGGCGTCTCGAAGCGGTGTTTGAAAACCGTTGTTGTTGCCGTACGTTGCTTCCGTCACCACTGTTTCCACACGCGGGAATTTGTTAACCGCCGGGTCAAAAAGCCTTGTGCGTTCATATTTGTAGTCGCCGGTAAACACAATATTGTGGAGTCCGTCGCCGATGTGGAAGTGCGAGATCGCCGATCCGATAATGTGTCCGGCGTTGTGGAAGGTTAATTTGATGTCGGGCGCAATGTCCGTCACTTCTTCATAATCCAAAGGAATCATATGCAAAAGTTCTTTTTCAATGGTGCTTGAGTCATAAGGAACTTTCTTTCCTTCTTTAGACGCCACATCAATGTAGTCGAGCTGAAGCAGAATCGTCATGTCGCGGGTCGGCGGCGTACAATAGACCGGACCTTCGTACCCGTATTTGAAAAGCAGCGGCACAAGACCTTGGTGGTCCATGTGCGCGTGCGTAATCACAATCGCGTCCAATTCGTCAAAGTGGTTGACTTCGGGAACGTAAAGGTAAGGCGTTTTGTCTTCCGAACCCAAGTTAACGCCGCAATCAATCATGATTTTTGATTCGGGCGTTGAGAGAAGGTAGCAGCTTCGGCCGACTTCCATGCAGCCGCCCAGCGCTGTCACCCGGATCCATTGGTCGGTGTGGGAACATTCGCGGTGAATCTTTCGGCCGACGTCTTTGAGAATTTCCTTTCTTTCCTTGAGATTGTTTCTCATAAAATCGCGGACGTTTTTTACGGTTTTGGATTTGATCGGCGGCGTTCGCGCGACTTTTGGAATCCAGCCGATTTCTTTTGTGATTTCGCGCAGGGTATCGCCGTGCTTTCCGATCACAAGTCCCGGTTTTTCGGCTTCGATAATCACTTCGCCCGAATCGGGATCGAAGTAACAGTTGGAAATGACGGAGTCCGCCGGAACGATTTTGTGAATGAGCTCAATGGAGCGCTCCGGCTCGGCCAAAACTTTCGGGTCCGGACGAACCGCGATTCTGATCCGGAGAGCTTTCGCCAAATTTCGGATAATATTACCGTCGTCGGCAAACTTTTTCGGATCTTCCGTATACAAAACAAGCTGCGGGCCTTCGAAGCCGACGCCGGAAATGGTCACGCCGTCCGGCAGATTTTTCTCGATTTTTGTCCGAAGGTCTGCTAAAACATCATCTATTGCCATTATGAACTTTCCTTTTTTAAAATAAGTAATCACTGGTTTAAATTTAATAAATTTAATTAAATTGATTTTTACGCTGCACGTTTGATTTTTATTCGGCTGAATGGTTTTTTGATTCAACCAAAAAATTACATTTTAAAATAATGAAATTTTGAAAAATATAATAAAATTGTTAATTGAAAGATTGATTTAAACAAAAGAACAGATTTTATTGTCTAAACCAAGTCGGGTTCAATTTTTTGAAAATTAATTTTTAGATTAAATGAAATCGAAAATTTTGAAAAATAAAATCAGTTGAGTTTGCCGCGGATTTTTTGAATATCCGCCTCCTCCATTCTCAAAAATCCATCTTTCGTAATTTTCACGACACTGATCGCGTCGCCGGATGCCGAGTCTCTTTTCATGGCCGTGTGAAGCGCGCGAATTGCCAATTCGGCTCCTTCGTTTACCGTCATGTTTTCCCGGTAGTGATCTTCCAAAACGCCGTAGGCAATCGGAGAACCGGATCCGGTTGAAACCGCTTTCGTTTCTTCAATGGTTCCGCCCATCGCGTCTAAGGAGTAAAGTCCGGCACCGTTTTTGTCAACACCGCCGACCAGCAACTGAACCGAATACGGATAGTACCGGTTCGAGTTGAGTAAATTGGAAAGGAGCGTAGAAAGCCCTTTAATCGTCATGGCTTCTTTGCGTCGCATTTCATAAAGTTTAGATTCGACCGTCAACCCGCGAACAATTTGTTGCGCGTCGCCGACAGATCCGGCAAGGGTGAGGCCAATCCGGTCGCCAAGCTGGTAAACTTTTTTGGCTTCGCGGCTGGCAATGAAATGCCCCATTGTCGCCCGTTTTTCGCTGGCAAGAACAATGCCGTCGGTACAGATAACTCCGACCGTGGTGGTTCCGTGTAAGTAATTTGAATTTTGTTCAGTCATGTTTGAACCTTGTTTGTTAATTTTAATATTATTCTATGAATGAGATATACTGAAATGATAAAAAGTACAAGATAAATGTTTCTAAATGTTTCGAATTCGAATTTCTCCTCGAAAAATCATTTGTAAAAATGTCTGAATTTTTCCAAACCAGAGGATTATTTAATCTTTAGAATCAATGCCGGCTGCATTGAATATTGAAAATAAAATTCAAATTGTTCAGATGAATAGTCAATTTTGAATCATTTTGAATTTGAATAATTTTGAAAAAAGCTGGTTTTAAGCGGAAAAACGACTTTTTCAAAAAAGTTTTAAGTTTGGCTTTTCGTTTTAATCACTAACAGATAGAACCATATTCATTTCGATATATATAAATTTCCCTTTTGAATCGAAGCCCTATTTCCATGATTCCCAAAATGTTTATATATGTATATACTGATTATAGACAATATTAACAGATTTGAGGAAGAGCTTTGAATATCATCATTTCCAACACGGCCGGCGTTCCGATTTATGAACAAATCAAGGAACAAATCAAATCCGCGATCTTTTCCGGGGAACTTTCCGACGGTGATTTGCTTCCGTCCATCCGGTCTCTGGCCAAGGATTTGAAAATCAGCGTGATTACAACAATGCGCGCGTACAACGATTTGGAACAGGAAGGCTTCGTCGTCAATGTTCAAGGAAAAGGATGCTACGTCAAACCCCAAAACACTGAACTTCTTTTGGAGCAGAAGTTACGGGAAATTGAAGAAAATTTGCAGGAAGCGATTGACATCTCCCGGCAAATTAAAATTTCAGACAGCGAACTTTCCGAAATGCTCAAACTTCTGTTGGAGGAGGGGGACAATCATGACAAAAACAGCAACAACAGCAACAACAGCAACAGCAATATCGGCAATAAACGGTAATATCTTAGAACTGAACGGCGTTTCCAAGCACTTTGACAACTTTACATTAGACGTTTCCTTTTCCCTTCCGAAAGGTTTCATTATGGGATTTATCGGACAAAACGGCGCCGGAAAAACGACAACGATGAAGACGATTCTAAACATGCTCAAAAACGACGGTGGCACAATTTCCGTTTTCGGAGAAGACAACCGTCTTCATGAGCCGGAAATCAAAAACAGAATCGGCGTTGTCATGGACCGGCCGTTTTATGTGGAAGAATGGACGGTTGCCGACGTCGGAAAAGCCGTCCGCGTCTTTTACACAAATTGGGACGATGACAAATATAAAACAACGATTTCCCAATTTGATTTAGACTCGAAAAAGAAAGTCAAAGACTTATCTCGCGGCATGAAAATGAAACTCATGATCGCCGTTGCGCTTTCTCATGACGCGGATTTGCTCCTTTTGGACGAGCCGACCAGCGGTCTTGACGCCGTTGCCCGAAATGAACTCATGGATATCCTTCTTGATTTCATGACCGAAGACAAAAGCATTTTGTTTTCCACCCACATCACATCCGATCTTGAAAAAATCGCTGATTACATCACATTTATCCGCGACGGAAAAATTGTTTATTCTGACACGAAAGACGAGTTGCTTGAAAAATATGGGCTCGTTAAAGGCGGTCTGAACATTCTTTCCGAAGAACAAAAAAGGCAAATCATCGGATACAAAGAACACGGATTCGGATTCGATGGACTCGCGGACAAAGAAATAATGAAGCTGCTGCCGACAACCGTTGTGACGGAACCGAGCACGTTGGATGAAATCGTGATTCGTTTCAATATGAAAGATTCTCAAAGAGAGATGAAATATCAAATGATTCAAAAGGAGGCAAAGAATGAATAAAATATTATCCGTCATCCGTTTGGATTTTTACACCCTTAAACCGTACCAAAAATCCATTTTCGGCATGCTTCTTATTTGGCTGATTCTTTTTCTGGTCTTTCGGTCAATCGGCATTCTTGCGGGGATTGTCATGATTTCTTTGACATTGTTTGCAACATATCCGTTTTCCATTGGTGAGCGGTATGACCTGGACACACTTTACGCCACTCTTTCTTTGAAACGAAAAGACGTTGTCATCGGCCGGTACGCTTTTGCGTTCATCATCGAATTGATCGGCGTTGCGGCCGTTTTCATTTTGTCGGCGTTGCCGTTTCTGAATGGCATGGAAAATACATCATTTGCGGAGTTGGCCGTTGTTATTTGCGTCTTATATGCTGTCAGTTCGCTGGTGATTGCCACGCAAAATCCGATCTTTTTCAAATACGGGTACACCAAATCAAAACTTTTCACCTATTTGCCGTTGATACTGGTATTTCTAATGATCACATTAATACCGATTCTGATGAACAACATTGGCATCAACCTACCGGCTTTGTTTGAAACAGCCATGACCAATATGTTCGTGATTGGTGTTGCTTGTGTTGTTGCCGGACTTATTCTTCAAACACTGTCCTGCATCTTATCCTGCAAATTTTATGAAAAAAGAGATTTGTAAACAAAAACGAAAAGTGAAAATTAAAACCGAAAACAAAAATGGAAGAGTCGAAAACAAAAATGATGTTTCGATCTTGTTTTCAGCTCTTTTTAAAACATATTTCACTTTTTTGAAAGCTCAATCAAAAATGAATGCTATAATGCGCGCGTTGCCGCGCCGACAAAAATAAAAAGAAAAACCGGTTATTTTTTGGAGCCGGCCGTTGCTTTTTTATTTTCAATCCGCTTCATGGCAAAATCCTTATTGGCTTTTCCGGCGGAGTCTTTTTTGGCAAATTTTTTGTCATCGCTTTTTTTGACCACATAACCCCGGCGTTCATCACGGTCGCCCTCTCTTGATTTCGACCGGTATTTTTTGTCTTCGAGTTTTCCGCCTTTCGCGTCTTTTCCGGGTCTGCCGCTGGATTTATTTCTGTCCCGTCCGCCATCGCTTCGGCGTCCGGATTCGCTGTCACGGTTCTGGTTCTTTTTGTGGATTTGCGCAAACATTTCATCCAAGCGTTTGTCATCGTTTCTCGGTAAAATCCGGTTTTCATACGCCTTTTTGAGCAGGCAGGCAATCACATCGTCGGCGTTTCTGTTTTCGCTTTGAAGGGCGCGCCCGAATTCCAGGAACGGATCGGCGGCGCCTGTTTCAACAAAATCGGAATTGATCAAAAGGGAAAGATCATGCTTCAGCTTTTCGCGGTTCATTTCCGCAACCTGGTCGGCATTCGGAAGTTCGACGCGGCGGACGTCGTAACCGGCTATTTTTTTAATAAACGCGAATTTTCTAAAATCGGCTGGCGTCAGGAGTGTAATCGCGATTCCTTTTTTACCGGCGCGCCCGGTCCGTCCGATCCGGTGCGTGTAAGATTCGGGATCTTGCGGAATATCGTAGTTAACGACGTGGGTGAGTTCGTTCACGTCAATCCCGCGGGCGGCAACATCGGTGGCAACCAGAATTCTCAACTTTTGTTTTCTAAAGCGTTCCATGATGCGCAGGCGCTGTTCTTGAAGAATGTCCCCGTGAATTACATCGGCGTCATAGCCGCGCTCTTCAAGCCTTTGAACGACTTCGTCCGACGTGTCTTTTCGGGCGCAGAACACAAGCCCGTAAAATTCCGGGTCGGAGTCAATCACACGGCAAAGCGCTTCAAATTTCAAGGACGGCGGAACGTCAATTGAGAGTTGTTCCGTGAGTTCTCCTTCTTTGACCTTTTCAATGGCGACCATTTCATAGTCGCCCATATATTTTTTCGCGATTCCGAGAATCGGCTTTGGCATGGTCGCGGAAAAACAAAGCATCCGTTTTTCGTCGTTCGTATGCTGAATAATTTCTTTAATATCGTCGATAAAGCCCATGTTGAGCATTTCGTCCGCTTCGTCCAAAACGAAATAAGACAGGTGCGTCAAATCCAGACGCTTTCTGTGAATGAGATCGATGACACGCCCCGGTGTTCCGACAATGATGTCGGCGCCGTTTGAAAGCGCGCGAAGCTGAATGGTAATCGGCTGGCCGCCGAAGACCGGCAGAATCGTCAAATTCGGGATGCCGCCGAAAGACGACATTTCGTCGCAAACCTGAATCGCCAGTTCACGGGTTGGCGTTAAGATAATGGCTTGGACGTGTCCCGTTTTTCGGGTAATGTTTTGAATAATCGGGACACCGAAAGCGGCGGTTTTTCCGGTACCGGTTTGGGCTTGTCCGATGATGTTGGATTCGCCTTTTAAGAACAAGGGAATCGTTTGAATTTGAATCGGCGTCGGATACTCATATCCTTTTAAAAGAAGCGCATCAATAATGTTTTTGGAGATGCCGAGATCGCTAAACGTAACGGTTGTGGTTTGTTTTGTCATTTTAAGTTCCTTTTGATTTCCTGACGGAATGTGTTGATGATACGGTTGACACGTTTAGCGGAACTCGTTGCGGAAAACTTTTAAATTAATCATCCGGCGTTATATTTGGCGGACGTGTGAACCGGTTCAACCGGCCGGAATCAAAATTTGAGCATGAATTTAATTGAAACCGATGTCAATATCATTGTCCGCGAGATCATTTTTGATCGAATCGCTAAGCGTTGTCTGGGAGAACATAATAAAAAAGCATATCAGATTGAAATACCGCCAAAGGCGGCTTATTTCCTTCTCATAATATCTTACAATTATCTGAAAACCCGATTTTTCCAGATACGCTCCCTTTCATGCAGAGAAATCATCTGGCGTGGATTCTAACAATAATAAATCCACTATATGAATCTTTCTTAACCCGAATTGACGCAAGTTCGTAAATAGGTTCGTAAATAAATTTATTTAGGACTCCGCTCTTTTGCTCAGAAATTCGCACACAAGCGCTTTTCGTTTCGCTTCCGCATTTTCCCGGCGGCTTGTAATTTTTTGATACCGGCGAAGCGTCCACAGCAAATCTTTCAGATTGAATTCCGGCCAGTATTTTTGGTGAAAAACAACCGTTGACGCGTTTCCGTTGGCTTGCCACGGCAAAAAATTAGATGTTCGGTTTTCGCCGCCGGTCCGGATTAATAAATCGACATCCGGGACGGTTTCATCCGAAAACGGAAATAAATATTTTGAGATTTCAGCGTCGCTTATCTCGACTCCGAAATTATTATCAAGCGGTGTTTTTTCTTGGGCGAGTTTTAAAAAGGCTTGCGCGATATCTTGCCGCCCTCCGTAAGCGATCGCGACGTTGAGATACATTTTGTTGTTGTTTTTTGTTTTTTCTTCCAATTCCGAAAAGGATTTTTGAATTTTTTCCGGCAGCGGCGACGTATCTCCGATCATCCGGATTTTGATGTTTTTGCTTTGAACTTTTTCATCTTCCGAAAGCCGGCGAATTGTTTTTTCTAAGAGTTCAAAAATGTTGTTCACTTCTTCTTGGTCGCGCTTGAAGTTTTCCGTCGAAAAAGCATAAACCGTCACGCATTTCACGTGAGACAAATAAGCCCAATGAAGAATTTTTTCCATCGTCTGCGTGCCCATCCGGTGCCCCCAGGACGGAGCTTGCCCTTTTTTTTTGGCAAAGCGGCGGTTGCCGTCCATAATAAAAGCAATATGTTCCGGCGCAACAATCTTTTTTTGAACAAACATTTTTCGGGCGGCCTGCTCGGCGGACAACCGTTTGGCTGAGGCGGATGAAAATTCAGGTTGTTGCTTTTGATAAACGTTTTGAAGGGACAGGCTCATAATTTTTCCTTTGGTTATCGTTTGCGGCTTACAGCTCTGGTCATTGTTTGTTTTTTGTTTTTTCAGGCGTTTTGCGCTCTTCAATCACTTCGATGAGTTCTTCCGGTCCGTGAATGTTGACCAATTCTTTCTTTTCAATAAAAACCGTATTTTGAACGGATTTGACTTTGGACGTTCCGTTGATTAAAAAAACGGATTCGGTTTGAATGACATCCGAAATGCTGCTGAGAAGCCTTGCCCGCTTAATGACGGTCGGGTTATAACTGCTGACGCCGGTCAAAATAACCGATTGCTTGTCCTTTGAAATCGCTTTAAACGGCGCTTGCGATGTTTCCTGAACGTCATATCCGAGCGTTGAGATGTAGGAAAGCATTTCCTGCTCCGGCGCCGGCGTTTGAGAGTGAAGGTGAAGCCCGTCCCGGTCAAATTTCTTTTTGGATTCTTTGAGATATTCTTCGGCCGATTCCGGGGACATCGGTGCGGGAATGCTGCTTATGTTGATATTTTTTTCTTTATTTTTATGGTCTTTGTCGGACTTGTCCTTAAGGTCTTTGTCCTGCTTTTTCACCAAAAAAGACGGATTTAAAATATCAATCGGCTTTGCCAGTTCCACATTCAGGATTTCTTCCAGCGTTAAAACCACATCAATTGACGCGCTCATCCCTTCTTCTTCATACTTGCTGATGGTCCGCCGGGAAACGCCGATTGCGCCGGCAAGAGATCCGAGAGACAGATCGTTTGCAAGCCGCGCTTCTTTTAAAGCGGTTCCGTCAATCGAAACATAAAGGCCGCCCGGAGAAGCGGAAATAAAAGAGGTAATTCCTTCCATAAAATAATCGTAAAGCGTTTGGACGTTGATGGAGACGATGCTGTGGCGCATGTAAATGACGTTGTCTTCCAGCATCTGGTCGCGTGTTTTTGCGCCGATTACCAGCGGTGTTCCGCCAAGCCCGTTGGCCAAAAGGCGAATTTCACTGGCGGTTTCCTCTGACAGGCCGTCAATATTGAATAAAACTTTACACAACAATAAGACGTCGCCGCAGCGAGCAGCAATATCAAAACTTCCCGGCCGGATATTGCACCGTTCAGACACATCAAAGCCGGCTTCATGAAGAATTTGAACAACCTGATCCATCAAGACATCTTTTGCCATTGATACCAATTATGAAAAGTGTCTATATAAACATTCTTTCACATTTTTTCAAAAATTCAAACATTTCAATTTTTTGTATTCCGAATTTGGGTTTTGAAATTGATTTGGGGTTGATTTGTTTTGGATTGATTTGTTTTAATTTTATTTTTGATTTTGGTTTTTTGTTTAATTTGATTTGAATTTTTTTACTTTGAAAACGGTAGTTAAAAATAATTTGCCGTTTATGTCGGTTTCATGTTCATCGGCATGGACGACACGGACTCCAATGAGCGCATGTGTACGACTTACTTAGCCGTGCTGATCGCCGACGCGCTTGAAAAAGAAGGATTCGGAACCGTATCAGGCTACGTGCATTTGATTCGTCTCAATCCATCCGTTCCTTACAAAACCCGCGGAAATGCGGCGCTTGGCTTTGAATTTAATCCGGCGGCCGACTCGGCAGAGTTCCGAACAAAACTGATTTCTTTCGTTTCCGGAAAAATCATCGAATATGCCGAAACGGAGTGTGAAAAAACGAATCCGGGGGCAGTATTTATTTTTGAAGAAAATGATTCGGAATTAAAGAACCGTTTGAATTTATTTTTCAAAAAAGCGGTGACCGATTTGGTTGAAATTGACGAAGCTCAACAACTTTTGTCCCAATATTTTATTCCGCATCTGTCTCTCAAAAACGGCCGGGGCCTCATCGGCGCGCTGGCGGTTTGCGGGGCTCTGATGAATCCCGGTTGGGATGAAACTTATGAATATTTAGCGTATCGTTTTCCGGAAAAATGGAATGGAACTGCAGTTTTGCCGCGCTTTGTCGATACAAACAGTTTGATTGCCGCCGATAAAGCCACTTATCCGAAAACATGGGACACCGTGGATTATTCGGAAAAAAAGAATCCGTTTCCGGTTTGTGTTCCCGGCTCGGGCGATCCGGTCCTTTTCGGTCTTCGCGGAGAATCCCCCGAAGTCGTTTTGGAAGCAGCGGAAAGAGTTGTTTCCGAACCGGTTTACTTGTCGGCGGTTTTTAAAACAAACCAAGGAACTGACGCTCATTTAATTTCGGTTGGTAATGTTACCGAAATGCAGCCGCTTCATTCGTACATTTTGACCGGAACGGTTGTCCATTCGTCAAAAACAAATGAAGGCGGGCATGACATTTTTGTGATTCAAGATCAAACGGGAAATCTTTTGGAATGCGCCGCGTTTGAACCGACCGGAAGTTTCAGGAAAGTTATTCGGGCATTGGCCTCAAACGACAGCGTTACCGTTTACGGCAGTTTTAAAAACAATACGCTCAACTTGGAAAAAATTGAAGTTCTTTCTCTGACATCTATTTTTGCATTTGAAAATCCGACATGTCCGGCTTGCCAAAAACGGATGGAATCGGCCGGAAAAGGGCAGGGTTTCCGGTGCCGGAATTGTAAAACGAAATCCGGCGACAAAATAAAAATACCGGTTCCCCGAAAAATTAAGGTCGGATTTTATGAAGTTCCGCCATCGGCCAGAAGGCATTTGTCAAAACCATTGATTCGGATGAAAATTCATTGATGGGCGGAAAAACAGTTGATTGTACTTGACAGGACATTAAATGCCGGTTCCAAATGTTCTTATTTTTGATATTTTTGAACGAATTTTTGATATTTTCGATATTTTTGAATAATTCGCCAGCCCAACCTGTTTTCATATTATTTGTTCTTTTTTATTTTAATTTTTTTATTTATAATATTTTTTGTATTTTAATAATTATATATTTATAAGATAAGAACTTTGCATCTATTATTAATGATAATTAAAACTAAAAACAATTTAAAAACTAAAAACAATTCAAGTCTTATGAACACGATTTGAATGCTCATTTCATTTATTTATTCATTCATCCTGTTCCCTTTCCATATTCTGACAACTTTAAATCCGGGGGATTTAAAATGTCCGAAATAACAAAAAAAACAAAACCGATTACTTTTCAAGTCATGGGGATTTTATTTCTCATGGCTGCCGTCCTGATTACAGGAAGCGTTATCCTTTCTTTTTTGTTTTCTCATGCCAACGGATTTGGTTTTTATGGCGTTCTTCATGACCATGAACCGCCGTCCGAAGGCAACGATATTTCCGGATACATTCAAATGTCCACGCATGACGGGCAGGTTCTCAGTTCTGTGGAAGGCCCGATTCCGGTGGCTGACGTCACACCCGGTTCAGATAGCTCGAATGAGAAATTGGAATTTAAGGATTCGGATGATTCTGTTTATTATTCCCAAACCTTTCATTGGGAATTTGAAGGCGACCAATGGTCATACACCGTCTATATTCCTGAAGATTCCTACACCTATTTCAAATCAAAATCACATACGCGCAACGACTATGAACAGTATGCGCTTTCCGACTACGACCGCGCTTGTATCCGGCAAATTGCCGACACGTTAACCGTTCAAGGTCAGGAAAACAATTACACTCAAAAGGAAATTGCGTTAAACGCCATTGCTTTCGTTCAATCCATTCCTTACGCATCCGACTTATCCACCACCGGTTATGACGAATATCCGCGATATCCTGTCGAAACATTGGTGGACGGCTACGGGGATTGTGAGGACTCGGCGATTCTCGGCGCCGCCATTTTGAATGAAATGGGTTTTGAAGTCGCCCTCTTGGAATTTCCGCACCATATGGCTTTGGGTTTGAAATCGGACGGCACGAAAACAAAAACGATTTCAGACGGAACCCATCATTATGAGTATGTCGAAACGACAACGACGGATTTTGAAGTTGGTGAAATTCCCTCCAATGTGGATATTGACCAGGTGACGATTCATCCGATGGTTCAAGTTCCAAAGATGTCCGCAACGCTCACGTATAAGCCGGTTGCTTTTGATTTGGAATTTGTTTATTATAAAGTGGAAGCGGATCTCAAAAACAAAGGTCCGGGTCTTGCGGAAAACGTATGCGCTCACTTTTTCGTCGAAGTAAATCCGGACTCCGGAGAAATCTACCCGCCCGATTTTGACATCGCCATCGGTAATTTATCCGAAGACGGAACCGGATATGCTTCAACGACGCTTCGGGTCCCGCGCGGTGAAGAAGCAAAAATCGCTTTAACCGTTCACGGAGATACTTTTGATCCGGTGACGCTTAAAACGGAAATTTTGCATGACGACTGAAATTTAACGGAAAAATATAACAGAAAACTGAGCAATAAACAGGATAAATGAATTGAACATCTGATAACTTATTATAGAAAAACGCCTTAAAATTTAAAGATTATACTTTAAAATAATTGGGGATTTGATATTAAGGGGTTTTCAGATGTCATATACAATTAAATTTTTGTTGGCCGTATGTTTGGGCATAGTTCTTTTGTTTATTGGTGTGGTTTTTTTAAGTGCTTTTTTTTATGCATTAGATTCAACAACTTATGAAACAAATGATGAAAATGGTTATAGTGAAAGTAATCCGGTCCCATATTCTTCTTCTAATTATTCAAATACTTCCAATTCAACGGCAAACCGAACGGAAAGCATCAATATCAGTTTAACGAACAAATCTGCCGTAAATAGCAGTAATGCATCCGTTTTTTCTTCCAATTATCACACAAAAACCTACAAATGGAAATACGACGGTTCGGAGTGGACATATACAATTTCGATTCCGGACGACGCTTACTCTTATTATACGAACAAACCACACAATCGGGGAGATTATAACCAATATGCTCTTTCCGATTATGACCGAAAAATCTTGGGGCAACTTGTCGAAAGTTTCAGAGAGCAAGGTACTCAAAATAACTATACGGATGATGAAGTTGTTTTGAATATCATTTCTTTTATTCAAGCAATGCCTTATACATCTGACAGCGTTACCACTGGATATGATGAGTATCCGCGTTATCCTCTGGAAACACTTGTTGACGGGGGCGGAGATTGTGAGGATAGCGCCATTTTAGCGGCGGCGCTTCTATCGGAAATGGGATATGGGACCGTTCTCTTGGCATTCCCGGGGCATATGGCGCTCGGTGTCAAAGGAAGTGAAAATTTAACCGGAACTTACTATGAATATCGAGGGTCAAGGTATTATTATGTCGAAACAACGGCATCCGGTCATAGAATTGGACAGATTCCGTCTGATGTTCAATCCTCATCGGCTCATATTTATCCAATGGTTCAGGTTCCGAGAATGACAGCGGAAGTGACAAGCACATTTTTACAGGCTGACTCACGCTATGCTTATTATGAAATTTATTGCGATATGACAAATCTGGGCCCGGGAACTGCAAAGAATGTATCTGTATACATTTATGCTGAAACGCCGCCGTTTGATTCAACAAAAGTATGGTCGCAACAGGACGTTTACATCGGCAACTTCTCGGAAGACGGAACCGGTTATGCTAAAGCGACTCTTCGAGTCCCGCGCGGGGAACAAGCTCGTTTTGGTTGTACCATTCACGGTGATAATTTCCAAAAAAGGGATTACTATTTCAAATCGTTTTATCAATCTTAAAAAACATCAGGAGGAATATTGACGGGAAAACTTTCAAAAATTATCTTTCTGATTCTTTTCGTCGTCGTTTTAGCGGCATTGGTTTTTTATGTTTTGCCGCTTGTTTCCGATACCGGTCTGTCCGGCTTCCTGCCAAACTCTTCTCAAAATCAATCCGATGCTTCCAAACCCCCGTCCGGAAATCTGTCCGGCAAGGTCTCTGAAAACGACATCAACGACCCCGAACGTGTCAACTATTTCAACAATCAGGTGAATGAACCCGGGTATTATACGCGCACATACACGTGGAAATATGACAATCAAAGTTGGTCGTATACGATTTCCGTTCCGATTGAAATGTATAACGACTTCCGAAACAAATCCCACACGCGCGGCGATTATTCTCAATACGCCGTGTCGCCCGACGACCGCGCCGTTTTGGAACAAATGGTGAATTCTTTTAAGCAGCAGGGTGCGCTTTACAACTATACCGACGATCAAGTGGTTGAAAATATGATTGCGTTCATTCAAGCGATGCCGTACAGTTCCGACAGTGTCACCACCGGTTTTGACGAGTATCCGCGCTATCCGATTGAAACGTTGGTAGACGGCGGCGGCGACTGTGAGGACAGTTCGATTTTGGCGGCCGCGCTTTTGAACGAAATGGGATATGACGCCGCTTTATTGGGATTTGACAATCACATGGCGTTGGGCGTTGCCGGAATTGACAATGCCACCGGAACATATTTTGAGAGAAACGGTCAATATTATTACGTGGAAACGACGTCAAACGATTATGAAATCGGGCAAGTTCCCGCAAGCATTGACAAATCAACCATTCACATTTACAAAATGAATATTACGGCCGCTCTTGAAGTTTCCGTGAGCCGGAAGTTGGTTGCCAAAGGCGAAACGGAGGCGATTCACGAAATTACGGTGGTCATGAGAAACCGAGGCCCGAACACGGCTGAAAATGTGACCGTGGAAATGAACGGCATTTTTTCAAAATCAAGTTCGATGAACGATACGCAGAAAATCGGATCCGTCGGCGTCGATCAGGTCAAAACCGTTACGTCAACATTTACGTTCCCGCGCGGGCAATTTGCGGAATTTCGGGGAACGGTTTACGGGAGCAATTTTGAAACGGTGGACATCATTTTGAGTCCGTTTGATCAGGAATGAACGCAGGTAACTTCGATTGAAAAATGGCGGAGGAATCAAATATGGACGAACAGGTTTTAAAAGACCCGACTATTTATCCGGATAGTCCTATTGTAAGGTCAATTTATCCCTTTGATCATACAGGTCACCAAATAACAAATTTTGAATCAGTCGAAGATATGATTGCAAATTACTTCGTCACTTCAGCATGGTACGTCTATAAAAACGACACATCTTTAGCAAATGCCGGTTATTATGCACAAGAACACGGATATCCGAGTGTTTATAATAATGGCAAAGCAACAAAAATGATCAGCAAATAATGAAATGAAGGGAGTTTGATACAATCAAACTCTAACCTTCACAAAGAACGATTTACATGAAGTACAATCCTACAAATCAAAACAACAGTTTCTTATTTCTGTTTCTATTCGTGACCAGTTCCATCTGTATTTTCTTTTGTTATGCAGGCCTGCTTTCCGGAAGCATTCTCCCGGCAATTCCTGCGGCAATTCTTTATATTTTCGGCAGTTTAATTTTTGGATTTCTTTCCAAGGACAAAAAGAAAGCGGTTTTTTTTGGGGTCATTTACTCAATACCATATTTGTATGTTTTTCGTGAATCCAATATTTGGTTTGTTGCCTTTTTGATTCCGATTATTCAGGGAAGCATCGGTTATTTCTCAGCCAAAGATGAATCCGATTTTGACATGAAGGGATTTTACTACTTGATTCTTGTCTTTTTAATGGGTGTGTTGATGTTTCTTCCATTGATTTATTTCAAGTGATTCTAAATGAAAAATCAAAAATAATTCAAAATATCATTCTCTTGATCATCTTCTCAATTCTCTATATTTCAGAAGTTTGGATAATTTCCGGATTTTCAGGTTGGTTTTTTGCGTTGCAAGAGAAAAATTCGAAAATTTGAGGACTTTATTATGCAGTTATTGCTTTTTCCGTTTTTTTAAAATTATTCTTGGCATTTTCAATTAAATTTTGTTTATTTTGGAATTGACGGGGCTGGCGCGCGCGTTATGGCGACACATTTTGTTTTCAAGCTTAGAAGGCCCATTGGCCGTTTTTGTTTTTGAGTTAAGCAAACCCCCCGATTAAATCAAACGCTTGGCGTTTGATTTAATCGGATTCCGAGGAATGGATGGGGTACAGTGGTGGCAGATGCAAACTGAAAATGAGAACAGCAGATGCAAACTGAAAATAGAAAACAGCAGATGCAATCAGAATCTAAAAATAAAAATAAAAATCAAAAAACCAAATGCGTGATGCTCAAAATTTTGAAAATAAGTCCGCTTATCTCAACAATAAATTCAATCCTATTCTCACTGATTTCGGCAAATCGCCGCACTGCATGGCTTTGAGTTGGTCCGCCGGCAGCAGTTTAAACGCCGCGTTCATGCGCTTGTCCGACACAATAAATTTATCCATCAATTTCCGGGCGTCAACGGTTGCCGAAAGAGCGTCTCCAAAAGCATTCCGCCAAACAGCCTCATAATTCAGAACGGAAATGTCATTCGGATTTGCAGCACATTTTATTTGTTCCGCCGCCATCTGTCCTGCGATTTTTCCGGCCGCCATCGCAAACGGAATTCCGCCGCCGTTTGTGGCCATGACGTGTCCCGCCGAATCGCCGGCAACCATTACCGTTTGAGTTGCGGTCCGCCCCGGGGCGCCCGCCACCGGAATAATTCCGGCAGTGCTGTCCGTAATGGTCGCACATTTCAGTTTTTGAGACGCTAAGGGATGTTCCCGAATGAATCGATCCAAAAAAGCTTTTGCCGACATTTGTTCGGAGCAAAGGGAGCGGCGAAGCCCGAGACCGACGTTGGCGCGTCCGTTTCCTTCCGGAAAAATCCAAACGTAGCCGCCCGGAACATAACGGTTTCCGAAATACATTTCCAGCGTTTCCATGTTGGTGTCAACGTTTTCCATCTTATATTCAAAACCGAGGCCGCGTTCATACGGAGCGCCTGTTTTTGTTTTTTCCGACGGGGAATGAACCAGGCCGAATGTTTTTCCGACAAGAGACACCGGGCCGTCCGCTCCGATAATAATTCTTCCGGAAATTGTTTTGATTTCACCGGATTTGTGTTTGACTTGAACGGATTGAAATTCACCCCGCTCATCTTTTTCAATCTTTCGAAGGAGCGCTCCCGGTAAAACATCGGCGCCGGCGCGTTTTGCTTGTTCCGCCAGTTGAAAATCAAAACGTTCGCGGTCAAGAACAAAACCGGAAACCGGAAACTCTTTGGAATGAAGGTCCGGACTGATTAATTTTTGTGTTTTCGTTTTGGTCAGAATGCAATCCGGCGGAATCTTTTTCATTTCATCCGGCAAGATCAGCCCCGGAATCAGATTCTCAATTTCAAACGCTTCCGGAATAAATCCGGCACATTGAAACGGTTTTCCGATGACGTCTTTTTTGTCGATCAGAAGAACGCGGGCACCTTCAAGTGCTGCGTATTTGGCGGCCATTGACCCGGCCGGACCGGCTCCCGCGACGATAATATCATAATCTTCAGGGGCAGACAGGTCGGTGAACATAATCATTCAAACTTTATGGTTTGCTACTTGACGCGTTTTGCTACCTTACACGCTTTATGACCTTACGCTTTACTCATCCAGGTAAATCTTTCCGTTTGGAAGCGTCACCAATTTGTTGTCTTCAATCGCTTCCGTCACAATGCCTTCGATTTTTTCTTTGGCGGCAGGACGCAGCGTCTTAAATCCGAGCGCAAGCGATACTTGTTTTACCAACTGGTCTTTCGGGATAGAATACTGCGTCTTTAAAACATAAACGGCCGCTTGAAGGATTTCTTCGTCGCAAATCCATTCGATGTCGAGGAAATCGCCTTCCCGACGCCGGACCAGGCATTTGCGCGGTTTGGCGGACCATAAGTAGCTGCCGCGGACGCGAATATAGTTGGACTTTTCGGCCGATGAAATTTCCCGAATAATCATATCCCGCATGGGTTTTGTCATCCGTTTGACATCGCATTGCTTCTTAATCATGGCAATGAGTTGTTCTTTATGAATCGGGCCTTCGAAAGTGACAATTTCCACAATTTCATGCTCCAGTTTGTGGCGCGGAATTTCAAGCAGATTGTCGGTGGACGGCAAATCAACCCCTGTGCAGCTTTCGTATTTGGGAATGCCGTTTTGAATCAAATAAGCGACGTCAAAGATTTCTTCCGTCGCGTCTGCCAAAATACGGCTGTCTGAGAACGGGTCGTCCTCTTCCGACAGTTCCGTAAAATCATCGTCGCCGAAAAAGTCGATGTCAAGATTATCGTCCGGTTCCGGTACAAAAGACGGTATTTCCGCGGATTTGGTTTTGGATTTTGTATCGGATTTTGTTTTGCTCACTTTTTCCACAATCACGCAATCATCGGCGTCAACATACGTTTTCTTTTTCACCGTGTCCGAATCTGTTGCGGAGATGACGGTTTCCGGCTTCTTTGATTTCTCCAATCCATGTACAAGTGTACCAACTAACATAGCAACAGTTTCGGTTTCCGGCTTCTTTGGTTTCTCCGGTCTGCCGGCCTCTTCTTCAGATTTCAATTCTTTTCCGATTTCTTTTTCTTCTTCGGGATTGAATTCGGATTCTTCCGAGGATACCGATGGAGATTTTTTGGATTTTGGTTCCGGCTTTGACTTTGTTTTCGGATTTGTTTTTTCAGCCGGCTCTTCTTCAAATTCAATGATAATTTCTTCTTTTTCTTCAAACAATAAAATTTCATCATTCTCCGATGTCTTCATATCTTCCGAGCCTTTTTCGGTTTTTATATTTTCTTTCGGAGCGCTCTTCTTTTGTTTTTGAATTTCAGATTCCCGGTCATTGATGAATTTTAAAATGGCGGTCACGTCTTTTGTGTCCGGCATTGCGGATTCATCCGATTCCGGCGCGGTTTCTGCGGCCGGCTTGATATTTTTCGCGTTTTCTTTGGCTTTTTCAATGGCGTCCAGAAGGCTCTTTCGGCTCTTTTGCGGATTCATGTACCAATCGGTTGACCAAACTCGGTAAAGCGTCCAGCCGAGTCCTGTCAAAACCTCGCGCCGGAGGCGGTCGCGGTCACGGGCAACATGGGAATTAAAATACTGCGGGCCATCGCACTCAATCCCGATGAGGTAGTGTCCCGGGACGTTTTCATTAACGACTGCCATATCAATCTTATAACCGGCGCAGCCGACTTTCTGGTGAAGTTTGTATCCGTTTTCTTTAAGGAACGTGTGCACGGAATCGTCAAAGGCGGCTTCATCGCTTTGGTATTCCGGCATCTTTGACAGAAGCGTCTTTGTTTCAGCGTACGCCAAAAACGCTTTTAAGATGCGCAGGCCGGCCGGGTCTTCGTCGCCGACATCCAAATCAATGGCGGTAAAGTTTGAGAAAATTACGCATTTTTCGCGGGCGCGGGTGAAAAGAACATTCAAACGCCGTTCTCCGCCGTCGCGGTTGAGCGGACCGAAATTTTTGGACAATTTGCCATTTTGGTCAAAACCAAATCCGACGCTGACGAAAATCACATCACGCTCGTCTCCCTGAATGGTTTCGATGTTTTTGACCGTGAAATTTTCACCTTTTTCGTTGTTAAAAACCTTTTCAAAGCCGGGCGTGTTCTTGACTAAAATTTCCACTTCTTTTTGAATCGCTTCCTGTTGCTTCACGTTAAAAGTTCCGACCATGAGTGTTTTATCCGGGAAATGGATGAAGTGGCGGATTACTTCCTGCGCGACAATCCGGGCTTCTTCTTTGTTGACGCCGGTTTTTCCGCGTTCGTAAATGGTATCTTTCTGGTAGCGCAATTGAAGTCCCATGTTTTTGTCTTCATGAAGCGGGGACGGGTAAACATACAAGTGATTTCCGTAAAATTCATTGTTGGAAACTTCAATCAACGATTCGTGGCGGCTTCTGTAGTGCCAGCGAAGCGTCTTATACGGGAAACTGCGTTTGCAAATATTTAAAACGCTTTCGACATCGGAATAGACGACATCTTCATTGTATTCATCGTCGCCTTCCAAAAGATTTTCGAAGAACGTTGTCGGCGGCAACTGTTTGGAATCTCCCATCACCACCACTTGCCGGCCGCGGAGAAGCGCGCCAAGCGCGTCTTCCGGTCGAACCTGACTGGCTTCGTCAAAAATAACAACGTCAAAGGAGGTGGTCAGCGGGTCCAAATACTGCGCAATCGAAAGCGGGCTCATCATGAAACAGGGCTTGATTTTTTGAATTAAGCCGCCGGCGCTTGACATCAGGCGGCGGATCGGCATATGCGCTTTCTTTTTGTTGAATTCATTGAGCAATATGCCGGCTTCGGACTCGCGCGACGCGCCGACATAAATCTGCGGCATTTGGCTGTAAATTTCAACGTTGATCCGGTCGCGATTTTTCAAAATCACTTTTTCGTCCAAATCAGAGAATTTGTGCAATTTGCTTTCATGCACCTCTTTAATAAAGGTGGACAACACACGCTTTTTCATAAATTCCGCGCGCAAAACGCCGTCGGCATAGTTTCCTTTAAAAGTCGGGAGGATGTCTTCGGGCAAAACGGCGTCGTTGTCAATCATATCCATCATCGGCGCGGCGACCGTGTGATGACATTGATCACGGTAAATGAGAAATTGGCTCCAAAGAACCAGAGACGGAAGTTCTTCATGCCATTTTTCAAGACGGGACCGAAGCGATTTTGCGGATACGGATTCTGAAAAGGATGGATTGTCCGCGGCAAAAGCATACTGTTTTTTGGGCGGCATTTCCGGCAAATCCATGTCCGAATCGTCGCAAGCAACGACCGCCGCTGTTGAGCGGAATGCCGGATCGGAACCGGGGCCAAACGCCGCTTCGGACAAGTCCGTTTCGGTCGTCGCTGCGCCGGTATTGGATCTGAAGTCCCCCGCATTGTATTCGGCCGACCCGAATTCCGGTGCGGCGGATTGCGTTTTGAATGTGTCAATGACGGTTTCGGTGACCGCGCCGGGCTTAAAGAAAACGGACGGGTCGCCGCCGATTCCGTTGACGATTCTGAGAACGGCGGCCGGAAGACCGACATAAGCTTCCTTGATGTCGCCGATGGATTTTAAAACGTCGTCTTTTTCGATTCCTTTTTCAATTTTCAGATAAACATCACTCGTCACCAAATCGCTTTTGACAAGCCGGGCGAAGTGTTCCGACCACTCCAAAAAGACATCGAGAACAGTCGGGTCTTTTTGTCCGATTTCCCAAAACGGTCCGAACAGAGTTGTTGCTTTTTGTTTTAAGTTGCCGAGTTCACGGTTCAGATCTTGGACTTCCTGCACTTTCTGAAGGTCGGATTTCATTTCAGAATCGCTTTTATCAACGCGTTTAATGTAACAATTCAACACGGCCGCTTTTTGGTTTTTCAGGTCTTTGTCCATGAATTTGAGCAGCTTTCCGGATTTCTGCAAATAAGATTCGATATCGATTTCAAAGATCTGAGATGTGAAAATGTCTTCAATTTGTTTGTCCAAGTCGTTAAACCGTTTGGCTTTTTGAATCAACCCGGCACCAACCTTTTGGTTTTCGGGTTGGATGATATTTTTCAAAACCGTTCGGTCCACTTTCGGAGACGCGAGAATGATTTCCGCCGTTTCAAGGACGTCGTCGACGCCGCTCATAGACGACGGGGCGATCAGCCCTGTTTTTCCGATGATTGTATCAACAGCGTTGTCTGTTTTTTGAGCGCGTAAGACGGCTTCTTCAATATCGGATTCTATTTTTTGCGCGTCGGGCGGAAGAATAATTCCGGGGGCGCAGCCGTTCCAAGGGCTGTTTTTGATGCTTCCGATACTGGGGAGCGTATCTGTCATTTTTTCCAAAATGGAAACGGCTTGCATCCACTGATTTTTGTCCCATCTCTCCGGGTGGGAAAATTCGATGGTCTTCATTTTCCGCTTTTGCATGGCAAAATAATGATTGACGTCTTCGCGAATGCCGTAAATATCGTAAACGGTGTTTCCGATCGGACCGACTTTGAGACTGAGCGCTTTTGCGTATTCGTTGAGTTCATACTTGAGATTTTCAAGTTCGACCAAATCTTGAGAAATGTTTTTTTCCATCGGCGGCTGACGTTTTAATGTTCGTTCCAGCTCATCCAAAACCGCTTTTTTCTGGGCTTTGTGGCTGTGAATTTCAAGACACATATCGCCAAGACCGATGGTGTCGAGACGCTTTTTAACGACTTGAAGCGCCGCCATTTTTTCACTGACGAAAAGAACGCTTTTGCCCATAATGAGCAGTTCCGCGATTAAATTCGTGATCGTTTGGGATTTTCCGGTTCCGGGCGGCCCTTCAACGACCAAATTCCGGCCGGCTTTCACGTCTTCGATGACGGCAATTTGAGACGAATCGGCGTTAACGATATGGTAAATGTCTTCGGCTTTCAGTTTGATATCGACGTCGTTTTCCAAAAAGCCGCCGTCATATTCGGGAAGAGACGGGTTAAAAACCTGGTTGATGAGCGGATGCGTTTCGGGACCCTGGCCTTTGGGCCAGACGGACGGGTCTAAGTCTTTATACATCACGAATTTTTTGAAGTTATAAAAGTCGAGATAAGCTTCGGTTGTGACTTTCCAGCCGTCTTTTTCGGAAATTAAATCGTCAACCGCCTTGAGATAAAAGTCTACGGCGTGTTTGTCTTCGGCGCCGGTAAATTCGGGGAGCTCAAGTCCGAATTCCAGAAGTTTGGCTTTGAGAGTGATGGACGCAAAAATATCGTCGCCGGTCCATTGAATTGTGAATTTTCGTTTGAGTCCGACGCGTTTGAATTGAATCGGAATGAGAATGAGCGGCGCTTTAAAGCTTTTTTTCGAGCCGTCGGTCCATTCTAAAAATCCGGTCGCCAAATATAAAATCGGATAGCCTTGCTCTTCAAAGATGGCAATCGCCTGGTTGTTCGCGTAAAACAGGCGGTTTTCCAAGTCGTCCGGCGTAAACGGCGTTTCCAGCATGACGCCCGAACTTTCTTTGGTCTCGTTTTCTTTCTTCTTTAAAATATTTCTTAAAAGACCGCCTTCCTCCTCGGTTTCCACATCCGCTTCAGAGGATGCCGCCCCGGCTTTTTTTGTTTTTGTTTCCGTGCCGTTGGCCCGGAATTTCATGGATTTTTCCTGGACAACCAAAATATCGTAAATTTCGGAAATATTGTCGTTTTTAATTTCAATCGTTCTTTTTTTGGACGGTGTGTAATTTAAAAGATTGTTATTGAGAGACAAGTCGAGCAGCTTTTGTCTCAGGAGTTCAAGTTCTTGTTTGACATCAACCATTTATATCCTTCCGAATAAAAATAAACTAACCTTTAAAATAAAACTCTCTGTGGCGGTTCCTGAATATTTTGAATATTATTTTCCAAACAATTCAAAAATATTCTAAATTTTTGTTCAATAAAAGTATACTTTAAGAATAAAGAAATAGATGACCGATTCTATATAAAGGTTTATATAGATTTTTGAAAAAAACGCCTAAAATCGGCTGATTTTTGAGAAATTTGTTTTTATCAATCAAGTTAAAAGCACAAGTTAAAAGCACAAGCCAAAAACACAAGTGAATCTCAAGTTTAAAAGATCAGCCGCCGGAAACAGGCGGATAAAGAATGATTTCATCGCCGTCTTTTGGAAAAAAAGACGCGGCCGAATCGCAAACAATTCTTTTTTTGTTCACTTGGACGATGATATTTCGGCGGAGATGACCGGAACAATCGAAAAGAAGAGATCCGCCATCGTCGTTTTCCAGGGAAAACTGTCTCAATATCTCTTTTAAATCCGTGTTTTCCGAAAACGCCGTTTCCGTTTTTTCCGGGAAATATTCCCGTAGGCGCCCGTATGCTAAAATTGTTATTTTCATATTTTTTCCCCGTTTTTACATTTACCGCAGACCGGACAGTTTTCGTCTTTTTCGAGTTCAATGACGTCAAATGAATTGGAAAGTCCGTCCCAAATCAACAACTTTTCGGAAAGCAATTCGCCTTTTTTGGTGATGTATTTGATGACTTCGTTGGCTTCAAGGGACCCGATCACGCCGCAAACCGATCCTGAAATCGGAAACTTCTCCGTTTTTGAAATTTTGCAGCTCAAATCTTTATTTTCCGGCGCCGGAAACGCGCAGAAAAAGCACGGTCCGCCCGGCAAAAATACAGCGACTTGTCCGGAAAATCCGTAAACGCCCGCATGGAAATAAGGTAATTCGTTTCGATAAGCAAATTCAGCTAAAATACGGCGCGTTTCATCGTTGTCAAGCGCGTCGACAATTATTCCGGCGCCTTCTGCCAGTTCCGCGACATTTTCCGGCGTTAATTTTTCGCAAACCGGCAATGTCGTAACATACGGATTTTGAGACGACAATTTTTCCGACCCGGAAATCGCCTTTTGCCGGCCGATGTCTTTTTCATGATGCAAAAACTGGCGGTTCAAATTTGTTTCATCCACGGCGTCAAAATCCAAAAGAATGATTTTTCCGACGCCGGCCGCCGCCAAGTACGTCGCGACGGGCGAGCCGAGGCCGCCGGCTCCGGCGACGAAGACCGTCGCTTTTGATAGTGCTTTTTGGCCGCTTTCTCCAAAAAGCGGGAGTTGACGGGAATATCTTTGAGTCATCATTTTTGTTTCGGATTTTGTTTCCGGTTTTTATTTTTAGTTTTTATTTTCGGATATTTTTCTCATCCCAAGTTTATTCATCCGTCCGTTCTGCAAAAATCGGCACCTTCCATCGCAAACTGTTTGTAAACGGCGCAGCCGGGACATAAACAGGAATCATTGGTTTCGTTGTTGTCTATGCCGATCGTTTTATTGTTTTCCTCGCCGGAACCGTACGTCGGACATTTTCCTTTGGCGCAATACATAATAATCCCAATCGGCGGGCGGAGTGAACACACCGGACAAAGGCAGACTTTAGAGTGGTGAAACGACGCGCAAACGCCGAAATACCGTCCGAACTTTTCGGGTTGAATTTCAGATTGAATTTCGGTGGCGTTCGTTTCCGTCCGGATTTCGGATTCTTGCATACCATCATTTCCGGATTTGGTTTTGAATTTGAGCCAAATATTTCATGTCTTTCTCTTCGGCGGAACAGGAGCTGACAATCGAATGCATGGAACCGCCGCCGTCGCCGTTGTAACGCGGAATAATATGAATGTGCGTGTGCATGACGGTTTGTCCGGCCGCTTCATAAACATTTGTGCCGATGGAAAGCCCGTCCGCGTTTAAATTCTTGTATATTTGTTTGGAAACGCCGTTCACAAAAGCGAATAACTCTGCCGACTCCCTTTCGGACATTTCCGCAAAGGCGGCCGAATGTTTTTTTGGAATCACAACCGTGTGGCCTTTGGAACACGGATGAATGTCCAAAAACGCCAAATGTTTGCCGTCCTCTTCGATTTTCAAACTCGGAATTTCACCGCTTGCGATTTTACAAAATAAACAATCCATATTGATCCCTCGGATATGAGAATGATGAAATGATTGAAATGATTGGAACGATTAGTATTGGAATAATTAAAATTTAAAATATTAGAATTTATGAGAATTAACGGATTCATTGATTTAAATCTTTATTATAGCACTACAATTTTATATATAATTAGAAATTAAAATGGTTTTGTGGAAATTTTCCATTTAAAATGACAATAATACAAATAAAAAAAATTGAGGAGATATTTTGAAAATACTGGTCATGTCCGACACCCACATCCCAAAACTTGAGCCGTCCGAAATTCAAGCCGTTGCCGACGCTTCCGATTTCCCCACCTTTCCGGAGATCATGCGGGAAAAAATGAAAGAAGCGGACGTCATCGTCCATGCCGGCGATTTTGAATCCAAGGAAATTTTTGATTTGTTTGAAAAAACGGGAAAACTCAAAGCTGTTCACGGAAATAACGACGGAAAAGAAATTCAAGCCAAAATCCCGGAAAAACGGGTGTTTGAAGAAAACGGCGTCAAGTTCGGTGTTATTCATCAGGCCGGCGTTTCCCTCAACGAAAATACATCCCGCTGGTATTTAGCGCGGGAAATGGGCGTCGATGTCCTCATTTTCGGGCATATTCACACGCCCATGATTGACGAATACCACGGCAAATATTTGATTTGCCCGGGATCGCCGATTAAAGCGCGCATGTCCGAACCGTCCGTTGTTGAAATTGAACTGGATGAACAGAAACCGGGTATTGTCGGCGACATCCGCGTTATTCCGGTCGGGGCAGCAGCTTGCGGATATTTGAAATTTATGAACCGGTTGGAAGAAGAAAATGGGAAAGGAGAGAAGTAATTTAGGAAAATTACTCGAAATACAAAGTCAGAAATATTTCTAAAAATTCATTAGAATCACAACCCGAATGTCTTTTGAAAATGTTCTTCAAAAATTTCGAGTGTGATTCCACTTTGAAGTCCCATTTCTTTGAATAATCCTGCTATTCCGATTCCTTCCACACAAACTGATTCCAAAAATAATCTTAAATCTTCTTTTAAAGAATTGGCGAGTTCATATTTATCGGCGTCATCAAACATTATTGTCAGCCGGATATATCGTTTTTGTATTGATTAAATCTTTACTAACATTTTCTTGTTACAGGTGGAGTTATTAAGATTTAATTTAACTTTGGGTGTATCAAATTTTTAAAAAAACATATATACTTTTTAAATATTATAATCTCCTTATTTTATAATAAAGTAAAGGTGGAAAAATGGTTAAAAAAGTATGTGTTGAGGATATGGCATTACTTCCAGATACTTCTGAATTGGAAGATTCTGTGAATGAGACAAATCCGCCAAAAAGACCTAAACCAACAGCAAGCTCAAAAACATCAACGAAATCTTCTAAGCCAATGGAAAGTGTGAAAAGTCAAGTGCCAATGGAGAAACACAAGAAAATAAAGACTGGATACGAATCATATAATAAACCTGACAGTTCATTTTATATTGTCCATTTCACAAAAAGTAAGGCGCCTTTCTGTAAAGAAAAAGAAAATCCAATTCGTTCAAGCGTAAAAATTGATCAAAAAAATTTTAAATCTGCATTTAACAGGCTTGAATCCATACTAAAGAGTAAAACTATTTTCGCTTCCATGATGCCATGGACTAAAGCAAGTTGCGTATGCTTCACAGAATGCCCATGGACAAGTCTCATACATCATGCGGAAGAATATTCGCCGTTTGGAATTGGATTTAACAAAAAGTTTATATTTGATTCTGGAGGTGGTCCTGCACTTTATATTAGGTCAGATTTTGAAAATTTGACTGAGAAAGATAAAGATCGCTGGCCTCCCGGGGTGTTTAATTTTATTACACCATTTTGGCCAAATTATACAAAACAGGTAAAAAAATTAAAGCATGTTGATTATACTCATGAGAGGGAATGGAGAGTTCCTGGTAATTTGACATTTGAATATCAAGATATTGAATTTGTAGTTGTAGAGAATTACGATTGCATTGAAAAAATAGACTCTGAACTTAAAAAAGAAATAGGTATTGAGAAATTTCTAGTGATGGATATCTACGAATCAATTGAAAAACTTTGGCCTGTTCATAACTTGTCAATAAATAATCAGAGAGGGGAAAAATGACTCCAGTTGAGATTCCTGAGGCATTAAAAAGTTATGATGACATGGTTTTCAAAAATTATGACGAAAGGGATATTTTCGAATCTTTAATCTCGGATAAAGATAATAGTGAAGAATGGTTTTCAGAACTAAATGCTTTTTCATTTGGAGAAGGATTTGGATGTGACGGTGAAAGCGGAATCGGTAATTACTTTGGTCCAATGGTTGTTTTTGATAACGGTGCAACCATACCTTCAATAAATTGTATCACTCCATCAATGATTGATTATTGGGAAACACGAGCAAATGAAAGTCAAAACCCCGTTCTCATTGCAAGATATAGTGGACTTGTCATTGATTTTAAACAAAAAATTTCAGGTGCAGAACCGTCCATTGAAATGTACAAAACTCACATAGCCGCATTAATTGATATAGCTGATGGTAATTTTCATAAACACACACACAATGTTTATTGCAAATTAAAAAGAGCATTGGAGCTTTCAATTAAATTAAATAATTATAATTTCATGTACCGATGCAGAGACTCAATCATAAATTTTGAAAAAAAGAATTCAGTGGATAAAAAACCTGGAACTTGGGGGCATTCTTATGATTTGCTTGTTAAAGATAAATCTGTAAGTAAAAAAATTGCCCTCACGGATGGTAAAGAATCTGAAATAATTAAAGAGTTAGAGGACAAATTAGAAAGATTAACAATTTCATCCGACATCAATGAAATATTTCCACAGGCAGCAGAATCATCAGCGATACGGCTGGCAAAATATTATCAAAAAAAACAGAAAAATGAAGACGTCAAGAGAGTTATAGTAAGGGTTGGAAAATCTTATTACAAAATTATTGAAAATAATCCTGAAATTTCGGCAATCCAGATTATTTCAGATCTACAACACATATGTACATTATATTCAGAATTTGGTTTAAATGAAGAAATGAAATTGGTACTATCCGATATTAGAGAATATGGACAGGATATTGAATCTGAGTTGAGAACTCATGATTTCTTATATAAATTTCCTCCTGAAAAAATTAAAAAACACATAGAATATATGACTTCGAATGATATTGATGATTTTATTCAGAAGTTTATAAAAACGGGGAAAGGCCCCTCAAAAAAAGAAGCGAAGGACTATGTATTAAGCCAAAAAGAAGAAACTCCGTTTTATTATTTAATGTCTCAAATGTTATTGGGTGAGAATGGACAAATTATTGCGAAAGTTGGTTCACTGGAAGATGATATAGAAGGACACGCTGTTTTGCATATATCACAGAGATTGTCGTTTTCATCCTATTTTTTAAGGATAGGCATTGATGCTGCAATTGAAAAATTTGGCTTAAACAAAGACCATATTATTAAATTTATTTCTAACAGCCCTATTATTTCTGAGGAGCAATTAACAATAATTGAAATTGGATTAGATGCCTATTTTAAAAATGACTTTATTGTATCTATTCATCTATTAATCCCGCAAATTGAAGCATCATTGAGAACACTCGTTGAATATGGTGGAGGAACGGTTTATAAAATATCAAGAAATGGATATAACCAGTTAAGAACTTTAGATGATCTTTTAAGGGATCCTTTAATTGAGGAGTCATTTGGGGAAGATGTTGCCAATTATTTAAGAATCGTTCTTACAGAACAACGTGGGTGGAATATTCGTAATGATGTATGTCACGGTATTGCAAATGTAAAAATATTTAACGCCCAGACAGCAGACCGTATTTTACATATACTTTTATTGTTGGGGGTTGTGCGTGAAAAAACAGACACCGAAGCCATAACTTGATTTTAAAACTTTGGGAATGACGAACTGAAAATTTCAAGTCCCCGAATCATTTTCTGTCAAAACCCTTTGTGCCAATTCGTTTAATTCCGCCCGAACGCGTTCGTTCTCATCTTCCCGGAAACATAAATACAGGGACAAGGGGTCTATATATTCGTTTTTATATTTTTTTTGATTGAATATTTTTGGATTATATTTCCAAATCTCAATACAAATATCGCCTTCCACATCATCTGTATTTTTCCAAAACCCGGATTTTTGAAGGGTTTCAAATTCCGAAAGGGAGACGGCATAAACCGGTTTTTCATCTCCGGCGATGAATGTGTAATGAGATAAAGCCGGGTCGCCGGATTTATAAAATTCAATTTCAGGAAGCTCAATTTCAGAAAGCGGCGGACTCTCATTTTGCCGGACATAAACTATTCGGTCAACCGGAGAACGCATTTGTTTTTCCGTTTGACTCCACAGTTTTTCCCTCTCCGGAAAAATCAGTTTTTTTTCTTTGGAGCCGGCAATTTCACAAAATCCTTTCGATTTCAATTCATTTGCGACAACTGTAATTGTTTTTGGTGTATATCCTATTTTTTTCGCGATTTCTTTCAGCGAAAAAATTTCCAAAGATTCGATTTGAAGATGATATAAAATCAAAAGTTGAGCGGCGGGCGATATGAATTCCGTTTTTCTTTTTTGCCGGACCGGATCTTTCAAATCCATGAGCAGGTCCGGCAAATATAGTTGATTTTGGGGAATCATGAAGTTGATTTTATTTTGAATGAGTTTTCTTCTCGTCTCCGCGCTTAGAGATGAAACTGCCAAAATCACCGGGCAGCTAAGTCCGAATGCTTCGGAAACAGACTTGGAATCTTGAATGAGCTGTTTGCTGTCCGGCTCATTTTTTTTGTTTTCGCAATCTGCCAAAATCAACGAACGATTCTCCACCTCTAATAAACTATACCGATATCGATGTCTAAGGTAAAGCGGCAGTTTCTTCAGTTGAGATTCCGAAATATCGGTCATTTTAACGTTTAAACCAAAATGTTCTGTCAAATATTTCAGAATATTTTGCGTTTTCAGATCTTGTAATTCGTTCATAATTACCTTATTTTTTCTATAATTACCTTTAAAGGTAATTGTTCAAAATATAGGTAATCATATGATTTTCAAATATAAATAAATTATTAAAATGATTGATTTTTGAAGATCATTACTCTTTTTCATCTTCAAAGCACACATATTTTTCAATCAATTTTCCGTGCGGACTTCTTAAAATCAGATCTTCTTTTCCGGAATACGGGCGCATTCGGATAATTTCTTCCGCCATGGATGGATTCAGTCCGGGCAGCTCTTTGAGAATCCCGGACGGCACGGTGTTGACGTTTACCGGATACGGAATTCCGGAAACGGAACGGTAACCGTGACCGGTGATCACAATATCGTAAAACCGGTTCAAGTCCAACTTATCGGGAACGCCGACGAGAAGCGGATACGTTCCGAATTGGCGTCCGAACGTGAGGTCGGATTTTGCTTCTGTATCATAAATTTCCATGAACACGTCTCTCAGAACCGTTCCGACGGGGGCGACGCGCCGAAGCATCGGCAAATCGATTTCCTTTCGGATTTTTTCTTTGTAATCTTTGAAATAATCGTTTTGTTTCGAATGAGAGCGTATGTTCGAATGAGACCGATTTTGGTCGCTTTTTTCAAAATTGTTTTCCAATGATTCGTAAATCGGTGTTTTCGGAAAAGCCATCACTTGGCGAATGTTGATGCGGCGCAACATGAGTCCTTCGTCGTAAACTTGCTTTAAAAATTCGGCATTCAGTTGAAATGTTTTTTTCGTCTCGCCGGAGAGCCCGTGAACGAAATTGATTCCCGGCAAAATTTCCGGCATTCCGTTTTTCCCGCGGACGGCGCCGATTTTGTTGACCAAGCGGACAGCTTCCATCACTTGTTCGGCCGACGCTTTTAAATTGTTGGCGGCAACGACGGCCGGGTCGGCGCTTTCAAGTCCCATCGCGATGACGTCCCCCGGCGTGTGATATTTGACAATTGTTTTTAAAATTTCAGCGGACTCATTCGGAAATTCGGCGAGCGTGATCGGGTTTCCGTTGTCCATATGCAGCGTCAGGAGATCCGGCGCGACGCGGCGGATTCCGGAATACAATTTTTCAATAGCGGACGGGTTCGGTTTTAAAATCAGACCGCCGGTGTCAATTCCTTTATAGGCGAACAGGTCGGGTTGGCGGCCGAGGCGGAAATGCCGGACGCCGACGTCGTAAAGCTTTTTCACTTCCGCAATAATGTCTTCTTCTTCCCGAAAGTCCGGGCGGCCGTAAAAAGATTCCGTACAAAAAGAACAATGTTTCTTTCGTCCGCAACCGCGATACGTTTCGATTTCACAAATGATGTTCGGAAAATTCGGATGCTTCCCCGCGATAAACGCGCCTTTTTCGGACCAACGCGCGATTTCGTTGGTGGTCCGGTAACGGTGCGGCAAATCGGCACCGATTTCGTTTTGGACGGCGGTTTTACTTTCGGCCGGATTGAATCTGTCAAAAACAAAACTTTCAATATCCTTTTTGGAGACCAAAACCTCTTTTTGCAAGAACAGTTCCGTCGCTGTCGCGGTTTTTCCGCCTTCTTGGGAATATCCGAGGCGAATCGGCCCGCCCAAAATTTTAATGCCGCCGGCCAGGCGGAAAAGAGTTCGGATTTCTTCATCCGTAATCGGAACGCCGGTCAAATATTTGCCGGGAACCGTCATTCCGGAAATGATGATCAGGCATCCGGCGTCTTTGAATGTTTTTGCCAATTCTTTTCCGGCTTTTCGGACCCGGTCAATTGTCAAATAAAGAATGTCTTCTTCGGAAAAGCCGCACTCAACAAGCGCGCCCGCGACATAGCGCGGATAAGGGGAAAGATAAGGCGGGACGCCGAAACAGGCCGGTTCGTCCACATAGCCGTCTAAAATGATCACGTTCATAGAAAACGAATAAAAAAGTATTTTCAGTTTAATTAATGTTTTTCATCTTTTTCATTTTTTATTTTCATTTTATGTTTTCTTATGTTTTCATTTTATGTTTTCATTATTCTGTGTTAATTTTCTTATGAATACATTTATCTATTTTTCATTCTTTTTTTCAGACATGCCGACAATTGGAATTGCAGATACGACTTTTGCGCGTTACAACATGGGCGCCGCCGCCATTGACGAGCTTAAAAATTCGATTTCCGCCAAAATTATTCGCGTCACTGTTCCGGGAATTAAAGATTTGCCGGTCGCGGCCAAAAAACTGCTGGAAGAGCAGCACTGCGATATTGTGATAGCGCTTGGGATGCCGGGGCGCCAGCCTCAGGACAAAATTTGCGCGCATGAGGCGTCTCAAGGAATTATTCTGGCGCAACTCATGACCAACAAACACATCATCGAGGTTTTTGTTCATGAAGATGAGGGAAAAGACGACAAGGAATTGGCTTTTCTCATGGAGCAGCGGTCGCGCGAACATGCCCAAAATGTTGTCAAAATGCTCACCAACCCGGAAAAAATGATTAAAGAAGCCGGAACCGGACAGCGGGAAGGATTCAAAGACGCAAAACCGCTTTCGTAAATTTATTTTATCTTTCTTTTTTTGAATTTTTATTTTTTCAGTATTATAATTTCTGAAATAACCGGCGGGTTGACAACATATATAAATGTTCAATAGTAAGTACAAACAGATTTTATTGATTATATCATTTATAAATTTAAATTTTTCAACAGATTCAATTCTATTCAAAGGAGTTCTAAAATGGCAATCAATATCGGTTTTGTTGTTGCGGAATTTAACCGCGATATCACGTATCAAATGGAAATCTTGGGTGAAGAACACGCAAAATTCTTGGGCGCGAAAGTGACTCAAAAAATTTACGTTCCCGGCGCGTACGATATGCCGCTTGCGATTAAAAAGATGTGTGAAGATAAAAACATCGATGCGGTCGTGACGATCGGTTGCGTGATTGAAGGCGACACAAAACACGATGAAGTCGTTGTGGCGCAGGTGACCCGGAAAATGACGGACCTGTCACTTGAGTATGGAAAACCGGTGACGCTTGGCATTTCCGGCCCGGGCATGACGCGCATGCAGGCGATGGAGCGGATGGATTACGCCAAAAGAGCTGTGGAAGCCGCCGTTAAATTGTGCCAGAGAATTAAATAAGAATAAAAAACAATTTCTTATTCTTATTTGGAACGACCAATAAAGTAAAAAAGAAAGACAATTTCACAGATTGTTCAATATAATGGTTTAAAATTTATTTTGCTTTTATTCATTTTTTGAAAAATAACGATTGACGGACGGGAATGAATATTATGATCTCTTCGCGACTGGCGCGGGTGGAAGAATCGGCAACGATGAAATCTTCAAAAAGGGCAAAGGATTTGATGAGCCGAGGTGTCGATGTCATCAATTTTACGTTGGGGGAACCTGATTTTGACACGCCCAAAAACATCATGGACAAAACAATTGAAGCGATGAAGGCCGGAGAAACGCATTATTCCCCGGCGGTCGGGCTTCCCGCGCTTCGGGAAGCGATTGCAGAGAAGCTTCGGACGGAAAATAAGATTGATACGAAAGCGTCCAACGTCATGGTGACGCCCGGCGCAAAGCAAGGCATTTTTGAAGTCATGATGACTTTGATTGATGAAGGCGATGAAGTTCTTTTGATGGACCCGTCTTGGGTTTCTTATGACGCTTGCATTCAAATGGCGGGCGGAAAAACTGTTTGGGTCCCGACAGATCCCGAAAATAAATATCAGCCGCTTCATGATTTATCCAAATACGTGACGTCTAAAACGAAAATGATTGTCGTAAACACGCCCTGTAACCCGACAGGATCTGTTTTTGACAAATCGCATCTTCAGGAAATCGCTGATTTGGCGAATGATCACAATCTTTTTGTGTTGTCGGATGAAATTTATGAAAAAATCATTTACGACAAAAAGCATATCAGTATCGCGTCCATGGACGGCATGGCCGACCGGACGATTACGATTAACGGTTTTTCAAAAGCTTATGCGATGACCGGTTGGCGCCTCGGCTACCTCAACGCGCCGGCATCCGTGTTCCCAAGCCTTGAAAAAATTCAAAGCCATTCCATCAGCAACGTAACCACTTTTGTTCAGTACGGCGGCATTGAAGCTTTAACAGGTCCTCAAGATACCGTTTTGAATATGCAAAAGGAATTCAAAGAGCGGCGGAGTGTTCTTGTCAACGGCCTCTTAAAACTCGGTCTCAAATGCGCGATGCCGGACGGCGCGTTTTACGCGTATCCCGATGTCGGCGAATTCGGACCGGGCGCCCGTATTACCGACCGTTTGCTCGACGAAGCGCAAGTGGCTGTATCTCCCGGAATTGCCTTTGGCGAATCCGGTAAAAACAATATCCGTATATCTTATGCGACGTCGGTTGACAGAATTAAAGAAGCGTTGATTCGAATGGAAAAAGTTTTCCAATAACGCTTTTCCGTTCTTTTTTTGTTTTTCCTTTGCCGGCAGCATACGCGCGCGTTACAGCGTTGTCTTTTCTTTTAGTTATGAAAAATGAAGGGCCGGCTTTAAAAAACCGAAAATAACCATCTTATCCGGAATCATTTCGTCGGGATGAATTCAAAAAGAGAATAAGGGAAAGAAATGATTGGGGGAAATCATTTCTTTCGAGATTTTATTTAAAGATCAAGGGTGTTTTTCCAAACGCCATGAATGTTACAGTAAGCTAAGGCGCCGAGGGCTTTAAAATCATCAATCTTGACTTTGAATTTGGAAGTCGGTTCCGTAAAAGTCGGCGCAAAGTTTTGATGTCCGAGGCAAATCACTTGGTTGGTGTCTTTTTTGATTCCGAAGAGTTCAATCCAGACGATGTGGTGTTCAATGGTGTTTGGGTGCGGAACTTCTTTTCCGACGGTCACAAGCACAAGAGTTTCATTTTTTCCACCGTGGTTTTTTAAGATTTCAATAATCGGAACGTGTTTTTCTTTTCCCTCGGATTCGGGCGCTTTAAAAAGTGTTGTAAAATCCATATCATTTCCTCCTTTTTGATGAAAGATAAACAGTCATAATAAAACATTCTTATTAATAATTATTTCTATTAATAAGCGGTGAGATTTTGCATAAATATATGCAATTTAATATAATACAATATAGATAATATTAATACTTTGCCGTTTGTTTTTGATTGAACAAAACGATACAGGAAAATTATATAGAAATTATATGGAAATTATATAGGAATAATAACATAGAAACCCATACAAAATCAAAAGTGTAGGAAAACAATGCTCAACACGGAAGAGAAAATTATTGGCTTTGTCTCTTTGTTACTCATTCTGACAGCCGTGGTATTTGCGGCTGTCACAGAGAGCGGTGCTATTGACCCTGATTGGACGCTTTCTCCCGAAATGGTTGAAGTCGAAGGTCCGGCCGGATTTCATTACATAAAAACGGATTCCATCTACTTTTATGGTTATGAAAGCTCTGACGGCACCCAAATCTATTCAACTCCAACACTCTATTTTTTCCAAAATATGGTGACTGAGCTCCAAAAAGTTTTGCCGTTTTTGAAAGGGGACAACAACAAAACACCGGATTCAAAGATATCGGTCAGTACTGCCTCTTCCATTTCCGAGGCTTATCCCGGATATTCCGGGTTTTATGTGTATGTGACTTACCAAGAACAAATCTCTCCATTTACGCTTGAGTTTTGGGAAATGCCGCGCTTTGAAATCATTTCATATTTCTCCAAAACGAACAATTGGATGAAAGGTCCCGGGGAAAACCCGAACAAAACGCCGACCGGTTTTGCTTATGTGAACGTCGTCGCTGCGGATTCCAAGGAAAACGCGACGGCAATGGCCGCCGGTCTTGCTGCGTTTCATTTTAACCGGTCGGGCGAACAAGACCGTTCCATCATAAAAGCCGCCGTTAATTCCATGCCGGGTTACCGTTATTCTTATTCATATGTGCCTGACGAAAGCGACGGACTTGGAAATGAGGCGGTAACAGCAGCCGGTTATATTTGGACCGTGGACAACTTTTTGGTAACGGTTGACGGATATAATGTGGATTCAAAACCTCTGAAGTTGTTAGCCAAAGGCGTCCGGTTTGAGGAAAACAACGAATTTGACATCTTTAATAATTTTTAAACAGAATGCCAAATTATATAACGAATGCAATTTAACACATTGGCGGAGGTTTTTATTATGTTGATCGTTTTAGCTCAAATCAAAATCAAACCCGAGACAAAAGAGGAATTTTTAAAAATCACAAAACCGCTGATTGCAAAAAGCCGTGCTGAGCCGGGTTGCATCAGCTATTCGCTTTACGAAAGCACTGAAAAAGAAAACGCTTACATGATGGTGGAACAGTGGAGATCAGAAGAAATTTTCGATAAACATGTTGCTTCCGACCACTTCAAATCTTTCGGCATCGCCGGCGGCCCATTGTTTGCGGAAGAGCTGGACATTAAGATTTATAAAACCGATTGCGAATGCCAGTGACATACAGGTATTGCAATTGTTTTTTTATTTTTTAATTTTATTTTATTTTATTATATTTTAATTTTATTTTTTAGTTCATCTAATCCGGTTTTTGAATCATTTGTTATTTATCTTTCATAGAACGTGTTTGGCGTTTCCGAAACGTTTTCGTATGTTTTTGTTTGCCCGTTCGGGTAGACTAAAACCAACGAGTCGGCTGAACTGCCCAGTTGGTGGGAATCGTGCAGATAATAGTTGTTGCTGACACGGGTGACGTTGTACAGTTCAACAGTTGCGGATTCGCTGCCGACAGATACAATTTTATAATCCGGAAAGCCGACCAGAAAGTCGCTGATGTATGGATCCAAATTCCGGCCGCCAAAAAAGAACGCGTAAATATGCGTTAGAAGACCGATTTGGTACCGGATTTCAGCGGTTGCGTCCATCCCGTGAAAAGTCATGGTCATTTCCTGAACGTCAATATCCGTTTGAATTCCGGTGGAAACGTGAAACGTCGCCAAAAAAATAAGAAGAGCGGATAACGCAAGCATCAAAATGAGGACATGAATCGGTTTCATAGAATCGCCGGGGTTTTTTAACAGATGAAAGTGCCAATTCTATTTTAAGTTTGGTTTTTATCCGCTTGATTCATTTGTTGTCATTCGGATGACATTTTAGATATTAAAAAGAACATCCTCAGAACGAATATCAGATGACGTGGGCTAAAAGTTAAATTCTTATATAACTGTTTGTTATAAGTAACAATCTTATTTATCGTCAACAAAATCCATAAATTAAAATAGATTCAACAATTACATCTTTTTTTTAAAAATAATATGTGATAACAATGGATACTTTCAAAGGACTCACGGAATACGCTGTGGAAAATGAAGAGTTCTCTGACCAATCGAATCCGGAATCGTCGGATTTGAAATCTCAAAATGTGAAAATTAAGGATATTCCAAACGACAATGAAAATATTGAGCTTGGAATTCAATTTAAAAACACGGGAGAAATCAATGTTCCGCCACTTTTGATTGATCAGATTTTGGGGCAGGAGGATGCTGTCGAAATCGTGAAAAAAGCCGCCAGCCAACGGCGTCACGTGATGATGATCGGAACGCCGGGAACCGGAAAATCTCTTCTGGCGAAAGCGATGGCGGAACTTTTACCCAAAGAAGAATTGGAAGACATTTTGGTCTACCCGAACGCCGAAGACAACAACAATCCGCGTATCCGCCGGGTGCCGGCCGGAAAGGGACGGGAAATCGTTGCGGCCCACCGCGCCGAAGCGCAAAAAAAATCGCAATCCAAAACCATGATTATGTTGGTGTTGATGGTCGGCATTATGATTTACGCCGTCATCACCAACCAAATTCTGATCGGGCTTTTCGTTTGTATTTTATTCATGACGCTGGCCCGTCAATTTATCGGACGGGACGACGCGCTCATTCCGAAGTTGTTGGTGTCCAATTACAATAAGCAGCATGCGCCGTATGTGGATGCGACAGCCGCTCACGCGGGCGCTCTTCTCGGCGATGTCCGTCACGACCCGTTCCAGTCCGGCGGCCTTGAAACGCCGGCGCACGACCGTGTGGAAGCCGGGGACATTCACAAATCCCACAAGGGCGTTTTGTTTTTAGATGAAATCAACATATTGGGCATTGAATCTCAGCAAAGTTTGCTCACCGCGCTTCAGGAAAAAGAGTACGCGATTACCGGGCAGTCCGAAAGAAGTTCGGGCGCCCTTGTCAAAACAGAACCGGTTCCTTGCGACTTTATCATGGTGGCCGCCGGAAACGTTGACGCGCTTGAAAAAATGCATCCGGCGCTTCGCTCAAGAATCAAAGGATACGGTTACGAAGTTTATATGCGCGACTCCATGCCGGACACGCCCGAAAACCGTGATAAGTATATTCGGTTCGTGGCCCAAGAAGTCATGCGCGACGGCCGGATTCCGCAGTTTGACGAAGACGCTGTCAAAGAAATCATCCGGGAGGCCAAGCGCCGTTCCGGGAAGAAAGGACATTTGACGCTCCGCCTGAGAGATTTGGGCGGACTTGTCCGGGTGGCCGGCGATTTGGCCGGCGCCGACGGCGCGCCATACACAACCGCAAGCCATGTTCTGCGTGCCAAGAAGATTTCAAGGTCCATTGAGCAGCAGCTGGCGGACCGCTATCTGGAAAACAAAAAGGATTATGAATCCTTCCTTCGGGGCGGCGGCGAAATCGGCCGTGTGAACGGTCTTGCCGTGATCGGCGGCGATTCGGGAATCGTTCTCCCGATTCTTTCGGAAGTCACGCCGTCTCTTTCCGGTTCGGAAGGAAACATCATTGCGACGGGACAACTTAAAACCATTGCTCGCGAAGCTGTGAAAAACGTGTCGGCTGTGATTAAAAAGGTGACCGGAAGGAATATTGAGGCCATTGATATTCACATTCAGTTCGTCGGAACCTATGAAGGGGTGGAAGGGGACAGCGCGTCCATTTCAATTGCGACCGCCGTTTTATCCGCTTATGAAAACATCCCGGTGAACCAATCCGTTGCCATGACCGGATCTCTTTCCGTCCGCGGCGATGTGCTCCCGGTTGGCGGCGTCACTTATAAAATTGAGGCGGCCGCTCAAGCCGGTATCAAAAAAGTCATTATTCCGAAGTCGAATGAACTTGATGTGATGATCGAAGACGCTTACAAAGACGTTATTGAAATTGTGACAGTTTCAACCATCACCGAAGTTTTGGAATACGCTTTGGTAGACGGACCCAAAAAAGAGGCTTTCCTCAAAAAGTTGACGGAAGCCTTAAAACCGGAACGTTCCGAATAAACAAAACAGCAATTGTATAAGCAATGAAGACAAATTGGCTTCATTGCTTTACTTTTTTTAAAAACAACAACATCCTCTCAAATTTAATGGATGAAAATCATAAAACGGGCGGGAATGGCTGATTGAAATCCCGAAACTTGGAAACAAAAAAGATTGGCAGCAATTTTTACCATATTTAAAAAATAGGAATACGGTTTAAAGGCCGTAAAAAAATATTCATCAAAACCGGCCGGTTTGATGAATGTCTTATTAATTGTTAACGGTTGAACGCTTAAGATTGCGGCTTGGCAATCACATATGTCACCAAACAAATGGCAACGCCCACGAATGTGGCAATAAATTGCTGCGTGTTGCTGGTGTAATCAAAGTTGAAAAAGTCAGTACCAAACGCATACCAAGCAAAAATGACTGCGGATAAAATCGCTGTTCCAACAAAAGCAAATGCCATTTCTTTAAGTCCGATCATTTAAATCACTAAAGCAAAATATCGGTTTAAATTTATATAAGTTGCCCTGAAGAGATATATATCTGTTAATTTTTATATAAATATTTTGAATAAATATACAGAAACCTATAAAAATTAATAAAATAAACCATAAGTCATTCGAATGAATGAATCGTATTTGAATCATAAACGAATTTGAATTGAATAAAATAATAATGGATAAAATAAAATAATAAAATAAAATTAACAAAAATCAATTGAAGGCATTGAAGCAAAAA
This sequence comes from Methanolapillus millepedarum, assembly GCF_032594115.1. Lineage (NCBI taxonomy): Archaea > Methanobacteriati > Methanobacteriota > Methanomicrobia > Methanosarcinales > Methanosarcinaceae > Methanolapillus > Methanolapillus millepedarum. Next base: position 485,677 of record NZ_CP131060.1, read on the forward strand.
ACGTGGCATAAAATCAGAAGCAGATAAACGAAAAACACCAACGAAAAATGAAAAACGGATTATCGGGTTGAAAACGAAAGCAAAAACAGAAGAAGGCATTAAAAATAAAACATGGGGTCAAAAAAAGATGAAAAATATTCAATTTTTCGATTCGAACCATATTGAAGGACGATCAATGGTCATTGTCCTGGACAATGGAAAAATCGAAAATATTTCCAAAAACTACACCAAGGGCGCCGGAATCCGGGCGCTTGCGGACGGTTCGTGGGGCTATACATCGGTTGAGGGCGATGCCGACATCAAGAGCGGCATTCAGAACGCGGCCGATCTTGCCATCGTCATGAATCAAAAGACACCGAAAGAAAAAATTAAGTTTGAACCGATTTCAAAACCGACTATTCGAGATATTCCGGTTGCCAAAATCAATCCGGAAGACATTAGTGTTGAAGAAAAAGTAGAGATGCTGCGTGAAGTCGAAAAATTCGCCAAGGAAGAAGGCATTAAAAATACGCGCGTTTCCTATTCGGAAAGCATTTTAAAGACACGTTACGAAAATTCGGAAGGAATCGAAGCGGAATATCAATTGGTGCGGACCGGATTTACCGTGGCGGCAGTTGCTTCCGAAAACGGTGTTTACCAAGTGGGCCGGGAAAGCAAGTTTAACATTTCCGGGTATGAAATATTTCAGAAATTCGATCCGTACGAACTGGCGAAAAATGCGGCGCAAACGGCTAAAGAGATGTTAAGCGCCAAAACGCCGAAAGGCGGACAAATGCCGGTCATTTTGGACCAGGAGCTGGCGGGCGTTTTTACGCACGAAGCCGTCGGGCACGCTTCCGAAGCAGACCTGGTCCTTCAAAACGATTCGGTTTTAAAAGACCGGATGGGAACTCAAGTCGGATCTCCGCTTATTACGGTGGTTGACGACCCTACGCTTCATGAATACGGTTATTATCCGTTTGACGCGGAAGGTGTCGAGCCAAAAAGAACAGTATTGATTCAAAACGGGACGATGAATTCCTACCTGCATTCCCGGGAAACGTCCGGTATCTTCAGTTGCCGTTCCGGAAACGCCCGGTCCCAAGGATATTCCATTCCGGTTGTCCGGATGAGCAACACTTACATTGAAAACGGAGAGACGAAATTTGAAGAAATGTTAGAAGACGTGAGAGACGGCATATATCTTATCGGATCCCGAGGCGGTCAGGTCAACACCGGGGAAGGCATTTTCCAGTTTAACGCCGAGAAAGGATACATGATTCGAAACGGCGAAATCGCGGAATTGGTTCGTGACGTGTCTCTTTCGGGCCAAGTTCTTGAAATCCTCAACCATATCACACATGTCGGCAACGATCTCAAGCTGGCGCCCGGACACTGCGGAAAAGCCGGGCAAACCGTTCCGGTGTCGGATGGCGCGCCGCATATTTCTATTTCCAAAGCAACGGTCGGAGGCGCCTAAATGGATTGTATTTTAGACGCCGAAAAAGATGAGAAGCAGGTTTTTGAAAGCGTAACAGACGATATTGAAAAGGCGCTTCAGTACGCTCAAAGTCTTGGGGCGACGGATGCCGAAATCATTTATTCGATGAAACGCGCGACAATTATCAATTTTAAAACCGACATCATCGAAACCGCCCGATGCAGCACAAACACCGGTTACGGCGTTCGTGCCATTATCAACGGCGCTGTGGGTTTTTCCGGGACGAATGTGAAATCCAGTCTCTTGGATAGTGTGAAAAATGCCGTTGAATCCGCCAAGGTCATGGATCCCGACCCGTATTTCAAAAGTTTGCCCGAAAAAGCGGATTACAAACCGATAGATGGTCTTTTTGACGAAAAGATTATTCGGATGACGCTTGAAGAATGTATTGACAAGACAATGGACATGATTTCGAGCGCTAAGGAAGTCGCCGGAGTCGAGCCGACTTCCGGCAGTTTCTCGCGGTCGATTTCCCACCTTCTTGTCATGAACACCAACGGTGTTTTTGCCAAAAAGAAGGGCACGGGAATATCCGGGTACATTGATGTGGTGGCCGAAAGCAATTTGGGTTCCGAAAGCTTAGCCACGGCCTATGATTACGAAGTATCGAGATCAAAAGACATTGATTTTGCGAAAATCGGTCAAAATGCCGGCACACTGGCCAAAAAGTCTGTGAAAGGCGCGCATATCCCGACGTCAAAGTTGCCGGTCATATTCCATTCGTTTGCGTTTTCGGATATTTTGGAAAATACGTTCACATTATCGATTGATGCCGACAATGTTCAAAAAGAGCGGTCCGGTTTGGTTGGAAAACTCAACCAAAAAATCGGGTCGGAGGATTTGTCAATCATTGATGACGGCACCCTTCCGGGAGGAATCGGCAGCGGACCGTTTGACGATGAAGGAACGCCGACGCAGAGAACCGACGTGATTCAAAACGGGTACTTAAAATCCTATCTCTATGACAGTTATACCGCCGGAAAAGACAACGTCAAAAGCACCGGAAACGGTTACCGGAATTCTTATTCATCCGTTCCGGCCGTTGACATCAGCAATTTAATTGTTCAGTTTCCGCAAAGCGATATTGTCAACGAAACAAAGCACGCCCTTTATGTTCATACAGTTATCGGCGCGCACACCGCCAATGAGATTTCGGGCGACTTTTCCGTCGAGGGACGAAACGCGTTCATTATTGAAAACGGAGAGATTACAATGCCGGTCAAATCCGTTATGATTTCCGGAAATATTTACGATATGCTGTCCAAAATTGATGGCGCGGGGCTTTATGCGCGCAAAGTCGGAAATATTGTCACGCCTTAGGTCCGGATTTCCGAGATGAGCATCACCGGAAACTAAAAGGAAAGGATTCAAATATTTGAAAAAGGATTGAGAGAAAACATGGCACAGGATTATTTTCTTCAGAACCAAACGCCAAACCGCCCGGCGAACAATAACGCGGAAATGAAACGGGAAGATATTTTTGAAATGGTGTCGGCTCTTTATCCCGACTCTGTTTTAGCCGGAAACGGTACGTTTGAGTCTTCCGGTTTATCTTCTTCCTCTTTGCCGCTCAACGCTTACTTGGGAGTTTTTTCAGATTTCGGTCCCCGCCTTTCTTCTTTTGAAGGAGGCGGGTTGGATGCGAAAGAAGTCTGCGTCATCTCCTCTTTTGAGATGCTTGAAACCGCAACAATGGCGTCTCTCGGGATTAAAAATCCGTCCAATTGTCTTTTGGTGGTTTTGGATGAATGTGCCGATACCGAATTGTGGACACCTTCCTTTAAGTATGAAGGTTTAAGTTCCGGTTCCGGCTTTCCGGTCAGCATATTCGGGCCGGTTGCCGAAGTCCGGCATCCGCTTGAATTTAAAAAAGCGCTTCAGCGGATGAAATGCGGAACGCTGGTTGTTCAGGTTTTGCCGACAGGGAGAAAGACAACGTTGTCGATTGGAAAATCGGATTTCTTATAAAAGCGGCAAACGATTTTTATTTCTTCCTATTTTCTCATTTTTATTTTTCATTTTATTTCACATTTCAAAATCATTTTTCCGAAGATTTAAATCATTTCGGTTCTTTTATTGCGAAAATGTTTTATTGTTTTTTGAAAATGTGATATCATGGAACTCAAATCTTGTCCGAAGGTTTATCAAAAGGAGACGCACCGATCAAGGTCGCCGGATGAAACTTTCGGTTTCGTCGAAGGGCTTATTGAAACCGCCGGAATTACACGTGTTGCCGACATTACAAAACTGGACCGCCTGAATATTCCGGTTTTCTCCTGCATCCGCCCGGGAGCGGCTTACGGCGCCATTTCGGTCTACAACGGAAAAGGCGTGACGCCTGTTGCCGCCCGTGTTTCGGCGATTATGGAGGGGCTTGAGCGGTATTCGGCGGAGTTGACCAAAGACGACGTGAAAGAACTTTTTATGATGAAATATCCTGATTTGAAAGAAAAGGAAAAATGTCCGGACCCCGTTGAATTGATTTTGCCGGATGAAACCGATCCGGACGCTGAAATTCCGTGGGTTTGCGGGGAAGAATTGATCTTGGAACTTTTAAAGAATTCGGCGGAATCAGATTCCGACAATTCGAAAAATACCGGCTCTTGCCCCGGAAATATGAATTCATATTCTCTTAAATTATCTCCCGTTTTGGTTCCGGCCAACGCGGTTTACCATCCGATGCCGTCTCCCTATTATTCCTTATTTCGGACAAACACAAACGGGATCGCTTCCGGAAATACACTTGAAGAGGCCGTTTATCATGCTTTGTGCGAAGTCATCGAACGTGACGCCTGGTCTTTATGCGAAGCGAACAAAACCGGCGGCCGGGCAATTATTGACATAGATGACGAAGACATCTGCCGCCTCCTTTCTCTTTTTGAAAACGCAGGCGTCCATGTTGTTTTGCGCGACATTACAAGCGACATCGGTATTCCGACAATCGCGGCGATTGCCGACGATGTGACGCTTAAGGATCCGTCTCTTCTGTGCCTCGGCATGGGAACGCATTCGTCGCCGAAAATCGCGGTGTTTCGAGCGCTTACGGAAGTCGCTCAAAGCCGGGCCACGCAAATTCACGGCGCCCGCGAGGATACGACGGTTGCGGATTTTCGAAAACAGATGGGATACGAACGGACAAAACGGTTAAATGCCAAGTGGTTTCTCGAATCTGAAAAAATTTCTTTTTCCGAGATTCCGTGTCTTTCTCACCGTGATTTTTTGGATGAGATTAAAGAAACAGTTTTACGGCTTAATGAAGCCGGTTTGTCTTCCGTCATTGTCAAAGATCTGACACGTCCGGAACTCGGCATTCCGGTTGTCCGGGTGATTGTTCCCGGTCTTGAAATATTTGCGATGGATTCGACGCGCGCCGGCCTTCGTTTTAAAGAAGCGCGCGCCAAAGTCGGGCGGACCGGCGAAAGAAGACGGCGCTATGTTCCGGAAACGTAACCGAGGACAGCAATATTGTATTAATTTTAATGTGATTATAATACTGAAAAGGGACCATTGTCGTGAATCCTATGACACAAAAAGCCGTTATATTCCTAGGCCCGACATTAGATTTGGAGTCCGCGAGATCTTTGTTCTCCGGCGACGTTTTGCCGGTCTTGGATTTTCGGCCGCCGGCGTCGCGCGGGGATATTGAAAAAGCGGAAAAAGACGGCGCCCGTTTTATTTGTCTGATTGACGGCGTTTTTTTTGAAAACTGTTCCGTCGGTCACCGTGAAATTCTTCACGCGCTTTCCGATGGTATTTTCGTTATGGGATCCTCCAGCATGGGGGCGCTTCGGGCGTCTGAAATGGACGCGTTCGGAATGACCGGAATCGGAACGATCTTTTCTCTGTACAAAAACAAAATCATCGAATCCGATGACGAAGTTGCGGTTATTTGCGACCCGTTTTCAAACGCGCCGCTGTCGGAAGCGTTGGTCAATATTCGGGCGACATTTCAAAAAGCCGTTTCCGAATCGGTTTTATCGGACTTTGAACAAGAAACGCTTTTCAACCTGGCGTCATCGGTTTATTACCCGGACCGGACGTATGATTATTTGATTCAAACCGCCCGGGAAACAAATCTTGCCGAGCCGGATACGCTGGATAAATTAGAAAAATGGATTGCGAATGGCAACTCCGTTGATGTCAAAGCGGAAGATGCGGTCTTAGCTCTTTCCTTTTTAAATCGAAAGTTGAGCGAAAATATGTAAAACCATTGCAGTGCCCTTAAGTCATTTTCACACGTTCCCACTCTTTCCCGTTCATTTTAATTCCCCAAACCCCTTTTCGCAAAACCTTTATATACGATTATACTATTTATCAGAGTTGCACAGCCGGTCAGAATCGGGGCGGTAATAAGCCCGAGGAAAGCGGATTGTTGTCAAAAATGAAATCAAAATCAATTCAAAAATCATTCGGTTTGAATGATTTATTTGAAAGTGTTTTGACTAAATATAGTCGTGGGCTCGTGGTCTAGATGGTTATGACGTCGCCTTGACATGGCGGAGGTCCTGAGTTCGAATCTCAGCGGGCCCACTTAAAAACGAATCAAACAAATTATAAATTAATTTAAAACCAACAAGCGCCCAAATAGCTCAGTTGGGAGAGCGCTGCCCTGAAGAGGCAGTTGTCGCTGGTTCAAGTCCGGCTTTGGGCATTTGGTATCAAAATCAATTTATACTCAAAATTGAATTTTAATTTAATTTGTTGACGCTTTATTTTCAGCGTACACTGGTAGTGTAGTGGTTATCACCAGGCGTTGCCAACGCTTGAACTCGGGTTCGAATCCCGGCCAGTGTACTTATTTTTACCATTTTCCTGTAATTGTTTTTTTTGTTTTCCTTTTTTTTGTTTCTTTTTCTGGTTTTCTTTATCTGTTTTTTGTTTTTCTTGTTTTCATTTCTCCCCTCCTGCTTTTCCATTTCCTTCCCCGTTGCAAACTGCGGATTATGTTGCTCTTTGATTTTTCTTTAAAGAAGTTTCCACTACATTTATATTCAATTCTTTCATTATCTTCTCCATTTAGAAAAATCAAATGAAAAAGGAACAACTATGCAGCCGCTACATCATATTATATCGACCCGTGAATATTCTCGGGAAATGCTTGACGAAATATTGGACATGGCGGAAAAATTAGAACCGATCGCGCGGGGTGAAAAAACAACCAAAATCATGGACGGGAAATTGCTGGCCCTTCTCTTTTTTGAACCCAGTACCCGGACCCGCATGTCTTTTGAAACCGCGATGCTTCGTCTCGGCGGCCAAATCATCAATATGGGGTCGGTGGAAGCCAGTTCGATTGCCAAAGGAGAATCGCTTGCCGACACCATCCGGGTGGTTTCCCGATATGCCGACGCCGTTGTTCTGCGCCATCCGCGCGAAGGGGCCGCTCTGATGGCTTCCGAATTTTCTTCTTCTCCAATCATTAACGGCGGCGACGGTGCCGGCCACCATCCGACTCAAACTCTTCTTGACCTTTATACGATCCGGCGTGAAAGTCGTCTTGATCATCTCAACATTGCGCTTGCCGGTGATTTAAAATACGGCCGGACGGTTCATTCTCTTTGCTACGCGCTTTCCCGCTACGGTGCGCAGATCAACCTTGTTTCTCCTCGGGAACTCGAGCTTCCCAAGCGCATCGTTGACGATTTAAAAGCGCGCGACATCAAAGTTCATATTGCCCATTCCATGGAAGACGTCATTGAAGAGGTCGATGTTCTTTACATGACGCGCATTCAAAAAGAGCGTTTTCCCGACCCGGCGGAATTTAACCGCGTCTCAAACAGCATGCGTATCACGGAAGAATTGATTGAAGGGTGTAAACCGAATTTGAAAATCATGCATCCGCTTCCGCGTGTGAACGAAATATCCCCGGCGGTCGATAAAACAGAGCATGCCGCTTACTTCAAACAGGCGTTTTACGGCGTTCCGGTTCGAATGGCGATTTTGTGTAAAGTTTTGGGGGTGGACTTATGAGCGATGAAAGAGCCGGCCGCGCCGACAAAGAAAGTTTTATTGAAAAAATGGAGAACAAAATCGAAAAAACAGTCACCCGCTCCAAGAAACTTGGAGACAAAAACGACCTCCGGATTAAAGCGATTGAAAACGGAACCGTGATCGATCATATCACGCCCGGGCAAGCGCTCAATGTTTTAAAGATCATCAGTGTCGGCGAAAATTTCAAAAACACGGTCAGTGTCGTGATGAACGCGGGCGGCGCGCGCGGCGATAAAGATGTCGTCAAAATCGAAGGGAAAGAATTGACCGAAAAAGAGGTTGCGGCGATTTCGCTTTTGTCGCCGAAAGCCACCGTCAACATTATTCGTCATTTTGAAGTGATCGAAAAGAAGCAAGTGAAAACGCCCGAATGCGTCAACGGCATTGTCAAATGCGTCAACCCGAATTGTATTTCCAACAGCAACGAGCCGATCGATAGCCGTTTTATCGTCAAAGAATGCCACACCGGCGCTCTTCTTTTGAGATGTGCTTACTGCGAAAGCGTCATGATGGAAAATTTGATGATGAATTTTAAATAATTTTTTATTTTCTTTTTTGAAAAGAGCGGCAAGCGTATGTGTTGAGGCGACTCTTTTTCTTTTTGAATCGTTTCGTCCGATTTATGTCCGGCTTCTTTTAACCAATCGAACAGTCCCGTTTAAACAGACGCGCATCGCGTCTGTTTAAGCGGATACCGTGAACAATTGGAGTTGGAACAGCTAACGGCCGGTGCAAATTGGAACAGTTGACAGCAGGTGCAATCGGACTGAAAACAGAAGATGCGAATCGGAACAGGAAGCAACTGTATTGTCAGAAACAGAAGATGCAAACGGTACCAAGAAGCAACTGTATTGTCAGAAACAGAAGGGACAAATCGGAAAAAGAAAAACCTGCATTAAGCGACCGAAGGGAGCATTCGCGCAGCGAACTTATGGATTCAGAACTCCCCCCGCCCTTTAAAAAATTCGCGTAGCGGATTTTTTAGGAGACCGTTTCCCCGTCGATTTCCATCACGGATTGGAACGGGTCGATAAAGATCACTTCTTTGCCGTCCATGTACATCCGGACCGTTCCGCCGGATTCTGAAACAATAACAGCTAAGGCGATCGTATCGCGCGTAATGGACGCTGACGACAAATGCCGGGTTCCGAGTCCTTTTTCAAGATTCAAGTCCCGGGTATCGACATCCAAGTAACGGCCGGCCGCCAAAATTTCGCCGGCGGCGGATACAATAAACACGCCGTCCAATTGTGAAAATCCCATGACGGATTCCCAGTTTTCCTTCCGGTTGATATTGATTTCAACAGCTTCCTGGGATTTGTACGGGTTTAAAATCATTTGATGAGAACGCGACATCACTTCTTCTTCGTCCCCGATGATGAATGCGGTTCCGACTTTTTTTCCTTCCCGTCCTTTGGTCGCGATGCTGAGCGACAAATGAAGAACACTGCGCAGCGTCTCCGGGGAAATTCGCTTTTCACATTCGCGAAGCAGCCGGATGGTGTTGCTTTCCGCCATGTTGTGAACAACGATGGAATATGATTCATGGAAATGAACAATCCCGACCACGATGCCCATATCGATGTTGCCGAGCGCGTATTCAATGGCGGCGGCGGTTTGAAGCATGGACGCGTTGCTTTCGGCTTCCTTTTTAATGGCGCCGGCCACTTCTTTGATGTGGGGCTGATTGTCCTGTTTGATAAACGAAAGCTTTTCAATCACGGTTTTTAGGTGAAGAGAAATATTAATGACCGGAATTTGACCAAAGTCTTCAAGGCTGAGGTCCCCGAATACAAAAACAGCGACCGCTCCGAGAGATTGCGCGAGAGACGCGGCGGACTCTTCAATCATGCTCCGGCATGATTTGGAGGCGTTGACGGGGTTTTTGGGCGTACAAGATCCCGATTCGGTTGAAATTTCCATATTGATCCGTTATTGATTTTTATAGGTTATTGACTTTTAAATTATTGATTTTATAACACAGGCTCATGATTTGCCGAACTTAGACAGCTTTTTCGACTCTGCTTTTTAGAAAAAATCTCTTGAAACATAAAGTTTCATATTCTTGTCGGCAGTTATTATGAGAAGATTTTTATTTTATAAATACTTTTTAGTAACTTTTTCGTTTTTTCGGCATCTGTCCCGCCCGAATTATCGACAAAATCGGGATGTTTTTCGACAATGAACTTAAAAGAAAAGGATTAATAAGATTTCAGAGTATTGTGTTTAAAATTCAAGATACACATCTTTTTGAAAATTATTTGAGCTGAGGCATTATGAGAGAGGAAATTTGGATCGAAAAATACCGGCCGATGAAGTTGGAGGATGTTTTTGGCCAAGAAGAGACGGTAGAACGCTTAAAATCTTACGTTAAATCCGGCAACTTGCCGCACTTATTATTTACGGGTCCGCCCGGCGTCGGAAAAACAGCCTCCGCCGTTTCCATTGCCCGGGAAATGTTCGGCGAATATTGGAATGAAAATTTTACGGAACTCAATGCGTCCGACGAGCGCGGAATTGATGTTGTCCGGAATAAAATCAAAACATTTGCGAAAACAGCACCGATCGGAAGCGCCGCCTTTAAAATCATTTTTTTGGACGAAGCCGACGCTTTGACATCCGACGCTCAATCAGCCCTTCGCCGCACCATGGAACGTTACAGCGGAAATTGTCGTTTCATTCTCTCCTGCAATTATTCTTCTAAAATAATCGAGCCGATCCAGTCCCGCTGCGCCGTTTATCGGTTTAAGAGTTTGTCGGACGACGCGGTTTTTAAACGCTTGAAATTCATCGCCGATTCCGAAGGCTTAAACGTCACCGACGATGGTTTAAACGCGCTTGTTTATGTGGCGCGGGGCGACATGAGAAAAGCGGTCAATTCGCTTCAGGCTGCCGCGTTTATTCAAAAAGACATTGATAAAGAAACAATTTACAAAATCACGGCAACCGCTCATCCCGAAGAAATTCAAGATTTGGTCAACACGGCCATTTCCGGAAAATTCAAAGAGGCCCGAGAGAAGCTGTCAAAACTCGTTTTTGAGCAGGGACTTTCGGCCGACGACGTTATCGGACAAATATACCGGGCGCTTTTTAACTTAAATTTGTCGGACGCTGAAATGATTCAAATGGTGGACGCTGTCGGCGAAATTGATTTCAGAATCGCGGAAGGCGCAAACGAAAAAATACAATTGGAAGCCTTAATCGCTCACTTTGCGCTGCTTCGAAAATAAGCTGTCCGAGAACGAAAACACAAAACGGTATATTTTAACGTTATGTTATATATTTTATATATTTTTATGATGTCATTGAAAAGGATAGAAAGAAATGGATTTTGCGACTCCGATTATTGAATTGCTGGCCGGTGTGCCTCATTGGATTATTGTGACGTTTTTGGCGATGGTGCCGGTTGTTGAACTTCGGGGCGCGATTCCGGTGGGAATCGGTTTATTCGGTATGAATCCGCTGACCGTTCTTGTGCTGTCCGTTGTCGGCAATATGCTCCCGGTCGCTATTATTTTTTATTTTTTGGATCCGGTGTCCAAGTTTTTATCCAAACACAGCAAACTGTTTGCCAAATTTTTCGATTGGCTCTTTTCCCGCGCCGAAAAAAAAGGGAAACAAAACATTGAACGTTATAAAGATTTGGCGCTCATGGTTTTTGTCGCGATTCCGCTGCCGCTCACCGGTGCTTGGACCGGAACGGTGATTGCACTTGTTTTCGGGTATCCGTTCAAAAACGCGTTCATCTCCATTCTTTTGGGTGTGATTATCGCGGGAATTATCGTGACTGTATTGACAATGACCGGTGTTCATGTTTGGGACTTATTCACAAGTGCGGTTTGATCAATCTTAAGAAGAATGAATTAAAAATAATGAATGACGAGCTAATTAAAACGGTGAAAAAATGGATTTGACGCACCTTTCTCCTCTTTTTTCAAAGGAACTCCATCTTTCCCCCGATTTTTTTTTCACGGAAACTTCTTTTTCGGAACAGTGCCGTTTGCCTCTCGGACTTTCTCAGATGGCGGAACTTTGCGAAATGGAAAAGGCCGGTCGGTTTGATTTTGAAACCGCTCTCTTGAAAGATTCAAATTCCGACGAGATTCTTGGTTTTGTTATGATCGAACGAACAACAGATGCCGGACCCGGTGTTTCCGATGGCGGCGATTGTTTGATATTTTCTCCGGCTGTTTGCGTTTCCGAAAGAAAAAGAGAGTTTTTGGATTTATTTAATGAGTTATTTTCCAATAAACAGCCGATGACGGTCATTTCCGTTTCTCAAAAAGAAATGAAGGACGACATTCTGGAATATTATTCCAAAAACGCTCTGGCTTTATTTGGGGAAAACTCCAAAATTCTGGCGTATGATTCTGTTTATTCCGGCCGGCGCGTTGAAAAGGCTCGGAAAGCGTTTTTGAGGATGAAAGAAGAAGCAAATGTCAAACTCGATTGTAACGCCGCCGTTTTGGAAATTTGTTGCGGAAACGGCATGTCAACCCTCGCGCTTCATGCTGAAAATATTTCCCCATTCTGTCTGGACATCAACACGGAAGACATTTGTACCGGTTTGGCGCATGGCGTCTTAGTTCCCTCAAAAACCATGATTATGGACGCAACAAGGCTTTCCGAGGCGTTTGAACAGGATTCGTTGGATTTGGTGATCGGGTTTATGATTGGGACGATTTATGAATTTAATAAACAAATGTGGTTTTCAATGGCCGGAGAGGCGGCAGCCGTTCTCAAACAAAACGGGTTTTTGTTTTTGACTCTTCGAACAGAACCGGAAGCGGGTATGGTTTTTGATTATCTGAAAAGCATTGGAATTGACGGAAAAATAATCGATAACCGCGACGATGAAACCGGATACGACCAATGGATTTATGTCGGGCAAAAACAGTGACGAACTGTTTTTAATTCAAATTATTACGAACCAAGCAAACCGCCCCGCAAAGTCCGACGCAAAAATTCCTTCGCTTCTCTTCGGAATTTTTCAAGGGGCGGGGGGAGGCTGTTTCCAAAAAGTTCGCTGCGCGAACGGCTCCCTTCGGTCGCGGAAAAATTAGGCGGCTCTTTATTTATGAATCAAGCAAACCGCCCCGCAAAATCAGACGCTTTGCGTCTGTATTTTGCGGATTTCCATAAGCAGATGCATTCCAATTGACCGCTGGCGAAATCCGGTTTTATGGTACGGATTGCACCTGCGATTTATAGTTTTGGTCTGTACCGGCTGTTTCCAGTTTCCGATTGCATCTTCTGTTTCCAGTTTCCGATTGCATCTGCTGTTTACAGTTCCAATTGCATCTGCCACCGCTATATCCAATCCATTTCATGAAATCCGATTAATCAGACGCGAAACGCGTCTGATTAAATCGGGAGGGCTTTCTTGAATTGAACAATAAGCGACTAAAAATATTTAGCGATTCTTTTAAGAAACCGCCCCTGTTTTCTTGTATCCAAAGGAAAATGTGCCGCCATAGCGCGTACGCTGCCGCTCGCCGCAAAAATCGAAACAAATTCACAGCGACCGAAGGGAGCCGTTCGCGAAGCGAACTTTTTGGAAACAGACTCCCCCCGCCCTTTGAAAAATTCCGAACGAAGTGAGGAATTTTTAAGCGAACATTTTGGAAACAGACTCCCCCCGCCCTTTGAAAAATTCCGAACGAAGTGAGGAATTTTTAAGCGAACATTTTGGAAACAGACTCTTCCCACCCTTTGAAAAATTCCGAGCGTAGCGAGGAATTTTTTTCCTAAAAAACGTTAATTACCTTGAATTCTTTTTCATAAGCTATGAAAGAAAGACTTTACCGTTATTATCCCGATGATTTTGGAAAATTAGAGGTTCGCGTCCTTCACATGGACCTTGACTTTGACGTGTTTGACGACCATACCATCGTTTCCTCAAAAATGTTTTTAAAAACAATCGATCCGGTCTTTAAACTCTCGCTCAACTGCCGGGACCTTGAAATTTTATCCGTTTCATGTCCCGAAAATCCCATGAAATATAATTACCGGCAAAAAGACGCGATGCTTGACATTTCATTCGATTCTCCGATTCCCCGGCATACCGAATTTGCGATTGAAACCCAAACCATTTGCCGGCCGACCAAAAACATTTTGGAAGGACTTTATTACGACGAAACGCCCGCCGGCGCGCCGCCGCAGCAAATTACCCAGTGCCAGCAATGGGGATTCCAACGGCTCGTTCCCTGTTTTGACGACATGACCGCCAAATGCACCTACCGGACAACAATTCGCGCGGATTCAAGATACACCAACATGATCACAAACGGAGACATTGCCGTTCCCCGAAAAACAATCCAAACAAAGGACGGATCCCGCGATGAAATCGTTTATGAAAATATGAAGACGCCGATGGCACCGTATCTCTTTTTCCTGGGCGTCGGCACCTATGACACCCACCGCCGAGAATTTGAATACTCGGATGAATCCTGCATCGACTTGGAATTGCTGGTGCCGCCCGGTTCCGACAAAAATTATGCCGCTCAATCCCTGGACATCTTGCACGACGCTGTCATGTGGATTTATTTGTTTACCGGCCCGGAAAGCCACAAAGATGTCGAACAAAAAAGTCAAATCTTCGAACTGACCAAATTGCGCGACCAACTCAAACACAATCTCAATTCCGCCAACGTTTTGCCGGAAAATGTCAACAAAACCATGAACAACTTAAACGCCGTCCGCGACAAAATTGCCGAATTGTCCGAGGGACTTACTTTCGGCTATAAGTATACGGGAACCGTTTACCGTGAGATCGGTATGCAAAATTCGGACTTTGGCGGCATGGAAAATGTCGGAAACACAACAATTACCACCAACCGCATTATGCCATCCAAAAACATGGCGGATGGCGCTTATGAATATATGGCCGACGTCAAAGCGCATGAATATTATCACAATATCAACGGTTCGGAAGTCACCGGCAACAGTCCGTTTGAAATTTGGCTGAACGAAGCGGTCACGGTTCATATTGAAAATGCTTTCCACGCTTATTTCTTCGGCGACGATTACACCCGCCTTCAAACGATTCTTGACCTTTATGCGCCCGTTTCCGGAACATTTGCGCTGGACTCAGGTGCCGCCTCCATGCCGATTTTGCCGGACGGGTTTAACGATCCCAATGATTTAATCACCTCCGTCACTTACGTCAAAGCTCCCGAATTTGTCCGGATGGTCGAAACCCTCATTGGAAAAAACACATTTGCGCACGGGCTTGATTCTTACCATAAAAAATTCAGCCACAAAAACGCGCGCACATTTGATTGGATTCACGAAATGGAGTTTGTGTCCGGCATCGACTTGTCTAAAATGGCGAATGTTTGGCTCCACCAGACCGGCTATCCGACATTATTTGTGACAAAAATATACGACGCGAAGAATAAAACGTTTAAAATGACACTTAAGCAAGCGCTGCCGTTTTCAAAACGCCCGTGGATTTTTCCGTTTTCCTACGCGCTTTTGGACCGGAAAGGAAAAATCATTCATGAGGACACCTTTTTTGTTCAAAACGAAGAGGAAGAAATTGTTCTTCAAGTGGATGAACCCGCGTTCGTTTCTTTAAACCGCGGCGGTTCTTTCTATGGAAAAATTGTCACGCAAGCCGACGTCAAAGAATTGATGACTCAGGTCCGAAAAGATAAGGATATTGTGAGCCGCTTTTTGGCTTTTTACACGCTCACTGACCGGGAAAAAGAGCGCCTTCTCAAAAATCCGGAGGTAATGCCCTCTTCCGAATATGCGGATCTCTATCACGAACTCTTGTGCGACCACGCTCTTTTGGAGAAAACCGGAAGCTTGTTCCTCACGATTTTTGAGTCCACCGATCATGAAGAACTGGCGCACCAATATGACAAACTCTTTGCCGTCCGCCGCAAAATTCAAAAGGAAATCGCAAAACGGCATGAAATTTCTCTCAAAATCATTTATGAGGAATATTTCGATCAGCCGGATCCCGAAGATGAAAAACTCTACTCCGTCCGCGGATCTTTGAGCTTCAAAAGCACCCAAATCAAACGCCGCCAAGTGAAAAACAATGCGCTTCGTTTGCTTGCGACGCTTGATACGCCCGAAATTCACGGCCATATCAAACGGCAATTTTTGACCGCCACCAATGCGACCGACCGACTGGCAGCGTTTTCAGCTTGGCTGAACAGTTCGGCGCCGGAAAAGAAAGATCTGACTTTAATTTATATGGAAGAGTGCAAAAAGGATTTGGTCGCCTGGGAAACGTTTTTGGCAACGGTGGCCGGAACCGACTCCGAAGATTGTCTTGACCTGGTTCGTTTGATCGAAAAAGATCCGACTTTTCGGATTGAGCAAGCAAACGACCAACGCGCGCTTTACGGAACATTTGCGCGCAACCGGAAATATTCGCTGCAAACGGAAGAGGGACTCCAGTTCCTCAAAAACACAATCATTCGGTTGGCCGCCATCAACGAATACAGTACAGTCGGTCTATTGAATGCGTTTTCGACGATTGATAAGATGGAACCCAAATACCACATTCCGTTGGTTGCGGCCTTGGATGAAATTGCCGAATCTATTGACCCCGAAAAAGCGCCGAGCGTTTTTAACCGGATTAAAAAATTGTTGGTTGGCGCCCCGAATGCTGTTCGAGCTTACGAAGTCCACACCAATAAGTCGCGGTCTTTTAACTAAGCGGAGAATAAAATAATCCGAAAAGAACAATTATTAAAGAGATGATCATAAATTATTGTCTTGATAATATTTGTTCATAATTTTATAAATCTGATGAAAAACTACATATAATATTTTTGTGTAACACGTAAAACTTTCAAATTAAAGTTGTTCATCGTTGGTGATTCATTATCGAGTTTGTTTGCGCTGGTTGATGCTGTGATGACGGACGTTTGTATCTGTCAATTCATATTCATTTCATGCGAATCATTGATTTCATAGAGGTTTTTCAAAATGTGCATTTATTCTTTTCCGCCGTTTCTGACAATTGCGCTGACCGGAACGCCCGGCACGGGAAAAACGCAAGTGTCCAGACTTCTTGAAAAGGATGGTTATTCTGTCCTTCACTTAACGGAGTTCATTTCGGAACACAACATTTCGGTTGAAAGAGATCAGGAGCGGGATTGTAATGTGGTGGATATGGATGGTCTTGAAAAAGCCGTTTCCAAATTCCAAGACAAAATTCGTGCCGGTTTTGAAAAAAAGATCAAGGAGATGAATTTTTCCGATGAAGATTTTCTCCGGTATACCAAAGACCCGAAAAATTTACCGGTTCTGGTCGTTGAAAGCCACATGGCGCACTGTCTTTGCGATTTGGCGATTGTTCTTCGTTCGCATCCGGCCGTTTTGAAAGAAAGATTAGATGCCCGCGGCTATTCCGAAAAGAAAGTTCATGAAAATGTTTTGTCGGAATCCATTGATGTTATCTTATGCGATTGTTATGATTACTGCCGCCGCGTTTATGAAATTGATAATTCGTTCCTGAAGTTAAGCGAAACAGCCTCTTGTGTAAAAGAGATAATTCATGCTCTTTATGAAGACGAGTTTTTGAAGTTTAAATCCTACATTTCTAAAACCGGCGAAGACAATTCAATCAATTCTCATGAAAAACAAATTAATCTGATTTTGGAACCGGCGTCCGGCTTGACCATTGTTGAAGAAGAAGGCGTCGTGATCTATGAAAGCGAATATGATGATTCCGTTGATGAAACAAACCCTATTTTGATGAAATACGTTCCCGGAAAAAATGATTGGAGCAACTTGATTGATTAATTAATATTAATGAACCAATCTATATCTTTTATTAATCTTGTTTCTTTTTTGTTTCTGTTATGTTTTTTTTGTTCTTTATTTTTTTTGTTTTTGTTTTTTGTTGTTTTTTTGTTTTTGTTTTTTGTTGTTTTTTTGTTTTTGTTTTTTGTTGTTTTTTTGTTTTTGTTTTTTGTTGTTGTTTTTATTCTGTTGTATTTTTGTTGTTGTTTTTGTTCTGTTGTGTTTTTTGTTCTTTATCATTTTTCATTTTGTTGTTTTTGAATCAATTTTTGATGAACAACACAGTTAAATTCTTTAGTTTTGGATAAATCATATAATCCAATTTAAATTTATTTTTATATAATTGTGTCTATTTTTTTTTTAAATGAGTTGCTGCATCGTATTGTAAAAGTTTATATACAAAATATGTTTTTATATTAATTATATAAAAATCAATTTTACAAATAATTACCAAAATAATATATATTTCAGAATATAAAAGCTAAACTCTATCTTTATAAAACAATTCCACGATAATATGCAAACTCAAAAATTAAATAACAAGTTCGTCAAATACGGTATTGTCCTCTTGGTTATCGTTTTGTTGGCTTCGGTTTTATTCGTTTACGCTGCCGCATCCGGTGGAAAACTATCCGATTCCATCGGCTTTGAGTCCAAAGAAATGTTGAAATTATCCGAACCGGCCGCCTCCGGTTCGAACACGAATGATGAAATTTCAGAAGCTCATGCCCCTCTTTTAAATGACTTGGTCGATGTCGCATTGTCTGTTGACGTTTCGTATCGGGACGGTTATTTTACGGACAGCTTGCCAAATTCAGAAGTGATTCAGCCGCCGTTTACACGGGTTCAAACAGCCCATATTTCCGTTCCGGCAAATGATTCCTCTGCATCTCTTGTGAAGGCAAAAATCGTGTCCGGCTCCGAATATCTTGTCTTTGTCAACGAATCAGATCTTGTCACCGGCAATGAAATTTTGGTGGAAAACGGCATAACCATTCAGCCGAAAAATACGCCCGGCTTCGAGACCGGAACGGCAACCATTAAAGTGACCGCCGAAGACGGAGACTTTATTGAAGAAAAAACGTTCAATGTTGTTGTCGGCGCCGCAAACGGCGAAACGTTTCCTTATTTAATTTCCGATGCGAACGATTTTGAAAAGATCCGGCAAAAAATCCCGAACAATCAAACTGCCGGCACTCACTATGTCATGGTCAACGATATTGATTTTGAAGAAGGCGAATGGACGCCGATCGGAATACCCGGCGCCGGCGGAAAGCTTGCCGGGACTTCCTTTGAAGATTTTTCAAACGGCATCGTTGTTGAATCTTTCAGCGGCACATTTGACGGAGGCGGATATACATTTTCAAATTATACCATCACCGCCAATGCGGCGTCGGGCGAGCAGTACCGCGGCATTAATGGATTTTTTGCGTCTGTGAACAATGCGTCCATTTCCAATTTCAGCCTGGAAAACGGTATCATGAACATTGCCGTTTCCGACAATTTTGCGGCGCCGAACGGTTTTAAAGGAACGAGCGTTTACGCCGGACAATTGGCCGGTGTGGCGAACGGCAAAAATACGGTGATTGACAACTGTTCCGCAAACGGAACCATCCTTATTGTTTCCAATTCTTCTCAAAACGTCACCGTCAAGTCCGCATCCGGCGCATTCGTTCAGACATCTCCCGAAGTTGTTGTCGGAGGCCTTGTCGGTCTTCAAAACGGGCGCATTTCTGACAGCTTGTCCGATGTTCAAATTTTGGCCGCCGGAAAATATAATATAATCGGTGGCGGTATTGCCGGAAAGAGTTACGGAAGCATTTCCAACAGTTCCTCTTTTGGAAATATTGAGATGGTCGGCGGTACGGATGATTTGTCGTTTAACAAAAAACACGGGTCTTCCGCCGGCGGTATTGCCGGTTTTGTTTCCGGCGGCAAAATCACCGATTCCTATTCAATCGGAAACGTTACTCTTCAATCCGTTAGATTGAACGACGGCAACGGTTTTGTTGCCGATTACCGGATTTACGCCGGCGGCGTTGCCGGAATTATTTCAAACGCGTCGGTTCAAAACAGTTATTCCGCCGGAAGCGTCAAAGCCCTTGGCGGCTTTGGTCTTGTTCCGGAAGGCGGTGAAGAAATCCTTCTTTACGACGAATTGGATGTTTCCGATGTTTTGGGAAACACCGGAAAACAAATCGTGAGCGACCCTGAAAACCAAACCGGCCGTGTGACAATTCCGGAAGGTTTTGTTTACGGCGGTTTTGCGGGCGGCATTGCCGGAATGTCCAATGAAACGTCCGCCATTCGAGAATGCGTGGCGGCTAATCCGGAAGTTATCGGCTCGGCCGGTTCGGCGAGAATCGTTGGAACAGCCGGCGGTTTTGACATCGGCTTCCCTTCCATATTAGATCTTGGCGACAAATATACCTGGAAATCGGACGGGACGAGAACCGCCAAATCCAATTCAAAAGCAGCGGACAATATGACTTTGGCAAGCAATTCAGCTTACAATAACATGTTGATCGGAACCGAGGAAAATCCGGAATATGCCATCGGTTTTATCGGACAGGATAAAGCAAACGGCAAAGGCGAAACGTCAGCTTTCCTGAAGACAAAAGAAGCTTACAAGAATTGGGATTTTGAAAACATTTGGAAAATGAACACGTATCCGATTTTTAAATGGCAAGACGAAAAGAATTGAAAAAACAAAATCGGATGTCAACCCCATACAAAAAAAATAATCAAATTTAACGCCAAAAAACAAAAACGTGAGGAATTTATTTCCGAGTCCAAGTAAACCACCACGATTAAACAGACGCGTTTCGCGTCTGTTTAAGCGGATATCATTAACGCCGGATGCAAATCTGTGCGGTAAAATGGAACTGTTTTCAGTTTCAGTTTGCACATACTGTTTTCAGTTTCAGTTTGCACCTACTGTTTTCAGTTCCAGTTGCACCTACTGTTTTCAGTTTCAGTTTGCACCTACTGTTTACAGCGCTGATTGCATCCGCCACTACTGTACCCAATCCATTTTATCGTATTCCGAGAAAATCAAACGCAAAGCGTTTGATTTTTCGGGGTGGTTTGCTTGATTTTTCAAAAACCGCCCTGATGTTCGCCTGATTTTTCAAAAACGTCCCTTTTCCTTTCGCGGCTTATAAAGAAAATGTGTCGCCATAGCGCGCGGACGCCGCCGGCAAAAAAAGAAAACAAAAGAGAAAAAACAAAAAATAAAAAAAATTAATGGTCATTTCCCGCAACCCGTTTAATGCGGCAAATCCCGTTGACTTCGTCGATGACCTCAACCACGGTTTTCGGAAGCAATTGCTCCCAATCCTTTCGCTCGCCGTGAATCATCAATTTTCGGATGACGGTTCCCGAATACTTGGCACGCTCGTGCATCGGCGGGCGGCGAACCTCAATTCCGGCTTCCGTGAACAATTGAATAACCAGCGGATTGTTGGAATAAGCGACATCAAATTTCGGCGACATGGATTTGACGTGCGACACCCAAAGCGAATTGAATTCAACGTCCTGAAGCGGAATAATGTACGTCCGAACCGGAAAGTCTTCCAAGGCTTTTCGAACCATCTCCACCCGCTCGCCGGCCGTAAACGGATCCGTCACCGAATGACTCCGCTGGGCGCTTCCGATTCCGATGACAATTTCATCGACTTCTTCCGCAATCATTTTAATAATCTTGTCATGACCGTAGTGATACGGCTGAAAACGACCGACATAAAAGGCACGCTTCATGTTTTTCCCTGAAAATTTTAAATTATTTTAAATTATTTTAAGATTCATAAAGATAGGACTTATATTAGAGTTGATGAATTCATAGATAATCACATGTCATCGCCGGAATGTTTAAAAATCCTTATGATTTTTCCGATATTTTTGATGGCTTTTTCTTTGGAAACGCCAAGCGGTGACCCGGCGACAAGCTGCGTCACGCCGGTTTTTTCAAGTTCTCTCATCCGCTTTTCACAAAATTCCGAGTCGCCGGAAATTGAAAATTTGTCAATCATTTGGTCGGAAACAAGGCTGTTTAAGGCTTTAAAGTTTCCTTTTGAAATTTCAGCGCCCAATTCTTTTTTAATTTCAGGGTTGATGCCGTGCCGGCTCAAAATCGTATCCGGCGCACCGGCCGCAATAAACGCGACGACAGGCGCCGCTTTCTTTTTGGCGGCATCCGCGTCCGCGTCAATTGAAAAACACGTATAGGCCGCCACATCAATCTCATTGAAATTCCGACGGGCAACGTCCGCCCCGGCGCGAATCTGCGGGACCGCAAACCGGAAATCATCCGGATGCGACGCGTTGATTAAGACGCCGTCTGAGACAGCGCCGGCCATCTCCAGCATTTTCGGACCTTGAGCGCCCACATAAACAGGAATGGCACCTTTATCGCCGTCGGCGCTCTTTTTGACGAAATCCAAATGGGCACCTTTCAATTTGATATTTTCTCCGTCAAAGAAGACATTTTTTCCGGCAAACAAATCTCGGTAAACGCCGACGCACTCCCGAATCGTGGAAAGCGGCTTGTCGCCGGAAAGGCCGAGCGTCTCAAAAGTGGATTTATCGCCCGGACCGATTCCGAGAACCGCGCGACCGCCGGAAATATCATTCACAGTCGCAATCGCCGACGCCGTAACCGCCGGATTTCTCGTGTACGGGTTGGTGACGCCCGCGCCGATTTTGATCCGATTTGTCGCCATCGACAAAACGGAAAGCGTGGAAAAAACGTCCCGGTTGTTGTAATGGTCCGTCACCCACACAAATTCAAATCCCTCATCCTCGGCCGTTTTGGCATAAGACGCCAGGTTTAAAACCGGCTCATTCGGGACAAATTCAATTCCAAACTTCATTTTTATGCGTCCTGAAATATTTTTTAGTTATTTATTTTTCTTACCTTCTCTAACGCAAGAGAACTTATATATTTATTTATGAGTTGATATTTTCAAACAAAAAGGATCAGAATTTAAAAAATGAGTTATCAAGAATACGACGAATCGGACGATCTGTTCAACAAAGCGTGCCGTGAGGTCCTTCAAAAAGTGCTTTTGGGGGAAATCGAAACAGAAAATGACCTGATGCGCGTCAAGAAAAATGTCTGCAAGGCTTATCATCTCAAAACGCTTCCGAGCAATGGCGATATTATTTTGCGCGGAAGCCCGAAAGAACAAAAAGCCGTCCGGGACATTCTTCAACGAAAGCCGGTCCGAACCATATCCGGCGTTGCCGTTTTGGCGGCAATGACGTCGCCGGCCCCCTGCCCGCACGGAAAGTGTATCCCTTGTCCCGGCGGTCCCGACTCTGACTTTCATTCTCCGCAAAGTTACATGGGCAAAGAGCCGGCGGCCATGCGTGCCTTTGATTTTCATTTTGACCCGTATTCTCAAGTCAGTTCCCGACTCCGTCAGCTGGCGACCATCGGGCACGATGTCACCAAAGCCGAACTGATCATTATGGGCGGAACCTTTTCCGCGAGAACCTTAGATTACCAAGAGTGGTTCGTCAAAAGATGCCTGGAAGCGATGAATGATTTTGAGGAAGGAACGGATTTGTCCGGCGGCGACGCAAACCATCCGTCCGAAAAAATACCGCTCTGGCGCAAAAACGTATCTCAAATCGGTTCCGGAATTACGGATGAGCCGTACATCACCTTGGAAGACGTACAAAAAGCCAACGAAACCGCTTATGTCCGAAATGTTGGAATGACGCTTGAAACCCGCCCCGATTGGGCCAAAAGAGAGCATATCGACGAATTTTTAAAGATCGGCGGAACCAAAGTGGAACTCGGCGTTCAAAGTGTTTTTGAAGACGTTCTTTTAAAAATGAATCGCGGGCATACTGTTTCGGAAACAAAAGATGCCAACCGGCGCCTTCGGGACAGTGCCTTTAAAGTCGGATTTCACATGATGCCCGGTCTTTTTGATACCGATACGGATCGGGATGTGGAAGGTTTTTCAAATCTGTTTTCCGACCCGGATTTCAAACCGGATTACATCAAAATTTATCCGACGCTGGTGACACAAGGCACAAAGTTATGCGAGATGTGGAAGTCCGGCGAATACAACCCGCTGGATGACGAAAATGGTCCGGAGCTGGTCTCCCGAATTAAAGAGCTGCTTCCGAAATGGACGCGCCTTCAGCGGATTCAGCGCGACATTCCGGCTCAGCAAATATTGGCCGGCATCAAAAAAAGCAACGTTCGCCAACTGGCGGAAGAAAAACTGCACGCGCGCGGCAAAAAATGTCAATGCATCCGCTGCCGGGAAGTCGGACATAACATTTTGAAAAAAAATCCGCCGCATTCCGAAAACATTGAGCTGATGGTTGAGAAGTATGAGTGCTGCGGCGGAACGGAGCATTTCATTTCATTTGAAGATCCGGTAGCCGACGTTTTAATCGGATTCATTCGGTTGCGTTTTCCAAACAAACCCCACCGCCCGGAACTTAAAAATGCGGCGCTCATCCGGGAATTGCATGTGTACGGTACGCTGACGCCGATCGGGGAAAACAGGTCGCATCAATCCGAAAAAGAGAGAAACTGGCAGCATCGCGGGTACGGAAAAGAATTGCTTCAAAAAGCGGAAGAAATTGCAGCAGATGGCGGCTGGTCTAAAATATCCGTCATCAGCGGCATTGGTGTTCGGGAATACTATCGGAAATACGGATACGAATTCGACGGCGTTTACATGACCAAAGATTTATCCGGTTCATTTTAATTTTATATTTTTCAAGAAATATGACTTCGGTCGGAAGAGTTCTTATAGTTCTTGATTTTATTCTTACTTTTAAGACGTTATTGACGTTGTCGGCATACGATTCCATTTTTGTCATTTTATGTTCGGAGTTGTTTCTGCGGGGTGTTTTTGTGAAAAAAAAGGTAGTTATGACAATTGCCGGAAGCGATTCCGGTGGTGGTGCGGGCATTCAAGCGGACATCAAAACATTTTCGACGCTTGGCGTTCACGGGACATGCGTCATTGTGTCGGTAACCTCTCAAAATACGACCGGCGTTAAAGCTGTTTTTGATCTTCCTGTTCCGGCGATCGAATCTCAAATGGATGCAGTATGTTCGGATATGACGGTTTCTTTTGCCAAAACCGGCATGTTGTCGTCCGCTGATATTGTCAAAGCCGTCGCTAAAAAAGTCGCGGAAAACAAAATCATGCTCGTGGTTGACCCGGTCATGGCGGCCGAAGCCGGCGGAAACCTATTGCAGAGCAGCGCCGTGTCATGGATGAAAAAATCCCTGCTTCCGATTTCTTTTGCCGTCACGCCGAACGTTTCGGAAGCCGAAGTGCTTTCGGGAATTCAAATTCAAACAACGGAAGACGCGAAAAATGCCGCTGTCGAAATTTCCAAAACGGGCGTCAAATATGTGGTGGTGACCGGCGGCCATTTGGACGCGTCCGATATTATTTATGAATCGGAATCCGGCCGGTTTACCATTCTTCCGGGTGAATTTGTCAGCGGCGGGACACACGGAACCGGCTGTACTTTTTCAGCGGCTTTGGTTTCTTATTTAGCGCGCGGATATTCATTTGTGGAAGCCTGCAAAATGACCAAGAAATTTGTGACCGACGCGATTTCTTACTCCGAAAAAGTCGGAGCCGGCGTGCCCCCGGTCAGTCCGGCCGGATATTCCAATTTAAGGCGGGAACGGGCGCAAGTCATTGAAAATATTCTTTTTGCTTACGATTTGCTCAAAGACAGCCGGATGTTTCCTCTGCTCATTCCGGAGGTTGGAACCAACATTGCGATGACTGTTCCGGACATTTACAGAAACACAAATGATGAAAATTATTATGCCGCCGATTCTTACCCGTCGCCGACGCATCCGTTTGTTTTGAAAGATTCGGACGCTTTTGGGACGTTTTTGTCAACGGGCGCGGCTTTTCCGGGCCGAATCCATAAAGTTCATGACAAAAAGGGAACGTCTTGGACGGTTACTTCTGTCGGTTTTCCGGTTTTCGGATCCGGCGTCCATCTGATGAGAGCGGTGGATGCCGCTCAAAAGTTTGACCCGACCATTCGCGCTTGTATTAATTTAAAATATTCGCCGCTTATTTTGGAAGCGGCTCAAAAAATCGGCTACAAAGATCTTTTTTTCAAAAGAGAAGATGAGCCGAAAAATTATGTGCGAAAGGAAGAATGGGGTTCGGTGAGTGTCATTTCTAAAAACGGCGGCGTTGTCCCGGACATTATTTATGATACGGGCGGAGTCGGCAAAGAAGCGATAATCCGGATTTTCGGAACCGACGCAGTTGATGCGGCTTTAAAAGTCATCCGGATTTGTGAAAAACTCAAAGAATTGTTTTATAAGTAACAGTTGTGAATCAACGGCAAAAGGCGTTTAAAAGTGTATTGAATCTGCTTTTTAGAGATACGTTTAAATATCTTCATTTATTTGTTACACAGATTCTATTTGGCAGATTTGGAAGAAGATTATATAGGATTAATGTCATTATCCTGTTGTTTTCACTTCGTAATCTTTCATTAATTTCATGATCAATGTTTAAACGAGGCAAAATATATGACAAACCGACCTCTTGATGTTTTGAACGATGCTTTGAACAAGCCGGTAATCGCACGCTTAAAAGGCGGCCGCGAGTTTCGAGGAGAATTAAAAGGCTATGACATCCATATGAATCTCGTCCTTGACAATGCGGAAGAATTAAAAGAAGGCGTCTGCGTCAAAAAATATTCAAGTTTGATTGTCCGGGGGGACAATATTGTTTACGTATCCCCGTAAATATTGCCGCAAATTTTATGAACAATGATTCAATTTTACGTCAATTCAATGACAGTTTCCAATTTAATTTTTAAAATTCAATTCAGGTGAAATAAAATGGTTAAAGGAACGCCCTCAATGGGCCAGAGACAAAAACGGACACATATGAAATGCAGAAGATGCGGCAGCACATCATTTAACATCAGCACAAAACAGTGTGTTGCATGTGGTTTTGGAAGATCCGCAAAACTCAGAAACTACAAATGGGTCCGAAAATCCGGATTAAACGGCGACTGGTAATTGGTTTGCTCAATCATAAAATAATTGAAAAAGGCACATGATATTTCATGTGCCTTTTTTTTTGAACATGTATCTTTTTATATTTTTTAGTTTTTTACCAGATACGAAAATGTTATATAATCTTATGATGTAGTTATTCATTGCAATTTAATTGTGGTTGCCTATTCTTATTTCAAAAAAAGCGGGTGTACTCTACCCTTAAGTGAGAATTAAAAAAGCGGGTGTACTCTACCTTTAAGTGAGAATTAAAAAAGCAGGTGTACTCTACCTTTAAGTGAGAATTAAAAAAGCAGGTGTACTCTACCTTTAAGTGAGAATTAAAAAAGCAGGTGTACTCTACCTTTAAGTGAGAATTAAAAAAGCGGGTGTACTCTACCCTTAAGTGAGAAACAAAACAGCGGCAGGCAAAATGCCTGCCCTCATTTTTCAGAAGGAGATTTATATGGCAACCGATAGGCTATCTTTTTTTACAATTGATTCATCTTATTGTCATTATTTACGCCAATTTGATCTGCGAGTACCGGATAATGGTTTTTCAAAAACAGGACGTCCTTTCGTTGGTATTGTTTTTAAAATCAATGACTATCACTATTATGCTTCCTTAACGTCTCCAAAAGATAAACATAAAAATATGGTGAATGCCATTGATTTTCTAAAAATAAATGATGGAACTTGGGGTGCCATCAATTTTAACAACATGATTCCTGTTCCGGAAGGTTTGTTGACAAAGATTGATATTTCATCATTGCCGACAAATACAAAAGAAGAACTGAATTATAAAAATCTTTTACAAAACCAACTTTCGTGGTGTAATTCCATAAAAAATAAATCTGCTATTCTTAAAAATGCCACTCTTTTATATCATAGAATTACAAAAGGAAAACCACATCACAATTTAAAAATTCGATGTTGTGATTTTATAGTATTAGAACAGCAATGCATGGATTACTGTAAATTTAATAATATTTCCTTATGAAATAGGATTTTAGTTTGATTTTGAGTTAATGGCTCCGGATCTACTGTCAAATTTATGTCATCATTTATCATGTCATTTCCACCGCTTTGATTCTAATTGTTCGCTCTTTTTCGAGAGGATGCTTGATGAACATTAGTGAAAATTAAATTAAAATAGGACCAAATATTATTCCTTTGTATCCGTAACATTTTTGTTCGGAATCAGTCTATTGATTGCATTATCTTGAAAAACGAAAGACTATCGGAATCGTCATCTGAACTGAAGAAAAGTTTGTGTTTCTTTCTGAAGATAAATATCCTTGATAAAAAGTTATTTCCGGGTGGTACTCCTTGAAAGAAGAATGTGGTGTCGCGGGCGCTATTTTACATGATCCGGCGCCGCCGACCAATATTGTCGCTTTTAAACTTTATTACGCGCTTTACGCGCTTCAGCACCGTGGTCAAGATTCAACGGGAATTGTTGTCTTTGACGGTTCCAAATCTAAATCTATTAAAAGCATGGGACTCGTGTCCGAAGCTTATTCCAAACCAAAAATTCAAGACTTAATCGGATATGTCGGTGTCGGGCATGTTCGAAACGCGACCAAAGGAACGCACAACCTTGAAAATTGCCAGCCTTTCGTTTTAAATTTTAAAGGCGGCACAATCGCTTTGGCCCACAACGGCAGTTTGGTCAACGCCGCTCTTTTGAAAGATGAACTCGAATCGGAAGGCCGTATTTTTACAACCGATTTGGATGTTGAAGTAATTGCTCTTCTTTTGGTGAAAGAACTTTTAAAACACGACGCCGTCGGCGCGATTAAAAACGTAATGCGCCGAATCAATGGTTCTTATTCTTTGGTGATTATGATTAACGGCGACCTTTACGCGGTCCGCGACCCGTTTGGCATCAAACCGCTTTGTTACGGTGAAATCGATGGCGGTTATGCCGTGGTTTCCGAAACCGTCGCCTTAGATACCATTAACGGGAAATTTGTCCGGGATCTTAAATCCGGCGAAATTTTGGCGTTTACCAAAGAAGGCAAAGTGGAAAGCTACCAGACCAACAAAGAAGATGTGGCAGCTCACTGTATTTTTGAATTTATCTATTTGGCGCGCCCCGATTCTATCATTGACGGACAGTTGGTGTACGCCGCCCGGGAACGCATCGGAAAGCAGCTGGCAATTGAGTACCCGGCCGACGCTGATATTATTTCACCGGTCCCGGACTCCGGCATCGCCGCAGCTATCGGATATGCCCGCGAATCCAAAATCAAGTATTTGGAAGGCTTGATGAAAAACCGGTACATTGGGCGTACTTTCATTCTGCCGTCTCAGGAAGCGCGTGAGATGGCGGTTCGTTTGAAAATGAACACCATTAATGACAATTTGAGAGGCAACAGCGTTGTTTTGGTGGACGACAGCGTTGTCCGCGGAACGACTTCCCGCCGGATTATTGATATGATCAAACGCGCCGGCGCCAAAGAAGTTCATTTAAGAGTCGCAAGCCCTCCGATTATCGGCCCGTGCTATCTCGGAATTGATATGCCAACACGCGATGAATTGATTGCCGTTCACAAAACCATTGAAGGCGTTTGTGCGGCGGTTAATGCGGATTCGATCGGCTACCTCAGCATTGACGGGCTTGTTAAAGCCATCGGAATCGACAAAAGCCGGCTTTGCCTGGGTTGCGTGACCGAGCAGTATCCGGTAGATATTCCGGGTGAAAAATGTTGCCGGAAACAATGCCGTATGGACGATTTCATCCCGGCGCAGGATTTGAAATAACGTTGTTTCATCTCCTTTCTCCCTTTATTTTGATGCTTTATTCTTTATTTCCCGATTTCATTTTTTATTTTTACGAGTTTCACCGCGTGTGATTTTATGACTCAAAGGTCAATCTCTTCAAAGTCTGCCGGTTCTTTCAAGAGTATCCGTGTTTCTTCCGGCGGCAATTCCTGTATTTTTTGAAGCTTTCGAGTGATGTTTCGCGTTTTGGAATCCGCGTCGTCCAAAACACGCGCCGCCTCATCCAATTTTGTTCTTGTTTTTTCAAGCAAGACGCCGAATTTCGTAAATTCGGTCTTGACGGCGCCTAAAAGCTTCCAAACTTCTCCGGTTCTTTTTTCAACGGCCAGCGTTTTAAATCCCATTTGAAGGCTGTTTAAAAACGCGACCAAAGTCGTCGGTCCGGCAACAGCCACCTGATAATCACGCTGGATCGATTCAAAAAGACCCGGCCGTCTCAGGATTTCGGCGTAAAGCCCCTCGGTCGGGATGAACATAATCGCAAAATCCGTCGTATACGGCGGGTTGATGTATTTGTCGCGAATGTCTTTCGCATTTTTCCGGACGGCGTTTTCCACTTGTTTCGCATAAAATTCGATTTCTTCCGGACAATTATCATAAGCGTCAAGCAAGCGTTGGTAGTCTTCAACCGGAAATTTGGAATCAATCGCCAGAAGGACGGATCCGTTTCCGACACATTCATCCGCCCCGACATTGGATTTGTCTTTTCCGGGAAGCCGGACGGCATATTCGACACGTTCGGTTGTCTTGGGTTTTGTCGCCGCGTTTTTCTCATATTGTTCCGGCGACAAAAACTGGTCCAAAAGTGTTCCGAGTTGAATTTCCCCAAACGTTCCCCGGGTTTTAACGTTGGTCAGCACGCGTTTCAAATCACCGACGCCGGCAGCTAAGTTTTGCATTTCCCCAAGGCCCTTGAAAACATCGTCCAGACGGTCGCTGATGCCCTTAAAAGATTCATTAAACCGTTTCTCCACGCTTTCCTGAAGCTTTTCGTCCACCACATTTTTCATTTCATCCAGTTTCTTGATGTTGGATTCTTGAAGCTGTCCGATTTTTTGTTCCGTCACATCCCGGATTTTGTCAAGGCGTTCCTCAACGTTTTTGTTGAGTTCGCTTTGTCTCAACTCAAAACTTAAAAATTGACGGTCTTGAGACTCTCCAAACGCGATAAATAAATCAGTCAGTTCGGCACGGTTTTGTTTCAGAGCCGTTCCAAGTTCTTCCCGATTGGCGGCCAAATCATCGCGCATTCGCCGGTCCATTCCGAAAATTTCCCGCCCGATTTCGTCCCGGACAAAAACAGACTGTTCTTTAAGGTCTGATGATAACGAAACTGCCAGCGCGTTTTTCAAATCGTCAAATATCCGGCTGTTTTCAAAATCGCTCAAATCGACGCGGCTTTTTCGTTTGAAGAGCGTCAGAAGAAGGTTGACAAACATCAAAACAGCAATCAATCCCAGAACCGTTAAAATTAAAACTTCCGTCTCCATCAGATAAACCTCAATCCATTGATGAAAAGAAGTTATAAAGTCCTCATCCATGCGGGGTGAAACTAATAAATGAATTAAAATGAGAAAAAATGATGAAAAAATGATGAAAAAAATGATGGAAAGAAAGGGAAAAAACAAAGGACGGCTTTCAATCAAAATCAAAACTGCCTTTTGTTCTTGCCGGCACCGCCCGTTTTTTCAACTAAAACGGGCGGTTAAAAATGCCGATCCAAAAACCGGCGTTTGCTTTTTTTAATTTTTCGGAGTTTTTTTAACCTTCCGTTACCCATTCAAAAGACCGAATCGGCTCAATCATCTTGTCGGTTTCGGCGGAGATGAGAATCACCCGGTCGCCGACGTTGAGAAGAACGGCGCGGTCGTCAACGGATGATGAAATGACATAATATTTCGGAGAACTGTCCAGTTTAATGTAGTAGTGGGAATTGCCTTCGATGACGGAAACACGAATGTCGGAGATGATTCCGCTCACGTTCGTTCCCCGGGTTGAAACGGAAGCAGATCCCGAATTTTTAGATAACTTTTGAACATAATTCTCTTCACATTCCGCCACTGTGTTTCCGGTGGCGACGATATTGTAACTTTTCACGTTGACCATCGCGTATTGTTTGACGAGGTTTGAATAGTCTTTCATGGCCATGAAATAGGTCGGCTCACCCGCAATATTTAACAAGAGCGGGAAAGTTGCTTCGTAATTCAAATGCTGAAGAGCGCCTTCAGCCGAAGCCATTGCGGAATACTCATGCGCGCCCGGAATCGAATAATATCGGGCGTCTTTCGTTCTTTGGTTCACCAAAATAAAACCGATGTTGGACTCGTCATTGCTGACCGACGTAATGCCGGTGTACATATAAACATCATCGTTGAGCGCCATGTAGTTGTAGCCGTCGGTTGTCATTGTCACGCCACGCTGGCCGAAAATGGAATTTATGTAGCCGCTTTGGTAACGGCCGTAATAGTCATACTGTTCGATAATTAAATCGGCCGTATAGACGTGGTCAATCCATTGCGGAACATCTTTTGCCGCGTAATAGACGTGTTCTCCCGTCACGGCATTGATCAAAACGATCCCGTCAATATCTGTTCCGCCGAAAAGTCCGATTTTTTTGACCACTTTCGGGCAAACCCAATACGGATTTCCGTCGTCGTCCACCTCAAAAACCGGTGTTCCAAACATAAGCGTCGGATAATTAAAGCGGAGGTAGCGGTCGATGTTGCGCCCGAAATACTCTGACCGGGAATATTTGATGCCGTCTTTGATCCGGACAACTTCGCCTTCCTGCGTTACCATATCAATTTGAATATATCCCGGAATTCCGTTTTCCCGGTTGTTGAGCCATTTGAAAACATCGCCGTAAAGAAGCGGTGTGACCCGAACCGGCCGGTTTTTGTAATTGATTTGCGTATAGTCGTCCGCCACCACAAATTGAGACACCATATCCGCCAGTTCCCCAAGCTTTCGGTCGCCCAGGCGTTGCGCCGACACTTTGTCCAGCCACGGAATTTGGTCGTAAGAAATTTCCGCCACTTCTTCGCTGAAGTTGCCGTTTTCAATATGAATCAGTTTTGTATAGTCGTTTGCAAAGAAAAACGGTCCTGAAAAAATGCTTCCGGCAACCACAATCGCAAACAAAAGAATGATGACCATAACCGGTCCGCTTTTTTTCCAGTTTAATTTTTGAGGCGTTTTGTAAATTGCGTCCTCAAATTCATAGGCGTCTGCTTTTTGTTTTTTGGAGTCGTAGGTCTCATACGGGTTTTTTGAGAAATTTTCCCGTTCTTTTTTGGATTTGGCGTCCAAATCCAAAACAAGTTTGTAAGACCCGTCATCCATCGGCATTTTCCTAAATTTAACACTTTGGCCGGCGCCGGATAAAATCAAACTGATGACCAGATAAGCCGCGACGACCATGATCAAGTACATGTAAAAGCCGGTGGACCGAAGATTAATCGCCGGCAAAATGAAATAAAATAAGACAAGGGCTGCGATTAACGTTAAAATAAGAGTGAGGATCAAGCGTGTGTTTTTGTTTAAATTCATAAAAATACCCCGGAATATGACGCAATTAATAATATGAGCGACCATCTAAAAACAATTTTGTAAAAACAATAACAAATAACAAGTATAAATATGGATTTAAATTCAAAAAAGTATTATAAAAATGAAGACAAATTTAAAAAGAAAAATAATAAATGAAACAAAAAATAAAAAAGAAAAATAATAAATGAAACAAAAAGTAAAAATGAAAAAGTAAAAATGAAAAAGTAAAAATGAAAAGAAAAATAAAAAACAGAAGATAAAAAGCGAATAAAATAAAGAAATGAATTCCGGACGAAATCATCCCCTCAAACCAACGTTAATCGGCACCGGTCCGGTTTCATCTTCGTCCTCTTTTTCATCGGCATCGTCGCTTTCGCTTGAATCCATTTGAATTTTCACAACTTTTTCTTCCGTTTTTTGTTTGAAAGTCGCCGGTTTTTGAGCCGCTTCGTCTTCCTTTTCCTTTTTGCCTTTGCTGATCTTGGAATCAAATGAGAAGTAAATGCCGGCCATCGCGATAATGATCGCAAGCACGACGCTGTAGACGAAATATTCAATGGGGAAATTATAGTTCAGTTCCGGAATTGAAACGGACAGCACATAGCTGCTCGCGCTCCAAAAGAGGAGCGTTCCCGAAAGCGTAAACAACATTTCCGTCACCAAATCCGAATAATCTTTCTTGGCGCCGATTCTGTCAAAGATCTTTCCAAGGATCCAGAGGAAAACGGATGCCGCATACCAAAGAACAGCTCTTTTGATGAACAAAGAAAGCATCGGGATAAAACCGTAATAGTTAATGCTTTCCAAATTACCGGCGTCCCAAACGCTGAGGCTTCCGATGACCGTTCCGACCACGAACGTCAAAATGGCGGCAATCATTGTAATGAAAGATAAATGCCGTTCATGAAACGCTTCTTTCAAATCGTTGAAAAAAACGGAAACGTGATCGTCCATGCCGTACGCGCGCAAAATCATGTACAGACCGACGATAAAAAGTGTTCCGATGATGGCCAAACTCGGATAACCGGCGGCCATCGCCAACGCGTAAATAATCAACGCGAGACCGAGCGGCACAAAGAATGTTTGAAGAAACTTCGGGTCGCGCAGGAAGTTTTTAATCATGTAGTACGTGCTTTCCAGATTTTCACTCTGCATCACAATAATCCGGCGGACGGAGTCCACTTTGATGCGGGATTGAACAATCGGCAGGAGCGACTCGTCTTCAGCGCCGTCCGAGACGAAAATAGCGCTTTTGACTTCCTGGCGTTTTAAAAATTCGTCGAGCTGGTCGGCGATTTTTTTATCGGAAATGGTTCCGACATTTTTGTCGCCGGCAAAAGAAACAATTTCAGCGTCAACACCGAGGCTGCGCAATTCATCTAAAATATGAATGCCGCCAAAAATCGTGTTCGTGTCCGAATCTTCCGGATCGGCTGTCGCCAAACTGACGGCGGCCGTAATATTTGCGCCGCGCCCAACCACGGGCGTAATCACTTTGGCTTTTTCCCCAAGGTCGTTGTCCCGGTCAATGCAAATGACAAGCGTATCCATTTTTTCAAATCCGGTTGAAATATGTATGAATTATTAATATGGAAAATTAATCTGGAAAAAATAATGAACGTAAAATATTGAATGTCAATGTAAATCTGATTTATTCCTAATATATTTATAGTTTGATATGACGTGGAACGAAAACTTAAAAGTTCATGCAATTCGTCTTACGATTTTGTTTTTGAAAAATATTGGATTTCCGAAAGGCCTTTTTCGATTCTTTTTTCGTTCACCATTTGAATCAATTTCTTGGCTTGACTCAGCTTTTTCTTTTTCCTTTCCGAAACATCCGGGTCTTCAAAATCAAACCCGATTAACGTCATGGTTTGAGCCCCCAATTCATCCGCTAAAAAAACGCACCGGTCCCCGTCCGTAAATCCGCCGAAATTAAAAACATTATCATGCGGCCGGCACTGGCAGGTCGGGATTAAAACGGATTTTTCCGAAGCGGTTTTTTTTAATTTCAGGAGGTAACGGCATAGTTTATCCAAGTTGTCTCCGTGCGCGTGAACCAGCAAAACCGTGCCTTTCGAATAACATTCAATTTCCCGGTCCGCGTCACTTTCGTATTTTCCATCCAAATCCGTAACAATAAAATCCGGCCGCCGGTTTAGCCGAAGCAAGACGGATGCGGCGCCGTCGGCGGCAATGACAATCGGATGCAAATCCTTTTTTGTTTCGAATAAAATCCGGGCTTCTTCTTCCAGAGAAGGCGCATTTCCGCAAATAATGACATCTTGCCCTTGAATTTCGGAAAGAGCGGTCAAATCCACCGGCGGAAAATGCTTTCGAACACAATCGGACAGATAGTCGGTTGATTTTTCATCGGCGGCCTTTGAAAAACCAAACGCGTTCAAAATGTTATCGTACCGGGGTTCCCAATCTTTAAAATTCATAACGGTCAATTTCTTTGAATGTGAAAATGATATATTCTATTTGAAATCGTTGAGTTTTAGAAATATGTTACTCTGAAAGTAACAGCACGATTATATACCTTGTTTATTCTTTGGATTGTTTTGTTTAAGCTCATCCTTCTTTTTCGAAGTTTCAGAACATATTCATATACGTTAAAGTCAAACGATTGTTTTAGTTTACAATATAGAGATATAAAAACAAAACGAATGGAGATTTTTGATGATTGAACTCAGCCGCTATTTAAAGCCATTTCGTTGGATTGTCGCCTTATCCATATTTCTGACATTTA
The DNA here is from genome assembly GCF_032594115.1 of Methanolapillus millepedarum. NCBI lineage: Archaea > Methanobacteriati > Methanobacteriota > Methanomicrobia > Methanosarcinales > Methanosarcinaceae > Methanolapillus > Methanolapillus millepedarum. Next base: position 521,029 of record NZ_CP131060.1, read on the forward strand.
TTCAGTGTTTGACGCAGCTTTATTTGCCGACGTTAATGGCGGATATGGTGGATGTCGGAATTGTCGGAAAAGATATGGAATATATTATTAATATCGGTCTTTTGATGCTCTTATTATCCGCCGTCGGCATGGTCTGCTCAGTAGCAGCCGGCTACTACGCGTCCAAAGCCTCCGCCGGTTTTTCAAAAAATCTCCGGCGCGATATTTTTACGAAAGTGGATCATTTATCGTTGGAAGAATTTGAAAAATTCGGAACATCGACTTTGGTCACCCGGACCACCAACGATGTCAATCAAATTCAAAATGTTTTAATTATGCTGCTTCGGATTTTCATGATCTCGCCGCTGATGTTTTTGGGCGGCGTCGTCATGACCGTTTTGGTTGACCCAATCCTTTCACTCCTGATCGTTTTTGCCATTCCGGTTTTGTTCGGGTTCATTTACATCATTATCCGCAAGTGTATGCCGCTGTTTCAACAAACGCAAAAGAAATTGGACCACCTTAGTTTAACACTTCGGGAACGGCTGACCGGCGTCCGCGTCATCCGGGCATTTAACAAAGAAGAGTCGGCCAATAACACATACAGGGATGCCAATGCGGATTTAACGGATGTTTCCCTCCGGGTAAACAAAATTTTATCGTTTATCATGCCGGCCATGACCATCATCATGAACGTGACCATCATCGGCGTCTTGTGGTTCGGCAGTTTCAGAGTCCAAAGCGGAGATTTAAGCGTCGGCGACATTATGGCTTTTATTCAATACGTCACATTGATTCTGTTCTCAGTGGCGATGACGGCGATGATTTTCGTGTTCCTGCCGCGTGCCAAAGTATCGTCTGAACGAATTATTGAGATTTTGGATGTTGACCCGAAAATTAAAGACCGTGAAGAAGGCGGACACGAAGCGAAAAACCAACGTTCCGAACCCAAAGAGCCGGTTCCGAGAATTGAATTCAAAAACGTGTCGTTTCATTTTGAAGATTCCGACAAAAATATTCTCGACAATGTTTCTTTTGCCGTTTATCCCGGCGAAACGGCAGCAGTCATTGGCGGTACCGGCGCCGGAAAATCTTCGCTCATCAACTTAGTGCCGCGTTTTTATGATGTAACCGACGGCGCCGTTATGGTCGAAGGTCAAGATGTCCGCTCGTTCCGGCAGCCGGATCTCCGGCAAAAGATCGGGTTTGTTCCGCAGACCGCTGTTTTGTTTTCAGGAACCGTGGCCGAAAATGTGCGTTACGGTAAAAATGACGCAACGGATGAGGAAGTTTGGGACGCGCTTCGAATTGCTCAGGCAGATGATTTTGTTCAAAAGATGAACGACGGATTGAATTCTTTTATTTCGCAGGGCGGAACCAACGTGTCGGGCGGTCAAAAGCAGCGGCTGACGATTGCGCGGGCCATCATCCGGCATCCGGACATTTACATTTTTGACGACAATTTCTCGGCGCTTGACTACAAGACGGACGCGAATCTGAGGCGTGCGCTGAAAAAAGAAATAAAAGATGCCGCCGTTTTAATTATCGCCCAGCGGGTCAGTACGATTAAAGATGCCGACAAGATTATTGTTTTGGATAACGGCGCTGTTGTCGGGATCGGAACGGATGGGGAATTGATGAAAAATTGCCGGGTGTATCAGGAAATTGTCGCATCCCAGCAACTGAGCGAGGAGGCGAAAGCATGAGCAATGACCGCAGGCCGGACCAATCAAAGGACGGCGGATTTTACAAAGGCGGACCGGGCGCGTTGAGTATGCCGGCGGAAAAGCCGAAAAATTTCAAGAGAACGTTCCGGCGTTTAATGAAATATTTGAAACCTTACCGCACAAGCATTGCGTTTGTCATATTGGCGACGATTCTCAGCACTGTTTTTACAATCCTTGCGCCGCTTTTAATCGGCGATGCCGTGAATGTTTTGTACGACGGCGTCTCGGCGTCTTACAGCGGAACGGGAGGCATTGATGAAGGGGCACTGCTTCGGATTATTTGGGGGCTGCTTGCGCTTTATGTCGCGTCGGCGTTGTTCGGTTATGTTCAGCAATATTTGATGGCGATCGTTTCTCAAAAAACGGTTTCCGATTTGAGAAATGATATCGGGGATAAACTGTCCAGGCTGCCGCTTAAATATTATGACACGCATCCGCACGGCGAAACGATGAGCCGGATTATCAACGATGTGGACACAATCAGCAATACACTTCAGCAAAGCCTGATTCAGATGATTACGTCGGCCATTACGATTGCGGGTATTTTTTTGATCATGCTTTACATCAGTCCGCTTTTGACGCTGGTCTGTTTGATAACGATTCCGTTGTCAGCGGTTTTGACCAAAATGATTGCGTCCAAATCTCAAGTACATTTCCGCAAGCAACAGGAGCAGACGGCGCGTATGAATGGGCATGTGGAAGAAATGTATACGGGCCATAAAATTATCAAGGCGTTCGGACAGGAAAAGAGGTCTGCCGAAGCATTTGATAAGATCAATGACGAGTTGACCGCCGCCAGCCAAAAATCCCAGTTCATCTCGGGAATTGTGATGCCGGTGCTTTATTTCGTTCAAAACGTCGGCTATGTGATCATTTGTATTTTCGGTTGTATTTTCGTTCTTCAGGGAACGATGTCAATCGGAGGCGTCCAGTCGTTTATGCTTTATTCGAAGCAATTTACGCAGCCGATTATTCAATTGTCCGCCGTCGTCAACAGCATTCAATCCACAACCGCGGCGGCCGAACATATTTTCCGGCTGCTTGACGAGGAAGAAGAAATCCCGGATCCGGTCAACTTTGATTCCTTGGAAAAACCGGAAGGAAATGTGTCGTTTGAACACGTGAATTTCGGCTACGACAAAAATATTCCGGTCATTTCGGATTTGTCGCTTTTTGCAAAAAGCGGTGACATGATTGCGATTGTGGGTCCGACCGGCGCCGGCAAAACGACGCTTCTCAACCTCCTCATGCGGTTTTATGAGGTCGGAGACGGGCAGATTTTGATTGACAACCATGACATTTCCAAGATGCGGCGAAGCGACCTTCGCGGTTTGTTTGGGATGGTTCTTCAAAACGCTTGGCTTTTCAACGGGACCATACGCGACAATATCGCTTACGGCCGAGAGAATGCCACCGAAGAGGAAATCATCCGTGCCGCTGAAATGGCGCATGCCGACGGTTTCATTCGTTTGCTTCCGGAAGGCTACAACACAATCATCAATGAGGAAGCGTCCAACATTTCGGAAGGCCAGAAACAGCTTCTGACAATTGCGCGCGCGTTCTTATCCGATCCTGAAATTCTCCTCTTAGACGAAGCGACCAGCAACGTGGACACAAGAACAGAAAGTTTGATTCGGGACGCGATGCAAACGCTCATGAGCGACCGGACAAGTTTCGTGATCGCGCACCGCCTCTCCACAATCCGGAATGCGGATTTGATTTTGGTCATGAACAAAGGCAGAATCATTGAAAAAGGAACGCACAAAGAGTTGATGGACGCCAAAGGATTCTATGCCGAGCTTTACAACAGTCAATTCTCCAATACAAATTTGGACGAAACGTTTGCGGAAGTTGAGAAAAAGTTCGGGTCTGTTGTTGTCAATGCTGTTTGATTGGCGCAGCCGCATCGCGAAGCGAATTTTTCAACCCAACCGTTGAAAAATTCCGGAGCGAAGCGGAGGAATTTTTGATGAAACGTTTGCGGAAGTTGAGAAAAAGTTCGGGTCTGTTGTTGTCAATGCTGTCTGATAGGTGCAGCCGCATCGCAAAGCGAATTTTTCAACCGGAACGTTGAAAAATTCCGGAGCGAAGCGGAGGAATTTTTGATGAGACGTTTGCGGAAGTTGAGAAAAAGTTCGGGTCTGTTATCGTCAATGCCATTTAAATTGTTTTTGTGTGTTGCCGGCGGCGTGCGCGCGCGTTACGGCGACACATTTTCCTTTTTGTTCAAAAATCGGGCTCAACTTTACAATAATTCAAAAAAAGAGTTTGAGAGAATTCAATCTCTCAAATTAAAGCCGGATGTATTCGGCGGCGCTGCCCAATTCTTCCTCAATCCGAAGGAGCTGGTTGTATTTGGCCGTCCGTTCTCCCCGGGCCGGAGCGCCGGTCTTAATCATGTCGGCACCAAGCGCCACGGATAAATCGGCAATGGTTGTATCTTCGGTTTCCGCGGACCGGTGGCTGACGAATAAGGAAAATCCATTTCTTGTGGCCAATGTTGCCGCGTCGATCGCTTCCGAAAGCGTTCCGATTTGGTTGACCTTGAGCAAAAGACCGTTTGCGGCGCCGCAGGCGATTCCTTTGGCGATTCTGTCGGGATTTGTGACAAACAAGTCGTCGCCGACAATAATGGTTTCCCAAAGCTCGCCCGTTAAGTTTTCAAAATCCTCAAAGGATTCTTCATGGAACGGGTCCTCAATCGATAAAATCGGATAGCTGTTCACAAGTTCAACATAATAAGTCGTCAACTCTTCCGGCGTCATGACTTCGCCGTCGATTTTGTAATTTTCACCATCAAAGAATTCGGAGGCGGCGGCATCCAATCCGATTTTGATTTCATCATCGGTGTAGCCGGCCCGCTCAATCGCAATCATCAGCGCGTCCAAAGCTTCGATGGTTTTATCCATTTTCGGCGCGTAGCCGCCTTCGTAACCGACATTCGTAGAAGATTCGCCATATGATTCTTTGAGATATTTGCCGAGAGCGTGATACGTTTCCGCGCCCATTTGAATGGCTTCCTTAAATGTTTCAGCGCCGACCGGCTGAATCATAAATTCCTGAATCGCCAAATCGTTTCCGGCGTGTTTGCCGCCGTTGAGCACATTCATTGTCGGAACCGGAAGACTGAATGCGTTTGAGCCACCCAAGTATCGGTAAAGCGGGACGTTTAAACTGTCGGCCGCAGCTCTTGCAACAGCCATCGAAACGCCTAAAATGGCATTGGCGCCAAGGCTTGCTTTGTTTTCGGTCCCGTCCATGTCCAACATCAACATATCAATTTCACGCTGTTTTCGAACGTCCATCCCGAGAACTGCTTGTGAAATTTTTCCAACGTTTTCAACCGCCTTTAAAACACCTTTTCCATTAAAACGAGTCGAATCGCCATCCCGAAGTTCCAACGCTTCATGAGATCCGGTTGACGCGCCGGACGGGACGCCGGCCCGTCCAAATCCGCGGTCGGTATACACATCAACTTCGACGGTCGGGTTGCCGCGGGAATCCAAGATTTCGCGCGCGTTAATTTTTCGAATCGCAAAACGGTCGGAATGATTGTCGCCTAAAACTTTCATAAATTCACCTGAGTTTTATTCTTGAAATTAATTTTGAAATGAGTTCTGTTAAAATAACATCCATGTTATTAAAGCATTTGACTCTATTGATTAAAACATGAACCGCCATGTGAACTAAAATTCTATTATTAAACAAAAAGAGACAGGATGAAATAAAATATTTCTTTAAATACATCTTTCTTATTATTTTTAAAAAAACTAAAAAATAGATCAGTTCATTCTTTTTTATATATTTTATTATTTATAATGATGTTGACGCCTCTTGTTTTTGTCACAACCTATATATATAATCGTTGATTTTTCTATTCATGGACAACTTATACATTCTTCTGATTATTTATGTTCTTTTAAATGTTATTGCGTTTGCCGCATATGGATTCGATAAAAGAAAAGCTCAAACAGCCAAATGGCGTACGCCCGAAGCCACTCTTTTATTTTTGGCTTTTCTCGGACCGTTTGGTGCTTATGCCGGCATGCAGATTTTCCGTCACAAAACACAGAAAAAACCGTTCACATGGATGGTTCCGCTGTTCATGGTTATTCATTTGATCGTTCTGGCGGTCTTAATTTTTATTTAATATTTACTTAATTTAATTTTTATTTAACATTTTTCGAAGATAATTCAATAGAAAGATTTAAATAATAAAAATTAAAAGCAACGAACGGTAATAATATAAACAGCCTATGCAATAATACAATACGAATGCAATACTTTTGCGATGTATATAGCAATATGGCAATAAAAACGATGTAGCAATAAAAACGATGATCTGTAATCGAGACAAAAATAATAATTAAAAACGAAAACGACAAAGCATGGTTGTAAATTAAAAACGATAACGGGTCGTAATTTCAGATCTTTTGCGAGGAGAGGACTTACGTGGCGAATCCGTTAAAATTGTTTTTGAACCCATCATTCTTTTTAAATCATTTTATATTAACCGGCCATTTTGGCATTCGGATTATTCCCTTACACTGTTTTGATCGTCTTTCTATAACAAGGGTTATATACAATAAACAAATTATACGAATTATATAATTCTATATTTTCATGAATAAATTTATTCGTCATAAAATAGTAAATTATCTATTATTCGTCTTAAATAAAAATATTTTTTAATCAGTCTAACGAAGATTTAAATCATTTTCAAAAGACGTCTCATAATGTGTTTTTCAAACCAGAGAAATATCATGTCCGAAATACCTGTCCGAGAACATTTTCCGAAAATGATTCAATTGTTTTTCGTTTTCGTTCTTTTAAGCAGTTTGTTCTCTATTATGGGAACGGCTCAGGCAGATGTTTCTGTCGATCTTGAACCTTATTTTTTAGAAGGAACCCTTTCCGGCGGATCTGTTCCGAATGCAGCTTACGTTCCCCCTCTGAGTTTTTCGGAAACCATTTATACATCGGATTTGAACCAAATTTCTATTTTAACAAATTATCCGATTAATAGCGTTTATTATTTTATGTCAAACGACATCTCTTACAAAGAGTTTACGACCGGGGAGATCATTTCCCTGGCGAATAACACGATTACATTTTATGCCGGCCAATTTAATTATAACCCAAACAGCATCGTCGGCATAACCATTTATTACAATGATTCAACTGAAAAGTTCAAAACGTTCCGGTTTAAGGCTGTTATGACGTCGGACGGCAATAATCTGACCTTTGTTCCGTACGAGACCCAATCTTCCGGCGAATCGTATGTACATCATGATATCGGTTACTTCGATTCCAATTACTCTTCCATGTTGGCAGAAGACGGTCCGATTAATGCTGTTTATTTGTACGGGGCGGACAGCACCGGACATCACCAACTTCAATCATATTACTGGTACCGGTTGCCGGAATCATTTTCTGCCGACCCGATCCCAAAAGACGAATCATTGAGCACATACCATCCGGCATTTGAAGTGAACGTTAACCAATTGGAAAACTTAAACTCTTTCGATATTCACACTGTCTTTTTATGTTCCAACCATGATCGTGAAGTGAACGGAACGTTACCGGGATTTGTCGTTGACGGATGCGGTATATTTAGTATCATCAATATAACCGCGAACAACGCAACCTTTACCATCAGCAGTACGGATGGCAGCGGAACCATTATCAATAACACTCACGTTGATGAATTCGGTGCTTTAAAATGTTCCCTTAGCGAACATAAGCGCATGCTCACCGTTCATGTGGATTTGAAGTTCGCCGAGCCTTATTTGAATCCGGCTTTGAATGAACAGGAATACTTTTTAAAATTTAACCCGGGAAACGATTTTGAATCTTATACCGTTCCGTTTATTTTCAAATTTATTGAGCCCGGTGTCATCAATATTCCGATTCCTTCGGAGTTAACAAACGGAACGTATGTCGTCAATGTTCCGTCACTTGACGTGCCGGCCGGAAATCGGCAAACCCTTTCCGCCCTATCTTTTCCGAAAGAATTGGGAGATGCCTTAAAAGACAACCGGATGACCATTGACTTCAATGCAGGACAGGATGTTTTTTCAGGGTCCGGGATTCAAGTTGTTACCGGAAACACTGAATCTGTTGCTGTTTCATTTTTCGACATCAATTTTAAGAAAGAGATTAATTCCGCTTTAAAGGAGAACAATCTCACCGTTGGCTTGACTTTCAAGATTCCGAAGAAAATCGACGGCGAACACATTAATAAAAATGAGATCGTTATTTACCACAAAGTTCAATCCGGCGGCGATATTTTGTTTGAAAAATTGCCGATTCAAATCGATGATGTTTCTGACCCGGATTACTTCCTTGTAACCGCCGAAACATGCGGTTTTTCCCCGTTTGCTGCCATCTTGGTTCCTCAGGCAAGTAATTCCGGTTCAAGTTCGTCTTCCAACGCTGATCTTGGAGACAGAGCCTTGAATAATTCACAGGATAACAACAGCACACCGTCCCAAGTACAGCAGCCGGATCCAAAGCCGAATCCGATGAATACCATTGTTCACAAAATCAAAGGATATTTCTCCACGTTCTCTGTTTTGGTTGTCTTGATTTCCGGAATGGCGATGTGGAATTACTTAAGAAAATCAATTTGATTTTCATTTTCCCTTTATTTTTTATTTTTTCCCTTTATTTTTTATTCATTCTGTATTCATTTTCTCTTTATTTTTTCATCAATTTCATAATTCAGATACTTTTTTATGGGTTTACGCCTGTATTCTTTCATATTTTCGGTGTTATTATGAGTTTTAAAAGAGTTGCTTTAACAGTCATTGGCGGTGTCGGTTATGACAATATGTCGCTTTCCGATGCCCAAACAATTCAGACAAAACACGGCTCGGTCGAAGTCCATGTTTTAAATTTTGAGTCGATGGACGTTGCTTTGATTTCAAGGCATCAGGGAAAACGGCATGTTCCGCCGCACAAAGTAAATTATAAAGCGCTCATTGCCGCCGCTCAAAAAATCAAAGCGCCGGTTTTGGCTCTTAATTCCGTCGGGTCGATGAAGCCTGAACTTTCAGCCGGCCATTTTTTTGTTCCGAACGATTTTATCGATATGACAAAAACAAGAGAGGAAACATTTTTTGACAAAAAAACAGTGCATGTCGATATGTCCGACCCTTATTGCCGACACATTCGAAAGGTACTGACAACTCTTTTGTCGGGGAAAAAAATCCCGTTTTCGGAAGGCGTTTATGTTTGTACGGAAGGTCCCCGGTTTGAAACAAAAGCGGAAATTCGGATGTATGCACAGTTTTCGGATGTTGTCGGAATGACCGGTGTTCCGGAAGTTGTTTTGGCGAAAGAGGCGGGGTTGTGTTACGCGTCTCTCTGTTTAATTACAAATCCGGCCGCCGGACTGTGTGCGGATGTTCTGACGATTGACGACGTTCAAAAAGCGGTGGAGGAACGTCAAAGTGAAATCTTTGACATCCTTTTAAGTTTGGCAAAAAGTCTGAAAGTTAACTCCGAACACGACTGTTTTTGTCGAAAGTCCGTTCAAAACAGTGAGATTTAAATCTGAAAAGCGGCTTCTTTTACAAAAGCGGCTTCCTTTACAACCCGTTATTCTTACAACCATTTTGGTTTTGGGTCAAAATTTTATTCAGAAGGATTTAAATCTATGATAAAGGCTATGATTGACTATCATTTAAAATCTAAAATAAAAAATAAAAATCTTATAAAATTAATTCATGTTATTAAAATTCAAAATGAAGGAGGGCGATGAATATGCGTTCTGTTCAAAAATCAAATTCAAAAAAGAATATTGATGAGGGTTCCGGATGTGAAGGTTCGGGAACTGAATTTACACGCGAGGTCGTGTTAAAACCGGCCGGATACCCGCTCATCGGTCTCATTGATGATGACCCGTTTATTGAGGATTTGGATCTTTTCGAAGCTTACGTTCGCGAGCAATGGGAAGGTTTTGAAGTCCGAGAGGGCATGTTTCTTTTTGACCGCGATTTATTCAAAGGGTTTGCTTACCGTGTGGTTTCGGCCGACCCGGATGGTTTGGCCATCGGTCCGGATACGCGCGTTTTCATCGCGCCGTCCAAAAACGCGGCCGAACCCGAAGAGCGCCCGAAAACGTTGGTGTTGTTTGATGACATCATCGGCCAATCCGCCGCTAAAAAGAAATGCCGTCTCATTGAGCGTTATTTGGAAGACCCGGAAGCGTTTGGCAAATGGGCGCCCCGAAACGTTTTATTTTACGGACCGTCCGGAACCGGAAAAACCATGCTGGCCAAAGCTTTGGCTTCCAAAGCTGATGTGCCGATTATTCCAATTAAAGCAACGCAACTCATCGGCGAATTCGTCGGCGAAGGCGCCCGCCAGATTCATGACTTATACGACCGCGCCGAAGAAATGGCGCCCTGCATTATTTTCATCGATGAAATCGACGCGATTGCGCTGGACCGCAAATACCAAGAGCTTCGCGGCGACGTTGTTGAAATTGTGAACGCGCTCATTGCGGAAATGGACGGCCTTTCCGAAAGAAAAGGCGTTTGTACCATCGGATCCACGAACCGCGTCCATACGTTAGATTCCGCTGTCAGAAGCCGTTTTGAAGAAGAAATCGGTTTCGTTTTGCCAAACGCCGATGAAATCGAGCAGATTTTGCTCTCCAACCTGGCGACGTTTCCGCTTCCGGTTGACCCGAATTTCAATGTCAATCGGTTTGCAAAATCTGCCGGTGGCCTTTCCGGCCGGGATTTGACGGACAAAATCTTAAAGACGGCGCTCCACCGCGCGATTATCGATGATGAAAAAATGGTGGCCGCTTCGTTTTTTGAAGACGCGCTTTCCGAACTCAAAAAGTCCGATACGACGTCGGATTGTCAAAACCTTTATGCGTAATGAGGCTGTAAGCACTTAAAATATTTCAGAGGATTTTTATGGATCAAGTTGTTGAAATAACAGAAAACGACCGTTTCGACTGCGTCGTGGTCAACGTGATTAAAACCATGGCTTACAAAGGCGTCACGATCGAAGAACCGTTCTCAAGAGGCCGCGTCTATTTCGGAAAAGTGCCGGCGGATTTTGATGTGGAAATCGACGACGTTCTTTACATCGGCGCAAAGCCGCTGGGTGAAGAAAAAGATAAAGGCAGCATGGAAGTTTACCTTTACGACGAGAACGACAACAAGCTCGACTGGACTTTGATTTATTAAAAAAGTTCAATTTTTTTATTTTTCTGTTTTAAAAACCGGGGTTCGGTTTTGACGATTTTATGAAAAGCTGACGCCATAACGCGCGCGCCGGCGCAGCGCACATTATGAACAGTACAGCAGCACAGCATTCCGAAATTGCCCCGCAAGTTCGGACCTCTGAACGCCGAAGGCGTGAAGAGGGCTGAACTTGGCGGATTGTCACAAAAATAAAACGGACGTCGGATGCTCTGTAATTTGGTTTCCGATTGCACCGGCGGTTTCTATTTTACAGTTTGCACCGGCGGTTTCTATTTTCCGATTGCATTTTGTGACAATCCGCAGTCTGATATTTTCGTCCGCTTCGCTTCCGAAAATATCCGCCTGCGTATTTCCTCCGGAATGTGGCTGCTGTATGAACCCGTTCTGTCTTTGCTGCTGTCTGCTGCCGCCGGCAAAATCCCCCCGTTTTTGATTCAAAAACAAAAAATTATCCGCTGATATTTCTTGAATCGAATCAAAAATGTGTCCGCAATGCGCACGCAACCGCCCGCCGCAAAAATCGAAATTAAACCGTTGAGAAATCTATTTTTATAGGATGGAAATGTTTTAAAAACCACAGGTTATTAGTAAAATCAGTTTGTTTACCATTCATTTCATTCATTGATTCATTATTCATTTAGGGGAGATTTTTCGGATGTTGCAAGAAATTTCGGATAAATACGATACGGAAAAGATTGAGCAAGAGGTTCATCAATTCTGGCGGGAAAACGACGCTTATTTAAAAACGCGTGAAAGCCGCCGCCTCGGTAAAAAGTTCTTTTTCGTAGACGGGCCGCCGTACACAACCGGACACATTCATTTGGGAACAGCCTGGAACAAAGTCATCAAAGATTCCGTTCTGCGTTACCGGTCCATGAACGGCGACAATGTCACCGACCGGCCGGGCTGGGACATGCACGGCCTTCCGATTGAAGTCAAAGTGGAAGAAAAATTAGGATTCCAATCGAAAAAAGACATCGAAGAATTCGGCGTCGGTAACTTTATTCAGGAATGTAAAGCGTTTGCCATCGAAAAGAAAGGATCGATGACAGAACAATTCAAACGCCTCGGCGTGTGGATGGACTGGGACGACCCGTACATGACGCTCAAAGACGAATATATCGAATCGGCGTGGTGGGTCACGCAAAAAGCGCATGAGAAAGACCTTCTTGAAGTCGGAAAACGCGTCGTCAACTGGTGTCCGCGCTGCGAAACCGCGATTGCCGATTCCGAAGTCGAATACGCCGACCGCGACGACCCGTCCATTTTCGTGAAATTCCCGATCAAAGGACAGGAAAAAACGTATTTGGTCATTTGGACAACAACGCCATGGACCATTCCGTCCAACGTTGCCGTCGCTGTTCATCCGGATTTTGAATACGCCGTCGTGTCAGCGGTCAATCAAAACGATGAAAAAGAAACCTTAATCTTTGCGGCCGACACCGTTCCCGCCGTTTTGAAGAAAGGCAAATACAAATCCTTTGAGATTCTTGAGAAAAAATCGGGAACACAAGTTGCGGGACTCGAATATGAAAGCCCGCTGGCCGGCGAAATTCCGATTCAAAAAGGCATGGATCACGCCGTTTATTTGGCGGATTACGTCACTGCCGACAACACCGGCTGCGTTCACATCGCGCCCGGGCATGGTCTTGACGACTTTAACGTCGGTGCCAAATACGGTCTTCCGATTTTCTGTCCGGTCGGACCGAGCGGTGCCTACACCAAAGAGGCCGGAAAGTATGCCGGCATGAACATCCGGGCGGCGAACGACGTTGTGATTGACGATTTGAAATCCAAAAATTTGCTTCTGTCCGCCGGCAAAATCAACCACCGGTACGGCCACTGCTGGCGCTGTAAAACGCCGATTATCTTTTTGGCAACCGAACAGTGGTTCATTGATATCGTTAAAATTAAACAGCAAATGCTGGACGCCGTCGCGAACGACGTGGATTGGTATCCGGATTGGGCCGGCTCCGCTCGTTTTAAAGACTGGATCGAAGGCGCCCGCGACTGGTGCGTTTCCCGCCAGCGTTACTGGGGCATTCCGATTCCGATTTGGACTTGTCCGGACTGTAAAAAGCGGACCGTTATCGGAACCAAAAAAGAATTGATTGAAAAAGCCGGTCTTTCCGGCGACATCGAACTTCACCGCCCGTATGTGGACGATGTGAAAATTCCGTGTTCGTGCGGCAGCCCAATGGTCCGCACAAAAGACGTCTTTGACGTTTGGTTTGATTCGGCAATGGCATCCTTTGCGACGCTGGGTTTCCCGGCGAAAACCGACAAATTTGACCAACTGTGGCCGGCGGACTTCATTGCCGAAGGACACGACCAAACCCGCGGGTGGTTCTACTCGCAGTTGGGCGCGTCGATGGTGGCTTTTGGAAAAACGCCGTACAAAAGCGTTCTCATGCACGGATTTACCCTGGACAGCAACAGCAAAAAGATGTCCAAGAGCCTCGGAAATGTGGTGACGCCCGATGAAGTCATTGAAAAATTCGGCGCCGATACCTTGCGCGCTTATGTTTTGTCATCAAGCGCTCCCTGGGACGATTTGAAATTCAACTGGGAAGAAGTGGCGACGGTCAGCCGGACGCTCAACATTCTGTGGAACGTGTATAAATTCCCACTTCCCTATATGATTTTGGACAACTTCAACCCGGCAGACTATCCGGTTGAAAAAATGAAAGAACACATGCGCGAAGAAGACAAATGGATTTTATCGCGCCTTCAAACCACTGTTTCGGAAATGACGAAAGCGATGGATGAAAAAATGCTTCACAAGGCCGTCCGGAGCGCGCTGGATTTCATTTTGGAAGACCTGTCCCGCTGGTATATTCAGCTCATCCGCCCGCGCACGTGGACAGAGGAAGGCAGCCATGAAAAGAACATGGACAAATTGGCGGTCTACAGCGTTCTTTACGAAACGTATGTGACGTTAGCCAAAGCGGTCGCGCCGTTTATGCCGTATTTGGCCGAAGCGATTTACCAAAATTTGGTGCGAAATACAAATCCGGCGGCTCCTCTTTCGGTTCACATGACCGATTGGCCGAAAGTTAAAACGGAATTTGAGGACCCTGTGTTGGAAAAGCACATGGACATCGTTCGAACCGTTGTCGAAGCGTCGTCCAACGCCCGCCAAAAGGCCGGACGAAAGCTCCGCTGGCCGATTTCAAAGATTGTGGTCGCGCCCAAAAATGACGATATCAAAACCGCGCTCAGCCGTCTTCGGGATGTCTTTTTGGAGCAAACCAATTCCAAAGACGTCGTTGTGATCGGCATCGGCGAAGAGTGGAAAGAACTTGACGTTCAAATGACGCCGAACCAAAGCGTTCTCGGGCCGAAATTCAAGCAGGACGCCAAAAAGGTGGCCGACGCCTTGAATGAAGCCGGTGCCAAATCCCTGAAGGATGCTTTCGCTTGTGTTGAGGAAATGGAGCTCACGCTTGAAAACGGAACCGTGGTCGTTGTCACAAAAGACATGTGCGTCTTTGAAGAGCTCGTTCCGAAAGGAATCGCCGGCGCAGAATCCAATGCCGGCATGGTGTATGTGGACGCCCGGCTCACACCCGAACTTGAAGCTGAAGGCTACGGACGCGAAGTCATTCGCCGCATTCAGGATATGAGAAAAGAGTTGGATTTGGCCGTTGACGAACTGATTGACGCTGACATCCAAATCAAAGACGGAAGGGTTTTGTCGCTTGTCAAAAAAATGTCGGGCGAAATCGCGTCGGAAGTCCGCGCCAAAAACTTAACGCTCGGCGATAAATCCGCATTTGGAGAACTCGTCAAAGATTGGGATGTTGAAGGCGTTTTGATGAATATCGGAATTTCGACAACGAAATCCTGATATTCATTTTTTTGATTTTTATTCATTTCTTTTTTGATTTATTACAAATAATTCCAATCGCTGCTAATGAAAGGATTGCAGTTGGCGCAACAAATCCGGGCATTTCATTTTTTTCAGGAGCGGGCATGGAAGCATTTTGTGCCCGCGGTTCTCTTATTATTCGGATCGGGATATCTTCCAGCCCGTTTCTTTGGCCGACTTCCGTGACGATATTGACCATTTCATCCAAGTCTTCTTCCGGAATTTCACAGTCCATGCAAGCGCCAATGAGAAAATATCCGTTGGTACTGGGTCCGTATCCGTTTGATAAATAATGCAGATATGGGTCCAGTAAATGCTTTTCTGAGATTTCATCTGTTACGTTCACAAGGAGAGGCCAGTAAATTTTTGCTTCTTCGGCAGTCGGTGGTTTTCCGGATTCACGAAGGAGGATCGGATCTTTAAAATTTTGTTCATCTGAGTTCGCAGCGGAAAATGCCGTCAATATGAATAGTAAACATATTGTTACCAATAATATTTTTATGGCTTTCATTTTTCCTCCATCAAATGCGAATTTAACTGTGTATTTTTATTTATTTAATATTAAACAATTTACTATTTAATACTGTCCTAATGTCAAAATTATTCAAATAATTATTTCTGTCAACAAAATAGAAATCCGCTTCAAATCAACAATTATTTAAATCATAAATCTGTAAAAAACTTAGATAAAATGTCCGGACTCGCCCCACTTATTGCTGATTTGGCCTTGATTTTGATTGCGGCCGGTGCGATCACCTTGATTTTCAAATGGTTGAAGCAACCCCTTGTTCTCGGTTACGTCGTCGCCGGACTGCTCATCAGCCAACATTTCGGTTTCTTCCCGTCCGTTTCCGACATGGAAAACGTGACGCTGTGGGCAGACATCGGTGTCATTTTCTTATTGTTCGGACTCGGTCTTGAATTCAGTTTTAAAAAGCTCATGAAAGTGGGCGGCTCGGCCTCGATTACGGCCATTACGGAAGTCATTTCCATGCTGGTCATCGGTTATGTCGTCGGCTACTTTTTGGGCTGGTCGCACATTGACAGCATTTTCTTGGGCGGAATGCTGGCCATGTCGTCAACGACGATCATTATCAAAGCGTTTGACGACTTGAACTTGCGGGCGCAGAAGTTTACCAACATCGTTTTCGGCGTTCTTGTCGTTGAAGACTTGGTCGCGATTCTCATGTTGGTTTTGCTGCCGACACTCGCCATCAGTCAAACATCAGTCGGCATCGAAATGATCGAAAGCTTCGGAAGCCTTGTTTTCTTCCTCGCGCTGTGGTTTGTTTTCGGCATTTTCCTGCTCCCGATATTCTTTAAATACATGCGCAAATTCATGAATGACGAAACCCTTTTGATTGTTTCAATCGGCTTGTGTCTCGGCATGGTCGTTCTCGCCAACAAAACCGGGTTTTCATCCGCGCTTGGCGCTTTCATCATGGGATCGATTCTGGCGGAAACCATCGACGGCGAAAAGATTGAGCATTTGACAAAACCGGTCAAAGATCTCTTCGGCGCGATTTTCTTCGTCTCGGTCGGCATGATGGTCGACCCGGCGATGCTGGTTACGTATGCGGGCCCGATTATTATTGTGACGTTGGCGACCTATTTCGGAAAAATGATTTTTTCCAGCTTGGGCGTTCTCATTTCCGGGCAAAATTTGAAAGTGTCCATGCAATCCGGATTTTCGCTCGCGCAAATCGGCGAATTCGCGTTCATTATTGCGGCTCTTGGTCTGAGTTTGGGCGTGACGAGCGACTTTTTGTATCCGGTCGTCGTCGCCGTGTCGGTCATCACGACTTTTACGACGCCGTACACGATTAAAGTGTCCGAACCGTCTTACAATTTGCTGAAGAAACTGCTGCCGGAAAGAGTCATGGTCTTTTTGGACAATTTCGGCGCCGGAAGCCAAACCGTCAACCGGCAAAGCGATTGGCGTAAAGTTCTCAAATCCAACGTGATGGTCATTTTGATTTACTCCGTTATGCTGGTATTCATTTCCGTGGCGTCCGTTCGTTATATTTTGCCGTTCTTAAAATCGGAAATTCCGGGTTCATGGAGTTCCGTGATTGCCGTCGCCGCCACGCTTCTTTTGATGGCGCCCTTTTTAAGCGCGCTTTTGGTGAGCAAACTCAAAACGCCGGCTTTTTTGACGCTTTGGAACGACAGAAAGTTCAATCGCGGACCGTTGTTTTTCATTGTTCTTGTCCGGATTACGCTCGCCGCGTTTTTCGTCGCTTATGTGGTTTTCAGCGAATTTACAACGCAAATCGGCATTGTCATCATTTTGACGATTTTTGTCATCATCGTTGCACTTTTTTCAAAAACGCTCCGTACTCAATACGCGCATCTTGAAAAGCAGTTCATGACAAATTTGAACGCCAAAAGTTTCAGCAAACTCAAAAAAGAGGATAAAAACGTTGCTCAAAGCCTGATGGCGCAAAACGTTCACCTGGGGACATTTGACATCATCGCCGACTCTGTCGTTGCCGGAAAAACGCTTTCCGAACTCAATTTCCGGGAAAAATACGGCGTCAGTATCGTATCTATTATCCGCGCCGGCGAACGCCATAACATCCCCCGGGGAACCGACCGGTTATATCCGGCGGACCAGATTGTGGTTCTCGGAACGGACGAGCAGATGGAACTCTTTAAAAAAGATATTGAAGGACATGCCGAAACGCCCGCCAAAAAAGAAGATGAAGTGGTGCTGGAACAATTTGTCGTTGACGAAAATTCTTACCTCGTCGGAAAAACGATCAGCCAGTGTGTTATTCGAGATGTTTCCAGCTGTTTGGTGGTCGGCGTTGACCGCGACGACGAATCGATTATGCACCCGAAAGCGTCTTTTGAGTTCCATGAAGGCGACGTCGTTTGGGTGGTCGGCGAACGCGCCAACATTCGGTCTTTGTCAAAGACTTGCGCGATGAATCCGGACGAAAACGGAAACGCAAATTCTTGATTTCATTGAAGTTCTTTTTTTATTTTTACTATTTTATTTGGTTTCTCGTTTTTTCCTTTTTTTATTTTCATTATTTTATTTGGTTTCTCGTTTTTTCCTTTTTTTATTTTCATTATTTTATTTGGTTTATCGTTGTTTTTCCTTTTTTTATTTTCATTCTCTTTCCATTTTCATTTTCTATTCTTCCGACTTTTAAAAATCAGATTCGATTTTAATAAAAATATATATATAGAAGCTTCTCATAATATATTCTGCAATTTATAATTGCAAAGAGATTAAAATTATCTTAAAAACAGAAGCGAATTCCTTTGTTTCTGTTTCGTTCGTTTTCGTAAAAAATAAAATTGTTATACTTATCCAAAAAGGTGAATACATGGAAACACTTGTTGAGGAAGTTACAACCACCGTCAGACACTGGTGGATTGTGCTTTTGGAAGCTTTACTCTTTATTGTCGCGGGTTTTATCTTCTTATTTTACCCGTTTGAATCCTACACAATTTCATTCTTAACCATTGATATTGTGATCAGCGTTCTTTTGGTTGTTATCGGTGTTCTTGAAATCGCATTTGCGTTCACCACCCGAAACATTTTCGGAAGCTGGGTTTGGGGCTGTGTCCTCGGTCTTTTGACGCTCCTCATCGGTTTGATTTTAATCTTTAACCCCCACATCACCGAAATCATTTTGCCGTACATTCTGGCGATTTGGATTTTGATTGAAGGTATCAGCATGATCGGAACAGCCATTGACATGAAAGACACCAAACAAGGCGGCTGGATTTGGGTTTGCCTCGGCGGTATCTTGGTCATCCTGCTTGGCATCATCATCATCTTCAACTTCCAGTTGGCTGTCTTGACCTTCGTCTACTGGGTCGGATTCTCCTTCCTCTTTGCCGGAATTACGGACGCGTTCGTGTCTTACAAACTCTATAAGGCAAAGAAATTCATCAAAAAGACAACCGTCATTGAAGGCGCTTAATCTTTAAAATGAATAAATGAATTTGAAAATAATTCGGACATGATTCGAATAAAATAATTGAATCGCCGCCGGTTGAAAAACCGGCGGCTTTTTTTATTGATTTTTTTTGGAGTTTTGAGTCATAACATGAAAAAGAGATTTTCCGATCCATTTTTGCTACTTTATGTTTATATGATAACAATATGGATCATCTTGAAAGGCACAATATTTCATTCAGATGCATATCCTTCGGCCTTTTTCTTACATAATTTAATGTAATCGTTGATGTTTAATTCTCCGGTCAATATTTTTCGGCCTTGCATTTCTTGTTCTTTGGAAATAGCAAATCCTTCAATTTCCATGATTTTTCTTGAATTAGATAAAATTTGATTCATTTTGATTTCGTCCATGAAATCAACTCCATTATGCTAAGTGATTTAATTATATTTAAATAATAAGTTCATGAATTGCTTAAAATAAATATGCGGCCACAGCAATACAAGACGAAAGAATAAAAATTTAAAAAATAAGAGACAAAAGAAAAAGAAGTAAAAAACAAAACAAAAAGAAAAACGGATAAACTTTATCCGTTTATTTAAGCGGCCAGGTGCCGTAGAAATAAGAAATCGCTAAAACAATGAGCGCAATGACAATACCCGCGATTAAGACATATTGCGGCTTGATTGTAATTGATTTTTTGTCCGCGTCGTAGTATCTCATGAGTCCGGCGGAGGACTGAAGACCGTTTCCTTTATTTTTTGCCATAATTACCGTTCCTGAATCATAAATTTAAAGTCAATAAAATTGGAATAGAGTTACTTCATACAGTCTGTTCTTATATAAACATTTAGACAAAATATTCCGCGGATTCAATATAAACTTTGTGAAATTTATCATTTTGCCGGTTGGAGTTGAGGAAGTTGCTTTATGATTGATTTTGATTTGTTTTGTGTTATTTCCGTTCCAGCAAATATTCTCGAATAATTGCCCAATCCGGAAACTTTTCCGACCCGAACTGGATCCATTCGCCTTCAAACTCGGACGCGCCGTTTTTGCTTCGGTCGTCCACCAAAAAATCGCCTTTGTTTAAGTTTTTGTGATGCGTCAAAATCAACCGCTTGTAAGCGCCCTCATTCAGCCATTTTTTAACCCAAAGAAGTTTGTCCGACCAGGCGGTTTCGTTTTCCCACGGAGCGGTTGATAAGATGTAAACATCAAAATGACGGCACAGCTCGCCAAAACTTTCAACGGCGCCGGGCATTGGCTTTGGCAATAAGAATATGCCCGGAATTTCGTCATAAGTGGACGGGATTCCGGCTTTTTTATCGCCTTTTCTTTGCCGGCGCGTTTCTTCATCCAATTGCTCTATCGCGGATTCGAGATCGACAAGAACATTGTCCATGTCAATGTAGAGGATTTTTTGGGGCCGTTCATCTTTTTCTGTCATAAGTACCCGCTCAACCATTTCTTAAAGATTTAATTGGAACCGTAAACCGGTTAATCAATGATGATTTCGTCGATTAAAATCGGCGGGCAGAAAACGCCTTTTTCGGTAATCAACGCCGATACGTTTTCCATCGGCGTCATGTCAAACGCCGGATTTTTGATGGAAACACCGACAGGTGCATTTAATTCTTTGGCTTTCCCGATGTAGCGGATTTCATCTTCCGGCCGCATTTCAATCGGAACGGCTTCATCAAAACCGGCCGGGTCAAATGTCGAAACGGGCGCCGCGACATAAAACGGAATATCGTGTTCTTTGGCGAGGACGGAAAGCGAATAGGTTCCGATTTTGTTAAAGACCGCCCCTTGAGTAATCCGGTCGGCGCCGACAATCACTTTTGTAACGGACCCGTTGGCCATGAAAAAACCGGCGGCGGAATCGGTGATCAGATGGACCGGAATTTTATCTTCCAGAAGTTCCCAGCAGGTGATGCGGCTTCCCTGATTGAGCGGGCGGGTTTCGCAGGCGACAACGGTGATTTTTTTGCCGTCGGAAACGGCTGAGCGGATGACACCAAGCGCTGTTCCCCAATCGACGCAAGCCATTTTTCCGGCGTTGCAATGGGTGAGAACAACATCGCCGTCTTTGAGCAGCTTCGCGCCATGTTTTCCGATCTTTTTGTTCAGCTCAACATCTTCGTCCGCCATCTTTTTGGCTTCGTGCAGCGCGATGTCACGCACCAATTTCGGATCATAGCCTTCTTCTTCCGCAATCGAAAGAACGCGATCGACGCCCCACGATAAATTAATCGCCGTCGGCCGTGTTTTTTTAATCGTTTCTCCGGCGACGGTCATGTCTTTGAGAAGGCCTTCAACCGTCTTTGCGCTGCTGAGCGTTGCCGAAAGCGCGACCGCAAACGCCCCGCAAACACCAAGCGCCGGCGCGCCCCGGATTCTTAAGTTTAAAATGGCTTCGCAAACATCGGCAATCGTTTTGCATTTAATGATTTTGTATTCTCCCGGAAGGAGCGTTTGATCGACCATTAAGATGGACGAATCGGAATCATCCCAGTCAATTGTCCGGCTCATTTTGGCACCGGCCGGCATATTTTTATCTTGTTTCAAAAAATCACCTGTCGAATGAATTAAAAAATAAATATACAAATAAAAATGATGAATAAATTGATTTTTTTGATCTTATCTTAAACCGTCGGATGTGATCTTAAATTCACATTTTTCGCCTTCCGGCCGGCACCGGTGCTTGACGATTTTGGCGGCCCGGGTTCCGGCGCCGGTCCGCTCCAGCTGAATGATGGTTTTGGAAATATGTTCGATAGCTTTTCCGCCGAGCGGACGGACGGCGTTACCGGCATATCCGTTCCGGCCGGAATTGCGGCTGAATTCGGGATGAGCGCCCACATCGCTGAAAACCTGGTTTGTAATCAGCACGGACACCCCTGATTTTCGAGCCATTCCTTGTAAAAATCCGATTTGATTGGACAGCTCGCGCCGGCTTTGGATGCTTGAACTGTCATCATCCAGTTCATACCGGTAAAACGACGTTGCCGAATCGACAACAATCAGCCCGACATTTTCCCCGAGAATCTTTTCAATTTCATAAATCGCCGTATACTGTTCATCAAAACTCATCGGCTCGTAAATCAAAATGTTTTGCGCGATTTCTTTAGAGCGGCTGCCGGCGATTTGAGAGAAACGGTCCAGAGACAGTCCTTCCGTATCAATGTAAATGACTTTTTTTCCGGATTTGGAACATTCGACCGCCGCCTGGAGGCATAAATTGGTTTTTCCGGAGCCGGGCTCCCCGTACACTTGCGTGACAATGCCGCATTCAATGCCGCCACCCAACAAATTATCAATCGGCGGACAGCCGGTCGGAATAAAAGAGCCGATGTTGACACCTCCGGGAATAAATGAAATCATAAAATGGTAATCCGTTGTGATAGGATAGATAAATATATTCTCATAATATCTATCCGATAATATCTATTCTGATAGAAATAAGTTCATAAAATTCTAATATAATAAAAATTTAATAAAAACAATATTCTGCAAAACCTATTATAGTTCAAACGAGTAGTGGCTTTTATGGCAAGCCCTCTGTTAGCAGCAATTTTTTCATTTTTCATCCCCGGTCTCGGGCAATTCTATGACGGTCATTTCCTTCGCGGCGCAATTATCTTTGTCGGATTGTTAATTCTTGGCGCCGCTGCAGCAGTGCTTTGGGTGACATTAATTCTGGGAGCGTTATTAAGTCTCTTCATCTTTTTGATTTGGGCCTGGAATATTTATGATGCCTACCAATTGGCAAAATAAATTCCTTTTTTTGTTTTTTAACACTTATTTTTCCCGCTCAACTGGTTTCCGATGTAAATATCCAACCGCGCGATAAATTCATCCACTTTTTCGGGTGGAATGGTTCCGCCGGCTGCAATATCGTGACCGCCGCCGGTTCCGCCGACCATTTCCGTCACGTCCGACATCGCTTTTGATAAGTTCATTCCCCGACGGATCAAGTCCTGTGTTCCCCGGGAGGATATTTTAATCCCGTCTTCGGAATCGGCAAGCCCGATGATGGGTTTACCCCGATCCACGCCTTCAATCGACGACGACATGCCGGCAATGATCCCGACGATGGTTTCTTTGATTTCGGATCCGGAATAGAAATATTGGATATTTTCAAGTTGACAAATCCCATTTTCCCGGACATAGTTCAGCCCGTTCACGAGATTTTTCCGGTGTTCGATCAACAGGTTTCCGGCTTCGGAAAGCGCAACGTCTCGGTCGCCCATACAAACCGCAACGCCGGTTTCCGCCCGGTCATACCGGCCGGTGGCGTTCAGAAGCGTCGAGAATTCGGAAGCGTCCCGCATCTCCGTTCCTTCTTTTT
The DNA here is from genome assembly GCF_032594115.1 of Methanolapillus millepedarum. Lineage (NCBI taxonomy): Archaea > Methanobacteriati > Methanobacteriota > Methanomicrobia > Methanosarcinales > Methanosarcinaceae > Methanolapillus > Methanolapillus millepedarum. The sequence goes on from NZ_CP131060.1 coordinate 544,104, forward strand.
CAGACAGAAGGATGTAACATTCCCGGACGATTTCCCCCGCGCGGGAAGAAGAAAGTCCCCGGTCGCTGCAATATTTGATGAGAGCGGTGATGATTTTTTTGCGTTCTTCAAAATCAAGTTCGATCCAAAATTTGGCGCCGTCTAATTGGCTGTACCCGATTCCGGTGTTTTGAAGAAAACGGATGCAGGCCTCTTCGTCACCGGTGAGTCCCGGCAAATACGGTTCCGACGAATATTGTAAAATCCGGTAAATGGGACGCGTTTGCTTTCCAAAAAGCGCCAAATCAGGACCGTAACTTAATACGCCGGCTGAAACGCCGCGTTCCAGAATTTCTTTATTAAGCCCGACCAATTTCCCGTATTTTCGGTTTTGCATGTCGCCGATGGCGCCGACAATCGCGAGGTCCGCTAAGTCGGCGTTGTCGCCGAGAGCGCACGCCAAAATATAAGAAACGCCGGAACCGCTGATTTCAAAACCGCCGTTTGCGCCAAAGAGGTGCGGGTTGATGTGGTACGGAAACGCGGCGGAATCCTTGGAAATGTTTTCCTCCCGGCCGTTCGGATGGTGGTGGTCGGCAATAACCGCGTTCATGTTGTTGTCTACCATAAAATCAATCAGGGAGCTGCCAAGGTCGGTAAAAACCAATAGCGGATGATTTTCCGACAGCAGCCGGGTCATGACGCGCTCATCCAATTTTTTGACAAATTCGTGAGTATACGGAATTTTAGCGCGCTCGAAACATTTTCCCATGATTCCGGCGGATGTGATGCCGTCCGCGTCGATGTGAGAGACCAAGTGCACTTGTCCGCGCTTTTGGATTTCGGCGGCGCAAAGCTTGGCACGCGCCTCTAATTGCTGATATATTTCCGACATTTTTGATCCATTTTTGAAAATTTAATGTAAATCTTAATTTCAATTTGTTTTCCTGAAATGTGTTTCTGATTTAAAAAGATAATTAGAAACTTCGGAAAACAATAGAATGAGATTGAATAAAATTGAATTATATTGAACAAAATATAAGCGTCGATTGATTTTGAATTGTTGATTTTCATTGAATTTCTATTTATATATTCTCTTTTTGAAAATTTCATAAAGGTTATATACAGCTGCGTATTTTCCGGTTTAATCAGAAAGTGAGATATGAAAATGGCGAAAATGAAATCTGTAAATCCTGTAAAAAAAGAAAGAGAAGCGGCTGCAAAAAAGAAGAAACCGTTAAAAATTAAAAACCGTCAGCAAGCCGTTACAATCAAAGCGAAAGACTTCATTTAGATGTGTTTTGGCGGATGCGACGTCGACATTTTAAAAGCGGAAATTGACCGCGCATTGGACGAATACGACAGAGTAACCGTTGATTTTTCCGGGCTTGGTTCTTTTACGACGTATTTCTTTAACCGGGTGTTTATGGACCGCTTGGATCAAATGCCGGTTGCGGAATTTGACGCGCGGATTTTTGTTGAGAATTTACCGGAAGTTGGAATGGGCGCTTACCGGCTGGCTTATGAAAATTCCGTCGAATATTTTAGTTTGTCGCTGAAAAAGCGAAAAGCATGGAATAAAGCTTGTCGGAAGGTTAATGAAGAAATGGGGTGGATTTAATGATCATTTCTATTTCTGATTTATCGGATATCGACCCGAAAGATGTCTATTTTGTTGATGCCAATGTTATCTTGTTTATTTATTTGGACAAGGAATATAATCAAGACACAGAAAAACGAAAGATATACATGGATTTTATCAAATATCTTCAAAAAAATGGGAATGTTTTACGGATTTCGACTTTAAACTTGCAGGAAGTGCTGCATGTTGTTGAAAAAAAGGAATTTAAGGGTTATTGTCAAACACAAAATTCGAAGGTCAGCTTGAAAAATTATCGTAAAAATAGATATGAGCGGCATAAATTAAAACAAAAACTTGATTTGATCCTCCGCCAAATCACTCAATCCTATTCCATCGAAGATGATTCTGTCACCAAAGAAGATATCGAAGCGTTTGTTTCCGGCTTTGAAACACATCTGTATGACCCAATGGATTTTTTTGCCGTCCATTCAAGATGTCGGCCGGGATGTTGCTTTAATTACATCACGGACGATTCCGATTTTAAGAATAATTTGTTGTTTCAAAAAAGCAGACGGACAAATTTGTATACCTGTGCGATGGTTTAAAAAAAGCCCACCGAATGTCAAACAAAAAAGGAAAAAAGAAAATCGGATTCAATTTTTTGAATCCAACTTGATACTTGTTCTAGATTCCAGATTACTTTTTCTTGAACATGTTCATCGCAATGACAATCAAAACGCCCGCAATCAATACGAAAAAAATGACGGCAACAATCGTTCGGAGTGCGCTTTGAGATTCTTTTTCAACCGGTTCATTTGAAACAACGGGTTGTTCATTTTGGTTTGGATTCATTTCTTCGGATTTATTATTCGAAGGAGCCGGGTTTGTATTTTGAGTCAATGGGGCCGATGTTACGCGTTTGTCAATTATTTTTACATTTTCAGTTCCGTACCCGCCGCTTGAACTGATTTTGTTGACAGGACCGTTGTTAACAGTCAACGTTGCCGCGCCAGACTCGATATAGTCGTTGATTCCCGGACCGGATATTTGAACTTTATATTTGTAACCGTTCATATCTGATGTCGCGTCGGGAATAGAAAATTGATAGCCGCTGCTGCCTAAGAGGGGGAGAAATCCGGAGCCATCTCCACGGTCCTCAAGCCACGCATAGTCATAGCTGCTGTTTTCCGTGACTTCGAAGGTTGCGCTTTCATGTTCCGAAATATTTTTGTCGGAAGGATTTGAAAAAACGATTAAAGCCGCTGAAGAGGAGTGATGGGTACGTCCGTTATCATCATCGATGGCGACTTTGTATTCCCATCCATTCATATCGGCCGTCGTTTTAATTTCATACATTCCCGTGTTTCCGCCGCAGCCGTCGGATACACTGACAAAATCTCCGCCATTATGACGCACTTGCCACTGATACAGTGAAACGATACCGGAAAAGGTCACTGTAAATGAAGCATTTTCTGTTTCAAAGACGGCTTGGTTCTGCGGCTGACCGGTTATGGGACTTGGAACAGCTGCTGTCAACGGAATGAAAAAGATTTGGATTGCCATCGCAAATAAAAGTAGAAATGATAATGTTTTCATTGAACTGAATTTTGTCATCCAAATTATCCTGTAACATTTGATTGGTTACCAATTTTAATATCATTTATTTCAATGATTTTGATAATGGACTGATGAAAGTATAAGAAAGATATAAAAAATCCGCTCCATTTTAAAGGCGGCGTTTTGAGAAACGTTAAAAGATGGACATTTTGTCGTTTTCAATAAAAAAAGCCGGCAAAGGCTTTTTCAAACCTCGCCGGCAAAACCGTTTACGTGCTTTTCAACAAAATTATTTCTTCCTCATCACGAAATACCAATACGCGGCTCCGCCGACAATCGCAATGCCGATGATTCCCGCGACAATCCAAATCCACGTCGGCGTTTCGTTTCCGTTGTCAAATCCTTCTCCGGACGTTTGTCCGGATCCGTTTTGAACCGAGCCGTTTTGAGAACCGTTTCCGGGTTGGTTGGCACCGTTTGCGTTTGTTTGCGTTCCGTTGTTTTCGGTTCCGTTCGTGCTGTTTTGCGGCTGTTGCTGTTGTTGTCCGGTTTGATTTCCATCCACAACTCTGACGTTGTCCCCGCCGTAACCGCCGCTTGCCGGTGTTTTTGTCACCGTCAGGACAACTTCGTCGGACTCAATCATCCCATCGATTCCGTTTCCGGAAACTTGGACTTTGTATTTCCAGTCGTTCATGTTCAAAAGCGCGTCAATGTCCAGAGACGCGTTTGTTTCGCCGGTCAACTCGACAAATCCGTTCGTGTCGTTTTTGTCAACAAGCCATTGATAAGACAGACCCGAACGATCCGTCACCGCAAACGTTGCCGGATGGTGTTCCTGAACGGTTTGGTTGACGGGCTGTGCGAGAACAACCAAGTCCGCCGAATCTGACGAATCCGTCATTCCGTCGATTTTCGCGTAATATGAACCGTTGTCGGCAAGAGTAATATTTGTTAACGCAAGTTCACGAGTTGTCGCGCCGGCAATCGGATTGGTGTTCGGAGATTTGTACCATTTGTAAGCCAAAGTGATTGCGGAAACGCCTGTCCCCGGATTTTGAGCAACGGCAAACGTGATGTCGCGGTTTTCAAATTCTGTGATGTCGGACGGATGGGTGACGACTGTCAGCCAAACGGCGTCGGATGTTGAAACCGTATCGTAGCCTTTTCTGATCAACAATCGATGTCGTACGGTGTCATTTGTTTTGTCGGCGGCGGAGATGATCAGTTCGGCTCCGTCTTTGTCGGGGATATTCCTGAAAGCGCCAAGTCCCGTTTTCTGCCACTGATATGAAAATCCGGTCGGAAGTATTCCGGTGACTGAAAATGAAACCTGGTTTCCTTCAAAAACCGCCATATCGACCGGGTTTGTAATCGTTGTCAAAGTGACCGTATCCGATGTTGAAACAACAGTCGAACCGTTCATAATCAACACCCGGTATTCGCCGGCATCTGTTTGGGCCACACCGGTTATTTCATATGTTGCCGAAGTTTCGTTGGTTATGTCGGCAAATCCGGAATCGTTTTTCTGCCATTGATATGAAAAATTGGTCGGAAGTATTCCGGGGACTGAAAACGAAGCGTTTGTTCCTTCAAATGCTACCGTGCTTTTCGGATTTTCCATAACATAGACACGCGCCGTAGATGACGTGGAAACATTACTTCCGCCTCTTTTCACGATCAGCGTATAATTTCCGTAATCTGTGCTTTTCATGGAATCGATGGAATATGTTGACGAATTTGCGCCGGAAATTGATGATGATTCGTGATACCATTGGTAAGAAAGTCCGACCGGAAGGGTTTCATGCGTTGTCGTCACGGAAAAGGAAGCCGTTTTTCCTTCAAAAACCGTCGTATTTGCCGGGTGTGTTGACAAAACCACCAACGTGACTTCATCGGATGTTGCCGTATTGTCCGTTCCCGGACCGGTTACAACAACCCGATAATTTCCGGCGTTTGCAACCGAAACAGAATTAATGGTGTATGTTGCTGAATTTGCTCCGCTCACATCTGTCCAAGTTCCCGAGATATTTTTTTGCCATTGATAAGTTAAGCCGGTCTCTCCGGTTGCAACAACGGTAAACGAAGCATCGTTTCCGACAAAAGCGGCTGTGTTAGCCGGCTGTTGATAAACCGTTAATGTCGCCGCTCCGGTTGCATATTCCAAAGATTTTTCGCCGGCGGTTTTGCCTTCGTTGATGACAACACGGTATTTGGAACCGTTGTCTGTTGTGCCGACGGATGTCAATGACAAAGAATTGCCGGTTTCGCCGGCAATCGAACTAAAGTTTGTCCCGTCAGTTGATTTGTACCATTGATACGTCCACTTAGCATTTTGCGGAACGGACATCGTCGCGTCTTTGTCTGCAAAAACAGCCGCATCGTTCGGTTTGATTACTTCAATCTTTGCCGGAGAACTTGAATTTGAGTACAAATACAATTTTCCGTCGGCGTCCGTTCGGGAACCGAAAGTAATCGGCGTTGTCAATTGGTTATTGACCAAATAAATCATTTTATCGTTAGAACCGGTAATTGTCGTTATGTTTTCGGTGACGGTGTTTCCATTGCTGTTCGTTGGGCTTGCACCAAACAAAGTTCCCGTCGTTGTTCGAATGCTTCCGCCGTCAATGACGATTGTTGAAGTGCCGTTTGTAGATCCTTGTCCGCCGCCGATCGCGTAATGGCCGCTGACCGGCGTTACAACAATGGTTCCGCCTTTTATTGTGACGGTTCCGGCTCCGGCTCCGCCGCCGTAGTAGCCGCCACCGCCGCCGCCGATTGCAGCACCGCCGCCGCCGATTGCAGCACCGCCACCCGTTGCCGTTGTAATTGTTACCGATTCTGATACCGTAACATCCCCGGCTCCGCCGTAGCCGCCGTAGCCGCCACCGCCGCCGCCGATTGCAGCACCGCCGCCGCCGCTGCCGATTACAGCACCGCCACCCGTTGCCGTTGTAATTGTTACCGATTCTGATACCGTAACATCCCCGGCTCCGCCGTAGCCGTCGCCGCCGCCGCCGCCGCCGATTGCAGCACCGCCGCCGCCGCTGCCGCCGCCGCCACCCGTTGCCGTTGTAATTGTTACAGAATCTGATAGCGTAACAGTTCCATCGCCGCCATAGTCACCACCGCCGCCGCCGCCGATTGCCGCACCGCCGCCGCCGAACTCGCCGCCGCCGCCGCCTGTTGCCGTTGTAATTGTTACCGAGTCTGATAACGTAACGGTTCCGGCTCCGCCGCCGCCGCCGCCGATTGCCGCACCGCCGCTACTATTGCCGCCGCCGATACCGCCCGTTGCCGTTGTAATTGTTACAGAATCTGATAGCGTAACAGTTCCATCGCCGCCATAGCCGCCGCCGATTGCAGCACCGCCGCCGCCGTCGCCGCCGCCGCCCTTTACTTCATCTATCACAACAAAACCATTAATGACAATTTTTCCGCTTGACTCACCGTTGCCGGAAGAATTATATTTTCCACCGATTCCGGCACTGCTCGGACCGCCGTAAACGGTTAAATTATTTGAATCTTTAACGGATCCGTCGGCGGTGATTGTCAAAAAGTTACCGGAACCAACGTGAATTCCCGTCAAACTTCCGGTAATGGTGTTGTTGCCTTCCAAATAAAGTATTGTGCCGCTGACGCCGTCGATGTCGATGCCGTGTGCATCGGTCGGCGCGGAAAGGTTCAGGTTTTTAATCGTCAGTTGAAGAGGCGTTGTGCGTCCGGATGCGGCAACAATTGTTGTTCCAGCCAATTGGACATTTGCATTGTCGCTTTGGATGGTCAAGTTGTTGATTTTCAACGGAATTGTAATCGTTCCGCCGGTCCAATTGTCGGCGTCTAATGTCAAGACGTGGGGTTCTGTTCCGGATAAGTTCCAAGTTGTCAAGTTTGAATTTGCGTTGTCGGCACTGTCAACGTTTGCTGAATCTGCCGTTGCCGGCGCTGCCAAGAGAATGAAAAGAATCGCCAAAATAGAAGCGAGTAAAATAAACTGTTTTGAGCTTTTTAGTTTCATATTATCATCTTTCTGTTAAACAAACGATCGTTTGTTCGCGGCAAAACATTATATTTCTCTGTTTGCCAAACAAATAATTGGTAATAAATAATGATACAATTTAGAGATTACATATATATAATATATTGTTTGAGAAAAAAACGAAAAAATGTCCCTTGGATCATTTTTTATTTTTTAAAATATATAATAGATTACAGATAGATAATAAAATAGATAAAAATAGAAATGAATCAAAATGATAAATCATTATTATTTTGATTCATAAAAATGAAAAGTGTTTATTTAGCAACCGTATTTTCCGGGTTTTTGTTGGATCCATGGACGGTTCCATAAAATGTTTATATCCTTTAAAAATATTATAGGATTAATATTTTAATTCACATATTCAGAGGCCAAACCATGACAAAAAATCAAAAAGTTACTCCCTTTCTCACCTTTGCCGGCAACGCGGAAGTTGCCATGAACTTTTACGTCTCCGTTTTTTCCGGAAAAATCATTTCCATCGTCTACATTCCAAAGGACGGTCCCGGCGAAGAAGGAAAAGTTCTGCATGGCGTTTTTGAAATTTTGGGACAGACATTCATGGCATTGGATATGGAAAAAGAATATGCTGTGCCGTTTTCTTGGGCAACGTCTTTTTACATCGACTGCGCGACGGAAGATGAATTCGACTTCCTTTTTGGAAAACTGTCCGACGGCGGCTCTGTCATGATGGGACCGGAACCGGTTTTGGATCTCCGAAAAGTCGCTTGGGTTACCGACAAATTCGGCGTGACCTGGCAGCCGGTTTGGAAATGATTTTCATTCCCAATCATTTTCAATTATGCTCAATCATTTTCAGCCCCATATGTTTAAAAACTTAAACGCCGAGTGGGCGTCATGACTTCAAACGAATCCGTCCAATTTGACCCGGTTTTGCGTGACTTTTTCATCACCCGAAACGGTTTTATATTTTCCGTTCCCGATTATTTTCATCCGGCCGCGGGCATCCGTTCAATTTTGCGTTACGTTCCGGACCCGTCCGGCGACCGGATTTTCCGGAAAACGAATATCCGCTACCGAAAAGCCGGTTTTGAGGAATCGTTTGAAATCGTGAGACAACAGCATCCGGAATGGGTTTTTGATGTAATTGTCGTCCCCGGGGACGAGATCAAACAAATCTTAAAACCCAACGACGCCGTTGTCGACATTTTGTCCGGGAAAATCCAAAATCCGGCGGCGCTTTTTCTCATTCGCCGGATGGAAAAATTCATTCCCGTCTCGTCGATGGGCATTTCCGGATCTATTCTGGCGGGACTGGACAACGACAATTCCGACATTGATTTTCTGGTTTACGGGACGGATTGGGAAAACGCAAGAACCGCGCTGAATCAAATGAAAAAATCAAAAACAAATCAGACGGGCGAACCGCCGATAACGGAGCTTGACGACGACATGTGGCGCACCGTTTATGAAAAACGCAAATCGCCGCTCTCCTTTGACGATTTCTTTGCTCATGAAATTCGAAAAGGCAACCGCGGCATGATTCACATGCCGGACAAAAACGTTTATTTCGATTTGCTGTTCGCCCGTTCGCCCGAGCAAATCGGCAAAGCGCCTGAACGGGGAACCGATACCGAAAAAATTGAAATCGAAGCCGTTGTGACAAATGCGGATTTTGCGTTTGACAGTCCGGCCGTTTATGAAATAAATCATCCGGAAATATCGGAAATTTTCAGTTACACGCACACGTATGCCGGACAAGCGCTTGCCGGCGAAAAAATCCGGGCGCGCGGAATGGTGGAAGTCATCGGGAACAAAAAACGGCTGGTCATCGGAACGAAACGCGAAATCGAAGACGAATGGATGGTTTCTCTTTCGCTTCTTGAAAAATGCGGGAACGGTTTTTGACAAAATTCAAAACCTGTTGCCGTAACGCGCGTGCCGGCGCGGTGCGGAACAAACCGTCGCATCCGGCATTAATCGAATTTGTCCGCAAGTTCGGAACTTGGCGGATTGCCGCAGAAATAAGATGAAACAGGCAGCCAATCCCGTTTCAAATACCTTCAAATTGCACCGGCGGTTTTCAGTTTCAGATTGCATCTGTCGCTGCTGTATCCACATCATTTCATTGAAATCCGAGAAAATCAAACGCAAAGCATTTGATTTTTTTAAGTTCGTTGCCACTTCTTTTTTTCAAAAAACGCCCTTGGTTTTTCCGCGACTTAAAATGAAAATGTGTTGCTGTAACGCGCGCGCCGCCGCCTGCCGAAAAAAGAAAAAAAGAAGAAAGAGAATAAAGAAAAAAAATGAAAAATATCAGACGGAATGAATGAAATTGATAACAGCTTTGCCTTCCGACGTCAAATCGTATTTGCCGCCCGCGTTTGCAATCAGTTTGTTATCTTCCATTTCCGAAATCACTTTGTCCATCGTTACCGGAATGCACCGAAGCGTTTTCGCGATTCTTTTGGCGTCCATCGGGCCTTTGCTGTTTAAAACATCAAGAACATTTCTTCTCATATTATTTCCGTTGACAAAACCGGCAATATCTTCCATGTTGATCTCCTCAATTGATATTTTGATGAATGATTTTTTTATTTAAGTGAGCATGGATTGTTCTTTTGGTTATTTCTATGTTTCTTCCCACCCTCTCAAAACGTTTAAATATGATTGTAATATAGAGAGATTCGCTTTCTCACGGTAATTTCAAATGCCGCCTTAACTCAGATGGTAGAGTGTCTGGCTGTTAACCAGAATGTCACAGGTTCGAGCCCTGTAGGCGGCGTCTGATTCTTTTTTAGATCTTTTGTTTCGTTTTTCATGTTTGTTGTTTGACGGTTCCATCAAAAGTTATTTTTATTTCAATTCCATTTTCATATTTCAGTTCGTTTCAATCATCTTTCATTCGGGCCTGTAACTTAGCGGTTAGAGTGCTCGGCTCATAACCGAGTTGTCACTGGTTCAAATCCTGTCAGGCCCATTCAAAAAGTATATATAGGAAATATTGTATCCTTGGATATAACTACAAGTAATTATTTTCAAAATTCGGGGAAAATAATCGCTGAATAGATTCAATATGTGCCGCCTTAACTCAGATGGTAGAGTGTCTGGCTGTTAACCAGAATGTCACAGGTTCGAGCCCTGTAGGCGGCGTCAAATACGAATTTTTTAAAAAACAAAACCCATGTGATCCTTTTTAAAATCGTAGAAATTATAACTGTTAGTAATTTTCATATAAATTCGTGTCAAATAAAAAAGGATTTGAAAATTAAATAATCCGGGCCGCCTTAACTCAGATGGTAGAGTGTCTGGCTGTTAACCAGAATGTCACAGGTTCGAGCCCTGTAGGCGGCGTTCAATCTCATTTTTACTCTCGTTTTCATTTGCTGTTCATTGTTTCTTTTTATCAGCGGACAATATTAATACAACCATTACCATTACATTTCCATTCCTCAATTTTCTTTTTAATTCATGAGAGGTTGATTTTATGCCAAAAATTACGGAAAGAAATGTTCTTGTTCCTTTAGACGTTCCCCGCGACGCACGAGACGATTATATTCAAAATTATTTGAAAATCACGCAAAACAGCGGCAACCTGATGCTTTTTGCGGGCGACCAAAAAATCGAACACTTAAATGACGATTTTTACGGAAAAGGAATTCCGACTGACGACAACGATCCGGAACACCTGTTTAAAATCGCGGCCGGCGCACGGATTGGCGTTTTTGCGACCCAACTCGGACTCATCGCCCGTTACGGTATGGATTATCCGGAATTGCCCTACTTGGTGAAAATGAATTCAAAAACGCACTTGGTCAAAACCGAACAAGACGATCCGTACAGCGGGCAGCTCTATGACATGGAGCAAATCATTGAATTTAAAGAAAACAGCGGCCTTGACATTCTCGGAATCGGATACACCATTTATTTGGGCAGCGAATACGAAGCCGACATGCTCACCGAAGCGGCGCAGCTTATTTATGAAGCCCACCGTTACGGACTCATCACCGTTCTTTGGATTTATCCGCGCGGAAAAGCCGTTTCCGACGAAAAAGACAGCCATCTCATCGCGGGCGCCACCGGCGTCGGCGCTTGCCTTAACTCCGACTTCGTCAAAGTCAATTCCCCGAAATCCAAAGACGGAACGGACGCGGCGGTTTTGCTGCAGGAAGCCGTCACGGCAGCCGGCCGGACAAAAGTGGTTTGCGCGGGCGGGTCCAGTGCGGCATCAGACGCATTTTTAAAAGAACTTTACAAGCAAATCCATGTCGGCGGCGTCTGTGGAAACGCAACCGGACGCAACATCCACCAAAAACCGTTGGATGAAGCCATTCGAATGTGCAACGCGATTTACGCAATGACCGTTGAAGGAGCCGATATTGACACAGCGTTGAAAATTCTGAACGGAAAATAATGGAAAAATCTTTTTTATTTTCTTCTTTTTTTCCTTTTGTCATTATTTTTTTGTGAATTTATTTATAGGAGAAAAGTGTTGGTTCAACACTTTATAAATTGGAAGTTATTTTAATAACCCAGGTGTCATACATGGCTGATGAAGGTAAAAGCAAAATCATGAAGTTCGGAGCGGTTCTTTTCATTATTTTAATGATCGGTTCCCTTTTCGTAGCGTCCGTCGCCCTTTTGGTGAATAATAATCCCGACAACCCGAACGCGACCAACGTGACCAACGTGAGTAGCAATACAACGGTGACGGTTCCGATGTCCGAAATTCCCGGAAAAGACGTCAATTTCACCTATTCGAATTTAAAAGACGGCGTGAAGCATTTGCCGTCCGGCGCGTCACAAGTTGCGATTCTCAATGAAGGCAACTTAAACTCAAGTTCTCTTCCGGGTGCGAACGTGACCAAAATGATGGTCGCCTATTACCCCCTCGGCATCGTTTCTTACTACTCTATGGAAAGCAAAGAGAATGTCAGCATTGTTGTTCTCGGAAACAATTCCTCAGGCTACCAATATGATGTTTACAATAATTACACGATGATTATTGCAAATTCAGTTCCCCAAATCGTGACTCCGGGAAACCCAATTTTATTAACCTCCTATAATGTCGATTTAGCCGAACGCGCTTTGGATGCCGTCGATGGTAAAAATATATCGACAGAATATGATTTCCTTTTGTCTAACGCGGACAATGTAACAGACTTTGAATTTGCCGCCGCGTTAAAGGCCCCGGAAGGAAGCGGTTATGAGCAGTCTTACCAAAGAACGAGCAATTTTTCAAACGGAACTTATCAATTGGAACTTATGTTCTTAAATGCCAACAGTTCTTTAAAACAGGATGTGAACAATAGAGCATTAAACGGATCGGCAAATGGTGTAACGTATAAGGTGAACGACAACAATTCCGTTTTTAAGATTTATGTTGAAAGCTCGAACAAAGTGTCTTTTGAAAGTGAAATGAATAACTTACTTACCATCACAGATAAGTATTTAGAATCTGCCAATTAATAGAGCACGCCTCTATTAATTACATTTTTTGAAATTAACTCATTTTATTGAAAATATTAAAACATTTAACAGGCGATTTCTTTGATCATTATGGATAATCAAATTGTTGTGGACGCGCTCATTGCATGCGACGCTGTTAAATTCGGCGATTTTACGCTGGCCTCCGGTCAAAAAAGCAACTTTTACATTGACATTAAAAAAGCAAGCACCGACCCGAAAACATTAAAAATCATTGCGAAATGCATTGGAAATATAGTGGAAGCGATTACGGTAACCACTCAAAACGATCAAGTCATCATCGGCGGCGTAGAGCTGGGCGGCGTTCCGATCGCAACGGCCGTTTCTCTCGAAACAGAATACCCGCTCTTGATTATCCGAAAAGAAGTGAAAGGCTACGGTACAAAAAGCCGCTATGTCGGCGATTTGGATTTGACCAAGGAAATCATTTTGATGGAAGATGTGACGACCAGCGGCGGTTCCGTTAAAAAGGCAATTGAAGCGCTTAAAGAAGACGGCGCAACCGTCAAACGCGTGATTACCATCGTTGACCGGGAATCAGGCGCTGCCGAGTCTTTAAAAGGCATCGGCGTCGAACTGATTCCGCTTGTCCGAAGCAGTGAATTGGTAAAAAATAAGAAATGATGATGATTCAAAAAATAATATATTTTAAAAATATGATTGATTTGGAATCGGCGTTTCGCCTGTTTTATTTTCACTTATATTCTCATTTTCTTTTTTGATGGTAATGCTGTCGCCGGACGGTTTATAATAATATTCAATCATTTTGAAAAGCAACATAAAAGCATACCAATCGTCCGTTTGTTCAAACCCTTTGCAGTCTTTGATGTGAATCAGACGGTTTTCATACGTGATTTCCGCGTAAACATGGCAATTTGTTTCCTCGGTCTCGCAAATAAGTCCGGAGTTGTTTTCTTTAATAAAAATGCCGTCGCCTTCCAAAATATAAACTGGCGGATTTGGTTTTTCCGCGTCGTCCGCATGGTGAAAAATTGATTTCTTCTGATGCTCCTCTTCCGTCTTTTTCCGGAGAGTGAGTGTCTCAAACGTATAGTCCCGTTTCTTATACCACTCATTTTCCTTGCCGATATAATCCACGCGGAAAAAGATGTTCGTTGAAAAAAAGATATGACCGGATTCCATCTCCCGAATCATGCCGGACATGATTTTGTCGGACGGAATCACATATTCGGAACTGGCGATGTAATCCTTTTGCCGGCGGCTTTCGTCTTCAAGCGACCAGTCAAGCCGTTGAACCGGTTTCTTTTTATTTCTGCCAAAAATTTTGTCCATAACACCCATAATGATCACAAATTGAATGAGGCGGTTACATTATTAACCTTTTCATAGAAATGAGTGTTTTTTGTGTTTTTTGATTTTAATATTTTTAATATTTTCGAAGCGTTTTGACCAATTCCGCTGAATTCAAAAAGGCATTTTCGGCTTGTTTTTCGGAAAGTCCCGCCCCTCTTAAAATGTGCTGCGCTGTTTCTTTTGTGATCATATCGCCCGGATTGTGGGCATCCGTGTTGCAGACAATTTTAGCCTTTGCTTCCGTGGCGACTTTGGCGACATGGCCGTTGGTGCGGTTGTGCCCGCTTCGGGCCGTAATTTCAATGCATATGTCATTCTCGCGGGCAAGCTCCGCTTCTTCAATCGTCAAAAATCCCGGGTGCGCCAAAATGTCGACATATTTCGATTGGACCGACGCCAGATTTGTTCCGGACGCCACGGGTTCGACGATGGTTTCGCCGTGAACGACGACAATGTCGGCGCCGGCTTCTTTTGCTTTTCGGGCCAATTCATCAATTTTGGCGGGCGGAACGTGCGTGATTTCAATGCCGGACAATACGGTAATTTCCCACTCCTTTTCCAAATATTTGGCCTTTTCAAGAGACGAAATAATCCATTCAAAATTGGTAAAATCGGCATGATCCGTCATGGCGATTGCGGAATAACCGTGGACGACAGCCCGGCGGACATGTTCGCTTGGGATCAAAACGCCGTCGCTGAAAAGAGTGTGGGTGTGAAGGTCAATCATTTGAATTCTCCGATTCTTTATCCATTTTATATTTTATAATTCTCATCTCTTTCTTTCGTATTTAATCGTTTCTCAAATATTGTACGATTGTCTTGATGCGTAGGATTGATTATTTCGCATTGACAGTTAATCATTAAAGCGACATTTTTTCCGGCGGCTGCCGCCCGTGTTCCCAATTCAAGCCCGCTCTTTGGCGAATTTTTATATAGAAGCAATGTGTTTTTTTGGTTTATGGAACTCACGACAATTATTTTAGGAATCATCGGCTTTCTCGTCCTGATGATGATTGTTGCCGTTGTTGGTTGGTACATCGGCAAAAGAAAATTCGACCAATTGAACGGAACTCAAAAAGAGAAGGCCGTCAAAAATAAAAAAGAGAAGAAAAGCAAGGAATCTAAAAAAGATGTCAAAAAGGCAGACGATGCGGCCGCTTCGGCCATAATCCCATCGATTGCCAACGACCCGAAATCCGGTTCAAAATCCGAAGAATACGCTGTTTCAGAAGAAAAAGTATTGGAATGGAAACCGCCGAAAGCCG
Organism: Methanolapillus millepedarum; assembly: GCF_032594115.1. Taxonomy (NCBI): domain Archaea; kingdom Methanobacteriati; phylum Methanobacteriota; class Methanomicrobia; order Methanosarcinales; family Methanosarcinaceae; genus Methanolapillus; species Methanolapillus millepedarum. The sequence goes on from NZ_CP131060.1 coordinate 559,288, forward strand.
GCGATTCCATATCATCCGCACCGCCGGCATCCGATACGCCGGCCGCTTCATCAGCAGGCACGGGAACGGCAGCTACAACCGTTGCAGCGCCGTCTGATTCAACTTCCCATTCATCTCCGGCAGCTTCTTCAAGATCAAGCGAAGGATCGACGTCTTCGGACTTGTATTCTTACAAACCGTCCCGGCCTTCGGGCTCTCCTTCTTCTTATCCGTCAACCAACATCCCGAGAGATCCGAACAGAACAATGGACCCGGACGCGAAAATCGGAATCGTGGGATCGTCCAAAACAACGATGCCGCCGGAAGATTCCGAATTTGTTGTCCCGTTGAAAAAGAATGAAAGCAAACCGCAACAACCGGCTTATTCGGAGCCGGAAAAGCTTTCCGGTTCAAATGCCGCCGTTTCTTCAAAACCGGCATCTGTCCCTTCATCTTCGCCGTCGCCGGCTGCTACATACGCTGCCGCGCCGGACGAAAAAAAGAAATATAATCACAAATACGCTTATTTCGATTCCGTGATGGCGACCGAAAAGGAAACGGAGATACACGACACGGAAACAACAACGAGTGCGGAAACGTCTGTGAGTTCCGCCGCTTTGAAATCTTCCGAACCCGTTCAAAAAGACGAGCCGCCGAAAAAGACGCAGTTCATCGATATGGATTTGTTTGAAGACGACGGGCTTCAAAATGAAGCCGTTGTCAATAAGTATACTTTCGAAGGAGATTTTGAAGAAGAATACGGCTCAAAAGTCGACGACAGCAAACAAAACAAAGAGGAAAAGAAGAAAGAAGGATTGGACAGCGCCGAACCTGAATATTGATCGGTCAGCCTTTTCCTTTTTTCACTTATTTTTTTGGTTTTAATTTTCAAATTTTTTGTTTTATTTTATTTTATTTTATTTTATTTTATATTATTTTATATCTTCAGTCTTTCAAACTTCATTCATTTCCTTTATGTTCTTTTTCCTTTCTCCCGGCTTCCTCAATTTGATTCAATTTTATCGATTTGTCCGTTATTTTTATTAGTCAATTATTTATATTAAATTTCATACTTCTACTTTATATTCTACATCTGTTGTTTTTTAATTCAATTTATCCATTTATCAGAGGTATAAAATGGCTGTCAAAAAAATAGCGTCCGACACCCTTGATTTCATATTAGAGTCTTGCAGATCTTCCCATCCCCACGAATTTGGCGCCCTTTTGGAAGCGGACGGCGATGTGATTACACATATCATTTACCTGCCGGGAACGGACGCGACAACGCAAAGCGTCAGCATCAACACATGGATGCTCCCGAATATGAGACATGCCGGTACCGTTCACAGCCATCCGAGCGGCATTGCCCGCCCGTCCGGCCAGGATTTAATTTTCTTTCAAACCGGAGAGGTGAACATCATTGTCGGAAGCCCTTACACCCGAAAGTCTTGGAATGCGTTTGACCGCGGCGGAAATAAAATCCAAATTGAAATTGTGGATTATGAATTCCAAGACGAGGGGCTGTTGGATGAAGATTTAATGGGTGAAGATGACGGATGAAGACGTTTGATGAAAAGAATAATTTAAAGCAGCAAAAATCAATGTACAGGCATCAATACAAAGGCCGGTTAATAGTTCAGAGGATTTTATGATTGATCTTTCGACAATTCCACAGTCTCCCGGTTGTTATATTTATCGCAACAAAGATCAGGAAATCATTTACATCGGAAAAGCGAAAAATTTAAAAAAACGGGTTTCCAGTTATTTTCAAAAACGGGATCATGATCCGAAAACGCGCGTTTTGGTTCGAAACATCGAATCGGTCGATTTTATTTTAACGGAAAACGAAGTCGAAGCGCTGATATTGGAAAATACGCTCATCAAAAAACATGCGCCGAAATACAATATTGATTTAAAAGACGCCAAAAACTACGCCTTTATTCATTTGACCGACGATGAGTTCCCGCGCATCGGCATCCTTCGAAAAGCGACCACCCGCGGGAAATTATACGGCCCGTTCGTGTCCGCCGCGGACCGGGATCTGGTTTTGGATGTGGTTAAAAAAACATTTAAACTGCGGTCCTGCCGGAATTTGCCCAAACGCGCTTGCCTCCGGTACCACATCGGCCACTGCAGCGCGCCTTGCATCGGAAACATCAGCAAAGCGGATTATCAAAAAAATATTGAAAAGGCTGATTTTGTTTTACGCGGCAATACGGATGCGCTGATACAAACGCTTCATGAAGATATGGACAAATATTCTAAATGCCGGGAATTTGAGCAGGCGATGGAGCTTCGCAATCAAATTTACTCAATGGAATATTTAAAAACCCGGCAGCATATGGAACGCAGAATCAACCACGATGAAGATGTCATCAATTACATCATTCGAAAAAATAAAATTTACATCATTGTTTTTAACGTGATTAAAGGAACATTGGTCGGACGGGAAGAGTTTGCGTTCGATTACAGCCGGAATTTCCTCGAAGAATTTTTGGTTCAGTACTATTCCGGACATGAAACGCCGGCTGAAATTATTTTGCCGGAAGAATCCGAGATTTTGGAAGAGGAAGCTTATACGGAAGACGGTGGGTATTGGAATGCGGATTTCGTTTCCGGAACAAGCGGCGACAAAATCAAAAATCATCCGGGTTCGAATGAAAAGGCGAATGATGACGGGAATGGCGAACCTGAAGTCGGTGAAAAAACCGGCCGGATCAGCCAGTCCCTCATTGATTTCCTCTCCCAGCGCCATGGCAAAACCGTTAAAATCACAGTTCCGAAACGCGGCAGTAAAAAAGATCTTTTGGATTTGGCGGAGAAAAATATTGAATCGGCATTCTTCGGTTCCGTTTCAAAGGCGGAAGAACTCGGCCGCCGCCTGATGCTTCCAAAAACGCCAAGCGTCATCGAATGTTTCGATATTTCTCATTTGTCGGGAACAAACACGGTGGCGTCTATGGTTCAATTCAGGGACGGGCGCCCTGATAAATCCAACTACCGGCGGTTTAAAATCAAAACAGTGGACGGCATCAATGATTTTGCGTCCATCGCTGAAGTCGTCAACCGGCGTTATTCCCGTCTTTTGGAAGAAGAAAAAAATCTCCCGGATTTGATTCTTATCGACGGCGGAAAAGGACAATTGTCTTACGCGGTCGATGAACTCAAAAAATTAGGCGTTAAAACGCCGGTCATTTCGCTGGCGGAACGCGAAGAAGAAATTTTTGTTCCCGGAATGTCAGATCCGCTTCCGATTAAAAAGGATGAAAAAGCGTCTCTTTATCTTCAAGAGATTCGGGATGAAGCTCACCGGTTTGCGATTACGTACAACCGTTTGCTGCGCGAAAAAACATTGAAAAATTGAAAATTGATTTTGGCGCGGCGCCGGCATGAATGCGGCAACCCATTCCATTTTTGAACTTAAACCCTCTCTTCATTCTTATTATTCTTTCATTTTTTCTTTTTTCTTCTTTTTTCTTTACTTTCACCGAACTTATCATACCTTTATATTCTTCCAAAACTTCTTGGTTAAATGAAATTATAAGTGAATTGACAGTGAAAAGTAAGTAAAATAGCTATGGAGACAAGGGTATGATTTGTTTTCGAAATACAAGAATCGGTCGAATCGGAATCGGAGTTGAGAACGGGAAGGTAACGTCTCTTTACTTTGAAAATTATGATTATGATCCAAAAAAAGTGGCGGACAGTTCCATGGAAACGCCGCTTCACAAAAATGCGTTTTCGCAGCTGGACGAATATTTGGCCGGAAACCGAAAAGCGTTTGATTTACCGCTCGCGCCGTCCGGAACGGAATTTATGGAAAATGTGTGGGCGGCGCTTTTAGAAATCCCTTACGGGAAAACGGCTTGTTATCAAGAAGTGGCGGTGTCTGTCGGCAGTCCGAAGGCGGTTCGCGCGGTCGGGCTCGCGAACAACCGGAACCCGATTCCGATTTTCATACCCTGTCACCGCGTCATCGGCAAAAACGGGAAGCTGGTCGGGTTTGGCGGCGGTTTGGACTTGAAACAAAAGCTGCTGGATTTAGAACGCGAAAATGCCGGATTTGGTCAGCAAAAACAGTTTTGACGGAGATTTCAAATGACCGAAAATTCTGTGACGGCGGCCGCGATCCGGTCGGAAATGGAAAAGGCGGGAGACCCGAAAAAAGCAGCCCACCATCAACGCTTTTTTAAAACAGGACCCGGAGAATACGGCGAAGGGGACATATTTCTTGGAATTGTCGTTCCCAAGGTCCGGGCGACGGCCAAGTCGAATTACAAGAAAATCAGCCTATCTGAATTGGAAAAGTTGTTGTCGTCCCCGGCTCATGAAATCCGGCAGGCGGCTTTGTTCATGCTGGTTGAAAAATATGATCAAGCGAGCCGGCTTGAGAAGACGAACGTGAAGTCCGATGAAAAAACCAAAAAAGAAGCGGCTCGGGAGAAAAAAGAAATTGTTTCGCTTTATTTGGACAACTTGGAATTTGTCAACAATTGGGATTTGGTGGACGGTTCGGCGCCTCAAATTTTAGGCGATTGGTTCTTAACGACCGACCCGAAAAATCTGGGAAAGGAGACGCTTTCCAAACTGTCGAAGTCCGATAATTTGTGGGAAAAACGGATTGCGGTGATGACGACACAAGCCTACATTCGGGCCGGTATATTTCAGCCGACGCTGAAATTATGCGATTTGTATTTGGACAGTCCGGAAGGTTTGATTCACAAAGCAACCGGTTGGATGCTTCGTGAAATCGGAAAAAAGGACGAATCGGTTTTAATTCATTATTTGGAAAATAACGCGTCCGTGATGCCGAGAACCATGCTGCGCTATTCGATTGAAAAACTGAGTCCCGAACAAAAGGAAAAATACATGAATGCCGCAAAAACAAAAGGGAGAGGCGTGGAAAAAAACGGCAAAAAATAAAGAAAAATGACAAATGAAATTACATAAAACAAACAAGATTCGAAAAATAAAAAGAAATCAGTGGGCCCGCTGAGATTCGAACTCAGGACCTCCGCCATGTGAAAGCGACGTCATAACCGGCTAGACCACGAGCCCACAATGCTGGTATTGGTATCTTGTGTAATAATTCCTTTTTGTATAAAACCGTGTTGCATGCAAACATCAGCAACAGATTCGTTTTTGATGTTTCATGAATTATTAAATAAATGGGCCCGCTGAGATTCGAACTCAGGACCTTCGCCATGTAAAGGCAACGTCATGACCGGCTAGACCACGAGCCCTTCCTCGTCAAAAATAGAAAACTTACTATAAATATCTTTTTATCAGGCTTTCGTTTTATTGCGTTTTTTATAGTTTTCGATGTCTGATTCCTTTTTATTTTGAACTAAAAAGAGAAATCCAATTAAACAAGCACAACGCATCTGTTTAATCGGAGTTCGCCGGACTCAAACAATTTATTCCGGCAAGATTATGAATTACAAGGTGTCAAAAAGTTTCTTTTCGAGGGCAACGGCGCCTTCAATTTCAACCGGATTGGCTTTGACGTCGCCGACGGACACAAATTTGCCGACATTTTGAAAACCCAACATTCCGGCGACTTGGTCATATTTTGCCAAATTCTGCTCAAAAGCGGCGCGGTTCGGTGTGTTTTGAGAATAAATGAAGGCGATTTTTTTGCCCGACGGGATTCTGCTTTTGAATTGAGCGTCCACGCAGGAGTAAAGCCGGTCGACGAATGTCTTTTCTTGGGCGGTGATGTCAAAGAAATAAACCGGACTTCCCAAAATAATACCATCCGCCGATTTCATTTCGGAAATAACTTTTGCAAAATCGTCTTTTTGAACGCAGTCCTCGTGCGATTTGCAGTAGTTGCAGCCTTTGCAGGGTTTAATGTCGAGTTTTGCGAGATCCATTTGTTTCGTTTCCGCGCCTTTTGAAGCCGCATCTTCAAGCATTTTTGTGACAAGCGTCACTGTGTTGCCGGCCGCGCGCGGGCTGGCTGTCAATCCGATAATTTTCATTTGGTTCCACCTCAAATCAATATTATTGAAAATGATGTTTATGGAAAAAATTTCCAAAAATGGCTGTAACAGATATTGTTACAACACTTCTTATGAATTTATTTTATATAATCTTTTGGTTCAAATCGTCGATTAAAGATTGAATCGTGGACGATTGGAGCGAATTCTCCATTGTTTTTTGAATGGCCAAAAACCGGTCGTCAATGACCGCATGAATATAGCAACATCCGGCCGCGCTTTCACAATTCGCCGGCATTTGGCATCCGGGCCGGCATTTGGGACAGGACAGCGGACAGTTTTCATCCGGCTGCCGGTGAACATTAAAAAGAGAACTTTCATCAACAGCGCCGACCGCCTGGTAAACGTCATAAAGCGTAATTTCATCCGGCTTTTTGGCAAGCGTCGCGCCACCTTCGCCGCTTTTCACATCAACCAGCCCGGCCTTTTTGAGTTGTCCGAGCGTCTTTCGAACAACAGCGGGATTGACATTGACGCAAGAAGAAATGAATGCCGACGTCATTTTTTGGCGGCCGCCGAGAAGGGCGAGACACAGAAGCGTATGAATCGCAATGCTGAAACGGCTGGCAATTTGCATGTTTTTCGTCCTTCCTTTGACTAAATGATTATTTGGCCAATATTTGACCAAAATATTTGACTCATTCTTGTTGAGTACCAAACGCGGATTTCTATTTATCATTTTCTTTTAATAATCTTGAATTAAACTGATTTAGCTGATTTAGCTGATTTAGCTGATTTATTTGTTTCAGTTCGGTAATCTTAAATAGATATAATGGATTTATTTCATTCTCAATCTGCCAATCTATTTTATTCAAATTCGATAAACTGAATTTCTGTCTGAATATTTCATCATTTCCATTTTTTAAAAGTAAAATGTAGAGATGATATTATTTAATTTTTCAAAACAACAATTTTATGAAGTCGGTGTAAATTTCACAAAATTCGCAGCAACAATTCAGATAATAATTACAGCAAAAATCACAATCAGATAATATTATTAAATAAAAATCGGAATGATGAGGAAAATATATGAAAATTTTATTGATCGGCGGAGGCGGCCGTGAACACGCCATTGCGGCGTCGATTAAAAGAAGCCCGCAAAAGCCGCTTTTGTATTCGGTGATGTCTAAAAAAAATCCCGGCATTTTTGAGTTGGCGGAAGAAACATTGATTTGGGACGAAAAAGACGCGGCAAAGATTGCCGAATTTGCGAAAAGCAAAGGAATCGACATGGCGTTCGTCGGCCCGGAAGCCCCGCTTTCGGCGGGCGTTTCAGACGCGCTTTGGAATGCCGGCGTGCCGACCGCCGGTCCCAAAAAGAATTGCGCCAAAATCGAAACCGATAAGGCTTGGGCCCGGAAATTCATTGAGAAATGGGGCATCGATGGGAACCCGAAATATGCCGTCTTTTCGGAATATGCGCCGGCCGCTGATTTTATTGACAAGCTCGGTGACGTTGCCGTCAAACCCGCGGGTCTGACGGGCGGAAAAGGTGTGAAAGTCATGGGTGATCAGCTTCCCGACATCGCTTCTGCCAAAGAATACACCCGAGAAGTTCTCAAATCCGACAATGTCGTCATTGAAGAACGTTTTATCGGCGAAGAATTTACGCTTCAAGCGTTTGTTGACGGCAAACATCTGGCTTATTGTCCGACGGCACAAGACCACAAGCGGGCATATGAAGGCGATATCGGGCCGAACACCGGCGGCATGGGCGCGTACACCAACGCCGGAAAGCTGCTTCCGTTTTTAAAACCGGAAGAATACGACGCCGCCAAAAAGATTATGCAGGACACAGTCAACTGTTTTTCAAAGGAAACCGGCGAGGAATACAAAGGAATCCTTTACGGACAATTCATTTTGACCAAAAACGGTCCGAAGCTCATTGAATACAACGCCCGTTTCGGCGACCCGGAAGCGATGAATGTGCTGTCGCTTCTTGAATCGGACATGGTGGAAATTATGAAGGCGGTCGTTTCCGGAACGTTAGACGAGAGTCAGGTTCGTTTCTCGGAGAAAGCGACGGTTTGTAAATACGCGGTTCCCGAAGGCTACCCGGATAAACCGATGACTGATATGGAAATTCGAATTTTAGGCGACCGCGAAAAGAACGGGGAATACATTATTTATTATTCCAGCGTTTACGAAAAAGACGGCAAGATTTTGACAACGGGTTCCCGGTCGATTGGAGTTGTCGGCTTTGGAAACACGATTTTTGAGGCCGAAAAAATCGCCCAAGACCTTCTCGACACAAAAATCCGCGGAAAGCTGCTTTTCAGAAGAGACATCGGAACCCCGGAATTGGTTCAAAAAAGAATCAATCATATGAATGAGATTCGGCAGCAGAAGTAATTAAAACAAAAAACGACAACAAAAACGATTAACAAAAATATATAAAATTCAACTCATTTCGATTACAGGAGGTTTATTAAATGAAAGATTTGATTTCAATGGCAGATTTGTCTTTGGAAGACATTCGCGAGATTTTGGATCTGGCGGCTGAAATTAAAGAAAAGAGAAGTCAGGGAAAGATTATTGACCATCTCCGAAACAAAAGTTTGGGAATGATTTTTGAAAAATCGTCCACCCGGACGCGTGTTTCTTTTGAAGTCGGCATGAACGACCTCGGCGGTCACGCGATTTATTTGAACGCCAACGACATTCAAATCGGCCGCGGTGAAACGGTTGAGGACACCGCTAAGGTTCTGTCCCGCTATCTTCACGGAATCATCGCGCGCGTTTATTCGCACGAAACGTTGGTTAAACTCGGGGCAAACGCGTCCATTCCGGTCATCAACGCCTTGTCGGACGAAGAGCACCCGTGCCAGATTTTGGCGGACCTTCTCACCATTAAGGAATACAAGAACCGGATTTCGGACATGAAATTCGTGTGGGTGGGCGACGGCAACAATGTGTGCAACTCCATAATGCTCGCCTGCGCGATCGTCGGTATGGAAATCGTCGTCGTCTGTCCGAAAGGATATGAGCCGGACGAAAAATATGTCATCAAAACAAAGGAGTTGGGCGGTGTTTTAACAATTACGGACAAGCCGCTTGAAGCCGCCAAAAACGCCGATGTTTTATACACGGATGTTTGGGTGTCGATGGGCGATGAAGCCGAAGAAGAAAAGCGTCTCAAAGACTTTGCAGGCTTTCAAATCAATGAAGAGCTGATTGCCGTTTCAAAGCCGGACGTTATTGTGATGCACTGCCTGCCCGCGCACCGCGGTCTTGAAATTTCCGCCGGCGCCATCGACGGCCCGCATTCGGTTGTTTTCGACCAAGCGGAAAATCGGCTGCATGCGCAAAAAGCGGTTTTATTGAAATTGTTGGCGGGAGAGTAATTCTCTCGTTCTTTTTTATTTTTGCTTTTTCTTTCTGTTTCTTTTTTGGATTTTGACGGTCCGGCGCGCGCGTTATGGCAGCACATTTTGGCGAATATCAAAAAACAGCGGTCGATTTTTAAAAATTTCATAAAAACCGCCCCGAAAATTCGGACGCAAAACCTCCTCGCATCAAACGGCCCTTTCGGTCGCTCAATGTTGACGTCCTCTTTTAAAATCCCAAGCAAACCACCCCGAAAATTCGGACGCGTATCGCGTCCGAATTTCTCGGATTCCATATGCAGGAAATGTGTTGGCGGAAAAATTACCGGATTTTAGAAACCGGCCGGTACAACTCGGAAATGTGAACAGCAGATACAAACTGAAAGTAGAAACAGCAGATACAAACTGAAAATAGAAACAGCAGATACAAACTGAAAATAGAAACAGCAGATACAAACTGAAAATAGAAACAGCAGATACAAACTGAAAATAGAAACAGCAGATACAAACTGAAAATAGAAACAGCAGATACAAATTGAAAATAGAAACAGCAGATACAAATTGAAAATAGAAACAGCAGGTGCAAATTTAAAAAAGGAAAGCCGAAATCCGGCTTTTTAAATCACCATTTATTGTAGTGAACTCTCTCCTTTTTGAATCGGTCTGCTTCCGCAACGGGTCCGTCCGGATATCCGATCACGACAAACGCATACGGAACAACGTTCGGCGGCAATTTAAACAAATCAACAAAGCCGCCTACACGGTCTTCTCTCGGATAAACGCCTGTCCAAACCGCTCCAAGACCGTTCGCGTGAAGCGCCAGAAGCATGTTTTGAGTCGCCGCTCCAAGATCTTGCGGGAAAAATCCTTCGGCGGATTCATAATCCCGGTTAAAACAAATCAAAACGCCGGCAGGTGCTCCTTTTACCATTGATGCGTGCGGACTGAACGCCGGAATTTTGTCCAAAATGTCTCTTTTGTCAACAATAATAAATTCCCACGGCTGCTGATTTCTTGCCGACGGCGCGAACATGGCGGCTTTGACGGCTTCTTCGATTAAATTCATCGGAACCGGCTTATCTTGATATTTTCGAACGCTGCGACGGGTGTAAAGAGCTTTCATCGTGTCCATCTTTGATCTCCTTTGCTTTTTGATACTGAAATGAAATAAAAAATAAATAAAGAATAGAAAAAGAAAAAACAATAAATAAACAATAAATAAACAATAAATAAACAAGAAAATAAACAAAAAAGAATATAATTCAAAGCTTAAATGGTTTTTGTTTTCCGGTAACCGTTTTCATCCGCCAATTCCGCAACCAACGGTTTTGTTTCTTTGCCGGACCGGCCTTTCAAAACGAAATCGGGATGAATGGGAAGCCGTTCTTTAAATTCATAACCGCCGCTCCTCAAAGTTGTTCTCAATTCATCGATTTTCGGCCAAGCCGCTTCCGGGTTGATGTAATCAATCGTCACCGGAGAAATGCCCCCCAAATCGGAAACGCCGTAGCGGATTAAATCCAAAGGCGGAATCAAATTCGGCGCGACTTGAACAGCGACGTCGGCGGGAAGAATTTGACGGCTCATGAGAATGGTGTCAATCATTTCTTCCCGGGAAGGCGGGCAAAGCCCCAATTTCCGCGCGGCATCCTTGGCCAGATTCGGTTTCGGCGAATAATTTTGAAGAATCACTTCCTGAATATGTCCGTATCTTTCGTGCAGCGCCGCGATTTTTTGAATCGAATCCACCCGGTCGGCGCGGCTTTCGCCGATCCCAATCAAAAGGCCGGTCGTCAACGGTATTTGAAGAATGCCGGCGTTTTTGATCATTTCAAGACGAACGGCCGGATCTTTTCCCGGACAATTCCGGTGAGCCGAAATGTTGGCCGTCGTCTCAAGCATAAGTCCCATGCTGGCGTTTTTGGGCGCAAGCCGCTTCAAATCATCAAAAGAAAGAACGCCGCCGTTTGTGTGCGGCAGAATTCCAATCTCAAGCGCCAAATCAGATAAACGGGCGACATATTCGGAAAGAGACGAAAAGCCGATTTTTTCCAGCCGTTCCAAAAAAACAGGGTCTTCTTCCGGATATTCGCCAAACGTGAAGAGCGCTTCCGTACATCCCGCCAAAACGCCCGCCCGAAGAATAGAAACAACGTCGTCTTCCGTCATCAAAAAAGATTCGGCGTCCCCAACCTCCCGCCGAAATCCGCAGTAAGCGCAGCGGTTTCGGCAAACGTTTGTCACCGGGATGAACACATTTTTGGAAAACGTAATCGGTTTCATGATTTAACCCGAAAGGTTTTGAGACAAAAAACAAAGCAAAAACAATGTATTACAAATAAGTCAAGCAAAATACCCCGCAAATTTTACCGCAAAAATTCCTACGCTTCGCTTCGGTCGCTCAATATTTATCCCTCAATTTAAAATCCCAAGCAAACCACCCCGTAAAATCAAACGCGACAGCGTTTGTATTTTGCGGATTGTCACCGGTTGAGGAGATGCAGTCGGTAAGCAAATGGCACAGACGGATGAATTGGTTGCAGTTTGCACCGGCGGTTTCTGTTTTACAGTTTGCACCGGCGGTTTCCATTTTACAGTTTGCACCGGCGGTTTCCATTTTACAGATTGCACCGGCGGTTTCCATTTTACAGTTTGCACCGGCGGTTTCTATTTTACAGATTACACCTGCCAACTTCTAAATTCCGGAAATCTGTTTCGCCAACACATTTCCAGCGTATGGTATCCGAGAAATTCGGACGCGACACGCGTCCGAATTTTCGGGGCGGTTTGCGTGATATGATGATGGATGAAGTTGCCATATTTCATCATATTTGGAAATTTTGAGCGGGTAATTTGAATTGATGATTTGGGGTTTGCCTTTATTTGGGTTTTTGTTGAGTCGGCTGTTCTTTATTGTTGCTCTTCTCCCAGTCCGCTATATCTTTCATCGCGTTTTCAACGCCGAGCGCAATTCCTTCCACTTCGATGCCGCCCTGCCCTTTGGCACCGTCACCGACGATGAAAAGGTTTGAAATCAGGGTTTTGTTGCCGAAATCCTGTCCGGAAAAAGCACGATTGACCGGCCACTTTCCGTGATGAACTTGAATCATCAGAATTTCCGGCGTTTTTCCGGGGAACAAATCCTTTAAATCAGCAAGACCGAGATCGATTTCTTCTTCGATTTTGTCCAGACGGTCAAGAGCGGTTCTTTGATGCGCCATCACCAAATGCTTGCCCGGCGGCGCTAAATTCGGATCGGCGTTTGTCACTTCGTTCATCCCGTTAATCCGGCGCGTGTAAGGCGTGAGAAGCACGCCGCCATGCGTGATCATCGGCTCGTCAATCGCAAAACAAATTTTAAGGCCGGCCGACGGCTCAATCGACTTCAATTTTTCCATGTAAACGTCATAACCCGGAAGTGTTGCCATTTCCGGATCGCAAATCTCCCAAGTCTCCGCGTGGCCGATGTCGCTGACAATCAAATCCGCGTAAATCTCATCGTTTCCAATCGCAACGCCCGCGGCTTTTCCATCGTTGACGATGATTTTTGTAACTTCCTTTTTGGCGTGCACGTTGCCGCCGTTTTCACGAATAATCCGAACCAGTTCATCAATAATGGATTGACAGCCGCCGACCACAATTCCGGGACCGCCGTACTTGTAAACATTGTCAAAAATCGCAAACATCTCTTCCGTTGACACTTCATCGGCAGTCGTGCTGAGCGCCCAGCCGGCAAAAGAGTCGGCGCAGCGGTCAATCCGGTCATCCTGAATGTATTGAGAATACCAGGTTTTGAACTTTTCATTTTTAGGGCGGATGAGACGGGCCTTGTAGCCGAATGTCAAGAGAATCATCATCAGCTTATTCTTGGCTTTCAAATGTTTCTTAAATTCGACATGCGGAATATCCATAAAACCATTCGTGTAATCCGTGTCGTTGACATTTTTCGGAATCCGCACCGTTGCCATCGGTATTGATGGAATGACAGTCACATCGGCGCCGAGCGCAAAAAGCATATTGGCCAACGGACCGGAATTCCCATGCGGCAGCATGTGAAGCGCGCCGGTGGATAATTGGTAGCCTTGGTATTCAATATTCATGAAACGGCCGCCGATAAGAGCCAACCGCTCATAAACATCGACCTGATATCCTTTTTTGGATAAATGCGCCGCCGCCAAAAGACCGCCAAGACCGGCACCAATCACGATGGCCGTCGGCTTTTTGGGAATCAATGAAGCGTTTTCCACCATTAAGACATTCCCCCTTTCGACGCAACCTCAATCGCTTTCATCGGGCAGTAAGAAACGCAAAACCGACAATTGACACACTTTTCGGAAATGACCGCCTTTCCAAAAACGGAAATCGCCTCATATTTACAAAACGCCATACATTGGCTGCAACCGACACAATTGCTATTGACATACATTTTATGAATACACCCGAAGTCCGTAAATATTAACAATAAAAAATCATAATTAAGCTGCATAATTCAGCCTGACGTTATATAAAGTTAATTCAAATCCGGACCAAAGACCGGTCCGACCGGGTTAAGATTGCGGCGGCGCCTTTGAATTTGCCGGTTCCGCCCCGGTATCCGCAAACGCGTTAATTCCATACCGGCGAATGACGCGCAAACCGGCCAGCGTTCCGGCAATAATATTCACATAATACGTAATCGCACGCCAGGCAATGACCACAACGCCAACGAGAGGCGCAGGGACAAAAAGGGAAAAGAGCGAATAAGCGCTGATTTCCGCAATACCGCTGGCACCCGGCGTTGCCGGAATGACCATAATGATCGCTAAAACCACCTGAGTGGCATACAAAAGCAAAAACCCGGCCAAATCCAAACGGACATTGAGTCCCATTAAAATGAAGAGCAGAATCGTAAAATGCGTCATCCAATAAACAAAGGTGTAAAAGAGAGAAATCAAAAGGCTGACTTTGCCGGCGGAAACAAACCGTTTGAAGCTGGAATGGAACAAATCCATTTCATTTCCGGACGTGATGATCCACCGGTCAATTTTGGAATGATATTTCGCCGGCGCGATTTTTGAGAGTTGAACCAAAAAGTACCGAATTCCTCTTTTGGCCGACTCCGGGCGAAAAACGCCGTACAGCAAAACCGCGACAACAAGACATAAAATCACCAAAGCGATGAGCAGCAAAGTACCAAGGTTCAAAGCGCCGTCATTTTCCGAAACCAATGCCGTGTGCAAAATAAAAATGGACGGAATCAAGCAAACGAAGATGAAAAAAACATCCAAAAGCCGTTCCATAAAAATGATGGCGGTTGACTTCCCCACCGGAACACCGCTGTTTTTGTTCAGAAGCAAAATCCGGATCGGTTCTCCGCCGACGGACGACGGCGTCACGGACGCCAAAAGGATACCGGCCAAAACGTTTTCAAGCATGTGCCGGGTATGGACATCATAACCGAGAGAACGCGCCAAAAATTTTGTTTTTCGGGCGGTGAGCAAATAGGTTAAAATTTGAAGCGCCAAAGCCGCCAAAATGTACACCGGACGGATTTGAGCAAGCGCCTCAATCGTATCGGCGTCGGTCGTAAAAAAAATCAAAGCGACCGCCGAGATGAGGCTGATTGCCAGGCTGATTAAAAAGAATTTTTTATAATTCACCATTTTTTCATCTCAGTCTAACGAATGACACCATTTAAAAAAGATACAGATAGACTTCACATATGGATTTGATAACATAAATATATAACTGTTTGGAGATAAATCCGCCCTCTGCCTATTGTTTAAGACCGGATTTGAGACGGACTTTAAAACCACTTTTTTTATAACAAAAAGATTTGCCGCAGGTAAATTTTTCATATAATAAAAGAGGACAAGAAGATTTTTATGTCACCGGTTCATTTGCTTCTTGATTTATTTTTAAAAAATCATAAAATGTTCAAAAATTAAAAAGAATAATGAAAATAAAAAATGGAGAAGCAAAATGATTGAACCTTCCGAATCCAAAATTTATGAGCATGAAAGTGTCCGGGGAAAAATAACGGACGTCACAGTCTTTTTAAACGGAGCGCAACTGACACGCGCCGCTTCTTTAAAACTGGCATCCGGTCTTAACAAAATTACATTTTCCGGCATTTCGGCGGACCTTTACGCCGAAAGCTTAACCGCGTCAACCACCGGCGATTGTCAAGTAACATCTGTTTCCCATCAAGTCAAATACATAACGGACGCACCGGATTCCGGACGGGTAGCGGAACTTTTGAAAAAGAAAAGAGAAATGGAAATATCGGTCCTTCAAAAAGAGGGACAGCTTGCCGTTTGCGCGGAGGAACGCATATTACTTGAACGCAACCGAAAAGTGGCGGGAAAAGGCGGGCTTAAAGCCGGCGAACTGAAAGAAACGCTTGACTTTTTCAAATCGAAGTTGACTGAAATTGAAAATGAAAAAATAAATTTATCCCTTCACATTGAAGAACTGCACGAACAGATTCATCAAATTGACAACGAAGTCGGGCGGGGCTATTCTTCAAAAAGAGAATCGGAAATCAGTGTGGAAGTTTATGCGCCAAAAGATGTGGAGACCGATATCGAACTGTCATATTTCCTCAACAACGCCGGCTGGACGCCGTATTATGACATCCGCGCCAAAGATGTGGAAAATCCTGTCACCCTCAATTTCAAAGCATTCGTCCGCCAGCAGACCGGAGAAGATTGGGAAGATGTGAAATTGACGCTGTCTACCGGAAATCCGTCTTTGTCCGGAAATCTGCCGGAACTGATGCCTTTGTATGTTGATTTTGAGCAGCCTGTGCCGCAAGCAGCATCTTCTCCGGCTTTTATGTTGAGCAAACAGAGGAAAATGGCGGAATACCAATCATTTAACGCTTTGGAATGTATAAGTGAGGAAATATGCGTGAAAGAAGATTTTAGAGAAATGGAAGACGCAAAATACGTCATACCGCAAACAGTCTCCTCAAACAATCTGACCGGTGTGGAGTACGCCCTCCCCGCTCTTTATTCGATTCCGTCTTCTTACAACCAAAAGCCGGTGGACATCAAATCCCACCAACTGAAAGCGGAATTTAAATATTACAGCATTCGAAAACTTGAAAAAGACGTCTTTTTAGTGGCGTCCGTGACAGATTGGACGGACTTAAACCTTCTGGAAGGCGCCGCCAACATTTTCTTTGAAGGAAAATATGTCGGAAAATCGTACATCGACCCGCGGCGCGCCGGCGAACGCATTTCATTGTCTCTCGGACGCGATCCGGGCGTCATTGTGACCCGCGTCAAAGGAAAAGACATGACGGAAAAGAGCCTTATCGGAAGCAATACCAAAGTCACCAAAGAATGGACGCTGACAGCTCGAAACGTTAAGGGACAAGCCATTGACATTGAAATTTCAGACCAGCTGCCGGTTTCCGTGAACAAAAGCATCACCATTGAACCCGTTAATATTTCCGGTGCCGAATATGACAAAGATACCGGAAAATTGAAATGGAATATGACGCTTGACGCCGGAAAATCAAAAACGATGACGGTCAAATACACGGCGTCATATCCGAAAAATAAAATTGTGGTTTTGGAGTAATCCAAAACTCATTTCTCTTTTTCATATTCTTCCCAAAAAACATCTTTCAAATCGGCCTTTAAGGAAACGCCTTTTTTTTCCAAAGCTTTTTGAACGGCAGCCAGCGCCTTTGCGACATTTTCCGCTTGGGCGTTTTCACCCATATGCCCGATCCGAATCACTTTTCCTTTCAAATAACCGAAGCAGCCGCCGATTAAGATGTTGTCGTCCAAAAGGATTTGTTGGACCAATTCATCACCGTCGATTCCGGCGGGCGCGTCAATCGCCGTCACCGTGTTGCAGTAATTACTTTTCAAATGAAGGGAAAGGCCGGATTTTAAAACAGCGGCGCGTGTCGCCTTTGCCAATCCGGCATGCCGGCCGAAGATGTCCGGCTCGTTTTCAACGTTTGAAAGCGCGACCGAAAGCGCGTAAATACTGTTGGACGGCGGAGAATACGGAAACCAAAAGTCCTCATAATAATTTTTCCAAATCAAAAGGTTGCCGTAAAAAGAAGCGATCGGCGTTTTCCGGTTTTCCATCGCGGACCAGGCGTCCGGACCAAGACTCAAAAAGGTGAGACCGGGCGGCGCTGAAAAACCTTTTTGAGAGGCGCCGATACAAATGTCAATCTGCCAATCATCAACGAAAATGTCTTCCCCGACCATCGATGAAACCGCGTCAACAACCGTCAATATTCCGTAAGATTTCAGAACCGGACAAAGTGTCTTCAAATCATTTAAGACACCGGACGGCGTGTCGCAATGAACAATCGTCGCGAATTTAAAATTCGCGTCCGTTTTTAAAAAGGATTCAAGTTCCGCAGCATCAACGCCCCGGTCACGGGCGCCGTGAAAGAAAATGGGTTCTGCGCCGTAAAGCTTGACCAAGTCGGCAAATCCTTCCCCGAAAATTCCGTTCTCAATGACTAAAACACGGTCGCCGGGCTCGGCCAATGAAACACAAACACCGTCAAGCCCCAGCATTCCTTCGCCGCTTAAAATCAATACTTGGTTTTTGGTGTGCAAAAACCGTGCCAAACGGCTGCACGTGTTCTTATAAAAATCAAAAAAATCCGGGTCTAAATCCGGGTTTGTCATTTCCGCCGAACAGGCGAGCCGGACATTTTCCCGAACCTGAGTCGGTCCGGGCGTCATTAAGAGCGGAAGCATTTTTGTTTTCATGCTATTCTGTAATTTATCCGGTTTTAAATAATTTATCGTTCGCTCATTTCACTCTTTAAATTCATCACTTTTGCTTTTCCCACTTCAAAAGTTCCAAGACGGAAGACATGGACTGTCCTTTATCGATTTCATCCAAAATACGTTGTTCTTTCTTCCAAACCTCTTCGGCGCGGCGCGCAATCTCATAAGCTTTTTCTTTCGGAACGACCACAACACCGCTGTCATCAGCCACAATGAAATCCCGCGGATTGACAATTTGTCCGCCGCAAGTGATTTCACAATTAATTTCACCCAACCCCTTTGGGTCGCCGGCATTCGGAACAACGTTGGCGGCAAAAATCGGAAGTGAAAGCTTTTTAATTTCATCCATGTCCCGGACAGCACCGTCGACGACAAGTCCCGCAACACCGCGGTTGGCTGCCGTTTTTGTGGCGAGCCCGCCCCACATGGCCATATTTCGGTCGCTGTTAAAGATGACGATGACATCGTTTTTCCCGCACAAATCTATGGCTTCGACCGGTTTTGCCCAATCGCCGCCAAGCGTCCGAACTGTCACGGCCCGCCCGACAATTTTTCGCCCGGGAAACAGGGTGGAAATACCGCACATGGCGCCTTTCCGGTGCATGGCGTCGGAAATATTGGGAGAGGAGACCCGCCGGAAAATGTCAAAAATTTCCTCTTCCTGCGATTTTTGACTGAAAGAAACACCTGAATCGGAACCAAGGCCGGAAGCAGAGCAGAGACTGTCCACCGCATGGCGGATATTTTTGGCGGACTGCGCGACGTTATCGGAGTGGATGATGTACGACCCGACAATTACAATATCGGCGCCCATCGCCACCGCCTCCTGCGCGGTTTCCGGTTTAAGGCCGCCCGCAACCGCAATTTCCGCGTCAATTTCCCGGCTGATTTTGGAAAGCATTTCCAGCGGCGATTTACCGGTCATTTGCCGGTCGATTCCGACGTGAACATTGATTAAATCAACACCAAGCGCCACAAGTTCTTGCGCTCGAGCTTCCGGTTCATCAATCGAAATCAAATCCACCATCAACCGGACGCCGTATTTTTTGGCGGACCGGAGCGCTTCCGAAATAACGACATCGTCCGCTCGCGCCAAAATGGCAACCACATCGGCACCGGACTTCGCCGCCATTTCTACTTCAATAGCGCCCGCATCCATCGTTTTCATATCCGCCAAAATTGTCTTTTGGGGAAATGCCTCCCGAAGCTTTCGAATTGCGTTCATGCCTTCGCTTTTAATGAGCGGCGTTCCGGCTTCAATCCAATCCGCGCCGCCTAAAACGGCTTCCTTGGCAATTAAAAGCGCGCGGTCCAATTCTATGATATCTAAAGCCACCTGAATGAGTACCATATGATTCCTTCCGATCTTCTTTCATTCTTTCTGAATTTGATTATAAAATATTCCAAAAACGGTCTGAGTAGAATAACTGAAAATGTTAAATAATTATCAAATTATTTATTAAATATTTATTAATTATTTATTTTATTATTTGATAATTATATGAATTAAAAGGCAATCAGGTAATAAAAACTTTTTATAACAAAATCAGCCGTCAAAAAAACTCATCGAACCGACGTTGTGTTCTTTTAGGCTCTTTTGCTTCCGTTTCCGTTTTGAATTTTTCAGATTCCGATGCCGATGCCGGAACAGTTCTTCCCAAATCCGTGTCCATGATTTTGGCCGGCAAACCCTCGCTTTGGAGTGATTTTGACCGTCCTTTCCGGCTTTTTTGACTTTTTAACGCTTCGGGGTCCGGCGTCATTCCGATTTCCTTGTAAATTTGTTCCGCCACCTTCGGACCGACCAGCCCGGCCACCGTTACATAATCGGATTTTTGGAGCCGGTCTTTTGACTTAAAGCCGGCGTTGTAAAGTTTTCGAGCGCGGATGCGGCCGATTCCCCGGATTTTCAAAAGCGACAACAAATCCACCGAGGCACCGTACTGCAAGCGCAGTTCCAAGTCGGACAACGAAACCACTTCCTCTTTAAATCCGCACAGCTGGCACAGGCGGGAAGCCGCATTGGCCATCCAGCTTGCGGTTTCTGAAAAATTTCGGATATCGCCTTCGCCGACATCAAACTCTTTTGAAATATCATTTTCCGATACTTCCGAAATCCAACGGTAAAGCAAAACGGCCGTCTTGACTTCTCCCATAAACCATTCATATTCGGCCGGATTTGTGGTTTTGGGAACGGAAATGAAATGTTCGGTGTTGTCGGCGATAAATTCTTGAACCCATTCGTAATCGCTTGATTTCATGTAAAGCAGTTTCATGTCCGGCGCTTTGCAAACCAGATGTAAAAGACCGATGACAGACGGTTCTTTGCCGCAAGACTTTGATTTTAAAATCCCGTCCAAAAGCGTCGTTGCCGACAGCGGATCAATGTATAATTTTGAAACCAAAGTCCCAAGCGTTGTCGGCGCCAAAACGGCATCCGAGCGTCCGCCTAAATTGGTGTATGATTTGCTCAATTTATCAGCGGTTTGAAACGGAGATTGGGGACCCAAATCCGAAGAGGAAGAAGAAGAAGAGGAACTTTCGGAGCCGTTGATGTTCTTTCTTTTTTCCTGACTCATCTCGTTTTCAATTAAAAAGTCGAGGCATTTGTCAATGATGGTACTGAGCGCAATCGTGCTCATCAATCCCCGCTGATGCGCGAAAAATGTTCCCTTGAAAAATTCCAGCAGTTCCTCCCGCGTATTCGCAAATCCGTTCGCAATCGTCGATAAAACGTGCGTCCGAATCATGTTTTCCGCACCGAGTTTTGACTCAATGTTTTCAGGCGGCGCCTCAATGAATTTTTCGGTCAGCATCTCCACATCATCTTCTTTTGCGGCAATCAACACGGATTCACCGTACGGATCCAAGTGCGGCCGGCCGGCGCGCCCCGCCATTTGTTTATATTCCATCACCGGAATCGGCTGCATGCCGCTGTCGGAATCATACCGCCGCCAACTGCGAATAATGACCCGCCGCGCCGGCAAATTGAGACCGGCCGCCAATGTTGGCGTGGATGAAATCATTTTGATTTTGCCGGCCAAAAAAGAGGTTTCCACAATTTCCCGCTGCTCGGCGGAAAGCCCCGCATGGTGAAACGCCGCCCCGTGAAGAACGCAATTCGCCAAAACAACCGCAACGTCCGTGTCGCTTCCTTCCAAAATTTCCGTTGCAATTTTGGAAAGCGTTTCTTTTTCGGCCGGATTCAAGAGCGAAAAAATAACGGATGCCGCTTTTTTGGCAAATCCGACGGCGTTTTTCCGGCTGCTTTCAAAAACAAGGCATTGTCCGCCACCGGAAATAGTGTCGGCGACAAGGGAGACGGCCGCTTCGGGAACTTTACCAATATAGATTTGTTTGATTTCTTTTTCAAGACCATTTTCGGAATCAAACCCGGAATGAGTATTTTCTTCCGGTTTCTCCTTGCCGGCTTCTTTTTCCGATTTTTTGACCGTTTTGGGCTTTTTGGCGATTTTTTTAAGATCAAACGCCGGTTTTTGAACTTTCGCTTTATAGACGCCGTCATAATAAACGCCCTCATAAAGCTTCGTCGGACGCCAGCCGCTCACAACATGAGAAGCGTTGAGCCATTCAGCAACTTCTTCCGAGTTTTGAATGGTGGCCGACAAGGCAATCATTTGCATATCGGGATTCATGCGCCGCAGCTTTGTGATGATAATTTCAAGCGTCGGGCCGCGGTCGGGCGAATTAATCAGATGCACTTCATCCAAAATGACAACGGAAATATGTTGCAGCCACCGAGTTTCGTTTCGGATGAGCGAGTCTACTTTTTCAGAGGTGGCAACAATAATGTCGTTGGCGCCCAAATATTCATCGGCGGCGTCCAAATCGCCGGTGGAAATACCGGTCTTGACGTCCAGTTCTGAAAAGCCGGAAAAGCGCCGGAATTTTTCGGAAGCGAGTGCCCGGAGCGGAACAATGTACAACGCTTTGCCGCCGCTTTCGATGCTTTTGAGCATCGCCAATTCGGCAAGAAGCGTCTTTCCGGAAGCGGTCGGGATTGAAATCATAACGTTTTTGTTGTCCAAAAGACCCGCGAAAACGGCTTTTGATTGAGGCGGATAAAGAGACGTGATGCCGGAACGGATGTAAAAGTCCTTGATTTTTTCGGAAACGGCAAGCTCATTGACCGGGCAGAAAAACTCCGGTTCAATTTCAACATCCGTTGTCTTCTTTTTTCCTTTTTCAGCCATTCAAATCCCTTTAAAAATTTACAGATAATAATTCTGCTTCTGATCTATTTTTATCGCTTTTTACATTCATCTTCGTTTTAACATTTCAGCCATTTAAAGTCTCTCTAAGCGGAATGAAACTATTCCATTTACCAAAAAAGGTAGATATAGAAGCGAAAAGAAAAAACAACGTTTTTATTTTTCGTCATCCAGGTCCATATCCGTAATGTCGATAAAATCCGGGCTTGTATCAATGTCGTCTTCAAATTCGATTTCGTTCTCAAATTCATCTTCGGAAAACGCCTCAAATTCAGCATCGAAATCTTCCGCGTCAACGGCCGCCGTCTTTAAGCAGACGCCGGTTTTTTGAGCGACAATATAAACTTCTTGGGTTTGGGGTTCCAAAACGTCCGAGACCGTAAATCCGAACGATTCGATCTTTTTCAGGATGGATTTTTTGGACCGGTTTTTCGGGATTTTAATCACTTGGAGCAAAAGGCCGCCGTCTTTTAAAAGCGCGCACATGCGGGACAGCGCCAAAAGGGAATCTTTGGGTTCAAGCGTCATGTCGGAGAGCAGCACATCGAATTTTTTATTTTTGGAATTTTTGTCGGTCGCGATTTTTTCAATCGGAACGGTAAAAACATCGGCAAACATAATTTCCGCGTTTTTGTGTTCAAAAGCAATTTTACCAAGCTCCGTTCGGAAATCTTTGGAAAACTCAATGCCTTGAATGTGTCCGTTTGGGCCGATGAATTCAAGCGCGCACAGCATAAACCCGCCGGCGCTGGATCCCAAATCCAAAACAAAATCGTCGGGTTTTAAAATGCCGGCGAGCTCTTGGATGGCTTTTAATTTAAAGTAGCCCTTGGGCATATCGAGTCCTTCTTCCACATCCACTTTATCTTCCGTTGTGATGTTTTTGGACGCTTTCGTACAGACGCTGCCGTTCAGTTTGACATTCCCGCCCTCAATCGCGCTCTTTGCGCGCCCGCGGGACTTAAAAAAACCCATTTCCACCAAATAACTGTCAAGTCTCATAATTCCAAAACAAAACGCTTTCTATAAATAGACAATGATGATGAACGGCGAAAAAAGAAAAGAAATGAGAAAAAAAGAATGAGACAAAGGAATCTTTATAAGACTGAATGAAATATATTTAAGGCAACGATTGAACGAATCGTTTATTTTTTGATTCGAGATTTTTTAATTTAAGGAGGTTAATGTATGGTCAAATTAACGGCAGAAATGAAAGAAAACATCAAAAAAGTCCGCGTCCTTCCGCTGGCAACCGCATCTAAAAGCGGAATTCCAAACGTCATCCCGATTGGAATCGCCGAAATCAACGACAAAGATGAAAAGGACGATTACATCCATGTGATGAACAACTTTTTCTTAAAGACAATAGCCAATATGAAAGAAAACCCGCATGTCGCCATTTATGTTTGGAGCCCGGAAACAGCCGGCTGCTTCCAAATGAAAGGCGAAGTTGTGGAAATGACTGACAAAGGAAACATCTATTCGGAAATGACCGGACGCGTCGCCGCTATGAAACCGGGGCTTCCCATGAAACAAATCGTTCGGATTAAAATCACGGAAGTGTTCAACTGCACCTCCGGAAAAGAAGCCGGACAAAAGCTTGTCTAAAAAAAAATCCTCGCTGCGCTCGGAATTTTTCAAAGGGCGGGGGGAGTCTGTCTCCGTAAGTTCGCTTCGCGACGGCTCCCTCCGGTCGCTTTTTCCGTTCTGTTTTATTGGTTCTTTTTTGCGGCGAGCGGCACCGCGCGCGCTAAGGCGGCACATTCTCTTTTGGATTCAAAGAATCGGGAGATGGATTTTGAAAGATCAAACAAAAATCGCCAATCATTTTTTAAAAAATCAAGAAAACAGTTGCATATCTTCGAAATCAAAAATCGTCAAACGGATAGAACAAAGCAATTTCTTTGCCGCAATTGGAACAGAAAAATTTGCCGTCTTTTCGTTCCAAATTGACAAAATCCGCCAGCGAGAAACTGCGGTTAATCAACATCGTGTTGCACTCCGGACAATACGTGTGTTTATATTTGGACTCCGTATTTCCGATGTAAACGTATTCCATGCCGGCCGCCTTAAAAATATTCCGGGCACCTTCAAGCGCTGAAAGCGGCGTAAATGAAACGCCGGTCAACTGAAAATCCGGATGAAACGCGTTTAAATGAACCGGTGTTTCATTTCCTAAATTTTGAGAAATCCAATCGGCCATCTATTTTAATTCGCCGGGGCTGTCGTTTAATCCCGGAATCAAAAGAGTGACCGTTTCAACAAAAAGACCCCGTTCTTTGGCTTTTTGAACGGACGACAAAACAGGTTCCAAGTGCGTGCCGGCCACTTCCGAATAAAAACGGTTGGAAAAGGCCTTTATATCCACACGGTAAACATCAATAAAAGGCGAAAGCGCTTCAAGAGCCTCCGGCGTCATATAACCGTTCGTCACCAAAATCACATAAAGGCCGCTTTTTTTGGCTAAAACGGCGGTATCATAAATGAATTCGTACCAAATCGTCGGCTCGTTGTAGGTAAAGGAAATGCTTTTCGTCTCCAAAAACAAAGCCCGGTAAATCACTTCTTCCGGCGTCACTTTTTCATCATACATTCCCGGATCAAAACAAAAAAGACCGGTGTCCGACTCCGGGTTTTTCGATGCGTTTGGACATCCCGAATTAAAATCCGAATCCGAACCCGATTCAAAATCAGATCCGAAATCAAAATCCGGATTGTTTCGGCCGGATGCGGCATCATCGAACAATATTTGGGAAATCCGCCAATTTTGGCAATGGCGGCACTTGAAATTGCAGCCGAGCGTTCCCATTGAATAGGTGGACGTTCCCGGCAAAAAATGAAAGACCGGTTTTTTCTCAACCGGGTCAATGGCCTTTGACGAAACAATGCCGTAATTGAGCGTATAGAGTGTTCCGCCGATGTTTTTCCGGACACGGCAAAACCCGAATTTTTCGGGCAAAATAAAACAGCGGCGCGCGCAAAGATTACATTTAACTTTATTATCCGAAAGCGGTTCGAAAAACATCGCCTTCTTGAGCCTGGATTTGGACGGTTCGGATTGATTCGGCATTTATTTCCCTCATAAAATCAATTTATTTGTCTTTATTTGTCTTCGTTTAACGGCGTCAAATTGCCTTTATGTCAATCTTTATCCACCAATTGCGTTTCCAAAATATCAAAATATCCCCGGTTTTTCATCCATCGGGACCTTGTTTTGACGGGAACGATCCGCTTTTTAAAAAAAGGCGCATCCAAAACGGCGGTTTCAAATTCGCCGCCTTCGCCGGCAACATGAACATAACTTTGACGGTGAAGACACAATAAATCGGAAAGCGCCGCGTGGTCCAGCCGCCGTCCGAGCCAATGTTCATCAAATCCGTCGGCTGCAACCGTTACAAAAATAATTTCCATTCCGATGTCGATCATTTCAGAAAGCAACCATTCGGGATCGTTTTTCCAAAGCGGGGAAAATGTTTCAAGGCCGAGTTCTTGGCAAACACGTTCGACCCGGCTTTTTTGATAAACGGATTCAATCGCGCCGGTACAAACGCCGGAAACGCCGTAACGGGACTTCAATTCAAAAAGAGCCGACCTCATGTCAGCAAGTTCTTCTTCCTTGACGCCGCTTGTTTCTTGGTACAAAAGAGGAAGGCCGCAAGCTTCGGAAATGTCCGCCACCAGTCTCGTATTTATGGCGTGAAACATGTAAGATTCCGGATTTTTCGGAACCAGGCATGCCATACAAACGACATCGTACCCGTCCGCCATCATTTTTTGGATGGCGAAAACGGAATCTTTCCCGCCCGAAACCAATGCCGCGACTTTCATGAAAACCTCATCAAAAAAGGATTTTAAAGACAAACGGAATTATAAATTCAAATCGGATGCCGGGAAATGTAAAACGTATCTTTCAGTCATGGTTTTCCAGTCCGGCAGATTGGTTTGGCAGCCGACTTTTTCCACGACAAAAGAAGCCGTTACCGCTCCGATTTTACAGCAAACGTCAAGCGGATAACCTTTCGTAAACGCCACCAAAAACCCGGCTTTATAGGCGTCGCCCGCCCCGGTCGGATCGACCGATTCCGCCAAAACGCAAGGAATTGGGGTTTTTATTTTTTCCGTACAGTCACCGATTCGGATGTCGTCGCCGACGCAAATAACATTCCCGCCGGAATAAAGAACGCTGCCTTCCTTATCGTAAGTGACAACAATAACGTCGATCATTTTCAGAAGCTCCTCAAAGGAATAACCGGAAATGTCCGACACCATTTTGATTTCATGCCGGTTGGTAAAAAGAAGGTTCGTATTTTTTAAAATCGTTTGAAGAGGCTCTTTTTGATAAGTGACCAAGTCCTGGCCGGGGTCAAAAGAGACGAACTCGGCGGCTTTTGACATTTTCGCGTTAAAAAAACAATCTGCGGTAACCATATGAACAAAATCAACTTTCGGAGGCTCCATCTCCCGAAGTTTTCCGGCGGCGCCCCAATAAAAGTAAGTGGATTGATTCAAAAGGCGGTCTGTGATGACGAATGCTTTGGACAAATGCTCATTTCCCATCCGCCAGACACCGGATAAATCAACACCTAAATCCGACAAATGTTTTTCATATTCCGAGGAGACAAAATCATCGCCGACCGGAGAAACCAACCGGACAGAACCGCCGAGCTTAGCCATCACGGCCGACACATTCGCGGCACCGCCACCGAAATGGGTTTCGCACCGGGTAATCGGAGACGATTGATTTTTATCCACAATTTTATCCACCCAAATCAAATAATCAAGCGATGTGTGACCGGTGACGGATATTGTTTTGACCATAAGAACACCTGAATCTGAAAAAAATGAAAATAAAATAAAACAAAATAAAACAAAAGGCAAAAGGAAGCAAATCCGCACGGTGAAACGGCAGACCAATCCGGAAAGGAAACGGATGAAATCAAAAATCAGAATTCATCCACTTCAATGACTTTGAGCGGAACATCTCGAAGCGCCTTTCCGATAACGGATTTTGCGATCCGGGACGCGTGTTCTTCCGTTTCGGCTTCGTAAACTTTCATTTGGAAAAGCAAACCGACAATCGCCGTGTCCGCAACCAGGTACGCGCTCATGAAATCTTCACCGCAGGCGGCGCAGCTCATGGTTCCGACTTCAACATCGACATAATCCAATTTCGGATTCAACCGTTTTCCGGCTTCAGCAAGCGCGATTCCGATGGCGTCTTCGCCGGTCGCGACATCTTTGACCAACCAAGCACCTTCAAGATAAACATTGTAATTCGGCATGACTCAAAACTCCTTTTTTCTTTTTGATCGTATGAACTTTGGATGAAAATAAATGAATGGAATTAAATGGTGAAAAGCACGTCGTCGTCGACGTTAAAAACACCTAACTTGGCGCCGGCGTCCAGCCAGGCATGACCGTAACTGAAAGAAGCCAAAGCGTTGACATAATCATTTTGGTCCATAAAATGAAGGCCGTCTTTGTGATAAGAATCGGCCATCCTTTTGAAATCTTTGGCGACATTCATCATGTGAGAGGA
Organism: Methanolapillus millepedarum; assembly: GCF_032594115.1. NCBI lineage: Archaea > Methanobacteriati > Methanobacteriota > Methanomicrobia > Methanosarcinales > Methanosarcinaceae > Methanolapillus > Methanolapillus millepedarum. The sequence goes on from NZ_CP131060.1 coordinate 587,119, forward strand.
TTCAATCGGAGACGGAACCGCTTTTAAAAGGGCGGCCGATAAAAGGCGCTCATACCGAATTGTTTTTTCATGTAAGTCTGCCGGCATCTTTTTACTCCTTTTACCCGTTCCAATGAGAAGATTTCTTAGAATAGAATTTGCTTCTTTAAAATTGTTTCTTATTTTCGAACCGCACTGTCATAATTTTTAGAATTGTAGATGTTTTAATTGTGAAATTATCTTAAGATATATTTTAAGATATTTTTGGAGATATTATTTTGGATATTATTTTGATATTATTTTGATATTTTTTAGATATTTTTTAGATATTATTTTGGATATTATTTTGGATATTATTTTGAGAATTATTTATTGAATATTTGGGTTACGGATCCGTTTTCAGAATGGACTTTGGTGCGCCGGCCAACTTGACAAGGGCTTCCGCTTCTAAAAAGTGCAAATTTCCGGGAAGGACCAAAATTTGAAGCGGCCCGCCAAGGTCAAAGTGTTCATAATTTTTTGCGAAGTCCGCTTTCACGCAAACGTCGTCGGATCCGGCTCTGGCAATCCCGACTGCGATTTGGTCACTCATAACACCTTCTTGACGTTTGTTTTCAACTTCCAAAAGCAACTGAAGCGCCTCGGAAACTTTCATGTAACCGTTCTGCGGATGAATGTCTAAAAAAACAAGCGTGTGAAGGCCGTCTTTTTTATTTTTCAAGAGAGTGTCGTACGGTGTTTCCGTAACCACGCGGTTTCCGCGAGCGCTTGTATAAGGAAACGGAATACTGACCGATTTTCCGAAACGGTAATTTTGAAGGCCGGAAAGACCGTAGACGGCGGAAATGATGGATGCGCCGTGAATGAGCCGCGTTTCAATCCCCAAATCATGTGCCCGGATACGAAGATCGACATGGGTTGTCGATGCCATCGTATCGCCGCCGGTTAAAAAAACAACATTCTGATCTTTGGCGGCAAGCATCCAATCCGGGTTTTGTTCGACGTCTTCACGTAAAAGAAGATGAACCGGCTTTTTATAAAGCGATTCCATTCTTTCAAGAGTGGTTCCCATCAAGCGGGACGTATAAAATTCCACATAAATTAAATCCGCCGCCAAAACGGCCTCCAATCCTTTTAAAGAAATGTCTTTTTCATCAAAAAGACCCAAACCGATGAACGTCAACATAATATGTACATCCCGTGAGATATATTTAAAAATTCCCGAACATATCCGTATAAAAGATGTGAGTAAAATAATAAGATATAATAGGAATTTTTATCAATTAATAATTTTTACTTAAAAATATTAAGATGACTAAAGTTAAATAGAAAGAACTCTTAATAAGACTTGTTGTTACTAGCACAAAATTTGTAGTAATAAATATGACGCAAACAGAGTGTTAATAAGTAACTGACCACGTGCCAAAACGGATAAAAATGGTATAAAAATTAAGTTAAAATTGAATTCAATTCAATAAATAATTCGATTCAATAATTAATATTTAATTAGAGAAATGAATAGATTGATTAAAAAATAAATAAATTAATTCAAAAACGAAAAATAAAACGTATCAAAAACGGAATTAAAAACAATTGTAAAATAACAATTTACCAATAAAAACGGTTTTTAAAAATGTTATAATTTTTGGTTTCTCAAGGTTTTATTTTCAAGGTTTTATCATGATCAAAAGAAATACTGTCCAAAAGATGAAAATACTGGAATATTTGTCCGGTACGAAATCTCACCCGACAGCTGAAACAGTTTACGCGGAAGTTTCTAAAGAAATCCCAACCATCAGTTTGTCAACCGTCTACCGCAATTTGAATATGATGGCGGAAAACAATGAAATATTAAAATTTGAAGTGGGAAACGAAGCGCACTATGACGCTGACACGAGTTTTCACCACCACGCATACTGCCGGTTTTGTAAAACCGTGTTTGATATATTCGATACGGATATTTTCCAACTACATTACCGAAAACGCTATTGTCCCGAATTTTGAAATTGAATCGGCGAACTTAATTTTCCAGGGCCGATGCACGCACTGCATTCAAAAAATCGGAGTTGACGACATGGCTTATACGGTCGCAAGCGTCGACGAAGCCAACTGATTCACAAGAATCCGATCGGTCAACTTAAGAAACAAAAACTGACTCATCCGGCGGGAAAAACGCAAACATTCACTCCAGTTTCACTTCTCAAAATCAATCCGATTATTGATTTTAAATCCCAACGTTTCTTAAGTTGAAGAGAGGAAAAATATTGCAATGACGCTGCCAATGCATTTAATTTATGCAAAGTGCGCATTCATCCATACAATCTTTTAAGCTATCAAACGGATAGTGCTCATTAAAAAACAAAAAAAATAAAAGAGAGGGAAAAAATTATGTCAAGAACAGAAGAAAACTTAAAAGCGGCGTTTGCCGGCGAAAGCCAAGCCCGGAACAAATACGACTATTTCGCGAAAGTCGCCCGAGAAGAAGGTTACCATTATGTGGCGAAGATCTTTGAAGAAACGGCTTTAAACGAAATGCAGCACGCAAAAGATGAATTCAAAAAATTAAACGGAATCGGAACGACCAAAGAAAACTTAAAAGCGGCCATTGACGGTGAACAATACGAAACATGCACCATGTACCCGGACTTTGCCAAAGCCGCCGATGAAGAAGGATTCAAAGACGTTGCCCGGCTTTTCCGCCAAATCGCCAAAGTCGAAGAACATCACCGCGAACGTTACCAAATCCTTTTGGACCGGTTAAACGCCGGAACGCTTTACAGCCGGGATGAGCCGATTACCTGGAAATGTTTAAAATGCGGCTACGTCCACTACGGAAAGCAACCGCCGGCCAACTGCCCGTCCTGCGGACACGAAGCCAACTACTTTGAACCCGGCGACATTTTTTAAAACAAAACCGTAAACAGGAATAATTTCCTGTTTTCTTTTCTTTTTGATCACGGCTTCTTCTAAAAAAATTAATCCTTTATGTCAATGATGATGACGGAAAGCCCGTCTCTTTTCAGTTCTTCCAGACTTATTTTCTTCAATTCTTCAAAGAACTTGGGATCTTTTCCATTTTCCCAAACAAAAAAATGAACCTTTGATTTCTCGGATTTTCCCGCCAGTAAACGGACGCAGCCTTCCGAGTCCGGCGCAGCCTGTCCGCCGGTCATCGCCGCCACGTTGTTTTTCATGACATAAACCAAAAGCGGAACATCCCGGTTCAACGCCTCGTACAGGCTCAATATTCCGGAATGCGACAAGGCAAAATCACCAACGACCACGATCGTTTTCTTTTGAACGGCCGCCGTGATTCCGGAGGCGATCCCGATGGACGAACCGAGCGAAACGGCGACGTCAATAACGGAATGAGGCGGAGCGGCGCCGTACATGGAACAGCCGATATCGCCGGTGACCGGCAAATTTGTTTTTTCCCGGATTTCGGCAAGCATTTCAAAAAAGCCGGGATAAATGCTTTCCCGGCAAAACTCTTTTTTACCGGACCCGCCGGCTTGCGGACGGGCGGCTAAAACAACATCTTTTGAGACCGTATCTTGATGAATATTTTCAACCGCAAAGAGCATGTCTTCCCGCTCTATTTTTCCAAACGGCAAGTGACCGGTGCGCTTCCCGTAAACGTTTCCAAAAATGCGGATTTGATCTTCAATAACCGGTTCCGACTCTTCAATCACCAAAACCCGTGAAAATTCTTTCAGGAAATTCTTGATCTTTTGAATCGGAAGCGGAGAAACATATCCCACTTTCATGAGAACAATATCTTTGCGAAGCTCAAACGTCAAAAACGCGGAAGAGAAACACCATCCTGAAGCGATGACGCCGATTTGACCGGCGGCGGGAGAAACACGCGCGGAGGATTTTCCCTCCAAAAATTTATTTTCATACCCCGGCCGGAGCATCTTTCTGCGGCCTGCGGCATTGTCAAGAACCGAATCACTGACGCAATACCGCTCCGCTTCGCCCATCAGAACCGGATCGTTGAACAGGTGGAAACGCTGGTGTTTTCCCTTCATTTTCAAGTTCCAAACCGATCGGTCATAAAGCGGCGACAAGTATGATTGAGGAACGCCGTCTGAACTGATGGGACAAACACAATCTCCTTTATGCCTGTACGCCAGTGTTTCCATCATCTTTTGGTTGAGCGCGTCGGCGGTCACCCGGACAATCACCGGCGCCTTGATTTTTTCCGACAGCCCAAATCCCCGGCAAATTTGCTCATAAATGTCTTTCGGGTTGCCGCAGTCATACACCGCTGTCCCCGTAAGACCTCCGAAATACCGGGAATCCTGGCCGTTTTGAGAGCCGGAAACGCCCGGGTCATCACCGACCACAATAACAAGTCCCGCGCCGATGGTATGCGTCATCGCCGTCATGAGCGGGTCCAATAAAATATTCAAACCGACATGTTTCACAATCACAAGAGATCGGTGGCCGGTAAAAGACGCGCCGAGAGCCCATTCAAAAGCGATTTTTTCATTGGCGAACCATCCCGACTTGTCCGAAAAATCCGGGTCGTCAAAAATCGCGTTCATCAAATCCGTAATCGGAAATCCCGGAACGCCAAAGACATAACGGACACCGCTGTCCTTTGCGGCCGAAATAAAAGAAACACTCCCGGTAATCTCCTTGGAGGAAGAAAACGGAGCCGGCGGGTTTGAGTCCGGGGACCGGGAAGAGTTTGAAGAAATATTCTGACTCATAAGAGTATAAGTGATGTAAAAGGTTCTATATTTAGTTGATTCAAAAAATATTTAAAACAGATATTATAAAAATAAAAAGGCAGCGAAAGAATCGCTGCCAAAGAGGCGGTTGTTTAATCGTCTCAAACTTATGTCTTTACGTGTTTGATTTGAAAATTTTCTTTCCGTAGGCTTTCACTGTCACGGCCAATTCCGCCAGGAAGATAACCGTCAAGACCAAATCAGCCGTGCCGTAGTAAACCATCTCGCCGCTGATGCGGTAGAGAAGGAAGAACACAATCACCGCCATGACCGCCAAGACGACGGCCAGGATTTGGAAGGTGGCGCTTTTCGGCGTTTCATTTCCGTCTTTGCTTTCTTCACCTTTGCCTTTGATTCTGTAAATATCATACAGTTGCGGCAAAGCCAAAAGGACTGACAGAACCATCAAAATCAATCCGAAGAGAGAGAAGACTTTTCCGTTCGTCGGTTCCGGAGTCGGTTGTTCTTCAAAGCCCGGAGATTCGTTTCTCGGCTCTTCCGTCTTGTTTTCCCCTTTCATCGGCTCGGTCATCGGCACAATGGTTGCGTTTCCGATTCCGCCGGAATTGTTTCCGCCGGACTTATGATAGAAGCCGGCGTGAATATCCGTGAATTGGAAATCGGACGTCTGAATGTCAATCAAATCAGACGAATAATTGTTGCTTGCGTTGATTTTTTGGTCAAACTGAAAAGCGGACGCTGTATTAAATTCGCTCGGCAAGTTCACTTGAACATGGTAAGAACCGCTCATGGTCGAAACCGGAGATTCCACAAAGTAGTAGTAGCCGTCCGTATCGGTCGTTGCGGTTTCAAGAACGGTGCTCGAACTGTCCAGCAAATTCACAGCGGCGCCGGAAATGCCGGCTTCATCGACGTCTTTGACGCTGTCCTGGTTCGCGTCGTTCCAAACAGTTCCGGAAATAACCGGCGCATCGACGGCGTTACCGCCGGCTTTGACGATGTCGTCGTTTCCGAGAGTGAAATTGGTGGTCTGCCATTTCAAGACTGAACTTGCGAAGACGTTAAAATCGTTTCCGATATCCGTCTTGTATCCGGGTTTCACCGCGACTTCCAAGTAGTAATCGCCGGCTTCAAACCAGCCCTGCCCGGATGCCTTCTCAAACAAGAAGTAATCATGGCCGCCGTTTTCGGACGTATTCATTTTCTGAACAAGCGTTCCGTCGGAAGAGTAAAGCGAAACCGAGTCAATCCACGTCGATGGGTCTGTAAAAGTCGCGTTAATCGTCACCGGAGTGAGCGTAAAGTTAACCACCGGATTTTCGTTGGTGATGCTGGCAGTTCCGGTCACAGCGGTCGGCGCTTTTAAACCGGCCGGCGCCGTCGTCAAATTGACGGAATAAGGAACATTGAGCGGATTCGTGGTGTTTGCTTCCAGCAAATAGGTATACTTTCCGGAGCTGTTGGTGGTGGCAGAACCGCTGTTAACAGCAACCGGCCAGCTTGTCACATTTTGGCCGTTCCCGGTGACGGTTCCCGAAATGTTTCCTCTGTATTTGACGGCGACGTTCACCGACGCGTTGATTTCGTTGAGCGCGCTGTCCGTGTACCTGTACACCAGAACATAATTCCCGGGTTCGCTGATGTTAAAAGCTGCGCCCGTATATTCTTTAAACATTATATCTGTTTGACTGATCGGATTTCCGAAATCGGTTCCGCTGACAAATGTCTTAAAGTAATCGTTCCACGTTGGAGAGCCGCTTGGAATATCGGATTTCCAGAAGATGTCCGTTGAGCCGCCGGTTAACGTCAGCGTGCCGATGTCTTTTGTAATCACGATGGTCCGGTTCGCAACTTTGGCTTGGCTGTCGTCATCTTCGGAGGACGTGTACGTAATGGTGTACGTTCCCGGCGTCGATGTGTTGACGATGCTTCTGTCAAGGGCAGAAACCGTTGTCAAATAACCATCGACGTGGTCCGGACCTGTCGGCGTGTAAGAGGTATTTGTAAAACCTGTTGTGATCGGAGGGTGTGTGATCGGATTTCCGACGGTCGGAACGAACTTAACGGAGACTTTCGTCAAACTGATGTTTTCCGTGAAGTCGTCGTACGTGTAAACATCCCACCAGTTCGGAATTGTTCCGGTTTGATAAGCGGTGCTGTTTGAAATTTCAAGCGCGATTGGCGTTCCGGAACTGTTCCCCATCAAAGCCGGAAAGTCGGACTTGACCAATTTAACGGCGCCCGTAAAGGCGTTGCTGCTTTTAAAGCTGGCGTTGAAATAATATAACGTCTGACCGATGGCTGTTTGATCATAGGCAACGGCGCCGCCGACTTTCGGAAGCTTAAACGGCAAGTGAAGGGTCAAATGTTCTCCGTTCTTCAATGCGGAAAACTCACATTTAATCGCGGTGATGTTGGTCAAGTTCGCGTCATCAATATTTGTTGCTTTTCCGGTTCCGGTTCCGGGAGTCGAATCAAAGGTGATAAGGGTCCAGTTATAAGTTCCCGCCAAGTTTCCGTTGTTTTGGATTGTTTCAGACTCGACGGCGTCCGTTGTGTAATAAACTTTGTACGTTGCGGCGTTTGTCTTGACCAAATCAAGTTGAGGCGGCTGGTTTAGAGTGGATTTCCAACCGGTATTCTTCGGCAAGATGTAATAGGCTTTGACGTCGGAGAAGTTTTCTCCGCCGCGGTTGTTGATATACAACTTAAAGTCTTCGTTTGAACTTCCGGCTTTAAGTTCCGGGAAGGACTGCGGATTAGACGGGTTGTAGGACAAATAACCGCCGGGTGTATTTGTGCTGACGTAAACGGAAACGGTATTCGGAATCAAAATGCTGAGGTCGCGGTTCGTCAAGTAACCGCTGTAAGCTCCGTTTACCGCATGAAGTCCCGGAATACCGGTGATATTGGCAGCCGCTAAATCTTTATTGCTACCGCCGGAACCGCCCGTTGCCGAATCAACCGCTTGGCTGTCCCATGTTGTGACCAAGACCGTCTGGGGTGCAAACGTCACTTTGCCGGCGCCATCATAGTCCGCCGGAACTTCCAATTCCAACTTAACCAAGTAGTTGGCATAATTCAACCAGAAGTTTTCGTCCGGCGCCGTTCCGGCCGACTTTATTTTAACTTCGACAACTTTTCCATGCTGCTCGTTATAAGTCATATCTTTGTACAAACCGGCATTGTCGTATATTGTCTGGTTGACGCTCAGGGCGTTGCCGTTTGAATCTTTGGCGGCTGTTCCGTTGGCGTAAGTAAATGCAGCGCTTTTAATGGTAAATTGAGGCGGGACGCTGAAGTAAAACACCGGATTGGAATATACCGACGTACCATCCGGATCTGACACCGACGTTCGGTGGGCGGAATAATACGGATAAGGCGACGGTCTGAAAGTTTCAAATAAATAAAATGAATCGCCGACGTTAACGGCAGTAATGCTGTTGTACAACATTGTGCTCGTTGACGTAATATACGGCGTCACGTAATATTTGTCCTTCGCCACTTCACTAAAATTAACAGCCGGAACAGTTATTGCATTCGATAATCTCTTGACAGTTCCGGAAAACGGCAAGTTTGTGTTGTCGGCGACGGATGAATTGGTCGTTCCGACGAAATGAATCAAACATTCAGACGTATAGGAATAGGATGCTCCCGGCGCCGGTTTCATTTTCAAGAGACCGGTAATTGTCAAATTGACATCGTCTCCCGGATGGAATTCAAGCCCGTCCGCCGAAAGATTCACTGTTCTTGAGGAATTATCATATGTTATTGAATGGCTGTACGGGTCTGAAACGGTAATGCTTGTATATTGCGTTTCCCGGTTGTCGCTGGACGGCAATCGTAAATGAGTGACAGTCACCCCGTTCGGAATCGCAACAGTAACATTAACATCTTCTCCGTCGCGGATGCTTCCCGTAAATCCGATTCTGAACAATTCCTGATAATAAAGATGAGCACGGGTACCGGATGTATATTGTTCGGAATTCGCAATCACAGAGGACGATATTTGGGAGATGGGGCCTATAAATCGAATTCTTGTCACGGAATCTTTTTCAGCGGTTGACGTTGCGCTTGTCGTTGTACCGCTGTAATTAAACAAACTTCCCGTTTTGTTAGATACGTCCGCCGGATGGAAATAAAGATCCTCTTGCGGGCCACGTCCGTTTATTTTAACTTTGGCATCCACGGTCAAATTTGCAAAATTGATGGAAGGAGATGTTGTTCCGTTGTATTTGAAATCATCTGTAGTCACAATTTGAAACGGCATCCGGGATTGCCAAGTCAAAATCGAAAGATCAGACGCCGCGAAAGTCAAACTCATATCATTGGCCGAAGTTCCGTTTTTGTATCGGAATACCACCGGAGAACTGCCGCCTGAAAGCCACTGAGAATATGTTTTTGTAACACCGTCCGCCGTAATGGTGACATTTGAAAAGTTCAAGGTGTAACCCAAATTGTTGACCAACAACCCTTGAGCTCTGAAAGTTGTCCAGTCTGACTCCGTATAAAACAAGTAGTTGAGATCGATTGTACTTGCGTTGGACGGCATAATTGTCGGATTCGTCAATTCGAAATCACCATTACAGTGCATAACCGGATACTTGCAAATCGCCTTTGCGGTGACGGTGTCGGCCACCTGAACATTTGGTGCCGGAGACACGCCTTTTTTGTACAACGTCGCGTCCACGACGACTTCTTCGTTGTTGTAAACTTTCATGACGTCGGCCCAAACCAGAACATCCAACGTGACGACGGTCGGATTTGTCAGCGTGTAAGTAATCGTATTACCACTCATGGTAACGCTTGTAATAATATCTTCCATTCCCGTCGGGATCCTGGATTTTCCGGTATAATCGGAAAACTTAAAACCGGTCGTCGGATCCGACGTGTTGTTATTTTTGAGCGTGATGTTCAAAATATAATTGCCGGCGCCATCCGCATCCGAAACGTTCACTTTAAAAGAAACGACGTTTCCGGTGTTCGGTGAAATTGTTTGAATGCCTGTTGTGCCCGAATCCCATTTTTGGGTAACGGTGCTGTTGTATGCCGCCGCGGCCGGAGCGGCCAAGGCAAGCATAAGTGTTAAAATCGTTATTAACCCGATCATTCTGATTATATTTTTTTGTGTTTTCAAATCATTCTCCCCTTATTGTTTGAGGAATCATGAATCTGCCAAATAACTCATCTGTAACGAAGTTTAGACAGCAGATAATATTATACAATAGATTATAATTAATTTAAAGGTATATGAGTATAGAACAAATATATAAATTAAATCGTTATAACAAATTATATTTAAAGAATAAAATAATTTGACTGAATAGTAAATAACAAATTGGAGAAAATTGAGATAAAAATAACAGATTTGAACAGAAAAAAAGAGATGATGTCAAAAGAATTATTATAATGAAATTAAAGTGACGGAAAAGATAAAATAAGACCCCAAAAAACAACATCCGGAAACAATGTGAAAACAACAATAAAGAGAATCATATCAAAAGAAAAAAGTATAAAAAGAAAAGGAAAATGTCTTAACATTCGCTTTTCTTAATTTGAAGAACATTGGCGTCGATTTCGTTTGGCACGTCCGCGAGGAAGACCAATGTTCGGATGCCGGCGGCCTGCGCTTTTAAAATGATGTCGATGCGTTCGGGCGCCAGTTCTTTGGTCGCGCTTAAAATGCAAAAGGCTTTGATTTCGCCGGTGTCAACGAAAAAATCAAACCAAACAGCGCCGATTTTCAAAAAGTCGCAAACGGTTTTGAGTTCATCCCACGTATCGCATAAGTGAATGCCTTTGGCACCACCGTTTTGAACATACCAGTCGCGGGTAATGCTCGGATACGCCGCATGCTGGCGGTTGATGTCGTCGCAGATTTTTTGAATTTTTTCAACATTGTCCGCCACTTTATAGTATTTCCAACCGTTTTCGTTGAAATACTTCTCCGCCAAAACGGCGAAGATTTTAATTTTGTCTTGCTGATTGAGTTTCATGAAAATCACCGGATAAAAATGAGATTTAAATTAAAACATCCGACAAAATATTAATAGACTTTCCCCAAACCGGACAGTTGAAATTAATATCATAAAAAAGCTGTCTGACTCTTGGCAACGGTCTTCCAAGCGTGTGTTTTCGTCACCAAGCGTCATCCTGCGCATAGCTCCGGCCGAGGTTCATCGCAATTTCCGCTTTTTGAAGTTCACGTCCCAAATAAGCGGCATGGCTGAGTTCCGTGATTAAGTTCTCCTGAATGATTTTTTCCATCATAAACGCGGAATCGGTACCGATAATAATCTTTTTCGGGTGAACGGCAACGATCACTTCGCGGTTGGGCGTTTGAATGTTCTTGAGTTTTTCAAATTGGATTTCAATTTGGGTTTCAATTTGCGTTCCGGCTTGTCTTTCCGATTCCGAACCGACATTTATGCTGCGGACAAAGGCTGATAATTCGGAAACTTTGACAAGCCCGATGAAAAAGTTGCCGGCCGGATCATTTTTCCACCCCCATTTTGTCCCCGGAATAAAATCGGGATGGAGAGTTCCGGTTAAAACAAAACTTGACGCATTCAGATTCGATTTTGAAAACCCGGAGCCGGTTAAATCCGGATGAGCGGAGATGAAATCCAAATCCATACCGGGACGCCGTCTTTTTTCTTTCAGATACAGCAAATCAATTCCCAAGTCTTTGGGAGCGGACGAGCGGATTTTTGAAGCCAGAACCATATCAGCCGCTTTTTTTAATTCGGAAACGGACCCTTTTGTTTTGGCGCTGGCTTCCGGTGTAAACAAGATGGAAGCACCGCATTCGGAAGCAATCACCGATAAAAGCGCGTTTGCGCCCGGAGAATCGGCATCAATTAACTCGGTGACGTTACCAACGCCGAAAAGAATCGGAATGTGCGGATTTTTGCGGTGAAATTCGAAATAAGACGCCGCCGATTCGAGTAAATGATGATTGGGCGGAGAGAGAATCAAGTCGGCAATTAATTTTTCAAGCCCGATCGCTTTTGCTTTTCGAATGTTTTCTTCAAGGCTTTGAATTTTTCGTGCATTCAATTTCGAGAAAGACCCCTTCATTTCCGATGGAAAATCCGGTTCGCTGTCAAAATTGGTTTCATCAAAAACAAAATCCGGAATCACGACAAAAGTTGTCTTTTTGATCTTTTGACAAAACGATTCGAAATCAATCCGCCTGTTTTCATTGGGACCGGATTGAAAGAACAGATTCAATCGATGGATCATTTCTGAATTTAAACTTAAAACCATATCGGCTCCGGCGGAAATTCCGGCAATTATTTGAGAGAACTGGCCGGAATCAACACTGACCGGAACAGCAGACACGGTCTTTGAGAATGAGACGAGTTGCTGAACGGTATCTTCTGCCGCTTCCGGCGAAAACCCGAGATCGACAATATCGGCGCCATTTGAAATATAACTCAAAATCGTTTCTTTCAGCTGCGGCCGGGAAAGGTCTTCAACATTTGCGATTTCGCCGAGCACTTTCATTTTGGAACAGCCGCCGATTGCCAAAGATCCGATTCGAAGAGCCGGCATTGATTTTTGTTCATATTCAAGCAACAATTTTTCGGTTTTCGCTTGTTTTTGTGATTGAATAAACTCACAAGCCGGCACGGTTTTTGAAAATGAAAATCCCGCGTTTTCAGCACTTTTGAGAACAGATTCCAAATCCGCCGCGTGTTTCGGTCCCAAATAAATCGGAATTTTCAACTCTGATTCGGCCCTTTTAAAATCAAATTTTGAAAAACCTGAAATGAGAGCCGCATCATACTTTTTGGAAGCAAACGAAGAGGACAAAAACCCGGCAATAAGTTTTTGAGGGGTTATCAAAGACGCGACCGGGGTTTCAATTCTTAAAACATCCGCGTCAAACCCGGTCGCGGCTTTTTGAACGTTTTCAAAAGCCAATTGCCCGGTGACGATGAGTATTTTCATAAATTGCCTCTTTCTTTTTTTCTTCATATAAGAAAAACGAATATAAAAATTGATTCCGAAGGAAAAGCGGATGTTTTGACGAGTTTATAAAAAGTGAGTGCGATAACGCGCGCGTAAGACCGCTGTGAAAATAAAAAGAAAAGGAGAACAGAAGAAATGTCCGACAAAAAAAATCAGAAATTATAAAAAAGAGAAGCATTCAAGCTTCTCTTGAACAGGAAGTGAAATGAAAAACAACAACCCGATTAAATGAAATCAATGATGTTGTTTTTGGAAGTTGATGTTGATGCGTTGGCTTCTCTTTTGGCGGTATAGGAAGTGTTCGCGGTCATGTTGTCCATAGACTTTCCGCCGATTTTTTGCTGAACGCCGGTCATGATGGCCATCACACGGACCCGTCCTTCATATTCATCTTTAATGCGGGCGCCGATGGTGACTTTGGCTTCACCTGAGATTTCATACGTCAATTGTTCGCCGATGTCCATGGCTTCTTGGAGGCTTAAGTCCGGACCGCCGGTGATGTGGATTAAACATCCGGTTGCGCCGCGGTAGTCCACGTCAAGGAGCGGGTGGTTCAAAGCGGCTTTGACGACTTCCTGACTCTTGTTTTGGTTCTTGGATTCGCCGACGAGCATAACAGCAATGCCGCCGCAGCCCATTGTTGCGCGAATGTCGGCATAGTCAAGGTTGATCAAAGAGTATTCGGTGATGGTTTCGGTAATGCCTTTCACGGTTTCGGCAATCAATTGGTCCATCACGGACAAAGCCTGGTCAATCGGCAAGTTCGGGACGTGAGCGAGAAGTCTTTGGTTGTCCAAAATAACGACGGTGTCGGCGGCTTTTCTCAAAGCTTCGATACCTTCTTGGGCTTTTTGGGAGCGGGATCCTTCCACTTTAAAGGGACTGGAAACCATTCCGATAACGATAGCACCCTGTTCTTTGGCCACTTCGGCAACGACCGGAGCCACACCGGTACCGGTTCCGCCGCCCATACCGGCTGTCACGAAAACGAGGTCAGCGTCTTTTAAAACAGATTCAAGGGTTCCGCGAGCAAGTTCGGCGGCTTTGCGGCCGATTTCCGGATATCCGCCGGCACCAAGGCCGCGGGTTAATGTCTTTCCGATCAAAATCTTTTTGTCGGCGCGGGTTCTGTCCAAGTCTTGTTTGTCAGTGTTGATACAAATGGTTTCGGCGTTTTCGACGCCCATGTTGTAAAGACGCTTGATGGTGTTGTTGCCGGCACCGCCGCATCCGACGATGACAATCCGGGGTTGTCCGAATTCTTCAAAGTCGTCGCCATCGGAACTGACCATGGATTCTTTCTCTTGCTCTGCGTATTTTAATGCTTGTTGAACGATAGACTGCATGTTTAACCTCTTTGAATTGGGTGAAAGTTTGTGTGAACGTTGGTTAAAAACAATAGATATCAAAGTCGTTTTTAAATGCTAAATCAATGGCGAGTACCATGAAATCAGCCAGTGATAACATTTGATAGGGTGGCGTAAGTGTTATTGTGTGGCGTTTTTAGTATGACCAAAATTATTTGGGATTATTTGAAATTAGTCATGCGTTGGGTCAAGCAAATTCAAGCGTCTTATTTTATCAAAGGTTAGATGAAATAAGATTTGCTAATCATTTACCATTATGTAGGATGTATATAAACAAATTATAGTATATATATATTTTGGACAAATAAGTGACAATCAGACAGTTTCAAGATCAAGATTTAATAAAATAAAATTAATAATATAATTATATCTTCTTCTAAAAATACAAATATTTTATTTAAAAATGTCCAGTAGAAACAATCCGATAGATTTTGAAAAACAGCGTCTATCAAATCCGGATTCAAACCTAATTTTGCCAGTGAAACACTTAAAGAAATAAGAATATACGGGTAATCTATGAAGTATTGAATCCATCAAAAAAAGAGAGAAAACTTATCATTTGTGCCCTGACATAAAAAAGAAAGAAAATGAAGAAAAAAGAAAGAGAAAAAAGAATCAAGAATATAAAAAAAGAAATAAAAATCAGATTTCAGGACAATATATTATATTTATTTAAAAAAACTATTTTTCCAAAATTAGTCTATATTTTTTTAATTCCCTATATACTTTTTAGAATTCTCATATATTCTATAAAAACAAATGAAAAGTAAAATAAAAATAATTAAGATAAAAAATAAAAAATAATTAAAATAAAAAAATAAAAATAATTAAAAAAGATTAGAAATTATTTTTTAAAAAAAATCCATTCTTTTTCCGTCAAAACAGAATCCATGGAAATATCCAGATTTTCCGCTGGAATTTTATCAACCAACTGATCTTCAAAACAAATACCGACCGCGTGCATATACAGATTTTTGGACAAATATTTGTCATAAAACCCTGCGCCGTATCCCAGCCGATTGCCGAGGCGGTCAAATCCAATTCCGGGAACGATGATCAGAGATTTTTCATTCGGAAAAATCGAATTGGTTGTTGTTGCGTCCGGTTCCATAATTCCGAAATTTCCTTTCCGGAGACTGTTTAAATCGGATATTTTATAAAAAATCATTTCACTGCCGACCGTTTTTGGAAGCGCGACCGATTTTCCCCGCTCTAAACAATCTTGAAGAAACGGCATCATATGAACCTCATTTTGAACATCGGCGTAAGCGAAGACAGCATCCGCTTTGTGAAACAAATCGGAATGAAAGAGAGTCTCTGTGATGTGTTTGCTTTTCGCCAAAACATCGGCTCGGCTCATTTTTTCTCTTTTGAGACGCAGTTCGTTTCTGATTTTTTGTTTCATCAAAAACAATCCTCAAACCCGTTCAAAATAAAAAAGAAACAAAGTGCGGAGGATGGGATTTGAACCCACGAACGTCTGCACGAATAGGCCCTGAACCTATCGCCTTTGGCCACTCGGCTACCTCCGCGGAATGAACAAAGAAACAACTGAATGAAACCTAAAGTGTCGGATTATTCTTAAAGTTTGCCATACCCGCAAATGTTTTTAAAACACCAATAAGCTGTCCCTCCAAGGTTCTTTGCTTTAAACAATCGCCGCTTAAAAAAAGAAAAGAGAAAAAAGAAAAAGGATAGAAAAGGAAAAGTCCGCCGGAACCGGGCATTCCCGTTTATCGTTTCAATTCAGCTGTTCCGGCCCATGATTCTGAGCATATTGAGGAACAAGTTAATGAAATCCAGGTAAAGCGTCAGCGCGCAGATGATGGCGATATTTTGCCCGCGGGACGGTTCATGAGCGATTGCCTCCCCGATTTTCTTAATTTTCTGCGTATCGTAAGCGGTCAGGCCGGCAAAGATGAGGACAGCAAGGCAGCTGAGCGCAAAACTAATGCCCCAAGCCGTTCCCGGCCACCAAATGGAAATGAACATATTCACAATCATCGCGATCAAGAGACCGACAAGCGCCATAAACAAGAATCTGCCCATTGCGCTGAGATCCTTTTTGATGAAGTAACCGACGGCACTCATCGCGGCAAACATGCCGGCGGAAACGCCAAACGCCATGAAGATGGTCGATTGCGAATAGTAAAATAAAACCGGCGTAATCGTAATGCCGACAAGGACGGAATATATAATAAAAACAACGGCAGCAGTTGATGTGGACATGGACTCGATTTTACTGCTTAAAATGACGACGAACACCAATTGAACAATCATCAAAAGCCAGACAAGCCAGACATTTCCCAAGAAAAACAATTGAAGGGACGGTGTGCTGAGAATAGCGTAGGATGCAATCGCCGTCAAAAAGAGCGCCAAAATCATCCACATATAAACTTTAGATAAGAATTTGTTTCCAAAATCAACGGAAAAACCGGAAATATTTTGATTTTTTTGAGTGTATTGTTCCATGATTTACCTCCGAATAAAAAGTGGTTTACAAAAAGTGTTTCCCCTATTTATGCTTATTCTAATATCACATTAATAAAATAAAATGAATAATATGTTTAACAGTGAAGATGATAACTTAAATTGAATTACCGGATACCTAAAAATATAATAAATAAGCACATTCAAATATAAGCTCAAGTAATGAAACATTCCCAAATCAGTTAAAATAAAAAATAATTTAAAAATAAAAACGAATCGGAAGACATTTTATGACATCACCGGATGACAAACGAGATCTTAAAATTAAAACCCGCCGTCGCGATTCTCCGCCGTTTGAATTGGCCGGCGACATGACGCCGAAAGGTTCGCAGCCGGATGCGATTGCCAAACTCACCGCAGGGATTAACGACAGCAAACAGTTCCAAACGCTTCTCGGCGTGACCGGTTCCGGAAAAACATTTACGGTCGCAAATGTTATTAAAAATATCAACCGCCCGACCCTTGTCATCGCGCACAACAAAACATTGGCGGCGCAGCTTTACAACGAATTCAAAGAGTTTTTTCCAAACAACCGCGTCGAATACTTCGTTTCTTATTATGATTATTATCAGCCGGAATCATATATCCCGGCCAAAGACCAATACATTGAAAAAGACGCTCAAATCAATCCTCAAATCGAGCAGATGCGCCTTGAAACAACGGCTTCTCTCGTCTCCCGCCGCGATGTCATTGTCGTCGCTTCCGTCTCCTGCATTTACGGTCTCGGAAACCCGGAAAACTTTGAAAATATGGGATTTGAAGTGGCGGTCGGTGACAAAGTAAACCGGGCTGAAATCATTTCAAAATTGGTGGACATTCAGTTTGAACGAAACGACCTTGATCTGGCACCCGGACGCTTCCGTGTTAAAGGAGACACAATCGACGTCATCCCCGGTTACTACAAAGATGTTATTCGGATTGAGTTGTTCGGAAATGAAATTGACCGGATTTCGGAAATTGATATGCTGAACAATGTCAAAAAGTTCGACATGGATTCTTTTACCATTTATCCGGCCCGGCACTATGTGATTCCGGAATCCGAACAGGAACGCGCCATTGAAGCGATTTTGGAGGAACTCGAAGACCGCCTTCCGGAACTCGATATGCTGGAAGCGCACCGCCTCAAACAAAAAACGCTTTTTGACATGGAAATGATTCGGGAAACCGGCAGCTGTAAAGGAATTGAAAATTATTCCATGCACTTTGACAACCGAAAACCGGGGCAGCCGCCATATTGTTTGATTGATTATTTCCCGGACGACTTTTTAATGGTGATTGACGAAAGCCATCAGACGCTGCCGCAAATCCATGGCATGTACAACGGCGACCATGCCCGGAAAAAATCTTTAATTGATTACGGATTCCGCCTCCCAAGCGCTTACGACAACCGCCCGCTCCGGTTTGAGGAATTTGAAAAATATATGAAAAATACGATTTTCGTTTCGGCAACGCCCGGCGATTATGAACTTGAACAGTCGGCGCAAGTGGTTGAACAGGTGATCCGCCCGACCGGCCTCGTCGATCCGGTTGTCGAAGTCCGCCCGATCAAAGGACAAGTGGACGACATCATTCGGGAAATTCAACGGGTGATTGCCAACGGCGACCGCGCGCTCGTGACAACGCTCACCAAACGTTTGGCGGAAGAACTCACCGAATATTTGGCGCAAGCCGGCATCAAAACCCGGTATTTGCACTCCGACATCAAAACGATTGAGCGGACCGAAATTATCCGAAACTTGCGGCTCGGCAACTTTGACGTTCTCGTCGGCATCAACCTTCTCCGGGAAGGACTGGATATTCCCGAAGTCGGTTTTATTGGAATTTTGGACGCCGACAAAGAAGGATTTTTGCGCGACGCCCGAAGTTTAATCCAAATCATCGGCCGTGCCGCCCGCAATTCCAATTCCAAAGTCGTTCTTTACGCCGACAACGTGACCGGCTCCATTAAAAGAGCCATGGAAGAGACCGAGCGCCGCCGGAATATTCAATTGGCGTTTAACCAAGAACACGGCATTGTGCCGCAAACCATTAAAAAACCGATTCGAGAAAAAGTGGCCGACATCAGCGATGTGAAACACATTCCGAAAGCTGAAATTCCGAATTTGATCATCGAATATGAAGCGGAAATGAATTTGGCCGCCGAAATGCTGGACTTTGAGCGCGCGATTCAGCTCCGGGATACGATTCGCGATTTGGAACGGAAAATGCGCGGAGAAGATACACGGGCGGACGAGAAGGAAAAATGGGTGGCGGAGCAGAAAGAGAAAAAAAAAGCGGAAGCGAAAGAGAAGAAAAAAGCAAAAGAATCGGAAGAAAATGAAGGAAAAGTTTCCGAAACAAAACCGATCGCAAAGAAATCGAAAAAATGATTTTTTATTTCATTTTTTCATAATTCATTCAATCGGAGAAATAATCACTTTCAGATTCATGCCATCTTTTGATTTTTCTTCCAAATCTTTCGCCAATCCGTGAGGATTTTTCAATAATCGAGAGGGATCAAAGATGAATAGAATCAGATTCCGGCAACCATTATGCTTTTCATAACGACCGATATCTGTCAGCAACTGGCCACCGACGTCATAATCTCTTAAATTCGGACGAATGAATTTCACTTCAAGGAGCGTTTCAATTTCCGGAATGTAAAAATCAACTCTGGATTTTCCGCCGGCACATTCGGGAACATAATCTTCCGCCCGAATGTCTTTGTAAAACAGTTTTAAAATGGCGTGGATTGCATTTTGAGTGTCGTATTCGTCATTAAATTCATATTTTTGTTTCCTGTAACCACTCATCTGAGTTGCGAATTTATCAAAATTTTGAAGGGTTTTTGTGATTTCAAAATTATTTTTTTGAACCGGTGATGGAAAATCCATTAACGCTAAAAGTTTTCCTTTCAGCTTTTCATATGTTGTTTTATCTTGGTATTTGGGACCGTTTCTGAGTTCAATAAATTCTTTCGTAATTTTGTCGTCCGGAAAATAAACATGCAGGAAACGGGATGTTTTTTCAAGCCAGATTCGATAACTTCCGCCGGATATGTAATATGTCCCATCTTGTCTCCTTTTGGTTCGTTGGGCAACAATCTCATCCCCTTCTGAAATAAAAGATTGAATCATTTGCCGAACATCTTCATTCATCTCATCTCATCCTCATTTTACCAATTAAATCCCAATTTCAAAAGAAATCCGACAACTGCATTTGATTCGCGTCGGTCTTTTTTAATTTGGACACCCCGACGCTGATTTGGCGGGATTTTTTGTGCTGTGCATTAGCGTCGATCAGTTCCAAAAGCATTTCCTGCGCGTAGCGTTTGAGTATGTTGATATCCGACACATGAACGCTGTGACTTTTGGATTTGGACGCCGTTGAAAAATCGTAAAAACGCAAGCTGACGGTGACGGTTTTGTAAAACATTTTTTTGTCGGTGAGAAGTTTGTGCACTTCTTCGCAGACAGCGTCGCAGCCAAGCGAAAGAGCTTTTGAATCGGCTGTAAATGGGCTTAAGGAATAAAACCGGCTGATGGATTTGACGTCGGCCGTTTCAATCACCGGCGCATTGTCAACGCCGTTTGCGATGTCGGAGAAAAACAGACCGGTTTTTCCAAGTTTTTCAAACAAAAGGCGTTTGTCGGTTTTGGCCAAATCGCCGATGGTTTTGATGTTGTAAAGGTCGAAGAATTCGTTTGTTTTTTGGCCGACGCCCGGAATTTTCGTGATTGAAAGCGGTGACAAAAATGAAAGTTGATTTTCCGGCAAAACGACGGTCATGCCGTTTGGTTTTTGGAATCCGGACGCGATTTTAGCGGTTGATTTGTTCGGCGCGATGCCGACGGAACAGGTAATGCGTTCGGCCGCAAAAATTTCATTTTTGACGGTTTCGGCCAGCCTCTTGGCATCGTCATATGTTTTGACCGAGTCGGGAAAAAGAGCGTAAGCTTCGTCGATGCTGACTTGCTGAACCGTTTTCATGTATTTGCCGATGATTTTAATGATGTTGTCCGACACTTGTTTGTAAAGGTCGCGGTTCATAGGCAAAAGAATGACGTCCGGACACAATTTCATGGCTTCGGAGAGCGACATGGCCGAATGAAGTCCGAATTTGCGCGCCGGATACGACGCTGCACTGATGACGCCGCGCGGCGCGTCTTTTTCCAAGGAATACGTTTTTGAGCAAACCGCAACGGGTTTCTCTTTTAAGTCGGGACGGTCACGGATTTCAACAGACGCGTAGAAACTGTCCATATCGATGTGCATCACAATGTTATTTTCGGACATAACGGTTCATTTTTTTATTTGTTGTTTTTTAAATTCATTTTTGAAAAATTTCACTCACTTTTACTCTATATTTAATCATAGGGTTTTATTATAATGTTTTTGTTTCAAACCGATTTTGAAATCTCCAAAAACTCTTTCTTCGCCTTTTCCTTCACATCTCTAAACAAATCATTCCCATACGCATCAACACCGGCAATCAACGGTCCGAATTCTGTCACCGACAAAACCCAAACGGCCTCCGGCATTCCCAAATCGTCCCAATAAACCGTTTCGACTTTTTCAATCATATCAACCGCCAAAGCCGCACAACCGCCGGTGTACGACAAATAAACGCACTTTCCGTCCAGTGTTTTGGCAATGTTCTCCATGCCGCCTTTTCCGATGAGGGCGCAGACGTTGTGCGCCGATAAAACTTTGGGCGTCATTTTCGTCATCCGATCGCTTGTCGTCGGTCCGGCCGCCACGACTTTCCAAATGTCGTTCTCTTTTTTTTCCATCACCGGCCCGCAATGGTAAATGACGGCGCCTTCTAAATCAAACGGGAGCGGATGGTTTTTTTCGTCGAATTCAATCATTCGGGCATGGGCTTCGTCGCGGGCGGTCAGAATCGTCCCGGTCAAATAAACTGTGTCGCCGGCTTTTATTTTCAGGATATCTTCCGCTGACAGCGGTGTTTTGAGATAATGCGTCTGAACGTGGCGGTCCGGCATTTATTTCCCTCCGTCGTAGACCGCTGTCGCGTGACGGTTCGCCCAACACTGGATGTTGACGGCGACCGGAAGGGAGGCGGTGTGGCAGGACGCTTTTTTGATGTGAACGGAAAGAGCGGTCGTATCGCCGCCAAGTCCCATGCAGCCGATGCCGAGAGAATTGACGGCCTGCAAGATGTCGGCTTCCATTTCGGCCGGTTCGCGGGTTTCCGTGCAGATTTCTCCACAATCCATCGGCAAAAGCAAGGCTTCTTTAGCGAGTTTTGCCGCCTGATTAAAAGATCCGCCGATGCCAACGCCAATTACAACAGGCGGGCATGGTTTTCCGCCGGCGTCCAGAACGGTTTTGGCGACGAATTCTTTGATTTTTCCGACTTCCGTCGGGTTAAACATGCGGATTGCGCTCATGTTTTCGGAACCGGCGCCTTTTGGTGCAACGGTAATTGTGAGCGTTTTTCCGGGAACAAATGAATAATTGATTTCCGGAAGCCCGTTTCCGATATTATTTCCGGTGTTGTGGCGGGTCAGCGGGTCAACAACATTTGGCCGGAGCGGAATTTCGCGGGTTGCCCGAACGCAGCCGTTTCGAATCGCGCCTTCAATGTCAAAGTCAAGGCAAAGGCCGCGTCCGATTTCGACAAAAAAGATAAAAATACCGGTATCCTGGCAAATCGGGATGCCTTTTTTGGCGGCGAGATCAATGTTTTTCAGAATGGAATTCAGTTGCGTTTTCGCAACCGGATTTGATTCGTTTTCGGCAGCGTTTCGAATTGAAAGAATGACGTCGTCGGGAAGAATTGTCTCCGCCTCCTGAAGAATTAAAAAAACGGCGTTTGCCACGGAATCAAACGAAAGGGATGGAATTTGTATCAAAAAATCACCTGAAAAACTGAACTGTTTTAGACATAAATGAATCCAACGTTTATATATTCATGGAAACGGTTTTTGAAGGTTGATTAGAAGGGCGGGCAGCCGTGCGTTATGGCGACACATTTTTCTAAGTGTCGAAAAAAACTGGGGTTCTTTTTGATTTTATTTTTAAAATCAGATGCCTCAGTTTTTGTTTTCAATTTCGATTTTAAATTCGTTGCTCTTTTTGATTTCAATTTCGATTTTAAATTCGTTGCTCTTTTTGATTTCAATTTCGATTTTAAATTCGTTGCTCTTTTTGATTTCAATTTCGATTTTAAATTCGTTGCTCTTTTTGATTTCAAGCAAACCATCCCGTTTAATCAGACGCAATAGCGTCTGATTAAACGGACTTCCATGGAATGAATTGGGTATAGTGGTTGCAGATGCAGTCGGAAAATAGAAAACACCAGGTGCAAGTTGCAAAATAGAAACAGCAGATGCAATCAGAAAATAGAAAACGGCAGATACAAACTGAATTATAGAAAAATGGTTCACTTGAAAATTTAATTCAAATCTATTATTCAATTCCTGACGACTGATCTTTTTGAAATTCTCAGTGGCCTGTAATCTTTATATCCGTGAAATACTTATATATGGAAAATATAGTTACTCGTCAGGGTATTTATTATTTATATATGTAAACTTCGTATACGGTTTGCTTTGCCACAAGTAAATTTGAGTTTAATTTATAAGTTGACCTTTTCAATTCTCACAGTTTTATTTTCGGTTCCAATTTCCAATTCAAAGGTGGTGTCATCTATCGCAGCTAAGAGATATTCCAATCATTCCCGTCAAAAAAGTTATTTTAATTTATCGTCTCTCAAAAACAATTACGTGAAAACTTTCGCTTTATCTTTGGTCATGGCCTTTTTCATGGTTTTTACACTGTATGGACTTTACGGGATGCTCGTGACGCGCAATATCCCGATTCCGATTGCTGTCATTTTGCTTATTTTCGCTGTCCTTTTCGTGATCGGTTATGAATTCTTCGACTCAAGGCTCGCCAATAAAAAATCGGCGCTCGGTATCGGCTTCATTTTTTCATTGTTCTTGACAATCGTTTTGACGGCGCTCATCAATTTCTGTTTGATGGCTTACCATGGCGATGTCACCGGAATCGGCTGGGAGAAATTCATTATTGTATTTGCCGTTTGTTTAATCATTTCGGTTTTATTACTTAAATACGCTGAAAATTACTGAATGGTTGCGTTTTGACCCAAATTGGAACGAAACCAACATTCCTTTTTTATTTTTTTCGTTTACTTGCATCTTCATTTCTTTTATTTTCTTCAGGCTTGACCCTTTTTTCATTCATTTTTGAGTTAACCGACAAATTTATCAAATAGATTTTTATTTATGAATTTATATTTATTAGTGTTTATTTAGGATTCATGAGTTCCGGATTTTCGATGAGTTTTGTTGAAGAATAGATACTAACTTATGGTGAATAGTTCAATTGATTATTTTATATTTTAAAAAAACTAAAAATAAGAGAAATGTTTAAATATGAAGAATTCCATTGGAATTTTGTTTAACTCTAAGAATTGGAGAGGCTGTAAAAACATGGCATACAAAAAAGAAGACAAAACGTGTTATTCTGAAGTTCCGTCGGAAGAAGAATTTGAGACGGAAGCGGATGATGATCTTGAGGCATGCTGCGAATGCGGCGGCACCGGAAAGGCAGATCATCACGCAAAAGGCCGCAAGACCGACAAAAAGAGCGGACAGAATGATGCGAAATCAATGCTTTCGGAAGAAAATGCCGCTTTAAAACAAAGAGTGGATGATTTAACAAATAAGTACCTCATGATGGCGGCAGACTTTGAAAATTATCGAAAAAGAAGCGCGAAGCAAATGGAAGAATCCCGAAAGTTTGCGCTTGAACCGATTGTCAAAGATTTAATTGAAGTGGCCGATAACTTTGAAAGAGGGATCTTGTCCACCGAAAAAACCGGTAAAATTCATGATGCGTCCCTGCTGGAAGGTTTGAAAAATACGCACCGGCAATTCATGTCCATCTTAGAATCTTACGGCGTTGCTAAAATACCGGCCGAACCGGGTACCGAGTTCGACCCGCATTTGCATGATTCCGTCATCCAAGTCGATACAAACGATTTCCCGGACGGAACAATTGTCAATGTCTTTACCCCCGGATACACTCTTCACTCAAAGGTAATCCGACCGGCATCGGTGTCGGTTGCCAATAACATTTAAATTTAAAGCAAAAAAACAACAAAAATAAACAAAAATAAAAAACAAACAAACTCGATCTAAAAATGAATAGCATCCAACCCCCAACCCAAAATTTGACATTTCGACAAAACACTCAGTCCACCGCCCGGCAAACGGTTCAATCTCCAAAATATGAACCTCAAATTAAACCCCGAAAACCGCCGAAATATGAGCCCCAATTGCCAAAAATGTCCTCGAACGATTTAAAAATAAAAAGTGGCGAACTCATAAACTCATAATTCATAAACTTCACATTTCAATTTATTGTTTACTCATTTACTCAATTTGTTTATTTCAATAATTAAAAAATCATTAAAAAACGATTTATTATTCCATAAATACAAATTAAATCTAAATAAAACTCTAAATAAACCGCATTAAAAAATTAAAACTAAACAAATCACATCAACAAATTAAACCAAATAAATTACATTATAAACCAAATAAATTACATTATAAACCAAATAAATTACATTATAAACCAAATAAATTACATTATAAACCAAATAAACCACATACAAATTAAAATCAAACACAGGTGAAATAAATATGGCAAAAATATTAGGTATTGACCTTGGTACAACCAACTCTTGTATGGCGATTATGGAAGGGGGCGAACCCACAGTTCTTCCAAACGCTGAAGGCGGCAGAACAACCCCCTCCGTCGTCGGCTTTTCCAAAAAAGGCGAAAGGCTTGTCGGGCAAATCGCAAAGCGTCAGGCGGTTTCCAATTCCCAAAACACCGTCCAATCCATCAAAAGACACATGGGCGACGCGAATTACAGAGTGACTCTCGGCGGTAAACCCTACACGCCGCAAGAGATTTCCTCTATGATTCTTCAAAAATTGAAAAACGATGCTGAAGCCTACCTCGGTGAAAAAATCACCCAAGCCGTCATCACCGTTCCGGCTTACTTTAATGATGCACAACGCCAAGCCACTAAAGACGCCGGAACCATCGCCGGACTTGAAGTCCTTCGTATCATCAACGAACCGACGGCTGCCGCTTTGGCCTACGGATTGGACAAAGAAGAAGGATCCAAAGACCAGAAAATCTTCGTTTACGACTTGGGCGGCGGAACCTTCGACGTTTCAATTCTTGAACTTGGCGACGGCGTTTTTGAAGTTTTAGCGACAAGCGGCGACACCCGTCTTGGCGGCGACGACTTTGACAACAGAATCGTCGACCACCTCGCTGCCGAATTTAAAAAATCCAACGGCATCGACTTATCCAAAGACTTGGCCGCTCTTCAGCGCTTGAAAGATGCCGCCGAAAAAGCGAAAATCGAACTTTCCGGCGTGACCAGCACCAACATCAACTTACCGTTCATCGCGCTCGGGCCCGACGGCGACCAGCTCCACATGGATATTGACTTGACACGCGCCCAGTTTGAGAAAATGACGGCCGACTTGCTTGAAAAAACACTCGTTTCCATGAAGCAAGCCTTAAACGATTCCAAATTATCCATGGATAAAATCGACAAAGTGATCCTCGTCGGCGGTTCCACAAGAATGCCGGCCGTCGTTGACTTGGTGGATAAATTCACCGGCAAAAAACCGTACAAGAACATTAACCCTGACGAAGCCGTCGCCATCGGCGCCGCCATTCAAGCCGGTGTCTTGTCCGGGGAAATCAAAGACGTCTTGCTCCTTGACGTGATTCCGCTTACCCTCGGTATCGAAACCCTCGGCGGCGTATCCACACCGCTCATTGAGAGAAACACAACCATTCCGACCAAAAAGAGCCAAGTCTTCTCAACGGCCGGCGATAACCAGACGTCCGTTGAAATCCATGTCCTCCAAGGAGAACGCAGTGTGGCTTCCGGCAACAAAACGCTTGGACGATTCATCCTGGACGGTATTCCGCCGGCACCCCGCGGCATCCCCCAGATTGAAGTGACATTTGACATTGACGCCAACGGAATTCTCCATGTCGGCGCCAAGGATCTCGGAACCGGAAAGAAACAGTCCATCACCATCCAAAAACCGGGAGGACTTTCCGAAGACGAAATCAACCGCATGGTCAAAGACGCCGAGCTTCACGCCGACGAAGACCGCAAAAAGAGAGAAGAAATCGAGACCCGCAACAACGCTGAATCTTTGATCAACGCCGCCGAAAAGGCCGTTTCACAAGCCTCCGATGTTGTTGAAGTAACGGACGACCAAAAGAAAGCCGTTGAGTCGGCTGTCGCCGCGCTTAGGTCTGCTCTGAGCGGAACCGATATGGATATGATCAAGAGCAAAACAGAAGCTCTCGAAAACGCTGTTTACCCGATTTCCGAAGCGATTTACAGAAAAGCTTCCGAAAACGCTCAACAACAGCAAAATGCCGACAAATCGGATGACCATGTTATGGATGCTGAATACGAAGATAAAAAGTAACGGCAAGACAAAGCAACCGCAAGAAAAGCATTTCAATGATACGGATTGAACGGATGGAAGTTTCTCAATTTCCTCATCCGTTTTCTTTCCGGCACTTCAAGCCTGAAGACCCCTGTAAACACTAAAACCCCAAAGCAAATAAACCACACAAAAACGGAAAAACGGATTTCACATAATTTTCACATAATTTTCACATAATTTTCACATAATTTTCACATAATTTAATCACTTCACGTCACATAACAGACCCAAAACCCAATTCAACAAACATAACAAATAAACAAAAAAAATCATACCGAATCTTAAAAATCCATAAAAAAACTCAAAAGAAGGAACATCCATGACAGCTATGCTTAAAGACGGCTTGAGCTGAAATGTATGTTCCTTTTTTTATCAAAAATGTTTTATCAGATGTTTTATATTCTCCTTTATTCTTATCATCATCCCGCATCGACCATTTAGATTTTTATAATATTCCACATTCCGACATTCTAATTCTGACATTCTATATTCCGATTCATTTTTCACTCTGATCATTATGGCAACGAAAAAAGATTATTATGAAATCCTCGGCGTATCTAAGGACGCGTCCGAAGATGAAATTAAAAAGAAATACCGGAAACTGGCGATGGAATTCCATCCGGACCGGAACGATTCACCCGAAGCGGAAGAAAAATTCAAAGAAATCTCGGAAGCTTATGCCGTTTTGTCCGACTCGGAGAAACGCGCGACCTATGACAAGTTTGGCCATTCCGGATTTGACAGCCGGTATTCAACGGAAGACATTTTCAGAGGCGCCGATTTCAGCGATTTCGGTGACATCTTCGGCGACATTTTCGGAAACATTTTCGGTGCCGGATTCGGCGGTTCCAAACGCCGCGGTCCTCAACGGGGCGGTGATTTGCAATACGATATCCGGATGTCGTTTGCCGAAGCTTACGCCGGAAAAACGATTTCAATCGACATTCCGAAAACAGCCACTTGTGACACCTGTTCCGGCTCCGGCGCAAAACCGGGAACCGTCCCGAAAACCTGTCCGGAATGCCGCGGTTCAGGCGTTGTTTCCAAAACAATGCGCACGCCTTTTGGAAATATGCTGACTCAATCGGCTTGTCCGACTTGCGGCGGCACGGGACAAAAAATCGAATCTCCTTGTCCGAAATGCGCCGGCAAGGGAAAAGTCAAGACTGTCAAGAAGCTTTCCGTCACAATTCCGCCGGGCGCCGACACAGGAATGCGTATCCGCTATTCGGGAGAAGGAAACGCGGGTGATGTGGGCGCGCCGCCGGGCGATTTG
Organism: Methanolapillus millepedarum; assembly: GCF_032594115.1. Lineage (NCBI taxonomy): Archaea > Methanobacteriati > Methanobacteriota > Methanomicrobia > Methanosarcinales > Methanosarcinaceae > Methanolapillus > Methanolapillus millepedarum. The sequence goes on from NZ_CP131060.1 coordinate 615,440, forward strand.
TATGTCGTCGTCCGCGTGGACCCGGACCCGTATTTCAAGCGTGAAGGCGATGATGTTTATACAAACGTGAACATCAGTTTTGTTCAAGCGTCTCTCGGCGCCGAAATCACGGTGAAGACAATGGGCGGCGATGTGACGATGACGGTTCCGGAAGGAACGCAAACCGGAAGCACTTTCCGCCTGAAAGGCAAAGGTTTTCCGCATATCAACAGCAAAACGACCGGCGACCAATTTGTGACCGTTAATTTGGAAATCCCCAAAAAGCTGACCAAAGAACAGCGGGACCTTTTGGAACAATACGCCAAAGTGTCGGGACTGCCGTCCGTTGGTGTTAAAGGAAAAAGTAAAAAAGACAAAGGTTTTTTCGGAAAAGTCAAAGATGCACTTTGAATATGAATCATAAAATTTAAATTAAAAAACTCGGTTGAAAAGGAGGGACTTCCATCGTTTTCAACTTTTTTTCTTTTTATAATGACAAAAGTATTTTGCCTGCGATTTTTAAGAAAGATAAAAACATTTGTTTATTCATTTCAATAAAAATAAAAACATTTGTTTATTCATTTCAATAAAAATAAAAACATTTGTTTACAAATTCCAAAAAATGTGTTGCAATAACATGCGCTATGGCATGCAAAAAATAAAAAATAAAAATAACAGCAAATCCGCTGTTATTTTTTATTGAATTTTTTATTATTCTCTTTGTCTTTGTTTTTGCTCATTTTTTCTGTAGGCTTTGGCAGTCAAAAGAATTTCAATGATGAAGAATGCCGCCAAAATAATATCGGGCGATCTGTAAATGATTTTTCCGAAATGCCAGTTGTAGAAGTAGAAGAAAGCAATGACAACAAAAATCGCCATGATGACTGCCAAAATGTGGAACTTCATGAGCTTCTTCGGGTCAGCCACTTTACCGGACCTGATGCCGTAAATCGTAAACAACTGCCTCAATCCCAAAATGATGGCAGACAGCATGATGAGTAATCCGATAAAGGAATAATCATCTCCGCCCCAGCCTCTTTTGGTTCCCGGGTCAGTCGTATTACCGTTATTTTCCGAATCACCGGTTTGGTTGCCGGTATCCAAGGAAAGACCTTCTCCTTCTGAATCATTTCCATTGTTGCCGCTATCGTTGCCTCTCACCGCGTCCAACAGACCGGTGATGGTTGCTGTTCCGACACGTCCGCCGGAAGTATGTTCATAGTAGAATCCTCCAAGAACACCACTAAACTGATCCGCGCTTGTTCCGCTGACTGCCGTAACTTCCAACAAATACGATTTGTAATTGTCGCTACCGTTGATTTTTTGGTCGTCATGGAAAGCCGAGGCGCGGTTCAAACCGGCCGGTGGTTTCACTTGAACATAATAATTGCCGACATCGCTGATATGGAGGTAGTAATATCCATTGGCATCTGTTTTTGTCTCGGAAACGGAAACATTATCGTTGTCCAGCAAACTCACCGTCACATTGGAAACCAAAGATTCATTTTCACGGTCAAAGATACTGTCTTTGTTTTTGTCATTCCAAATAACACCGCTGGCGTATGATGCGCCGATACCAGTTCCACCGCTCACGGAAATATCTTCATTTCCAAGAGTGTAGTTGCCGGTCTTCCATTCCAACGATGGACCTTCTTTTTGGTTGAATGCACTGCCATCCGGCTTGAATCCCGGCTGGACTTTGAGAACAAAGTAATAGTCATCGCCCTCAAACCAACCGTCTCCGGACGCTTTTTCAAACAAATAATCGTTTTTGCCGCTGTTATCACTTGTGTTGATTGTCATCTGTTTTTGTCCGGCGGAATTGTAAAGTGTCACCGACTCGACCCAGCCGGATGCGTCGACAAACGACACATTGAAACCCACCGGCTCCAAGTCAAAGTCCGCCGTATAGCTTGCTTTTGGAGCTTTGGCAATTCCGCTTTGAGGAGAAATCAGAAGCGTCGGAACTTTTAAGCCGGCCGGAGGAGTACCGACTGAAACGGTATAACTGACTTCTTCCGGATTGACAAAAGCCTCTAACGGATAGGAATAAGCTCCGGTTAAGGTTGTTGTATTAGAACCGCCGCTGCTTGGACCGTCATCGTTTATGGTCACTTCCTGTCCTGAAACATTTTTGCCGTTTGCCGTCACGTTTCCGGATAAGGTTCCGTTATATTTGACAACAACGTTGACGTCAACATAAGCGGTATTTGTACCATCCGTGTAGCGGTAAGTCAGAATATAAGATCCCGGAGTGTTGATATCAAAAGTTGTACTCTTTCCGCTGCAAGATTCGTACGTAAAGTTGTTCTGGTCAAGAGAAACTCCACCCTCCCCGGTCACATTCCGGTGGAAGTATTCATCCCATGAAGAGCCGGAAGGAACATTGGTATTCCAAAGCACTGTCTCTGAAATCTCATCAAATTCAATGGCGGGATTGCTTTCCCGAATAATAATTGTCCGGGTTGCGATTCCGACTTGACCGTCTTCATCCGGTTTGGTGTAGTAAGTGATGAGGTAGGTTCCCTGAGTTCCTGAATTGACGGGAATGCGGCTGGCCTCCGGAATCGTCACTTTATTTCCGGGAGCAAAGTTCGGGTCATCTGCGCCTGAGATCTTTTTGATATACTCTTCATTTGTAAATTCGGTGATGCTTGTTTTTGAGGCGGGTCCCGAATCCGGTGTAAAAATGATGTCCACTTTCGAAAGATTGATTCCTTTCGTAAAGTCATCGTAGGTGTAAATTGTCCACCAGTCCGGAATCGGATCGCCGGTCTTTACCGTTGTTGATGTTCCAAGTGCTGTTGGGGAATCTGCGGACGTGTTGTGTCCCAGAATAATCGGACCATCTGAACCCATGAGCTGAACAGCGCCGGTGAAACCGCTGTTGCTTTTGAAAGTCTGATTGAACCGGTAGAGGGTTTGACCGATTGCCAAATTATTACTGGCATTGATTTCGGGGACATTTGGAACCTCAAACGGCAAATAAAGCCTCAAACTGTCTCGGTTGTCCATTGTATTAAATACAACTTTGACCGCTGTCATTTTGTTAAGGTCAGACAGATCCGTTTCTGATTTTTTATCTATATCAAATGTAATTTCCGTCCAAGTATAATCAGCCGTGAAGTCTCCATTGTCATTTAAAGCACTGTCTGTGACTTTATCTGTTGTATAGAAGACCGAATAATCGTCATCATTCAATCCGGAAGAAGGAACAACGGTTAACGGGCCATTGATAACCGGCTTCCACCCATTGCTTTTCGGCAAGATGAAATAAACTTTGGAGTCAGAATAAGAAGTGGTACCGTAATTAATGGCATACAGTTTGAAATCCGAATTGTTGCCGGGCATAAGCCTTGGATAAGAGTCCGAAACACCCGGACGGTAAGAGACATATCCGCCGGAAGTATTTGTACTGACACCGGTTACAAGGACATTTGGCAATGTTGTACTCAATGTTCGAGAGTAACTGAAATGAGACCCTTGTGAAACCGTCGCTGATGTTCCGCTGATATGGCAATCTTCCAATTTTGAGTTCCGGCCACCTGAGCCACCGGTTCCTGATTCTGTTGCATCGGGGTCCCATGTTGTCCACAAGACACTGGTATCTTTAAAGGTAATTGACATCTCATCATAATCATCCGGCACTTCCAAATCAAACTGGACGGTGTAATGAGAAGGATTAAATTGCAACCAGAATCTTTCCGATTCGTCGACGGTCTTCTTCAATTTTACTTCAACCAGCTGACCACCTTTTGACGGGTCTGTGTCGTTTTTATAAACTCCGGCATTCGGATATGTTTTTGTTTCAAAGGTGATCTGATTTCCATCTTTATCAAATACAGACGAGCCGAGAGTATTTCCGGAATAAAGAGATACATTTTTCACCGCCAATCCCGGAGGAATGCTGAAATAAGCAACCGGATTTGGATATACGCTGGTAGCGACCGGATTCAGTGGGTTCGTGCGTAACGCAGAATAATAAGGATAGGAAGAAGCGTCAAACTTACTTGTAAGTTTTAATGATTTACCGGGTTCAAGAGTCCCGCTTACGCTGAAATCATGTATGTAAGGAGTCACATTGTATCCATCAACGGCTTGGAGAGTGATGCCCGCAATATCGGAAAGAGTGCCTGTGTTATCTCCTCTCATTGAATAACTAAATTTCTGATTTCCGGAAATGGAATCCGTAATACCGACAAAGTGAATCAAATGGTCAAAGGAATAGGACTGATGACCACTCGAAACAGGTCTCATTTTAAGCAAACCGATAATTTCCAATGTGACATCGTCCCCCGGTCCAAAAATCAACCCTTCTGAAGATAAATTGATTTGATCCGATGATAAACTCGGTTGATCAAAGAGGTACTCATTTCCGACAGGATCTGTTATCTTAATGCTTGAATATTGTGTATCATCACCGTTTTTCGGAAGCCGGATATGTGTAATTGTCACATTGTCCGGGACCTCAATTTCCATTGTGATATCTTCGCCGGACAGGACACTGCCTTCAAATCCGATTCGGAATAGTTCTTGATAATAAAGAGGGTGAAGAGAGTTGCTGGAGCTGCTGTATTGTTTGGAATTGTTGAGGAGATAATCGCCCGTGGAAACCGCCTTATAAAAAGTTGCTCTTGTGAATTGCCCATCCACAGCTGTGAATTTGGAATCAATTGTATGTGAGACATATGAACCGTCGGTGTAACCGATTGAACTGGTGTTTAGGTCCATCCATGAGCCGCGGCCGTTCATTTGAACGGAAGAGGTAACAGAAAGAGATGTAAAGTCAATTTCCGGAACATTGGAACCGTTTTTTTGAAAATCCTCAGAGATCCAAATGATGAAGGATTGAGTTTGAGGAGCGGTTAAATTTATTTCTGTCAGCGGGGTGACACTTGTCATATTTGTTTCATCCAGATAAAAAATCACAGGAGAAGTTGTAGGATCTAACATCCAGTTTTCATAGGTTTTTGTGACCCCATCTACGGTAATATTTACTGTTGAAAAATTAAGTTTAAATCCGGTTGTGGAATTATAGGCTGCCCCCGTTAAACCTGAATAAACATATTGTGCGCGAACCGACGTATCGCCGTTTTTTCCGGATGGTAAAAGAATGGGATTAATCAGATTAATTGTACCAGTCGTGGTCAACTGAGGATATTGACAAACCACAGCGGCCATTAAATTTGAAACTTCTGTGCTGTCTTGGTACAATGTCGCCATAATATCTGCTTTTTCACCCGAGTAAGCCGTCGAACCTGCAAAGACACTTACATCAAATGATATCCCTTCCACATTTTGAAACGTATATTCAATGTAATCTGAACTCGAATCAACATTTGTAATTGTTCCGGACAAAACAGATGGAATACCGTTTTTTGCTGTATAATCCGAAAAACTGAATCCGGAGTCGGGTTCGGATGTATTATTATTTTTTAAAGAAATGTTCAAAACATTGGTTCCTGTAAATCCGGATGGAATATTGACGTCAAAAGTAATTTTACTTGATGTGTTCAATAAAATAACCCGATCTGTTGTAGTCACCTGAACCGGGTCTTTCCATGAGCCGTCGATTGCAGCATCATCTGCCGCAGCCGGCATAATGAAAGTTGCCATTAAAATCATAACAATAAGAAGACTGATACTGATTCTTTTCATACTATTTTTATAACCCATGATGAAACCTTCCTCTTTGAATTTTAAAAAAATCAAGGACGAATCAAAAAATCCACTTAAAAAAATCACAATTTTTAAAAAAATAGAGGATTTTAAAATATCTTTGATTCTCTATTGGGTTGTTCAAGCAGCAAAGACGTATATAATAATATTCGTAATTGGGAAGTATATTTTGAGAATGAAAACATAAAAATATATGATTAATACGTTTAATAAAAATAAAATTATACAATAATAAAAATTAGAATATGTATTGCACAAATCGCAAGCGATTACCCTTTAAAAACTTAAATTAAAAATAAAAACACCGCCTGACTCGGCGGTGTTCAATTCCGAGTGAGTTTTTGGCGAGTTGCTCAATCAACCGGAATCGGATACGGTGTCGGATATGGCGGATAAGGTCCGCCGGACGGGTAGGTCGGCTGCGGGATTGAAATCACTTTCAAAAGGTCCCACGTGTTCTGATCCAAAATGTGCACTTCCTTGTTTGAGAACGTATACAGGTAGTTGTTGATGTAAATGGACCGGACGACCGTGGCTTCTTTATGGACATCGTCTTTTTTCATGGAAATGGTGTTGTTCTTAATTTCCATGATGTAAGCATGCTCATACGTCGGAAGCACCATCACACTGTAATCAGGATCCCACAAGAACGCGTGGTGGTCGTAAAGGGCGGCTGACCCGTACGTATTCGTAAATACATAACCGGAAAGTTCCATCGGAGCGCTCACATTTGTGACATCAAAGAGAGACAGTTTCATCTGACCGTTATCCGTGTAGCCGAGTCCCAAAATCAACGTATCGTTCAGCGGCTGAAGATAAGTCGAATATCCCGGAAGCTTGAGTTCACCGAGAACAGCCGGCTTTGTCGGGTTACTCACATCCACCACAAAGAACGGATCGACTTGCTTGTAGGTGACCATGTAAAGACGGTCGTCCACAAACCGGGCGCTGTAAATCCGCTCTCCCGGGGCCAAACCGCTGAGGTTTCCGATTGTGTTCATTTTATCATTTAAAACATAAACACCGCTGGAACGGTCATCCGAAAGCCGCCAGTAGTTACCGACGGTTGTCGCCACCCGAAGGTTGCCTTCAAATTCGTCCATCGAAAACGGATCGTTAATCAGACCCGGAACGGTGCCGGTCGTCACGTCAAAGTTCGTCAAATTGATTTTTGAAATCAAAGTTGTTTCACTGTTTTTGATGGCGTCGGCCAAGTAAGCCGAATAGGCTTTGTCGTAGCTGTTGTAAAGATTATTCCGGTCTTCGGACGACAACGTGTTCATGTAATCATAAATCGTTTCCGTGACGGCCTGATATTTGATATTCTCGCTCAAATCCGAGTTTGTGATAATACGGTTAATTTTATCCATCACGTTTTTCGGGAAATATTCGGAACCATGCTCTTCAATGAATTTCATGGAAATGGCCGTCTCATCCGGATAATAGTAGTTGGTCAAATACATGTTGTCCAAAGAGGCATAAACAACCGTGGAATATTGTGAGCCGACCAAAGCCATTGTCTTGTCGAAGTTCCCGCTGCTCACATTAATTTCCGAAACGAAAAATGTTGTATCGGTTACCGGACGGGAAATGGCCGGTCCGACCGGACGGTAGTAATCCCGGTACGAAAGCTCAGTTCCCATGTAGGCAACCGGATAGACCGTGCTGTAATTTTGGGCGACAAGGTAAAGTTTTCCGTCAACCATGCGGGAATCCACGTAATTGCCTTCCAAATCTTTATACCAAATCAATTGCGGGTTGGCCGGGTCCGAAACGTTGTAAGCGGAAATATCCGTAAAGTCAACCGCCACCAATGTTGTGTTGTTGTTGGTCAGATAAAGTTCACCGGTTCTTCCGATGTTGGAAAGAAGAGCCGATGTTTCCGGCGGCAAAGCGTCAATCGCAAAGGTGGACGGATGCGTATCATACGTGTAATACATGCCGCCGTATGAATTATTGACGGAAGTCAGGTTGTAAACATAATAGTTTTGAGGCGTGTAATAAATTGTGTTGCCATCCGTTTTAACAAGATCAGCTTCATCGACGCCGGCGACCTGAACATTCGTTTCCGAGACCCGGTCCGGCGTTGAAGGCGATTGGGGTGTTGTTGAAGATTCGGAAGGATCCGGAGCCGGCATTGGAGATGGTGTTGGAGATGTGTTGTCTGCCGGCGGCATTGGCGGCGATATGGAATCGCCCGCGAGCGATATTCCGGCACGGCTTGAATAATCCGGCTGATAGACGGTTTCAAAATAGGCTTGCATTTCCTGTTCCGAACCAAACGGCAACATCATCATCGTTTCATTGGATTGCGGTGTACTTGAGAGGCAGCCGCTCCCGAGAAGGCCGGCTGCCAGAATCAAGCCGCAAATAAATATGTTTATGGATTTCATATCGTCAGCTCTCGAATCTGTAACAAGTTTATTTATTCGGATGACTTGAAATATCCCGAACAAATCGTTTTTCATTTTATATATCGGTTCATAATATATAAATTTTAAAATTAATATATTATATGAAGAACAAAAAGTATTGAGAACGACAAACAAAAACCGGAACGTATTCGATGAAAATAACAAAACAAAATAACAAAACAAAATAACAAAACAAAATAACAAAACAAAATAACAAAACAAATAACAAAACAAAATAACAAAACAAATAACAAACAAAATAACAAAACAAATAACAAAACAAAAAAATAAAACAAAAAACAAAAAAATAAAACGAAATTGACTTAAAAGCAGTGAATGAAGCGGGCCTATTGCGATTCGAACGCAAGTCGACGGATGTCTTCACAATTTTTTGTTTCGAAGTCCGTCAGGATATCCGCTACCCTATAGGCCCAAAATGGTTTTTGGAATAGGAAAAGATATTATATTAATCTTTTCCGTCTTCATGCGTGGGGTCAAGGGCAATCCCATTGAATGTGTTATTTTCTTTAAAACCATGAAGTCGAAATCTTTTGTCAACATAAACGTGTTTGATTTGAACGGACGGGTCTTTGCGAAACTTCAGGTTACTGTTTTGATTTTCAAAACGGGTCAGAAATTCGTCTCGTCGGCAATGATGCGCACGATGTAAAAAATGGCTCAATTTTAAGAGATTGAATATCCATTTCACAAAAACAATGATGCGCTTTTTTGTTCGTACAATTTCCGAGGTGCTCAAAGTTGAAGTTCATAAATAATTCAATGGAAAGATCCGTTAGTGAATAATTTTTAAAAGAATTTTTATTTCAAAAATACCATTCATCGCTTTTGATGGAACGGTTGGGTTGAATATTTTAATCTTTTTGCTTTTAGTCATTTTGAGCCTCTTCATACACTTTTCTATAATATGATTTCATGTCATCCGTTGAAATGACGTTTTCAGACAACTCATATTCTTCAAGGCCTTTGCGCGCGTTGATCCAAGGATCTTCTTCATGTGTTAGAAATTCTAAATCATATCCGGAAAGCTCTTTATAAGTATCCTATACCCGTTCAAAAACCTCTTCGGATTCTTGGAAGTTTTTCTTTTCAAAAAGTTGAGGAATCGGCGTCCAAACGTAATTTTTATATTTCGCATATATAATCGGGTTGACCGGTCCGTGGACCCAAGCTTGAAATTCATCCCTTTTGCACAAGGGTGTGTCCAATAAAGCATAATGCCAAGCCACTGCGTAATAACATAATTTTTGAAGTCTTTTGTGCTGTATCGGACATTTGTTTAAAAACCAATCCGCAACATCCAAAATATCAAATTGAAAATTTCCGCTCTCCGATGGCATCTTTCCACTCGCCAATTGTATATTTTCACTCATATTGACCTCTTTTCATATTATTTTTCTTTAAAAAAACTCATCCAATGAAGTAATACATGCCTGATTCCAAAAGTATTTATCACTTTTTATATTGTTTTGAATCCTATAGTTTTCCAAATTATATTATTCCGACAATACATAATCATATGAACAGAAATCATTTAATAATCCCTTCTCTTTTTCATTTCATTCACTTTTGATTTTAGATTTTTTATCGTTTCTTTTTATGTCACTTGAGGAATTTCATGAAAATAAGTCCGCGTTGCCCGTACTGTCTTTTATCCCGCGTTCATTACCAATGCAATCTGTCAACCGATGATCCTGGTCTGGTCGAAAAGGTCATGAAAGAATGCTTGAGTGTCATGAGCCGGGAATATCGGGGCGGACGAACATCAACAGATGTGGCAACCGCTGTTCACCGGAAATGCTACGAAGTTCTGAACGACAGCGACCCGTACCGGAACATCAAAAAAATCAACAACGAAACAGCACTTGAAATTTTGCCGTCGGTTTTGAAATTGATTTACGGAACCGCTCCTTCCGGAGAAGCTTACACTCTTGAAAATAGTCCGTACCCGCTTGAAACCATTTTTAAAAATGCCGTTTTGGCGGCGGTAATCGGCAATTATTTTGATTTCGGCGTGATGGGACATGACGCTTCAGATGACGATTTCAAAAAAGAATTTGAAAACCATTTCAAGAAAGGCCTGGCGACTGACGATACGGAGGATATGTTGAAACGGCTTCCCAATGTGGTTTATTTGATTGATAATTGCGGAGAGATTGTTTTTGACCGTGAAGTCTTGAGAATCATTCAAAAAATCCAAAAAAATATGAATGCTGCCGGCCAAAAAACAAAGTTGATTCTTGTGGTCCGTGGAAAACCGATTTTGACGGACGTTACGCTTAAAGAAGCGGAAGAATTGGAGTTGGAAGACTTTGCCGATGAAATCATGACGACCGGAACAGATACGGTCGGGATTTCCATCCGGGAAGCACCGAAAAATACGGTTGCCGCCATGAAAGAAGCATCGTTGATAATCAGTAAGGGGATGGCCAATTATGAAAGTTTATCCGATGAGAATTTGGGTCCGATTGCCTTTTTACTTCGAACGAAATGTGAAGCGGTTGCGGAATCTCTGGGACTTGCGATGGGCATGTCGGTTGCAAAAATGGTCAACGGGATAAATTCAGACATTAAATCATCATAATATTTAAAATACTTTCAATAGAAAGCAGAAACAGGGGGAAATTTCAAATAATTTTCTCGTTTTCTGACAGACAATTTATAATCTTTCTGATTTATACTCATTTTAATCATTTTTAGTTTTATAGCGGAATAATCAAGTTCGAGAGGAAATGAAATGGCAAAAGTTAAAGTCGCAGTCAACGGATACGGAACCATCGGAAAACGCGTCGCAGACGCCGTCGCTTTACAAGACGATATGGAAGTCATCGGCATTTCCAAAACCAAACCGAATTTTGAAGCGCAGGTGGCTGCTTTAAAAGGATATGACATTTATGTTCCGGAAACAAGCAAGGAAGCTTTCGCAAAAGCGGGTCTTAAAGTGGCCGGAACCATTGAGGAAATGATTGAAAAAGCGGATATTGTTGTGGATTGTACGCCCGGAAAAATCGGCGTCACCAATAAGGCGCTTTACGAAAAAGCGGGCGTCAAAGCCATCTGGCAAGGCGGCGAAAGTAAAGACGTTTGTCCGATTTCTTTTAACGCGGAAGCCAACTATGACCAAGCCTACGGCGCTGATTTTGTTCGCGTCGTTTCTTGTAACACAACCGGTCTTTGCCGTGCGATTTTTCCGCTTGATCAAAAATACGGCGTCGAAAAAGTCCGCGTCACGATTGTCCGGCGCGCGGGAGACCCGGGAGACATCAAAACCGGTCCGATCGACGCCTTGGTTTTGGATCCGGTCAAATTGCCGTCCCACCACGGCCCGGATGTGAAAACCATTATGCCGCATATTAACATCACGTCTGCCGCTATTAAAGCGCCGACGACTTTTATGCATTTGCACGTTCTCAACATCAAACTTAAAAAAGACTGCACGGCGGACGATGTTAAAAAGTTGTTCCAATCCCGTCCGAGGATAAAATTGATTGACGGCGGCATCTCCTCAACAGCCGAAATCATTGAATTTGGTCGCGATTTGGGACGAAGCCGAAATGACATGTGGGAAAGCTGCGTCTTTAAGGATTCGGTTTCAATCGACGATGGCGAACTTTATTTCTTCCAGGCGATTCACCAGGAATCGGACGTGGTTCCTGAAAATGTCGACGCGATTCGCTCTATGATGAAGCTGGAAATGGATAATTTGAAATCCATCGAAAAGACAAACAAAGCGATGGGAATCGGTTTATAAATTGTTTGATTTCATTTTTCTATATCTTTGATAATCATGGATCAGCCGGACCAATTTTCCGATTGGGCGGAAAAATACCGCCCAAAAACGTTTAAAGAAATCATCGGCAACAAAAAAGCCCTTCACGAGCTTCGCTTGTGGGCGGACGAGTGGGCCGCAAAAATGCCGGAAAAACGCGCTGTTATCTTATACGGACCTGCCGGCGTCGGGAAGACAACATCCGCTCATGCGCTGGCGCGTGAAATGGGTTGGGAAATGATTGAACTCAACGCCGGAGATCAGCGGACGGCGGAAGTGATTGACAAGGTGGCCGGTTCCGCCTCCCGGATGAAAACGCTTTTTTCGCACGAAAAAAAGGAGAGCGACGACAAAGGGTCGAGCAAACGTCTCATTGTTCTTGACGAAGCGGACAATCTTCACGGGACATATGACAAAGGCGGCAGCAAAGCGATTTCCGACGTCATTGCCAAAACGACGCATCCGATTATTTTGATTGCGAACGACGTTTACGGGATAACGCAAACGATTCGTTCCCAGTGTCTTGAAATCTCTTTTTCAAGTATTCAAAGCCGTTCCATCGTTCCGGCGCTGAAACGTGCGTGCGACACGGAGGGAATTGCTTGCGGCGAAGACGCTCTTTTGAAACTTGCGGAAAACGCGGGCGGGGACCTTCGAAGCGCCATGAACGATTTGCAGGCTTGCGCGTCAGGGAAATCCGAATTAAAGGCGGAAGACATTGTCATTTCCGGCCGCGATGTCAAAGAAACGATTTTTAAAGCTTTGGTGAAGGTTTTCAAAGGAAAAAACAGAAGAGAGGCTTTAGACGCCGTCGGAACGCTGGATGAGACGCCGGAGGATTTGATCATGTGGATTGATGAAAACCTGCCGCTTCAGTTTCCGGATGAAAAAAAAGGTCCTGTCTTTGAAAAAGTAAATCCCGACATTTCAAACGGCTACGCTGTTTTGTCGCGCGCCGACCTTTATTTGGGGCGCGTGCGGCTGCGTCAAAATTACCGCCTGTGGCGCTATGCCAATTTCATGATGACGGTTGGCCCGATGTCGGTCCGTTCCGGAGAATATTCCGGGTTTATCAAATATTCATCGCCGTCCGGATGGAAGCGGATGGGGCAAGCAAAATCGATGCGGGCGATGCGGGACAACATCGCTGTCAAAATGTCTGTCCGGCACAAGGATTCGATGCGGGTTTCCCGAAACGAATTAATCCCGTATTACATGCGCCTCATGGAAAACGAAGAGTATGCCGTCAACCTTTCCGGGGAATCTGATTTTGATTTAGATGAATTGATTTATTTGCTTCAAGCGAAATCGGCGACGAAAACCGTTCAAAACATTTATGACAAATCTCGTGTGATTGCCGCCAAACATCACAGTGCCGAGCCGGAATTTTTCAAAGAGAAAAGGCCGCGAAAAGAGAAAGAAAAAGAAGATAAAAGTCAGATGACGATTGAAGAAATCGCCGCCGCGGCTGAAAAGAAAAAACAGCAGGAAGCGGAAAAGCAAAAAGCCGAAGCGGACGAGAAGGCAAAAAAAGAAAAAGCGGACCGGACGGAAAAAAGCGAACCGCCAAAGAACCAGAAGAGTTTGTTTGATTTTTGATTTTTTTTCTTTTTTGATTTTTGCGGTGAGCGGCGCCGCGCGCGTTATAGCGGCACGTTTTCATTTGAGTTCAAAAACCGTTCGGTATTTTTATTTGAGTCCCAAAATTCATTCGGCAAGTTTTGTTTTTGAACCAAGAAAACCATCCCGTTTAAACAGACGCGTACCGCGTCTGTTTAAACGGATTTCGATGAAATGGAGTGAGATACAGCGGCGCATGCAACCGGAACAGTTAACAGCAGATGCAATCGGAACAGTTAACAGCAGATGCAATCGGAACAGTTAACAGCAGATGCAACCGGAACAGTTAACAGCAGATGCAACCGGAACAGTTAACAGCAGATGCAACCGGAACAGTTAACAGCAGATGCAATCGGAACAGTTAACAGCAGATGCAATTGAAACAGTTAACGGCAGATGCAATCAGCTGTTAAATGCATCTTCTATCTGTGGTTTTCAGTTTGCGTCTTCTGTTTCCAATTTCAATTCCGGACTGATTTACCAAAATCTGAAATTATCGGAAAAGCCGCAAGTCCGCCATTTTTGCGCGCTCCGCTTGCAAAAATGTCGCTCTTGCATTCATTTCTCGGACTTACTCCGCGGCCGGTTACAATTCCGAATAATCGGATTTTCCCGAATCTGACACATTTATATTTACAAAACAATTATAATCATCAAAACCATCCAATTCATAAATCATAAACAAATATTTTAAAATAATTCCTCCTTCAAAAGTTATTCCGGGTCATTTTATGAGTGAAAAAAAATCCGCTGCCTATTCTTGTTCCGTGCCGAGCTCTGAGCTTCTTTCGCTTTGCCGCACGATTTACAAAGACGTTGTTGTTGCGATTTCGTCTCTTCGAGGAACAATCGATGCCGGAGATTTCATGTTTGTCGGCGATGACGGAACAGATACCAAACGGATTGACTTGGTCGCGGAAGACACGGTCGTTGAGCGTTTGAAATCATACGGCAAATCCATGATCATTATCAGCGAGGAGTGCGGGCGAATCGTGATTGGAAACAGCCCTGAATTTGCGGTCATCGTCGATCCGCTTGACGGAACCACAAACGCCATCCAAAACATTCCCTTTTACAGCCTTTCAATCGCGTTTTCAAGTCCGAATCTCAAAGACATTTTTTTCGGTTACGTCGCGAATTTGGCGAACGGCGACGAATTTTACGCCGAAACCGGAAAAGGCGCCTTTATGAACAACCAAAAAATTGTATCGTCAACGGCGTCCTCCATCCGGGAACTGACCATCAGCGCTTACGGATACCGTCAAAACACCGACCGCACATCTAAAATCTGTTCGCGCGTTCAAAAACTTCGGGTACTCGGAAGTGTGGCGCTTGAGCTGTGTTACGTCGCCGCCGGGAAAATTGACGCGTTCATTGACGTCCGAATGGCGCTTCGGCTGGTGGACATCGCCGCCGGACAGCTGATTGTCCGGGAAGCGGGCGGGATTGTGACCGACGGCATCGGAAAACCGCTTTCAATTCCCGACAACCACATCAAACCGCTGAATCTGGTGGCCTCAAACGGCATCATTCATCAGGAAATTCTCAACCTGATCACCTATCCGGAAATTTCGTGCCGCGGCGACCGTTATTATTACAAGGGCGACGTGAAAAAAATCGCGATCGTTTCCCGTTGCGACAGTTCGGCGGCGCTTGAAATGGTGCATCATATCATCGGCACATTTTCGGATCAGGTGGACGTTTACTTGTCATCATCGCCGGCCCGGCTTCTCGGAATGGAAGAACGCGGCGTGACGGTTGCTCAAATGGAAGAGCTTGGCGTCGATTTTGTGATTTCGATCGGCGGCGACGGAACCATCCTTCGGAACATGTCCAAAATGAAGGATCCGATTCCGATGCTTGGCATCAACATGGGCAATCTCGGATTTTTGGCGGACGTTGAGCCGGAAGACGCGATTACCGCCATTGAGCGCGCCATTTCCGGGTTTATGTATGACGAGCGTCCCCGCCTTGAAATTTCCCTCAACGGCAAATTTTTGGGAACGGCCATTAACGAAGTGGTGGCAACATCCGCTTATCCCGCTAAAATGATGACTTATGAAGTTTTGGTCAACGGAAAATTTTTAAACGAAATCCGTGCCGATGGAATTGTTTTTGCGACGCCGACCGGATCGACCGCCTATGCGATGAGCGCCGGCGGACCGATTGTTTCGCCGGATGTCGATGCGATTTTGATCGTCCCGATCGCGCCGTTTAAATTATCGTCCCGCCCGTGGATTATTCCGTTTGACAGCGAAATCACGCTCCGCTTAAAAGTTCCGAAAGAAATCGTGATCGTGACAGACGGAAAAGTGGTCGAAAAGTCGGATGAAATTTATGAAAAAATTGAACGGGCAGCGGAGGCCGGTGAAAGAAGCGGCGTTCATGAAGATGAACACCATTTGAAAGTGACCGAACACGATACAATCACGATCAAACGTGCCCGATATCCGGGGCGGTTCGTGAAGTTTTCGGAAGCCAGCTTTTACGATGCGGTGCGGCAGAAACTGGGATAAAACTGCCGTAAATTTTATTTTATTTTATTTTTTTATTTCACTCTTTAAAGTTTTACAGCGCCTTGATTTTTTATATTTTTTAAAACAGTTGTAAAGTCTTTATCTATCTTTATCTCATTCTATTTAAGAATTTATAATAAGTCCTTACCAAAGATTTTATTATAAATTTTTCGCAATCTATCGTATTCTTTTTATCTAAATATCATTCCAATAGGTTTTTATAGTTAAATTGTCAAATTATTCTTAAAAAATGATATTATATTTATAATCTATTTTTATATCACTGATTTGATAGTTTATACTCTATCTGTAATGGGTTGACATGATGCAAAAAAATACAAAAAACATTCTTTGGGTTGGTCTTGCCGTTTTGGCATTACTCATTCTTTCCCTCTCGGTTTATACGGTTGGAAATGATTATTTCAATAAATCTCCGGTTGAACCGGCCGGAAACGGTTCCGTTCAGCCGCCGGGCGGCTCCACGCCAAGTTCTCCGTCAGGTTCACCATCGAATTCCTCGCCTAATTCTTCCGGCGAAGGATTTGAACCCGGAAACTCCGGACCGGGAACAATTATTGCGGGACCGGGCGGTTCCGGAACGGTTGCCGCCATGATTTCTGTTTCAGGCAGTTACGCTCCGGCGGATTGGTCCTCCGAAAAGACAGTGACCGTTGTCACAAAGACCACAAAAATCCCGATTCAATATACGCGCTGGGCAATGGGCGAATTTACCAACGAAACTTTTCCGACGGACTCTTCTCTTTATTCCGATTACACAGTACCGTTTAATGTCAGCGACGACGGAAAAATAACGTTCTACGTTGAAGACGAACGCGGAAGCAAAAACACATCTGTTCTAACGATTGAAAATATAGACAATACAACCCCTGTCATTGATTCGGTTTCCTTAAATCCGGCAGCCGACATACGGGGGCAATCGGTTGAAATTTCAATGACAGTCACCGATTCACAGAGCGGTGTTGCGTCTGTCAAATACGCGAAAGGAGAATTTACCACAGGCGATTTTCCGAGCGACGGGACTGAAACCGAAATCATTATTGATGCAGATGGAAACGGAAACTTTTCCGTGACCGAAAATGAAAATTACACGATTTGCGCCGTTGACAATGCCGGCAACGCAGTTGTTTTTGTTCAAAATATTGCCCACGTGGATACAACGGCACCGGTATTTGGCTCAGCGGTGCTGGATCCGGCAACCAATTGGAATCCGATGGTGAATATTTCGGTAACGGTGTCGGACAGCGAAAGCGGCGTTTCCATCGTTCAATACGCAAAAGGCAGATTTACAGCCGACAATTTCACGGCGGACAGTACGCCGAACACAATTACCCTTGACGGAAATAACGCGAACTTCACCGTTTCCGCAAACGGCCGGTATACAATTTACGCGGAAGACGGCGCCGGCAACAAAGCAGTGACGGTTGTTCAAGTGTCCAATGTGGATAAGAAAAAACCGGTGTTTGAATCGGTGGCATTGAATCCGGCCTCTGATTGGAATCAAACGATTGACATTTCCGTTTCCGTGACGG
This sequence comes from Methanolapillus millepedarum, assembly GCF_032594115.1. Lineage (NCBI taxonomy): Archaea > Methanobacteriati > Methanobacteriota > Methanomicrobia > Methanosarcinales > Methanosarcinaceae > Methanolapillus > Methanolapillus millepedarum. The sequence goes on from NZ_CP131060.1 coordinate 632,985, forward strand.
ATGACCAAAGCGACGTTTCCGCAATCATGTATGCGAAAGGAAAATTCAGCGTTTCCGATTTCCCCGTATCCACAGCAACCGACATTACCACAACGTCGGAGTTCACCGTTTTCGCAAACGGCCGATATACAATTTACGCGGAAGACGGCGCCGGCAACAAAGCGGTGAAAGTGGTTCAAGTTTTAAAGATTGATGTGAAACCTCCAAAATTCGACTCTGTTTCATTGGATCCGGCCACAGGAACTTGGAACCAAACCGTTAACGTTTCGGTATCTGTTTCAGACACACAGAGCGGTGTTGCTCTTGTTAAATATGAAAAAGGAAGGTATGACGTTTTGACTTTCCCGAACGGGGCAACCGACATTACAGCCGACAAGGAATTCATGGCGTCTGAAAACGGAAAGTACACAATTTATATGGAAGACAGTGTGGGCAACAAGGCCGTCAAAATTGTTTCCGTGACAAATGTGGATACAACGGCGCCGGCGGTTTCCGGAATCTTTGAAGATATAGAAAGCACGCCGAACAAGGTTTTATTTAAAGCGATGGACAGTCAAAGCGGCATTTTGGCCGTCAAATATTTGGCCGGAAATCATGTCGTTGATGATTTTGCCGGAACCGGCGGAACTGTTTTGACCGAGTCCGATGGTAATTATTCCTTTGACGTTGAATCCGGAACAAATATTTACACCGTTTACACGATTGACAATATCGGAAATGAGAGAATCAAAAGAATCAACATTTTGAATATTGATACGGAGCCGCCGGTAATTTCCGATGTTTCTGTTTCCAACGCAAGCGTCTGGGAAATTGAAAAAACGGTGACATTTAACGCGACAGACGATGATGAAATTGCTGTTGTCCAATATGTCAAAGGCGATTTTGACAAAAATACATTTGATTTCCCGAATGCGACGACATTAATCGCGGACAGCGGAGATGAATATTCGTTTGACGTCACTGAAAACGGAAATTATACGATTTACGCACAGGACGCAACCGGAAACAAAGCCGTGCATGTTGTCGAAGTGGCGAAAATTGATGCCGTCAATCCGACAATCGGTTTTTCAAACACGACGGTGCCCGGATATTCCGAAACGTTAACGCTTACAATTTCGGATTCGGAAAGCGGCATTAATTCTTCCGCTTCTCTGTGGGTCAAAGGAACTTGCACGCAAGAAGACTTTGAAGATGCCGGCAGCGACGCCGAAACTTTGACATCGACAACGTTGACGTTTTACAGAAACGGTGTTTACAGTTTCTACGTCAAAGATAATGCCGGACGCGTGACCGTTGAGACATATCAAGTTCAATAGATTAACACCGGACTTAACTCCGGCTCTCCGCTTCTGATTAAAACGCAAGCGGACATTGCCCGAATCAGCGAAGACATGGAAGAAGGCAACAACGCGCTTTATTACAAGATGCAAAACAATATTACTTTCACAGATGCCGCCAATTGGATACCGGTCGGCGCTGAAAATCAAGTGTTTGCCGGAACTTTTGACGGAAACAACTCCACAATCAGCGAGCTTGTTTCAATCGCAGATGCGGACGACAACAACATTGTCAAATGTCAGAGTTTGTTCGGTCCGACCACCGGCGGAACGTTCAAAGATTTGACGTTGTCTTATGTCGGTCTTGCCAACAATTATTACGGAAACGCCTTTACGACAACGCCGCAAACTGCGTCTTTGGACTACTGTAAAGTGAACAGCGTGTGGGTGTTTTCGCCGGATAAAATGGCGAATGTGATTGCGGAGATTGAAACGCAGGCGAGGGCGTTTAACGCAAGCAGCAATAATAATACGGTAGCAATGAACACTCTTGGGTACATGCGCCATATTCGTTATAACGGCGGAAACTGGGATGTTATGATTGAAAAGCCCGATGCTTCCTTTACAAATTGGATGAATAATAGTCAATTGCCGGAAGTTCAGAAGATTCATACGGTATTCAAAAGCGGCGTTGATATCTATGTCACCGATACATACACAAAAGACAGCATTATTGATTTCATACATTTTGTTGCCCCGTTGAATTCTATTGTTTCCCAAAAAGTTCCTTCAAAACTTGTTTGGATTTTTAATGTTTCGGTTTACTCAACTCATGAACAAGACGATCTTTTGGGATGGGCCGGAGATTTGCAAAGCTACTATTCAACAACAGCAGCCGGTGTACAAGATGGAATTGGGAAGAGAAATTTTGGTGTCTTCTCTCAAGAAGATATGTATGCTGATATGGATGCCGTCAATGTCGGTACTTTGATGATGACAAATAACGGTAAAAGCGTCAGTAAAAATATCTCTGTTGCTTATCAGGAATACTATTACGGGTCTTCAATCTCGGAGCAAAAAAGATTCCAACTCTTTATTGATAATATTGATCAACGGACATATGCCACGGTACAAGTAAAAGTTGACAGTGAAAAAATATATCCGCTAACTTCAGCAATTGAGACATACACGACGAATGCAGTTGTCGCAGGTACTGCCAAATGGCAGCTTTATCCGGCCGGAATTACGGACCCAAACCTCTCAAAACTCAGAAAAGAATTCGGTTATTACGTCTACACGCATGCCGGACGATCTGTTCCGGCAGCCTACCTCTAAAAACAAAAATTTGAGAAAGAATTATTCTTTCTCTTTTATTTTTTTCAAAAACGTATTTCTTATTTCAATTTACTTCAGTTGAGTAAATTCTTACATTTTCATCTGAAATCTTATATAAAATAACGAAATAGAGCGTATGTCATTTTAACTTTATTTTCTCATTTTCATGCGCCTTTATTCATTTTAATTTTTTAAACTCAAATCCAAAAAACGAAAATAGGTGTTTCCTTTGGCAAACGACAAAGAAAAAGATCAACTGCGGGCAAATCTGGCGGCGGTTACGCCGGTTTTGGAACAGGAAGGGGCGGTCTTGTCTCTCAACCCGAAAAAAACGTTGATCGCGACCGACATTCACGGAAATTCGGATATTTTGGATTTCTTTTTGAAATTCGGACAGGAAAAGGACGTTGACTCGTGGGTGTTTCTCGGCGACTACATCGACAAAGGTCCCGATTCAATCGGCGTCTTAAACCGGCTTTTTGAACTGAAATTGTCAAACCCATTGAATGTTGTTTTGCTTCGCGGAAATCATGAAACAACAGACGTGAACACGTACGGGGAATTTAAAACATCGGTTTCAAGCGAGCCGGATCTTTTTATCGCAACGAACACCGCTTTTGAAAATATGCCGGTGGCGGTTGTTTTGTTCGGAAAAATCTTTTGCGTTCACGGCGGGCTTTCCGAAAACGAATCTCTGAGCGCGATTTCCAAAACCGATTCGTTTGCCTATTTGTGGAACGACCCGTTTGATTCGAAAGGTTTTACGCCGTCCCCGCGCGGGAGTCGGGTCAAGCGGTTCGGCCCGGATGTCGTCAAATCTTTTTTGAAAAAAAACGGGCTTCAACTCATTATTCGAGGACATATTACGCTGGAGACCGGTGTTAAATTTTGGTTTGACAAAACGCTTGTGTCGCTTTATTCCTCGCTTCCGTACAGCAGCCCGGATGTCAAAGCGGCGGTTTGTATTGCCGATTCGGATGCGGCGGAATTCTTTTTTTACAGAAAGGACAAAAAGAAGAACGATTACGTTTGGGAAAACAAACCGGTCAAAGTTTTACTTCGGCCGTCACCGTTAAAAGAGTCGGACGCCGGAAACATTTGTGTTTGCGGCGATGTTGAGTTTAAAAACAATGGCAACGGCAAAAGTTCCGGCACCGAAAATGGGAACGGCAGCAGCAGCAGCAATGACAGTAGCAGTCTCAACACCAACGGCAGAAACGGCAGCAACAAAAAAGCCTCTGACAAAAAGAATGTAAGCTTCCCGTCCGTTTCCAAAATGAAATCCAAGTGCAAAAAAATCATGAAAGGAAAACAAAAATCAGACAAGGGCAAATGGAAAAATAAGAAAAAATGAAAAAATAATTCCTTTTTAAAGATTTTAAGCAAACCACCTCAAACTTTTTTTCAATTCAAGCAAACTGCCCCGCAAATTCTACCGCAAAAATTCCTCCGCTTCGCTTCGGAATTTTTCAAAGGGCGGGGGGAGTCTGTTTCCAAAAAGTTCGCTGCGCGAACGGCTCCCTTCGGTCGCTGAAAACTTTGGGAGCTGCCAATTTAGAGCCAAGCAAACCGTCCCGCAAATTCTACCGCAAAAATTCCTCCGCTTCGCTTCGGAATTTTTCAAAGGGCGGGGGGAGTCTGTTTCCAAAAAGTTCGCTGCGCGAACGGCTCCCTTCGGTCGCTGAAAACTTTGAGAACTGTCAATTTAGAGCCAAGCAAACCGCCCCGCAAAATCAAACGCTTTGCGTTTGTATTTTGCGGATTCCATGGGCAATAAGATGGGATGGGAACAGCAGATACAAACTGCAAAATAAAAACAATAGATGCAAACTGCAAAATAGAAACAATAGATGCAATCGGAAAATAGAAACAGCAGATGCAAACTGAAAATAGAAACAGCAGATGCAATCAGAACTGTAACGTATCCCGTATTTATCTTTTAAAACCGCATCCTGATCTTTTAAAAATCAAAAGGAAAATGTGTCGCCATAGCGCGCGCAATCGCGGCGCCCCAAAAAATCTCCGACTCTTCGGCAGGGGTTGTTCAAAAAAGTGTGGCGCCCGATGCAGGATTTGAACTTGCGCTCTTCGATGAAGAAGTGGTTTTCGAGACCACCGCCTTACCACTAGACTAACCGGGCACGATGAAAAATTGAATTTAAACGATGTCAAATTTAAATGAAATCAATGAGTGTTGAATTTAACATTCAACTTGTCCGTTGAAATGCCGTTTTTCATATAAATACTTTTAACTTCCTCTTCCAAAAATCTTCAAAATATTGGATTTTATCACACCCTCATTATTTATATTTATTATATTACCATTTGTATTTTTGAAATAATATCCGTTGAAAAATTAATTAAAAAGCTTTATCAAAGGGTTTGAACTTTCTTCTTTTACATTTTTAATATTCACTTGGATTTTTTGAAAAATTCTTATTTTTGGTGAAATGATGGCTGTTGCGGATGAAAAGTGGCATAAAAAACTCAAAGATTTTTTAAAGCGGTATTACCAAGACGAAGTTTTGGAATTGGCCAACAATTATCCCGATAAGCGCAGCCTGGTTGTGAATTACGATAATCTTGAAATTTATGACCGGGCGATTGCCTCCGATTTAATCGAAGACCCGGAAACCGTTCTTTTGGCGCTTGAAATGGCGCTTAAAGATACTGACTTGCCGCTGGCCAAGGGTTTTGATAATGTTCATGTCCGCGTCGTTAACATTCCAAATCGCGTCCCGATCCGGGAACTTCGAAGCAAACACCTCTCCAAACTCGTCGCTGTCGAAGGCATGGTCCGCCGCGCGACGGAAGTGCGCCCTCGGATTACGAAAGCGGCGTTCAAATGCATGCGCTGCGATACGGTAACTTACGTCGAACAGCCGGGAACGAAGCTTGACGAGCCCTATTCCGGTTGCGAAAATGAGAATTGCGGGAAGCGCGGACCGTTTAAACTGGTTACGGAACAATCCGAATTCATCGACTCTCAAAAAGGACAAATTCAGGAATCCCCGGAAAGCCTCAAAGGCGGATCCAACCCCGAAAGCATTGAAATCAATTTTACCGACGATATGACCGGTCTCGTGTCGCCGGGCGACCGTGTGATTATCAACGGAATCCTCCGGTCTGTCCAGCGCCCGCTTCGGGAAGGTAAGTCTACCTATTACGATTTAGTTTTGGAAGCGAACTCCATCGAGCGCCTCGACAAAGAATTTGACGAACTCGACATCAGCGCCGAAGAAGAAGACCAAATTATCAAACTCAGCAAAGATCCGCAAGTTTACGAAAGAATCGTGAGCTCGATTGCGCCCACCATTTACGGAAACGATCACGTCAAAAGAGCGCTCATGTACCAACTTTTCTCAGGCGTCGTCAAAATGTTTCCGGACGGGTCGCGCGTTCGCGGCGACATTCACATCATTCTGGTCGGCGACCCCGGCGTCGCGAAAAGTCAGCTTCTCCGATACATCATCCGTCTCTCTCCCCGAGGCGTTTTCACATCCGGAAAGAGCGCTTCCGCAAGCGGTCTTACCGCGGCGGCGGTTCGGGATGAACTCGGCGACGGCCGTTGGACAATTGAAGGCGGCGCGCTTGTGATGGCCGACATGGGAATTGCGGCTGTTGACGAAATGGATAAAATGCGCGATGAAGACAAAAGCGCGCTTCACGAAGCGATGGAACAGCAAACCGTCAGCATCGCCAAGGCCGGTATTATCGCAACGCTCAAATCCCGATGCTCGCTTTTAGGCGCGGCAAACCCCGTCTACGGCCGGTTCAACCGTTTTGAAAGCCTGGCCGATCAAATCGATATGCCGCCCGCTTTGCTGTCCCGTTTCGATTTGATTTTCGTTCTTTTAGATATTCCGGAAAGCCGCCTTGATTCAAAAATCGCCGGGCATATTCTTCAAACACACTATGCGGGAGAATTGATTCAGCAGAAAAACAACATATCGGCGTCTCACATCACGCAAGAAATGATTGATTCGCAGTTGATCACCATCAATCCCGATATCGAACCGGATTTGCTCCGAAAATATGTGGCTTACGCGCGTCGGAATGTGTTTCCGGTGATGGACCCCGACGCTCGGACGCATCTCATTGACTTTTATACCAGCCTTCGAAAACAGGGCGAAGGCAAAAATACGCCGGTTCCGGTAACGGCCCGCCAGCTTGAAGCGTTGGTCCGCTTGGCGGAAGCCAGCGCCCGCGTCCGTCTCAGCAACCGGGTAACGATGGAGGACGCTGTCCGAACAACCGACATCACAATGGAATGTCTTAAAAACGTCGGCATCGACCCGAGCACGGGACAGTTGGACGCCGATATTATCGCATCCGGCATCAGCAAATCCCAGCGGGACAAAATCGGAATCATTCGGGATATTATCCGAACCATTTCCGACCGGACGCCCGGCGGCAAAGCTTCGCGAAAGGAAGTGTTTGCCGAAGCTGAAAAATCAAACATTTCCAAAGATGAGCTGGATGTGTATCTCAATAAAATGCGTCAAAAGGGAGAAATACTGGAGCCGGATGTCGATCATTTGAAGTTGATTCATTAATCATTCAACCACAGGGTCCATCGCAGGTTCAATTACAAGTTCAATTACAAGTTCAATTACAAGTTCAATTACAAGTTCCATCATAGGTTCCATCATAGGTTCCATCATAATTGCCATAAATAACCAAATCATTCTGGGCCGATAAAATGTACGTCAAAACTTACAAAACCGAAAAACACTTCATGGTTGCCGTTTGTGACCGCGAGTTGGTCGGTCAAAAGCTCAAAAACGAAAGCTGTGAAATCAATGTCAACGCTTCGTTCTATCAAGGATCGGAGGCAGATGAAGAAACAGTGATTCCTTTGCTTCTGTCGGCAACAACGGCGAATTTGATTGGAAAAAAGGCGGTGGCTTGCGCCATTGATTGCGGGCTCGTTGATGAGGATTCGTTGATTTACTTTGACGATATTCCGCACGCTCTTTACATTTCAATATAAAAATTACAATATAAAAACAGCATTATGTAATTTTATTTATCATTTATTTATCATTTATTTATCAAATAGTTTATTAACTATTACGTTCTCATTTAGCGAACCGTTTATAAAAATAAATTCACTTGAACTTCATTTTTGAGATAACAAACGATGAAATTTCAATAATACAAGATATAACAAAATACAATTATCTGCTTTCGATTTTCTTTTTTGAAATTTTTGAAATTTTCCGTCTCAATATTGAAAAATTCAATTACCTGAATAGGTGATTATTGTGGAAGTCGACGAAATAAAAATTTTGAATCGAGATGAACTCATCTCCGCAGCTGTTGAAAAGCATGAGCGCTTTATTGCCGAATATCAAGGCGAATATGATGCGCTCACCTCCGGTGCCTCTTCTTTAAACCGGGAAATTGAAGACTTGAAAAGAAGCATTGAAAATGCCGAAGAAAAAGTCGGCGTTTATGACGAAAAGAAACATCACGCCGGACACGAAGCCGACGAAGAACTGAAGAAAATGAATTTAAAGCCGGTGGATGTTGAAAAAATTGAAAACGGTATCAAAGAACTTGTTTCTTCAAAAACGTCAGACACGGCGGAAGAGCGAAAAGCGGTTTACGATGCACTTTGCAGCGACATTAAAAGCTTGGACGGCGATGTCTCCGGTCTTTTGGCAAAAATCGACGTGTCGTTTAAAGCGTATTTGGACGGAAGAGAAGCGGCCGAAAGTTTAACGATTCAAAAATCAGTGTTGGTCCAAAAAGAAAAGGAAGCCGGCGAAAACAAACGAGTCGACTGGCTGAAAAGAAGAGTTGAAAGCCATCAAGAAGCTTTAGCCTATTGGAAAGGAATGAAATAAGAGCGGTGGTCAACATGGAAAATTATCAACAGAATCACGAATCTGAAGCATCCGTTTCCGAAGAAATCGCAATCGAAGAAGTTGAAACGGTTGGATTTACAGAAAAAGACGCGATGGCGGTTCAAGAAGCCCAAGAAGCGGCCGTCTTAAAAGAAGACAAAGAACTTGTGGAGATGCGCCTCAACGAACTGAAAGTTGCGGTTTCGACAATGACGGAAAATGAAGTGAAAAACAAATCCAACCAGCTTCGAAATGTTTTGGACCGGGACGAAAAAGCGTTAAAAACCATTTTCCGGGAACTCAAACTCCATCGGACGGACGGCGACGATTTGAAGAAAAAGCGTGACGAACTCAATGCCAAAGTTCGAGAACTTTCCAAAGTCGCGCAGGAAAGCCGCACCAAAAGAGACGAGGTCAACCGGAAGATTTCCGAACTCAAAGGCGTCCGAACAACCGAAATGTCGGATTCAAAGGCCAAATCCGAAGAAATTAATCAATTAAAAGCCCGCCGCGACGAATGCAACAAAATCTCTCAAAGTACATTTGAAACGCTTTCCAAAGCCTACCGCGCGGAACTTAAAACGTTTTTGGAAAATGACATTAATTTGGAACATGAGAGAAACGTCTTTGAAAAGCTTCAAAATCTTTCAACGCGCCTCGCGGCCGCCAAAGAAGCGAACGAGCTTCACCGCCGCATGCAGGACTTTTATCAATCGAACAAAGGCATGTACCAAAAAAGTGACGAGCTTTCCACTGAAATCAAACAGCTTTCCGAAGAATCTCAAAAATACCACTTGGAAATGATTGAGATGTTCCGCAAAGTGGACGAGCTTCGAAAAGAGGCCGACGGTTACCACAAACGTTTGACCGAACGCTACACGATGATTAAACCGATTTCCGCAAAAATCGACCCGCTCAAGAAATCGATTGCGATCACCCGCCGCGAGCTGGACATTTATTTGGAGCGCGCGAAAGACTTCCAAGCCGAAAAAGATGAAAAGCGCGTCGACAAAATCCACGATTCCGCCAAAGAAAAACTCAAACAAAACGGTCGCTTAAGCCTGGAAGACTTGGGCGCTTTGATTGAGAAAGGCGACATCAAATTCAAATAAATTACCCAAATTCAGCAGCAGAAAGATGATTCTGTTTGAATCATTTTTCTTTTCCTTTTTCTCTTCTTTTTCTCTTTGTTTTGCGGCGGCGTGCGCGCGCGTTATGGCGACACATTTTCCTTTTGATTTTTAAAAGATCAGGATGCGGTTTTAAAAGATAAATACGGGATACGTTACGGTTCTGATTGCATCTGCAGTTTCTATTTTCAGTTTGCATCTGCTGTTCCCATCTCATCTTATTGCCCATGAAATCCGCAAAATACAAACGCAAAGCGTTTGATTTTGCGGGGCGGTTTGCTTGGCTCTAAATTGACAGTTCTCAAAGTTTTCAGCGACCGAAGGGAGCCGTTCGCGAAGCGAACTTTGGCAGTAAACGTTACACTGCCCGTTGAAAAATTCCGAAGCGAAGCGGAGGAATTTTTGCGTTAGAATTTGCGGGATGGTTTGCTTGGTTCGTTTAAATTGCCTTTTCAATTCCATTGCTGAAAAAATTCCGAAGCGGAGCGAAGGAATTTTTGCGTTAGATTTTGCAGGATGGTTTTCTTGCCTTTTTCAAAAAAATGCCTCTCTCTTTTTAAAATCCAAAAGGAAATGTGTCGCTTTAACGCGCACGCTGCCCCATCGCGAACAAAAAGAATCAAACTTATTCGTCCGTGTCAAAATCAATATACTGCTTTTGCGCTTCCACAACTTCCGTGCTGTTTTTCGCTGCGGCGTAATCGTTGAGCGGCTCTTCATTCAGTTCCAAAAAGGAATGTCCCCAGTTGAATTTTGACAAAACCTTTTCAGCCTGCTCTTTTCGTCCCAAAATATAAAGCGCGGCGGCAAACGCTTCGGCGGAATTCAGTCGGAAGGGGCGCCCGAAATTGATGGGATTGGCGGCCAAGAGGTAGGGCAACGCCCGCTGTTGAAGATTCATTTGGTCCAAAACCGGAAACGTCTCTTCGGCATGTTCCCAAGAGCAATCAAGAACAACGATTCCTTTTTTGAAGTTATCCTCTCTGGAAATCGCTTTTTCGGCGCGCGGGTCCATGAGAATCGCGCCTTTGGGCGTTTGCCCGATATTTTCATAGAGGCGGACCAAATCGAATTTCGCCAGCTTTTTGCCGCTGCATTTTTTCGGATCGCATTGGTTGGCGTAATACAAATAAAGACGCACGTCTTTTTGGCCGGGCGGTGCCGTTGGATGAGGAGGATTTCCTGCACCGGATATCGATATTTTGTTTTCAGAAAAAACGGTCTTTCCTTCCGAATTTCCTTCCGAATAAATTTTTTTCATAAAATCACGGATTTCTTTAATTTCAATGAGTTTAAATAATTTCAAAACATAATTTCGGTTTACACTTTAGGATTTTAATTGATAATTTCATAATTAAACTTTACTTTGCCTTTTTGCGGCTTTCTTGGTCCGCGTTTCGGCAAATAATTCAGAGTGATGCTATGATTCCGAAATCGTTGACCTTTGTGAAAACTTATTCCGGCGAAGACATTGATTTTTTGTACAAAAAGATTACCGAAGACATTGTTTTAGACGGAAAAGATATAACGTTCGGGTCGGCGGCAGAACCCAAACGCGCGCGTGAAATCTACGCGACGATCCAGCTTTACGGTAAGGCGATTCCGGAAATTTTGGCCGGGAAAACACCCGAAAACTTCCGGTGGTCGGGCGACAAAATCACGGACTATCAAGACAGTTTTCTGATCTCGTTGGAAGAAGTCGGCATCAAAAAGTTTGACGATACCGATTTTGAATATACGTACATTGAACTGATGCGCAAATTTAAAACAATGGAAGGCGACATCGACCAGATGGTGATTTCCAAAGACAAATTGGCGGAAAATTTAAAAACAAAAATTCAGTCCAACCAAAATGTCGGCGTGATTTACCATCCGATGTACTGGAATTCGCACAATCCGCCTTGTTTTAACTGGTACCAGGTGCGAATGCTTGACGATAATCAGGTGTCTTTGCGGCTGCTTTTCCGGTCCAACGATTACGGCGATGCCGTTTGGGCAAATTTGTGCGGCGTTGCAAAAGCTTTTGACGAACTGGTGATTAAACCGGCCGGCTGCGTTTTGGTAGAAATCATTCTTACCTCGTCGTCCGCGCATATTTACGCAAACGAAGCGGATTTGGCAAAAAAAGTGTCCGGATTTGATTGGGACCGGGATGAAAACGAAAAGAAGTCCGCCGTTTTGAGGTTGCTTGGGCACAAGCCGAAAAAATAATCAAAAAGATAAAATGAAAGCAACAATTTTTTATCTTAACTTTTTATTCATTCATTTATCATTTTCATCTATCATTTTATTTTAAAATTTAAGGATTTATCAAAAATGACGAAAACAGGAAAAGTTTATCTGGCGGGTTCGGGCCCGGGGGACCCTGATCTTTTAACCGTCAAAGCGCGCCGTTTAATCGACGAAGCCGATGTCGTGGTTTATGACCAGCTTCCGGGAAAAGCGATTTTGGATTTGATTCCCGCAAAAACTGAAAAAATCGACGCCGGAAAATATGCCGGAAACCATACGCTTGCGCAAGATGAAATCAACGCCGTCATCGTTTTAAAAGCGAAAGAAGGAAAAACGGTTCTCCGTCTCAAAGGCGGCGACCCGTATGTTTTCGGGCGGGGCGGCGAAGAAGCGGAAGAATTGGTGAAAGCCGGCATTCCTTTTGAAGTGGTTCCGGGAATTACGTCCGCCGTTGCCGCGCCGGCCTATGCCGGAATCCCGATTACGCACCGCGACAGCAATTCCATGGTAACATTCATCACGGGACACGAGGACCCGACCAAAGACGAATCCGGGCTTGATTGGGAACTGTTGGCCAAATTTAACGGAACGCTTGTCATTTTCATGGGCGTAAAAATGCTTGCCCGTAACTGCGGCGAACTTTTGAAGTACGGTATGGACCCGAAGATGCCAGTCGCCTTGATTGAGCGGGGAACCCGTCCGGATCAGCGCGTGACGATCGGAACGCTGGACACCATCTCCAAATTGGCCGAAGAGCGTCATGTGAAAGCGCCGGCGTTGACCGTTATCGGGAAAGTTGTCAACTTGCACGATATTTTGGGCGAGCAAATTGTTAAATGGTAAAAAGGTCTAATTTTTAAAAAAAGGTGAAATCCATGAGTGAGCATCCGGTTCTTGCCATAATGCGTCCCGAAACGTACCGTGAATCATCCGTCGCGGCCGCGAAATCCGTCGGTTTTAAACCGCTTTTCGTTCCGGTCGTCACGCTTTGTGGTATGAAAGACGAGGTTTTTGACGGTTTTGTCAGCCGTGTTTTATCCAACAAGTCCGACTATGTCATTTTTACAAGCGCGAACGGTATCGAATATACTTTAAAAAACGTCGGAAAAGAATCGGAAAAAAAGTTCATCGACGCTTTAAAAAAGACGAATATCGTCGCCATTGGCCCGACGACCAAGAAAAAATTGGAATCGGTTGGCCTTTCAAGTTCGTTGGTTCCCGGCGAATACAGTTCAAAAGGTTTGGTAAAGGAATTGGGAGATTCTGTTTGCGGAAAAACGATTGATATTCCGCGAAGTTTTTACGGGTCGGACGTGCTGACCGACGGTTTGCGCGGTGCCGGCGCCGATGTTTATGAAACGCACGTTTATACACTCAACGCCCCCGACGGCGAAGAGCAGGACGAATTGGTGGAAGCGGCGCTGGCCGGAGAGGTAGACGCGTTTGCGTTTACCAGCTCCATGATGGTTCGAAATTTCATTGATTTGGGTGAGCAAGCCGGCGAAAAAGAAAAGCTGATCGATAGGGTCAATGACGCTTGGGTCGGCGCGATTGGTTTTCCGACGGCTGAAACCTTGGAAGAATACGGCATTGTTGTGGATGTCGTTCCGGAAGAATTTACGTTTGAAGCGCTCGTTTCGGCGATTAAAAAGAAGATGGATGAATAAATCTAAAAGTGAGATCAATGGTGTTTTTTCATTCCGTTTCTTCAAATTCATGAACATTTGTTATATATGTCCAAAGGTTTAAATACCATCAATCGTTCTTTAAGATAGGTTTTTTAAAAGTGTAAAGGATGTGAATCAAATGACTCATTGTAACTATTCGGAAGAATTGAGACAAATCGATATGGTTATGAGAAATTTTAAAGTAATTCCATATCCTGAAGTTGCTGAAACATTGGATCAGGCCACGAAAGACACTATTGCTTTTTTGAACAAAAGGTAATTCGCCCTATAAATATGACAGATGGCGAACCTAAAATGTTTGTTTTTGCCGGGCCGAACGGTTCCGGAAAATCAACCGTTGTCAAACAGTTTTTAAATCAGGGAATGTGTCCGGATAAATACATTTGTCCGGATAATTTTATCTCAAAAGATAAACGTGAAGATGTTGCCGCTTATATTCAGGCGATGAAAGAAGCTGAAGCCGTTCGCTTGGAATTGCTGAATGCTAAGGCTTCCTTTACTTTTGAAACCGTTCTTTCAACACAAGATAAAGTCAATTTCCTTTCAGCTGCCAAAGATCTCGGCTATTGCATCACCACTGTTTACATTACGACATCGGATCCCCAAATTAATCTCAAACGCATTGCTGAGCGTGTCAAAATGGGCGGCCATGACGTTCCTGAAGATAAGGTTTTATCCCGTTATGAAAAAACCATGAAGTTGATGCCGGAAGTTATTCAAATCTCCGACGCGGCTTTGGTTTACGACAACTCATCCAATTGTCCGGTTCAAGTGTTTGAAAAAGATGATTGCGGGAGTTACCTGTTGTTGAACCGGGAACAACGGCACAGCTGGGTGGACAAATACATCACGACCGCCTTCTCGGAGCGAAAGATTCCGATTTCACAAGATTTGAATGTCTTTGAAACCGAAAAGTGGAAAGGATTTTAATTTCAAATCATCATTTCAAATTGATCAAAAGTTTCGGCCCTCTTCTTTAAATTTTTTATTTTTTATTATTCAGAATGTTTCCTATTTTTATTGGAAAAGCTTTTATTGATAATGGTTATAAGGTTACGGCTATGATTGGTATTTCTAAATTATATTGCGGAACGGTGGAGCCGTCTGATGCTCTTCGGTACAACCGCGATTCAAAACGTCTCCCGTCTCATTTGCTTCAGTTTTCGGCCGACAAAAAACCGGTCGTCGTTTGGAATATGACAAAACGGTGTAATTTAAAATGCGTGCACTGCTATGCGCATGCTATTGACCCGTCCGTTGCCACTCCTGATGAATTGACAACGGCAGAAGGAAAAGCGCTCATTGACGATTTGGCGGCTTTCGGCAGTCCCGTGATTTTGTTTTCGGGCGGCGAGCCGCTTCTTCGGGATGATTTGGTGGAGTTGGCCAAATACGCCAAGGAAAAAGGAATGCGCGCTGTCATTTCCACAAACGGAACGCTGATTACGAAAGAAAAAGCGAAGCAGCTTAAAGAAGTCGGACTTTCTTACGTCGGTATTTCTTTAGATGGCATGGAAAAGGTCAACGACTCTTTCCGCGGTCATAAAGGCGCTTTTTTGGAAGCGATGGAAGGACTTAAAAATTGCCGGGAAGAAGGCATTAAAGTCGGGCTTCGGTTTACCATCAACAAGAACAATGTATCCGAAATTCCGGCGGTTTTCGATCTTTTGGAGCGGGAAAACGTTCCGCGGATTTGTTTCTACCATTTGGTTTATTCCGGGCGCGGCAGCGACATGGTTGATGAAGATTTAACGCCGGAAGAGTCGCGCGCCGCCGTTGATTTGATTATGGAAAAAACCGCCGAGCTTCATGCCCGCGGCTATTTGGCGGAAGTGCTGACGGTGGACAACCACTGCGATGCGCCGTACATTTATCTCCGGCTTTTGGAAGAAAACCCGAAGCGTGCCGCTGAAGTTTACGAACTGCTGAAAATGAATCAGGGAAATTCCACCGGCATTGGGATCGGCTGCGTTTCTTGGGACGGCAGCGTCCATGCGGACCAATTCTGGCGCCACCATACGTTTGGCAACATTCGGGAACGCAAGTTTTCCGAAATTTGGACTGATACGTCGGATCCGCTGATGAAAGGCCTCAAAAACAGAAAGGAATTGCTGATGCAAAACGCGCCCAAGTGTGCCCGCTGTCAATGGGTTGACGTGTGCAACGGCAACTTCAGAGTGCGTGCGGAAGCGGTTTCCGGCAACGTCTGGGGCGATGATCCGGCCTGCTATTTGACGGAAAAAGAAATCACGGAAATTCCGGAAGCGCTCAAAAAGTAAGGCGATTTCATCAAAATTTGAAAAATGGCTGTCCGTCCTTGGCGCGCGCCGGGCACCGGAAAATAAAAAATGGTGTCCGTTTTTTAGAAAAATCGAAAAGAAAGAACGGTTTGTTCTTCTTTCTCATTTTATTTTTTTGTTATGTTTTATTTTGTTTTAATTTTCATTTGCGGGGGTTGCCAAGCCGGTCAAAGGCGCAGGGCTTAGGACCCTGTCCTGTAGAGGTTCGCGGGTTCGAATCCCGTCTCCCGCATACGTAATATTTTTATTGCCACAAATGTAGACTGACATGCTGCAGTTTGTTTTTGTTTTATTGCGTTACCTCCATTTTAAAGGCAATGGTGTAATTATTTATTCAGGAGATGTAATGTTACAGTTAAAAATTTCATTAATGGAATTAAAGTAACTATAACTACATCCCTTGAAGAACAAGAGGAAAAGTTTATTCTTACACGAATGTGGGTGTGAAGACATGGAAGAGAATAAAATTCAATTGTTTGAAGATAAGCGCATTCGAACGGCATGGGATGAAGAAAACGAAGAATGGTTGTTTTCCATCGTTGATGTGGTCGGTGTTTTAACAGATCAGCTGACACAACGCAGTGCAAGTAATTATTGGGCAAAATTAAAAGAGCGTTTGAACAATGAAGGTGCAGTTCAACTGCTGACAAATTGTCAGCAGTTGAAATTTGTCGAATTAACGACAAATTTCGACTTCAATCAATTTTAATAAACAGCCAACTCATTCAAAACATCGGTTTTGGACAAAATGCCTTTCGGAGCTCCATCCACGGTCACAACCAGCTGTCCAATGTTATATTTGTAAAACAGTTTAACGACGTCGTAAAGCTGAGTTTCGCCGTCCACCGTAATGAGTTCTTTGGTCATGACGTCTTTCACTTTGGCATCCATTTTGGACGATGCCACCGCGCGCGTCACATCGGTGGTGGTGATCACGCCGACGATTTTTCCTTTATCTTCGACGGCGGCGCCGTGAAGGTTTTTGTTAATGAAATGTTTGGACGCTTCCTGAAGGTCCGCATTTAAACTGATAGCCGCCGTCAGCGGTTTCATGTAGTGTTTCACGTGTTTTTGCGGCAGAGAAACTAATTCTGTGATGTCGATTAAAATGAGATTGTTGCTGTCGTCGCGGCCGTAAACTTCGCCGCAGACGGTGAGACGGTTGACAGGCGTCGGTCCGACTTGGATTTTGTCGCCCGCGTTAAAGCTTTTGACATTTCCGATAATTTTGATAATGCCTTTGCAAATGTCCGGGTTTCGGACGGTTGTAAAAGAAATTTCAGCGGTTGTCGCATTGTTGACGATGACGTTGTTTCGGTAGACGGGGACGTTTGTTTCTTCTTCCATAACTTCAATGTTGAGAACTTGGTAAGCTTCGCCGGTCGGTCGGTAACCGCCTTTCGGACCCGGGACACCTTCGACCAGGCCGAGCGCTTTTAAAAGCTGCATTTGATTCCGAATGGTGCCGGGGTTTCTGTGAATGAGTTCTGCGATTTCCTCGCCTTTCACCGCAGATTCTTTTTGCCGTTGAATGTTAATCAATGCCGCTATGATATCTTTTTGGATTGTTGTTAAGTCCATTTTATCACCGATTGAAGAATAAAAATAAAGAAGAAGTTTGAACAAGTGACATTTTTGTTTATTAAATTAATGATTAACAATTGCTTTAATTGTCACAATTATTTATATAGATATGCTTTGAAACGGATTTTATGAAGACTCCGGAACGACTTAAAGAGGCATGTGCTTTGCGGAAATTAAATGAGTGATGAAAATAGGGCGCTGAAATGGAGGAAATGTTGAAAAAATTGATTCAGATTGATTGGAAAATAATGAAGTAACTCATTGAAACATTGATTGAAATGACAATTAAAAAAGATTGATTGAAATGACAATTAAAAAAGATTGATTGAAATGACAATTGGAAAAGGTTGATTAAATGACATGGAAAAGATTGGCTGAAATGAGGAGTTGATTGAAAAAACGAATGATTTAAGAAAGGCTTATATCTCATTTGTCCGTGTATCGGTTCAATTATAATCCATTTTTATATCAATCCTGAATTTTCGAACGTCATTCATTCCTAAATTTATTGATTTTTAGATAATGATTCATATCTGGGTTTTATTTATGATTTTTGAAAAAATAAAAACAATTCCGACGTCTGAAGAGCTTTTGGACAAAGCTTTCCGGCGCTCGACGCGTACCATGGCCGGCAAAAAAATTGACGGGCCGACTTCCCGCTGCGAGGCAAACGAAGCGATGCTTCTCACCGCCGCGAACATTTTAACCGACAATTTGGCGAACATCACCCGGATGTTTCCGAATTTTGAGTCTCTGTCCCCGTTTTACTATGATTTGGCAAACATTTTAATTGGCGTTGACGAAATCAAAAAATCGCTTTCCCGGATTGACTGGGCGTCTTCCAAAATTCATACGATGGCGCGCGAATATGTCGGCAAAATCCGCGGAAACCCGACGCCCGGCGATACCCGAAAGGAAGCGTTCGGGCGCATCAGTTCAATTATCAATTCGATTGAGCCGGATTTAAAACTTCTCGGCGACGCCCGCAACATCCTTCGGGATTTGCCCGACATCCGTGACGAGCCAACCATTATCGTTGCCGGATACCCGAACGTCGGAAAGTCCAGTTTTGTCTCTTATGTGACGAACGCAACGCCTGAAATTGCGCCCTACCCGTTCACCACCAAAGGAATCCTGATTGGTCACATGGTTGTGAATAACATCCGGTATCAAGTGATCGACACGCCCGGGCTTTTAGACCGTCCGATGTCGGAAAGAAACGATATTGAGCTTCAGGCGATTACGGCGCTTCGCCGGCTTGATGCCATTGTTGTGATTTTAATTGACCCGAGCGAAAGCTGCGGTTATGAAATCAAAGATCAGATCAAGCTCGCCAAGGAAATTCAAGCGCAATTTACATTACCGTCAATTATCATCGGCAACAAATCCGATCGTGACGAATTTAGAAAGGTTGACGGCGTCGATGGTTTCATTTCTACAAAAACAGGTGATGGAATTGATGATTTGGTCAAAAGATTAGTGGAGATGATTCCGCTTCCGGAAAAAGAGTTTGAAGAGCCGAATCCGTTCGGCTACTGATTTTCTTTTTGTTTTTTTCTTTTTGTTTATTTTTTGATGGGCGGCGCCGCGCGCATTACAGCGACACTTTTTATCTTGCGTTAATATGTGATGGTTGGTTTTAATTTGATTTGGTCCTTTTGAGTCGATTTCATTTTATGTGGACGGAAACCAAGAAATCCTCCTGTGCTTTTTTATTTTCATCCAATCTCGCGTCCAATTCCGTCATTTTGTTTTTTAACAACTCCTTTATTTTCAACAAATACGAAATCAATCGGTTTATTTCGTCGATATTTTCATGAATGTGTTTTCGGATAAAATAATCCGTGAAAAAGTTGTCAAACCACAAATCAATGACGTGCTCAAATGCGGTTATTTTTGTTAAATTAAACGTGCAAAATTGGTTGACGTCTTTAAGTTCCAATTCCAAAAATTTCAGTTTGGCGTTGAGCTTGCTTAATTTATCTTCAGCGGCGTTGATATGCGAATATTTAAAAATGTAAGAAATGATGCCGGACCCCATCCACATATCGGCAAACGCCCAATCGCCGGCTTTTTGAAGCGACCTTTTGACATCTTCGGCCGCTTCCCGGGCGACAGAAGCTGCATAAACAGCCTCCGCAATTTCTGTTTTTTGTCGGGCGAACAGGTCCCGGTCCGATTCCAATTTCAAATATTTCAATCCGTCCGGTTCGGAAAGGTTGCCGTCGAGATACTTCCGGCGTTTTTCAAGAGCGGCTTCATAGTGCTGCGATATTTGAAGCAATTCTAAAATTCGGTCGATCAAGTCTTTTTTCTCGGCTTTTAAACTTTCCAAGTCCGCAGCGGCTTTGTCATAATTCAGTTTGGCGCTGACTTCGTCTTGAATTTGTTTTTCTGCATGCGCGTCATACTTTTTGGCCATTTTCCGCGCAAAAGAAGACAGCGATTTTTTTTGAATATGAGCGACGTCGCGTTTCTCTTTTTCATATTTCAGAAGAAGCCGATGCACTTCTTTTTCATCTTCCTCAATAAGATTATCGATTTCCCCCATTTTCTCTTGAAGGACGGATAAAGATGATAATTTGTCGCGGACTTCGATTAAATTTTCCATAAGCTATCTTTCCGATCAAACCTATTAAAATTTATGGTTATGAAATTCAAAAGTTGTTTTTTTTTGAATGGGCGGCATGCGCGCGCGTTATGGCGACACATTTTCTTTTAGACTTGAGAAAACAGGGGCGGTTTTTTAAAAGAATCACTAAATATTAGTCGCTTATTGTTCAATTCAAGAAAGCCCTCCCGATTCAATCAGACGCGTTTCGCGTCTGATTAATCGGATTTCATGAAATGGATTGGATATAGCGGTGGCAGATGCAATTGGAAACTGAAAACAGTAGATGCAATTGGAAACTGAAAACAGTAGATGCAATCGGAAACTGAAAACAGTAGATGCAATCGGAAACTGAAAACAGTAGATGCAATCGGAAACTGAAAACGGTAGATGCAATTGGAACTGTAAACAGAAGGTGCAGACCAAAACTATTTTTTGATCATTTTACATTTCATCAAAACAGTAATTAATGCGTACATCTATTTTCTACCAAAAAATAAAAAAACAAATTCTATTTCTTCTCATCAAAAATATAATCCTCAAAAAAAGGTAAATTTTATGACAGACATTCCGAAAAATCATCCCCGTTACGAATCTTTGATGGCGCGCGAAAAAATTGTTTCCGGCGTTGAACG
The DNA here is from genome assembly GCF_032594115.1 of Methanolapillus millepedarum. Taxonomy (NCBI): domain Archaea; kingdom Methanobacteriati; phylum Methanobacteriota; class Methanomicrobia; order Methanosarcinales; family Methanosarcinaceae; genus Methanolapillus; species Methanolapillus millepedarum. The sequence goes on from NZ_CP131060.1 coordinate 653,629, forward strand.
CGGTCTGACGAGCCGGCAAGGCTTGACAGCCCAAGGACGCGGCGAAGCTTTTGATTATCTCCTTGGTGAAAAAACAATTCCCAGCGCGTATCACGCGGAAACGGTCGCCGTCTGCCTTCTGCTTTTGGCGGAAAAGCCGGTGATTTCCGTCAATGGGAATGCTGCGGCGCTGGTTCCGAAAGAATTGGTCAAACTGGCCGAGCTGACCGGATCCGTTTTAGAAGTCAACCTTTTCCACCGGACGCCCGAACGTGTTTCAAAGATTGTCGCCGAACTCAAAAAATACGGCGCAAGCTGCGTTTTGGGCGAAAACGCTGAACCGCTTTTGAATCTTGACCATGAACGGGCAAAAGTGGAGCGGAACGGAATTTTTTCGGCGGATGTTGTTTTTGTCCCTCTGGAAGATGGCGACCGCTGCAAAGCGCTCGCGGAAATGGAAAAATTGGTGGTGACGGTGGATTTAAATCCGCTCTCAAGAACCGCGCAAACGGCCCATGTAAGCATCGTCGATAACTTGACGCGCGCCATCCAAAATATGATTGATTTGGTTCCGGATTTGGTGCTTTTGAGTGAAAGCGAACTTTGGGATTTTGTCGAGCAGTACGACAACAAAATGATTTTGGCGGACGCCCTGGAAGAAATGAAAGAGCATTTGACCGAAAAACAAAATGAACTCATGGGAATTGAATCGCCAAAGGAACCGACGCCGGAAGAAATTGAGGAAATGGAAAAACGGGCGGAGAAGCGCAAGAATTTGATGATGCGCGGCGCCGATTTGATGATGGAATAATTCAAAAAATCAAATCCAAATATATATCTAAATTGACCCAAATTCTAAAAATTAAGGAATTAATCACCGGTGAGAACATGAACGATTTGTCCGCGGCGCAATTTCAAATCATTGAACATGCGCGTGATTTTATGATTCAAATCTTGGACAAAGAATCGACATCTCATGATATCGGCCATGTTTTTCGTGTGGAAAAAAACGTGATTTTTCTTCAAAAGAACGAAGGCGGAAACATTTTTTTGATCCGGCTTGCCGCGCTTTTGCATGACATCGGAACGCAAAAAGAAAACGAACGGGGCGGCGACCACGCCGTTTACGGGTCGGAAATGGCGTTTGACTTTCTAAAAAGTGAACAGCAAAAATATCCGGATTCCATCTCTGACGCTGAAATTTCAGCGGTTTGCGATATGATTTTGTCCCACCGGTTCAGTTCCGGCAAAAAACCGGAAAAGATTGAAGCTCAGATTTTGCAGGACGCTGACCGGTTGGACGCGCTTGGCGCTGTCGGTATTTTCCGATCAATTTATTCGATGGGATCGCTTCGGATGCTCAAAAGTTTGACCGGAATCGACAAAGGCCAATCTAAAAAAACGGTTTACACGAAAGATCCGGTGGAAGGATTTTACGCGTATATGAGTTACAAGCCGCAGGAAATCCCGAATCGTTTGAATACGGAAACGGCAAAGCGGATCGCAAAGGAAAGATTGGAATTTATGGAGTTGTTTGAAAAACAGTTGCGGGAAGAAAACGATTGATTTTGGATTTATTTCTGATTTCATATTTTTTATATTACTGAGGGAGAGAATATGTTAAAAATCATATCAAAAGCATTTTTTTTGATTGTCATTTTTTTCATTTTCAATTTTACAACCCCGGTGTTTGCAATTGAATCTGATTCCTCCCTTTTTAGAACAGACGATGTTCTGAAATCTCCGAATACCTTAGCGGAAAATCAGGTAAAATCCACTGTTGATAATACACCTCCAACAAAACCGGAATTAATGGACGAGTTCAGAAAAGATCCCGACGTTCTTGCTGTCTATGGAATAATCCCCTATAAATCAAAAGGGGTGGACGCTTATGATTGGTGGATTTTGCGATGCGATATCGTCGACTCAATCTCCCGAGATGGAGGACTTGATGATTATTTATACCCAAACAGAGGCGCAATTATCGGCTATGGACCTTTTGAAGGCGGTTATATCCTTGTTTCTGTTTATGATAAAGACCGGAATAATGTAACATCTCAAGATTTAGATGAAATGAGAAGTGTCTTTGAAAAATATGCGACAGAACGGGGAGTTTCTAACCTCCCGATTGTGTTTAAATGTTCTGATATGGGCACTTATCCGGAACCTGATCCGGAACCACCTAAGCCCATTCCCGAATTTGGAGTTTTTATTTCCATTTTGATTTTTGCAGGACTTTCCGGTTTAATTTCCATGAAAAAACAAAAATAATTGATTTCACTCTATTTTTTAAAAAATGGCTCATATTAAACTTACTGCCGCCGCATTTGCCCGTCTTTTCCCACTTGCCGTTTCTTTTCTCAATATTATAAAAATCGGTTCTATATCTTTCGTTTATAGAATAATATTAAATATATTCATGTAACTATTCAAGTTTATGAAGCTTAAAAATTTGCTCCCGCTTCTTTTTGTTTTTTTACTCCTGACAACCCTGTTCTCAGGATGTATCAGCTTAGCTGATAACGGTACCGATGTGAACGATTCTTCAAACTCTTCCCAAAATGCTTCAAACACAACACCGGACAACAATTCCGGCAATGGTTCCGGCAATGGTTCCGGCAACACCTCTGCCGGACTTGAGAACGAAACAAAGACGTGCGGCATTTGCGGCGAAGACTTGCGCCCGAAAACGCGCGTCAACGTGGCGGCGTTTAACATTCAAATTTTCGGCGCGTCAAAGTCCTCTAACCCCGAAGTCATGGATGTTCTCGCCAAAACGATTCGCAACTACGACATTGTCGGCGTTCAGGAAATCCGGGACGCCTCCGGCGATTCTCTCCCGAAATTGGTTGATTTAATCAACAACGGAACGGATGAAAACGGGACGCCTTACAATTACGATTATGTGGTCAGCGACCGGCTCGGACGTTCCACCAGCAAAGAACAATATGCCTACATTTACAACAAAGACAAAGTGTATGTTGCCAGCGAACCGATAACTTACCCCGAACCCGACGGCACCGACCCGTTTGAACGGGAACCATATATGGTGACGTTCCGGTCCAACATCGGCAACTTTGACGCGCTTTTTATTTTGATTCACACAAAACCCGACGACGCCAAAAATGAAATCGCTGAACTCGACCGCGTCGTCGAATACGCGAAAACCATTTACGTCGGCCAGGAAAATTATGTCATCATGGGTGACTTTAACGCCGACGGCTCCTATTTCAATGAAAGCGGCAGTTCGGATTTGAAATCCGACAAATACGTGTGGCTGATTACAAATGACATGGTCACGACCACCAAAACCAACAACACCTACGACAGAATCGTGATTACGAAATCCTTAGAACCGTACGTGACCGGAAATGTCGGCGTTTATAATTACAGCGCCGCTTACGGTCTCAATCCATCGCAAACAACAGCGGTGTCCGACCACTATCCGGTTTACGTTGAATTTTTGGCTTGGGTCGGCGAATGGGGACGTATGCTGTTTATGAGAATGAGTTCAGGCATTGTTGCCTGAATTTCTTTTTTTTTGATTTTTAATCAATTCTGAACAGATTGATTTTTTCTTGTTTTATTTTCATAAAACCGGAATTCGGGTTTTGGCGCGCGGCCGCCGCCCGAAAAAAGAAAACGATTGGTTTTATTCAATTGAATTCAAACGCCAACTTGTTTATTTTTTTGCGCGTCCACCAATTCCTTATACCGCGAATCCATGGAAATCGCCTGCTTAAAAGCCTCATCCGCCTTTTCATGGTCGCCGGCCGCCATATGGCAAATGCCTTTTCCGAACCACGCTTCTGCCGACGGGTTAAGATCCAGAACTTGGTTGTACACATTAAGCGCTTTAAAGATGGCGCCGGCTTGGACGTATGCAAATGCCGCTTCAAGATACGCGTTTTCAAAATCCGGCGCGATCTCTATTGCTTTTGCATACGATTCCGCGGCGCGGTTGAAATCTTCAAGCATCGCGTACGTATACCCTTGGTTGAACCAAACATCGGCTTGATTGCCGTCGATTTCAATCGCTTTGTTAAACGAATAAAGCGCGTCTTCAAATTGCCCCATCGCGTTTTGTAAAATACCTTTGTTGTTCCAAGCGTCATCAAAATCGGGATGCATCTCCAAAACTTTGTCGTAGCCGAGAATCGCGTTCACGCCGTCGCCCAGTGCGTCGTAAGCAAGCGCTTTATAATACCAAACATCAGCATCTTCCGGGTTCATTTCAAGAACTTTGTCATACAAAGCGATCGCTTCTTCATACCGACCGAGTGCCGAAACCGCAACGGCTTTTCCGAAAATCGCTTCTTTAAAGTCCGGGGAAAATTCAAGCGCTGCGTCATAACATTTCACCGCCTCCTCAAAATCCAAAACGCTGCCGAACACAACCGCTTTTCCAAGCCACGGCATTTCAAATTCGGAATCCTCAAGAATGCTGCGGTCAAAATAAGACGCTGCCTTTTCAAAATCACCGAGTTCAAGTGCCGCAAAGCCGGCGAAGCTGAGCATCTTAGCGTCTTCCGGATACAAGGTTGCGGCATGTTCGTAAACCAAAAACGCTTCCTCTTTTTCTCCAAGACCGCTGAGCGCGTCGGCTTTGTTTTTGAGCAAATCATAATTGCCGGAATCCAGCAACAATCCGTCATCCAAAGCGATGAGCGCTTCTTCAAAAGCGCCGGCCGAAAGTAAATCTTTTCCAATCCGGTTCCAATCCTTTGCCGTCATTTCCTTTTCTTCATTCGGGCAAGAAAACATGGCGTCGTCTTCGTCCGGAATTTCGTTTAAATTTTTATTGTCCGTCATTTTTGTCTTCCTTCGTTTGATTTGTTTAATGACAAACAAACCGATTGTATTAAAAACCTACCTAATATCTTACGAGTATTATAAAAAAGATTTATCCATTTCAGGCTGCGTTTATTGTTTTCTATTATAGATTGCACCTTCTGTTTCCAGTTTCGGATTGCATCTGCTGTTTTCAGTTTCGGATTGCACCTTCTGTTTCCAGTTTCCGATTGCATCTTCGGTCTCCAGTTTCGGATTGCACCTTCTGTTTCCAGTTTCGGATTGCACCTTCTGTTTTCAGTTTCGGATTGCACCTTCTGTTTTCAGTTTCCGATTGCGCCTACTGTTTTCAGTTTCCGATTGCATCTTCTGTTTCCAGTTTCGGATTGCACCTACTGTTTTCAGATTCGGATTGCATCTGCTGTTTTCAGTTTCCGATTGCACCTACTGTTTTCAGTTTCCGATTGCATCTGCTGTTTCCAGTTTCCGATTGCATCTGCCACCGCTATATCCAATCCATTTCATGAAATCCGATTCAATCAGACGCGAAACGCGTCTGATTGAATCGGGACGGTTCGCTTGGTTCGTTTAAATTTGCCGTTCATTTATAATTCCAGAAAATGCAGCGCTATAACGTGCCGGCAAAAAAGAAAAAAATCAAAAGAAATCCCACGGTAAAATCCATTACAAATAAATTTTATTTATATTATACATTACTTTTATATTTATTTAATTCCATTAGAGCCTAAAAACGGTTTATTAAAATTGAAGAAAATTTTAGAATTGAAAAAGGATGATCAGATGGAATTTAAATTAATGCATTATGTCGCGATTTTATTGGTTTGCCTCATTATTTTGTCCGCATTCCTGATTTACTATTTCTTTTATTAAATTGATTCAAAAAAGAAACGCCGGATGAATATCCGGCACCTGTTTATTTTTTAAATTGTTTCAGTTTCTCACCGTCATTTTAAATCAATTTTTCCACATCGGCCCAAGAAATTCCCATGGCTTTCGCAACGCCTTTTCCGTATTCGATATCGGCGCGGGCGCAGTTGACAGCATGCCGAATCTTTATTTTGTCTTCGGCGCCGCAAATGGCGCGGGCGGTGTTGTCAAAAAGCACTTGTTTTTGCGCGGGACTCATCAAATTGAACAATTTTCCAGGTTGCGTGTAATAATCGTCGTCATCTTCCCGGAAATTCCAGTGGTCAGCGTCGCCGTAAATGGAAAGAACAGGTTCTTTAAATTCCGGCTGCTCCTGCCATTCGTCATAACTGTTCGGCTCATAATGCAGCCGGCGTCCGTAGTTGCCGTCCACACGGGTATATCCGTCGCGGTGGTAGCTGTTGACCGGGCATTTCGGGGCATTCACCGGAATTTGCATGTGATTCACGCCGAGGCGGTAACGTTGAGCGTCGCCGTAGGAGAACAATCTTCCCTGAAGCATTTTGTCCGGCGAAAATCCGATTCCCGGGGCAACGTTGGCCGGATTGAAAGCGGCTTGTTCGATATCGGCAAAGAAGTTTTCGGGATTTCTGTTCAGTTCAAATTCGCCGACTTCAATCAGCGGGAACTCGCCTTTGTACCAAACTTTCGTGAGGTCAAACGGATTGTACGGCATGTTGCGGGCTTGTTCTTCCGTCATGACTTGAATATACATTTTCCAGCGCGGGAAGTCGCCGCGTTCAATGCTTTCAAACAAATCGCGCTGATGGCTTTCCCGGTCTTTTCCGACAAGCGCTTCCGCCTCTTGGTCGGTCAAATTTTGAATGCCTTGCTGCGTCACAAAGTGGAATTTCACCCAAACACGCTCGTTTTTGGCGTTAATCATACTGTACGCGTGACTGCCAAATCCGTGCATATGGCGGAACGATTTCGGAATTCCACGGTCGCTCATGGTGATGGTGACTTGGTGAAGCGCTTCCGGAAGCAGCGTCCAAAAGTCCCAATTGTTGTTGGCGCTTCTCATGCCGGTTCTCGGATCGCGTTTGACGGCATGGTTGAGGTCCGGGAATTTTAGCGGGTCGCGCAAGAAGAAAACAGGCGTGTTGTTGCCGACCAAATCCCAATTGCCTTCTTCGGTATAGAATTTCATGGCAAATCCACGGATATCACGCTCGGCGTCGGCGGCGCCGCGCTCGCCCGCAACGGTTGAAAACCGGACGACCATTTCCGTCTTCTTGCCGATTTCGGAAAAGATTTTGGCGCGCGTGTACTTTGTGATGTCTTTTGTCACCGTAAATGTACCAAAAGCGCCGGACCCTTTGGCGTGCATGCGGCGTTCCGGAATGACTTCGCGGTCAAAGTTCGCCATTTTTTCAAGGAACCAAATATCTTGAATCAGCACCGGTCCGCGCGGTCCGGCCGTCATAATGTTCTGGTTGTCAACAACCGGCGCACCGGCGGCTGTTGTCAGTCTCGGCTTTTTCATCGACTCGTCGGTGCAACCGCTCATTTTGTCACCCATTTTTTGATCCGTTTTCTTGTTGTTCATATTTTTGTCTTCCATGGTATCACTCGGATTGATTGGTTTGGCACAACGGTTCAATCATGCCGTTATAATATATCTCATTAGTCTTATAAATATAAATAAATTATTATATAAAACATTGGAGTGTTTATATATTCTCATTTTTACATTTTGCATGTATGAAAACAGTGCTTAAAATATTCACGACGAATATCTTTTAAAAAAGGCCCTTGTTTTTTGGAATCGAAGGAGAATCCATCGCTGTAACACACGCAGGCCGCCGCTGAAAACGAAAAACAAAAAAAAGAAGAAAGATTTTGTTCAATCTTTCTTACAAAATTCCCATATCTCGGAGCCGGTCCGGCAAATACGTTTCCGTTACGAAATCCAGGCCTTTTCCGGCAAACGCCTGCTGTTCGGCCTTTTTGTTGATTTCAAGTTGCAAATTAATCTGCTCTTTCCAATATTTGGATTCAAAACGCGGGTCGGTCAGCTCGCTTCGAAGCGCCGCAATGTCCTGTTCCGTCAATTTGTCGGTGGCCAGTTCATATTCCACAATATCGGACGGCTGAACGCCTAAAAATTTAGCGTCGGGCGTCGCCATGAATTCCGACAGGTGCGCGCTTTTGATTGCGCCGTACGCAATCGATGAAAAAATCCGGTACGACCACGGGTCGCCGTCCGTGAAAACGGCGACCGGGAGTCCGAGTTCCATATTCATGCGGCGGATAATCCGGCGGGTGGACCGGGCCGGCTGACCTTTCAAATGAACCAAAATCGCGTTGTATTTTTCATCAAAACCGTTTTCGATCAAACGTGCGTACATACCGCCTGTTTCAACGGCGATGACCATGCTGGCGTCATGCCGGATGAACTCGATATTTTCCACGTTAAACGGAATCTGGTAGCCGCCTTCGCCGATGTCCTGCTGGCAGTGAATGTCGCGCGAGCCGCGCTTTGTTTCTTCTCGAATTTGAATCGGACCGTACATCGTCGCCCCGTCTTCTTCCGGCCGGATGTGGAAAAATTCACGCTGGGCGCCGGTGATGATTTCAAGATCTTCGATGAGCCTGTCGCTTTCCGTCTGAGCGCCGAACTTGGCCGGGCCCCAGCCTTCCGAGATGTAATACAATTCTCTTAATGTGGATCCGCGGTTGTTTTTCAGATGTTCGGACACGACGAAGTCCGATACGTAAACGGTTTTTAAAAGCTGGTGCGCGCCCTTGACGGTTTTGGCGGAACGTTCGCTTTCAATATCGCCGTAGACCCACACCTCGCTGGAATCGCTGTATTCCAAATTCCGTTTCGTCCGCGACGGCATGAGCACGTGCGGAATCACGCCGGACGTAAATTGGTCATAAAAAGCGCCCGCCAATTGAACCAGTTTTCCTTTCGTCCACGTGTCGTTGATGACTTTTTTCTCCCGGATTTTTTGCTTGTACGCGTCGCTGTTTGTATCGATATTGTCAAAAACCATGGTCGGTGGCGTTGAGTCTGCTCTCATCTTATTAAATTCTGATTCCAATTTGGATTCCAGTTCGGATTCGACAGCGGACTTCGGCCGGATTTCGTCATCCGACTCCTCTTGTTTGGATTTCTTGGAAGACGGTTTTGATTTGGGAGAGGATTTCATCGGTTCGGAATCATTATTCGGCGATTTTGCGGCCGGCTTTTTGGAGCCGGCCTTCTTTTTCTCTGTCGTCACAAATTCAGTTTCATCCTCCGAAAGCACGATTTCTTCGTCCGCCGATTCGGCGTCCTCGTCAAAATATTCGCTGTCGGATTCACCATCGTTGCGTTCTTCTTGACCGCCGTATTCCTCGTCAAACCCGTATTCAAATTCGGATTCGTAATCGCCGATATCGGATTCATAATCAGAAGCGGGTTCTTCATTTTTTGTGTTTTTCGCGTTGCTCTCTTTTTTATTTGCCATGGCCTTCCCCTCCGAAATTAAAATTCTCCGACCGCTTTTGCGCCGGTAACATCATCTTCTTCAAGTCCTTCGACGATCACTTCTTCCATGTACCGGACATCGCTTTCGTCGGCGCCGTCGAGCATAAACCGGAAAACTTTGGATCCGGCGGGCGATACGGTCACATCCCATATGTAATCGTAATTATTCCCCAGGCTGACGATATTGGTCGGCGGCGGGCTTGGCGATTTGATTTCGCCCGGCAAAATTTGATGAAGCTTAAATTTCTTTTGCGTCGTTCCGTAATTGCGAATCGCAATGGACACGAAATAAACGCCGGACTGGCTTTCCGTTCCTTTTTCAACAACTCTATGAACCAAAAGGTTGCCCATGATGTTTGCCACCACCGGTTGAATGTCGGGCGTATCTTTTTCAACGATTGCCGACACTTTTTTGGCCAAAAGCGGTAAAATTTTCGTGATGATGACTTCTTTTTCCCGGCGCTTTTGAAGGTCGCCTTGTTTTCCCAAATATGTTTTTAATTTTCGGGCGACTTCTTTGACCGCAAGCTCGGTTTCCTCTTCTATGATTTCAATGTCGGCCACAGCGTCTTTGGATTCCGACGTAAACGGCACATTGACCGACGCAATGTGAATCAGCAAAATAAAGGGACCGATAGGCAGTCCACCGCCGGGCTGTCCGATTCCGTACTGTTTCCATTTGATGTTTTCAACGGCGTGGGTGAGCGCGCAAGCGCCTTGCTGGTAAAGAAGCGGCACCCGGTTCGCAAACCGCATCAAGTTGATTTTATCTTCTTTGGGCAAATTTCCGCCGTAAGCGATTCCGACTTCGATCACAAACGGATTTCCGGAATGAATCGCCGGTTTTCGGGCGGCTGTGGCGATAAAGTCTACGCTGTATTCTTTTTTCATCCCTCGGTAAATCAAGTCTTCCGTGATCGGTGACAGGCTGTTTGTTGACGGCGCCATGATTTTGACTTTTTTAAAGGCATCCAAAAGCTTAATCGCGTCGTTTCGGGTCAGTTCGTGCGGGTCGCCTTCCCGGTCAAGGCCGGCCGCGTCGCAAATTTCTTCCGCCGTTTGAAGGCCGATTTTAGAAAAAGAGTAGCGTAAAAACGGCGCCAATTTTTGGCGTTCCGTGTGTTGAAGCATTTTGATGAGCGTTCCCAGCTCAATACCGTGCGGGTGCGGAAGAACTTCCTCCGCTTGCTTCGGAATTTCATCGGTTGCCCGCTCAAAAAGGATTTCATTGCCGTCGGGTTCAACCAGCTGGATGCGTGCGTGCGGGTTGATGATGGCGGTTGATTTTAAATATTCGTAGACGGATTGCTTCCGTCCTTTGACATAAGAGGCGCCCATTTCAATTTCAATGCGGGTGCCGTGCGGACGAACCCATTCGACCACTTCGTCTTTTAGAATGTCGGGTTCGTTCGTGCTGGTATTGATCATCAGTTCAAAATAGTGCGCCGGCGACTTATGGTCCACACGGGAAATAATTTTGGTATATTTGCCGGCCGTAATTTGGGAATACAAAACCGCCGCTGAAATGCCGATACCTTGCTGGCCGCGGCTTTGTTTAAGCGCATGGAAACGCGAGCCGTAAAGCAATTTCGCGAAAACCTTCGGAATTTGTTCTTTGACAATTCCGGGACCGTTGTCTTCGATAATGATAATTAAATAATCGCCTTCTCCTCGTTCGATTTGAACCAAAATGTCCGGAAGAATTCCGGCTTCTTCGCAGGCGTCAAGCGAGTTGTCCACCGCTTCTTTAACGGTTGTAATCAATGCCCGTGGAGCGGAATCAAAACCCAAAATATGCCTGTTTTTCTCAAAAAACTCCGCGACGCTGATGGATTTTTGACGTTTGGCCAACTCTTGTGCAATCGGTGTTTCGACTGATTTATCCATAAAAAACTCCTGACGAAAGTTTCAAAAATATAAATATACGATTTTGAATAAAATGTGGGATCTACAGAATAATGAGTGGTTTACATATAACGGTTCTTTTAATAAATACTTTGCATTGAGGGTGAAAGTATTTAAAAACGAAAACAATATGTTTACCGCAATAGATGAAAAAGCAGGATTAAAAAAATGAATCAACTTGAGTCTTTTTTTCCAACGTTGAATGATAAAAATACGCCGGCAAAGGATTGTTCCGTCGTTCTTTTGTCAAAACCGGCTGATGATTTTAAAAGTCAAAACGAATTGTACCAGCAAATGAAACAAACAGCAGAAGCAGAAAAACTTTTCAGACTTTCCGTTTTTTTGACGGAAAGAGAAAAACTCCTTTTTTTAGCGCCGGCCGGTCCGGATGAAAACGAAACGGAAGACGATTTATTGTTTTGCGCCAAAGCCGGAATTTCGGTAATGGAAGAGCTTCGAATTGAGCCGAAAATCGGAATTATTTCCGGCGGGCGTGAAGGCGACTTCGGACGGGACCCGCGGGTAGATAAAACGCTCACCGACGCCAAAAACCTTCAAAAGCGGCTGGACCTTGAAGTAATTGCCTCCAAAAATTATACGATTTTGATTGAAGAAGCGGTCAAAGAAGCGAATTTTCTCATTGTTCCAAACAGTTTGTCCGGTGAACTGATTCTAAAAACGGTGACCGGAATCGGTGAAGGCCGGGAAATCGGAAATATTTTGCTGTTCAAACAAAAGAATTCAACTGACGCTGCCGATTTTAAAACAATTTATATCGAACAATTAACAGAAAAAGGAAATCCGAAGGATGCCGAAATTTTGAAAAAAGCGCTTTGTGCTAAAATAAAACAAGGGTTACGATAAGAACAACTTTCAAGGAGAAAACGAAGTTGTTTTTGAAAAAGCGAGGAGATGATTCATATAAACCAAAATATAACTCAAACATTGAATAAACGAAACATCGTTTCTATCATTGAATGTTGTATATTCTCATTTCCTTATATGTTGATTTCATTTTCATTTATATCTATGCTTATATCGGAATTGGTCAGGTTATCAAGGGGGGACCCCGCTTCTTGGCGAACAACATTGATAATAAGTGACATACCTTTTATCTTATGCATCATTCTTATTATTATATTCAACTACTTATTTTATTATGTATTAAAGAAAAAATACAATTTTGAGGCCAATGTTTTCTTTTATGGAATAGGGTTTACTTCATGTTGTGTCATTTCCATCATTTTTATTCAGGCACTCCTTGACAATCCATATGGGAAAGGTATTGATGTGCTTTTGTGGTCTATTTTATACATGCTTTCATTTGTGTTGGTGTATTATTCCTATGCAATTTTGTGCCAAAATGAAAAAAAGGATCATAAGTTTGTTTTACGCTTGTCAATTTTTGTTTTTATTTATTCTTTGATTTTATCAGTTGTAGAAATTGCTTACTTTCGCCCTCCTGTTGCAGGCATCTTGTTGCTCCTTTTAGGTTTATATCTTTTCTTTTGTTTGCTTTTTGAAAAAATCAGACTCAGTGTCCGGGGATTTGCGTGGGTTTTATTTGTGCCAATGTTTATTGTAAATTTGTATGGTTTTTTAACAACACCTTTTATGTAAAATAAGAGCATGGAGTTTTGTATGCCATCTTATCCAATAGGATTGAATAAACAAAACATCGTTTCTGTTGTTGAGTGTTGTATATTATCATTTGTGTAGATCATCACTTTACGCCTTTTTGTATTTGACTTGGTCCATAAATTTTCGTATCATTGGAATATACCATATGTCATATGTGTTCTTTTACTTTTGTTTTTTAATTTTGTTTTTTATTATTTTTTTAAGAAAAAATATCATTTCAAACCGTATGTTTTCTTTTATGGGATAGGATTTACAACGTGCTGTGTTCAAATTATGTTTCAGATTCAGAGACAGTTCAGTTCATATGGAGGAGGCGAGAAATTACTTCCATGGTATATTTTCTATGCGCTTTCCTTTGTTTTATTGTACTACTCATATGCAACTCTACTCCAAACCGGTGAGAAAAAGATCAGTAAGGCTACCTTATGCTTGATGGCGATGACAACTCTTTCTTTCTTAATTCTATTTATTGCAGAAATACTTAAAGGTCGTCTTCCTCTGACTGGTGTTTTTTTATTACTTTTTGGATTGTATTTCTTTGCCTGCTTTACCTCTGAAAAAGTCAGACTTAGTCTTCGAAGACTCGCATGGGCTTTATTTTTACCAATGTTTATTTTAGTTTTTTACGTTTTTTTAGCAGGAGCACCTATGTAAAGAACAAAATGTGAAAGTTTTATATGTCATCTCATTCAATTGTATAAAATAGTCCATTTTGATATGTTTTTCTGACAACACCATTTTTATGAATATTTGATCATTGTTTCAATTCATAATCATACGAGAACATGAAAGTTATGCCATTTCAAAAAAAGATAAACTTCAACAAAATCCTTCTCCTTTTAGGGTTTATTATTGTGATCATTGGACTGATATCCGTTATTTGTTTACAAACAGATGTTATGGATTTTTCGCGGGGTCATGATTTTTATTATTTAAATGACAGCGGTCATTCAGTCGATTTTAAAGATGGTTTGAATTTTATTTATGAGGTACAATTATCCAGAGTTCAAACCGTTGAAAAATGGATGGTACCGATCCGGATAAAATATGAAGGGAATCCGACAAAAGAAGACATTGCCGTCTTAAATAAAGTGATCAAAGATTTCAATAAAATTGACGGATTCCCCGGAATAAAAATTGTCAATAAAGATGAAAATGTTCTTTTAATTTATGCACCCCAAGAAGATTTGCCCGAAATTCAGCAAAAATATCATCTCACAAATTTGACTATTGACAAAGGCGTTTGTCAACGCTTTTCAGAAGACGGAGAAATAAAAAGAGCCATTATCATCATTGAATCAGATGTTGATCAAAAGACTAAAAATAGTGTTGTCTTACATGAGATTTTTCATATGATTGGATTTTATGGTCATTCTGCTCTCAATACAAGTGTCATTAATCAAATCGGAGAATCTGTCCCCAAATTATCGGCCGTCGATACTTTGGCTTTTCAAATGTTGTATTGTCCGGAAATTAAAATCGGAATGACGTATTATGAAATAGATGTTTAGTATCAGGATAAAGAAAGACATGAGTGACATAAATACAAAAAATCATTGAATGTGCATAAATATTTATGATTTCTGATATATTTTATGAAAGGTCAATAAAAATCATTCAAGGAAAAGGAATCCAAATGCAAGACTTCATGTTGAGGTTTGACACCGATTTTAAAAATGTCATCTCTTTTTTTGAAGAAATTTCAAAAATTCCGAGATGCTCCCGACACGAGGAAAAGGTCGCCGATTATTTGGAAAAAACAGGCGCAAATTAGGGATTGGTGACAAAACGGGATAAAAACAACAATGTTATAATCAGCGTTCCGGCGTCTCCGGGATATGAACACTTGGAGACGGTTGTTCTTCAAGCGCATACGGATATGGTCTGCGAAAAAAACGCGGGTCATCCGCATGATTTCTTAAGAGATCCGATCCGATTGGTCTATAAAACAGTCAATGGTGTCCGTTTTGTCTCCGCTGACGGAACAACGTTGGGCGCTGACAATGGAATCGGCGTCGCGTACGCGCTTGCGGCCGCATGCGACGGTGTCTGCCGTCCGCCTCTGGAGTTGCTTCTCACGACGGATGAAGAAGAAGGTCTGACCGGTGCTCAAAATTTGAGTCCGGATTTTGTATCCGGGCGGTATTTGCTGAATTTGGATTCCGAAACGGAGGGGACAATTATTGCCGGCTGCGCGGGCGGCGTTTCCGTCTCCTTAAAGAAGTCGTTTGACCCTTATTTCATGGATGAGAAACACGCCGCACAGTTTTCATTTTATACGATTCAAATTTCGGGACTTGCGGGCGGGCACTCCGGAACCGATATCAATAAACCGCGTGCAAGCGCCAATGTGATTTTGGCAAAAATTTTGGCATCCGTTGCCGGCAAAATGGAAAGCTCCGAGCTGGAATTCCGGTTGATTGAAATGACGGGCGGAAGCGTTCACAACGCCATCGCTCGGGAAGCGTCGTGCGCTTTTATGACAGATATTCCGTTTGAAACGATCGAGCGGTGTGTTTTCGATTTCCAAACGGCTGTTGTGAATGATTGTTCTTTTGACGAGCCGGATTTACAAATCTGCCTCGTCAAATGTGATTTTCCGGAGATGGTTCGGAAATATGAAATACCGGAAAAAAAGTCTCATGTTCCGGTTTTAACGACCAAAAATTCGAGCCGGATTATTTCTCTTCTTTTAAGTATTCCGCATGGCGTTTTTGAAATGTCCGATAAAATTCCCGGCCTTGTCTTGTTGTCCGGAAATTTCGCGGTTGTCCGGTCTGAATTTTCGGCAGCGGACGATGAAGAAGATGGAAACGTCAAAGGAAAAATAAAAATCATTTATAATTTACGTTCCGGAAATGAAGTGAAACTCAAAGAAAAAACGAAAGACTTGATGAATATCGGAAAGAAATATGATTTTCATGCGTCTGTTTTCAGCAGTTATAAGCCATGGGAGCCGGATTTAAACGCGCCCCTTTTGAAAATGTGTCGAAATGTCTACCAAGAAACTTTTCAAAAAGAACCGATTGTTTCAGCGATTCATGCCGGTCTTGAATGCGGCGCCTTTGTTCGGATTTATCCGGGCATGCAAATGATTTCGATCGGCCCCGATATAATCGACGCGCATTCACCGGACGAGACACTTGATTTGGATTCGTCGGCGCGTGTTTGGACGTTTATCAAAGCGATTTTGGGAAAATTTGAGTTTAAAAAGGGTTGACATTATTGTTTTCGGGCGGGTGGCCGCGCGCGCTATGGCGACACATTTTCATTTTGATTTTTAAAAAATCAGGGTGCGATTTTAAAAGATATTCGAGAGAAGGTCCGTTTCTGATTGCATCTGCTGTTTTCTATTTTCAGTCTGCACCTGCTGTTTCCACTTTCAGATTGCATCTGCTGTTTCTATTTTGCAGCTTGCACCTGCTGTTTCTATTTTGCAGCTTGCACCTGCTGTTTCTATTTTGCAGCTTGCACCTGCTGTTTCTATTTTGCAGCTTGCATCTGCTGTTTCCACTTTCAGGTTGCACCTGCTGTTTCTATTTTGCAGCTTGCACCTGCTGTTTCTATTTTGCAGCTTGCACCTGCTGTTTCTATTTTGCAGCTTGCACCTGCTGTTTCTATTTTGCAGCTTGCATCTGCTGTTTCCACTTTCAGGTTGCACCTGCTGTTTCTATTTTGCAGCTTGCACCTGCTGTTTGCTGTTCTAGTTGCATCTAACTTTCATCACATCCGCAAAACACGGACGCAACGCGTCCGGTTTTGCGGGAGGGGTTGCTTGCCTCAAAAATAGAAATCGATGAGCGATCATTGAAAAAATAAAAAAGACAAAAACTGCATTTTCCAGACATCATTTTAAAATGGATGCCATAACGCGCGCGAATGCCGCTGCGCCAAACCAAAAAAAAACCAAAAAAAAACCAAAAAAAACCGAAGAAATTCTATTTCTTCGGCTCAAAACAATGGTTTAACTTTTCTTCGGGCGCCCGCGTTTCTTTTTGGGTTCCTCAGCCTCGGCTTCTTCTTCGAATTCCTCAAGCTCTTCTTCAATCTCTTCCAAAAGCTCAATTTCTTCTTCGATAATCTCCGCGGCTTCCTCGATTTCTTCAATCAATTCTTCCTCAGCCTTCTTTTTGGATTTGGATACTTCAACCTTCTTTTCAGCTTTTTCATCCTTCTTTCCGGCCTTGGATTTTCCTTTCTGCGGACCCGACGCGTCGCTGAGTTTTCGGGAAACCAAGCGAATGTCGCCCGTTCCCATCTTAATCGGCTGTCCGACGATGACGTTTTCCGTCACGCCGGCCAAATCATCGACGTTGCCGCGCATACCGGCGTCAAGCAAATGATTCACCGTCACTTCAAAAGCGGCTCTCGCGAAAACACTGGCCTTCTCACCGGAAATACCGTGACGGCCGATTTGCTTCACTTCACCGTCGCTCGTCATCAAATCAGCGACAAGCATAATGTGACGAATATCAACGTTCAAACCCTGCTCACGCAGCGTGTTCGTCGCTTCCGTAATAATCGCGTTTCTTGCGGCCTCGATTCCGAAAACCGTGTAAATTTCGCTGATGTTGTTCGTCGTCGTCCGGCGCATATCAACGCCTTCGATTTCGATAATGTCGCTCAGAGCTGAACCTTCGGTGTAAAGAACATATTCATCGCTGTCGTTGCTCTTTCGAATCACGACACGTTTGATGTCGTCAATTCCCTTGAGGGTGACATCGTGAATCTTCTTGGCCAACTGAAGCAAGTCGCGGTAGCGCTGGTCCTTGGGCGTTAAGTCAATCTGAAGCGTATTTTCATTCTCATCAATGTCCGCGTCGGAAATTTTGTCCCTGAAATGCGCGACAACGTCGTCGAAATTGATTTCACGCTTCAACATGTTCTTTTCGTTCACATTGATGACAATTTTCATTTGAGCCAAATCAGTCGTCACCGACGCGATTTGATCGATTTTAGTCGCCTCAATGCTCCATGCCACCTTTTGAGCTTTGTCCCGGTCAAACGCGAAATCAACTTCGCCGTTTGCCAAATCCCGGTTGTTGCTCAAATAAATCGTCATCGTCGGCGTACTCGGAATCTTGCGGGCGTCCACGATTTCAATCAAACGCGGCAAACCAAGCGTAACGTTAATTTCAGCCACACCGGCGTAGTGGAACGTTCTCATCGTCATCTGCGTACCCGGTTCTCCAATCGACTGCGCCGCAACGACGCCGGCCGCGTCACACGGCTCAATTTTGGACAACTGATAGCCTTTCATCACACGGTCAATAACGTCCAAGAGCTGCTTTTCCGTCGGGTCCGTCGCCGTCGCGTCCTCCAAAATCGTATCAATGATATTCTTCGGAAGCGGAAGGTTACAAACCATACCGTTCATTTTGTCTGCGGATAATTTTGCCATGCTCAGACCTCCTTTTTGGTGACCGTGCGGAAGATACGGTGAACGGCTTCCGGTTTTGAGAAGTCGCTTTTCGTCGGGTCAATACCGTCTTCACCGTACACAAACTGAACAATCACGCCGCGCGTGTCCCGGACGGTCCAGTCGTGCTGAACCTCAAGGTCCTGAAGCGCGTTCACAAGCCGCCGCTGGAGATAACCGGACTGAGACGTACGGACGGCCGTGTCGACCAATCCTTCACGACCGCCGATGGCGTGGAAGAAATATTCAGTCGGGTTAAGACCGCTCTTATAACTGGATTTCACGAACCCGTGTGCAGGGGCACCCAAGTCTTTGCGTTCAAAGTGCGGAAGCGTCCGTTCACGGTAACCTCTGTTGATTCTGGCGCCACGAACCGCCTGCTGGCCGACACAAGCCGCCATCTGCGTAATGTTCAAAATAGAACCACGAGCGCCTGAGCGCGCCATCATCGCCGCCGGATTTTCAAGACCCATGTGCGCGTCCGCAATCTTTCCGGACTTGTCACGGGCTTTACCAAGCTCTTGCATGATTCTCATTTCAATCGTTTCATCCAATGTTCTTCCCGGAAGCGGTTCAAGTTCTTCGGCCTCATACGCCCGGATCAAATCCTGAACGGACTGCTCGGCCGTTGACAACGCCATGGTGATTTGAGCTTTGGCTTCCGTCGGAATATCTTCATCGGCAATACCGAAACTGAGACCTGTTCTCATGACCGCGCGAATCGCCAATTTGGTCACGTCGTCAACGAACTGAGCGCCGCGGGTGGTTCCGTATTCTTTAATAATCGTGTCCAGAATCTTTCCTTTAAAGGCACCCATCGCCATTTCGTCAATGGTTCCCGTGAGAAGTTCGCCGTCTTCAATAACGACATAGGCGTCATTTTTCTTGTCTTCCTCAACGTCTTTCGTTCCGACTTCCGAGGAGAAGGACACATTGAGCCCGTCCGGCAAAATCTGGCTGAAAATCTGTTTTCCGGTCCAGTACGGATTTCCGGCTTCATCCGCGCCGGCCGGCGCCGGAAGTTCGCGAATATCCGTTTTTCGGAGCAAGTCAAGCGCATCGTCTTTGTTGATGCGGCTTGTCACCGGATTGTCTTTTCGGGTCAAGAGGAACATTCCCGAAATGTGGTCGTGGATACCGCCGACAATCGGGCCGCCGAAACGCGGGGACAAAATGTTTTCCTGAACCTGAAGCAAAATTTTCGCTTCGGCGCGCGCTTCTTCGGTTTGAAGAACGTGCATGTTCATTTCGTCGCCGTCAAAGTCGGCGTTATACGGCGGGCAAACCGCCGGGTTCATACGGAATGTTTTTCCGTCCAAAACTTTCACGCTGTGCGCCATAATACTCATTTTGTGAAGAGACGGCTGACGGTTAAAGAGGACGACGTCGTTGTCGCGCAGATGGCGTTCGACAATCCATCCGAACTCCAGCTTCTCGCACAAATCTTCGGCGTTGATGTCCGTAATCTTAATACGGCCGCCGTCGGAACGAATCACGTAATTCGCGCCCGGATAGTTGTCCTGCCCGCGGCGGATGTGTTCTTTTAAGAACTCAATGTTTCTTTCCGTTACGTGTTCCGGAATGGTCAAAATCAAGGCAATCGCCAGCGGAACACCCACTTCGTTAATGCTCAAATCCGGGTCCGGCGAAATAACCGTACGGGCGGAGAAGTTGACACGCTTACCGGACAAACTGCCTCTGAAACGGCCTTCTTTTCCTTTCAAACGCTGGGAAAGCGTCTTTAAAGGCCGACCGGATCTGTGGCGGGCCGGCGGAATTCCGGAAACCGAATTGTCAAAGAACGTGGTCACGTGGTACTGGAGCAGTTCCCATAAGTCCTCAATAATCAACTGCGGAGCTCCGGCGTCTCTGTTTTCCTGGAATCGCTGATTGATTCGGATGATGTCAACCAACTTGTGCGTCAAGTCGTCTTCACTGCGCTGTCCGGACTCCAGTGTAATCGACGGACGGACCGTTACCGGCGGAACCGGAAGAACAGTCAGAATCATCCATTCCGGCCGGGCGTTTTCAGGATCCATGCCGATCACACGAATGTCTTCGTCCGGAATGTTTTCGAAGCGGTCGCGGATTTCGGTCGGCGTCAAACGCTCGCCGTTTTCGATGTACTCGGTCGGCTTTTCGAATTTGATTTCGCTTTGCTCGGCGCCGCAGTACGGACATTCTTTGACTTTGCTGGCTTCTTTGTAAACCTCATTGATCAAGTCATCCGGCATGTGTCCGATTTCCTGCAAGGATTTCAGGTACGCCAAATAATCGTCCTTTTTATTTTCTTCCAGGAGGAGACGGCTGCATTTGCAGCAGACGGACCGGAGAAGTTTTCGAATCGTCTTGTTAAAACCGACGTGAATCACCGGAACGACCAATTCAATGTGGCCGAAGTGTCCCGGACATTCGCCTGCCTTTGAGTGGCAGGTTTTGCATTTGAGTCCCGGGTCAATCACACCAAGGCGGGTGTCCATCAATCCCATCTCAATCGGAAAACCGTCCTCATCATACGTGTCGGCGGTAATCACGTTGGTTGCGCTCATCGCCCGGATTTCTTTGGGAGAAAGCAAACCGAATTTAATCGCGGAGATTCTTTTCGGAATCTGTAAAACTCTTTTCGTCGGAATCATTATACCGCATCCTCAAGTTGTAATCTCGGGGCAACGCCGAGAGATTTAATTTCGTCGAGCAACAGCTTAAACGAGTAACTCATTTCGACCAGGTAAATATCGGTGTCCGCACCGCAGTTCGGACAGACCGCGAGATTTCTTTGTTTGTCAAACGTCGCAATCATACCGCAGTTGCTGCACACGAATTCTTCATCCTTGTCGGACTCTTCCAATAAGCGCTCCTTCAAACACATGGCGGCACCGTGGCCGACCAAAACGTCGCGCTCCATTTCTCCGAAACGCAGACCGCCTTCACGGGCGCGTCCTTCCGTCGGCTGGCGGGTGAGCACTTGAACCGGACCGCGGGACCGGGCGTGCATTTTGGAAGTGACCATGTGGTGCAGCTTCTGGTACAAAATAACGCCGACGAACACATCGGCCGGAATCATTTTTCCGGTCACGCCGTCGTAAAAGATTTCTTTCCCGGTGTGAGCGAATCCATGAGCTGCCAACGATTTTCGGAGTTTATCCTCATTGTCGCCGCCCTCGGCCGCCGCAAAAGCGGTGGCGTCAATCCGGCGTCCTTCAATTGAACCGACTTTTCCGCCAATCATTTCCAGAACGTGTCCGACCGTCATACGGGACGGGATAGCGTGAGGATTAATCATCAAATCGGGTGTGAGGCCCGATTCCGTAAACGGCATGTCGGCAATGTTGACTTTCAGGCCGATCACCCCTTTCTGACCGTGACGGGACGCGAATTTGTCGCCGATGTCGGGGATTCTTTCGTCACGCACTTTCACTTTCGCAAGCCGGGTTCCGTTGATGGATTCTGTCAGAATAACGGTGTCAACGACACCTTTTTCATTGGAACGCATCGTCACCGAACTTTCACGGCGCTGATGTCCGAATCCGGCGTCAAGACCCGCGTTTTCTTCCAAAAATCTCGGCGGGCTTGTTTTTCCGATTAAAACGGCGTTTGGCGCGGCGTAAGTTTCCGGGTTCACAAGACCGTCTTCATCGAGTTCCGCATATGCTTCAGCGCTTCGGGCGCCGCGGTATTCCGAGTCCGGAATTTCAAACTTGTCTTCCTGTCCGCCCGGATAACGGCGTTCTTCGCCTTCAAACGTTCGGAGGAAGTGGCTGCGCCCGAGACCGCGCTCAATGGACCCTCTGTTGAACACAAGCGCGTCTTCAATGTTGTAGCCTTCGTAAGACAAAATAGCGACCACGAAGTTTTGGCCGGCCGGCCGTTCGTCAAATCCGATGGATTCGCACGTTTGCGTGTAGGTCATCGCTTTTTGCGGATAGTGGAGAATGTTGGCGCGGGTGTCGGGACGAAGTTTGTGGTTGGCGGAAGAAACACCGATACACTGTTTAATCATCGCGGCGCCCATTGTACATCTCGGAGCGGCGTTGTGTTCCGGATACGGAATCATGCCGGTACAAATACCCAAAATCAAGTCGGGCGACAGTTCCATGTGGGAATGTTTGGGCGTTAAATCCCGTTCCCGAAGGGCGATGTAGGTGTTTTCTTCTTCCTCGGCGTCCAAGTATTCGACAAATCCCATGTCGATTAAATCATCAAAGGTCAACTCGCCGTTTCTTAATTTTTCCACGTGTTCGTTGGTGACAAGCGGCTTTCCGTTTTCGATTACCAGGAGCGGTCTTCGGGCACGTCCGATGTCGGTTGAAATAATCACTTCTTTGGTGTGTTCCAAATAGGCGACGTTGACTTGTTTGGAACAACGTCCTTCGCGCCGGGCGTCTCGAATGTTGGACACGAGCGCTTCGGGATCTTCATGCGTTCCGATCAATTCGCCGTCTAAAAATATCTTTGCTTTCATCATTCGTCCATTCCCCCATCGTAATCCATGCCGCCCAAGAAGTCATCGACGTCGTCGGCCGGACGGGATCCGCCGGAACCATGGTCATCATCGGTAAAGTCTTCCGGTTTTTTAGCGCCGGCTTTTTCTTCAAATTCGCTTTCAAATTCTTCCTTTTCACGGTCATCGTATTTGACCGCTACAATTTCCGGCTGGATGAATTGGAATTTCTCAACGCCCAAACTGTAAAGCATCTGCTTGATGGGTTCAACGTCGTCGGTTCCGGTTGACAGCTCCACCATTTCGGCAAAGTTTTTCACGAGACCGCAGTTGGGTCCTTCCGGCGTTTCCGACGGGCACAGCCGTCCCCACTGGGTCGGATGCAAGTCACGGGCCTCGAAGTGAGGCTGAGCGCGGGAAAGCGGAGAAATCACACGGCGTAAGTGGGATAGAGTGGAAATGTGGTCGTTGCGGTCCAGCAGCTGGGAAACTCCTGTCCGTCCGCCGACCCAGTTTCCGGTGGCCAGCGGGTGCTGGAGCCGGTCAGTCAGAACGTCAGCGCGGACAATCGTTGCCACGTTTAATTCGCGGTTACGCATGTTGGCACGTTCCAGCTGATATTTAATGTCGCGGGACAGGCGGTTAAAAGAGACACGGAAAAGGTCTTCCATCAAGTCGCCGGCCAGTTTCAACCGTTTGTTTGAGTAGTGGTCTTTGTCGTCTTCGTTTCTTTTGCCCAACGCCAGTTCAAAACAGGATTCGGCCATTCGGGCCAAGAAGTTGGCCTTTGAAATACGGTCCTCGGGCCGGTCTCCCAGGTGCGGAAGGAGGTAGCGGTCCAAAACGTAATTCGCGCGCTTGATTTGATATTCCCGGGCTTGTCCGGCAGCGACACGGATACCGATTTTTTCAATCGCGGCTTGCATCGTGTCCACTTCCGCTTCGTCCAAGTTTTCAAGCATGAATTTCACGATTTCAGGGTCGTTTGAAACGGCGGTCACGATATCTTGGTCGGTGACAATGCCGAGAGCGCGAATCAATGTGATAAAATTGAGGCGTCCGGTGATGGACGGGAAAGACACTTCCAAAAGAGACTTGCGGCCGCGTTCGACAACGACCAAAGCGCGGTATCCTTTCTTTTGGGAGAAGACTTTTGCCACTTCGATTTTGTCGCCGTAGCGCTCGCCATATTCGGTCAAAATTTTGTTCGGCGCCAAGTCTTCAAGCGTCATCACGACGCGCTCGGTACCGCCGACGATAAAGTATCCGCCGCAGTCCAACGGGTCTTCGCCGTGTTTGATTTTTTCTTCGTCGCTCATCCCGATTAAGTTGCAAACTTTGGACTTGAGCATGATCGGCAGTTGTCCGATGTTTGCCTCGGTCGGCTCATCGTAGTTTTCAATGCCGTCTTTAATCACGGTCATTTGCAGGTAAAGAGGCGCGGAATAAGACAAGTTGCGCAGACGCGCTTCATTCGGATAAAGCGGCTCAATCGCGCCGTCGGCTTCTTTGACGACCGGTGTTTCCACACGGATTTTGCCGAGCTTGAGGTAGGTTCCTTCAATATCGGTTTCAATAATTTTCTGCTCATCGATGATCTTTTGAAGTCCCGTGTCTAAGAACTTGTTAAAAGAATCGATATGATGCTGGACGATTTTCTCCTGGGTGAAATAATATTTCGCCAAGGTACGCGTATCTAATGTAATAGTTAGCACCTTCTTTGATTTTTAGATAGTCTTCCCAAGCCTTTTTTCAAAGCTTCGGACGATTGTTCAATGTCGATACAAATGTTTTTTGAATTAATTTTTATCAATTGATTTGATAAACGTGATCGTGTTGATTGAAAATTTTGTTCAGGATTTACAATCATGATAACCTGAGTTCTGGGGCAGATGTGCGTGTGTGTTTTGCCGCGAGTTGCCCGGATGTCCGAATCGGACCTGGTGTCGAATAATATTTGGACGGCGTTTTTTTGAAAGATTGCGTTTTGAATGCCGTAAAAATCGGTTCGTTTTTTGTTTTTCGGAGCAAGATGCATTTCGATAAAAAAGATTGATGAACTTTTTCAACTCTCTGTAACGCGGCACCGTAATCGGCTGCCGATTCGTAGATCTGAGGCGTTGTCTTATGAAAGGCAATCATTTTGTGTCCGAATGAGTTCAAAATTTTGAAAATATCAAATGGAATCGCTTAACAAAAACGAGTCAAAACCGGTCTTTCAAAACGCAAAACGCGTCAAAAACGTGTTGCTTTTTAAAAACATCTTCAGAACGTTTCAAAAAGGGAAGCAAACGCGATTTTTGGTGTGTGAGCGGATTTGATTGACAGCTTTGGTTGTGATTGTTTATTCGATGACATCGATGACAAGGCGGTAGTACAGAGCCTCCGTCGCCGTTTGGCTTTTTCTGGTAATTTTGACGACGTCGCCTAACTTAGCCCCGATTTCGTTGACGATCGGGTCATCCACACGGATTTTGGGCAACTGCTCTTTTTCAATGGAATATTTCAAAAGCAATTCGGCCACCTCGTCGTCGTCAATGATCTCATGATGCGGGACCGATTCATGATCAAGCAGTTTAAACTTTGTCAAATCGTTCTCCTCCCGGAAAAATGGTTTATTGTACATGTTTTAAAGACGAATGCGTAATTTTTGTATCAAATCTTTTATCAATTTTTAAAAAATTCGCGAGGATTCCATCTTGCGTGTCAAACATGTCAAAAAAATGGCGGGCCCATAGGGATTTGAACCCTAGGCCGACTGGTTAAAAGCCAGTCGCTCTTCCTGGCTGAGCTATGGGCCCCGAATGGTGATTGTATCTGTTCTGAAGTAGAACCTACAAACATATTTGTCGTATTTATACGTTTTGGCTTGGACAGGGTTTCGTCGATTTTTGACAGATGAGATATATATAGAACGACAAACAAATTCGAAAAAAACCAAAAAATCGGTAACTTATTTAACGCATGACTTAAGTTTAGACACGTTTTTATCCATCATTTCAACAAAATCAAAAACCAAATTAACAGAGTAGAAATCATAATTTTAAATTTGTCAGATTTATCGGATTTATAATTTATCGGATTTATATATTCAGTCGTGATGAAAAATGCCTTTTAAAATTTTAGAAAAAGAAGAGTTGGCGACCGGCGTCTTTAAAATGGTCATTGACGCGCCGGACGTCGCAAAAGCTGCCAAAGCCGGCCAGTTTGTGATGGTCCGGACTTTTGCGGACAGCGAAAGAATTCCGCTCACCATCGCGGACTTTGATTCAAAAACCGGGACAATCACCATGGCGGTTCAGGCGCTTGGGAAGGGAACCAAACAGTTAACGAAACTGATACCCGGCGACAATATCGCTGATTTTACGGGTCCGCTCGGAACGCCGGCGGACGTTAAAAAAATCGGAACGGTCATTTTAGTCGGCGGCGGCGTCGGTATCGCGCCGATTTATCCGCAAATCCGAGCTTATAAGGAAGCCGGAAACCGAGTGATTTCAATCATCGGCGCCCGAAATAAAGGGCTTCTGATGATGGAAAAGGAATTTGAAGAAGAAAGCGACGAATTTTATGTGACGACTGATGATGGTTCCAAAGGTCACCACGGTTTTGTGACCGACGTTGTCAAGCAACTTTTGGACAAAGAACGCGCCGGCGAATACAACGGTCCCAAAATCGGACGGGTGGTTGTCATCGGTCCGCCGATTCTGATGAAAGTCGCGACCAACATGATGGCGGCATATCCGGATGTGGAAATTATTGTCAGCATCAACTCCATGATGGTGGACGGCACCGGCATGTGCGGCGGCTGCCGTGTGATGGTGGGCAGCGTTCCGAAATTCGCGTGCGTTGACGGTCCCGAATTTGACGGACGGCTGGTCGATTTTGACACCGTGATGAACCGGCTGATGATTTACAAAAAAGAAGAAACGGAAGCCTCTAAAAAATATGATGAAGAATGCGAAGGCGGCATTTGTTCTAAACTTTAAAAGATTGGAAATTTGAGATTGATTTTTACATTTACAATTTACTTTCAATATTATTTTACTTTCAGTTTGACGATTAAAACAGGATGAAATTTATGGTGGAAGCGAAAAAACCGAACAAAGCCGGCCGCATGGGAATGCCCGAGCAGCCGGCAACGGTTCGGAAAAACAATTTTGACGAGGTGGCGCTCGGCTATTCCAAAGAACAAGCGATGGCGGAGGCGTCCCGCTGCATTCAATGCCGGGTTCCGCGTTGTGTGGAAGGCTGTCCGGTCAACATCAATATTCCGGCGTTTATCAAATTCATTGCCGAAGGCAAGACGGAAGAGGCGGCGGAAAAGATTTTTGAGACGAATTTGCTTCCCGCGATTTGCGGGCGGGTGTGTCCCCAGGAAACACAATGTGAAGAACTATGCGTTCTCGGGAAGAAGGGAGAGCCGATTGCGATCGGCCGATTGGAACGCTATGCAGCTGACGATGTCCGAAAATCCGGCAAAAGCTGCAAAATCGGAGACGGATCCGATAAATCTTCCGGCTGCAAAGCAGCGCCGACCAAAAAGAAAGTGGCGGTTATCGGTTCCGGGCCGGCCGGACTGACGGCGGCAGCCGATTTGGCGAAAATGGGGTACGATGTAACGATGATGGAATCGCTTCACCTGCCGGGCGGTGTTTTAACCTACGGCATCCCAAGTTTCCGTCTTCCGAAAGACATCGTGGCGAATGAAATCAACGATGTTTTAGATTTGGGCGTTACTTTAAAAACAGATTATGTGGTCGGCCGGATTAAAACGTTGGATGAGATCGCCGACGAATACGACGCCGTCTTTTTGGGAACCGGCGCCGGCCTTCCGAACTTCATGGGCATTGAAGGCGAAAATTTAAACGGTGTTTATTCCGCGAACGAATTTTTAACGCGCGTCAACCTGATGAAAGCGTATCAGGAAGGCTCAAACACGATGATTAAGAAAGGAAAGCGCGTGGTTGTGGTGGGCGGCGGCAATGTCGCGATGGACGCCGCGCGTTCGGCTTTGCGCTTGGGCGCCGACAAAGTGACCATCGTTTACCGAAGAAGCGACACCGAACTTCCGGCGCGCCGGGAAGAAATCGAACACGCCAAACACGAAGGCATCGACTTTTGTTTCCTGTCCAATCCGACCAAAATTATCGGCGATTACGGTGACGGAACCCCGCAAAACCGCAAGTTTGACGTCAAAGCGGTTGAATGTATAAAAATGGAACTGGGCGAACCTGACGCGTCCGGGCGGAGAAGTCCGGTTCCGGTCAAAGGTTCCGAGTTCTTGATTGATGCGGACGTGGTGATTATCGCGATTGGAACATCGCCGAATCCCTTGATTTACCGGGGCGCAAGCGGTGTCGACCAAACAAAATACGGAACGGTTGTCGTCAACGATCAACTGCAAACCACCAAACCGAATGTGTTTGCAGGCGGCGACGTCGTGACCGGCGCGGCAACCGTCATTTCGGCGATGGGGGCCGGGAAAAAGGCGGCCAAAGAAATCGATGAGTTTTTGAAAAACAAATAATTATCGAATCGAATTTTTTTACTCAATAATATTTATTCGTTATTAAGTATTTAATCAGATTCAATATTATTCAAAGCAATTTAAAAAGATTTATTAAGAATATAATCAAAGCAAAAGGCATGAGCAGCATTAAACTTTTTGAGAATAAGCAAGTGAGAGTTGTTTGGAATGACATTGAAGAAAAGTGGTATTTCTCTGTCCAAGACGTTGTCGAATTATTGACAGAGAGTACAGATGTCAAACAATACATTAAACGCATGCTGAGCCGAAATGAACAACTTAAAATCAACTGGGGTACAATTTGTACCCTGATTGAAATGAGGGCATCCGATGGCAAAATTCGAAAAATACAAGCCGCGGATACCCAGGGACTTTTGCGCATTATTCAATCCATCCCCTCCCCCAAAGCAGAACCATTTAAGCTTTGGTTGGCTCGAGTCGGTTCCGAACGGCTGGAAGAAATTGAAAATCCTGAACTGGCCGTAGAAAGAGCGCGTACGTTGTATCAATTAAAAGGGTATCCAGAAGATTGGATTGAAAAGCGTATGCGAAGCATCGCGATTCGAGAAGAACTCACAGATGAATGGGAAAAACACGGTGTTCAAGAAAAGAGAAATTATGCGATTTTAACAGCCGAGATTTCAAAAGCCACCTTTGATCTGACACCGTCAGAACATAAGGAAATTAAGGGCCTGAAAAATCAAAACTTAAGAGACCACATGACCGATTTGGAGCTTGTCTTTTCAATGCTTGGAGAAGCTTCGACGACAGCTATTATCAAAACAAAAAATCCGAACGGATTCAAAGCGAATAAAGAGTCGGCAAAACAAGGCGGAAAAATTGCCGGCAATGCCCGAGAAGCTCTTGAAAAAGAAACCGGTGAAAAGGTTGTATCAGAAAAAAATTATCTGCCGGAAATAAAAACAAAAAAGTTGAATCAGAAAAAGGAATAAACTCTGAAAATTAATCAACAAAAAATTTATTGTATTAACCGAGGGATAACGCGTTCCACGGTTGAAATAAGATTGAATAATCTCAAAGTTCCTTTTTTCAATTTAGCACACATCAGATCCCGGTTTTAAATCCTGGTCCGGCGTCAACAGAGATACTTTTCCGTCGCCATCGTCCGCCGCGAGAATCATTCCCTGCGACTGAACACCGCAAAGTTTTGCCGGTTTTAAGTTCATGACAACACATACTTTTTTGCCGACCAACTGATCGATTTCATAATAAGCGCGGATTCCGGAAACGATTTGGCGCGGCGATTCTTCCCCGACGTCCACCATGATTTTGTACAATTTGGTTGATTTTTCAATCGTTTCGGCGGAAAGAATCTTTCCGACTTTGATTTGTGTTTTGAAGAAATCGTCAATGGAGATTTCGACAATGGCTTCTGTTCCTGCATCATGGGTGTCCATTTTTTTGTTCCCGTCCTTTTTGTTTTCTTTGTCGGTTTTGGCATCCGTTTTATTGTCTTTTTTGCTGTCAGCTTTATTGTCTTTTTTCTTTTCGTCTTTGACGGTTGTTTTTTCTTCCCGCTTAAGACCGGCCTTTTCAAGCGCGGCCGTCACACGGTCATTGGCGATTTGTTCCATTTCGGCAATTTTGTCATCTTCCAATTTTTCAAACAAAATGGCCGGTTGCGTCAGTTTTGTTCGGGGAACCAACGGAACAAGCGCTTCATCATACCCTGTTTCCGAGATTTCGCCTGAAAATCCGAGTTGTGTCCATGCTTCCTGCATTTTAGCGGGCGCGACCGGCTCAAACAAAACGGCAACCGCTTTGACCAACTGCAAACAGTTGTAGACGACGTTGCCGCATTTTTCTTTGTCGGTTTTGATGAGTGCCCACGGTTCGTTGGACTGGAAGTACGTGTTGGCGTAAGAAGCAAGTTCCATCACCGTGTCCGTGTATTTTTTGAATTCGTACTCCTCCAAAGCGGCAACGGAAGCGGTGGTTATATCTCTAATTTTGTCCAAAATTTCCAGGTTGACCGTTCCGTCCGGAACCTCACCGAAGTTTTTATACGCGAAAAGAAGCGTCCGGTAGAATAAATTCCCGAGAACGGCGACAAGCTCCGCATTGATTTTTTCCTGCAGCATTTTCCAGGAATAGTTGAGCTCTTTGGTGTGGGACGTGTAGCTGGACAAGTAGTAGCGGAGAAGGTCCGGGTGAAATCCGTGCTTTAAGTAATCGTCGCCGACCCAAACCACATAACCCCGGCTTTTTGAAAATTTACGGTCTTCGATTTTAACCATGCCGGACGCGACAACGTCGGTCGGAAGCGAATAGCCGGAACCTTTGAGCATGGCCGGCCAAAAAATACAGTGGTGGTAGACAATATCTCCGCCGATGAAGTGAACGATGTCGGAGTCCGTATTGGAAACGGCGCCGGATTTGGCGGACGCGTTTTGCCAGAATTTTTTCCAGGCATCCGGCTGTCCGGTTTTTTTGGCCCACTCTTCGGTAAAGGCGATGTAACCGATCGGCGCGTCTACCCAAACGTAGACGACCAAATCTTCTTTTCCGGGGAAAGATACACCCCAATCCAAATTTCGGGTGATGCACCAGTCTTCCAGCCCTTGCGTGACCCACCCTTTAGCGTAATTGACAGCGTTGTCGGTTCCTCGAAGTGTTTCCAAATATTCTTTGAGGAAGGAATCAAATTCCGTCAGCTTGAAAAAATAATGCTCTTGCTTTTTGTATTCCGCCGGATTTTTACAGACTGTGCAGCGGGGCGCAATGAGTTCACCCGGTTCCAATGGTTTTCCGCATCCTTGGTCGCATTCGTCGCCGCGGGCAATCGCGGAACAGTGCGGGCAAGTTCCCTCAACGTACCGGTCCGGTAAGAAGCGGTCGCAAGATGGGCAGTAAGCGATTTCAATGGTTTTCGGATAAACGTAGCCGTTGTCCATTAATTTTTGAACGATGTCTTTTGTCCGGTTGTGGTTTTCAACATCGTCGGTCGTCCCGAACGCGTCGAAATGAACGCCCATTTTCGTAAAGATATTCAAAAAATGGTCGTGATAAATGGTCACAAGTTCTTTGGGCGTCATTTTTTCCTGCTCGGCGTTGACGACCACCGGCGTTCCGTGCGTGTCGGAGCCGCAAATAAAGACGACGTCTCGTCCTCGTTTGCGTTGGGAGCGGACGTAAATGTCCGCCGGAATATAAGTGCGCAAGTGACCGATGTGTGCCATTCCGTTCGCGTACGGGAGGCCGCACGTCACAATCATGGGTTTGTTTTGTGTCATGAAATCATCCTGAATGTCTAATAGTGAGATGACAAATGATGTTTTTCTTAAATAATAAAATTTTGTGTGGCGAAGCAAAAAACGAAATTTCAGGAAGAATATGAAACTCAATGAAAAAGGACAGAAAGAGCGGCATAAATTTATAACAAAAGATTTCAATTTAAGAAGGGTTATTTGGAGAATACGTTTAGTAAGAATAAATGTTTTTATAAAAATATTTAAATAAATAGTTGTAATTTATGTTCTATTATTTTTTCGGAAATATTTCCCGGAGGAGTTTTTTGAATCAAGATACTCAAAAACCTAAGCCGTACCCGTCCGGGTCCGGCTACCGTCCGTATTACAGTTACGGGTCGGAAATAAAAAACGCGGAAGATTCATCTTCAGACCTGTCAAGATCTCACCCCCCGCAGACGCATGTGTCAACGCCGGTTGCCGTCAAAAAAGCGGCGCCTGTTCCGCCGGCGCCTGTTCCGCCGGCGCCCGTGTCCAAACCGCCTGAAAAGCAAAGCTGGTGGCGGAAAAATCCGATTTTGATCATTCTCGTATTGGTTGTTGTTGTCGGATTCTTGGCTGTTATTTATGCAGGAACAGCGTCGACCGCCGGATTTTCCGGAAACAAAATCGCGGTCATCAATATCCATGGAACGATGGCGACCGGCGAGCTGCCGTACGGTTCCGGTTATGCCGGCTCCGACACGGTTTGCGGCTACATCCGGCAGGCGGCCAATGATAAAAGTGTCAAAGCCATTGTTCTCCGGGTCAACAGCCCCGGCGGAAGTCCGGCTTGCGCCCAGGAAATTGTGGAAGAAATCAACCGCGCCCAAGAGATGGGAAAGCCGGTTGTTGTTTCCATGGGCGACGTTGCCGCCAGCGCCGCTTATTATGTTTCCGCTCAGGCGGATTACATCTACGCCGACTCGGGAACCACGACCGGATCCATCGGCGTCATCAACACGCACGTCGATTATTCCGAAGCTTATGAAAAAGAAGGCATCAATGTGGAAGTGATCAAAAGCGGCGAAATGAAAGACATCGGCGCCAGCTGGCGTCCGTACACAAGCCAGGAAAAAGTATACATGCAAGGCATTATTGATGAGCAATACGAGGTTTTCGTCAATGACATCGCCGACGGAAGAAATATGTCCGTTTCCGACGTCAAGAATTTGTCGGACGGGCGCCCGTATACCGGTCAAACCGCAATGGAACTCGGCCTTGTCGATGACCTTGGCAACTTCTACAACGCTGTTGACAAAGCTGAAGAGTTGGCCGGCGTGAGTAACGCTTCTCTTTACTACATGGATTCGCTTTCGCTGTCATCCATTTTGTTCTCATCGGAAGCGTCCGGCAACACGTCAAATACGGAAAATGCGGCATTCATCTACGACCGACTTCTTTCTCCGCAGCGGGAAAATCCGTACCAATTGAAAGCTTCAATTTAATGAGGCTTTCCTTTTTTCATTTTTTGTTTCGTTTGTGTGGCGGGCGCCGCGCGCGTTATGGCGACACATTTTCTTTTTGAGCCAAAAAAATAATCGGGTAGTTTTATAGAGAAGAACAAAAAATCACCCATACACTTTTCTTAAAATTCAAGCAAACCACCCCGAATAAACAGATGCGTATCGCATCTGTTTATTCGGATTCCGATGAAATGAATTGGGTACAGTAGTAGCAAATGCAAATCGAAAATAGTAAGCAGCAGGTGCAATCGGAACCTGAAACAGCAGGTGCAATCTGGACTGAAAACAGCAGATGCAATCAGAACCGGAAATCGCAGGTGCAATCGGAACTGAAAACAGCAGATGCAATCGGAACTGGAAATCGCAGATGCAATCGGAATGTTTCTGTCTGTGTAAATCCGCAAAATACAAACGCAAAGCGTTTGATTTTGCGGGGCGGTTTGCTTGGCTCTAAATTGACAGTTCTCAAAGTTTTCAGCGACCGAAGGGAGCCGTTCGCGAAGCGAACTTTGGCAGTAAACGTTACACTGCCCTTTGAAAATCTTAAAAATAAAATCAATACGGTCTATTTTTTTAGATATCATTTAAAAATGGGTGCGATAACGCGCGCGCATGCCGCTCGCCCAAAAAACAGAACACGGCAAACCAAAATTGCGACCGAAGGGAGCCGTTCGCGAAGCGAACTTTTTGGAAACAGACTCCCCCCCGCCCTTTGAAAAATTCCGAGCGCAGCGAGGAATTTTTTTTCAGACATAATTCAAAAAATGAATGCGATAACGCGCGCACCGCTTGCCTCAATCATCCGAGTACTTAAAATCCACTTCGTACGCCAATTCCTTGACGCGTTTTCGCGCTTCCTTATCCAAACCTCTTTCTTTCATAATCTTGAGACGCTTTTTCAGCGTGATGACTTTGTCGCCTTTGACAATATTGTCGGCGTGCGCGACAATTTTTTCCTCAATTGTCTTTGGCATATAATCATCATCGGGCAATCCTAAATTGTGCGCTTCTTCGCAAGTCAATCCGGCACCGATGTGCTTTTTAATAATATTGATCACCGCTTCGTCCAAATTATGTTTTTTGGCAAGCTCGACGCCCAACACGGCATGGTCGATATCATGCGATTTTGACCGCCCCAAATCATGCAACAGAGCGCCGATTTCAACCAGGCAGATGTCCACATCCCGGCCGACGGCAACATTTTCTTGGGCAATACGCACCGCTTCGTCAG
Source organism: Methanolapillus millepedarum (assembly GCF_032594115.1). Classification (NCBI taxonomy): domain Archaea; kingdom Methanobacteriati; phylum Methanobacteriota; class Methanomicrobia; order Methanosarcinales; family Methanosarcinaceae; genus Methanolapillus; species Methanolapillus millepedarum. The sequence goes on from NZ_CP131060.1 coordinate 687,703, forward strand.
AAACAGTCACGCAGTGCAGAATGACTTTCTCATCGCAGCCTTCGTCTCTTAAAATTTGAATCGCTTCGTTGCGCCCGATCATTTGACCACCTGTTGACTTTTACGGAATAAAAATGATGGAAAAAATGAGAAAGAATCAGAAATTGAAAAGTCAAAAATTAAAATAAAGCGGAATTACTTCGGCATCTCGCCGAATTCCGCAATGCGGTTGTCAAGCAACTGCTTAAACAATTCGTTGTCCTCAAAAATTAAGTCCTCACCGCAAATCGGGCAAATGAAATCCGTTTCCGTCGCTTCGTCAAAGACAAGGCGGAGACAATTTTGCGGGCAAACGTAAAAGACGTTGGAATCCTCATATTCTTTTCTTTTGATCAAATTGCGGTATAATTTTTTCTTCTCCCGCTCAATCTGGTAATCAATGCCGTCCATATTGATTTGCCACCGGAACGTCAGCCATCCGCTGTTTGCGTCGCGCTCACGCCGGCAAACCGTGAATTTGTTTTCATACAAAATGAACAAAATCTTACGAACATTATTTAATGTAATCTCATATTCATCCGCGGCGGCAGCTTTTGCCTTTTCGGCTTCTTTTTCAGCCTTTTTCAGCTCTTTTTCAAGCTTTTTGACATCCGTCTGGTTTTCACCGGCCGCTTTAATTTCCGCTTTTAACTTTTTGACTTTGTCGTCCGCTTCTTTCGATTGCGTTTTAAGCGGGTTTAAAACATTACAAATTTCCTCGTCCGTCACTTCGCCTTCCGGCATATTCCGAATGAGCGTAATCCCGTCCTCGCCGATCAAACGTCTCAAATAACCGTTAATTAAAGGATCATCCAAATCAATCAAATCAATCACAGCCTCTTATGATTTCAATCATCTTACAATACTTGCAATATATTCATTTTTTTCAGTAAAAATAAATTTCATAAATCCGAATTCAGGTTCCTTAACTGTTTTTCAAATATTTATAGTTAGAGATGGAATGAAAATCTCACAGCGCAAAAATGCCGTAAGGCGTTCGAAATACCATAATTTCAGCGCCGGCAAGCGCATTAAATGAAATCGGCTTCTTAATCGTCACCGTTTCATATGTCACCGGGTCAAGAACCAGAATCGCGTTTTCTTCAACATCCACCAAAACGGCGCTTTGCGCGTCGGCCACATTTCCCAAATATTTGGCGTCTTTTAAATTTTCACTCTCCGTAAAATAAGTGGCTGAATCCAACAAATTAATGCCGGTCAATCTTTTGGCGCAATTGCGTACTTCAACGACTTTGCCGTCCATATAAATCACGTCGCCTTTCTTAAATTCGGGAAGACGCATCGCAAATGTCGTCCGGAAAATTTCTTTTCCGTCTTTAACACCCGCAAGCGTATAAGATTCGGAAACAGATCCGCCCATGAGTTCAATGATGCGCTTGCAAACATGACGCCCCGCATTGGTCGATCCGATGAAAATGTCGGCGCCGTCTTTAAATGTCATCGAATCCGTGACAAACGCAAGCTTATCACCTTTTTTCAATTGGTGAATCATGGTGTCATTGATGATTTGAAGGCATTGATGGACTTCTTCTTTGGTCGGCGTCCGGTTTCCGGCACGGACTTGAATTATACCTTCAAAATAACCGCCGGCGCGGCGGCTGCACATGTCGCACGCTTCCCGTTTAATTCGGATTTCCGTTTTGGCGTCTTTATACAGTTTAATGCCTTCCACGTCCGCTTCCATGTCCACGAGCACATCGTAAATGTAAGGCGAACGCGGGTGCGGATGCATGCCAATCGAAACATTTTGAGCATCTTCATGAAAAAGCATATTTTCCTGTGCGGTTAACGTGATGATTTCTTCAATATTTTCAAAATCGCACCATTTGCTTTTGTAGTAGTGAGCGCCGCATTGCGGACAAACGCGCGCGTGAAGCACGAGCGGAAGTTCAAATAAATTAAACTTTTGAGAGAAACAATCTCGACAGACGTTCTTGACAAGCCCGTCCGTTTCTTTGCCGCATTCGGGGCAGATTAAATTTTGAGGAACCGGCCGCTTTTTTTCAACTGCTTTTTTTGGACCGGATTTGTTGGTATTTTTATCGGAATTCATGGGACGGCCTCTTGCGCGTCTTTTTGTTCAAAAAGATCTTTCTGCGGGTTTGCATATTTTTATTCTTAATCAATTATAATTCTTGAACTTAAATGAATCTATTTAAGTTTTACTTTTTCGGCGGCCAATTTTCTTCCAGCCATTTGGACAACCTTCCGGAATCCATCGGGCCGACAAGCGTCGATATGTCCATCTCTTTTTCGATGTCGTTTTGAAGGCGCGCCGCAAGGCCCGGCAGAATCAGTGTTTTGCAGGCGGTTGCGTCCCAATCAAATTCCGCGTGGTCAAATCCGGCTTTGATGACGCCGGCCGTCAATTGCCCGCCGGCAACCGCCGCCTCCACGCCCAAGCCGCCCGTGTTGGCCGAAAGCAGGTAGCAATCCACGTTTGACGACGATAAATCGCTTTCCACCGTATAAAACGTCAGCGCAAAGTTGGTCGTAAAAAGAACCGGAGATTCCGCTGTCGGGTTTCCGATTTTGTACATCTTCGGCTCGACCGACGCCGGTGTTCTCGGGTCTGTATAAATCATTTCCGTTACATGCAAAAGCGGCAGCATTTCGTACGGCAAAAGACCGTGAATAATCAGAATGTCGGCGTATCGGACAACAAGAGAAGCCGCCGTCATCGTTTCAAAATAAGCCGCTTCCGCAAAAGTATCTTCTATCGGAACGGAATCGGTTTTGCTGACAACGTTTTGGCCGGCATGGATTGCAGAATTACATTTGCTTTTCATTCGCTCCCAAGACGCAATCGGAAGCGCAATCAGCGGATAAGCTAAATCTTGATCACCATCCAACGCCGCTTTTCGGATTCGGATAAAATTCAAAAACGTTTGCCCGATTTCATCGTCGCCGCATCCGGCGCCCGGATTCAAAACCAATTTGGTCACACCGTCTTCTTGAAGGGCGGCGCTGAGTGATTTTAATTCATCCAAATTCCCGTTTGAACAAACCACGAGCGGCGCATCAAATTCCAGGGCTAATTCTGCCATTTCCGTTCGATTTCTCACATCGCAGGCGTATATGAGCGGATGTTGACCGGCGGCCGCCAGAAGGCCGGCACGCATCACGGTTGGATTTTTGGTACACAAGATCAGCGGCAGATCGCATTTTTTAAGAATTGTTCGGACGCAGTTTCCAAACGTTTCCGGGTCATTTGAAACGCTGCGCACTGCAATCATATCCGGATGCAAAAACCGCCCGACATAAAATTTCCGAAAGGATTGGATTTTTTCAACACGTTCCAAAAGAGCGGCGTCCGTCATCGTGTCCCAAACATCAACCGCAATCGGCGTTTTGTTGTAAAACGAAAGCGTATGCCGAAACATCACGTCGTCGCCGCCGATGGTGACGGTCCGCTCGCCGGCGCCGATTTGAATTTCGGAGATCGTCGGCCGTAAAAGCGCTTCCAACGTTTTGAAATCCCGTTCAGACTCAGGGGTATTTTGAGATAAAAACGCTTCTTTTATTTCCGGCAGCCGGACTTTCCGGCTGACCAAATCGGATGCCATCGCCATCTTGGATTTTCCGAATAATTTTTCGGAATCCGGCGGAAGGTACATATAAACATCAAGCGGGCTCTTTGCTTTTCTCATACGTCATACACCTCCGTCATCCACGCGTCATAACTTTCATCATCATACTTAGTTACGCTTTCCGAATTTTGAGCGTTTGACAGCAGATTCAACATCTGCTTGAGTGTGGAAACAGCTTTGGGATGCATCATCATAAACAAATCATTTCCGGCCAACGCCAGTGAAAGCCCGGTGATTATTTCCCAAATCGGCCCCCTGTATTTGCGGTCTCCCCAGTCTGAATCGTCCGGCATCGGCGATGAAATCATCCAAGCCTCGCGCGCGCCCCAGGCGTTTGTGGTTCCGGACGAGAGCGGCTGCGCCAGTTCTTTATCTCCCGAAAGCCCCGCCATTCGAATGCGCTCCATGTTGGAATAAGCGTAATCCAAACCGTAACCAAGCGCGGCGGTTGTCGGATCCATGACCAAACTGTCCGGAGAAATACCGCATTGGCGCATCAGTTTCCGGTTCAGTTCTTTTTGCGCGTTGATGTCCATCTGCGTCCAAGATAAAATCACATGCCCGTACTTTTTGGCAGCGTTTCCGATGCGTTGGTAGTCCATATTTAAGTTGGCGGACGCGATCAGCACCCGTTCTCCCTCCGCTGCTTCCGCTGCTTTTTCCAAAACTTCCGGGTCCTTTTTCGGGTTGCCGCTGCCGCCGATCACAATCGGGACATCGACAGCCTGCAAAACGTCTTCGACCGTTTTGGCCGCGTCTTTAGCGGACGTATCTTTAATGTTCGGGTCGGTTGAAATCAAGTGAATGGTCACCATGTCCGCGCCAAAATCCCGGACAACTTTTTTCGCCCATTCGGCCGGGTCGTTGATGACGTCGTCGTAATTTTCGCGAACGGATTTGGCCAGGCTGACCGGCATGTCAAAAACATCCATGGTCACACAGTTGGGATGCGGCATTTTGCCGTCAAAAAAGTAAGGCATCGTTCGCTCACCGCCAATCGTAATGGTTTTTTGACGGCTGCCGCCTTCCTTTTGAGACGCGCCCAAAACCACTTCTTGAATCGGCCGGGAAAATAAATCAAACGGTTTGACGTCAAACCGTGACATCGGAAGAGAACTTTGTGCCAAAATCTCAAGTTCATCATCCATCGCACATCCGAGTGATTTTGAAGCCTTGGACAATTGAGCGGCCAGAAGAGCTTCGTCACTCTTACCAGTTCCGATTTTACCCGATTCCATTTCGGACAGCAAAGTGTCGGCGTCAATACTCTTTGCGTCGGATGATTGAAGATTTTTCAATATTTTTTCCAAATCCGAAAGTTTAATTTTTCGCGTCATGATTCCCTTTTAATACTCATTGATTGATATTTTAATTTTGCTTTGATTTGGCGTTTTCTTTTGTTTTTGATCGGTTTTTGTTTATTTTTATTCGGTTTTATTTTATTTGATTTTATTTTGTTTTATTTTGTTTGATTTATTTTTATTTTATTTTGTTTGATTTATTTTTATTTTATTTTGTTTGATTTATTTTTATTTTATTTTATTTTGTTTTGTTTGATTTATTTTATTTTTGATTTGTTTTTGATTCAATTATTTTATTTATTTGCTTTGAATCGGAAAAATAACCGAATGCCCATTTGATACTTTATGAGTCTCTTATTTATATCTGAATGAATTATATGGTAAATATATCTGATTTGGTAATAATTGCAAAAGTTGTGATTCCATGAAGCCGATAATAAATGTTGTCATCCTAAATCCAGTGGATTATGATTACAATAAAGTATTTTTATAATTTAGATTGAGCTTTTCGTCGAACAAACAATTGCAATATAAGAGAAATAAACCAATTCATCATCTTTTAAATCGTCATGAGTTTGCGACGGCATGTTCTGTATGCGTACAGCGGCGGTAAAACAATAATTGCAAACATTAATTTAAAATCAAGTTAAAAACGAGTCAGCTAAAAATAAATTGAATCCCACGACATTGAAAATAGAAAAACAAATCCATCATCATCCGGCAAAACCGGAATCTTAAGGAAGTGTATATCATGACAGACGAATTACCCCGCGACCGAAAGAATGCGTCATCCGCGTCCTCATTTGAACACAAGAAGCATGTCCGCCCGAAGCAAGAGAGCGGTGAGCGTGAAGAATGGGTTTGGATTTTGGATTATCTTCCTTACGGAAAAGAAGATGATCTGCGCCCGGTTTACCAAAAAAAGCCGCTGATTCAGTCTTTGGGAGACAATAAGTTCGTCTTGCTTGAATTGATTCCGGTGGAAGGAAAAGTTCCGCCCGTTCATATCAAAACACATATCGGCCCCGGTGAAAAGGAATACGTTGATCGCGTCAAAGCCCGGATTATGTATGACGAGCTTTCCCGCGGCGCTAAATTGGAACTTCCGCTTGTTTTGGCCGACGCTGTCAAAGCGCAAGAGGCGCGTTTCATCAAATTCTATAACGACGCTCAACCGGTTTCCATGCGCCAAAACAGTTTGGAATTACTTCCCGGCATCGGTAAAAAATTGATGCTGGATATTTTGGCCGAAACCAAGAAAAAACCGTTTGACAATTTCGAAGACCTGAAAAAAAGAGTTCCGCCGCTTCGAGATCCGGAAAAGCATATCATCGACCGGATTATTGAAGAAATGAAGGGCGGGCAGAAGTATTATGTCTTTGCGGCGCCGCCGAAAATGAAAAGGGAATAAACTGAATTATTTTCATTTTGTCTTTTCATTTTGCCTTTTCTTTTTGCCTTTTCATTTTTTTGAGACGGGGCGGGCAGCATCACGTAACTGTTTTTATGATTTTAAAAAAATCACTCTTCTGACTCTTCCCGCACGACCACCAAAATGCGGTCTCCTTCGCGGCTGTCTTTTTGGACGCAATCGCTGTTTTCGCGGCAATAGATGATTTCCTCCACCGTCTCCGGCGTGATCAATTCTCCCGGAATGCAAATCGGAATGCCGGGCGGATAAATCATAACGGCTTCGGCCGCGACTTCGCCGATGGCTTCTTCCAATTTCATTGATTTTTTATCGGCATAAAAAGCTTGCCTGGGGGACATGATTTGAGGCGGGACGTGTACGGTTTCTTCCGGTATATCAAGCATTTCGTATTTGCCGTAATAGGTTGCCGCCAAGTCCGCAAAGGCGTCATAAAGCTTCCAAACGGTTTCTTTGTCGTCGCCGACGCCGATGACCGCAAGAACAATCGTCGGTTCGGCCAGCTCCAATTGAATGCCGTATTTTTCAAACATAATGTCATAGACGTCAAAACCGTCCAACCCCAACTTTGTGATATTGATGACGATTTTTGTCGGGTCGTACGTCATTGTTTTTACGCCGGAACTATCATCCAGCACCATCAGCCCCGGCAGGTTGTTCAATTCTTTTTTCAGTTTTTTGCATTCGGCCACCAATTCTGAAAAAATTGACTCGCCTTCGATCGCCAGCATTTTTCGGGCGGATTCTAAGGATGCCATCAGCAAATAACTCGGGCTGGTCGTGTGAAACATCAGAACGCGTTTTTTGACGGAATGGTATTTTACAAGTCCTTCATTGTGAAGAAGCATGGCGCTTTGCGTGAGCGAGCCGCCGGTTTTATGGGTGCTGGCGACCACCAAATCGGCGCCGAGCTCGGCGGCGGATTTGGGGAGGGACGTTGAAAAAGAGAAGTGTGCGCCGTGCGCTTGGTCCACCATCACGACGATGCCTTTGGAATGCGCGAATTGAATGATTGCTTCCAAGTCGCTGCACGCCCCGTAATAAGTCGGATAAACCAAAAATAAGGCTTTAGCGTCCGGGTTGTCTTCGACATAGCTTTTGATGGTCTCAAGCGTAATACCGCTTGCGATTCCGAATCCCTGGTTAATTTCAGGTTCCATGAAGACCGGAACGGCGCCTGATAAAATGAGCGCGTTGGTGACGGATTTGTGGGCGTTTCTCGGAATGAGAATTTTTTCGCCGTCATAACACACCGTCATAATCATGATATGAACGCCGCTGCTGCTTCCGTTCACAATATAAAAAGCGTTATCGGATTTGTAAGCCTCGGCCGCCAGTTCCAATGATTCTTTAATCACGCCGACCGGATGAGCGAACGTGTCAAGGCCGACCGGCGAATTGACATCCATTAAATAAACTTCTTTTCCGACAAGTTTTTGAAAATCGCAAACTCTGCGCCCTCTTTTGTGACCGGGAACGTCATACGAGGTAATTCCTTTATCTCGGAATTTTTTGAGCGCATCAATTATGGGCGTAGCATTTTGGTCCATCTACAGTTTAAACCTCTTATTTCATTTCAAAAAGCAAAAAAAATAAATGAAATTGACAAAAAAACATTTTTTAATATTTTTAATTTTTATTTTTAAATTTATTTGGTTTTATACGGTTTTAATTTTTTCGGACACTGAAAAAAACAATAAAATGCATAACATATTTCATTATTTAAAGTTAGCCTTCCGTTTTGCCGGACTTTGGTTATTTTTTTGCAAAAAATAAGAAGAGGTTTACAAAAGCCGGTCAAAATAAGTTTTGTCTCTTCATAATAAGTTTTGTCTCTTCATAAATTATCAAAAAAGCCGGCAAAGCTTTCCTTTGCCGGCAACAGTTTTTAGATTTTTTTTAATTTTTGTCAGATGTTTCCTTCTCTTTATTTCTTTTGTAGAAATACCAATACGCAACGCCGCCGATTATGATAACAATAATCACGACGACAATCCAAATCCAAGACGGAAGGCCATTATTATTACCTCCTCCTGTCTCTTGTTCCGGATTGCTTTGGTTTTGAGAAACATTCGTTCCATTTTGTTGTTCGGTCCCGTTTGTTCCGTTCGTTGCCGTTCCGTTTTGTTGTGGTTGTTGCTGTCCGAATCCGTTTCCATCCACAACTTTCACGTTTTCGTCACCGTAACCGCCGCTTGACGGCGTCTTTGTCACCGTCAGGACAACAACATCCGATTCAATCGTTCCATCAATTCCGGATCCGGTGACTTGGACTTTGTATTTCCAGTCGTTCATGTTCAAAAGCGCATTGATACTCAGGGACGCATTGGTTTCGCCGGCCAACTCGACAAAGCCGTTCGTGTCGTTTTTGTCAACAAGCCATTGATAAGACAGACCTGAAATATCCGTCACCACAAACGTTGTCAGGTGGTGTTCCTGAATGGTTTGGTTGACGGGGTGAGCGAGAAGAGTCAAGTCCGCCGGATCGGATAGGTCGGTTATTCCGTCGATTTTCGCAGAATACGAACCGCTGTCCGCCGGAGAAATATTTGTCATCGCCAACTCATGAGTTGTCGCGCCGGTAATCGGGTTTGTTGTGTCCGGAGATTTGTACCATTCGTAAGTCAGCGTCACTCCGGAAACAGACGCTTCCGGGGTTTGAGTGACAGCAAATGTGATGTCGCGGTTTTCAAATTCTGTGATGTCGGACGGATGGGTGACGACTGTCAGCCAAACGGCGTCGGATGTTGAAACAACCGTTGTGCCGTTTTTGATTAACAATTGATATTCTCCGGCGTCATTTGTTTTGTCGGCGGCGGAGAATGACAATTCGGTTCCGGTTTCGCCGGTTATGTCAGCAAATCCGGAATTATTTTTCTGCCACTGGTAGGAAAATCCGGTTGGGAGCGTTCCGGTCAATGTCGTTTCAAACGACGCGGTATTTCCTTCAAAAGCCGCCGTACTTTCCGGATTTCCCACAACTTTAATATGCGCCTGATCTGATACGGAAACATTATCGGTTGAGTTTCTTACGGTCAGCGTATAATTTCCGTAATACCCACTATTCATGGAACCGATGGTGTAGGTTGCCGAGTTTACGCCAACCGGCGTTGATTCGAAATACCATTGGTAAGAAAGTCCGGCCGGAAGTGTTTCATGTGTTGTCGTCACTGAAACCGAAGCCGGTTTTCCTTCAAAAGCGGCTGTGTTTGCCGGTTGCGTTGACAAAACCACCAACGTGACTTCATTTGAATTAAATGTATTCGATGCTGAATCTGTCACAACGACTCTGTAAGAGCCGGCATTTCCGATTGCCACCGGATTGATTATGTATGTCGATAAAATTCCGCCGCTGGTAATATTCGTCCAAGTTCCGGAAATATTCTTTTGCCATTGATAATTCCCGACGGCTGTTACCGTAAAGCTTGCGGATCCGTCGACAAAAGCCGCCGTGTTTTTCGGTTGTGTTGTTATTCCCGTTAATATCGGCGACCCGGATGGCGTTTTGTACAAATACAATCTTCCATTTTCATCCGTGTACGAGGAAAAGGCGCATGGTGGAGTGACTTCTGCGTTTGTCATGTTATAGCGCTTTTTTGCGTTTTGAGGTCCAAAGTCTATGGTATAAGGTTCAACACTATTTCCGGCGCTGTTTTTTGGCGCTCCTCCGAGAAGTGTTCCCGTAGTTGTTCGAATGCTTCCGCCGTCAATGGTAATTGTTGAATTGCCGTTTGTCCTTCCTTGTCCGCCGCCGATTGCGTAATGACTGCCAGTTGGCGTGACGACGATCGTACCACCGTTTATTGTAACATTTCCGTCTCCGCCGACATCGTTATAACCCCCGCCACCGCCGCCGATTGCTGCGCCGCCACTGCTGCTACTGCCTTTGCTTCCACCCACTGCTGTTTCAATTATTGTTGCGTCTGATATCGTCACGGTTCCGACTCCACCGACTTTGCCGGAACCGCCGCCGATTGCTGCGCCACCGCCACTGTTCCTGTTACCGCTTCCACCCGTTACCGTATAAATTTTTGTTGCGTTTGATATCATCACGATTCCGGCTCCACTGACGCCATTGTAGCCGCCGCCACCGCCACCGATTGCTGCGCCGCCACCGCTGTCAACGCCGCCGCGACCTCCCGTTGCTTCAATTATTGTTGCGTTTGATAACGTCACGATTCCGGCTCCACTGACGCCACTGTAGCCACCGCCACCGCTACCGATTGCTGCACCGCACCCGTCACCACCGGGTCCACCTGTTGCTTTAATTATTGTCGCGTCTGATACCGTCACGATCCCGTCTTTGCCATCTCTGTTGACGCCACAGCCACCGCTGCCGATTGCTGCGCCACCGCCGTCGTCACCGGTGCCCCCCATTGCTGCTTCAATTATTGCCGCGTTTGATATCGTCACGGTTCCGGCTCCGCCAGCGATGTTGGCGCCACCGCCACCACCACCGATTGCTGCGCCGCCGCCATATTCACCACAGCCCCCTATTGCTGATTCAATTATTGCCGCGTTTGATACCGTCACGGTTCCGGCTCCGTCACCGCCACCGCCACCGATTGCTGCACCACCGCCATTTCCGCCGCTATTTCCTCCCGTTGCCATTTTAATTCTGACAGGGCCTGATATCGTCACGGTCCCGCTTTCGCTGCCGCCGCCACCGATTGCTGCGCCGCCGCCACCGATTACAGCGTTGCCGCCCATTGCCTCGTCAATCACGACAAAACCGTTGATGACAACTTCTCCGCTTGCTTCTTGGTAACTTCCGCCAATCCCGGCGCTACTCTCTCCGCCGTAAATTTTCAGATGATTCGTGTCCTTGACGGATTCAATTGCAGTGATTGTCAAAAAATTGCCGTAACCGACGTGAACGCCGGTTAAATTTCCCCGGATTGTGTTGTTGTCTTCAAGGAAAAGAGTTGTTCCGGTAACGCCATCGATGTCAATGCCGTGTTGATCGGATGCAGCTGTTACATTTAGGTTTAAATCTTTGATTGTCAAATTCAAAACCGTTGTGCGGGAAGCTGCAACAATGCTGACGTTTAATTCCTTGCTTTCATTATTGCTTTGAATTTTTAAATTGTTGATTTCCGATGGAATTGTAATCGTTCCGGTACCGGTCCAATTGTCAGCGTCCAGCATCAAAATGTGGGGCTCTGTCCCGGTTATCCAAGCTGTCAAGTTTGAATTGGCATCCGTTATGCTTGTAACGGTTGCCGTATTTGCCAATGCCGGCGCTGCCGCCAGAACGAAAAAAACCGCCAAAATGGCAGTGAGTAAAAAGACTTGTTTTATGTTTTTCATATTTGTCCCTTTTTGTTCATATTATTGAATATTTGCTGCGGGGTAACTGTATTTGAATACAATGTTTTTGGATTGCCTATTTCATATAACTATAATTATATTTTAATATGAATAGCTGTTAAACGAGCACGCCCTTTATTGTTTGTTTCTATATTAACTCAACGGCAAAAAAATTAAAAAAACAAACTCAAAAATCAAGAAGACTCTTCGTCGATGTTTTCGCTGCCAATTTCGACACATCCACTTCATCTTTTAAAATCGCGTTTAAGATTTTGACCGTACGGATTAAAATACCGGCATCAATTTTTTCGGCCGGCAACTCGTAAGCCGACGTTCCGTTGGCGATTTCCGAAAACTCGTCGGCGTATTTCTTATCGTTTTTCACTTTGACGACCAACAACTCTTTTCCGCCAAAATAACGCGCAATTTGATGGGCATCAAGTCCGGTGGCCACCAGTTCCGATTCAAAACACGGTCTTTCAAAAAGAGTGGTGTACAAATAAACCGCCGTTTCAAAACGGACGGCAAAAGAAGCCAGATGGGATATTTTGGCGCCGACCATCCGGTAAATATCGGATTCCGTTTCGGATTTTATCTTCTCCGTTTCCCTCTCTTTCTCAGCGCCAAAATCCGTCTTGTCAAAAGAGTTGTCGTCTTCAACCGTTTCGGTTTCAAAAGCGATTTCCTGCAGGTCTTCAGCAGGCGTTTCCGGCACTAAAGATTTTTTGTATTCTCCCGGAATCAATGTATAAATCTTAGACGGCGATAAGTCAAATTCATTCAAACGGTTTAAATCGTTCATTGCCCGTAGGTAGCCGGTGACAATCAAACGGTGTTCATTAATCCCTCTTTTTTTCAATTCCCGGGTAATTCCACTGATTGACAGCTGTCTTCCGTCTTTTAAAAGGTCATCAATTTCAACGGATAAATTTACATGTTCTTGCATAAGAGGCACCGGTTTTGAGTCATGATTTTCGCTTTTTGAAAAAATTATTGTTCCGCAGACTTGACTGTATTTGTTGTTGAGTTCTAAAAATATATGAATGATGGATGTCATTGATTTTTGGAGTTGTCCGGTTTTTGAGAGAAAGAAAATTTGATTTTTTCATGTCATTTTTGAACTTTTTTATTTTTAGGTTTTTGTTTGCTCTTTTTTTAAAAACTTTAAAATACTTTGCAAACCTTACTTTATGTCTCTGTCTTTTACAAATCAAATTTTAATGATTTCGTCAGGCTTGAAAAAGAAAACATTTTTTCTGACTTCAAGGTAAAAACATGAGAATATACAGAATGAATGCATATAACTTTTATCATGTTTGGATACAAACCTTATGCACTTGTTTTTGATATGTTTTTACAACAATCGCTTTTACAAAAACAGATGATAATTTATCGGCAATTTTAAACCACACATATGAGGTCTTGCAATGGGAGAAAGAACGCGCATTATTAACGACCCTTCTTATTTGGTCCCGTTACTCAGAACTTTCGGGTCACGCACGCATAAAAAGGTTTTTGATTTACTTTTAACGGAATGGATGACCAAAGAAGAACTTGACGAAGCGATCGAAGCCGATTCGCTCAGCAGTTTAATTAATTTAAAGAAAGCCGGATTGCTTGAAAGCAAATGGCGTGTCCCCGAGCCCGGAAGCGCGCCGTCTAAGGAATATCATACTTCTTATACCAACGTTCAGGTCAATTTCCAGAGTTCGTTTGAAGATTTAAGCGACATCATTATGTTGGCTTTTAAACCGTATGAGGAAGTCAAAGACACCATCGAGAGTTTGGAGGAGCTTGTCGCCGAAGGCAATACATCCATGAGCAAATTAACGCGGGAACTGAACATGAATACTTGTTTGATTTGCGCGACCGCGCGGCGTTCCGACCGCCTCTCCGTGATGGGACAGCGGCTTAAATTGATTGAAAAAGACGAGGAGATCTGACCGTGAGCTCGAAAATCCTTCAAAGCAAAAGTGAAATGACCAAATTTCAAGTTTTGACGGAAATTGCGGCCCGTCAGCCGACTGTCCGCCAAAAAGAAGTGGCGATCAAAATCGGAATCACGCCGCAGGCGGTTTCGGAATATATTAAAGAATTGACTGCGGACGGATTGATTCATTCGGACGGACGTGTCCGTTACAAAATCACAAAAGACGGTGTTGAATGGGTTTTGGAAAACGCGGCGGAACTGCGCCGTTATTCCCAATTGGTGATGGAAGACATCATCAGCCACGTGTCCACATGGACTGCCATCTGCGATGAAAATATCAAAAAAGACGATAAAGTCTATATTGAAATGCGTGACGGCCTCCTTTATGCCAACAAAACCCGGGATACCGGTATTTTCGGAACGGCTATTCTGGCCGGCGAAAAAGGATACGATGTCGGTGTCACGGATCTTCAAGGATATATGCACACGGAAACGCAATCCATCACGATTTGTAAAATCCCCAGAATCAAACGCGGCGGATCGTCCCATACGAATCTGGACCGGTTAAAACCGATCGTCGAATCAAAACCATATATCGCCGCCGTCGGAACGGAAGCTTTAATGGCGTTAAAACGCCTCAATATTGAACCTCATGTCATGTTCGGCGCGCCCGAATCTGTCATTCAGGCCGCTTACCATGGCCTTCCGTCAGCGTTGGTTATTGTCGAAGACGAAGTGCCGTATTTGATGTCGCGGTTGGAATCCGAAGACATTCCATATGAAATCATGGATATGAGCAAAGGAAAATAACGTCAATCAAATTTCCGGAATTTGAAATAAAAAGTGAAAAAAAAGGTTTTTCATCCTTTTCCAATTTCCTTCTTTATTTCTTTTCAATTTTCCTTTTCATTTTTTATTTCTTTTCAATTTTCCTTTTCATTTTTTATTTCTTTTCAACTTTTATTCAGCTTTGAGTTTTATTTTTAGGTCAAGGTTTTTCAAATTCAACCAATATATAACTTGTACTTCTTCCGCCTTTCGGATCTTGTTTTAAAATATCTTTTCCGATCAAATCTTTGATATCACGAAGAGCTGTATCCGTTGAACACTTTGTGATTTTTGCCCATTTGGACGTTTGAAGTTTTCCGTCAAATCCGTCCAAAAGTTTATTGATCATCAACCGTTGCCGTTCATTCAGAGGCGTTTGTGCATGCGTTTTCCAAAAATCGGCTTTTTGAAGGATTTTCTTCAAAATGTTGTCAGCTTCAATCAAAGCGCGTTCCAGACAATTCAAAAACCAGGAAAGCCATTCGGTTATGTCCGTTGTTCCTTTCTGTGTTTTTTCAAGCATTGCGTAGTAATTTTTCCGTTCTTTTTGAATTTGTGCGGACAGGCTGTAAAAACGTTGTGCTGATCCGTCAGCGCGGGCGAGAAGTAAATCCGAAATGGCCCGGGCAATTCGTCCGTTCCCGTCGTCAAACGGGTGAATCGTCACAAACCATAAATGGGCAACTCCGGCTTTGATGACCGGATCTGTCCGGCTTTCATCACGTCCATTTTCCTCTTGGTTGACCCACGAAAGGAATTGGTGCATTTCAGCGGGAATAGCAGATGCTTCCGGAGCTTGGTAGTGTATTTTTTCTTTTCCGGCATGACCGGAAACAACAAGCATTGGACCGTTTTCATCTTTTCTCCAATCACCGATTGCGATTGGATGAATGCCGCTTTGTCCGTCCGGAAAAAGGGCGGTATGCCACGAAAATAATCGTTCTTTTGTCAGTGGTTTTTGATAATTTTGCGTGGCATCCGTTATCATTTCCACCATTCCGTCCACGTCCCGGCCGGAAGGAACCATACCCGAAATATTGATTTTCAAATGCCGGGCGACTGATGAACGGACTTGTTCAAGATTGAGTTTTTCACCTTCAATTTCGGACGACTTGATGATGTCCAATGTCATCGTTTTAAGTATCGCCTCATTTTCCTGTAAAACCCCGAATGATGTCATTTTTCCGATAAGTTTTCCCTGCAAATTGCGGACCCGGCCCAAAGAAAAAATGAGATTTTTATCATCCCACGTAAAGTTTGGCCAATCTTCTTGCTGATATATATAATTCGTCATTCGTCATCCTCTTTTGCGGTGAATATTTTATTTATTCACCGCAAAATATGCGGTAATTGTACCGTCAATCTGCTTCTATGTATATATCTGATTTCTTGAACAATACCCGATAAATACCCTATTTACCGCATATTATGCGGAGAATATATAAATAATTCTCCGCAAAAAATGCAGAAGTTGTAATTCTTGTTTGCTGCACACTTTCACTTCGCATTCTCAATCCTTTAAAATAGAGAGACAAATTCATACTTATGGACAAGTCGCCTGTTCAATATCAACCGATCACTTGCAAGTCCGCCCTTCATCCGGTCCGCGGTCTTTTTCCGCATTATTGGGACTTAAATGTGTACCGCGGGTGCGAACACGGCTGTAAATATTGTTACGCGCTTTATTCGCACAAATATTTAAGGCAGGAAAATGAGGAGTTTTCCAATGCTTCTGATTCCAAAAATGAAAGGTCTGTGTCCGGCAACTATTACAATCATATTTATGCCAAAACCAACATCGTTGAGAGCCTTGAAAAGGAATTGAGCCGTCCCGGCCGCCGGCGGGAATTCATTAATTTGGGCGGCGTCTCCGACAGTTACCAGCAAGCGGAAGAGGAATACGCGCTCATGCCGGACATTTTAAAGCTGATGATCAAATACAAAAATCCGGTGAACATTTCCACGAAGTCCGCGCTTATTTTACGGGATTTTGATTTATTTGACGAACTTTCAAAAGTTGCCTTTGTCAATATCGCCGCAACCATTACGACCACGAACGAATCTCTTCAAAAAATCATCGAACCGAATTGTTCAACCTCAGCGGAACGATTTGGTTTTTTAAAACGTTTCAAAAAAACAGAGGCGACCGTTGGTGTCCATGTGATGCCGGTGATGCCGCTTCTGACGGACGGAATTGAAAATTTGGAGCCGATTTTTTCCGAAACAAAAAAGATCGGCGCCGATTATATTATCGCAGCCGCGCTTTTTTTGCGCGGACAAACCCGGAAATCTTATTTTGAATTTATCAAGGCCGATTTTCCGCACCTTTACGATCAAACGCGGATTTTATACAAGACCGGTCACTTGAATAAAGAGCATAAGGCCGGAATTTATGAAAAAATCAATTTTTTGTCGGAAAAATATGAGTTGTCCGGCGACTACATAAAACCGGTGACAGACGGATTGAAAATAGTGCAGGATAAATGCGGAATCGAAAATAAATTGGAAAAAAAGAAGCAAATGACATTGTCTCAATTCGGCATCTTCTCTGTTTGAAAAAGTCAACATATCGTTCAAATCATATAATTTCACTTTGTTTCCGACAAGTATCATTTATTTTTTTATAATATTGATTATATTTTTTAGAATGAAGGGTATATTCATATATATTCAAAAATATCATTTGTATAAAAATAAATCTTAAAAAGGAATAGGAAATGAGCAACGATCAAAGAAAGATACCAAAAAAAGATAAAAATATGATTCTTGTCGCTTTGATTTTAGAGACGGCGCTTCTCCTGTCTTTTATGATTTATTCGGCTGATTTTTCAATTCCAAATGACTTTGACAGTTTAGAAAGTGATTTAGGTGAACATTTCCAAGAAGGAAATATCCGTCCTTTAAAAATGGAAAGTGTGGATTCAGCGGTCTTTATATTATTCACGGATGAGGACACAACTATTTCCGGCGTGGCTGCTTACGAGGAAGGGCTTAACGGAAAACTCCGATTTCGCCAAGCGACTTACAGATCATATATGCCGGTTTATGCCGAAATGATGCACATTGGAAGAAATGATTATATCGTCGTTTACGGCATCAATTGCGACCCGCTCATTTATTCTTACACATATAAACAACCGCAACAAACGGACGAGGATTTACCCCTTAATGAAAAAACAATAGTAGACCCGGATTTTATAGACATTTATGATGACAATGTCGCAAATTTTCCGATGGTTTATTTGTATGACGAAAATGGAAATGACATCACAGACAACCTGAATGCGAAATATGCCGGTGAAACTCAATTTGTTACAGGTGTGGCTGCAATGGAAACGTTTCTTGTTTACGTTTTTTGCGCCGGTGTCCTTTTCATTGGAATTTTTGCCGTCTTCGTTTTATTGAGTAATAACTCGAAAAATCAAACGCATGAAAATATACCGTTTGAACAGCGTTCATGGTTTAACCGTAATTTTACATTTCAAGGGCGAATGAATCAAAAACCATATTTTTTTGTATGGGTCGGTTATGTCCTGCTGCTAATTTTGAATTCCTTATTCATCCGTTTTTTCTTAGAACACGGCGATGAATTATGGAATTTCATTCCTCGAAACGAATTGACGTTAGATGCCGCCGGAATTTTATTTTTCATCGTTTTGGTGATTTACATTGCCTTTTGGGTTTCAATTACGATTTATTTCTTCTGCCAATCTGTCCGCCGCCTTCATGATTTCAACCAATTTGGTGGCTGGGTGATTTTCAGATTTTTATGGTTGATCTCAACGGTTCACATTCTTTTTGCCCTTATTCCTCTGATTTTCGAACTTGTTTTGTTGCTCAAAAATGGATCGAACGGGACGAATAATTATGGAGAAAAACCAACGGACAAGCTTTCAGAAAAACGAGTTGAAAAATAAACCGGTACCGTTTTAAAAAAAGTCTGCAAAAATGTGTCGCTTTGACGCGCGTGCAACGACGTAACAAAAAAAGAAACCGGAACTGAAACCGAAAAAGATACTTAAAAACAGAATAAATGTAAAAAATAAAAAATGTAAAAAATAAAAGATGAGAAATCGCCCAAAACGTTAAAAATCAAACAATGATTTTTGCGGTTTTTTTGTCGTTCTCGTTTCTGTCTTCTTTTCATTTCCTTCTTCATTTTTCGGCAAGGTTTGTTCAATGGGTTTTGGGAAAACTTCGTCCGCAATCGGTATTTCTGTATTGTCAATTTTATTATTTTCAGGCTCAGGTTCGGTTTCCAATTCAATGTGTGAATCTGTTTCATTTTGGAAATCCGGTTCAATTTTCGAATTGTCTTTTGGTTTTTCCTCAAAAACGCCGCTGTCAAACGGCACAAAATCATCTGCCGCTTCTTCTTTGACCATCGGCGATTTTTCAGGACCGGCGTCCATATTCATGTACAGGTCTGAAAACCCGGACTTTGGTTTGGACGGTGACGCTTTAAATCCTTCAATGGTGAAGTCCGATGATTTCGATTGCGTCGACACAATCGGATCTTTCTTGGCTTTGACTTCAGGCTCGTCCGGGGCGCCGAAATCAAAGAGCCCCTTTTGCATGTATTTGTCCAGCGATCCGGCGTCCACGCCGAAAACTTCCAAAATGCGTTCAACCGGTGGTAAAATTTGTTTTTTAATATAATAATCGACATCTAACGGCACGTTATTTTTAAGCACGTACTCCGGATCTTCCGCCCGCTCGACAAACAAACCTTTTCCGGAGGTAATCACGAACGGAACACGCGTGCCGATGGGCGTTGACACACCGGTCCGCTTTTTAATTTTTTCAACAACCGTCAGATGCGGCTGCTTGTTTTTGTAATTGTCCGTTTTTTTGGAATAATTTTTCGTCAGAATCAATTTGTTGATGAAATCCGGATTCTCCTTCAGATTGATGGACCGAAGACCGCTTGTCACCGACCGGACGTATTTGATGGCTTCGTCCACATTACCTTCCATAAGCACAAGTTCCAGCACACGGTTCATGGTGTCGGACGTCAGTTCGCACCAGTCGCGACGCACCGTTTCCATCCCTTTCACTTTAATTTTGTCGGTCCAGCCGGTGCCGGATCTTTCAAACAGCCATTGTGCATACCGTTTCTTGGCAATCAAAACGGCGCGGCGGGCGACAGCTTCAAATTCCAGTTCCATCGGTGCCGGAAGCGAAGCGGTTACAATCGACGCGGCTTTTGAACCGACAAGCGCGGCGTCATCTAAGGAAAAGATTTCATCCGAAAACTCCCCGCCCGATTCGGGGGCACAGTGCATGAAAACGCTGTCCGTATCCCCGTAGACAACCGATAAAATCACAATGAGAACGCTTCCGGAAATCACGGATTTATCCAAATCGGAGAGTGTTCCGGTTTCAAAATCGGATTCAGTCGAAAGTCCGCGGGATTTAAACTCTGTTTGAATCTCATTAAAAAGCCAAGCTTTGTTTTCGAAAAGGTAGATTTTTCCGATGTCTTCCGTAATGATTTTTTCCGTATTGAGAATATTTTCCCGGCCGATGCTGGTCACAGAATTCGCAAGCGACATGCTGTAAAGGCGCGCCCGGGAGTAACCTGAGTAACCGTAATAACTGTTGAGCAAAATCTTAAGCGCCATTTGCGTGGCGTCAAGCGCCAAAATCTCATGCTCATCTTTGGTTTGCTTCATTTTCCGCTTTGTTTCCACGCGGCGGTTGAGCAAATCCTCCAAAATGGATGGGACGACACCTTTTAAAACACGGCTTTTGACAAAAATGCCGCCGGAAGGCGTCCGGTCTAAATCGTCATCCGTCAATCCCAACGATTTCAAGTCAGTGCCTTCGTCAACGACGGTCGTATAACAAAGATTATGCGCCATCATAATCGTCGGGTACAGCGATTTATAGTCCAGGATAATCACATTTTCATGAAGGCCGCGGACCGGATCCAAAACGGCGCCGCCTTTGAGTCCTTCATCTTCGGAATCCCGTTCTTCATAAACTTCATCGTCCGGCTTAATCGGCATGACACGGTCGCGTTTTCCGTACTCTTTCAGCATCACTTGCTCAACCATCGACGTTTGCCCGCCGTCTAATATTTCCTGAATGACGGAATTGGTAATTCGGGCAAGCGCTACGTATTTGTCCAAAATTTTCAAGTCAAGCAGCAGTTCAAGCGCCAGCTCCGAGTCGCGGCGTGAATAATCGATAAATTTGTGAAGTTTTTGCCCGTTATCGTACCAGTGCTCTTCCATTTCCGACGGCGCCACATCCAATTTTTCCCGTCCCAAGAGTTCTTTGGCGGCGTTTCTGAGCGTATACTGTTTTAAACTGAAATTCCGGCGGACCAGCGGAAGCGCGTCGGCAACAATTCGTCCGGTCACTTCTGTTTTGACGGTCAGGCCGAATTTTCGGGAATAAATTGAACTTCCGTCCCGGGCAATTCCCGTTCGAATGCGTGCGTTTTTCTTTTTGAGAACGTCGGCGCGCTGGAGAAGATACGGAATATCGAAATCGGAAATGTTGTATCCGGTGATGAAATCCGGGTCATAATCGTTAATGGTTGAAAATATTTTTTCAAAAAGTTCGTTTTCGTCTTTGAGCCAAACAATTTCATGTTCGGATTCCGGCGCCTCGTCCCACTCGGGGAGCCAGGTGGCGGACGACGGTTTGGGCTTTCCGGCCAAAACAAGCGTCTTTTTGCCGTTCCATGCCGGCTCAAACGCGAAACTGGCCAAAATCACCGGCGATTTGTCGGGCGTCGGCATAGAACCGTGGTCCGGTAAACATTCAATGTCAAAAGAAAGATAGCGTAAAGACGCGTTTGAAATACGGTCAAGCAGCGTGACTTTTTTGGTACAAATAATCGTGTCGGCTTTAACCGGAATCTCCGTTGTCAAATGTTCGCGGTCAAGCGACGTGTCTTCTTCGGCAAAAACCCATTGAAAACCGCCCAGGTCAAGGTCAACCAAAAAGCGGTTGCGGAAAAGAATATCGCTTTCATAAAGCGACACCACGTTCGGCAATTTCAAAACGTCGTCACGGATTTCGGGGACGTTTTTCGGGGCTTTCACGATAATTTTCAGATAGGGTGATTTTTGAGTTTGATACCCGACCGGCCCGTATTTTTCGACCGGCTCCACCCGGACGATTTGTGAAAAAGTTTCCAGAAGAAGCTTTATGGTTTCATTTTGGTCGGCGGCGCTGCTTTTGATGTAGAAAAACGGTTCGAACCCGGGAATCAGGCAGCAAACACTTTTCCCGTCTTCATCTCGCCCGAAAAGGCGAATCACCGGCTCGTCTTCGCCGATTAATTTATAGTCCGCGTCAAGTATCTGAAAATTCATAGCCATCATAAACTTGATTGATTTAATATATCCTTTTTGATTTGAACAAAATCGAAAAAAATTTAAACACCCTCAATATTTGAAGTTATGTTGCCTTGAGTATAAAAATATGGGAGGTGTTTTGATTTCTATGAAAAATATTGAATTATCTCCGGATTCAATAAAATATGATATTGAATGCGATTGTATGTCTGTTCGCATTATGGATGGAAAATATGAGTTTTCAATGGAAGTCGGAGATGTCGTCTTAGACTTTGGAAAAGATTTAATTGACGGAAATATCATCCCCCTCAGTCTGGAAATAGTTGATGCGTCGGTTATTTTCAAATGCCAAAAAAATAGTTTATCTGAAAAATCTTTAAAAAATATGTCTGTTCAATTAAAAATATCAAAAGAGCAGATCAGCATTTTCATTCAGTTGACCACTTTATTCCGAAATGAAAAAATGCAAAAAACGGTAAATATAAGCGATATGAATCGTTTAAATATTCCGGATATTGATTTAGCAATCGTTTGATTGTTTTTGAATATTCAAAAATAAAAATAAAAAATAAGAGCGTATGAATCTTTTCATTCACTCTTCAATCAAAATATATTTCCGGCTGCCCATCCCAAGTTCTTCCCCATATTCTAATTGGCGTTCTCCATTTGTATTTTCCCAAACACCTTTGAATTTGTCCTCCCCCTTTTTGTGATTGCATTTGAGTTCGCTGTCGGAAAGACCGATGCTTTTATTGACCAAATCAAAACAGGCTTGATCGAGTGCAATCGGATCGGTGGACGCTAAAATGCCGATGTCGGGAACAATCGCAGCGTCGCTCCAGGGCGTACAATCGCAGTCCGGCGTTACGTTCATGACGAAAGTGATGTAGCCGATTTTTCCTTTTTTACTTTTGACGGCGCCGTAAGCGTATTCCACCATCCGGTCCGTAAATCCGGGCATTTCCGCCCAGTCAAAGTAAACGGCGTCGCGCGGACAAATCATGCAGTGGCCGCAGCTCAAGCAAGTGGTTTTGATAATTTGCGCACCGTCCGCCTCCATCACAATGGATTGGGCGGGGCAGGTCCGAATGCAAGCGCCGCACTTGGTACATCGCTCTTTGTCAACAGCCGGCTGAGACGAGGAATGTTGCGCCCATTTCCCGGAAACAGACGCGCATCCCATCGCCAAATTTTTAATCGCGCCGCCGAATCCCGACATTAAATGGCCTTTGAAGTGCGTCAAAACGATCATGGCGTCGGCATCTTCAATGTCTTTGGCAATCTTGACGGTTTTGAAGTTTTTCAGGTTCACCTCAACTTCAATTTCATTGTCACCCTTAAGACCATCTGCGATAATGACCGGCGTTTGGAGAACGGAATAGTTAAAACCGTGAAGAATGGCAGTTTCGATATGTTCGACCGCGTTTTTACGGTAACCTTCGTAAAGCGTGTTGGTATCGGTGGCAAATGGAAGCGCACCTGTTTCTTTAATGCAGTCCATCACCGCGCGCACAAAAACGGGATTGATATACGCGTCATTGCCGCGCTCGCCAAAATGCAGTTTGACAGCCGTCAAATCCCGATTTTGGAATATGGATTCAAAGCCGGCTTTTTTGAAAATTTGTTCCACTTTCCGGACTTTACTTTGTGATGTCTTATGCGCCCGAAAGTTCATAAAATAAACTTTTGAAGGCTCTGATTCCCTTTTCCCTCTTTTTTCACTCATACTTTTCCACCTCTTCCTGCTCCTCATTTTATTTTGAGTCGTCCCTTTTATTTCCGATTAAGTCATTTTCAATGTTTTTTCCTAAAATAATCATCAATTCCTCAAAAGAACATTTTTCAGCGGCGATAATTTTCCCCGAAAATCCGTATTTTTCCATTTCTTTTGTGACGTCTTCAAATCCCGTTATTGATGAAATCAACAATAAAAATGAACCCTCCGGCGTCAAATATTTTTTCACGTCTTTTAAAAACCGGTTGATGGTTTCCCGTCCGGACAAACCGCCGTCAAAAGCGTAATTCAGCCATCCCGAAACTTTTTCATCCGGCGATGTCGGCAGATACGGCGGGTTGAACACAATCAAGTCAAACAATTCCGACAGGTCCTCAAAAATTTCAAATAAATCCGATAAAAATGCTGAAACGCCGTTCTCTTTGGCACATTCGACAGCATTCGGATTGATGTCAACGGCCCGCAATTGAAAATTTGGGTCGGATTCAAATTCCGACAACAAATACGCGGATACGAATCCGCTTCCGCAACCGATTTCCAAAACGTTGAACGGATTACTCCCGCCTTCATTTTGCCGGGCGTCGGCAATGAATTCGGCAGCGGCGCGCGCCATCAAGTAGGTGTCTTCCGCCGGTTCGTAAACGTCTCCAAAAACCGTCACGGAAAAAATTTCCGGCGCCGGACGTAACGTCTGCTCCGGCTTTATTTTTTTATCTTTTAAATTTTCAGCTCCGGATAAGTCTGTTTTTTTTGAATACAGCAAATCCGACAGAGACGCGATTTCCGCCGGCGTCAGTTCTTCGGCGCGCCTGTCCAAAATGTCGGCGACTTTTTTCCCGCTCAGTTTTGACGGGCCGGACGGCGTAAAACTCTGCTGCCCCAGCCTGTCTAAAGCGTCTTTTAAATTCGAAAAATTGAGTTGAGAGGCGCCGGCAAGCAGTGTGTTTTTAATTTTTTTCCGCCGCTGGGCAAACAAAACTTTCGTGACGTCAAAGAAAAAGTCTTCGTTTTGAACGGAAAATGAGGACGGGGAATTATTTTCCGAGGGATTCGAGAGATCTTTTTTCACCAATCTTATGACCGCCGAGTCAACTTTCGGTGCCGGTTCAAAGGCGCCTTTGGGAACTTTAAACAAGAACGAGGCGTCTGATTTGTATTGCGTATGAACGGAAAGTCTTCCGTAGTCTTTTCCGCCGGCCGGCGCCACCAGCCGTTTTGCAAATTCGTATTGGTACATGAGAACAGCGGCGTCAAAGTCCGATTGCAGAATTTTAAGCGTGATGTCGGATGAGATGGAGTAAGGCAGATTCGCAACGATTTTGTTAAAAAGAAGTGTCTCAAAATCGGTTTCCATAACGTTTTGGTGAATGATTTCGACATTTGAAAAGACGGACAAACGGTCTTTTAGAATGTCAACCATTTTCGGGTCCAGTTCGATAATGATGAGTTTTGAAACTTTTGGCGCAATCCGCTCGCTTAAGTTTCCGATGCCACCGCCGATTTCAAGAACAACGTCCGATGGTTCAAGCTCGGCCGCGTCAGCAATGGAGTCCAATGCATGCGCATCTACCAAAAAATGTTGGTCCATGCGGCCGCCTTTGACGTGATAATCTTTGAGAATTTGTCGAACCATGAAAAGCACCAAGTAAGATTGAATCGATGCAAAAAGATATAAGGGTATCCAATATTTGAGCCACTTTTGGTTTTCCGGACAGGCGACGGCGCGCGCGTTATAGCGACATATTTTTGAAAACATTCGAACAAAATCAATCCCCCTTTTTGAAAACTTTCAGACAAAATCAATCTTCGTTTTTGGAAACTTTCAAACAGCCTTCCCGATTCAACCAGATGCATTTCGCATCTGATCGAATGGATTTCATTGAAAAATGTTGGGATCCGTTGGCATAAATGATCTGAACCGGCAACAGTCACGCAGACTACACTGTAAACAGAAGATGCAACGGATCATGAATAAATAATGTATACCGGATAAATACCCGTATAATCAAAAAAATCAAATGACAATAAATGTAAATAGAAAGGTCGTCTATTTCACGTCGCATTACTTCAATTTTTAATATTTCAATTTAATGTTTCAATTTTTATATCAACTTCTTTTACTTTCAAATCAAATTCAGAGGAAATAAAATGGTACATGTAACGGAAGGCTGCCAAAGATTAACAAAGCCGGTTGTTCCGGCCGACATTCAAGCCGGCATGGACTTGGACGAATTTGTCACCGCTCTTTCCGGCTGTGCATTCGGCGCCCGCCGGATTGCGGAAGCGGTGGACATTTATACGGAAATGTTGTCCGACAAAAAGACGGTGAAATTTTTAGGGCTCGCCGGCGCCATGGTCCCGGCCGGCATGCGAAAAATCATTGCCGACCTCATCCGCGACGGACACATCAATGTGCTGGTGACCACCGGCGCCAACATGGTTCATGACGCGCTTGAAGGCCTTTACATGCCGCATTACAAAGGTGACGAAGGGTCAAATGACGTGATGCTGCACGAAGAACGAATCGACCGCATCTACGACGTTTTTTTGCCGGACCAACACTTTGAGGAACTGGAAGGATTTCTGCAAGACGTGATTGCCGATTTGCCGTCCGACCGCCCGGTTTCGATTGCCGAATTCATGAAAAATCTCGGGAAAAATATCGAGAACCCGGATTCGATTCTTCGGGCGGCGTACGACATGAATGTTCCGATTTATTGTCCGGCGTTTCCGGATTCTGTTATCGGTCTTCAAGCGTGGCTTTACAAAGAAACAAATCCGCTCGTCATTGACGCGATTGCCGACATGCATGCATTTATGGACATTTGCTGGGAAGCCGAAAAAGCCGGCGCTGTTTTCATCGGCGGCGGCGTTCCCAAAAATTTCATTTTCCAATCGATGCTGGTAACACCGCGGGATTTTGACTACGCCATTCAGCTGACCATGGACACACCGCAAACGGGCGGCCTTTCCGGCGCAACTTTGGAGGAAGCCATTTCCTGGGGAAAAGTCGGATCTAAATCCCGGTTGGTTACAGTTTATTCGGACGCGACAATTACGCTTCCGTTGATGGTCGGCGCAACGCGCGCGCGCCTTTCGAAACAAACACCGAAAAAGCAAATCCCGGTGGAGTGATGACATGTCAATGTCGAAATCGATTTCTCGAAAAAACGGCGTCATTCTGGCGCTTGACGTGACCGATGAAAAAAGCGCGCTGACAATTTCAAGAGATGTTGCCGATTTCATCGACGCCATAAAAATCGGCTATCCGCTGGTTCTCGGAACCGGACTCTCTATCGCCGAAAAACTGTCCCGGATCGCGCCGGTCATCGCCGATTTTAAAGTGGCGGACATTCCGAACACCGACCGTCTCATTTGTGAACACGTTTTTGAAGCCGGATGCGACGCCGTCATCGTCCAGGGATTTACGGGACCCGACAGCCTTTTTGAATGCGTGAAAACCGCCGACGACTACAAAAAAAAGGTCTTCGTCGTCGCCGAAATGAGCCACCCCGGCGGCGACCATTTCTTTACAGACGGCGTGTCCAAAGAAATCGCGGCGATGGCAAAAAAATCGGGTGCCTTTGGAATCGTCGCGCCGGCGACCCGTCCGGAGCGTGTGAAAGAATTGCGCGGTGTCATCGGCAATTCGATGAAAATCATTTCGCCGGGTGTCGGCGCCCAAGGCGGCAGTGCGGCAGATACGATTAAAGCCGGCGCTGATTGGGTGATTGTCGGACGCAGCATTTACGGCGCCAAAAATCCGAAAGAAGAGGCGGAAAAAATAAAAAAGGAAATTGAAAAATACATCTGAGTTGCATTTTTTTATTTGCATTTTTTTACTTTTTTGTTATTAAGCCAAAGGACGTTTTTTTTCAACTCGTCAAAACTCATCGCTATAACGCGTGCGACGGCGCCGCACAATTATTTTCACGGTTTCAGCTGTACCGTTGCCGCCGCCAATACCGGCCTCAAATAACTCTGCAGGCTTCGTCAAAATTCAATCTCGGGTCTCTCGGATGCAATTTACTCGGTATTCCGGCTCCTAAATTGCAAAGGAAATTGGATTTCCACTTGCCGTCCGGGAAAAATTCCTGATCGACACCCACGTTGTTAAATCCGCCCATCGGCCCGCAGTCCAGTCCGAGCGCTCGCGCCGCAATAATCAAATAAGCGCCTTGGAAGCAGGAATTTTGATACATTGTCCGCTGCGCAAATTCCGGACTTTTCTCAAAGAATGATTTGTAATCGCCGTGCGGATAAAGTTTCGGCATATTTTTGTAAAACTCAACATCGCCGGCAATGATGACGGTTGCCGCCGCTTCCTGAACTTTTCGAACGTTGCTTTCATCTAAATGCGGAATCAAGCGGGCTTTCGCTTCCGGGCTTTTGACGAAAACAAAACGTCCGGATTGGCAGTTGGCAAATGTCGGCGCCAACTTCAAAATATCGTACAACCGGACAAAAAGTTCGTCCGGAATCGATTCCTTTTCAAAATATTTGTGTGTACGCGCCTCGTTGAAAATAACGTCCATACAACTTTGATTAATTTCCGACATTGGCTTACCTCCTGATAGAATAATTTCATTCATTTAAATTCATTTCTTGGTTTTCACTCACTTTTTCGCCGTTTTTGCCTTCTTTGAAACAACGACTTTCGATACGGAGTCTTTTGCTTTTTGAATCAGCTCCGGCCGCTCTTTGACGTCGCCGCGGTTTCGAACGCCATCGGCGACAATCACGTCCGAGAGTTCAACGCCGACATAATCAAAAGAGTCTTGGAACATTCCGACAACGTGAGACGCTGTTTTTTCGTCCGTGTCTTCCATCGGAACGACGAGGATCGCTTTTTTGTTCTTGAAAAGGTTGTCCGAATAAAATCCGTACCAGCGGTCAACGAAAACTTTCATTTGCGCGGTCGGTCCCCACCAATAAACCGGTGTTCCGAAAACCCAAACATCCGATTCTTTCATATTTTGAACCAAAGACTCCATGTCGTCGTCGATGATGCATTTTCCGTTTGGCAAGTGGCAAGCGTCGCATGCTTTACAAAATCCGACGTGAGCATCCGACAAATAAACCATTTCAGTGTCAAATCCTTTTTCGGACGCTTCATCCAAAACCGTTTGCATGAGTATGTCTGTATTTCCTTTCCGGCGCGGACTGCCGCAAAATCCCGTCATTTTCAAATTTTCCACCTCAAAAAGATAAAATGAATTTAAAAAATCAATCTCTGTCTTTCATGTCGCAACTTTATTTATACATTTTTATAATTATGAAAAAAGCGAATGGTGAAAGTGTAAAGAAAATCCGTTTTGAGTTCAAGGGAGTTCATGACCCTTTTTTTCAATCAATACTTTTTAATAGGACAATTGACTTTCTATAATCCCTCAATGCCCGGATAGCCTAGTCGGTTGGGGCGCCAGACTCATAGGGAAATAAATGGCGTCTTTTCGGAGCTTAATCAGTTCCTGAGACATCTGGAGGTCGCGTGTTCGAGTCACGCTCCGGGCATCCTACACCTTATTCAGGTCACGTAAAAAACGAAATCAAGCAACACCGTGCTTATGTTCACATTGCCAACAAAAATAAAAGGAGTTCGCAATGTCACTCTCAATATACCGTCTCGATAGAGACCTCATTTTAGCCGAAAATCGAATAAGAGAAGCACAATACAGCAATGATTTAAAAGCATCACTACTTGAATTTGAAGACTATTTGTTTTCAGAAGGGCTATCTGTTGCCCGAATTCTGAAATACATGACTATGGCTAATGTAATCGCTACGCAATTCCCAAATATTGATTACAGAAACCTTAGCGAAACAAATCTGATTCAAATCATTGGCTGGATCGAAAGAAACAAAAAGAATGGAAATACGAAAAATTCGTACAAATACACTCTCAGAAAGCTTTTGGCATGGCAAAAGAAAGAAGATCATATTTCAAAAGTGAAAATCAACCCGAATGTCACAAAGACAAAATTACCGGAAGAGATGTTCACAGAAACAGACATCAAAAATATGATAATCCATGCTGAAAATCCAAGAGATAGAGCATTTATTGCCGTTCTTTATGAAACCGGTTCAAGAATCAGCGAACATGGAAATCCTCAAATTAAACATGCCGTTTTTGATAAATATGGAGCATCCATAATTGAAAACGGAAAAACGGGTATGAGACGAATCAGAATCGTTTGGTCCGTTCAATACCTGATTGCATGGATTAACATCCATCCGATGAAAGGCGACCCGGAAGCACCGCTATGGGTAACGTTACAAAAGCCGATTGAACATTTAAAATACGATGCCATTTGCCGGATGATTAAAAGAACGGCAAAAAAGGCCGGCATTCAAAAACGTGTCCATAACCATCTTTTTCGGCATTCACGATGTACTCATGTTGCAAATACTCTTTCCGAATCCCAAATGAAACCTTATTTTGGCTGGACAAGTGATTCAAAAATGCCAAAAATCTACATTCACCTATCCGGTGAAGATGTTGATAACGCAATTTTGAACATTTACGGCCTTAAAAAAACCGAATCCGAAAAAATCAAATTGAATATTCTTTCATGTCCTCGATGCAAACAAACAATTCCGGATATTTCAGAATTCTGCCCGGCATGTGGAATGGTTTTAACTTTGGAGGCTTCCCAGAGGCTCCAAGAGCTCGAAACTCTTGCCATTGACAAAATGGTATACCTTTTGAAAAAATACCCTGAATTATCGGATATTTTTAAAGAAATCTAACAACTAAACATTATGAAAAAAATTCATGAAAATGGTCAACTTCTAAAATATATTGACTAAAATATTCGATAGCGGTATGAACTATTTCGCCCTAAATGGCAAAAAAAGGGCGAAAGCGAATCTTATCCTTAGGATATAATGCATATAGTTTATGTGCATTTATTTAGTGAGACTTCGTCCTGGCGCCGGCGGGCAGCTGCCGCACTGCCCGCCGGCGCGCTGACTCAAACCGGCAATACCCGATTAACGGCCTTTGGCCGGGTCGCATGAAACGTTCGGCAGAGCCGTCTGACCGCATATACTTTTCGTCGCAAGCAACGAAAAGTATATGGGGTCAGACCACGTTTCACGCAACTTTTAAACCGCGCGCCCCACATAAAGTGGGGCTTGGGCGCGCGGCGAGGAAGTACGAAACAGAAAATGCAACCATCCGGGGTCAATTACGGCGCCTTGCGGGACCCCTCAGGACAGTCGTCCTGAGGGCTCTGTTGGGCAACGACGGCTCGGAAACCGAAACAGAAAATATTATCGCCAAAGTATACCCATAGAACACGATATCATTAACTATTAATATTTCTTAATATAATGTTAATTGAAAATTAAAGGCAGTGATTATGTGGAACTAAATAATAATTTTAAAAGCGACCGCTGGAAACATATTATTCAGAGATTTACTTCTTTTTAGGAATAGTTTGGAGAATATCCAAAAATATGCGTTAAAATAGATTCCAAGATACAACCAATAACTGATTTTAAAATAGAATACGGTAATATACCAATTCAGAATCAGAATGGTTTAATCAAACGTCAGGAATTCCATTTCACAATTGGAAGTGAAGAAATTACCTTAATGTCTGAGGAATTAAATAATAAAGTATGTTGGACTTATGATATGGACAATGTAACTAATATAAAAGAAAAAAGAATTCAGAGAGCACAAAACGAAGAAGAATGCAATTTAGAAAATTTAATTCTTTTATCTTCATTTGAACTTGAAACCAATAACCCTTCCGATCTTGTTGGCCATATAAAAGCAATGGCAACAAAACATTATTACTGGAAAAATTGTATAAGTGTATATGAAAGTCACCCTGAAAGATTATCATTAAAAATTAAAACTATTTTAGAAAAATATAATAATTGGAATAATTACCTTAAGAATGGTTGGCTATTAAAGTAATATTGAATAATAAATAAGAAGGGAATAAATCCCTTCAATTCATTTTTTTGAATTTTTGTTTTTGATTGCCCAATTTCGCCGGGAAGTTGCTTCATCTTTTGCAACTTGATACGCTTTGTCTTTTGGTGCTCC
This sequence comes from Methanolapillus millepedarum, assembly GCF_032594115.1. Lineage (NCBI taxonomy): Archaea > Methanobacteriati > Methanobacteriota > Methanomicrobia > Methanosarcinales > Methanosarcinaceae > Methanolapillus > Methanolapillus millepedarum. The sequence goes on from NZ_CP131060.1 coordinate 719,240, forward strand.
AGCTTTCATTGCAATAATCATGTCGTGCATGAATTTCTTTGATGCCATTTTTTATTTTCTCCTTTTGATTTTATTTTTGACAGGTATTATCTCCTCAACCTGAAGAGGTCACTTTTGCCAGGTTGAAGAAATAAGCGATAATGAATGGTTCCCGACTGGCGACGACTGCAACGACAATATCAATTGCAGTCAAAACGCCGAGGACCATGATGACGGCGGTTAAAAATGTCAGATATGATGATCTTGAACAAACGTCCGCCCATGAAACAATCCTTGATGAAATTGCGCTTGCAAAAAGCACAACCGTTAAGGACGTAAATAAAACAAAAGATGTGATTGTGTAGGTCCCAAATGTGAAAATCTCAGATTCAAGGGATTTAGTCAATTCCGGAAACGGATTGTAATAAATCACCAAAGCAGCTGCTATCCACAAAAAATAAATGATTTTTCGCCAACCAATCACGTTATCAACTCACTTGGAATAAAAAATCTGATAGAGAATGAACAAAATCGAAACAAGATAGTATGCAGCAACCAACATTTCTTTTGAATCAAAGTTAATCGACTTTGCCATTTCCATTCACTCCGTTAGAGACGATACGCAAGCGCAAGAATAATCACGCCCAAGGCAATTGCAAACGGAGCCGGCAACTTGTCCGGAACATAAGTCAAAATGCCGATGGTGGTCATGACCGCCCCGAACATGCACAAACCGTTTTTTAATTCTCTGTTAATATCAATTCCAAATTTCGGTGATTCGCCCTCACTCATTTTTCAATCTCTCCTTTCTTTTTACATAAAAATACAAAATTCCAAGACAACCAATCACAACAGCACAAACCACGAGTTTAAGAAGTGTTTTTTCAATCGTGATCGGAATTTCGTTATCTGTGTTGTTGCCGGTTGAATTGTTGTTGCCGGCCGGAATATCATCCGTTACAATGACATTTACAGTGAATTTTCCGGAACCGGTCCAATAATTGGTATTATTTGGCGGAACACGCAAATGTTCGCTAATCCGGACAGTATATGTTCCGGGCGTTGTCGGCATTTTTACCTTCAGCGTCCCGGAAAGATGTTCATTCGATGCAAGAGTTTTTGATGAAATCGTTTCATCATCCGAAATCCAGCTATACCGTGCCCGTATTTCATATGGCGTTGGCTGATACTGTACAAAATATCCTTCATCCATCACCGTTTCCCATTTGATTGAAATCGTTTCACCTGGTTTTGCGTAAACCGTATGGTCATTTTGAAGAAAATCCATACTTGTCCCAAAAGCAAACGCAAGAACCAAAATCGCAAGCAATAAAATTGCCGTGCTTTTTTGATTTGAAGATTTAAAACTCAATTCTGTTGACATTGTTACCTCAAAAGTTTTCGAATTAAAAATAATTTGATAACTAAATAAACGACAGCAATCGCTATCAGTATCAAAACTATAATCAAAATCAGTTTTAGAAGGTCCTTTAAGTCAAATTCTCCGGAAAGAATTTTTTTGACTAAATCCCAAAGATTTTGCAGGAAATTTTCAAGAGAAATTTCGCCGGCGAACAGAGATTTAACCGAACCTTCGACTTCTTCCATCGCTTTGCCTAATTCACTAATCGCACCGCTGAAACTCCAACCACTCAAGCTGTCGTTTCCTTGGCCGGAATTATTGCCGGTTGAATTGTTGTTCCCGGATGAATTATTCCCCGTTGTGTTGTTGCCGGAAGAGTTGTTCCCGGTTGAACTGTTATTTCCCGTGTTGTTTCCGGTTCCGGTACCGCCAACCGTAACAGCAACATGAAGGTAAGAATATCTCCAATCGGATCCGGATGAGTTCTTGCATTTTTGGACAATTGTAACATTGTACTTTCCGGAAGAGGAATATTTCACCGGACCCAAAGAGCCGGAAACAGATGACCCGTTTGAAACACCGGCGTATGAGTTCCATTTAACGGCGCTGTCGTTCGTGAAATCTCCGTTTGTGCAGATTCCGACTTGATAATCCCATTTGGCATAATTTTCAGATCGGTTTTTGCCGGCAATAATATTGTAATTAAACGTTATGTTTTCATTCACGGAAGCGTTGATGTAGTCCTGACCGCTCACGCCGCTCCAGTTAAAGACGGTCATTGATTGGCCGTGAAAAACGATAAGAATAAGCAATGTTGCCACAAGGAAGAGTAAAATTTTCAATTCAGGCTTTATTTTTTGCATTTTTACACCATCCCAAAGAGAATCATAAATGGTGAAATGACTGCAACGTTCCAAGCTGCGTGAAATCCGATCGCCATCAATGGGTAACCTGCACGTTGTTCTCCATCAGCTGGTTTGGTGATCCGACCTGCATCCCACACATATTGCATTAGCGCACCAAAACAAGCGGATGCAATCATTGAAGTCCAATTCCAGTTATATGCCCAAGCGTGGAAAAGGGCAAAAGAAACGACCGAGATCAGGCGAGATGATAAATAAGACATCTTTGAGGCTTGAAGCGCACGAGGAATGGCACCCCGAAACAACATCTCTTCGGACATTCCCACCATCAAAGATTGACAGATGATCAGCGCCGACAGAGAGCCAAAACCACCAAAATCAGATGAACCAATTCCACTTCCAATATACGAAAAAACAAACAAACCGGCTATGAACGCCACCAGATATTGAATTATACCGTTTCCGGTGCTTACCTTTTTAAGCGGATTTTCGGTTCCAAGCAAAGCATACGAAAATGCAAGCATGACCATATAATAAAGAAACATCTGTTCAACGCCGGCGTTCCATATGTAACGTGCTGACAAAAACAAGAACAATTGAATCAATACCGCAAATCCAAATACTGACGTCTGACCAAAATTTTTGGCCGACGACAAAAAGGCTGTAAAGTACTGAACCAATCCTGTTTTGAACCAAGATGTTTCTCCGCCGGTCATACAAAATCACCCAAGAAAAGCCCGATAAACAAATACAAGCTAAACAGGATAATTGTCCAAAAAATAATTTTTGCTTGCTTCTCCGGAACATTCCGAGCGATCAAAAAATCCGTAATCGGATTTGACGAAGTTTGACGTTTCCGGCTCATGGTGTCAACCTCAACAAATTAATCCCGATCTGACTCAATTGACTGATGCCGACAATATTTACCTTTACCCAATTATTCATAATATAATACAGAAGGCTTGATGTCCGCTTGACAATAGACCCGTCCCCAAAAACAAAATTATACAGAACAGTAGACGGTCTTGAGTTTCCAATATTATTACCACTTGTTGAATTGTTATCAGTGGAATTGTTAATTGAATTATTGCCACCACCACCAATAATGTCTTTTATCACATCAATGAACGTGTGAGACGACTCAACAGAACCGGCTTCAACGGCTTTTCCTTGAAGTCTCTTCGCGGAATTAGCGTCTTTGTCGTTTGAAGGATTCGTTTTTAGTAATTCGATATATTTTGAAGATGATATTTTCTCCATTGCAGGATTGTCATCGGCCTTTCTAAGCTCAATCGTTTTCGTTTTACCGCCATTCAGTTTAGACACATTTGTACCAAACGCCAGCGGATAAGTTGTGAACACGCCGCCGGAATCAGCTGCATTGGAGCAACCGACATACAGATTTCCCAAAAATTCTGCCTGTGTCGAATTATTATACCACTGCGGATTGTTCGAAAAATTTGAATTTACGAACGTGTTAAAATAATAGTGATACACTGTATGAGTGATGTCTCCTGTCCGCGGCTTAAATATGCGTACACCGGAAATATTCTCAAACGTATTTTGAATAATAAAACATTCATCTTCCAAATTCCATGAAGCGTAATAATTCGGATACGTCTGAAAAAGAACATCAACGACACTAATATTTCCAAAATAGCAATTTTTAAGAGTAATTCCTTGGCTTAGGACCATCATATACGTGCCAGTTGAAAAAACATTATTTTCTAATGTACAATTCGTAATTGTTGCCCGGCCACCGAGATTATCCATATAAACATCCAAAAATCGGATTGAAGGACCATTATCCTCTACTGAGAACATGCAATCCGATACCGTTATGTTTTCAATAATCAGTTCATCGGCAAAAACAGCCACGAATGGTCCGCCATTCCTATCAACCGATGACATTAAACAATATTGAAACTTCGAATCAATAATACTAACCTTCGCATGTCTATCATCTATCGTATCCACGGAATCATCAACATTCACTTCTAAGAAGCGACCCGTATGGTTAGATATAGTGCAATTCCTAAACGTCAGATTCCATTCACCAACCGGCAAAATATCGTCCAAAACATAACCACCGGTTTCGTGAACTTCATGTGTAAAATAGATAAATCCGCGACTATACCCAGAAGCATTGCTATTTTTCAGTGTATTGTTATTAAAAATACACGAATCAAACGTAACGTTTGGTTCGTTTTTCATAAATATAACACATTCTGATGACCCCGATTCATTCCGGGAAGACATCGTGTTGTTAAAATTCAGTCGATTAAACGTAACTGTTGAATTATTGATCTTCAACGACGCATTATCCCCCATGGGCATCCCGTCGGGATTCAGCTTCAGCTGATTCCCATTTCCATTAATTACCGCTGTACAGTTCCTAAATTCAATTGGTGTTGTGATATCCGCCGTTAAATTCCCATTGACATTAATGACAAGGTCCAACCCGGAAGTTGTCAACGTCAACTTGCTGACGTTATACAATTGCGATGTTGTTGACACGTTATGTGTCTGTACCGCTGCGCTTGCTGGTGCAACCGCCAAAAAAATAAAAAATGCAATTATCAAAACCGGAATTATCAATTTCCTCATTTTCCTTTCCTCCCGTTTTCAAAAAAAGAAAAGCTCTCTGAAAAATCAGAGAACGGAGTTTTTGATAATTCTCACAGTTAAGTCGCTGTCGGAATTGCTGATTTTAATCGGAATCGTCACCTCATCACTGACAGATGTCATCTTGTCAATGCCTGTCCAATTAAGATCAAACGACACCACAACCGCATTTTCATCTTTGTCCATTGTCCATACAATGTTTTTTGCATACAGACCGTCATTTACATAGACTGCCGGGGAATTCGACTTTTCACCAATCGCAACCGGATAGAACTTTACACCATTTGCGTCCTTCAAAGAAGTTGATGATGCGTTCACAGTGGATGACAAAACATCGCTCGTACTTGAAAATCCAGAGTAAGTATTCAACAAAGTAAACCTAACACTAACCGGTACAAGAACATCCTCGGTCGGAACTGACAAAACCCCGACCTGTGTTTCATTTCGAACTTCTGACCCGTAAACCGGTTCGACACACGGTGACTTAATTATGAAATTTGTATGTGTAGCATTCGATGATTTTTCAGCGTCAACCTGAATGGCGATAACGCCGGATTCCGCATTATAATTATAATCCGCATTGGCTACACGTACATTGCCAACGAGCATTTCATCGAAACGAGTTGTTAATACGAGTCCGTTGTGTGTCGTATTGTCCGCGATTGATTGCGTTTTTAAGCTGTCGAGGTAGCCCCCGGAATACAATAAAACGCAAGCAAGAACAAGAGCAGCAACAATAAGAATGTGTGTGGTTTTAAAACCCATAAAAGTAGAATTATTTGCCATTTTTCCTTTTCTCTCCTTTGCTTTGACCCTCTTCGATTTTTAAGGTCTTAAAGAGAAGAACATTTGAAAAGAATATATATTCATGTAAAGCAGGTGCTTTACAAAAAATGTTAACACCGTTACACTTACTAACGAAAAATTCGTTTTTTTGGTATTTTGTTTCTTTGATTTGCATCAAAAAAATCAAATACCAAAAATCGTTCGCTCCACTCTTTTTTTGTGGCGACTGACCCGTTGAGGGTGCAGTCAGTCGCTTAGGCTGAGGCAGGAGTAGAAAATATGAAATTCAAGACATGGGTTGAAAGATTTATTGAAGAAAAAGAATTCAACGATATGATTTTAGTCGTTCAAAAAAACAATGACATTCACATTGTTGAAATGGATATTTTCATTGAAATGATTGAAAATTACTCAAGCATTGAGAAAACAGATTTCAAAAAAATAGTTATTGGATATGATTTTTGTAACCGGAACAGAAACCAATTCCAATCATTATTTGAACAAGCAGCCGAAAAGCTGCTTTAATTTTTTGCCGTTTTCAAAAAATTCCCGGAAAGATTACCCCCAAAATAAATGGAAGAACGGCCTTTACAACATTAGCTGACATACCCGACAAAAAATCTAACAATTCTGCCGTTTTCAAATTTTTTTCTTTTGAGTCTTTTATCTCTTCAAGCAATTTTAATAATTCCTTTTTATTATCTGAACTTAAATCACATTCTTGGATTTCATTAATTATTTTCACCGTACTTTGAAATGATTTATTGGACATATCAAAAACATAAGCTTCCGAATTTGATGATGATTGGATGTGTGTATTAATTTGGAGTTTGATTTTAGCCTTTTCTAATTTCATTTCCTTTTTTCTTATCTTTTGTTCTTCTTCTTTCACTTGAAGATTAGCAATATGAACTTCAAGTGCTTTTATTATAGTATCAGTATCCCAATTTGCGTTATACGCTGCGGGACATTCATCTTTATATGCGATAGCAACCTGATATGTTCTAGACATCCTGTCTGAACCATCAAGTCTTATATATTCAATGTCTTTCTTGATACTTTCTATTTTTCCTTGAATTGCACTCATAAATAGTGTTCAATTAGTCCATAATATATTATAGTTTGGTAAGTGGACTCATCGAGCTCCTATTTTTATACAGACCCATCAAACGCATTAAGTGCCATTGACTCCCCTTCCCTTAACCATCGAAACTAAGGCCTTTGTCCCACGAACTGCCAAATCCTCATCAATTTCATTATCAAAGGGCGCTTTAATCAAATTATCATCAACTAATGCCCTATATGTTTCAAAAATGGCATATTCAACAGCATTGGTCGCATCGCAGCCCCGGCACTCTGCAATTTGTTTTAAACGATAATTTGTCTTTTCATTAATCCGGACATTTAACTGAACCGTTTTTTTCGGAGAAACAATTTCATTTGACATTTTTCATTCCTCCAATATCGCATGATTTCCGAGGAAATGTAATACTTCCTCATCTTCCCGGCAATCTTTACAAATCCGACAATTCATGAAAACAGAGATTTCATTCAACACTTTGAGAAATCCACATCTTGGACAAGATTCCTTCATACTTTCATCTCCTCTGTATCTTCTTCATTTAACACAAAATCAGAATACGTATCCACAAACCTATCCATTTGCTTTCGTATTTCACCTTCTCTTTCAGAAATATTATTAAAAGCATCAAGGTCAATAACGTTTTTAACATGGTTTGAAATCAATTCCGAAAGAACCGACGGCTCCAAAGCGTCAAGCTCCCAACATTCATAGCCGTATTTTTTAACATAATCAGTAGACCGACTATCGGACAACTTTGTAGGATTCGGCGGCGGATTGTAAGTTTCAATTTGGCCATAATTCAAAGCAATCCTTTCAAAAGTGATATCGGCGCCGAATAAACGTAACCGGTCTTCGATGTCACGGCTCATGTCTATGCCGGAAGGGTCATGGTCGCCCAAGTGAAAGATGACAACATTCTTTCCGGAATTATTCCTTCGAATGAACCGACGAGCTGCCGACCACATTTCAGATTGTGAAACGTAGCCCCTACATGAAAAGTAATCAACTTCCCACGAATGGCAAGCTTTCCCGACAATATCCACCAAAGCATCCTTTTCAACCCAAAATTCAACATAGGTATCCATGTTTTCCCATTTGTCAAGACTGAAACCGGAAGAAGCACTCCGCAAGAGTTCTTCCGGATCGTCGTCGTGGACAATTCCCCGAAGGAACCGAGTCCGGTCTTCAATGGAATACCAATCAATCATTCCGGCCAGACGTCCGTCATTAATGAGATTTCCCAAATTCTTATACGACCGTTCGTTATTCGGAATTACATCTCTTGAAACCAGCTGATAATACACCTGACGAAGAGTAAGCGAATAACCTTGACGTTCATAATCATCAACAATTGAATTGACTTTTTCAATCAAATCCAATGAATCCGGTTTGAACCTTTTTTCAATGTAAGCAATTTTCGGCATTTCAAATCACCTTATACAAAAAAATAACCCAAAACTCATGATTCCCACCACGGCTTTTTGTCAAACATGTCCGAGAAAATGTCTGTGAGTTTTGTTTCCAGTCTTTCGAAAATCTGCTTGTGTGACAAATATTTAATTCTCTTATTTTCCGGACGTTCTTTATACAATTCACATTTAATTGACTGATTTTTCCATTCATCACAGTAAACAATTTCCCCCCTCGTTCTGCTTTTGGCTACGCACGCCAACAGCACATTCCGAGTACCTTGACAAGATGTCCGGCATGAATTTTTACAAAATTTGCATTTTGGTTCACGGTCCATGCTTTCACCTTACCAATTCTCCAACGCTTCTTCACATTCAGAACATTGATACCCGACAACAGCAGCACAATCTTCACAATATTGCTTTTCTTCCATACATTCTAAGCAAACCCATTCTGCTTCTTTCTTTTCACATCGAACACATAAATTTACAATTTCTTCTGACATTTTATCGCCTCATCTTCTTTTTCTCAATTTTTCCATTTCTTTCCAAAATTTCGTAAACTTCCGCTTCGGTGCATCGGACCGACTGCGCAACAATTGTATCTGAAATCCAACTCGGACTTGACCCGTCCTCAAACATTTTCAAAATCGCCTCTTCCTTCGTATTTTTATCTAAAATCTTAAACGGCGTTGAATATTTTTCACTCCATAATTTCGATAAACACAGTTGCACCGTGCACCGAAATTCGGAACACATAAAAAAAGACGTCTTTTTGTCCTTTGGGACAAAATATTCCGGAACCATTTCCGTTACGGAGTCACGTTCAACTGAACGTGAAAATAAACTCAACATTTTAACGATCAATAAATCGCACATTTTGATGAAATTCAAATCACCCGTGCTTGAAACCTGAACCGATGTGCAAACCCATCGCTCATGGTGGCGGGCAACCGCCAAGCTGGACGTATCTTCAATCGTAGATTGTCCCCGGCTGTTTCTTGCGTTGTAAAAAAGCATCAATTCATCAAGACTTACAAACGATTTCGGCGGAACATCAAACAAATCAGCAACAAAATTTACACATTCATGAGCTGCCTGTTTGACTCCTACAATCGTAGGGCGCAAACCTTTCTCAAGACCCCACTCAAACAACTAGTAAACGATGGCATTTTTACCGGAATCACGTTCGCCGATAATGTTGATTACTCTGGGTTTTGCAAAAAGATATTTTTTAATCCATCCGATTTTGATTTCATTGGGGACAATGAAATCATAAATGATTTCAAACGCATCAACCGGTTTTTCCTTTGCGAATTTTAAAAAATCCTTTACCAAAAGCATGACGTCATGAACACCGGGAGGCGCACGCTTCCGGCAAAATAAAAGAACGTCATTGGTATGATTTTTCAAAAATTCGATTGCCGATGCTTCCGACATCGACCCCGGAGGAATCGGGTAGTACATTACGAATCACCGCCCAATTCCTTTTCAAATAAAAAATCCAATTCTGAACCGTTCATTTTGTTGATGGTTCCGGCATCCATCAACATTTTCATGTAACCGGCATTGGCTTCTGTTAATGCTTGGTTTCGCTCATACAATGTTTTAAGAAGGTCTTCCATATGTTCCGCTTTGGCGGACACATATCCAAATTCAGTATTCGGCAAGACTCCGTATAAACAATAATCAATTCCGGAAAGGAATCTTTCAAGCCCGACCGGAACAGAGACGGTTTCTTTCAAATCCGCTTTAATCAAGCGGTTGTAGCCGGCAAATGAAATCAAATCAGTCGGACAAATGAAAACCTTGTTTCCTCGTTCAACAATTCCAAAAGCATTCACACCTTCATAAAAAACGGAATATTCCATCCCGCCGGCCGTAACCTGGTAAGATGACCCATCCCATGAAAAAACACCGTAATTGCAAATGATCTTCTTGGAACGTAATTTTGCTGTCAAGTACAGGAGTTCTGCAGAGTTGTCCGGAAGAAAAGAAAAACTGACAAAAAAGCCGAGAGCTGCCCATGTGACCCATGAAACCATTGAATCCGGAATAATGTCCGGAAGCGGAAGTTTGAGTAATCCTTTGAGTCCCCAAAAGTAGATCAGAATTGCGCCGGCAATCACTTGTGAAACCGGATACTCTTTTCCGAAGAGCGAAACCGTCTTCATAAAATCACCTTATTCCGGTTCAAGCGGTTGCTTCTCTGCCGGCTTTTCCGGTTCATCTTCCTTCTTTTTCAAAATACCGTCAAATTTGCCGGTTTGATGAAGGTAAAGAAGGATGACAACAACGCCAATAAGGATGTAAAGCCCGTATTTTTGAAGGAATTCATTTTTGACTTCGGTCTCCGGTTGCGGTGTTTGATCATTTTTCAGAGTTTGGATTTCTGCTTCAAGCTGAGTAATCCGACTTTTAAATTGTTGAACTTCAACGCTTTGATTTGTGTTTTCCGGAATTATCATTCCGTTTGCTTGGGCAACTTCTCGAAACCAATCCGGAATTTCGGTTTGGGTTGTGTTGTTCGCCGTCGTTGCCGGCTTTGCTGTCGATAAAAGATTTAATGTCAAAGTTTTATCGGCGATTTTTTCTTTTGAATCCCAATCCATAACAGAAATTCGGATCCGATTTTGTCCTTCCGACAAAACCGTTGACGGATACCATTCGGAGACGTCCTTTGAACGTCCAGCCGAAACCGTGACGTCCTCGGTAAATTCTTCGCCGTTGATGTCGATTGTGTATCGCACTTTGTGCGGTACCGAATCGTCATTCACAATATCAAAGGCAATGTTGAAATCCTGCGGATATGTCATTTCCCGAATATTGTGGGAAATATTGAAGGTTGTCAGTTTCAGGGATGAAAGACGGACATAAAAAGAAATATCATTCGACGTTGCCGTTGTCTTTTTTTCTGCGTAAAAAGTCTTTGTGTCCACTGTGGACGGATTGCCGGCGCGGTCAAATGCCCGGACTTGAGAGATGTGGTAGCCTGTTGTTGTTATATTTTCCGTTAATGTGTAATTATTTCCGGAAAGGTCGGCTGTTCGCCAACTGTTCTCATCAAGCTTTATTTCAACCCGGTCAATTCCGGAGGCGTCTGTCGCCGTTCCGTAAATACGGACCGTTCCGTTTTCCGGAACGATGTTCACGGTCAAAACCGGCGGTGTTGTGTCGGTCTCCTCGGCAATCGCCGGACAAACAAGCATTAATAAAATTAATGCAATAAAGAGCAAATGCACTTTTTTCATGTTGGTACCTCTTGGCTGGGGTATTTCCGAAAGGTGCAGAATCTGAAAGTTGGCGCTTTCAGATTCACCTTTTTTTCGGAGGTTTTCACATGGATACTGACAGGTTCGGTTAAATCAAATCGAACGCTGCGTTTTTCGCATCGTTGATGTTCTTTTCAATTTCAGCCGAATATTGAATGTACGCCTTGCGTTTTTCAATCAAGACGTCAATTTCATGTCTCAATCGGAGCAAATCGACAAAGCCAAGCCGAACAGTAACAATCTCTTGAGGGGTTGCCTGTTTGAGCATGAACGTTCCGGGAATCATGTAGGATGATTCATAAATCGCCTTTTTCTTGCTGTCAAGTTGTCCAGTTGGGAAGGATCCCGGCATAATACCGATTTGAATCGTGCCGAACCGCTCAAACACAGCTGTGTCATTACTCGGTTTTTCCCGGCCATAAACCGGCTTAATCGCTTCAAGCAATTCTTTCGCCTTGCTTGACATGACACCTTTGTTGAACGCCAACATCTCATCATAATTGACTGTCGGCGTCCGGGCATCCGTGCCGGCCGGAAAACCACTCATTGCAATTTCAGATTGGATGACAGGGATTTCTGGCTGTGTTTCTTCAATTTGTGTTTCAATTTCTTTTGTTTCTTCATTCTTTTTGTTTTTTCTTGCGCTGTATGCTTCTGTTGTTTCTGACATTTTTATTCACTCTTTTCATGTTGGTTTATTGATTTTTTATTTGTTTTGTGATAAGCCGGATTGTATTCCGGTATCAAAGGGATGATAGATTTCCGCTAAGGCGTCAATATTGTCCGGGTATGCCTTTCTTAAATATTCGCGGTGTTTGCGGTATTCGCAAACGATTTTAAACAGATGGGAAATTTCTTGGGGGCGGTATTTTCCACGCCCTTTGCGTTCAAATTCTCTTGATTCAACAACATTCACCCGATACTTTTTGTCAGTCCATCCTTTGAAAAATCGGCGTTGAACACAACCATGAGCTTCAAGGTGATCAACGAAAACATCAAAGAATTCAACATCTTGAAACGCTTTGTTGATGCCGGACTTTCCAAGAACGGCTTGTAAGTAACTCGTTTTCCATTCTTCGTCGCCGCGCCTCTCGGAAATAAAACGCTTGTAGCCATGCCAATATTTTTCTTCCTTAATGCCGACGGTGTTTCGCAAATATTGCAAAATAAATTTGAAATAAACAAATTTTTTTGCAGTCTGCGAATCCGTAAAAAAAAAATCGGATAAGGTTTGATTCGAAATCGGAGAATCTGTTTTTAACTCGTTACCCAATACAATTTCGTTTCTCAATATCTTTTTTGATTTTTTGTAAATTTTGTGGGCCATTCTGTCTTCGGTCGGGTCAATATCCGAATGGTATTTCGTAACCAGCAATGGCGTTTCAGAATGCAATGTTACTGTTTCAAGCCCGTTTTCAACAAAAAAATCAAACTTATCCGACAGATAATGGACTGTGTCATATGGTAATTCCTGATTCCAACACATTTCAATTTGGTTAATTGAAACGGTTTTGTCCGCATCCATTACCTCGGATGCCTCAAATTGAAGACGTTTAATTAAACTGTCTTCATAAACCTCAACCGCTTTCATTTTCAAATCATCAAGAATTTGAGTTTCAAACTGTTGATACTAATCAACATAAGTGGTCGGTATGAAATTTGATTCCTCTAAGAATTCTTCCTTGTATGCAATTTCATATTCCGGACAAATTTGAGCAAGCATTTTATGTGCGATTCTTTGAACGTTCACAATCATAAACAATGAAATCGGAGCCCCGGCCGGCGGATCATACCTTAGTCGATACGTTACACCGTCCGTTTTCCACCAATAAGCATAACCATCTCCATCTTTGCGTTTTACCGGAACGCCGCTCAAAGGGAAACCGGCTAAAATTGAACGATTTTCCATAAATGAAAATTTTGAATCCAAATCATCCGGCATAGCATTTTGAACTTCGATTGAAGAATAATTATCCTCAATCATTTTTTGCTTCATGAGCATCATTTTTTCAGTTAAAATGTCGGATTCCATTGTGCTTGTCTCAATTACGGTTTTCACATCACGGCTGTAACTCATGAACTTTTTGGAATGAACCGAGACCATCACACGATCAAGCATCAATTTCGGAGGCTCAATTTCGGCAGGATTTTCATTAAAAAATTCAACCGAAATTCGGGAATCGTATTTCAGATATTCATCCCGCACAACCTGTCGTTTGTAGTTCGAAAAAAGGTCTCTTTCTTTTTTCTCCGTCGCTTTCACAGTACGTTCATATTTTCTTGAAATCAGAAAATCAGTCAAAACTTTTGTCATCCATTTGTATACATCCGTGAAATAAATCGGGTGGGCTTTAATGATTGAAAAAAACGAATCAACAAAACGAACAAATTGATCATTAAAATCCTGTGTCTCAATCATTCTCATGATGTTGAATGACCATGATTTTAAATGCGCGACTTCTTTGGTTTCAGGTAACCGGCTGTCATATTTGACCAAAACAAGCGCTTCGGCAAAATAAAGGCATTTTCGGTAACTGTAAACCTTAATTTTTCCGATTTTTGATGTAACCGTAAGTTTCGGCGGTTGTAAAAAGAGGCTTATGATATCCTCTTTACACATATCGAAATTGAAACAAACAATTTCATAAAAACGATTGAACAAACCCGGTATGAATTTTTCAATTTCATAGCGTTCGACGTTTTTCTGAATGTTGACCCAAAACCACGGAGGGATGTTATCAAAACATCTTGGATCACGAACCGGCACTTTCCCAGGTTCGCCAAACAAGCTGTTGATAATGTGAAGATTTGAGTCAACATCCATTTTTACACCGTACCCAATTCACTGTTTTTCGAGGTCTTATTTTTCAGGGCTGCGTTTTTTAAATGGAGTTTGTGGTCGTCGCTTGGCGTATTCGAAACGCCCACGTTTTGTGAATAAACGCCGGAAGCGACACGTTGAATGAATTTAATTGCCGTGTTTCCCATGCTTGAACACAAAAAGTCATTGGAATCAAGCGCATCCTGATAGGTTTCGCAGAGAGTTTGACATTCTCTGACGTCGTCTTCGGAAATCATTCGAGGACCTCTATTGGTTTTTCATCGGAACCAAAATTATCCAAACCAATTTTTACGAAGTAACAAATTGCATCCTGCCTATTCCTAAAATAACCTTCAGAAACAAGTGAATCAACTCCATCACTCGATTTATCCGGAAGTAACAATTGAATTCGTTTTGTCATTTATTACACCTTAAAGCGTACAAAGTAACTAATAGTATTTAAAATTAATTCAATATAACGTACAAAATGCATAAATTAGAGACAAAAGCGTACAAAATAAACAAGAACCATAATAACGAAATAAAAATAATAATACCTTATGAACCAACAAGCTAACCGGAAAAAATTTTCAATATCAATATCGGTTAGTGAACATCTTGTTAAAAAAATAGACAAATTAATCAAAAGTGGACAATTTGCTTCAGTTTCTGATGTTGTATATGTTTCTGTTTGTGAATTCTTGGGAATAATTTCATTTTGTGAAAACAATCCCAATTTTAATCATACTGATTTTTTATCTTCGATAGAAGATGATGAAATCTCAAAAAATTCAATATCTGTAACCTTCAATGTTTTTGTATTATCTGAAATAAAAAATATTTCAAAAATCACAAATAATAACCAATCAATTATTGTTCAAAAAGCAATTATTTATTTCATTAATAGATACGAAAACCTATCAATGCCAATCATTAGTTTAAATAATTCTGATTTCCCAAAAACAAACGCAGAATTGAGAAAAATAATAAGAGAAGAACTAAACGAATGGAAAAAAGAATTTCTTAATTCGGACGTGGTTAAAAAATGACCGAGGACTTGTCCATTTATTCAAGTCCCGGTGAACAACGAATTGTAGACATTTTAACGAAATGGCTCAAAGAAAATAATATGACCGGTCGTGCTTACAAGTTTCCTGTATCAGTAGACAATTATCAAGTAATTGATGTTTTATTTGACTGTGCCGATTTATGTTACATGGGCATTGAAGTAAAATATAGAACAATAGACGGTTATTGGTATTTAGATCTTGACAGCATATCCCGCAAAAACAAGAATGGAACACGTCAATCAACAAGTCAACTATACTCATTCATTGCCCAGACTGGTCGGCTTGGTCTTTATGCGTTCGTTTTAATGGAAGAAGATGAAGAAACGATATGTTTTTTCCCGCATTATGTTTTGCAACAATGTATCAACCGGGGTTGGAAATATCTCGATATAGGATATCTCTATTGGCATAATAGCTGTTATATTTGGGAAGAAAAAAACCGGACATTTAATGATTACGTAAAAAATGAGTTTGAAAAACAAACAAATTATCTTAATTTTATTTTTAATAATTCAAGTCAAGTGTAAAAAATGAAAAATAATATAACAAAGATTTAAACAGGCATTGAACAGTTGGTACTTTTCCCGCTCCGGGCATAAAACTCAATGTTCGATGCCTGCATTGATATTGAGTAATTCTATTGAATTTTATAAAATCCTATTTTATGGATTAATTGTCCTTATGATTCGGATCAAAAGCGACGACATTAAACTTATTTTCAAAAAAGTATCCGTGGACGCGCGCTTTATTATTAGCGCGAACATGAATGATTCGGAGTTCGGGATGTTTCAAATGTTTCATCCGGCTTTCTTTTGCTTGCTAATGTTTCAAAAAGTTGGAAACGTCGCATCCAAACGACTTTTCAATGAATGAATCGTAAATCTCCAAATCATGATGTTCCATCCGGCAAAAACATCTATGAGATCTCTTCCCGCAACCATTCATATCTTTAAATTGAAAGATTACTTTTTCCGAAACATCCCGAAATGCCGATAGACTGATCCCGTTTCTCTGATCAATATAAGCCGGAGGAATTTGAACAGATTTCATTCTTTTTTCAGTCATTTTGTCCTCGATGGTACACTTTTTTGTAATAACACCTCATATCTTCAAAAGAGATCACCGCTTCGGAATGATCAAATGTCCCGAGATTTCCACGCGCATTTTTCCAAGGATCTTCCTCATGCGTTAAAATTTCAAGTTGCGTTCCCGTAAAATGACCATAAGTATCCCAGATCATCTCCAAAAACTCTTCAACTTTTCCAAAATCCGGTTTCAATTTTGAAGAAGTGATTTCACACCACTCGTAATCCCGATAAATCTCATAAATTATCGGGTTGACCGGACCATGAACCCAAGATTGAAAGGTACAATTTGAACAGAGATAATCATCCGAAAGCGCATAATACCAAGCAACGGCATAATAGCAAAGCTTTTGAAGTTTTTTGTGCGTCATCGGCTCTTTGCTCAAAAACCAATCGGCAACGTCTTTGATGTCATAATTAATTTGGTTTGAATTTGTCATAAGATCTCCCACTCCTGAAAAACAATATTTTGTGAATGAATCTCAAAATGATGGGCAGTCTATTTATAAATTTTTATATTTTTTTGAAATGAATATATCTTCTATGTTTTAATCAATTTTGTATAGCCGGTTTTTGAAAGTAATTCCCCGAGTCCATACGACTATTTTATATTTTATGGATGCCATCTCAAACCCATTCACAATACATATGATGAAACATTTGAATATTTTTCATTCATCTTACTTTACATTTATTGAGAACGGATTATTTGAGGAAAAAAAATGGACGCGTCAAAAAAGGAACTTGCAGATTCCGGAAACCTGAAAATCGAATGGGCAAAAAATCACATGCCGGTTCTGGAACAAATCCGAAAAGAATTCGAAGCGGAAAAGCCGCTTAAAGGACGACGAATCGCAATGGCGCTTCACGTCGAAGCCAAAACGGCAGTTTTGGTTGAAACATTGGCAGCCGGCGGCGCAAATGTGGCGATTACGGGCTGCAACCCGCTCAGCACGCAAGATGATGTGGCGTATGCGCTGGATTGTAAAGAGAATATTTCCTGCTGCGCCAAATATGATTGCACCAACGCCGAATATTACGAAGCGATTGACAAAGTTCTGGACATGGAGCCGGACATTACCATTGACGACGGCGCCGATTTGATTTTTAAACTTCACAAAGAGCGGCGCGATCTTCTCCCGAAAATCATTGGCGGCTGCGAGGAAACCACAACCGGCATCCACCGGCTGATGGCGATGCAAAAAGAAGGGGCACTCGAAATGGCGGTGCTGGCGGTCAATGACGCACAAACCAAATTCATGTTCGACAACCGATACGGGACCGGACAATCCGCCTGGGACGGGATTATGCGGACAACCAATCTGCTTGTCGCCGGAAAAACCGTTGTTATCGGCGGCTACGGCTGGTGCGGACGGGGAATTGCCATGCGGGCAGCGGGTCTTGGCGCCGAAGTGGTGGTAACTGAAATTAATCCGGTGCGGGCGCTGGAAGCCCGGATGGACGGCTACCGTGTGATGCCGATGGCAAACGCGGCGGCGATCGGCGACATTTTTGTGACGACAACCGGCAACTGCGATGTGATTTCAACGGAACATTTTTTGAAGATGAAATCCGGTGCGATCTTAGCAAATGCCGGCCACTTCAATGTGGAAATTGATTTAGAAGGACTCAAAAAGATGTCAACAGATATCAAAACAGTTCGGAAAAATATTAAGGAATACACGATTAACAAAAACCAAACCGAAAGTCGGGAACAAAACAGCAATAAAAGCGGCAACAAACATGAAATTAAAATTAATGTTCTTGCGGACGGGCGGCTGGTTAATCTGGCCGCCGGCGACGGTCATCCGGCGGAAGTGATGGATATGAGTTTTGCGAACCAGGCGCTTAGCGTCAAATATATTGCGCAAAACAAACTTTCGCACGGCGTTCATAAAGTTCCGGCGGAAATCGATGAATGGGTCGCGTCATTAAAATTAAAATCGATGAGTATTGAAATCGACCGGCTTACCGACAAACAGCGGTGCTACACAGACGATTGGGAAGCCGGAACCTGAGAATAATTATTTAATGGAATGAATTCGAAAATAAAAACAGCAGCGTTTTAAATTGATTGAAATGATAAAAATGAATGAATGATCATTATGGCGAACAAAAATATCGGAACAAAAATTAAATCAATTCGCGAATCTAAAAAAATGACGCGGGAAGAACTGGCTGACCGAAGCAATTTGGATTTGATGCAAATAACGGCGATTGAAGAAAACACAAATATACCATCGCTTGCACCGCTTATTAAAATTGCGCGCGTTCTTGGCGTCCGTTTGGGAACGTTTTTGGATGATTCGGACGATTTGGGACCGGCAGTCACCCGGAAAAACAAAGCCAATGAAACCATTCACACTTCCGACACCAGCACGGAAAAACACGCCAAATCTCATAACAATTTCTTTGCGCTTGCCCCGCAAAAGACCGGACGGACGATGGAACCGTTCATTGTGGAAATCAATCCGGCTAATGAATCCGAATTGATGGTGTCCGCGCACGAAGGGGAAGAGTTCATTTATGTGCTGGGCGGGATCGTCAAAATCGTTTACGGCCAGACAACATACATTCTGGAAGAAGGCGACAGCATTTACTATGATTCCATTGTCGATCACTTGGTGTGTGCCGCTGACGAAAACGGCGCTAAAATTTTGGCCGTTGTGTACGCGCCGATGTAACCAAAAATAAAAAATGAACAATCGGACAATAAATGCGGAGGAAATAAAATTGGCAGAACCGATGGAAAACAGTTCACATCTTCAGCTTTCCGACCGGACGCTCGGCGAATGGCTTGAATATTGGGCGAAAGAAACGCCGGACCGGGAATATATCGTCTATTCCGACCGGGATTTGAGATTTACCTGGAAAGATTTTAACAAGCGCGTCGACAACATGGCGAAAGGGCTTCTGGCGATCGGCATTAAAAAAGGATATCATGTGGGACTTTGGGCGACCAACGTCCCGGATTGGCTGACGTTTTTGTACGCTTGCGCCAAAATCGGCGCGGTTTGCGTAACCGTCAATACCAGTTACAAGCAGCACGAACTGGAATATCTGGTTGGAAATTCCGACATGCACACGCTGTGCATTATTGACGGAACATTTGACGGCGACTACGTTCAAATGACCTACAATATGCTGCCGGAACTGAAAAACTGCCAGCGCGGACACCTCAAAAGCGAACGGTTTCCGCACATGAAAAATGTGATTTATATCGGACAGGAGAAACACCGCGGCATGTACAACACGGCGGAAGTTTTGCTGCTGGGAAGCAATATCAAGGACGACGTGTTGGAAAAAGCCAAATCGGAAGTGAGCTGTCATGATGTCGTCAACATGCAATACACATCGGGGACGACAGGATTCCCCAAAGGCGTCATGCTGTCGCATCACAATATTGCCAACAACGGTTACCTGACGGGTGAACACATGAAGTTTACGCAGGACGACAAATTGTGCGTCTGCGTTCCGCTTTTCCACTGTTTCGGCGTTGTTCTCGCCACCATGAATTGTCTCACGCATGGCTGTACGCAGGTGATGATTGAAAAATTCGATCCGTTGCTGACGTTGGCCTCGATTCACAAAGAACGGTGTACGGCCGTTTACGGGGTTCCGACGATGTTTATTGCCGAGCTGAATCACCCGATGTTTAGCATGTTTGACTTGACGAGCCTTCGAACCGGAATCATGGCGGGGTCGCTCTGTCCGATTGAGCTGATGCGTCAGGTGAGCGAGAAAATGTATTTGCAAATCACGAGCGTTTACGGTCTTACGGAATCTTCTCCCGGAATGACGCACACCCGAATCGACGATTCGGCGGAGGTGCGCTACACAACAGTCGGCCGGCCGTTTGAATATACGGAAGTCAAAGTTTTGGACCCGCAAACAAACACCGAATGCCCGCCGGGCGTTCAGGGAGAAATGTGTTGCCGCGGCTATTTGGTGATGAAAGGTTACTACAAAAACGAAGAAGCCACACGAGAAGCGATTGACGAAAACGGGTTCCTTCATTCCGGAGATTTGGGCGTGATGGACGAATACGGCAATTTCAAAATCACCGGCCGGATCAAAGATATGATTATCCGCGGCGGCGAAAATATTTATCCGCGCGAAATTGAGGAATTCCTCTACAAGATGCCCGGCCTTCAAGATATTCAAGTGGCGGGCGTCCCGTCCGAAAAATACGGCGAAGAAGTCGGCGCGTTTATTATTTTGCAGGACGGCGCCAAAATGACGGCGGAAGACGTTCGAGATTTCTGCCGCGGCCAAATCGCGCGTTACAAAATTCCCAAGTATGTGTTCTTCTTGGACGCGTTTCCGATGACCGGAAGCGGAAAGATTCAGAAATATAAACTTCGGGAAATGAGTCTTGAGATTTGTAAAAAACAGGGAATTGAAGTGATTTGATTTTACTTCAATTCATTCTTTTTTGTTTGTTTTTTTGTTCACTTGTTACGGTTTTTATATAGAGGGCGACGCCGCGCGCGTTATGGCGACACATTTTCTTTTTGAGCCAATAAAAAGACGGAGTCATTTTTGAAAACGTTAAGGAAGCCGCCCATACACTTTTCTTAAAATTCAAGCAAACCATCCCGAATAAACAGATGCGTATCGCATCTGTTTATTCGGATTTCAATTCGACAGATTGGTGAAGTAGCAAACAGATGCAAACTGTAAAATAGAAACAGCAGGTGCAAACTGCAAAATAGAAACAGCAGATGCAAACTGTAAAATAGAAACAGCAGATGCAAATTGAAAATAGAAACAGCAGATGCAAATTGAAAATAGAAACAGCAGATGCAAACCGTAAAATAGTAAGCAGCAGATGCAAGATGTAATAATAGAGAACAGCAAGTCCATCAGCGATCAGACTGCATTGCATGGTTATCTGTAAGATACAGATGCAATTGCATCTGATTTTACAGGACAGTTGG
The DNA here is from genome assembly GCF_032594115.1 of Methanolapillus millepedarum. Taxonomy (NCBI): domain Archaea; kingdom Methanobacteriati; phylum Methanobacteriota; class Methanomicrobia; order Methanosarcinales; family Methanosarcinaceae; genus Methanolapillus; species Methanolapillus millepedarum. The sequence goes on from NZ_CP131060.1 coordinate 740,537, forward strand.
CATGAATATTAAAGAAAAAGTAAATCGTGATTTCAATTAAATATTAATCAAACTCAACGTCCTTTTCATCTGCCGGCGGCACATAATTGTCAATGTCCAAACTTCGGTCTCGGACTCGCAGGATTTTTTGTTTTTTGGGTTGTTCCGACGACTCGGATTCAAAGTTGGCGAAACTGCCATCTGTTTTTGGAACATATTTCGGCGTCAGATATTGGTTTTCCGGAAGTTTGTCCAATTTTTCGAGGACTTTCGCAAACGCAAAATTCGGCTTGACGTCTTCGATTTTGACTTTGACGATCTCACCTAAAACGGCGTCTTTGACAAAAATGACAAAATCGTCCAGGTAGGCGATTCCGTCGCCGGATTCTCCCATTCCCGTAATTTCAACGGCGCACAAGTGATTCTTTCGAACCGGCGCCGTTAAAAACCGCTTGGCGATCACATAGATTTCGGCGCTGGTGGAACGGGAAGCTTGCGGAGAATAGGATTTGACATAAACGAATTCGGCGCTCACGCGATCGAAAAAGTCTTTGAACAAATCGCCTTGAAAAACCTTGACGACAAAAGTGCCTTTCGGTTTTAAAATTTTTTTGGCGCACTCAAATGCCGCGTCATTCAGCATAATTCCGCGAGCGTGGTCCAGCGCCCAATTTCCGGAAAGGTTAGGGGCGGCGTCACACAAAACAATATCAACGCCCCCTTTTCCGGCAAATTCCAGAATCTTTTCAATCGTTTCATCCGAGGTGATATCGCCTTTAATGGTGGTGACGCCATCGATTTCTTTGATGAACTGAAGGTCAACTCCCAGAATGCGTCCGCCGGATAATTCTTTGGCGACTTGAAGCCAGCCGCCGGGCGCCGCACCCAAATCGACAATCGTGTCACCTCTTTTGATAATATTCATCCGGTCATTGATTTGTTTCAATTTGTAAGAAGCCCGGGAGCGGTAGCCCTCTTTTTGAGCTTGGTGATAATAAAAATCCTTTTGATTGCGTGCCATAAAAATTTCCTGATCTGATAATGAATTTTAGATTTAAAATGATTCTTTGAGTCTTTTTCGATAAATATGTTGAATCATTTCGATTGTTTGTTGAACATTTCGATTTATCTTTTCAATTCCGTTCAATTCTATTGATTTTCGGTTTGAATGGGTTAAATGTATTTATGATTAATGTTATTTATTGAAAAAAATTCAAATAATTTCATAAATATCAATCAAGCATTGAACAAAAAATGTGACGGAAATGAATCATTTCAACAAAAATCAAGATCAATCTCCGGATTTAAAGGCAAGCTCAAACTCAAACTCAAATTCAAATCCGAATTTCACCAACCCGGATTCAAAGGCAAATCAGCATCCGACTCGTTGGATTTCAGAGTCCAAAGGAAACTCACTCTCCGGAAAAACCATTGTCATTGGTGTTACGGGAAGCATTGCCGCGGTTTCAATCGTCACGCTTGCTCGGGAATTGATTCGATATGGAGCAGATGTATTCTCGGTCACGACAGACGCCGCCTGTCAAATTATTCATCCGAATGCGTTGCATTACGCGACCGGAAATCCGGTAATTACAGAACTTTCCGGGCGGGTGGAACATGTCGAATTTTTCGGATCAAAAGGACGGGGCGACCTTTTGCTGATTGCGCCGGCGACCGCGAATACTATTTCCAAAATAGCGATGGGCATCGATGACACACCGGTCACGACGTTTGCGACAACCGCGATCGGTGAAGGGAAAAAAGTGATGATCGTTCCGGCAATGCACGAATCTATGTACCGGCATCCGAAAGTGATTGAAAATTTAAAAACGTTAAAGTCGTGGGGAATTGAAATTGTCGGCCCGAGAATGGAAGAAGGAATTGCAAAAATTGCAAACAATGACGAGATTGTTTGGCGCATAAAGCGGGCGTTGGAAGAAAATTCACCGTCAACGACCGGTTTTTCCGGAACAAATATATTCATCACATCCGGAGCGACAGCCGAAAGCATTGATTCGATTCGGATTTTGACAAACCGCGCGTCCGGAAAAACGGGAACAGCCTTGGCGCTTTCTGCTTATGAAAAAGGAGCGGAAGTCTTTTTGTTCCACAGAAACAAACTTGATTTCGACCTTCCGCATCTGAATGAGATTTATGTTGAAAGTGCCGACGACATGACAAAATCGGTTATTCAGAAAATCAAGGACGAAAAATCAACCGGAGCCAAACACAAAAATATTTTGATCAGCGCGGCAGCAATTTCGGACTACACGACCGATAAAAAAGAGGAAAAGATAAAATCCGGAAAAAGCGAATTGATCTTATCGCTTCATCCGACCAAAAAGCTCATCGAAGAAGCTAAAAAGGCGGACCCGGATTTATTGGTCGTTGCCTTTAAAGCGGAAACTGCCATGTCTTTTGAAGAACTTATGGACTCGGCCGCCCAAAAAATAAATGAGGGGATTGCGGATATTGTCGTCGCCAACAACGTTAGAGAAAAAGGAATGGGGACAGATGACAACGATGTTTATTTGGTTTTTAAAGATTTAATGATCAAATGGATTCCGATTTCGGGGCGAAAAGAAATGATTGCGGATGAAATTTTAAAATTTATTGCTCAAAATAACGAAAGCAAAGGGACAACAGAAAGCGATAATTTCACAAATAAATTTACGGCAGCAAGCTCAATGAATTCAATGATGTTGGGTGACAAATTGAGTGAAAAAGCGAATGAGATCGGTGATGCCGATGATGAAAACAAACTGATGAAAGATCAAAAAGAATCACATCAAAAATCCGGGCGTTACAAAAAGCCGGTCCAAATGAAAGGACGCGTTTTTAAAAGATAAAAACAATGCGGATGAGTACAAAAATAATGGGTACGGCAATAAACACGATGAATATGATGAATGAAGGAAAAGAGTTCAAACAAAAAACGTTTTTTTGTCCGGGGCACATCACCGGTTTTTTTCAAATTTGCAACCATGATGATCCGCACCAAAAGGGATCTGTCGGATGCGGAATTGCTCTTGATAAAGGGCTTTTGACAACGGTTTCGGTTTTCGATAAAACGGAAGTTTTCCTGAATGAAAAAAAGGAATACGGGGAAACGATCCGAGAGGTTGTTTCTGAAATGGAAATAATCGCTCAAAAAAGATACAATCATTCTTTTCATTTTAACATGTCCGGTATCAGTGATTTTCCGCCGGGAAGTGGCTTTGGAATTTCGGCTGCCGGCGCTCTCGGAACGGCTTTTGCCATCAATGAATCCTTGAACCTGGGACTCCCGAGAGAAGAGTTGGTGGAAATGGCTCATGTCGCCGAAGTCAAGGCCGGAAGCGGTCTTGGAGATGTTGCCGGCGAATCTTTGGGTGGTCTTGTTCTTCGTGAAAAGCCCGGAGGAACACGGTTTGGAAAATTTCACAAAATCGCGGCACCTGAAAAAAAGGTTTTTTGTTTGGTTTTGGGCGAATTGTCAACGAAAGAAGTGATTTCAAATCCGGAACACATTAAAGCGATCAACGCTGCCGGAAAAGAAGCGATGGAAAGATTTCAAAAAACAAAAACGATTGAATCTTTTATGGAAGAATCATCGGCATTTACAAAAAAAGTCGGCCTTTTGAGCGACGGCGCAAAAAAAGCAATCGAATCCGTGGATGAAAATTTTGGGACAGCTGCTCAAGCCATGCTTGGAAATACTGTTTTTGCGATGACAAAAAAATGTGAAAACAAAAGGCTTGAAAGAGAAGCGGAAGAGCATATTTTAAAATCACTTCAAAGATTCGGAACGGTTTATGAATGCAAAATCGGAAGCTGCGGGCCAAAATTAATTTAAATTCTATTTTTCTAACAGAAGCAAGCTCCTGCATTCAAATTTGTTGTATTCTCAGCATTCAATTCCAATTTTCTATCAAGCTTGGTGCCATCTAATTTTCTATCAAGCTTGGTGCCATTCCAATCTTCCATCAGCTTGCTGCTATTCCAATCTTCCATCAGCTTGCTGCCAGTCCAATCTTCCATCAGCTTGCTGCCAGTCCAATTTTCCATCAGCTTGCTGCCAGTCCAATTTTCCATCAGCTTGCTGCCAGTCCAACTGTATACTTGTGATTTCCGCAAAATCAGACGCTTTGCGTCTGATTTTGCGTACCGGTTACACATGTGTTAGAGTCAAATCCATTTCTCACTTATTTTTCAAATCTCATTTTAAACCGCCCCCCACACTCTTGCATGTAACTGCCAGATAGAAACCGCCCCACACTCTTGCACGAAACTGTCAGATAGAAACCGCCCCGCAACCTTGCATGAAACTGCCAGATAGAAACGCCCCTGACCCTCGTTCGCGCGCCTACCGGCTCTAAAAAATAGAAGCTGCGCAGTCTCTCGCATGTACAGTCGGACAGAAAAATGAAGCCACAGGTTCAGACGGAACACAGTCAGGCAGAAAAATGAAGCCGCAGGTTCAGACGGAACACGGTCCGACGGAAAATGAACTTTTAGATTCAAAAAGAAATGGAATAACAGAAAAAAGTAATAGCGGATATATAATTCATAAAAAATGTTGGATGTTTGTGAATATATAAAGAAAGGCCTTTGGCAGCGATCAGTATTTCCCGAAGGCTCGCACACTTCAGTACCGTAAAGAACGCCGGCTGGCTTATCTTCTGTGTTCGGTATGGGTACAGGAGTTTCCCCGCCGCTATGGCCGCCAAAGACCTTTGCTTTAAGTTGGATGTAGGAACGGATTTTTTGTTTAAATTTGTTTTGGCATGTAGGATGGATTGAGATTTTACTAAGGGAAATATTTTATATTTCGCTTATATTTTTTCTTTTGGTTATATTCAGATATCGCCCGAAGAAACGGGTTTGTGGTGGAACGGACAATTAGTGAACGCGGACTTAACACCTCGTTGCCTTGATGCTTACATCCCGTTTCTATTGACCTCATCTTTTATGAGTGTCCTTATTGATGTCTCTTTTTGAGTTTGATTTCGAGCTTAGATGCGTTCAGCTCTTATTCATTTGCGCGTAGCTGCCCTGCGTTGCCTTGTCAGACAACAGGTAGACCAGAGGCGCCGTTGCTCTGTTCCTCTCGTACTAAAAGCAACTTACCCTCAGACATCGGGCACTTCCGGTAGATAGTAACCAACCTGTCTCACGACGGTCTAAACCCAGCTCACGATCTCCTTTAATAGGCGAACAACCTCACCCTTGGCCGCTGCTGCACGGCCAGGATGGAAAGAACCGACATCGAAGTAGCAAGCTGCCGGGTCGATATGTACTCTTGCCGGCAACGACACAATTATCCCCAGGGTAACTTTTCTGTAGTTTTTGGCCCGCACCAAGCGGGCTCAAAAGTTCGCTAGAACCGACTTTCGTCTCGTCATCCCTTGTTGTGCGGAATAACGTCAGGCTGACTTATGCTCTTGCACTCTTCAGTGAGTTTCCGACCCACTTGAGTCAACCATTGCGCACCCTTGATATCTTTTCAAGGGCGTCCCGCCCCAGGCAAACTGCCCACCTATCGGGGTCCTCTCGGTTGAGAGTTAGAATCGTAATTCCAAAAGGGTAGTGTCCCACTTTCGGCTCCACGGATGCTGGCGCACCCGCTTCGACGCCTCCTACCTACACTGTACATTCGAAATCACAATTCAGCGACAGGCTGCAGTAAAGCTCCATGGGGTCTTCACTTCCCCCCGGAAGTCTCATGACTGTGCACATGAAAGTAAGCTTCACCGGATTCCAGTTTGGGACAGTAGAGCTCTCATTGATCCATTCATGCAAGTCGCCAATTAAGCGACAAGGTACTACGCTACCTTAAGAGGGTCATAGTTACCCCCGCTGTTTACAGGCCCTTCGTTCCGTTGAACCGGAGGTTGAGGTACCTGCACTGAGCAGGATTCAGAGATCGTACTCATCCTTACGGATTTGCGATCTCCTATGTTGATATTAGACAGTTGGAGCTCCCTGGTCACTGCGACCTGCTGTCTTCACAGCAGGCACTCCTTCTCCCGAAGTTACGGAGCTAATTTGCCGAATTCCCTAAACTGAATTACTCCGTCACGCCTTAGCCTTTTCAGCTAGGGGCACCTGTGTCGGATCTTGGTACGGACGTTTGACACCCTTTTCACGGGCTCATGGGTGCAACCGGCTTTCGTCATCACACCTTCTCGAACTTCTCGCCATGACGGCTCTCCATTCGTTTCAATGCTTAAACGGCGCGACAGCGCCGCCCGGTCTTCCCTTAAGCGTCAGGATTTTTTGTCAACGGTACAGGAATATTAACCTGTTTCCCAATTCGATGCACTCGTGTTACGGTGCACCTTAGGACCGACTAACCCTCGGCTGATGATCATTGCCGAGGAAACCTGGCCCCTTCGGCGGTCAAGATTTTCACTTGACTATGCTGCTACTATTACCAGGATTTTCGTTTGCGCACGGTCCACAGGACCTCACGGCCCTGCTTCTGCCCGAACGCAACGCCCTCCTACAAGATTACCTTATACGGTACTCCATGGTATCGGTGGTCGGCTTAAGCCCCGTCAATTTTCGGGGCCCCAAACCTCGACTGGTGATCTGTTACGAACTCTTTAAAGGGTAGCTGCTTCTAAGCTAACCTTCCAGCTGTTTTGGGCTTGGGACGCCCTTTAGTGTTTACACTGAGCCGACACTTGGGGACCTTAACCATGGGCAGGGTTGTCTCCCTTACGCACTACAAGCTTACCCCAGCAGTGCGGACTCCGGCCGTCTTTGGTGTGGGTGGGTTTGGAGTTTGACAGGGGAGCGAAGAATTTCTTCCCCGGATTCCCCAATCAGTGCTCTACTCCACCAACGACCTCAAGCCAGGTCATGCTGCGACATGTTTCGGAGGGAACCAGCGGATGCCGGGCTAGATTAGCATTTCACTCCGAGACGTGGATCACGTGAATGATTTGCAGATCAATACCACTTGCGGTCCTCCACGCGGCTTTCGCTACGCTTCAACCTGTCCACGCCTAGATCGCCCGGCTTCGGGTCTTATCCCGGTGACTCCGCGCACTTGTATACGCCGTGCCTCACCTTGCGGTTGCGCACTTGTTGCTTTCGCTTTGGCTTCTTAAACGATTAATTAGCCTTCGCCACCAAGATAAACTCCCTGGCCCGTTCTTCAAAACGTAGGATACGACGCCGGCAGTTTCGCTCGTACACAAGCCTCGCGGCTTTTTCCTTCGCGAAAAAGATCCTTTCGCGCCGTATCGTTCCATAACCAACAGGTTTCAGGCACTTTTTACCTCCCTTCTCGGGGTACTTTTCAGCGTTCGGTCACCCTACTAATTCGCTATCGGACTCAAGAGGTATTTAGTTTTGGAGATTGGTGTTCCCCTTATTCGCGCGAGATTTCCGACCCACGCTACTCCGGATCAGGCTTTTTTCCTTTTATGTTCACCGACGTGACTATCACACTCTATGGTCTGCCGTTTCAGGCAAGTTTGGTTTGATAATGCCGGAAAAATATAGCCGTCCATAAACCACATCTCCGCCTTATTCCTAAAGCGGATTCAGTTTGAACTCTGCCGTGTTCAATCGCCTTTACTAACGGCATCTCATTTGATTTCTCTTCCTGCCCCTACTAAGATGTTTCAATTCGGGGCGTTCCTGATCATGACTGATCGACGCTTTCGCGTCAAGATTCCCATTCGGAGATCTCAGGTTCATCGGCTCCTTGCGCCTACCCTGAGCTTTTCGCAGCTTGGCACGTCCTTCATCAGCCCTTGAGCCGAGCCATCCACCTGTTGGCGTTATACCAGCACAAACCGTTTCTTCAGTTAGCGTCTGATATAACCAAAAGTTGTTTTCATATTCTCTGGTTGGTTATGAAAACGTTTAAACAAATTCATGCGGCTTTGGCAGCATATCCAAATTTCCGCACTGTCGTCGAATTTGTTTTTTGTCTCAATCCTCTACATGACTTCACACAAACCCGAATGGCTGTTCAGGTTTAATCCGTCCTTCCCCCGCGAAAATTCACGGAGTGCATTGAAATATCCTTTGAGGAATCGAACCTCTAACCGTTTTTCAGAAAAACTGAAAATCAAACGGTTTTTACCGAATTTACTTTTATTTTCTATTTTAATTACCTTGATTTTGATTCAAGGTTAGTGGACTTGCGGGGATTTGAACCCCGGGCCTCGCCCATGCGAAGGGCGCAATCTTCCAGCTGATCTACAAGCCCCTGTTGTTGAAAACGGGTTTATTCCCGTTTTGGGGGTTTGCGCCCGCTGCTTTTTGGCAGATTTTTTGTTATCTGCTGTTTTTGTTTTTGTATTTTATTTGTGACCTGATGTTTTTTCGGCATCTGACGGTGATTTTTTCTTAGGAGGTGATCCAGCCGCAGATTCCCCTACGGCTACCTTGTTACGACTTAACCCCCCTTGCAAAATTCAGGTTCGAATACGGCACTTTGTCCATACCCTCACCCATACCTCACTCGGGTGGTTTGACGGGCGGTGTGTGCAAGGAGCAGGGACGTATTCACCGCGCTATGTTGAAACGCGATTACTACGGATTCCAGCTTCACGAGGGTGGGTTTCAACCCTCGATCCGAACTTAGAACGGGTTTATGAGATTAACATCCCCTTTCGGGGTAGTGACCCATTGTCCCGTCCATTGTAGCCCGCGTGTAGCCCAAGGGATTCGGGGCATACTGATCTACCGTAGCCCGCACCTTCCTCCGGTTTAGCACCGGCGGTCCCCACAGAGTCCCCAACTATCCGAAGATATTGCTGGTAACTGTGGGCACGGGTCTCGCTCGTTGCCTGACTTAACAGGATGCTTCACAGTACGAACTGGCGACGACCATGCACCTCCTCTCAGCGATTCAGGTAAAGTCTTCAGCTTGACCTACATATTGCTGTCTCCCCTGGTGAGTTTTCCGGCGTTGAGTCCAATTAAACCGCAGGCTCCACCCGTTGTTGTGCTCCCCCGCCAATTTCTTTAAGTTTCAGCCTTGCGGCCGTACTTCCCAGGTGGCTCGCTTCACGGCTTCCCTTCGGCACCAGACATAGTCACGCCATGCCTGACACCTAGCGAGCATCGTTTACGGCTGGGACTACCCGGGTATCTAATCCGGTTCGTGCCCCCAGCTTTCGTCCCTCACCGTCGGACTCGTTTTGGTAAGGCGCCTTCGCCACAGGTGGTCCCACAAGGATTACAAGATTTCACTCCTACCCCTGTAGTACCCCTTACCTCCCCCGATCCCAAGACCGGAAGTATCCGCTGACAGCCCGGATGTTGAGCATCCGGATTTCCCAACGGACTTCCCGGTCCGGCTACGGACCCTTTAGACCCAATAAAAGCGGCTACCACTCGGGCCACCGGTATTACCGCGGCGGCTGGCACCGGTCTTGCCCGGCCCTTGCTAACGCTTACGACTTAAGTAAGCGGACAGCCCGCATTTGATGCGAGCACTCGGTGTCTCCTTATCACAGTTTCCTGCATTGTAAAGTTTTCGCGCCTGCTGCGCCCCGTAGGGCCTGGATTCATGTCTCAGAATCCATCTCCGGGCTCTTGCTCTCACAACCCGTACCCGTTGTCGGCTAGCGGGTACCTTACACCCGCTACAACCTGATAGGCCGCAGACCCATCCTCAGACGAAATTCTTTCACTCTCTAAGCAATTCCAGCAGAAGAGAATTATCCGGAATTATCCTCAGTTTCCCGAGGTTATGCCGGATCTGAGGGCAGGTTATCCACGTGTTACTGAGCATTACGCCATGTTCACGAAGAACATTTGACTCGCATGGCTTAGGCAAACACCGATAGCAGTAACCTCCGGCAGAATCAACCGGAATTACATGCGCAACATTTTACTGTTGCATGCACAACTTTTATCTTTTTTTAATTTTGGAAAGTTAAAACTCAAATCTATATGGCCAAGGAATTACAATCAAAGAATAAAGCGCTTACACAAATCTTTGAATATTTATCTCTAAAATTCAAAAACTTGGAAAAACTACCAATCTCTAATATTGCATTCGCTTGCATCACATTTGGTTTTAATGTTTCAATACACTCTTTCAAAAGTGTTTTTTTGGTTTACCTTAAACTTGGTTAAGATTGTAAAAAACACCGTCAGAGTTTACCGAAACATCAGGTCACATATCAGTCAGGAAAAAACTCCGGACCTCATTAATAATTGAATAATTGTAATTTTATTTTTAACACTCATGATTGCGATTTTAACGCGCAACACAAGAGTTACTTCAAAGAGCTTTGTGATATATAAAGATTTTCACCGAACTCCTGAAACATCATGAATCAATCCAATTTGATTCATTTTTGCCTCACAATTCTAACGAATTGAAGGGACCCTAAAGAGTTAAGCTTAATATTTAAAGGTTTTGACTTCTGATTTTTATAAAAATGGAAAGGTGTGGCATAAAATTATTTAACAAAACCAAAAATTGTTATCTTCAATGCTGCTTTTTATTTAAACCGGTAGATTTTTTTGATTACCAATTGCACCTACTGTTTTCAGTTCAGATTGCACCTACCGTTTACAGTTCAGATTGCACCTACTATTTTCAGTTCAGATTGCACCTACCGTTTTCAGTTCAGATTGCATCTACCATTTACAGTTCGGATTGTATCTGCCACTACTGTACCAATCCGATTTGTAGGAATCCGAATAAACAGATGCGACACGCATCTGTTTATTCGGGAGGGTTTGCCCGATTTTTAAAAGAAACAACGAACACATGGCCTGAATTATTCGACAAGCGACCCGTTTTTGACTCAATTCAAAAAATACGTCGCCTTAACGCGCGCGGCATCACACCGCATAATATTAAAACAAAAAACCTAAAAAACAAAAAATGAAATTTTTACAAAATAGTAGACACAACCTTAATAATCCATTAAATAATTTTAACCCCCCGTTGTTCATATAGATAGAATAATAAATCAACACTCATTATCATCATTTAATTTTAACCTACATACAAAACCAACCGGAGTCAACAACCATGGAATATTACCTCAAATGCATCGAATGCGGTGCCGAATTTGACAAAAAGGAAATCATCTACACCTGCCAAAAATGCAACGGACTTTTGGATGTCATCTACGATTATAATGAAATTAAAAAGAATATGGACATGAACAAATTAAAAACCGAGGCCCCCTCCGTTTGGAAATACAAAGATTTGTTGCCGGTCGGCATTGAACCCGTCAGCATTCGCGAAGGCGGAACGCCGCTTTACAAATGCGACAGGCTCGCCAAAAAAATCGGCATTCGGGAACTTTATGTGAAACACGAAGGGATGAACCCGACCGGATCCTTTAAAGACCGCGGCATGACCGTCGGGGTCTCAAAAGCCATTGAACTCGGCATGAAAACAGTTGCCTGCGCGTCCACCGGAAACACGTCAGCCGCCCTTGCGATTTACGGCGCCAAAGCCGGCATCCCGTCCGTTGTTCTTCTCCCGGCCGGAAAAGTCGCGCTCGGAAAAATCGGACAAGCGCTTATGCACGGCGCCAAAGTCATCATGATTAAAGGAAATTTCGATGACGCACTCCTTCTTGTCCGTGAACTTTGCGACCAAGAGCCCATTTATCTCCTCAACTCCATCAACCCGTACCGGTTGGAAGGACAAAAAACAATTGCCTTTGAAATTGTTGACCAACTCGGATTTAAAGTGCCGGACCGCGTCGTCTTGCCGGTCGGAAACGCCGGAAACATCACCGCGATTAACAAGGGATTCAAAGAATTCATGACATTGGGAATCACCAACCGCCGCCCGAAAATGACAGGCATTCAAACAGAAGGCGCAAGCCCGATTGTGAAAGCCATCAAAAGCGGCGCCGACGACATTACCCCGGAAAAGAACCCGGAAACCATCGCAACCGCCATTCGAATCGGCGACCCGGTCAACGCCCGAAAAGCCTTAGCCGCCATTCGCGAATCCGGCGGAACCGCTGAATCGGTGACGGACGATGAACTGATTCAAGCGCAAAAGGATTTGGCGCAGCTTGAAGGAATCGGTGTGGAGCCCGCCAGCGCAACATCCGTTGCCGGCCTTAAGAAATTAGTGGACTTGGGCGTCATTTCAAAAGACGAAACCGTCGTCTGTGTGACGACCGGACACCTGCTTAAAGACCCGGAAGAAGTCATCAGCGTTTGCATCGAGCCAGTCGTTGTCGAACCAACCATAGAAGCCTTGAGAAAAGCCATTTTCTCATAAAGTAAAAACACAACATAACGGCAACACCAGAAAACGCAGGAAGGGAAAACATGCAAGACGATTACGATATTTTGGGAACGGAAAAGAAGTGGCAGGAAACATGGCAAAAGAATAAAACTTTTGAAGCGGATCCGCTGCCGGGTAAAGAAAAATATTTTATCACCATCCCATTCCCTTATTTAAACGGAAACTTGCATGCCGGACACACCCGAACCTTTACCATTGGCGACGTGGTCGCCCGCTACAAACGGATGCAAGGATGCCATGTCCTCTACCCGATGGGATTTCACGTCACCGGAACGCCGATTGTCGGCCTCGCCGATTTGGTTCGCGAGCGTGACCCGCAAACCATGGAAGTCTACACCAAATTTCACCAAATCCCAAAAGAAATCCTTCCGACGCTAGATGAATCGGAAAAAATTGTTGATTATTTCAAAGTCGAAGCTGAAAACGCCATGAAAATCATCGGTTATTCCATCGACTGGCGCCGCAAATTTACCACCATGGACCCGGCTTTTCAAAAGTTTATCGAATGGCAATACACAGCGCTTTACGAAAAGGGGCTTATCAGCAAAGGTTCTCACCCCGTCAAATGGTGCCCGCACGACAACAATCCGGTAGAAGACCATGACATCTTGCGCGGGGAAGAAGCCACCATTGTCGAATACACGCTCATTAAATTCCGTCACAAAGATCTGATTTTCCCGTGTGCGACCCTGCGTCCCGAAACCGTTTACGGCGTTACGAACTTGTGGCTGAATCCCGACATTGAATACGTCAAAATCAAAGTGGAAAAAAATGAACTTGAAGAGCTTTGGGTTGTCAGCAAAGAAGCCTACAACAAACTCAAATACACAGATTGGACCGTCGAATTTATTGAAAAATGCAATGCAAAAGACTTGATCGGCCTGGAACTTAAAAATCCGTCAACCGACAAAACAATTATAATTCTTCCGGCATCGTTCGTCCGCGGAAACAACGGAAGCGGCGTTGTGATGAGCGTCCCCGCGCATGCACCCTACGATATGTTGGCTCTTCGCGATTTGTATGACAAAGAGTTATCGGAATATAAAATCACCAAAAACATCCGGGATATACGCCCGATTGCAGTCATTGATGTTCCTGAATATGGCGAATTTCCGGCCGCCGACGCCATTGCCGAACTTGGCGTCGTCGATCAAAAAGACCCGAAAGCTGAAGAAGCGACCAAAATTATTTACCGGCGCGAGTTCCATGGCGGAACGCTCAAAGACATCACCGGAAAATACAAAGGGATGCCGGTTTCAAAAATCAAAGACCGTCTGACGCAAGATTTTATCGCGCAAGGCATCGGAGATCTTTTTTACGAGTTCAGCGAGCCGGTGCAATGCCGGTGCGGTACGATGTGCGTCGTCAACATGGTCAAAGGACAATGGTTCCTCAACTACTCCAAACCCGAATGGAAAGACCTCGTTTACAAATGCCTCTCCCAAATGGAAATTATCCCGCCGGAGTTGCGCACCGAATTTGAAAATAAAATCGATTGGTTAAAAGACAAAGCCTGCGCTCGGACGAAAGGTCTTGGAACAAAACTTCCGTGCGACCCGCAGTGGTTGATTGAATCGTTGGGTGACTCAACGATTTATATGGCGTACTATACGATTTCCAAATATATTAACGATGGAACGCTCCCGTTGGATGCGTTGACGCCGGACTTTTTCAATTACATATTCTTCGACATCGGAAAATCGGAAGACGTTGCCTCAGAAAATCTTTCTGCCGAGCTGGTTGACCAAATCCGGGACGAATTCAACTATTGGTATCCGGTGGACCTCCGTTCTTCCGGAAAGGACTTGGTGCCGAACCACTTGCTTTTCTTTTTGTTCCACCACGTCGCTCTGTTTGACGAATCCAAATGGCCGAAAGCAATTGCTGTGAACGGATTCGTATCCCTAGAAGGACAAAAGATGAGCAAATCCAAAGGACCGCTTCTGACGCTTAAGGAAGCTGTCGATGAATACGGTGCTGACGTGACGCGCATGTACATTTTGTCCGCCGCCGAACAAACGCAGGACGCCGACTGGAAACGAGAAGGCATTGAATCCGCGAAAACACAAGTCGGGCGGTTCTACACCTTTTCAAACCAAATCATCGAAAGCGGATGTCGGATTCCCGAAAATGAGGAATTAAACCACATCGACAAATGGATTGAAAGCCGGATTCAAAAATACATCCGCGATGTCAATAACGCTTTTAAAGAAATCCACACCAGAGACGCGATTCAAAACGCCTTCTTTTTGATTTACAACGACATCAAATGGTATCACAAACGCGGTGGCGAACGTTGTTTGACGGAAGTTGTCGAGACATGGACCAAATTAATGGCGCCGTTTACGCCGCATATTTGCGAAGAGATTTGGAGCCGCCTCGGCCATACCGATTCAATCGCTTTTGAGCCGTATCCGGTTGAAAAAGAAGAATGGATTGACGAAGCGACGGAAGTTGCCGAAGACATTGTTGTCAAGACGTTGGCTGATATTGAAGAAATCATCCGGGTCGCCAAAATCGAACCCAAGAAGATTTATTTGTACACAACGCCGGACTGGCGGACAAATGTCCTCAAAAAGGCAGCTGAGATGGAGAACGCCGGCGGCGTTGACGTCGGAAAACTCATCAAATTGTGTATGGAAGACCAAGACATTCGAACCCGCGGCAAAGACGCGCAAAAGTATATTCAAAAAGCTGCCGGTGAAGTGCGAGGCTCGTCCGTGGACATTGCCGTCAATTATCTGAATGCGAACCTTGATGAGAAACAGATTTTGGAAGAAGCGAAAGCATTCATCGAAAAAGAAACCGGATGCGACGTTCAAGTTTTCAGCGCCAAAGAAATTGACGCGAAAACAGCCTACGACCCGGAAAATAAATCCAGATTCGCGGAGCCGATGCGTCCGGCAATTTACATTGAATAAAAAAATAACGTTTTTTTTAATGAAAGAGCTTGTTCGGCTGACTGCCGATTCGAGCAAACCGCCCCGAAAATTCAGACGCGTGTCGCGTCTGAATTTCTCGGGATACTATTTTCAGATATATTCAGATTTGCAGTTTACACCTACGGGTTGCTATTTTACAGTTTGCACCTACGGGTTGCTATTTTTACAGTTTGCATCTAGTTGCTACTTTGCCAATCCATTTCATGAAATCCAATTCAATCAGACGCGAAACGCGTCTGATTGAATCGGGAAGGTTTGCCTGAAGGTTTCCAAAGATGAGGATTGATTTTGCTTGAAAGTTTCCAAAGATGAGGATTGATTTTGTTCAAAAATTTTCAAAAGCGAGGATTGATTTTGTTCGAAAGTTTCCAAAAACAGGGAATGATTTTGTTTAAAAGTTTTCAAAAATGTGTCGCCATAACGCGCGCGGCGCCACCCGCTGCAAAAAAAGAAAAACTGAAAATGAATAAGTAAAAAAACTTACAATTTTCCGGCCGCCAAATCGGCGACGACTTGTTTCAGTTCATCCGCTGATAATGCTTGGTCGGCTTCATTGAGAAGTTTTCCCTCTTTGAAATATTTAAAAGTCGGCGCGGCTTTGATGCCGTACTTTTTGGTGACATCGATGTTTTCCATCGCTTCGACCCGGACAAAAGTGACTTTGTTTTTGTATTTGTCCGCAAGCTCTTCAAAGACCGGTTTCATTCTTTGGCAGTGCGTACAGTTCATCATGTAAAACATGCTGATGACGGGCTTATCGGACGTAATGGACGTCTCCCAAGTCTTGGATGTCGCTTCAATAACATTACTTGTCATTTTTTTCACCTTCTAATTCATAATGATGAGAATTTGAATATATTTAAAACCCATTTAAAGCAAACGTCATAATCTGTTTAACTATATTAATATTTGTAAATTTATATAATTTTGACACACGGTTTACAACTCTATTATTTTGCCGAAAAAAATCCATCTTTTTTAAATTATCGCATTGAGTCTCTTTAATTTTTAGGCCTGTTTTCCGGGTTTACAATTCGGTTTCTACAAACATGTTTATATAGAAAGGATCAATTCACATATACGATCATTACATTTGATTGAGTTTTTCAATGTCAATGAAAATAAAACCATTTTACCAAAAACGAAGCTAAAATAAAAACGATAGACTCAAAAACGAATCAAACCAAAAACGAAACCAACGGCATTGCCGTTTTCTTCAAATGAACCGTTTACAATAATTAATCCAAATTTTTGAGCAAAACCGGAATCAGAGAAATAAATTAACCCGCATCGGGGTTCGCGGTTCGTTTTTTTCCGCGTCTATGGTAACGGAAATAAAAACGTTTAACACGCTTTTATTTTTATTGCCGGGCAGATTATCAAAAAGGAGACTCATCAATGCTCAATATGTTTAAACCGAAAACCGTTGCCGTTATTGGGGCATCGGATACCAAAGGAAAGATTGGACACGACGTTTTAAAAAATTTAACCGGCCTCTTCCCGGGAAAAATTGTTCCAATCAACACGAACGCAACCGAAGTCATGGGACTCAAAGCCTACCCGACCGTGTCGGCTTGTCCCGACAAAGTGGATTTGGCGATTTTTTGTATCCCGTCCAAATTTGTTCTTGAAGCGATCGAAGACTGCGGAAAATCAGGCGTGAAAAGCGTCGTTGTCATTTCCGCCGGATTCAAAGAAGTCAATCCGGCCGGTGCTGAAATGGAAAAGCAAATCGCTGCCGCCTGCAAGAAATATAAAATGGAACTTGTCGGCCCGAACTGTCTCGGAATTATCGACACCCACGCCAAATTAAACGGCTCGTTTGCTAAAATGATGGCGATTACCGGCGATATTGCGTTCATGTCCCAATCCGGTGCGATCATGACCGCTATGCTCGACTGGGCCGACGCCCGAAATGTCGGATTCTCCCGTGTTGTCAGCCTCGGAAACAAAGCCGGCGTTAATGAAAAAGATTGTTTGGAAGACTTCGCCGAAGACCCGAACACCAAAGTCATTGCGGCTTATCTGGAAGAAATTGTTGACGGCCCGGCCTTTATGGAAGCCGCCAAAGTTGCCTGCAAGAAAAAACCCATTGTTTTGATCAAATCCGGAACAACGGACGCCGGATCTGCCGCCGTCTCTTCCCACACAGGATCCATTGCCGGTGCCGACCAAGCGTACACATCCGCCTTTAAGCAATCCGGAATTATCCGGGCCAAAGCCTTAGATGAGATGATGAATTACAGCATGGCGTTTTCAGCCTGCCCGCTTCCGAAAGGACGCAACATCGCCATTATTACCAACGCCGGCGGTCCCGGAATTATGGCAACGGACGCGGTCATCAACAACAATATGAAAATGGCCAAGTTGAAGGATGCCAATTACCAAAAATTGAAATCCGCGTTGCCGGAAGCGGCAAGCGCCAAAAACCCGATCGATGTTCTCGGCGACGCGAAACCCGACCGCTACGCTCTGGCGCTTGACACGGCTCTTGAAGATGAAAATGTAGACGGTATCATTTTCCTTGTGACGCCGCAATCTGTCACCGAAGTCACAAACACGGCGCAACTCATCATCGACCGGTTCAAGTCGGTCAAAAAACCGATTCTTTGTGTTTTCTTTGGCGGCACCCTGATGGAACCCGGCGAAAAAATGCTTCAAGCGGCCGGAATTCCCAACTACACCTATCCGGAAGCAGCCATTGAAACCATGCGCGCGCTGTGCGACTATGCGGACATTTTAAAGACCGAGTTCAAGAAGCCGGAAACCTTTAAGGTTGACAAAGAAAAAGTTAAAGCCTTGATGAAAAAACAAACCGACAACAACGACTTTGTTTTGGGTTTGGAATCCATCGATATTTTGGAAGCTTACGGTCTTCCGCTCGTCGGCAACGAAGAAGCCGCGACGGTTGACGACGCCGTCAAAGCCGCCGAAAAAATGGGCTACCCTGTTGTGATGAAAATCGTGTCCCCGGACATTACGCACAAGTCAGATGCCGGCGGAATCCGTTTGAACCTCAAGAATAAGGACGAGGTCAAAGACGCGTACGCGAAAATGATGGTTGATGTGAAAAAGCACGTTCCGAATGCGAAAATTGAAGGCGTTCAGATTCAGCAGATGCTGATTGGCGGCAACGAAATCATCATCGGAATGATTCGCGACCCGACATTTGGTCCGCTGGTCATGTTCGGTCTCGGCGGTATTTATGTCGAAATCTTAAAAGACGTGTCCTTTGGTGTCGCGCCCTTAAACCGCGACGAAGCCGAAAAGCTGATCCGTTCGATTAAAACGTTTAAGATTTTCGAAGGCGCCCGCGGCGCGCAGCCCGTTGACATCAACATTTTGATTGACGCGGTCCTCCGTGTTTCGCAACTTGTCACCGACTTCCCGGAAATCAAAGAGTTTGAAATCAACCCGATGAAAGTCATGGACGACGGCAAGACGATTTACGCGATTGACATGAGAATGATGCTTTAAAAAAGGATCAAGTTTGACTATCGAAAGGAAAGGAGTGAACCTTTCCTTTATTTTTTCTTTTTTTGAGTTCTGCTCTTTCGTTTTTTGTTTGTTTTTAAAAGAATGAATGGTTTTTGACGCGCGCCGGCCGTTGCAATTTTAAAATCGGTCGGGATTTTGGCGTTTTATCAAAAACCGCGGGACTGCTTTTCGTTTTTATTTCTTTTCATTTTTTACGGTGCTGTTGCCCAACTTGGCGGATTGGTCGGTTCCGTCGTTTGCCAGGTTAAAACCGGAATCGGGTACCCGGCGCTTCCCATTCTCCAAACGATGCTGCCGTCGTTCCAGTCCAATGTTCCTGTGTAGAATGCCAGGGTTTTTGCTTGAGCGGCCGTGGCGTCAGCGCCATCTCTCCCGGTTGCACTTTTCTCATTAAAATTGGCATTCGTCGTCATACCGTCGTAGGCGTAGTTGTTGGTTAAAACAATATCGATAGCTGTCGGGAATCCGGTGGTTGAACTGTAAATTCTTCTGGCGCCGGACCCGCTGACCTCTGCATTTAACGCGATACAGTTATTAATCCGCGAGGCAGAACCGGACCCGCCGACAAGACCGCCGACTGTATTTGATCCGCTGACATTTCCGGTCGCATAGCTGTTATTCAAATAGGATGAAATATTTTCAAGAATGATGTTCGGGTCAACAGAATCACGGATCACCATCGGAGCAAGATTTCCGACAAGACCGCCGACTTGAGTTCCGCCGGTAATATTTCCGGTGGCGTAACAGTTGTCAATTTGTATGCCGGCAGTACTGCCGACAAGACCGCCAATAATGGCTTTATTACCCGAAACATTTCCGGTCGCGTATGAATTTCTGATCCGGCTGTTGATGGATTCCCCGACAAGACCGCCATAACCCGAATTTGTTGAAGTCGTTTTACCTTTGATATTGACCGATGCTGATGAATTCATAATCAACGTATCGTTTCTCATCATCCCAACCAATCCGCCGGCGGTGATTAAATCGGAGACATCCGCTCCGATGTCCTCGGAGGTAATATTTCCGCGGGCGGTCGAGTTAACAACTTCCAGTCCGCGAAATGCAGAGTATCCGACAATTCCACCAATGCCGTTTCCTTTTAATACATTGATTTCAACATTCGCGCTGGAATTTGAGATTGTCGCATTTTCATTTTTGCTGTATCCCATGATTCCGCCAATGCCGTAGTAGAAATATGTTTTATTTTCCGTACAAGTAATTGTTCCGATGTAATGGCAATTGTCAATCGTTCCGTTGTTTTTATTCACTTTTCCGATAATTCCGCCGGTCCCATCTTCGCTATAGGCGGCTCCGACTGAAATGTTTCCGGTTGCGTTTGAAGATTTAATTGTATAATCCGTACCGCTTCCGGCAACGATTCCGACAACGCCGCCGATGGTTTCGCGGGCGTTTATGTCTCCGGTGTGTGATGAATTTTCAATTTTAATGTTTCCGCCTTGCCAAATACCGACAATGCCTCCCGTATAGTTATATCCTTGAATTGTTCCGTTATGTCTTGAATTATTGATGTCCACATAGTTTGTCAGACCGATAATACCGCCGACGCAACTTGAGTTATTTGTGGTAGAGACTCGTCCGGCTGTCAAATTTGTGTCGGAAGTTGAATTTGTAATCAGAGAATACACGCCCGCTCCGACAACACCGCCAACGCTGTAATTGGTGGTTGTGATCGTTCCTTTTACGGTGGAGTTGTTAACCGTCGTGTTATTTATGTACCCGATAAGTCCGCCAATCCGCGAATCTCCTTCAATTGTTAAATTTGCCGTGGAAACGTTTGTGACGGTTGAGTTTTCCACATATCCTGACAAAGAGCCTACGTAAGACGGCTTTGTGACATTGGAAGTTTGAACGTTCATTTTCTCAATTTTCAAATTCCGAATGTCGGTTTTTTGATCTGTGCTTACTCCTCCAATTTGGCCAAATAAACCATTACTGTAATTTGACGACCTTATTGTGAAGTTGGAAAAGGTTTTGTTATTTCCATTGAAATTTCCCCGGAACTGGTCCGAATAAGCTCCGGATGGTACTCCGAGTTTATTTCCCCCAATCGGAACCCATCCGGTTCCATCGGATAAAGCACGGTTGTAGAGGTTTCCGGTATTGTTATTCCATTCGGCCGGAAAACTAATATCTTCCATCACAACGAAATATTTTCCGCTGGCGTTATTTCCGTTTGCAGATGTATAATATCGGAGAGCATCAAATTGCACAATACCTTGAATCATAAATGGCGTTGCAACACTTCCGGTTCCTGATTGGAACGGGTAATAAGAACTTTTTGAAATCCCGGAATCATCGTTTATTGAAAAGTAATATTCATAAGTATTTAGGGCACCAACAGTGCTTAACGGATTTCCGGATCCGGTTGACGGAATCGAAACCAAATAAGTTCCTTGAGGCCCGTACGTGCTGTCAATATTTAAAGAAGGAATAGCAATTGTCCCATTATCTGAATCATTGTTAACATTTGTATAATTAATGGATAAATTCGTAATTGGTATACCCGGATTATTCATCGTCAAAACAACACGAAGCGTTTTAGAAGTATCTTGGTTGTAATCGAAAAGTGACATGTCTGCGATTGTCGGTCTGTCGGGAGTTGGCGGATTCGTTCCGCTTCCGTTTCCACCCGGTGTTACATGGATAGGATCCGGCGACGACGAGTTCACAGGGCCGGACGACCCCTGTCCGGATTCAATCGGTGTTGACGCATTAGAGTGTTCGCAGTGAAGTATCACGTTAACATCTTTGTTGTTCTGAACGTAAACATATGTAAAAACGGCGAGCAATAGTAAAAGAATAATAATTGCCACGGGAATGTATTTCTTTTGTTTGTATTTTATATCTGTTTTTGAGTCCATAATTTTCCCATTTTTATTTTGTTATTCGAAAAAAGAAAATCTTTAAGATATATTTATCTGGCAGATTTTATTATTTAACCAATATATAAATGATACGATAACAGTGAAATATTCATATTATATAAATATCTAATTCATGGATAATGATTTATTAGGAATCATACAACTTTGAATAGATTTTCAAATCCAAAAAACATAAAAATAAAAAATAGAAATAAAAAATAGAAATAAAAAATAGAAATAAAAAATAGAAATAAAAAAGAAAAAAGTTCTTAATCTGACGATTAACCGGCAATCGTTGCATTTGTTTGGATGCACATGCATGTGAGATTTGGCTGTCCGAGAATGTAATAATAGTAAATTGCAAAGAAGATTAAAAGAATAACCAAAATAATCAATATGATAAATATAATTTTTTTGGAATTGTTTTGAGCCGGTGCGTTTTCTTTGTAATCTGTCATATAAACTCATTCCTTGCTTTTGGTTTTAAGGTTCTTATTTTTAAAAAAGAACCAATTGTTCATATATATAATTTTTTGATTATCGTTCAATAATTACTGATTTGTATGCCTTCCCGAATAAATTAATTTTGAGAACCCGGATTTGTTTTTTGAAATGATGGTCACTTCAAATTAACCCATATTGTTAACCTAACGGAAATATATTTATAGTTGACATTCTTTTGTTTGTTTCAATTTTCATGCTGTCTTTTCCTTTTTTTGAGATTTATCCTTCAAGAGTATCTTCTACAAAAATGATGAAATACGTTTGAAGCGACGGCGAGATAAATCGGAATCGAAAGGAGGATCAAAGATTGGAGGATTTTTCAAAAAATTTCAAATATTAGGGAAAAACTGATAAACCATATCCGATTATTATTCTCATTTCATTTAAAATCATTTAAAAACGATGAAGGCCGATTGTGCGGTTTTTCCCTAAATCCGCCATTATTTCATTCGTTTATTATGTTTGATATTATTTTCAAACGAGCCTATTATCATTATTATCATTAATCACGATCTTGTTCACCAATTATCAAAAGAAGGAGGCAAACTTATGGCCGTAAAAATTACAGAAACAGTTCTCCGGGACGCCCACCAATCGCTTATCGCGACCCGGATGAGAACACGCGACATGTTAGACGTCGTCGAATTGCTTGACAATGTCGGTTATTATTCTCTGGAGATGTGGGGCGGCGCCACATTCGATACGTGCATCCGGTTCTTGAACGAAGACCCGTGGGAACGCCTGCGGGAAATAAAATCCCGCATGAAAAAAACACCGGCGCAAATGCTTCTTCGCGGGCAAAACCTTGTCGGTTACCGCCACTATGCGGACGACGTTGTCGAGCGCTTCGTCGGAAAAGCTTATGAAAACGGCATTGACATCTTCCGAATTTTTGATGCCGTGAACGATTTCAGAAACATTCAATCATCTGTCAAAGCCGCCAAAAAGGCGGGCGGACACGTTCAGGGAACGGTTTGCTACACCATCAGCCCCGTCCACACAACAGACACCTTCATCAAAATGGCCAAAAAATTGGAAGAAATGGGGTCCGACTCCATTTGTATCAAGGACATGGCGGGACTTTTATCTCCGGCGGCGGCGTCCGCAATTGTTTCCGGCATGAAGCAGGAAGTTTCCATCCCGATTTGCCTGCATTCCCACTGCACCTCCGGAATGGCACCGATTACCTATTATGCGGCAATCGAAGCCGGCGTTGACATCATCGACACCGCGATTTCGCCGTTCGGATGGGGAAGTTCCCAACCGCCGACGGAAGCCATGGTCGCCTCGCTTCAAGGAACATCTTACGATACCGGTTTTAAGTTGGAATCGTTCAAGGAAATCACCCGATTCTTCAAAAATGTCAAGGACAAATACAGCACCATCTGCGACCCGATTTCGGAAACCATTGACACCAATGTCCTTCTCTACCAAATTCCGGGCGGCATGCTCTCCAACTTGGTTTCCCAGCTCAAAGAACAAAACGCGCTTGACAAGTACGACGCGGTTCTTGCGGAAATGCCGCGCGTCCGGGCGGAACTCGGTTACCCGCCGCTCGTGACCCCGACCAGCCAAATCGTCGGCACGCAAGCCGTTTTAAACGTTATCATGGGCGAGCGCTACAAAGTGATTCCGAAAGAAGTCAAAGATTATGTGCGCGGCTATTACGGCAAAACCCCGGCGCCGATTTCGGAAGAAATGATCTCAAAAGTTATCGAAGGTGAACGGCCGATTACGGTTCGTCCGGCGGATTTGCTCAAACCGGAATACGAAAAGATGAAAAAAGAAGCGGAAGCTCAAGGCATCGCCAAATCCGAAGAAGATATTTTGACTTATATCTTGTATCCGGCCATCGCCCCGAAATTCCTCAAAGGAGAAGCGGTCGAAGAAGAATTAGCGTGTCCCTGCTCCAAAGAAACAGTTTCCCATGATTATTCCGGCATTCCCACCGAATACCGCGTCGAAGTGGACGGCACGGTCTACGACATCAAAGTCGAAGCCGTCGGATTTGAAAAGGGTGCTGCTCCCAAATCGAACGGCAACGGAAACGGCGCTGCAAAGCCGGCCGCCGACAAAAGTTCCAAAGCCGGTCATCCGGGAGCGGTTTGCAGTTCCATGCAAGGTATGATTTTGTCCATCAAAACAAAAGTGGGCGAGAAGGTTTCCGAAGGCGATTCGATTTGCGTGATTGAAGCCATGAAAATGGAAAACTCTGTCGGCGCGCCGAAAAGCGGAACCGTCAAAGAAATCATCATTGCAGAAGGCGACACGGTTGCAAACGGCGATGTGCTCATGATTATTGAATAATCCCGGGGGAAAATCAATGTTCCAAAAAATATTGGTGGCCAACCGCGGGGAAATCGCAATTCGTGTGATGCGCGCGTGCCGGGAACTGGACATTAAGTCCGGTGCCATTTATTCGGAAGCCGACAACAAAGCGCTTTTTGCGATGTACGCCGACGAAGCAAGCCCGGTCGGCCCGGCGCCGGCCGGTCAGAGTTATTTAAACGCCGAAAAGATCATTCAAATCGCGAAGCAAACCGGCTGCGATGCCATCCATCCCGGTTACGGATTTTTGTCCGAAAACGCCAAATTCGCGAAGCGTTGCGAGGAGGAAGGCATTGTTTTCATCGGCCCGTCGTCCAAAGTGATTGAAAAACTCGGCAGTAAAATCGAATCCCGAAAGATTGCGAAAAAAGCCGGCATTCCGACCGTACCCGGAACGGAAGACGCCGTTACCGACGTCAAAGAAGCCATTGCGATTGCCAAAGAAATCGGTTACCCGGTTCTTATTAAAGCTTCCGCCGGCGGCGGCGGCATCGGAATGCGCGTCGTCAACAACGAAGGCGAATTCAAAGACGCGCTTGAGACAACGATGAAACTGGCCGGATCGGCATTTGGCGACTCAGCCGTTTTCATTGAGAAGTATATTTTAAATCCGAGACATATCGAAATTCAAATTTTGGCCGACAAATACGGTCACATCGTCTACCTGGGCGACCGGGAGTGTTCCATTCAGCGCCGCCATCAAAAATTAATTGAAGAAGCGCCGTCGCCGATTATGACGCCGGAGCTGCGCAAAAGAATGGGTGAAGCAGCGGTTGCAGCGGCCAAAGCGGCCGGATATGAAAATGCCGGAACGGTTGAATTCATCTATTCCAACGGCAACTTCTATTTCCTGGAAGTGAACACCCGCCTTCAAGTGGAGCACGGCATCACGGAACTTGTCACCGGCATTGATTTAGTCAAACAGCAGATTCTCATCGCGCAAGGTAAACCTTTGGACTTCAAGCAGGAGGACGTTCAAATCCGCGGTCATGCGATTGAGTGCCGTCTCAATGCCGAGGACCCGCTGAATGATTTTGCCCCATCTCCCGGAAAAATCAGGCGTTACCGCTCTTCCGGCGGTCCCGGTATTCGTGTGGACAGCGGTGTTCACGTCGGCTACACCATTTCGCCTTATTACGATTCTATGATTTCGAAGTTGTGCGCTTACGGGCAAACCCGTGAGGAAGCGATTGCCCGGATGAAACGCGCGCTTTACGAATACGTGGTGACCGGCGTCACAACCAACATTCCGTTCCACAAAGCCGTCATGGAAAACCCGGAGTTTGTCAAAGGAAACTTATCCACCAAATTCATCGACAACAACAATATTGTCGAAGCCGTCCGCGATATTGTCATTCGTGATTCGGCCAAGGGGGCGACGCTGGCATCAGCGCTTGACAACGACGAAGTGGTCATTGCCGCCATTTCCGCGGCGGTCAGCACGTACATTTCCAACATTGCCGAATTGGATTCCGGAATGAAAAAATCCAAGAAAAGGAATCAGAAGTAACAATAAAACAAAAATCCCGTCACACAAAACTCGGAAAAATATTGAAATTTGATCTCATATTTCCGGCCGGTTCAGATTTCATTTTATTTTTTCAGTTTTACTTTTATCATTTTTGGAAATTATTTGGTAAATAAATATATAAATGTAAACACAGATTCATTTTGAGTGAAAATTTAATTTTATTCAAAAGTCAGGCCGTCTTATTTGTTCAATTCAATGTTCAGGGGATTTTCGGATGAAAAGCAAAAGAACTGAAATCATTAACGCGTTTAAAGCAGCCGAGGGAAAAACAATTTCGGGCGAAGAACTCGGCGACCAGCTCGGTATTTCCAGAACCATGGTTTGCAAATACATCAAAGGGCTTCGGGAAGACGGTTATGAGATTCAATCGTCTCCCAAAAAAGGTTATACGCTCAAGTCGGTTCCGAAGTTGCTTTATCCGGAAGAAATTCTTTCGGGCCTCAACACAACGCTTTTTGGAAAAAATATTCATTATTTTGATGAAGCGGGGTCGTCCAACGACATCGCCAAAAAGATTGCGTCGACCGCCGAAGAAGGAACCATTGTTGTGGTTGAGCAGCAGACCGGCGGTCGCGGCCGTCTCGGCCGAAAATGGGCGTCTCCGAAAGGCGGGATTTGGTTTTCCATCATCTTAAAACCGAAAGTCGCGCTCAGCGCCGCTTCCCGGCTCACGTTAACCGTCGGGCTCAGCGTTACCAATACGCTTCGCGGTTACGGCATCGATGCCAAAATCAAGTGGCCAAATGACGTTCTCATCAACGGAAAGAAAGTTTCCGGCATTTTAACGGAAGTCGAAGCCGAAATTGACACCATTGAGTTCGTTGTCATCGGCGTCGGAATTAACGCCAACATGAGTCTCCGGGATATTCCGGAAGACCTTCGGGAAAATTCCACCACCATTCGGGACGAAACCGGAAAAAGTATCGACCGTGTGGATTTCCTGCAAAAATTGTTGCATGAGATGGAACAGCAGTACATCCGGTTTAACACGCAGCCGTTCAGTGAAATCTTAAACGACATCATCGCGCTTTCGGATACCATCGGCAAAGACGTCAAAGTCACGATGCCGAACCGGATTGTCGAAGGACGCGTCGTCGGAATTTCCAAATCCGGCGCTCTTCTTTTGAAGAAAGAAGACGGCGATGTCGAAGAAATCATTGCCGGGCGGTGCATTTATTCTAAAAAATAAATTGAGTTCTATGTCCAAACACGTCAAATCTATCCAAAATAATACATGCCGGCGTTTCCCGCTCTTGACCATGCCGGTTTTTTTTCTTTTTCTTTTACTTTTCTTTTTTCTTTTAACAACGCCGGTTTTAGCCGACGGCATCGGTGAAGAAAACGTCACCGTTCGAAATAATGTCGGGGAATATACGCACCTTGAACTCTTACAATCGGAAAATTATTTTTTGTTGCGCGAAGGCGAAATTGAAAAGTTTGATGAAGGATATGAACTTCATTTAACCGGTTCCGGTTCCGGCGACAAAATATTGGTGGAACTTCACAATACCGGTAGCGACGAGCCGAAATACATCACAAGCGTTGTCATGAACGATGGAGATTATCTTTATTGTTCCCGGCTGATGGATGGAGAATATTATTTGATCTTATCGTTTCAGCTTGACAAATCCTATTTCAACAGCACCGGAATTGTCTCCGGGTTTTCGTCTTTGAATCAATATCATGACCCGTATGTTTCCAATCAGTCCAAAAACGATTGGTACGTGAAGGTGACCAACTCGACAGATCCGGTTTTGCCGGACGGCCCAAAGCCGGAAAATAATTCAACCGGAAACGGGTCCGGACTTACCGTTCCCGAACTTTCCAGCATGACATTTTTGATATTGGCCAGCGCCGTCGCCGCAATTGTGGTTGCCGCTCTTATGATTAAAAAAGTTTATGAAAAATGAAGAAGAAAATGGAATTCAATTCAACTTTTTTCTTTTTTGTTATTTATATTGCTTTTCTTCTTTTTTGTGTTCTTCTGTTTTATTTTTTAGATTATTTTTCTTCTTTTTTCACGGAAACGACCAATTTCTTTTTCGTCACCGGCTCAAGCCTTTTCCAGGAAATGACGGAATCTTCTTCGAGAACGAATTCTTCCGCCCGCTTATCAATTAATTTACCGTTGACTTCGTACAGGAAGTATCCTTCTTCGCCATCGGCCGCAACGATAAAGTTTCGTCCGCCAATATTTTTGACTTCGACAATGGCAACGCTTTTAAACGCCTCCATCAAAGTTGTTCCTTTTTCCACTTCCAGTCTTTTGACCGGCGCGAATGAATCAAACGCGGTATTGAAGCTGTTTTTCTTCAAACTCAGCACGTGTGTTTTTCCGAATATTTTTCGTTCGACAAGCCCGGCGTCTTCCAAAATTTTGATGTGCTTGGCCGCGACGGGAACTGAAATATTGAGTTCGCGCGCAATGGATGAAATGTGGCGGCTGTCTTCCGAAATCAATTGAATCATGCGTTGGCGCATATCACTTGAAATCGCTGAAAAAATTTGCGTGCTTTCCATGAGCCGTTCTTGGTCGAAATGTTCCAAAAAATCGTCGTCGGATTCAGCCGGAATTATTTTTTGAGTTTTCGCCGGCTCTTTTTTTTCGCCGGTCTTCGATTTCCGGCCGGTTTTTTTCTTTTCTTTCTTTTCTTTATCCTGAGTCTTATTTTGAGTCGTTCTGGTCATATTTTTACATATATTCTTTTCATAAATAAGAGTTGTTATTTAATCAGGTAATTATATGTCATTTAAGCGAAAAAAGATTTATTAAGCATGAGTAAAATCATTCCTACCTAAATTCGAATAAAATCTGCTTTTGATAATTCGATTGTGATATTATGACTTTTCAAAAAAACAAGTTAACATTTTCTTCAAATCCGGCCCGGTGGGCATCAATTGCTTTGTTGGTCGGACTTTGTTTGATGCTTTTGGCGTCGGGCGCAGCTGCCAAATCATATACAGTTGACCGTGCCGATGTGAACATTGTCGTCAATGAGTCCGGCGTTGTTCACGTCAACGAACGCATTTATTACACATTTGACAGTTGGGACGAAGATTACAACGAGGTTTACCGGCTGGTGTATACCAATTCCAACATTACGATCAAAAACGCAACCGGATACATCGAAGGTTATCCGAATTCATCTTTTCGCGTGGACAACGTTTCTTACGGACAGGAACTGATTGTTAAACTTCCGAAACCGAATCCGTCCAATGTTGTTTTTGTCATTTCTTATGACTATTACGGCGGCATCAATGTTTACAACGATGTCACCGAATTCAACTATATGCTCTGGGGCGACAACTGGGAAAAAACGTTGCCGAGTTTAAACGCGATGATTACGTTTGAGAACACGACGATGTCTCCGATTCCCGGCTACAGCGGAGACTCTTATTGGTCGCATCCGTCCTACTACACTCAGAATATGTCGGGCCGCCAAATTTCGAATTCCGACTACCAATACACTGTTTCCGCAAGCAGTATTCCGGAATACACTTGGTACGATTTCCGCGTCATTTATCCGAGAATGGAAAATCCGAACGGGGATTTTGTGACGATTCAAAACAAAGACGGTTTAAATACAATCCTGAATGAAGAAAAACAGTATGAGCGGAAGAACCTTTATGCCGATCTGTTAATTCTGATTCAGCTTTTGGTCATTTTGGCCGGTATTGTCGCGCCTTTTGTCATTTATCTGAAATACGGACGGGAGCGGGAAACAGATTATCATGCGCTTTACGAGCGGGATTTGCCGACGAACACCAAACCGGCTGTTGTGAACGCTATTGTTGTCGGTCATGGAAAGCCGACGATGGACGCTTTTGTGTCGACGATTATGTACTTGATTGATCACGATTACCTTTCCATTCACGAAACAACCCGCAAAGATTGGAAAAATTCGGATACCAAGGAAATTTTGCTGAAAATTGAAAAGCAAGCGGACCTTTATTTGACTGATTTTGAACGAGACGTTTATCTCTTTTTGCGCGACCGCATGGACGGCGATGAAGTGGAGTGGACGAAGCTTCAAAAGAAACTCGGGTCAAATGATTCGTTTTACAATTTCTTAAACCGCTGGAACTCAAAAATTACTCAAAAGGCCGATTTTTCATCCCTTTTCGATTCGACCGGAAACAAAATTATCGGATCGGCCGGGGTTGCTTTGTTGGTCTGCTCCATTGCGATGTTTTTCATCAGCCAAATCATCGCGCCGGCAAACCTTTATCCGCAAACGGCTGAAACGACGTCGCTTTGTTTCGTGAGCGGCATCATCGCGGTTATTTTGCTCATTTATCCGCATATTTGGAAACAGTCGATGGGACGCTGGACCAAGGACGGCCGTATGTTTTATTTGAAATGGAAAAATTTTGAGAAATATTTGACCGATTATTCCTTAATACAGGAGTATCCGCCGTCTTCCGTGATCATTTGGGATCAATTCATGGTCTATGCGATGGCGCTTGGCGTCGCTGACAAAGCGCTTAAAAATATGCATTTGTCGGTTCCGACGGCATCGATGTCGGACAGCCGTCTCGGTATGATTTATTATTATCCGATATTCTATACCGGCATGAACCGCGCTTACTCATCGTCAACGCCGCAAAGCAGCGGCGGTGGCGGCGGTGGAATGGGCGGATTTGGCGGCGGTGGAATCGGTGGCGGATTTGGCGGTGGCGGCGGCGGTGCCCGCTGACCTTAACATTACAATCCGGACCCAAATCTTTAAAATCAAATGAAAAAGCTTAAATCGTTAATCAGATTGATAAATTTGAAATCAATTTTCATAAACCTCTTAATTTCAGTCAATCAACAAATAAAATCGGAGTGATAAAAATGTCTGCCGGAATAATTATCGGAATCATTCTTTTGCTGCTCATCATCATCTTGATTGTGGCGTTTGTGATGATGTATAACAATTTGGTGAAAGCGCGTAACTTTGTGGAAAACGCGTGGGCACAAATCGATGTTCAACTCAAACGGCGTTCGGATTTGATTCCGAATCTCGTTGAAACCGTGAAAGGTTATGCCGGACACGAAAAGCAACTTCTTGAAAACGTGACCGTCGCCCGCTCCGCCGTCATGAAAGCGACAACACCTCATGAAAAAGCGGAAGCGTCCAACATGTTGTCCGGCACGTTAAAAAGCCTCTTTGCCGTTGCGGAAAACTATCCGCAGCTGAAAGCGAACGAAAATTTCCGCGACCTTCAAAACCAATTGACGGAAACCGAAAACAAGATTGCTTACACGAGACAATTCTATAACGACACGGTGACCAAATACAACAACACCATTCAAACGATTCCGACCAACATTGTCGCTAAAATCGGCGGCTTTGAAAAGAAAGAACTCTTTGAAGCCGGCGAAGAAGAAAAAGTAGTGCCGAAGGTTTCTTTTTCATGAAGATGAATTTTTTAAAGAAACCATGACGGTCCTTCCGCTTAAACAGATGTTATCGCATCTGTTTGCGGATTTTATTCGTTTTTAGGAGAGGTGCCCATTCATAAATTTTTATGTTTTTTAAGTTTAATCCCGTACGAAATGTGAGAATTTCCGGTAATTCGGGCATTTTGAATCTGTTTTTTCTCCAGCTGGTGGATGTAATCTTTGATCTCCTTGGTATCCAATTTGAAGAAAGCGTCTTTAACCGGCAAATCGTCCTCTGAGATCTCATTTGACTGAAGCATCGTCACAGTATCGTTTTTTGGTTCTTCCCCTTCTTTTATTTTGTAAGCGATATCGGATTTTGTGAATGCTTCATACATCGTGATCTCACATCTTAACATTCTCAATAAAATGTCTGTTGTTGTCGGAACCACTAAATGCTCAAAAGGCTGTTGATATGAATAGACGCAAACGCATAAATACAGTTTCTTGTCTTCATTTTTACAGACGAACAGGCGCGGCGGGATATCTATTTGAAGAAGAACTCTTTCTAAGAAGAGTTTTTGTTCTTGAATTATAAAATATAGTTTGTTCACGAGATCACCTCAAAATCGGATGATGGATCGCACCCGTCAAACAACCACCAATCGACATGAGTGGTTTTTTTGTTGACGGTACAAGGTCCGTTTGAATCTTTGACCTGCCCTCGGATAATTTTATTTGAGGAATTCTGTAAATCAACATCGATTTTCATTTTTTTCTTTAATTCACTCCTATTTGTAAACAAAGAACATCCATAATATGAAATATCATTTTCGTTGATATGCCTCCCTTTGTAGCCGATTTCGGCGTAGGACCAAAAATCTTGAAGTTGGATTGGCTTGCTTTCATTTTCTCTTTTTATGGCTCTGAATGCTAAAAAATGCTCATATTTTTCATTCACGTTGCCGAATTTAACTTTCTTCTCAAGAAGCGCATTTTTTAAAACGGGTGGAAATTTCAGATAAAAATCTCCGTTGATCGTCATACAACATCTCCTTTTATTTTGTTGTAGTCTCAATTCCCGAGATCTTTATAATAATTTTTAATTTATTCTGATCTGATATTATTTTCTTTTATATATTGAATATCATAAAAATGAGAATTGTTCAACTCATCTTCTTTTGTATTCAGCATTCGGATTAGTGCCGGTGGCTTTCGTGATTGTTTGATACTTTCCATTTTCCGACAATCCCTTTGCTTTCAGGAAGCTGTTTTTCATTTTCGCAGCGACTGCTTCTTTCAGGACGGGTAATTTATGCTGTGATCGCCGTCACTGCCCCATTTTGTACCGTAAAATAGCGGCAACGCCGCCGAACGACGCCAGTTTTCGTCCGGGTTCAAATTCCGTACTGAGAATAATCACTTTTCCTTGAGACCGTTCCGCTTCCTGCATCATATTTTCAATCGGCGTCACCGTCTTCCCATCGGCGGTTTCCCGCTCTTCCCGCAATTTTTCGTCGGCGACGAGAAGCGTTTCAACAGCGCCGTAGTTAATGGCATTTTGAACTTCCGCCGGCCCGTAAGCGGCTTTTCCATCGATGGCAACTTCTTTTAAAAAATCGTCCATATAATTTGTTTCTCTGGCCAAGCGGGATTCGTGCATGATTTTGTCGATGGACCCTTTTTTGAGAACTTCCAAAAATCCGGAAATACCGATCATGGTGCTGTCTTCCGTCACGGCTTTTGAAGCAAGTTCCGGATACGCTTTTTTAAAATAAAGGAGGAAATCGTCTTTGGTAAAACCGGGACCGCAAAGGACAATCGCCGCGCCGTCTTTGTAGACGAAATTCAATTGGTCGGCGATTTCTTTGAAAAAAACGTCTCGAAGGCCATTTTCTCGTTTTCCGGACGATTGACGAATATGTGAATAAGGTTCAACACCGTAATGGCGGACGAGTCCGATGTCGGCGTCGCCTTCCTCAATTCCGACAATGATAACGGACGGACGTTTTCCGGCTTCTTCGGCTTCAGCAATCCGTTCCAATTGATCGTTTTTCCACTGCTCTTTAACAATCGACAGGCTGGTTCCTTCTTCAATATTGAGGGTGTGATGCATACCCATGTCCATTCCGGAAACGATGACGCCATGGATGCGGAGGCGGTTTGCGAATTTGTGAAATTCTGTACTTTCCACACGGATTCCAAGGCGGACGGTCACTTTTTCCAACTTCTCCGGCCGGATCTTATCGTCGGCGCCTTCCGGCTTTCTTTTGGTGAGCGAAAAAACAACGTCATTCGGGTCGATAATGTATTTGAGGTGCCACAAATCCTCAAGCGTGTCTGCCATCAGCGCGATTTCGCCGCTGCGGCCTTTCAACTCCTTTTTCATGACTTTCATCCGGGTTCCCTCCGCTGATTTTATTCTTCGACAGCTTCATCCGTCGCCTTTTTTCCGTCCGGCCCGCTTCGAATATCAGATTCTCCCGGCGGCATCACCATGGCGATTTGGTCCGGGGACGCGATTTGCTTTAAGAATTTTTGGTCTTTGATTTCATTCATGTAAAGCCGGTAAATCTTTTTGGACAAATCGTTTTGATTGAATTTGCCGGGGATGATTTCGATGACCTGTGTTCCCCGCGCCCGAACTGCCGGAATCGGGCCGCCGATGACGCGCGTTTCGTCGCCGAGTTCAATCCCGACCGCCAGTTCCAAAGTCACATTGTTAAAATATTGACGCTCGCCGCGGATAACGAACGATCCTTTTGTGATATATTCGCCGCTTTCCGGTGTTTTTGTCACCTGCTCGCCTTTGACCATATAGCAGTCGCCGGAAGAGCCGCCCGATTTCCAAATGCTGGAATGGGAAACCGCAAAAGTCGCCGCCTCTTCAATCGTGCTTTTCGGAACTTCTTTTCCTTCCGTTTTGATAACCGTCAGCGGCGCTCCCGGATATTGCGTGTGGAAAACCAAATCCCGCTTTTCCGTGTATTTTTTGAAAATTTCCTCGTTGGTGTCCGAATCGCGCCCGCCGATAACCAAAAATCCGTCGGAAGAGTAGAACCATTTGAAACGGTCGTACCAATGTTTCTTCCGCTTGAGAACATATTGAGACGCCGGTTTTTTATCTTTGTCCTTCTCTTTTTTCTCAATCGCCGCCTGCGTGTCCAAAATGGCTTTTTCGGCGCCGTCTTTCTTTTTCATGAATTTTTTCGCGGCGTCGTAATAGACATTCGCGTTTTGCGGAATTGTTTTTCGGATATCGATGGTGGCTTTACAGTCTTTTAAATCCACCGTTACGGACGCGTCAGCCGGCTGAATGGAAATGATTGCGTTGATCACATCGTTTTTCTTTTCTTTTTTCGCGGCATTGATGATTTTGATCATTTCATCCCACGAATATCCTTTTTCCCGCGAGGATGAAAAAACAGCAATGAGCGATTCGACAAATTGGTAATTGGCGTAAATCGACTCCGCGATTTTTGTATTTTTCTCAATTTCACGGTTGAATTTTTCAATCGTCTCGGTTTGCTGTTTCAGCCGACGCTCAAAAATACCCAATTTCTTTTCGTGTTTCACTTCTTCTTTTTTGACAACAACAGCGTCCAACGATGCTTTTCCGAAGGCTTCGTCCAACGCTTCCGAAAAGGACGGGAAATAAATCTTTTTTTGATCTTGATATTGAACCAAATCAAAAGCGACGACATCGGCGATTTCAAATCCGTCCGGCAATTTAAATTCCGGTTTTTGTTCAATATTTTGCTCTTTCTTTTCCGAATCCGCGTTTTCTTTCGGATTCTTGAAAGCCGGTCCTTCAGAATCCGGTTGTTGCGGCGGTATGTTTGCCAAAGTTCGCGTTCCGTTTTTCGCATTTTTCGATTCTTTTAAAATCAAAGCGGGTTTGAAGTTTCCGGTTTTGACCGGTTCTAACATT
This sequence comes from Methanolapillus millepedarum, assembly GCF_032594115.1. Taxonomy (NCBI): domain Archaea; kingdom Methanobacteriati; phylum Methanobacteriota; class Methanomicrobia; order Methanosarcinales; family Methanosarcinaceae; genus Methanolapillus; species Methanolapillus millepedarum. The sequence continues at coordinate 775,747 of NZ_CP131060.1, forward strand.
TCAAAAACCGCCGCATAAATTTGTTCGATTTCCGCGTCTGTCAAATCCTTTGCCGGCTTTGATTTATCCACAGGACAACGTTTAAACACTTCTTCCGAATACAGACCACCTAAATTGAAGTTGTTGGCAAGCGTTCGGATGGCGTCTTTGTCTGAATCTCGGCAGACGGTTTTGATTTCTTCCACGCTGGTTTTGAGCGGGTTGAATTGTTCAGCGGGCAGTTCGTACGGTTCGCCCGAGCGGATTCTCCGGTCGCGGAAGGTGACGGGTTTAAACGGCAAAATAATTTTTTCATTTTTATCTAAGAGAATAATGTTTCCGCGCGAAAAGAGTTCGGCCACCAAAATGGTTTCCTCGCCGCCCCGGATGACGCCGATTTTTACAATCCGGTCAAATTGATGTTGTTCGATAAATGTAATTCTTCCGCCCATGATGTATTTCCGAAGGAGCATCGGAAATCCTTGCGGAATTTTCGGGGATTCTTTAAGATATTTACTGAGGTGAAGACGCTTTCCGCTCTCAATGATTAAATCGTCCCGTCCTCTTTTATGAATATAGAGATTAATCCGGATTTCATTTTCGCCGGTTTGATAAATTTTTTCAATTTTAGCGTCGATGAGAGATTTTTCGCCGGCGCAAAGCTCGGCGACAATGGCGGATACATCGGCACTGGTCATTTCTTGTTTCATTGACAGCTATAATACAAAATATCTATAAATATTAGAGGTTTTAAAAGAATGATTTTTAAAAAAGATGGTTTTTAGTTACTGTTTTTCATTGTGTTCATTTCCGGCAAACATTTTCGTAATATATTTATAGTTTCATTATATCTTATGAATTAACAGTATTTGTTCGTACCACTCAACGATGTGCGGCAGATCAGTCCAACCTGCGTGCACCATTTTTTGGTGCATGTTCAGGATTTTCGTTTTTTTGTCAAAATATCGTTCATTTGCAACTAATTCGTTGTACCATCAGCGATATGCATTGTTTCAATCCAACCGGTATCCTGTTGTTCGGGTCTTTATTTATCGCAATCAGATGATTCAGCATGGATGTATAAATATGATCTATAATAAACCGGCTTTATCTGTCAAGGATCAGGTTGGAATATTAAAAAAGAGAAATTTGCTTTTCAAAAATGAAACCGTTGCAGAATTGTTTTTGTTAAACAATAATTTTTACAGATTGAGAGGATATACCTATCCGTTTCAAGAGAATAATCTTCCGGATCAGCCTTTCATCTGTCCGATTTATTTTGAAGATATTTTAGAGATTTATTATTTTGATCGTGAATTGCGTTTATTGATTTTTAAAGCGATTGAAAAGATAGAAATTGCTCTTCGAACTCAGATCGTTTATCAATATTCCGTCACCAATAGTGATAGTCATTGGTTTTATGAATCAAAATATTTCTCTGACCCGATGTTTCATTCAAAGTTTTTATCCCAGCTTAAAAACGATATTTGCAGCAGCCCTGAAAAATTTATTTCTCATTATCAAAATAAATACCATTTTCCGGATATGCCTCCTTGTTGGTCGTGTTTTGAAATTGTTAGTTTTGGAACTCTTTCTTTGGTATTCAAATATTTGCACATGAATCAAAGTAAGCAAAAAATTATGGTTCATTTTGATTTTAATTCGAAAGACGATGATATCCTCAAAGGATGGATTCACAATCTCTCTATTATTCGGAATATTTGCGCTCACTATGGGCGGTTATGGGATCGAGAACTGCCAATTGCCGTTAAATTTCCGCAAAATTCCCCGCGTCTTTTTATAAAAAATACGGCTGTAAATCCAAAAAAACTATATGCTTCAATTTGTTGTATTCAGTATCTTTTAAATTCAATCAATCAGGGAAATGAGTTTAAAATAGAATTTCAAGAATTGTTGAGAAAATATCCTTCAATAAATACAAAAAAAATGGGCTTTCCAAAAAGATGGGCACATGAAAATTTTTGGAAAATTTAATTCAAATCATTTTATCGGGAGAACAATATGGACGAACTCACCAAACGTTATCTGAAGGTCAAGTTTCAGTCTCATTACAAGTCTTTGGATTTGAAACTCCCGCCGTCTTTCGCAAGCCGTGAATGGGGATTTATTTCCTTTGACCCGATGCCGGAAGTTGTCATGAAGCGCCACAAATCATTTGCTTCTTTTAACGAAGTGTCGGAATATCTGATTGGAATGGCGCCGGCTCACGTTTATTATTCAGTGGCTTATTATGAATTGCCGGGAGCGCCCCGGATGGACCAGAAATGTTGGCAAGGCGCCGATTTGATTTTTGACCTGGACGCCGACCATTTGCCGGGCGCAAAGCGCACTTATTCGGATATGCTTAACCATGTCAAACGCGAATCTTTAAAGTTGTCCGAGTTTCTCATGGACGATTTCGGTTTCTCCGACGACAAAATCGAATTGGTTTTTTCAGGCGGGCGCGGTTACCACTTCCACGTTTACGATGACAAAATCTCAAAACTTGACAGCGCCGAACGCCGTGAAATTGTGAACTATATCAGCGGTCGGGATTTGGATTTTAAATATTTCTTTAAGGAAATCGCCATGGCCGGCGATGCCGGTGCCGGTTCGAATGCGTCCGATTTTCGGGGAAACCCGAAAAAGTTGCCGACCAAATGGGTTCTGGAAGGTTTTGAAACCGGATGGGGAAAGCGGATTGCTGAGCATGTGGCGGACTACTTGCGAACGGAAGCCAAAAAAGACAAAACGGAAATGTTTAAAGACTTGAGAGAGAATAAAATCGCCGGTGATACAACGTTGAAGAAGTTGGCATCCGTTGCGTCGGATGAGTCGATGCTGGATGAAATCACGCAAAAGGGACGGTTGGATTTTCCGGTGAAAGATTTTAAAACGATTATCGAATATATTATTCAGCAGACAGTTGCCGAATTTGGTGTGGACGCCGGCGCCAGTGTTGACGAACCGGTGACCGGAGACATTAAGCGTCTGATTCGTTTTCCGGGGTCGCTTCACGGAAGTTCCGGATTTGAAGTTCAAACAATTCCGCTGTCGCACCTTTCCGATTACGACCCGCTCACGGACGCGCTCGCTTTCGGCGACAAATTGACGAAAGTTCGGATTTTGCGTCCGTTTTCGTTTGAGCTCAAAGGGCAAGAGTTTTCGGTAGATGTCGGGCCGGCGGAACTTCCGGAATACGCCGCCGTTTATTTGATGTGCCGCGGAGTTGCAAATTATGGATCTTGATAAAGTTATTGAAGAAATTAAACAAATCGCGCGGCGTGAAAAAGGGCGGGATTTAAAGCCGATTCCGTCGGATTTCTATGAAACCGCGGCCGCCGCTGTCAGGGAATTGGAATCGGAGATGATCAAAAACGGCCGTCCCCGTTCCGTCGAATACAAAATGCTTGAAGATGAATTGTCCAGCATCGTTTTTGATATTGAAACCGTTTTTATGAAACGCGTCGGAAAAATTGTGGAGCGTGCAACATCCACCGCTTTTACGAATTCGAAGACCGGCCTTTTGAAAAAGGATTATGACAAGTTGCTGGCCGATGAAAAAATTCTTTATGAGGAAGTTTTATCGGCCATCGGAAAGTCGCGCGAAAAACAGATTTCAGCCATTGTGGACGATCATGACGGCGGCGGCGCCCACGTGGGAAATGCCGGTCCGGCGAAAGATGCTGACAAAAAAGCGCAGCCCGGAAAGCCGAATTTGGAAAAGCCGGCGTCCGGCTCGGGCAGCATCTCCAAAATGATGAATCCGTCGGCATCGTCCCCGAAACCGGAATCTTCCGCAAATGTTATAAATGAGAAATACGTTTCTGTCCGAATATTGAAGGATTTACCAGAATTCATGGGCGAAGACAAACGCACTTATCAATTGCGTGCGAATGATGTTGTTTCATTACCGCATTCAAATGCGCAATTGCTGATTAAGCGCGGTGTCGCTCTCAGTATTCCCGGCAGTTCCGAAGGCAATCCGGAGTCTTAATTGTTTAATCGTTGACCCGTTTTACGCGGGTACTTTGATGTTAGATTGCGGATGTGCGTCTCAGAGATATGTTTTCCTTTGTGGATTCATGAAAATCATCTTTTGAATGGTTCACGATTCGATTGATTGTATCTCTTCCGGCAACGGATCTTTCAAATATTGCTTCCATGGGAACTTACTCCCGTGTGAATGTCAGGAATCGCAGGTGAAATAACATGAAAATGCCGAAGAAAATGAACACTTATTGCCCGTTTTGCAAAAAGCATACGGAGCATTCCCTTGAACGTGTCAAGAAAGGAAAAGCTTCTTCCTTGACCATGATCGTCCGCCAAAAGAAAAGACAAACCGGTATCGGTAACGCGGGAAAATTCTCAAAAGTCCCCGGAGGCGACAAGCCGACCAAGAAGATCGCTTTGAAATACAGATGCACCGTCTGTAAGAAAGCGCACCAGAGACCGGGCTTCAGAGCCAAGAAATTCGAATTTGTGGAGTAAGGAGTGACAAATATGGATTATACAAACCGCCCGAAAAGCAGATTCTTGCGCGTGAAATGCAACGACTGCGAAAACGAACAGATTATTTTCGGAAGCGCCAGCCGAAAGGTCGTCTGCACTGTCTGCGGCCGCACCCTTTCCGAATGCACCGGCGGAAAATCTGTGATTACAACGCACATTCTTGAAGTGCTCGAGTAATATTTTCAGCTAGAAATCTAAGTTCAAGCAATTTTTTGCTTGAACTTTTTTTTTGGATTTTTATTTTGCTGTTTTTCTTCTTTTTTTGACCGGCGGCATGCGCGCGCGTTACGGCGACACATTTTCTTTTTTGTAAAAGATAAGGTTCGATTTTTTAAAAAATGAACGAAAAGACAGGTTCGTTTTATTTTAAAAATTAAGAAAACAGCCCCGCAAATTCCGACGCAAAAATTCCTCCGCTTCGCTTCGGAATTTTTCAACGGGCAGTGTAACGTTTACTGCCAAAGTTCGCTTCGCGAACGGCTCCCTTCGGTCGCTAAAAATATATGGTCAAAATTTTTACGAGCCAAGCAAACCGCCCCGCAAAATCAGATGCGTTAGCATCTGTATTTTGCGGATGTGATGAACGTCAGATGCAAATCGGGAACCGAAACCGCAGATGCAAACTGTAAATGGAAACAGAAAATGCAAACTGTAAATTGGAAACAGAAGATGCAAACTGTAAATGGAAACAGAAGATGCAAACTGTAAATGGAAACAGAAAATGCAAACTGTAAATTGGAAAACGCAGGTGCAAACTGTAAATGGAAACAGAAAATGCAAACTGTAAATGGAAACAGAAGATGCAAACTGTAAATTGGAAACCGCAGATGCAAACCGTCTGAAATTCAAATTTCCTTATCCGTTTTACTCTGCCTTTCCTTCCGGAACTGTTCAAAAATCAAAATAAACGCCAACGAAAAAGCAATTCCGATAATTGCGCCCGCAAACACGTCCGACGGATAATGAACCAGTAAATAGACGCGGGCGACTGCGGCGACGGTTGCCAAAATCATTCCAAAAACAATGAGTTTTCGGAAATACCAAGCCACGACGATCATCGTTGAAAACGCCGATGCGGAATGACCGGATGGAAATGACGTGTACGGCGATGCTTCAACCAGCATTTCTATATCCGAAACGCCCAGCCAAATGTAAGGACGCGGGCGATCAACCGCCAATTTCAAAATAAGAATGATGAAATTAGACAGCAGAAGAGCGCCGACAATCACATAAGATATTTTCCGAGTTTCCGGACGCCAAAAAAAGTAAATGGAAAGAATGATCGCTGCCAAGCGGATTGTTCCGGTATACGATAAAAACACAAAAATGAAATCCAAGAACTGAGTGCCGCCCCAATTGTAAATCCACAGAATGGCGGATTGGTCAATAGATTGGATGATGTCAAACATTTTGCAGCCTTTTTTGTTTTTTGTTTTTATTTTTGTAATTCAAGGCGCTTGTCTTATTTATTTGTTTTTTATTTTGTTTTTTTATTTGCTTTATTTATTTTGTTTTTTATTGTTTTTTTGTTTTTTATTTTTTACTTGCTTTTTACTTGTGTTTGATAAAAGTCCCGTGTTCGAGTTCATAAAACGCGAATTCAAGTTCTTCCGCGGTATTCATTACAATCGGTCCGCCCCAAACAATCGGCTCATTCAACGGCTTTCCTTCAAACAGTAAAAACCGAACGCCGTCGGTTCTTGCTGTTGTTTCAAACATTTCCCCGCCGCCAAACAAAACCGCCGACTTTTCAAAAACGGAAACAGGGTTTTTATTTTTGCCGTTAAAATTGGAACTTCCCTCCAAAATGTAAATGAAAAGAGTGCTTTCCGGATTTGTTTCAAAACTCCACGCCGTGTTCGGTTTCATGGTAACGTCTAAATAATTGATTTTCACATAATCCGCTTGCATGGCTCCGCTTTTTCCGTTATAGTTTCCGGCTAAAATTCGGATGACAGTTCCGTTTTCCACAACCTCCGGGATCATATTTTGAGTAATATCCCGATATTTCGGATCTGTCATTTTGTCTTTGGCCGGCAAATTCACCCAAAGCTGGCAGCCCAACATTCTTCCGGCCGGTTTTGGCATTTCTTGGTGAATGATTCCGCTTCCGGCGGTCATCCATTGGCAATCGCCGCTTCCGATGACGCCTTTATTTTTCAAACTGTCCTCATGTTCGATTCGTCCGGAAATCAAATACGTGACCGTTTCAATGCCGCGGTGCGGATGGTGCGGAAATCCTTTGACGTAATCTTTCGGGTCGGACGAATCAAACGCGTCGAGCATAAGAAACGGGTCAAACTCTTTGACATCATGATATCCGACGACGCGAACGAGTTTGACGCCGGCGCCATCAATTGTATTTCTTCCTTGGATGATTTTCTTGACATTTCGAACGGACATGGTTTCACCACAAATGATATATTTTCTAATTAATATATAAATTGATTTATGAATTTGAGAATTGATGTGAAAAAGGAATGAAAAACAAAAAACAAAAAATAAAAAATAAAAATAAAAACAAAAACAAAAAATAAAAACAAAAAATAAAAACAAAAAATAAAAACAAAAAATAAAAACAAAAAATAAAAACAAAAAATAAAAACAAAAAATAAAAACAAAAAATAAAAACCTGAATTCAACGGAGAAGTGCATAATTTCCGAAAAAATAATGAGGGTGCTTATCTTCCTATATGTTGCGCAAAAAGGAAGTGTAAGCACCCATGCCAAAAACAATTTGGAACTATAAAAAATATTGCCATCTCACAATGGCCGAACGAATTCAAATTTCCATATATTCCCACTCAGGTAAAACCCAGACGGAGATTGCGGCGGCCCTCGGCCGCTCGCAATCTACCGTCTCGCGTGAATTGAGAAGGAATCAACCCCCCAAAAATACAGTAAAATACAATGCCCAAAAAGCTCACGAGCGGAGTACTCAGCGGAAACTGAATGCTGCAAAAAAGGAACGATTGAAGGATCCTGTAATCAAGGATTACGCCCATGATAAAATTAGACTTGGTTGGTCACCCGAACAGATTGCCGGTCGGATAAATATAGACCTTCCCGGAAAGCAAACCAATTATGAGACAATTTATCTTCATCTTTATCAGGAAAGAACTGACTTGATCCAATATCTTCCAAAGCGGCATCGAAAGAGGAAGAAAAGAGGATTAAAAATAAAAAACAGAGTTGGGAAAATACCTGATCGGATATCCATTGATGAAAGACCGGAAGTTGTGAATGAAAGGTCAAGAGCAGGTGATTTAGAAATAGATACAGTTTGGTCCAGAAGGTCAAGTGCATGTTTGCAAGTGATTGTGGATCGGGTGACTCACTTTACATGGATTAATTTGTTAAAGGATAAATCGGCAATGGAAATGGTTGATAAAGCAATTCAATGTTTGAAAGACCTGCCGCCGGAGCTCAGAAGAACAATCACTTTCGATAATGGGACTGAAAATGCAGCTCATCGGAAATTAAAAGAAATTCTGGATATTGATACGTATTTCTGCCACCCATACCATAGTTGGGAAAAGGGAACAGTTGAAAATACGATCGGGATTATCAGACGGATTTTCCCGAAAAGTACTGATTTCTCAAAGGTAACGGTAGAACAAATTAAATAGGTTGCAAATTGGATTAACAATAGACCAAGAAAATGCATGCATTTCATGACTTCTTTCGAAGTCATGAAATTATGCACTTCTTGATTGAAGATAAGAAACAAAAAAATAGGAACAAAAACAAAAAATAAAAAAGAAAAAGCGAAGACAATAAGTGAAAAGTGTGGAAAAGAAGAGGAAAAATAGTTTTAAATTTTTTTTTAGTTTTCTCTCTCAAAGTCAATTCCGCAATCTTCAAGTTCGTTGACGGCTGATTCAATTTCTCGGTCCATTTCCGCGTTCAACCGAACTTCATCATCCGGAAACTCTTTTTTCAATTTTTCAAGATCAATTGAATTTTCCGTTTTAATTTCCCGAATGATTTCGTCGATATCGCGCCGGATTTTGTATTTTTTGGAGAAGTGATTGAGAACGTTTTCAACGTCGCGCCGGAGCAGTTCGTCCGCATGCGGGTGCGCTAATGTGACATACTGCGGCCAGTCAATGATTTGGATGCCGTCTTCGGACACGAAAATGTTGTATTCGCTTAAATCGTTGTGAATAATTCCTTTTCCGTAAACCAATTTGATTTGCCGGAGAATCTCATCCAAAAACCAATCCGGATCCAACAATTTTGTTTTGAAAAGCTCGCTGCCTTGGGCGACTTCCATCACCAATGTATGCCGGTTTTGGTCGATGGGTTTTGGAATCGAAACATCCGGCCACAGTTTTTGCATGATGTTAAATTCACGGTTGGCGGCAAGCCTTGCGGCATAAATCCAGGAGAAATGTTCCTTTCCGGCCAAATGTTCCCGCGTCCGTTTGACTTGTTTAAAACTGGTCCGGCCTTCACGGTGCAGCTTCAAAATAAAAACTTCAGGATCGGCAACAGCCATTTCCGGCTCTTTTAAGACTTCCATCACAACGGATTCTTTACCGACGCCGATTTCAACGCCGATGGCGGAAAATGTTTTCCGGGCAACATACGTGTGCAGCGCCAGCGCGTCGTAAGCTTCAAAGTAAATCTTGTAACCTTCGTACGGATCCAACGTTCCGATCACCATTTTTTTCCGGCGGAGCCATTCCAGCCGGTAATTGAGTTTGTCAAGCGACATACACGCAAAACGCTGAATTTCGGAAACCGGAACCCATTCGAAATCACGCATTCCAAGCTCGATTCCGGCGAGAATCCGAAAGTCTTTTTTGGTGAGTTCTTTGAAAATTTTAAGGGTATCGTCAATCATTGGGAAGAGAAACGGAGTTGAAATATATAATCTAGTCGTTTTATCGGAAACAAAAGGACGATTTAAAAATGAACCAAAGAAAAAAGAACGAATACGGAAAAATGAGATGATGTGAAAGAAATAAGAAAGAAAAGGGCACAACATGACGTACCCTTTTTCTTATATTGGTGTTTACTTTTCACTTAAAGTTGTTTACTTTTCACTTAAAGTTGTTTACTTTTCACCTAACGTTGATTACTTTTCACCTAACGCTGATTATTTCTCACTTAACGTTGGCTCCGTTTCACTTAACGTTTGGCGGCTCCGTCTTAATGTTTACTGAATAAATACGTCCTTTGAACTTGCTGTTTTCAACGGTGTATTCTTCAGTGACCGGAGTTGCCCGCTGCATGCCGACATCAGCGGATTCGTCAAACGAAAACTGATTGCCGACCGTCCGGTCAATTCTTCCTTCGGCCGCTTTTTTGTTGTTAACGTACAGCGTCGTATTTCCGCCTTTTCCAAATCCGCCGCCGTCATATTTAAATTCCAGCCGGATTTGGTTGCGTTCATCCACCAACGGTTTGGTCGCTTTCGTGTAGTAACGTTCCCGGCCCAGCCAGTTGTAGCAGAAACAGGGGATTCCGTCTTTGATATATAATGAATATCCGGCGAAACGCCCGCCTTGAGCGAAAATAACGCCATCCGTGTGACCGGGTCCGACTTCAACTTCGGCCGTAATGGTGAAGGAACGGTTTTTCATTTCCAAAAAGGCATGTTCTTTGATGCCGATGACACCCTCGTAAAGCGTTACTTCACGGCGGTCTCCGAAAATGGTTGGCCGGCCGGCAACATCAGCGTTTAACAGAATGCCGCCTCTTCCCTCAATGGGGAACACATTGTGTTTTAATCCTTCCTCATAGAAGATTTTCTTCAATTCTTCAAGTTTCTCCGGATATTTCTTGGCCACATCATTGGCACAGCTGAAATCCTCTTCCAGGTTATAGAGTTCCCAAGGAGCGTCTTTGGTTTTTTCGTACAAGGGTTTCACCTCCCATGACAGTTTATCGACAACGCCGGCAAACCATCCGTCGTGATAAACACCGAAGTTTGAGAAAATGCAGAAATATTGCGTCTGACGCTGTCCTTTTGCTTTGTGATTGTCAAGCGCGTATTTCATGCTGACGCCTTCCATCGGCCGTTGCTCGACGCCATCGACCATTTTCGGAATCGGAATTCCGCAAAGTTCGTAAATTGTTGGTGCCACGTCAATCACGTGATGGAATTGGTTTAACACTTCGCCTTTTCCTTTATATTTGGCAGGATAATGGAAAATCATCGCGTTTCGGTTCCCGCCAAAGTTAGAAGCAACGGTTTTAACCCATTTGTACGGCGCGTCAAGGGCAACAGCCCATCCGGCCGCATAGTGGTTGTAGGCCATATCCGTACCGAGGAGGTGTTGATTCTCAAGAATAAATTCAAGCGGTTCCGGCGCGTCGTTGATGGCGGCGTTTTCGTTGACCACCCCGGTCATGCGGCCTTCACCGCTTGCGCCGTTATCTCCCATGATGTAAAGAATGATGGTGTTTTCCAAAAGTTTCATCTCTTCGACCGTATCAACAACACGTCCGATTTGGTCATCCGTGTGGCGGGCAAATCCGGCATAAATTTCCATTTGACGGGCATAGAGTTTTTTCTCCACATCCGGCAGCGTATCCCAGTCGGCAATGTCTTTCGGTTTGTCGGCCAGTTTGGTATTCGGGGGAACGACACCCATTTTGATCATTTTTTCAAGAGTTTTTTGGCGCATCGCATCCCAGCCGTCATCAAATTGTCCTTTAAACATGTCTCTGTATTTTTCAGGCGCGTGATGAGGCGCATGGGTTGCCCCGGGCGCGAAATAAACGAAAAACGGTTTATCCGGTGTCATCGCTTTTTGTGTTTTCATCCACAAAATACATTGATCGGCCAAATCCTCAGTCAGGTGATAGTTTTCTTTCTTCGGCGGCTCAATCAACGTCACACCGTCATTCAATGCCGGATGATATTGATTTGTTTCACCGGCCAAAAATCCGTAGAATTTATCAAACCCTGAAAATGTCGGCCAGTGGTCAAAAGGACCGGAAGCGGTCGTTTCCCAAGCCGGCGTTTCATGACACTTTCCGAATTGCGCAGTCGAATAGCCGTTGAGGCGTAACACTTGAGCCATCGGTGTCACTGTTTTCGGACGGGTGGATAAGTTTCCGGGGTAAGCGGTTCCAAGTTCGGTAATGTTGGCCATGTTGACAGAATGGTGGTTGTACCCGGACAGTAAAGCTGCGCGGGTTGGCGCGCAAACGGCAGTTGTGTGGAAACGGTTAAAGCGGAGTCCGGTTTTAGCTAAGCGTTCCGATGTCGGCATCGGAATCGGACCGCCAAAAGCACTGGATGCGCCGTACCCCATGTCATCAATTAGAAAAATCAACACGTTTGGCGCTTTTTCCGGGGCTTTTACGGTAAATCTCGGCGGCGGCGGAGTCGGGTTGTCATCTGCAAACATATCTTTACAGGGCGGGTATGTCGGTTCGTGAATCGGTAATACAGTTCGGTCTGGGACGAACGGTACTTTCGGATCGTTGTATTTCGGCATTATTTTTCCTCTTTTTACATCTGAATTTCACAATTACTGTCCCGTACATAAAATCGTTATTTGTTCGGTCCGGTATTATTAAAATATAATTTAAATTATATATGTATTTTTGATAAAAATTTTAATATAATTAAAGTTGATTTTTCGAATTGGCATTTAATGGGGGACAAATGGTCTCTTTTTCTTTTCTCTTTGCCATCTTCTTCACCGTTTCTCCATACCGCTTATTTGACCCCAAAAAATCTAATACAAAAACCGCTTTTTTTCTCTTATGATGGTGGACGCGGAAAAGGACGCGCTTCTTCAAATGGCCAAGGAAATTTTGGTGGCTGCAAGAACCGCTCCGAAAGGAAAAGGAATTGACAATCTTGTCACGTACATTTTGAATGATTCCGAAAAAGAAATGCTGGCGAATGAAATGGAAAAACTTTCCGAAAAGTTGGGTATGTTCTTCGTGCGCGATGCCGGAAACATCCGAAATTCGGATCTTGTGACGATTATCGGTTTGAAAGACACGAAACCGCCGGGACTCAATTGCGGCGCCTGCGGTTTTGGGACATGCGCGGGACTGACAAGCGCGCCCAAAAACAAGGAATCCGTTCCGCCGTTTTCGGGACCGATTTGCGCCATCAAGTCGGTAGATCTCGGAATTGCAATCGGCTCCGCGGTTTCAAAAGCAAAAGATATGTGCCTTGACAACCGGATTATGTATTCCGCGGGTGCAGCGGCTTGTTCCGTAAAAATGATTGATGCCGAATACGCTTTTGCGGTTCCGCTCAGCGTTTCCGGAAAAAGCATTTATTTCGACCGAAAACAATAACGGATTCTGAATTTAATTTGATAAAAATACGAAAATCCGTTTTCTTTTTATATTTTTTTATACTGATTCGGAAATTGCCACTTCGTTTCTTAAACTCAAAAAGGAAATGTATCGTCGTAACGCGCGCGCAGGCTGCCCGCTAAAAAATCGGTTCCGAAACAACTTACTTTCCGTTGACAAGTTCCGGGAAAGTTTCCCGGGATTTGAGACCCGTCAACCTCACACTGGTTTCCCATAAATCATTTTGATTTTCAATATTGTAAGACAGTTCGGAAGACGGCACCACCCTTCCGCGATCATTATATTTTGCGGTGACCGTTCCAAAGTACGGCTCAGTTACCATAGCGGCAAGCGCTTTTGAGGACTCGGAGAGGGATCCCATCATATCCTTGACACTTTCAAGATACTCCTTGGTAAACCGGCCTTTGTAGCCGGCGCTTAAATTTGTCTCCGGCATCAAACCGGGATTTAAAGCGTTTACTGTAATTGGTTTTTTCAGATCTGCCAGCTTTCTTGAAAGCGCGTAGGTAAAATAAAGATTACACAACTTGCTTAACGGGTAACGGTTTCCAATATCAGCTTCAGGGTCTGCCAACACATTCGCGCCCGGATAAGAAATGCCGCCGGGCGGATTGTGCATGTCGCTGCTCACAACTGCAATGCGGCCCTTCTCCGTAAAGCTCGGAAGCAATAAATTCGTCAGCAAAAAATGCCCCAGGTGATTTGTTCCAAAAACCAACTCATACCCGTCCACCGTTTTTCCGGAACGGGTGCCGGCAATTCCCGCGTTGCACACAACCGCATAAAGGGGCGGCAAAGAACGCGCCATGAATTCTTTTGAAAAATCCCGAACAGACTGCAACGAAGACAAATCAAGTTCCATCACATGGATGTTTTTACTGTCAGCCCCCGTTTCATTAACCAAAGCGGTTTGAGCAACCCGGGCTTTTTCCGAATCGCGGCAGGCCATGACAATATGGTATTCGCCGCCGGACATTAAAATATTTTTAGCGCATTCATAACCCAAACCCGAATTTGCGCCGGTAATAACAACTGTATTCATATTTTCACTTCTTTATCACAAAATCTCATTAGATCATAACAGCCGAATCAGTCATATCGATACCATATATTCGTAATCAGCGCGGAATAGGGCGCCGGCGTTTTTCCCTGTTCTTTTATTTTTCTTTCCATGTAATCGCGTACCCGCCAAACCGTTGTCGGGTCCGGGTTAACCATTTCCAACACCTTGTTAAGTTCCCGGTCATTGATACGCAGATCCGCACAAATAACTTCGGGCGTTAGTTCAGAGATGCGGTAATTCTCTTTTAACTCGATACTTGTTTGTTTCGTTTGTGCAACGGTCAGCATAACGCTTCCTCCATTCATATTGTGAAATGTTTTGTTCCGTCCGCAAAACTGTAAGTTTTCACGTCCTCAATTTCAATGTAAAACACTTTGAAAACCGGATTATCCGGCGTTTTATAGACGTTTCTGCTCATCGGACTTACCGCCAACACGCGGGCTTTAAGCGCTTGGTCTTCCACAAATGTCACCTTCCCGCTGACAGACAAAACGGGAGAATAATTCTGCGGATGAACACAAAAAGAAACGTTGGGATTTCTCACAAGTTGGTCGTACATCGGTTTTTCACAGCTGGTGCAAAAATACGCCTTACTGCCTTCGGTAAACAAGCATTGGACAACCCTCGTGTCCACCTTTTCATCGTTTTGCGTTGCCAATACGCCGCTGGAATTTGCTTTTAAAATTTCAGAATAGTCAATCATCGTTATATTCCCTTCCTTTACACTTTATTACTCAATTATATGTCATTATTACTCAATTGTAGGTCATTATTACTCAAATATGTCATCTTTCGCAGACCGGACAAATCCGATTAATTACGATTGGGAAATATTCTTGCCGACAGATCAGCACACCGGTGATAACGCCAATAGCCTAAAAAATAAATTAACGAATAAATTAATAAATATATTAATAAATATATAATTTACGATGAATTAATAAAAATAAACAAGTAAATAAAACGCTTATGACCCGTTCACTTGCGAATCATATTTTTCATTCAAAACATCTTCTGTCACATGCATTCCCTTTGAAACGACAACTTCCGGCCACAATTTAACACCGGAGTGAATGGTGGCGCCGTCTTCGACTTTCGCGTCCGGACCGATGATGGTTCCGTTTTCGAGGCTGCAGCCGGCACCAATATCGGCGTTACTGTCAACAATCGCGCCCGAAAGCGTTGTTTTGCTGCCGATTCTTGTTCCGTCAAAAACATAAGACGCCAAAATCTTCACATCGTCTCCGATGACACAATCGGAGCCGATGACGGAATACGGGCCGACAAGAACACGTTCGCCGATCTTTGTGTTTTCGCCGATAATGACCGGACCGACAACGGAAGAATTCTTGCCGATGGAAACATTCGCTCCGACACGGATCGGTCCTAAAATTTTGCCGCTGGATTCAAATTCGCCTTCCAAAATCGTTTCCGACATGTCGTCCAGCATCCATTTTTGAGCGGCGCGGTAGGCGACGGCGCTTCCGACGTCCGTCCATTTGCCGCGCACCAAAACACCGTTGATCCGCTGATTGCTTGACAAGAGTTTCGGGAAAAGATCTTTCGCGAAATCATACTTCTGATCCTTCGGAATCTCATTAAAAATTTCCGGGCTGCATACATAAATACCGGTGCTGGCCAGGTTACTGAAAATTTCTCCCGGTTTTGGTTTTTCAAAGAAACGGAGAATCCGGTTGTCAATGGCCATATCGGCAATACCGAATTCGCGCGGGTCGTCAATGGACAAAAGACCAATCGTGACAAGCGCATCGTTTTGTTGATGGAAGCGGTACATTTCCCGAAGGTTGAGGGTCATTACGTGATCGCCGCCAAGCACGATAAATGGCTCGTCGCCGATCAATTCCTGCGCGTTTTTGACGCTGCCGGCGGTTCCGAGTTTTGTTTTTTCATAAACATAATCAATGTGAACGCCGTAAACGCTGCCGTCGCCCAACTCTCTTTCAATTTCGTCGCCCATATAACCGAGCGTTAAAATAATGTCGTTAAATCCTTCATTCGACAAATGTTCAATCAAATGAAGAACAGACGGTTTGTTCAAAATCGGAATGGACGGCTTCGGGCGCCGAAAAGTCAACGGGCGAAGACGCGTTCCGGTCCCGCCGCACATAATGCACGCTTTCATGCCTAAGACAACAGTGTCAATGTTTATAAATTCTTTTTATTTTTTAATCATTTTTATTATTCATTTTTTATCAATTTGTTTTTATTTCATCAATTGCCGATTTTTATCGTTGACAAGTTGACCATTCCGTTCAACTTTGCCTGTTTCCTGATTTTATTCGGATACAAAATCCTTTTTTATTTCGGGCCGGGACAAAAAACAAGTCCTCTTTGTTATTTTTCAATCAGTTTACTTTATTATCCTTCCACACGTTGTATGGGTGATTTTTATGATGAGCGGCGATACTTTTTTAGAATTCACGCCGCAAAGACTTGGTCTGATTGACAAATCGGTGGTTTATACAAATGGAAAAAAGTTTAAGTTTGGGAATCGATGCCGGCGGGACATACACGGATGCTGCGATCGTTGATTTGGACAGCCGACATGTTCTTGAATCCGACAAAGCGCTCACAACATATCCGGACCCGATCGGCGGCATTTCATCCGTGTTGGATAAATTAAACCCGGACCATTTAAAACAAGTCAAACTGCTGTCGGTCTCAACAACATTTGCCACGAATACCATTCTTGAAAAAAACGGGGCCACCGTTGCGCTCATTCTCATCGGAACGCAGAAAATTCCGGAACATTTAAAGGATAACTGCGTGGTCGTCACCGGCGGACACAATTACCGCGGCAAAGAAAATGAAGAACTCGATATGGCCGCCATTGAAGAATACGTGCTTAAAATGAAAGAGTGCGTGTCGGCTTTTGCCGTTTCCGCTTTTTACAGCATTTTAAATCCCGAACATGAGTTGCGTGCGAAGAAAAAAATCATGGAACTGACCGGCTATCCGGTCGTGTGCGGGCACGAGTTGGCGCATGCGCTTGGCGCTTACGAGCGCGGCATCACCGCTTATTTGAATGCGTCACTTCTTCCGATTGCTAAAAATTTCTTAGACGCTATCCTGGCGGAGACAAAAAACCGCGGCATGGACGTCAAAACCACCATGTTAAAGTGTAACGGCGCCGTCGCTTTATTTTCCGAAGTCATGGAAAAACCGGTCGAAACCATCTTTTCAGGGCCGGCAGCCAGTGTTCTTGGCGCCGCCTTTTTGTCCGGCAAGGACACCTGCATCGCAATTGATGTCGGCGGAACCAGCACGGATGTGTCAATGATTGTGGATCAAATTCCGAAAATTTCAGATTTGGGCGCAACGGTTGGCGGCTGGCGGACAAAAGTCCGGGCCATTCAAATGGAAACAACCGCCATGGGCGGCGACAGCCATATTTGGTTCGGCGCTGATTCCGTTCAAGACGCACGGTTTGGAAACATCAAAATCGGACCACGGCGTGTCATTCCACTCTGCCGCGCCGTGGAAATGTTTCCGGGATTGTCGGACACCATGAAAAACCACTGGGTTTCCCATAACCAATTGCTCAATGAATTTGTTCAGCCGACAACGCTTGTGATGAAAAGCAAATATTTGCCGGTAAATTTGTCCGCCGAGGAAATGAAAACGTATAACAAAATCGGAGATTTGCCCCGTTTTTTGGGAGACTTGGCGTGGGAATCGGATTATATTCCGTTTGATATGATTGAAAATTTGGTTAACAAGCGGCTGGTTCAAGTGATCGGGTTGACGCCGACCGACATTCTTCACGTCACGGGCGACTATATCGAATGGGACAAAGAAGCATCGGTGTTCGGTGCCAAAATCATGGC
Organism: Methanolapillus millepedarum; assembly: GCF_032594115.1. Taxonomy (NCBI): domain Archaea; kingdom Methanobacteriati; phylum Methanobacteriota; class Methanomicrobia; order Methanosarcinales; family Methanosarcinaceae; genus Methanolapillus; species Methanolapillus millepedarum. Next base: position 793,447 of record NZ_CP131060.1, read on the forward strand.
GGATTTGCTGAACACCACCAAAGAAGATTTGTGCCAAAATCTCAAAAAGAAATTTGCCCGAACGATGGCAAGAGAACTCGTATACTTTATGGATGACACATTTTCCAGAGAAGAATTGGACGCTTTTTTGGACAAAGACGCTCAAAAGAATCAATATGAAAAGACGGATACAAATGATTCCGGCAAAAAATTTCTGCGGTTTAAAATTGACATTCCGGTTGTTTTAATCGGGGCGCCTGTCCGCTGTTTTATCCGGGAGCTTTCCGAATGTATCGACGCCGAAATTATCGCGCCGGAACACTATGCCGTCGGAAACGCTGTCGGTTGCCTGGCCGGAAAGCTGGCGAAGCGGGTGGAAATTCAGATTGAGGTTCAGGCGAAAGAAGATGAGTCCGGATATAAAGAAAAGAGTTTCGTATTCCATACAACCGACGGTGAAAAAACATTTTCCGTCAAGCAGGACGCCATTTATTATGCAGAGACCTATTCTAAAAATGATATTTTCAAATATATGAAAGAAAATCAAATTCAGGAAAAGGATGTCGAATTCAAAACCAAAATCAAAGAACTGATTTCCGATCCGAAGCGGCCGCCGGTCCAGATTAATGTGATTGTGGAAGGGTTTGCCGAAAACAAGATTTGACGTTCAAATTCATCGAAGATGACGAATTTCGTAAAATACCCGAAACTGTCGGAAAGTGCTGATAAAAACATTTATATTCTTTTGAAGACACTTCAAGACTTCATAAATCCGTCATTTCATGCATAAAAGTTAAATGTGAGTTTGTCCGTAAGCAGACTACATTTCATTTTGTCCTATTCTACGGATATAAATTCAAACGATGTTTGTTTTTCACTTTTATCATAAAATCAAGGAAAAGAGGAATACTTATGAGAAAAACCGATAACTGTACCACCTGTCAAATCAGTCTTGTCGAAGAAGGAAGCGTCCGTTTCTCCTGCCCGAAATGCGGCGCAGAAATCGGAAGATGCCAAGCTTGCCGTGTTCTCGGCAACTTGTACGAATGCAAATGCGGATTCGTTGGCCCGTAACCGGAAATCCGGAATCGAAAAATAAAATGCAATAAATGCAAAAGAGAATTAAAGAAGGTGAAAAATATGAGCGGTGTCGCAGCAAAAATTAAAATTATGCCGGAAGATGTCGAAACAGACTTAAACATGTTGAAACAAAAAATAAAAGAAGCCACTCCGGCCGGAGCCAAAGTTAACGGAGAAATCATTGAGCAACCGATTGCGTTCGGTTTGAAAGCTTTGATTGTGACCATCATCGTTGAAGACAGCGAAGGCGGAACCGAAGACGTCGAAGCCGCTTATGAGAAGGTTCCGGGCGTTGCCGGACTTCAAATTCTGGAACTGGACAGAATTTAAAATTAAAATCAAAGCAAAATTAAAATCAAAGCAAAATTAAAATCAAAGCAAAAATAAAATAATTTAGAATTGAAAAAAGGCAATTTTCAAATTGCCTTTTTTTATGCCAGTTCCAACATCCAAATAAAATTTTGAAATCGTTTTCTTTTTTATCGTTCGAAATATTATTAAAATATGGGACTTATATAAGCTGTATCGGATACGAATTATTGAGAACAAATCGTTATATGAGAACGAATCGTTAACAATGAAATAATTATCAAAAATGTCAAAATGGAGATGATTTTATGTCCCGGATTCTCATCAAAAACGCGCATATTTTAACAATGGATGACACTCGACCGGAAATTCAAAACGGATATGTTGTCATTGAAAACAATTTGATTACAAAGGTCAGCGACGGAAATCCCTCCGGCTTTTTTGACAAAACGATTGATGCTGAGGGGTCCATTGTCATGCCCGGCCTTTCGAACACGCACACGCATCTTGGAATGACCCTTCTGCGCGGTTATGCGGACGACATGATTCTTTCGGATTGGCTGCAAAAGGAAATTTGGCCGGCGGAAGCGGAATTGACGGCTGAAGACGTCTATTGGGGATCAATGTTGGGCTGTTTGGAGATGATCCGCTCCGGAACGACTGCTTTTTGCGATATGTATTTCTTTATGGACGAAACCGGAAAGGCTGTTGAAAAAGCCGGTATCCGAGGCTGCCTTTCTTACGGCATGATTGAACTCTTTGATGAAGAGCGCGGCAACAGCGAACTTTTAAAAGGTGAGCGTTTGGTTCGCGAATGGCAAGGAAAAGCAAACGGCCGGATTACAACCATGTACGGTCCGCATGCGCCGAATACATGTTCCAAAGAATTTATCGCTAAAGTCAAAAAGGCCGCTGAGCGCGATGGTGTCGGCGTCCATATTCATGTTTTGGAAACGGAAGACGAGCTCAATACCATGAAGAAAAACTATGGGGTTTGTTCGGTTCATCATTTGGATTCCGTCAACTTTTGGAATACAAAAGGAAATGAATTGACCGCCGGCGTGGATATTTTAGCCGCTCATTGCGTTTGGATGTCGGACGGCGACATTAAGTTGTTTGCCGAAAAAGGCGTGACGGTTTCCCACAACCCAATCAGCAACATGAAGCTTTCGTCCGGCGCCGCCCCGGTTCAAAAAATGTTAGACGCCGGCATCAATGTAACACTTGGAACGGACGGCTGCGCGTCAAACAACAATCTCAATATGTTTGAAGAAATGAAAACGGCGGCTCTCCTTCAAAAACTTGTCACCAAAGATCCGACCGCCCTTTGTGCCAAATCGGTTGTGGAAATGGCGACAAAAAACGGCGCCCAAGTCATCGACAAAAAAACAGGCGTTTTAAAACCCGGAAACAAAGCCGACCTCATCATCGTCGACACCAAAAAAGCAAACGCGACGCCGATTTTTGACGCGTATTCCCATATTGTTTATTCAGCCGCCGGCAGTGATGTGAAAACAATGATTGTGGACGGAAAGGTTTTGATGGAAGATTATGCGGTTCTGTCCATAAACGAAACGGAAGTCATGGAAAAAGCAAAAGCCTGCGCCTTAGGACTTGCCGAGCGGGCGAAAAATAAAAAAGAAGAAAACGGCAAATAATTTTTCTTTTTTTCTTTCTTCCTTTTTTCATCTTTTGAGGCGAGCGGCACCGCGCGTGTTATGGCGACACGTTTTCTTTTTGAGTCAAGAGAAAATACAGGGTCGTTTTTTGAAAAAGCAAGCCCCGAAATTCCTTAAATCGCATCGATTTCTGTAATGCCGATCAGTTTTAAATGTTCCCGCAAGACTTCAAAACAGTGTTGTACATTTTCGCAGCTCCGGCTAAAAGCAGACAGATGATTGTCAAGCTCATTGAGCTTTTGGCAGTTTTTTTCACGAGACTTTTCCGTGTAATCAAAATCCCCAATATTGCTGCACCAAACGGTATTCGGCAAAATTTGCATATTGACAGAAAAACGATTTATCGAACATCCTTGAAAAAGAAGGTACTTTATGTCTCCCATTTGTACCGCCGCTTTGTTTATGGCGGCTTCCCAATCACTATTGGCGGCCGTTTCGGGCAGAGCGGCAAGCACCGATTTGATCACACACCCTTCTGAAACCTGATTAAAAACAGCAACTCTCGACCGCATACCGTCGGGCAACCAAAAAGACCTTTCAAACACAAAGCAATAATTGACCCGACCGGCGTTTTCTGCGCATCCCGTATCTTCTGCTTTTATCGTTTCGGGTTTTTCTGAATTTTCCGGCGGCTCCGATATGGAAGCAGGAATTTTTTCAACAACACGATTTATATCGCCATTTTGAACCGAATTCACATCCGGTTGGTCAAGCGGACTTTGATAAATATAATTTTCAAAAAACGCGTCTAAGCGTTCGATAAACAGTTCAACAATATCTTGAAGCTGTCCGATATTTTCGATATTTCCCGGGCTGTACCAAAACTCTTTGACTTCTTTTTCCGAGATGCGGTGGAGTTCTTCAGCTCTCTTTTTGATCGGCGCGCCTGTCGGTAAATCCCAAATGGACGACACGTAAACCGTGTTCGGGTAAATTTCTTTCAAGCATTTTTCCACAATATTGTCATAGTCCTTATAAACAAAATAATCAATATCGAAAACAACAGATTTTAATACGGACAGCATATCCCGCCACGGAACATCTTGGCCGCGTTTCGCGCTGATGAAGACCGGTAATGTCACCGCTTCGCCTTTTAGAGTCATGCCGATAAAAGAATAAATGTTTGCGTAATAGCTGTTCACCCACATCTGGTTTTGAAAAACGAAAACTGAGTGAAGGTGTACTGTATTACGTTTTCGGGTATCGTCTAAAGTACCACTTTTGCCGGAAATCAATTCGGCGGGGTCGGTTAATTCTTCGCAATCTCTGGACTCGTCAATAAAACCTTCAAGAACGACCCCCTGCTCGCGTGCTCTGCGCCAACGTCTTTTTTCCGGCTCGGGAGGATTTTCACCTTCGACGCTGCGCGGCGGCTGTACAAAAATATGCAACGACGGCGGATTGCAAATCAGCATATAGGGCTGTTCCGGCTTTGGCTGCGGTGGAGACGGCGGCGAATCAACGAACTTTTCCCCGTTTTCATTCCCGGATGATGTTTTCCTGGGATTATTTTTCTTTGACGGCTTTGCGGCGCTTTCCACTTTTGACTTTCCCAGCAAAGCGATTTCTTTCAGTTTGGACGCCGGCCCGGGCGGAACCGAACCATCATCATTGACCGCCGGATTATTAAAGTCCACAGAGTCCCAAAAAACATCATAACCGCTGATGTAGTATTCCTCATAATCTTCCTGACGAGACTTGCTGTGATCGTGCACGATTTTTTCGCCGAGGAAGAGGAATGCTTTGCCTTCATTAACGGTGCCGGGCGAAAATATCGGGTAAACCCAAGTGGTCATTTCTGTTCCTTTTATGCTGTACCGGCCGTGAGTGATGTAATAATAGTTTTCCTGCCACATATCGGCAAAATGAGCCGACGTTCCATCCGGCTTAAAAATAGAGATTGTAAACCCGATTTCCTCACTCCATCCCATATATGCCCCTGCATAATCTTGATCAGACATGATTTTCCTCCATTATTGTATTCGTCGCCAAACAGCTTGCCGATAATATTTTATCAATAAATTCGTAATCTAAACCCGTCTTTAAAATAGACGGCTTTCGCCGCCCTTGGAAAATTTAAAAGCGCAGCGAGTGAATTTTTTGGTCAATCCACTAAAAGAAGTCCCCACCATTTGATTTTGTCGCTGACCGGAAACTCCAAATTCACGCCGACATTTTGAAGCGTTCCGACCACATCAACGCCGACCGCTTCCATGGATGGCCGCGCTTTGTAAGGCGTCTTGCATTCCTGTCCGGTTTTGACGCATTTGTCGCAGTAATGACAGCTTCCGCCGGTAAACCCGGCAGCGAAACGGTATCCTTTTTGAAGGCATAAGCTTTCCAATTTGAGCAGAATTTCCGACAACTCCGTTGACTTCTTCCGGATTTCGCGGGACACATCTTCCGATTCCGCAAGAGACGGCGGCTTTGGCGGATTATTGTACTGCGTGGCCAACATGACGGCAAACCGGTAGCAACTTAAATATTTACGGAATTCGTCCGGCGTCGGAACATTCGGCGGACACACCAAATCGCCGTAGTGGCGGCAAAGCGGAACAAAACATTTGAGGCGGACGCGGTCATCAACGACGATTTCTTCCGCGTCAATAAACAAAGCGTCGGAAGCGCCGGCTTCCTTGGCCGCGATGAGAAAAAGCCCGATATTTTCTTTGTCAGTTTCCGTAATTTGACTCAAAATAAAACCTCTGATAAATTCTGATAATTTCGATGCTGAACAATGAATTATTTCTTTTCAGACTTACTTTTGCTTGTTTTGCCGACGTCCCGTTTTTGGATCACTTTCAAAATGTCGCGGGAATAAAGTCCGAGACGGACATAATCATCATCTTCAAGGTCCGTGTGGTGCATAATCGCGTTTCGGATCGGGTCGAGTTCTTTGAGCCGTTGGATAATCCAGCCGCGGTCGGGGAAATAATCCTCAAAAGCTTCCCAAGCAAACGGGTTGTTGATAATTCTGCGGTAATCGCTGAAACTGGCGTAATTGATGAGCGGTTCGTGAATGTTTCTTTTTGAAACGACGGACGTCCGGTCGTTCATAATCCGGCGCTCGTTCCATCGGTCCGCCAAAAAACTCATGTCGGTGACTTTCCACCACTCTTTTCCAAACCGGGCTTCGACGCGGTCGGAAACAAAAAGTCTCAACTTTTCCTCAAGGTCCTTTAAAATCAAATAATGGCTTTCCGATTGTTTGGAAGCCGCCGGAGTGCTTTTGCCGGATTCTTTTTTGGCCGTTGTTTCGCCCATATACAAATTTTTCAGATCATATTTGACAACCAAATCGACGGAGTTGCCGGATTCCGGCTTCACATCCATAATTTCAACATCATAAAGCTGATCGATCCGGGTTTTCATGGCCGAGCAAACCGTCGGAACGCCGGATTTGAGTCCCATTTCGGAATGAATATCGCCGGCCCGAATGGAAATTTTATTTTGACCTTTCATTTTTGCCGGCTTGAAGTAATTCTGATAAATGTAAAAACGAACGTTATCGGCTTTGGACATGTTGCCTGAAAGTTTGACCGGTTTTTTGTCTGAAGGTGAAGAAGGAGTCGATGCCGGTTTTGAAGCGCCGGACTTTGCCGGAACGGCTGTTTTTGCCGGCAGTGCCGCCGGCTTTGAAGATTTCGGTGCCGGCTTGGACGCGGTTTTTGAAACGGATTTGACAGCTGAGTTGGACGAAACTGTTTGAGAAGACACTTTCGTCTTTGTGGATTTAGACGGTACAGACGATTTAGAAGAAGACAAGTTTGCCGGTTTTGCCGCAGAACTTGAAGAACTTGCTTTTGGTTTTGCGGACGATTTTGAAACAGATTTCGCGGTTGGTTTGGCAGATGTTTTGGCCGCCGGTTTCGTTGTTGATTTGGATGAGGAGTTGGTTGCTGAGTTGGTTGCCGATTTCGTTGTTGATTTGGTTGTTGATTTGGTTGTTGATTTGGTTGCCGGTTTGGTCGCCGAACCGGCTGCTGATTTTGAAACCGGCTTCGTTGCCGATTTAGCTGTCTGTTTTGCAGATTTGACGGATTTTGGCGGATTTTCGTTTTTTGTTTCCGTCTTCGTCTTAGAGGCTTGCGTTTTTGTATTTCCGGGTTTGCCGCCGAATGAAGACAGAGAATCTTTTAAAAAAGCGCCCAATGTTTTTTTCTCGACCATAATTATTCTCCATTAAAAATCATCATCAAAAATATCATGAAATTATTATGAAATGGATAAACACATATATAAAAGGTGAGAACAGCCGTAAAAGATGAAAAAAAGAACAGAAAAAACAAACGGAAGAACTTATTCCATGAATTTCTTTTTGTGCTTTTGATACAGCTCGTGAACCATTCCGTCCGACAAACCGATGATCGGCGCATGCATGGTTTGGATGTTGCAGGTTTTCATGATGCTCAAATAAATCCGGCAGGCCGGAAGAATCACGTCGGCACGATCCGGTTTGAGCCCAAGTTCCGTAATCCGTTCTTCATATGTGTGCTGGCTGATGGTCCGGCACAGTTCTTTGAGCTCATCGTATTGAAGCGGATCGTTGTTGATTTTTTTGGCGAGCAGATACAGACTGCTGATATTCCCGCCGCTTCCAATTCCGATGATATTTTCCGTCGGAATGTTCTTGTTGAGCCATTTGTCCATTTCATCCCACGTTTCTTTCAGAACCAAGCCCTCTTTGAGCCGGATCGCGCCGACATTAAATGATTTGGATTTACGGACGCCGCCGCCGACAAACGTAATTTCAGTGCTGCCGCCGCCGACATCGATATACAGGTAATTTTTGGCCGGGTCAAAATTTTTCTCAATATGGTTCGCGTAAATCAATTTGGCTTCCCGTTTACCGTCGATTACTTTTAAATCAATACCGGACTCCTTTTTAATTTTTTTGACAATCTCGTCCCCGTTTTTCGCTTCCCGAAGCGCGGATGTCGCGCACGCCATTGTGTCCATCACATTAAAGCCGTCGATGATTTCCTTAAATCCGCACATGATTTTGACAAGCGTTTTCACCTTCTCGTCCGAGATTTTCCCGCGGATAAACGCGTCGTCGCCCAAACGAATGGGAAGGCGCAGAAGCGTGAGCCGCTCAAAAAGAACATTTTCATCCACCACTTCAACATTGGTCAGCAGCAAACGGGCCGCATTGGACCCGATATCAATTGTCGCAAATAACATTCTCAGCCTCACTTTTTTGAAAAAATAAAACAAAATAAAACAAAATAAAACAAATTAAAATAAATGGTCAATGAATAATTCATAATTTCTCAAAAGTTTAAAACATTTGTGTTGACTTTGTTTTTATATTTATATTGGCCCAGGTTTTCATTTTTTGTCTTTTTGCTGATTGCAGCGGCGATGCCGCATGTTACAGCAACGTGTTGGTTAAATATTCAAAAGCGGTTCCCGATTTCCTCCTTTTAAAATCAAAAGGAGGAGATTTATATTGTTGTTTGCTGTTTATCGGTCATGAAAGATTATGTCATTATCGGAAACAAAGCCGTCACCGGCGGAAAAATATCTTTAAACGATTTGCCCGGTTCAGCCGGCCGGATGGATGTTTTGTGCCGCTGCGTTACGGCATCTCTGTTCATTTCCTTTGGCATGCGCCGCGATGTGAATGTCCATTTGATTCTCAAAGGCGAGCCCGGACCCGAAAAAATTGTCCGCTTTTGCGGCGCGACCATGAAATCCTTAAACCCGGACGAACGCAGTTCCGGATCCATGATTCAAAAAGCGCTCCTTGTCGACGCGAAAGAAACGGAGACACAATCAACGCCCGGCGTTTTTGTTCGGACGGGAAACCTGTCCAACTTGTTGGAGGAATTCAAAAATAAAAACCGAATGCTGATTTATTTGAAAGAGGACGGAGAAGACATTTTTAAAACCGGTTTCAAACTTGAAGACCCCGTTTTTATTTTAGGCGATAATCAAGGCGTTTTTGAAGACGACGAAAATCTCATCAAAAATTCAGGCGCCGTCAGCATATCAGTCGGCCCGATTTCGCTGCTGTCCAGTCAATGCATCACAATTATCCACAACCAAATGGACAGAAACGAAATCCAATCCGCTCAAAACCAATCGGAACAGAACGAATAACAAAACGAAGAAACAAATAAACAAAACCGGGGTTTTATTCATTTATAAAAATATATATAAATGTTGAGTGACTTTTTATATCGCTTATTATAAAATATAAATAAGACATGAGCACCACATGGATTTTAGTAATTACAAAACCATTTCAACGAGGATTCAAAAATGACACCGGACGAAGAAATTATTCTCAACCACATGAAACACATCGGAAAACCTGTCAAACCCGGAGAACTTGCGGAAATCAGCGGCAAAGACAACAAAGAAGTCAGTAAAATTATTGACTCGCTGAAAAAGCAGGGACTCGTCTGCTCTCCGAAAAGATGCTATTATGCGCCGGAAGAGTAAGAAACTCAATTTTTCGGAATAAATCAGACAAAACAAAAATCAAAACCAATGATAAGCAAACCGCTGATCCGAACAAGATGTTCGAATCAGCAAATCTGTTTTCTCATTTTCAGTCTGCTTTTCAATCTGTATTTCCAATCTGCAAATCTGATTTTCAATCATTGATCAGGATGCTTTCGGATCCGTAAACGTCATTGGTTGCGGGATTCCGATCTTTTGAATCAAATTCCAATGATTTTGGTCCAAAACATGAATTTCCTTTTCCGAAAACGTGTACAGGTAATTGTTAATGTAAATCGAACGAATGACCGTCGCGTTTTCATGAATGTCATCTTTCACAAATATTATTTTTCCGTTCTTAATTTCCATCACCAAGGCATGACTTTCAGTCGGAAGCACCAGCAATTGCCTGTCCGAATCCCACATAAAAGCATGAGAGTCGGAAAGCGCCGCGGATTTTCCGGTTTCAAAAACGCAACTTCCGGATTCCTTCGGGTTTTTGACATCCGTCACATCAAAAAGAGTCAGTTTCATTTTGCCGTCATCCGTATACCCAAGGCCGATGACCGACTTTTCATCCACCGGATACAAATAAGTGGAAAAACCGGGAAGTTTCAGTTCTCCGAGAACAGACGGGCTTTTCGGATTTTTTAAATCGATGACAAAGAACGGATCTTTTTCTTTGTAAGTGACCAGGTAGAGGCGGTCGTCTTTGTAAGCAGCACTTTTGATGGTTTCGCCCGGTGCCAAATCAGACGTGTATCCGGCAACGTTCATGTTTTTATCCAAAACGTAAACGGTATTCACTTTATCTTCCAACCTCAAGTAAGTCCCCAAAGTCGTCGCGATCCTGAAATTTCCGTCGTGCTCATCCATGAAAAACTTATTTGCGGCGGCTCCCGGAACGGTTCCGGTTGTGACGCTGAAATCTTTCAAGCTGATCCTTGAAACGGAAGTCGATTCGGTCGTCATGATTAAATTCACAATATAAGCAGAAAAACCGGCTTCATAATTTTTAAATAATTCCTTTTGCTCCGACTCGGTGAGAGATTTATTTAAAGAATTGATGTAAGCATCCCAAACCCGGTTCGCCCTCTCCCGATGTTTTTCAGTTGACCCGTCGCCTAATTCCTTTTTATAATTATTCATCACCTGTTCCGGAAAATAGTCCGAACCGTTTTCCAAAAAGAATCGGTCCCTTGCCGCAAAATAATCCGGAATGAAATAATTCGTCAAATATAAGTTATCCGTGGAAGCATACAAAAATGTCGAGTTTGAACCGACAAAAGCAAGAGTATCGTCGAAGTTTCCGTTGGCGATGTTAACGACGGAAATGAAATAAACCTGATTAGAGGACGCGTTCATTACGGAAGGCTCAACCGGATAGTAACATTTGGCATAATCTATTTTTTGTCCCATATAAGTCGGCGGCGACCATGGAATCTCTTTTGAATCATTGACGTCTTTGGATAACGGATTGGAAGTTGATGTTTTAGAACTGTTGGCAGAAATCGAACCGTTGGGATTTACCGTTGTATTAACATCCGCCGAACCATTCATATTGAATTTTTGAACAATTAAATATAATTTACCGTCAACCAGACGTGATTCCGAATAATTTCCGTCTAAATTCCGGTTCCATATTTGAACCGGATTTTCCGGGTCTGAAACATTAAAAGCCCCCATACTTTTGTCCGTAATTGCAATCAGCGTATCGTTGACCAAATACATGTCGCCGCCTTTGTCAATCTCGGAAAGAACTTTTGCAGATTCGGGCGGCATCGCATCGATGCTGAATGTTTTAAGATACGGTTCATATTGATAATATCGAGAGCGGGATTCTTCAACGTAGGTGATGTTTTTCTGATAAATCAAAAGCGGCGTATAATAGATGTAAAAGCCGTCCGTTTTAATCAAATCGGCTTCATCGACGTTTTTTTCCTGAACATTTGTTTCGGAAAAGCGGGTGACATTTGGCGGTACCGCATCAGCCGGCCGCGGTGCCGGATTTTCAATTTTGGACACGCTGCTATCTGAAATGAGGTATCCCGTTGTATTATAAGAAGTGGGGTCATACCAAACCGTCACCTGGGCAAAAGAAGAGGTTGGACGTACGTAATAAACAGGATAATCATTTTTGAAGTAGTCATTCATTTGAGATTCAGATTCAAATGCTGACATGCCGACTTTTTCAGCCATTCTGTCGTCTATTGAGCCATTTTGTTGCTCGGATAAACAGCCCCCCATCAAAACAGAAGAAAACAGAATTAAGATCAATATAGAAAATTTGATTGTATTTTTATTTCTATTTTGAATCAATTTCATAGAGTTATCCCTGCCTCACTTTAAAATTATAATAGAATAGATAGAACTTTGACTCTATAAGAATAAATTGTATTTTATTTAAAAAATAAATAAAATGCGATTTTAAAACCGATTTATTAAAATGAATAAACTGTATCGGTTTTTAACTTAAAAGAACAGGTATCGTTCTAACGCGCGCAACGGCACTCAAAAACAAAAAACAAATAATCAAAAAATTGACACCGAAAAAGAAGGAAGCGACCGGATTATTCCGGCCGGTTCAAACTTGATTTTACTTTTACATTTTATTGCATTTTTCTATCCGACGCATTCACTTTTTAATAATACGACACCGGATGCGGCCTGTACATGTTTTCCGGATAATTTGGCTGCGGGATTGAAATCTTTTTGACCAATTCCCAGGTGTCCTGATTCAGGATGTGAATTTCTTTGTCCGAGAAAGTGTACAGATAGTTGTTGATGTAGACGGACCGGATGACGGTTGCGTTTTTGTGAACATCGTCTTTGACCATGCTGATGTTTCCGTCTTTGATTTCCATGACGTAAGCGTGTTCATAAGTCGGAAGCACAAGCAGGTTTCTGTCAGCGTCCCACATAAAGGCGTGGTGGTCATGGAGGGCGGAAGAATGGCTGTAATTGCTGAACGTATAACTGTCCAATTCTACCGGACTGTTCACATTGGTCACGTCAAAGAGCGTCAATTTCATCTTCCAGTCGTCAGCATAACCGAGCCCAACCACCAAGTTCTCGCTGATCGGGTGAAGATATGTCGAATATCCCGGAAGTTTGAGTTCGCCGAGAACGGACGGGTTTTGGGGGTCGCTCAAGTCAACCACGAAGAACGGGTCGATTTGTTTGTAAGTGACCAAGTAGAGGCGGTCGCCGACATAACGGGCGCTGTAAACGCGTTCTCCTTGCGCGAGACCGGTGACTTGCCCGACGGTTTTCATGTTGCTGTCAAGGACATAGACGCCGTTGGTCTGCTCATCACGAGTCAACCAGCCGCTTCCGACCGTTGTGGCCACGCGGAGGTATCCGTCATATTCGTCGATGGAGAATTGGTCGTTGATTCTTCCCGGAACGGTGCCGGTGGTCACGTCAAAAGTTTCCAAATTGATTTTGGAAATCGTCGTGGTTTCCTTGTCTTTGATCGCATCCATCAAGTAGGCGGAGTAAGCCTTTTGGTAGCTGTTGTAGTAGTTTTCCTGTTCTTCCGACGTCAGTGTTTTTATGTAGCTATAGACGGCTTCCATGACGGCGTTGTATTTAACGGATTCACTCAAATAATCGGTTCCCATCACGCGGTTGATTTGGTTCATCGTTTCTTGCGGGTAATATTCGGAACCGTGCTCTTGAATAAATTGGAGTTCAATCGCGGTTGTGTCCGGATAGAAGTAATTGGTCAAGTACAAGTTGTTTCCGGAAGCGTAGAGTAGGGAGTCGTAAGATCCGATCAAAGCGACCGTGTCGCCAAAGTGTCCGTTTCCAATATCAACGGCGGAGACGAAGTAGGTTGTATCGGTGGACGGGTGGATAATTGAGGGGCCGACCGGATAGTAACAGCGGTTATAATCGATTTTGGCGTCCATGTAAACAATCGGGCCATCACCGTTTAGGTCATATTTCTGAACGACCATGTAGAGTTTCCCGTCAATCATTCTGGAGTCTCTGTAATATCCGTCCAGTTCTTCGTTCCAAACCAATACCGGCTGAGAGGGATCGGAAATGTTGTACGCGGAAAGCGCCTCATTTTTGATGACAATGAGTGTGTCGTTGACCAAATAGAGATCGCCGCCGGCGCCAATGCTTGAAATGATGTCAGCTGTCTCCGGCGGGAGAGCGTCGATGGTAAATGTGGTTTGGAATGTTTCATATTGATAGTAGCTACCGTAAGTGTTATTGATCAGCGTCATGTTGGTCGGATACCAAACCTGCGGCGTGTAATAAATTGTATTGCCGTCGGTTTTGACAATGTCAGCTTCGTCGACGCCTTGGACTTGAACGTTGGTTCCGGAAACGCGGTCAACCGAACCGGCGTCCGTATCATAATACATGTCGTTTGATTTTAAGTCCATAGAAATCGGTGATGGCGACGCCGGCGTTGTATTGTTAGAGACGCTGATGATGCCGGTGTTATTCACTGCTCCCGTTCCTGCCACAGAGCCTTCTTCCATCACCATTCCGGTGCGAACGAACGAATCACGTCCATAATATGAATCGCCGGAAAAGTTTCCGGAGAAGTATGCTTGCATCTGTTTTTCGGAGGTAAACGGAACCATTCCGACCTCGTCGGCCACGCCTGTTTGATTGTTGCCGGACAGGCATCCGCTGATGCCGAGCGAGCAGATCAAAACAAGGCCCAAAATAGCCAATGTTGATAATTTCATGTGTTTCATAAAAGAACCTCTTCATTCTTTTTTTAAATTTCCTCAACTCTTTTTCTCCGTATCGGAACAGGTCTGTTTTTGAGACAGCGTCCGCCGGAGGATGTGATAGGAAAAAGGACACCGTCTTATATATACGTTTATTTGACTTCAAATGCAGTTGAAGCTATCTAAAGATGAAAAAGATGTGAGACTCAAAAGCAGAGCGCCGGTTTGCGGGGCGGAAGGCGGCTGGACGCGCGTTAAGGCGACACATTTTCTTTTTGAGCCAAAAATAATCGGGTCGTTTTATAGAGAAAACAAAAACCACCGATACACTTTTCTTAAAATTCAAGCAAACCACCCCGAATAAACAGATGCGTATCGCATCTGTTTATTCGGATTCCGATGAAATGAATTGGGTACAGCAGCAACAGATGCAAATTGAAAGTAGTAAGCAACAGATGCAATCAGAATCGGAAACAGCAGGTGCAACCAGAGCTGGAAACAGCAGGTGCAATAAAAATCGGGAACTGTAGGTGCAATCAGAACCGGAAACATCAGATCAGCAAGCACAATCCAGTACTGCAAACTGCTAATCGGAATGTGTCTGTCTGTGTAAATCCGCAAAATACAAACGCAAAGCGTTTGATTTTGCGGGGCGGTTTGCTTGGCTCTAAATTGACAGTTCCCAAAGTTTTCAGCGACCGGAGGGAGCCGTTCGCACAGCGAACTTTTTGGAAACAGCCTCCCCCCGCCCTTTGAAAAATTCAGAGCGTAGCGAGGAATTTTTGCGGTAGATTTTGCGGGGCGGCTTTCTCGGTTCGATTAACTTCACCGGATCTATTTTTGGATTAAAATGAACAGCAATCACACGGTTTTGCCGGACGGATAATTCCAATCACGCCGTAAGCGCAGGATCCGGCACACTTTGAACAATTCACCGGACAAAGTTGTGGATCGGTGATTTTCGGGACAAAAAGATTCGGATCGTTATCATCTTGCTTTTGAAAAAGAAGGTGATGCGGACACGCGGAAATACATTTTCCGCAATGTGCGCATTTTTCAAGTTTGAAGAACGGGAACCAATGAATTGCCATGATGCTTTTTTCCGTTTTTTTGTTGACCGGTTCTTTTTATTTATTTATTTGTTTATTTATTTGTTTATTTATTGGCGACAATCGGCGCCGGCGTTGTGCTGTTGTTTGCCGTACTGTTGCCGGCAGCATCAATATTGACAGCGTCGGCGATGCTTCGAATCAAATTGTCATCCGCGACATTTCCATCCACAATAACCAACAGGTTATCTTGCGGCCAGAAGTACATGTAGCGGAAATTTCCGGGCGCCAAAATGTATTTGGAAACTTTGGTCGCATGGTGGCCGTTGATGTCAACAGTTGAAATTCCCTCATCGGATTGGTATCTTTCAATGAACGCTTTTTTGAGTTCTTCGGCGCCGATATTTCCATTGGATTCAAATTCGTAAACCGTCACATACACATTTCCGCCATTTGTGTGTTGATAGGTTCCCTGAAAGCCCGGAAGAGTCCGGTTTTGGAAATATTCATCGGCATCAACCGGACGAAGAGCCATTAAAGAGAATCCGGCCGGAAGCCGGGTGATGTTCGCCATTTCAGAAGTGACAGACCTTTTGTTGACCGGTTCCAAAAACACCAATAGACCGGGGTTTTTCGAGACTTTAACATCATACACGTAAACACATTTTCCACCCGAGGAAGAGTTGGGTGGTGTGTTGGATGGTGTGTTGGACGTTGTATTGACCGGCGCTGTGCCGGTAGAGTTGGAAGACGATGCGGCTATTGCCGGCGCAAGAAGACCGGCAAATGCGGATAAAACAATCATTGCAATGATAAAGTAAGAAACAAACCGTTGAGAGGAACTCATAAATTCACCACAATCACATGATTTTATTTGAATAAAAATATTTCCGAACCATAAAAAAACCAAAACAATGAAAAATGAGAACGTTTTTACTCTGCCGCAAAAATCCGTTGATGCCGATTTAAAACCAAAAAAACAAAATCAAGAATGTGACAACAGAAAAAACAGAAATGAAACAAAGATAAAAAACAGAAGTATACAAAGGAAATGAAAAAACAGAAACAAAACAAAAAGGAGAAAAGAAAAAAATCAAAAGCAATCAATGCTTTTAATTTTATTCATCCAATAAAACAGCGTTGATGACGCCATCTTGTCCCGGGCGGCTTGTGATTTTGACAAGTCCTTTGTCGGTTTTCAGGATGGTTCCTTTGGTCACGATGTTACGCCGGACGTAGTGTTTGTTGGCCGGGTTTCCGGTCACAGTTTGTGCGGTTGCGCGAATGGTTTTTCCGCTTTTTTTGTCCGTCACGTTCACGAATTGTTCACTCAATAATCTGACTTTTCTGTTACCGCCGCGGGTAGCGATGTTTTTGCTCTTGCTCGGACCGATGCGGGTTTCCGCCGGTTCGCGGCCGATTTCAAACTTTCTCTTGCTTCTTCCGGCAATTCTTTTTCCGCCGGTGTATGTTCTCTTGGATGCGCCTTGCCATCTCATGATAAATCCTCTGGAATTTTACAAAATATGTAGATTATATTGTTGTTATAGTTTAGGGATTGAATTTTTCATTTATTGTTTCATTTAATAAGTCCGTTAAATGAAACGATCAAACATGGTTTTTGTGAGAGTTCTAAAACCATGCGATGAGAATAATGAGAATTGATTGAAAATCAAATTCTTCTATCCGCCGTTATGGACATACCATTACGAATAAATCCATATATGAACCTTGCGATGAAAAACCGAATTGATTTACAACAAATTCAAAAAACATAAAACAAAAAATTAACATAAAACAAAAAATTAACATAAAACAAAAAATTAACATAAAACAAAAAATTAACGTGAAAAAAAGAAAGGGAACAGTTTCTGATACTTAAAACTTTTCGAAACTGTTTTTTGGAATTTATCCGAGACGGGTAATCCTCATCATGGAACGGACCGGAACGCCTTCGATTTCCTCAAAACCGACTTTATCGACAAGAACGGCAACGGCAATCGGCTTGCCGCCGGTGGCGCGCAGCTGCGCAATCACATCCGTTATGGTACCGCCGGTGGTGATGACATCATCGACGATGATACAATTCTTGCCGCGGATGTCTGAGAAGTTGCGGGAAAACGTTCCTTTGGCGCCGGTGTCTTCTTTTTGAATTTTTCCTTTCTTGGAATAATAAACGGAAAACTCGGATTCCATTTCATTGGCCATAAAACTGGCCACCGGAACGCCGCTGGAAGAGACACCGATGACGACATCAATGTATTCTTTTTGTTTGGCAGCTTCGATCATCACCATATCGCAAAGAATTTGAGCCGTGCAACGGAGACGGGTTGCGTTTTGACCGAGATTGCTCCAGTTAACGGACACATCCTTCGGAATGATTCCGTCGGCGGCCGGCTTTTTATTGGTCAACAGCCAGACAACGGTTTCGGTTGAAATGTTTAATTCATCCGCGATTTGGCCGGTTGTCATGCCGCTTTTTTGCAATTCATCCGCTTTTTGAGATAACTCTTCAATATTTTTCATATTCCTTTCTCCGGAATTTTATAAAATGAAAATGATGATGATTCAATGACGTCAACATTTATGTATTTATCTTCCTTCCGCTTATTCATTTCACGTCCATGACTTCATTGCCCGGCATCATTCATTACAATCTTTATCGCCTTTTAATCTTTATCGCATTCCTCATTCTGCATCATATTCCTCGTCATATTCACCGGTTTTACAATTGGATGCAAATATCGACATTGAACTTTCAGGTCCGGATTCTTTGGAAATCGGTTTCTTTTTCAACCTCTTCTTCATTCGTTTTCGAAGCGGCGACCCGCAAATCGGACACTCGTCTCCGTCTTTGAAATATTTGAAACAGCCGGTGCATTGCTTTTGCCAAACGATATTGTCTTTAATGATTCGCTGCGCGACCGGCAAGACCGCGATATCAAGCCGGACAGCAACGTTTTGAACGGCGAAGTCGTCGGTCAAAAGAATGGCTTGCTCCCGGTATTCGAGTGCCTTTGCCAAAATTTCCAGATCTGTTTTTGACAATTCGTTAATGTCGCGCGTCTGCTCCGCATGCTTTTTAATTTCGGTCAAAAAAATAGAATCAACCGCCTCAATCCGGAGCCCTTCGGCTTTAGCGATGTCAAACCTTAAAAGAGCGTCAGCGCTCCGGATTTCAGATTCAACGCTCGGAATGGAAATCATTTTGGAATACGGGATGTTGCAGTTCCCCATAATGAAAACGGCGGAATCGGCGATGTAGAGTGAATGGAGAGTCATTTTATTCAATATTTACAATATTTATTATTTTTACTCAATATATTCAATGTCCATGTGGCCCATTTTTTTAACCAAACTTTTGGAAATCATGCCGTTTTCCATCCAAACGGTATTCATGACCAACGTTGGGACAAAGCAAGTCGGCGTCAATGTACAAGCTTTTCTTTTTTCGTCCAGCGTTTTGTTTTGAATGTCCATGATGTCTTCCATGGGAATCGAAAAATCAGTCCCCCACTTCTTAATTTTCGGACATGTCGTTTCAATGACGACGTGTGTTTCCATGCCTTTTGCTTCCGCAGTCACCGTATTTGTGTGCCCGCAAATCGTTGCCATTTTCAATGTTGCCATTTTTTGACCTTCTTTTTGATTAATACATTATGATGACGATGAATTGACATCAAATTGAATAGATTGAATAATTAACTTTAAACCATAAATTTCTTATCAATATTTTTAAACTCGATTTTTCCATGCTCATTTTCTTGCCTTAAGGCCTCTAAATTCTTCTTTTCGCCTCTCAGAATTTGAAGATTTTTAACGAATTCCAAATCCTCTTCGTCGGACTCACTATGTTCAGATGTGACCGGCGTTCCCGATTGGACTGCCGGTTGAATCACGGGTTGAGCTGCCGATTGAATCGCCGGTTGAACTGCCGATTGAACTGCCGCCTGAGCCACCGCTTTCCCGGCAACCGACTGTTTTTCGCCGTAGTTCGTATCCTCTTTTACAGATTTCGTTTCCGGAACTTGCTTTTCAACTGTTTTCGGGTTCACCGTTTGCTGACCGGCTTGCGCGGTTCCGGCTTTTGAACTGCCGGCTTTCGATTTATCTTCTTTTTGTTGAGTCACCGGCGGTTTATCCGGCCGCTTCTCGCCTGTTTGCGCGATCTTTTCTTGGAGTTTTTGATTTTCCTGTTTTATCTTTTCGTTTCGTTCAAAAAGCCATTTTTCATAAGCATGAGCACGTTCTTCGTCTTCCTTTTTCTTTTGAACGCGTTGTTTAAGATTTGCGTCAGCTTCCTGGTTTTTCATTTCCCGATTGGACAGCCACATTTCATAAGCTTGCGCCTTTCTCTTCGCTGCCACTTTCTTTTGAATTTCCGCATCTTTCTGCCGGTTCATTAAATCGCGCTCTGCCGCCCACTTATCATACCGTTCTGCCCGTTCGGCTTTCTTTTTCTTCTCCAAAACGGACTTTTTAAGTTCAGCGTCACACTTTTGATTTTTTGCTTCCCGCTCGGCCAGCCACGCGTCATACTTTTCCGCAAGTCCGGCGTTCTTTTGTTTTTCGGAGACGGATTTTTTCAATTCAGCGTCACATTTTTGAATCTTTTGTTCCCTCTGTGCCAACCAAATACCGTATTTTTCAGCATTTCGAGCGTTTCGTTCGGCAATTTTTTCCATTTTCTGCCGTTCACAGACGGATTTTTTCAGCTCGGCTTCAGCAACCAGATTTTTCAGTTCCCGTTCCGCCAGCCATTTGTCATACTTTTCCGCTTGCACCGCTTTCTTTTGCTTCTCGCAAATGGATTTTTTCAGTTCAGCGTCGCACTTTTGATTTGTCAGTTCCCGCTGTACCAGCCAGACCTCATACCGTTCAGCCAACAGCGCCTTTTTTTGTTTCTCACAAACAGACTTTTTGAGCTCTTCATCTTCTTTTTGAATTTTTGAATTTCGCTCAACCAACCAAACGTCGTACTTTTCGGCATTTCGAGCGTTTCGCTCATCCATTTTTTCTTTATTCTGTCGTTTCACAACAGATTCTTTCAGTTCAACGTCAGCCGCCAGAATTCTCTTTTCCCGTTCCGCCAGCCACTGGTCATACTTCTCCGCATGCACTGCTTTCTTCTACTTCTCACAAACCGATTTTTTCAGTTCAGCGTCACACTTTTGATTTTTCAGTTCCCGCTGTGCGAACCACTTGTCGTATTTTTCAGCCTGTGCCGCTTTCCTTTGCTTCTCACAGACGCACCTTTTCAGTTCAGCCTCTTCTTTTTGGATTCTCTCTTCACGTTCTAAAATCCAAATACTGTAAGCTATTGCCCTCTTTTTGGCAACAATTTTCCGATTTAAGTCATCGTTTTCTTGTCGGATTTTTTGTTCCCGTTCAGCCAACCATTTCTCGTATTTTTCTGCCTGCGCCACTTTCTTTTGCTTTTCAAAAACGCATTTTTTAAGTTCAGCATCACACTTTTGATTGTTCAGCTCCCGCTGCGCCAGCCATTCGTCATACTGAGCCGCCCGCTTTTTTGCATCTTCTGCTTTTCTTTTTTCTTCAGCCGCTTTTAACTCTTCCGCATAGATTCTTTCGGCCGCTTCCCGAGCTTTGATTTCTTCCGCAATTCTTTGCTGTTCAGCCGCTTTTTTCTCTTCGGCAAGCTTTCTTTCCTCAGCTTTTCTCCGCTCTTCCGCTTGCCTCTTTTCCTCTGCCGCTCTTTTTTCTTCAGCCGCTCGTTTCTCTTCAGCCGCTCGTTTCTCTTCAGCAACTTTTTTCTCATCAGCGGCCTGCTTCTCTTCGGCGGCCTTTCTTTCAGCTGCTTCTTTTTCTTCCGAGTCAGCTTCATTCTTATCTTTTACAAAAGCTTCCGGCCAACCCTTTTTGCCGGCGGATTTTCCATCTCGCTTCGCAGACTCAGCAATCGCTTTTTGAATTCTGTCCCGCCACTCTTTGTTTTCGGCATAGTTATCTTCAACCGGCTCTCGGATATCGGTATAAGCCCCTTTGGGACGCGACGGCTCGTCCGCGCCCGGCCAAACTTTCTGAGGCGCTGCCCGGCTGGAATCGGCATCCGGCCAAGATGTTTTAGAATTTGTTTTGCCTTTGGAATTGGAATCGTCGCGGGAAATAACAAAAAAGCGTTCCAGATTTTGCGGCGGTTCCGGCTGTTCATTGTGGCGTTCCGAGTCTTTAACTTCGGTTTTTTTGGCGGAAAAAATCTTTGAAATTGACATATGAGAAAATACTTTTAGAGAAATATAAAAGTTGCTGATAAAAAGATTCAAAAAAACGGCGGAGTATAATTATTTTAATAATTTGAAACAAATAAAAATAAATTCGTCGGACGGCCAAAAAAATTAAAACAAAAAAATTAAAACAAAAAAATTAAGACAAAAAATAAAAAAATAAAAAAATAAAATTTTTGACTCATTTAAGTCAACATTTTAAAAAAGATCAAACCTTTCTTAATTCATCGGCAATAATCGGCGCGACACTGACTTGGCTTTGAATTTTTTCAAGCGTATCCGTGGCGATGATATCTTTGACACCGGCATTGGCAAGCCTTAAAACGGCGTTTCGAGTCAAAACCGGATGAACGCAGGCGACATAAATATCTCCGGCGCCGTTTGACCGCAAAAGTTTCACCGATTCGGCCATTGTCCCGCCGGTGGCGATCATATCATCCATAAGAATGATGTCACGGCCGACGATATCCATTTTTTTGTCTTGAATGACAACAGTATCACCGCTAAGACGCGTTTTATCAAAAACATCGCATTCCAAATCCAACCCTTGCGCCATTTTGCGAACCATTTGTTCAACACCTTTGTCCGGAGCAACCAGCAGAGGACGGGTGAGATGTAATTCAGAGAGATATTTCCCGATCAGCGGGGATGCGTCCAAATCTTTCGCCGGACAATTGAAATGGTCAAGCGTGTGTTTTTTATGAATATTGACGGTCCAAACCGATTCGACCCCTTGAATTGTTTTGGCCATGGCGCGCGCGCTGACGGCTTCTCCGGCTTTGAAAATTTGATCCTGGCGGGCATATCCGAAATAGGGAATCACAACACGAATAGATTTTGCCGCGCCGCACGCGTCAATCAGCTGGAGAAGCGCAATCAAATCGGAATCCGTTGTCGTGCTTTGAATGATAACGATATCGTCGCCGGCAACATCATCCAGAATCTTAACGTAATGCTCATTGTCCGGAAAACGTTCAAAATTCGTAACGGTTGGAAGGATATTCAGTTGAGCCGCAACGCGGCAGGCAAGCGCTTGGGAGGACGGACCGCCGATAATTTTCAATGTAAAACCTCTTTTGGATATAATCTAAACATAGTCATCGTAAAATAAGAAAGAACGATTCTAAAAACGGTATACTGAACTGAATCATCTCATAAAAGCTTTTTCTTAAAAAATCATTTTATTTTCTTCATAATTTCCATAAGTTTACTTTTCCGGCCGTCGTCCGGTTCCGAAACGCTATTTTTCGATTTTTTGGATTCGTCCGAATTGTCTTTCCGGCCGGCAGATTCTTTGTTCAAACTTTCGTTCTTTTTTTCCTTTTTGCTTTCCTTTTGACCGTTTTTCACTTTCTTTTTAGTCTTCCTTTCGGTTTTCGTCTCAATTTTCTTTTTGGTTTTCCCTTCTTTATTCTTAGATTTTTCGTTTCCGGCATTCTTTCGTTTTTGTCTCTTGGCGTCGTAGAAACAAAAAACATCGGCAATTTCATCAATGACGTCGGTCGCAAGCAACGAATTTCCAAATTCGGAAAAAGCCGAATCTCCGGCGCACCCGCAAATAAATGCGCCGCATCCGGCCGACTCAAACGCATTATTCTTTGAAAACAGTCCGCCGACGATTCCCGACAAAACGTCCCCGGTTCCGCCGACCGACATGGCCGGGTTTCCGGTGACATTTCTCCGAAGATGGTGCCCGTTCGCAATCAGATCCTCAGGTCCTTTTAAAAGGAGCGTCACGCCAAGTTCCGAACAAACATCAATCGCCGTATTCTCCAAATCGGATTCGGCCTTTTCGGGATCGATTTTCAAAAACGAAAAAATCCTTATGAATTCGCCGCGGTGAGGCGTCAAAATGAGATCATATTCCCGTTCTTTCTGACGATTCAACGTTTGAACCGCGTCCATGATTTCCGGTTGCAGCGCGTCCGCGTCCAAAACGACCTTTCGGCAAAGCGGCAACAACTTCAAAACAGCGGCAACCGTTTGAGGGTCGGTACCGATTCCGGGACCCATGATGACGGAGTCATGCGCCGCAATCAATTCCGACAAAAACGGAATGTCAGCGTCGCATACCGCATTTCCGGATAATTTTTTGACAATCAAATTGGGAGAATAAGAAGCAACCGCTTCATAAGCACCGGCCGGCACGGCAACGGTCACAATATCCGCCCCGGTTCTCAATGCCGCCATTCCCGAAAGCGCCGGAGCGCCTGTGTAGGGTCCGCCACCGATAACCAATACTTTTCCACTGTCGCCTTTGTGGCTTTTTGCATTCCGGACATACAAATTTCCCAAATCGCCCGGCCCGAAATAATCTTCAGCCGGCGACGGAATACCGATCGGCTGGACGATGACATTGCCGGAAAACAAAACGGCGTCCGCTGTTTCCAAATAAGTTTTCATTTTATGAAAAGTCACTGTTGCATCGGCGATAACGATTGTTTTTTCATCGGAAATACCCAACCCGGCGAGGGAGTCCATTCCGGACGGAATGTCCACCGAAAGCACAAAAATATTCGGGGTTTCAGCTTTTTGCAGATTGATTATTTCAATCGCCTTCTTTTCAAGTCCGTGAACCGTTCCCGAAAATCCGGTTCCGAAAATGCCGTCGACAATAACTCTTAACGCATCGTTTTTCTTGACAAAAGTCTCATAGAAATCTTCCAACTCGGATTCGGATTTTATTTCAAAAAGCCGAACCTGTTTCTCTTTTTTAAGAAGCGCGTAATTTTGAGCGGATTCCTTGGTTTTGATTTGAGATTCGTCGCCCAGTAAAACAACAGCCGACGAAATACTTCTTCCGGCCAAATGACGAGCGGCGACAAAAGTGTCTCCGCCATTATTTCCAAGACCCGCGAAAAACAAGACCGGAACTTGAGAGGCCGGATCGGAAACGAAATTAAAACCGGAATCAGAGACAAAATTTGAATCGACCGGCGTGGCATTTGATAATTTTGATTTTTTCGAATTTAATTTTGATTTTTGAGCCAAACCGGCAAAAATGACTTCCGAAACGCCCGCGCCCGCGTTTTCCATCAATTGCGACGGATTCATTCCCCAAAATGCGGCGTTTTGATCAATGGCTTTCATTTCGGATGCGGTGATCGCTTCTCGTAACATTTACTTTCGCCCCTGTCTGAAATCAAATCAAAAGAATATTGAATCGTAAAATATTCATTACTTGACCGAAGATATATTTGAATTCTCTTTTTAAAATAATAAATTTTAGGACAAAAATGACAATGATTCCGAAAAAGTCTCAAAAAAAATCCGTTTTCAACAAAAAAAGAATAATTGAATAAATGGATTTAAATAGAAGACGGCAAAATTTAGGTATCACATTTATTGATTTTGATTTATATAAAGTGAGTCTGATATTCTATTCAAAATTTACAGGAAAGGTGAGTTACGATGGCTCAAGCTCCGAAAAACGTTGAAAGTGTTAAAAAACCAAAGCCGAACTATTTAATTTTGGGCGGCGGCATTATTGGTTTTGCGGTCGCGAAAGATCTGCGGAAAAATGATAAAGAGATTACCATTATTGATTTAGATAAAACCCGCGTTGAAACGCTTCGTCAAGAAGGATTTAACGCGCTTTTGTACGACATTTCCGACCCCGAACTCGTCAATGTGATTGATTTTAAAAATTTGATTTGTATTGCGGCGCTCAGCTCAAACGATAATGCCAACACCAAGGCGATTTCCAATTTCAAGCCGCTGATTCCCGAAAACGTGCGGGTTGTCGCGCGCGCGTCCGACGGTCTTAAAAGAGAAGAAATGATTGCGGCCGGCGCGAACTATGTGTTTATCCCGCCCAAAATCGTCTCGGGAACCATTACCGAATATTTGGACATGATGGAAACGAAACACACCGGAAACCGTTTGGCATCTTGGCTTGACGACCACCGCGGCATGAAACTCGGCATTGTTCTTCACGACAATCCCGACCCGGACGCGATTTCCAGCGGTTTTGCGCTCATGGAAATTACCAAAAAATACGACATCAACGCCGAAATTTTGTATGACGGAAAAATCGGCCACCATGAAAATAAAGCGTTTATCAATCTTCTCGACATTCAAATGGTTAAAATTACAGGTCCGGAAAGCTTTGACAAATACGACAAATTAGCTATGATCGACTGTTCGGTCCCGGGCGTCAACAATTCCGTTCCGGCCGGAAAGAATATCGGAATCATCATTGATCACCACCCCCACGGTGAAACGGAACCGAATGCTGAATTTTCGGATATCCGGACAAATGTCGGGTCTTCCGCAACGATTTTGACAAAATATCTCCAGCAGATGGACATTACCGTTTCTAAAGAGCTCGCTGCCGCCCTTCTCTACGGTATTCGTACCGATACCAACGATTTCCGCCGCAACACAACATCGGCCGACTTTGCCGCCGCCTCGTTCCTCCACCCGCTTTCGGACCACGACCTTTTGACGCAGGTGGAAACGCCGTCCATGTCCGTGGAAACGCTGGATGTTTTGGGAGAAGCCATCCGCAACCGTGAAGTGGTCAGCACCTGCCTTTTGTCCAATGTCGGAACGATTCGCAACCGTGACGCACTTCCGCAAGCTGCGGATTACTTGCTGACGATGGAAGGCATTTCGACGACGGTTATTTTCGGAATTATGGAGGACAGCATTTACGTATCAGCTCGAAACGACGACATCCGCGTCCATTTGGGCGACGTCATGCGCCAAGCGTTTGGTGAAAACGCGGGCGGACATCCAACAGCGGCCGGCGCGAAAATCCCGCTTGGTGTTTTCAGTTCCGCCAAAGACAAGCATACGCTTCAAAAATTGGTAGAAGAGTCCGTCGTCAAGCGGTTTTTGACAGCGATGGGCTTGGAAAACGAAGATGACGATGAATAAAAAGTCATCGTTCATTTTTTATTTTGACGGACTTGTGCCGCATTACTTTCACCCGGCTTTCTTTTGAGTTTTATGATTTGATACGCATTTCGTTTTGATTTCACACCGTTGACGATTTCATTTCGGGTTTTATGATGGCTGAAGGAACATGTGTTCAATGTAAAGGAAAAGGTCTTTGCGGGCGACCCTTTTGTCCGATTTTGGAGCGTTTTAAAAGCAACGCGAAAGTGGCCAAATCCATCGGGAACACGACCAGTGTTTTTGGTCCGTCGCCGCCATCCGTTTTTGTCGGCAGTTACAACTACCCGAGTTTATCGACCGGTCCTTTAATTCCGCCGTCTTTGGATTTGCCGGAACTGGAAATCAGCGAGGCGTCCGCCGTCCTTCGGGAAAAAATCAATAAAAATCCCGGTTTTTTGGAAGATTCGCGGCAGTGGCATGATCTTCGGATGCAGGACGTGATTGCCATGCGGACCGCGCTTGTTCGCGCCAACACGACATTTAAGCCGGCCGACGCCAAAACCGACAACCCGCTTTTGATGAAAGCGCAGGAGTTGGCGCTGTCGGCGCGTCCGGTAGATACGGAAGCGTGGTTTAAAAAGCCGGTTGTCGCCGATTTGAAGTTTGACAGCATGATGATGCCGATGGGACCGTCGGGTCAAGTCAAAGATTTTCAAATCACGGAAAACCCGAAAGTTCCAAATGCCGTTGACCGGATTGTTTATGATACGGACGCGCTTTCAAAGGACGCGATTCTTGAGCTTTACTCCGGAAACATTTCCAGTGAACAAATTACAAGATTGATGTCCATCGGCCTTCTCGGCCGCGACCGGCGGCTGGTTCCGACGCGCTGGTCGATTACGGCTGTTGACGACACCTCCGGAAAAGAACTCATCCGGCGCATTAAGGATTATCCGCACGTTCGGGAAATCACGCTTTTGTCCGGCGAAATTTTCGGCAACCGTTTTGAGATTATGCTTCTTCCCGGCAGTTTTTCGTTTGAAATCCTGGAAATTTGGATGTCACAGTCGGTTTGGAACGGCGGCGGCACATACATTGCGCAGGACCACGAGGACTTTTACGGCAAAAAAGAATATTCGAACCTGACCGGCGGTTATTACGCGGCACGGCTGTCCATTCTGGAATATTTGGAATCCATCAAGCGCCAAGCGTTCATTTTCGCCGTCCGTGAAATCAATCAAAACTATTGGGCGCCGCTTGGCGTTTGGGTCGTCCGGGAAGCTGCCAGAGCTGCTGTTCAGAACAAAGTTGTTTTTGAAACAAAAGAAGAAGCGCTGGCGGATATGGAAAAACGGATTATCACGCCAAGAACGCAATGGGAAGCGGCAACAAAATTGCTTCACAACCGAGCGGTTCAGATGCGGTTGGATTCGTTCTGATTTTTGTTTTCTGTTTTTCTGTTAGAGGGCGGCCTGCGCGCGCGTTACGGCGACACATTTTCTTTTGGATTTCAAAAACATGGGGTGATTTTTTGAAAAATCGGACAAAGCAAGGGACTGCTTTTTGAAGAAATCAAGCAAACCAAATGACCGCTTTTTGAGAAAATCAAGCAAACCACCCCGAAAAATCAAACGCTTTGCGTTTGATTTTCTCGGATTTCGATGAAAGATAGCAGAATTGGAAGCAGCAGATGCAAATGGAAAATAGAAAACGGAAGATGCAAACGGAAAATAGAAAACGGAAGATGCAAACGGAAAATAGAAAACGGAAGATGCAAACGGAAAATAGAAAACGGAAGATGCAAACGGAAAATAGAAAACGGAAGATGCAAATGGAAAATAGAAAACGGAAGATGCAAACGGAAAATAGAAAACGGAAGATGCAAACGGAAAATAGAAAACGGAAGATGCAAACGGAAAATAGAAAACAGAAGATGCAAGCGGAAAATAAATAACGGAAGAACAATTAAAAGAAAAAGAATGAAATGAAAGATTAATTGAAAATTAATCTTTGATTTGGTCCGCGCTGAAACCGCGTTGCATCAGCACGTCTTTCATGCGCCCGATATGGTTTCCTTGAAGTTCAATCGTACTGTCACGGATTGTTCCGCCGCACGCGAATTTCGACTTTAAATATGTTGCAAGATCATGAATGTCAATTTCACTGGGGTCAAGGCCTTCTACAATGGTGACTTCTTTACCATATCTTCGCCGGTTCACCTTAACGGTAATGCGTTGCTGCTCTTTTGCAACTTCCTCGCAAATACACAATTCTTCAGGCAAACCGCAAACCGGACACATTCCTGCACTCATTTTTCAGTAAATCCTCCCTCTTTCGGGTATTTTCTAATGATGACTTTTGTCGATTAATTTAATATTTTTCTGGTTTTATTTTTAAGCGTTACATTGGAATGATATCAATAATTCCGATAGAATCATTAGCCAACTTGATATTAAAGTTTAATGGTGTTTCTTTCCCCCGATTTACTTACCGGAATCCGAAAAAATAAAGCATGACCGGAAACAAAATAACGCCCATTAAATTTGATTTTTTCACTTTCAAAACAATCGGTAAAAACCCGATGAATGTTGCCGCAACAAAAACAATCACGCCGTAAAATCCGGTGAATAAAAACACCAAAACAAAAAGAAAGACCATCACCGTCAAAGAAATTTTTCGATAATTGATTTTTTTCAAAAACCCGGTCGCAACATTTCCGGCGCGAATCGTGGAGAAGTAAGACAAAAAACCGGTGAGGAGAATGGTGATGTAAAACAAAAAGAAAAGTTCTAAATTGCCGGCCGCAAACACATTGCTGTCAATCGAAATCCCCGCGGCGTTTAAAATTTGATTCATGGAAACAACGGCGCCGCTTCGGGTCTTTCCGATAATGAACAACGCCAAAAGACCGAAAATGGCGTTGGCTGTACTGATCGCGGAAACCGTCACAATAAATTCTTTCGCGTCGTTTTCTTCTTCATTTTTGGAATCAATGTACGCGTTTCTTTCAAAAGAGTCAAGAGCCTCCGGTCCGCCGTCATCCGACCGATTGCTATCGGATTCATTGTCATCGGATTCATTGCCATCGGATTCATTGCCATCAGATTCATTACCATCAGATTCATTGCCACCTGATTTTATATCGACCAATTCATTTTTTCCGGTATTCCGACTCTTTTTGCCGATGAAAAATCCGGAAATAATCGCCGCAACAGACGACGAAACACCGGGAATCCAAGCCACCAGCGCCCCGGTGACCGTCCCGTTAAAAACACCTTTGATAAACTTGTTTTGCGGAAATGTCTCCACTGAATTTTTCGAATCGGGAATCACGGATTCTGTCAAAAAACTGACAATCATTTGCGAAGCTCCGAAAAGTCCGGACAAAAGCGGCATTAAAACAGAGGCGCCCGAATTTGAAAGAAACGATACAGGAGATAAAAGAATACCCGTATCTTCAAAACGAAATGCGATGACTCCGAGAAATCCGGCCGCCAAAAAAACAAAGAGAGCCGCAACTTTTTTTTGAAAGGAATATTCGGTCGCAACCATCAGAATTATCACAAAAAACAGAACAAACCCCATGTACGGCTGCAAGTACGGGTACGCGGCATAAAAAAAGGCCGCCGTCGGAATCATGATGACAAGAGACGCTAAAACGGCGCCGGCGCTTCCCATCGCCGATAAACGAACGGCGGCCGGTCCTTTTCCATCCAGCAAAAGACGGTGGCCGGGCAAAACCAAAAGCGCCGTATCTTCTCCCGGAGCTCCTAAAAAGATTGCCGGGATAATGTTGTGAAACGTATGAGAAACGGCGCACGACAAAATGATGATAGAAACCGTGACCGGCGAAAGCCCGAACACATAAAGAACCGGGGCCGCGCTTGCCAAAAGAACGGCAAAATTGTTGACATGAATTCCGGGAACCATTCCCGAAAAAAAACCGAAAACCCAGCCGAAAATCACACACAACAGCAAGCAGAATATCGGGAAAAAGATGGAAAACAAATCAGAAAAAACACCGGGAATCATAAATCCGAAAATATTAAGTTTAGATATAAATTATTTGAAATTTTCAAAATCATAAAGTTTAAATGTGAAAACGGCGGTAAATTTTAAAATCCGAATCTGCCAACCAACCGGCTGCCCGTTCAAAAACTCAAAAAAAGAACAAAGATTAACCATGACCATCAAATGCAAAAAATGCAGTACGCCGTCTATCATTTATCAGCCGTATTCCGGCCTTCACCTTTGTGAAAAACATTTCTATGAGGATTTGGAACGCAAAGCCAAACTGACGCTTCGCCAGCGCTATCCGATTAAGAAAAATGATGTGATTGCCGTCGCGCTCAGCGGCGGAAAAGACAGCTCGGTCGCTCTTCTTTTGATGCACAAAATATTCGGAAACCGTCCGGACATTCGGATTGTCGCGATTACGATTGATGAAGGCATTGCCGGCTACCGGAATGAATCCATCGCGCGCGCCAAAGAACTCACCGCCCGTCTCGGCATCGAACATATCGTCAAATCATTCCGGGAAGAATACGGAAAAACAATGGACGACATCACATCGGAAAAAAAGCTGATGGAAAACCATTTCGGGGACGAGAAAAAAGAACTTGGCGCCTGCAGTTATTGCGGCGTCCTTCGTAAAAAGATCTTAAATGTCGTTGCCCGCGACATCGGCGCAACAAAATTAGTCATCGGTCACAATTTGGACGACGAAGCGCAAACCGTGATGCTGAATCATTTCCGGGGCGATGTCGAACGAATGGTCCGTTTTTCAGCGGCAAACGAACTCGACGGATTTATCGTACGGGTAAAACCGCTTCGGAAAATCCCCGAAAAAGAAATCGCGCTTTATGCTTACCTTCACGACTTGCCGATGGAACTGACATCCTGCCCGCACTCATTTGGCGCCCTTCGAAAAGAAGTCCGCCGCATGCTCAACGGTTTTGAAGTCAACCATCCGGGAACGAAATACTCCCTGGTCCGCGGTTTTGATAATATGGTGCCGCTGCTGGCTGCCGGGCTTGAAGTGTCAGATATCCGCAACTGTGAAATTTGCGGAGAGCCGTGCAACGATTCAATTTGCCAGGCCTGCAAAATGCTTGAAAAAAGTATTTAATTCTGCAAAAAAGTATTTTTAAATCGCAAAAATGTAAAGGTAAGCCAGCGCCAATAGAATAAACAACAGCAGAATATGCTGAAATTTCACAAAGTTAATCAGGCTGTAATATTGCTCCATTTCCATTTTTTATTCATCTCATTTTATTTTTGAATGGAAAGCATTCATTTTATTTATATTTACCATATTTCTGAATTTCCAAACAACTGAATCATGACATTTATCGAATCATTAATTTACCGAATCATTACATTTAATTAATTGAATTCACTTGTATCCATTCATTTAAAATCAATTTAAAAGTTAATTTTAGACTTGGTTTGACAGAATTTTGATTCATGAATGATTTCTTTTATTCAGGTGGCATTATGTCTTTACAAAATCTCAGAACACATTTTGTTTCAGAAATTAACCCGGCAACCGATGACGGAAAAGCCGTTGTTCTCTCCGGCTGGGTTCACGAAATCCGCGACCTTGGCGGTATTTGTTTCGTCGTTTTACGTGACCGCTCCGGCCGCGCTCAAATCACAATGGTCAAGAAAAAAACAGACGCTGAGCTCTTGGATACCGCCAAGCGCCAATCCCGCGAATCGGTCATTTCCGTAACCGGTATTGTCAAGGCTGAGCCGAAAGCGCCGAACGGTTATGAGATTATTCCGTCCACGATTACCTTAATCAACGAATCGGCATCCCCGCTCCCAATGGACACCACCGGAAAAGTGGACGCCGAGCTGGACACGCGCCTGGACAATCGCTTTATCGATCTTCGGCGTGAAGAATCAACCGCTATCTTTTTAATCCGCAACCAAGTGCAGAAATCCATCCGTGAATTTTTGTATGAAAACAAGTTTATGGAAACGTCAACTCCAAAAATCGTGGCGGCCGCAACGGAAGGTGGAACAGACCTGTTCCCGATCAGCTATTTTGACCGGGAAGCATTCCTCAACCAAAGCCCGCAACTTTTTAAACAAATGCTGATGGCGTCCGGATTCGACCGTGTTTTTGAAATCGGACCGATTTTCAGAGCGGAAGAGCACGACACCCGCAAACACCTCAACGAAGCCACATCTATTGACATTGAAATGAGTTTTGCCGACCATGAAGATGTCATGGAAATTTTGGAAAAAATGATTGTTCGCGTTTATGAAGATGTTTCCGAAAAATGTTCAAAAAGCCTTGAAATTTTGGGCGTGACCCTCAAAATCCCCAAACTGCCGTTTAAAAAATATACGTATGAGAACGTTTTGGACATCATCAACAACGAAATTCCGGAAATTGAAACAAAAATGCAATTTGGAGACGATATCGGAACACAAGCCGAGCACCTCTTCGGGGAATATGTGTTCAACAAAACCGGCGAATCTCATTATTTCATTACCGCTTGGCCGACCAAAACCAAGCCGTTTTACGCGATGCCGAACGCAGACCGCCCTGAAATTTCCAACAGTTTTGACATGATGCACCGCACCATGGAACTTTCTTCCGGCGCTCAGCGCGCGCACCTTTACGATGTGCTGTGCAACCAAATCCGTTCCAAAGGACTCAATGTCGACAGCTTTGAATTCTATCTCAAACCGTTCCAGTTCGGTATGCCGCCACATGGCGGATTTGGTGTCGGCTGCGAACGATTGGTCATGACCATGCTTGAACTTGACAACGTTCGTGAAGCAGTTTTGTTCCCGCGGGACAGAAAAAGACTTTCCCCATAATGCAGACAGGTGTTTTTTATGTCGGACAGAAATCAAACTCAAGAATCACCGGAAAAAAAAGCCGCCGGCATTTATGCCGCGTCTCTTGTCAAAAGCGGAGACAAAGTCGGTCTGGGGACCGGGTCCACCGTCGCTTATACAATTAAAGAACTCGGCCGCCGTATTCGGGAAGAAAAACTCAATGTTGTCGGCGTCGTGACATCATATCAATCGGAAGCCATCGCCATTGAAGCCGGCGTGCCGCTGACAACGCTCGCGCAAATGCCTGAGCTGACGATTGCCATTGACGGCGCAGACCAGTTTGACAAAAACTTGATGGCCATCAAAGGCGGCGGCGCCGCGCATACGCGCGAGAAAATAGTGTCGATGTCCGCCAAACGTTTTGTGGTGGTATCCGACCCGAAAAAGAAAGCCGACGTTTTATCCGTCCCGGTGCCGGTTGAAGTGATGCCGTTTGGAAAAGAACTGGCTGTCCGGCAATTAAAAGAACTCGGCGGAAAACTGGTTTTACGCGCCGCCGCCAAAAAAGACGGTCCGGTTATTACTGACAACGGCAACTTTGTGATCGATTGCGATTTTGGAGAAATCCAAAATCCGAAAGAATTGGCTGCCCGAATTTCACAAATCCCGGGCGTCGTCGAACACGGCCTTTTCATGAATGTCGATGAAGTCGTTATCGGAAAAAGTGACGGAAGCATTGAAATTTTGAAAAAATAAAATAAAAGAGAGATGAATAAGTTTCCTCATTTATTTTCTCTTTTTCTCATTTTTGTTTATTTTCCTTATTTTATTCAATTTATTATTTTTATTTTTTCAATTTAGTTTTATTTTTCTCACCATTTTCTCATATTTCATCTTATTATTATTAACCCGGAAAATCACAATTATCTCCGATTTGACTTTTGTTTTTTCTCATTTTTTGACTTTCGATACGCAACCGGATTCTCAGCAACAATCGCCGGAGTTTCTTTTCCATCAGGAGATGGATAAACATTATGTTTTCCTTTGCATCTTTGCAATTCGGAAATATACTCTTTAATGTATTCCGTCTTTATTTCAAAGAAAGCGCCTTTCTGCGGTAAATCTTCGTCCGAAATTTCATGGATTTGAACCAAATTGATGATATCATTTCGGAAATCTTCGCCCTCCTTAATTTTAAAAGCCACGGATTTCGGCGACTGTTTGAAAGCGTCATACATGGTGATTTTGTTACAGAGCATTTGAAGAAGAAGCTCTTCTGTTGTTTCAACCGCCAAATATTCATAGGGCGGCTTATAGGAATCCGTACAAACACACAAATACAAACCATTCTGTTCTCCTTTACAGACAAACAGCAAAGGCGGGACATCAATTTCAACCAAAACTTTTTCCAAATATAAATATCCGATTTTTGGAAGAGAGAAGTAAATATTTTTCATGTGAACACCTCGAATTCAAAAGACGGATCGGCTTGTTCAAATAACCACCAATCAACATGACTGTCGGACATCAAACATGGGCCGTAAGAGTCGGTGACAAATCCTTGGATTATTTTTCGCGACGGCCCGGGCAACCGCATAACTGTCTTTAATATTTCCAAGTCCTGAAAGAGAGAACAACTGTAATGGGAAATATTGTTCTCATCCACGTTTCCCCCGCGCCTTTCTTCTTTTAAAATTTCAACTTTTGATTTAAAATCGCTGCGGTGAACCGACATTTCATTTCCATGCTCTCTCTTAATAACACGGTACGCTAAAATCGGCTCATATCTAAATTGAACATCATCCCCGAATGTGACGGTCCGTTCAATAAGCGCGCCCTTTAAAATTGAAGGAAATCTCAAATAGTAATTTTCATCCATCGTCTGCCTCCGAATTTATCTTAATTCATGAAACGGACTTCCAAAATAAATAACTTTTTATATTTCTTTCAAATATATAGATTTATAAAATATTTAAAAAGAAGAGAATTTGTTCGATTTTGGAATATTTATTATACAATCGAGATACCGTCCGACAAGAAAGAAAATATGAAATAAAACGGCAGAAAAATAAAAAAACAGAAAAAAAGAAACAGATAAACAAAGAAACAGATAAACAAAGAAAACGGAAAAAAAGAAACGGAAAAAAGAAAAAGAGAAAAAAGAAAAAAATAAAGAGAAAATGTCAATGGAAAAGAAATGATTTGAATATTCAAAAACAGAACATTCAAACCGATTTTAAATTTTTAATTGGATGACATATTAAATACGTATTAATACAAATCTTTCATCGCTTCCGAGGCAAAGTCATCGACAGCGCCGGTGGATTCGATAACGCCCAATGTGAACAAGACAAATTCAAGTTCCGTCATTGTGTTCATGATATTCAGCGGTGTGGTTGCCCCCATGGATCCGACTCTGAAAATTTTGCCTTTCAGATGGTCTTGACCGCCGGTGATGATAATACCGCGTTTCCCAAGCGCTTTTTTAATCTCTTCGCCGTCAACGCCGGCCGGCGCTTTCATGGCGGAAACCGTGTTGGAATAGGCACTATACTGATTGAGCGTCGGAAACATTTCAATACCGATTGCCGCCATAGAATCACGAACAGCTTTTGTCATTAAATAGTGGCGGTTGATTCTGTTTTGAATCCCTTCCTCTTTGACCATACGAAGCGCCTCTTGAAGCGCATAGAATAAGGAAACGGCCGGAGTATACGGTGTTTCTTTGAGTTCTTTGGTGGCGCTGTTTCTGTAGGCCAAAAGGTCCAGGTAATACGGACGGGTGGTGATATTTTTCATTTCCTCGGCCGCTTTTTCACTGACGGCGGCAATAGAAAGTCCCGGCGGCGCCGCCAAGCACTTTTGAGAACCGGTGACGGCAATGTCAACGCCCCATTCATCCATTAAAATCGTATCGCCGCCAAGGGAGGACACAACATCCAAAATGAAATAAGCGCCGTATTTTTTGGCTAATTTGCCAACTTCCGGCGCCGGGTTTCGAATGGCTGTGGAAGACTCGTTGTGAATCATCGCGATGGATTTAATGTCGCCGGCTTCTAATTTTTCTTCCACTTTTCCCAAATCGACCGATTGTCCCCACTCAAATTCGAGCGGAACGACGGTTCCGTATTTGCCGGCCAATTTCTTAAAGCGTTGACCGAATTTTCCGTTGTCGATCGCCAAAATTTTGTCGGTTTTGTTGTTTAAAGAACCGATGGCGGCTTCCATGCCGGCGGTTCCGGAACCGGAGATGACGGAAATGTTGTCCGCTTTGGTGTTGAAAAGTTCGGCGGAAACGGATTGAATTTCGCCGTACATCGCGGAAAACTCTTTGCCGCGATGGTTAATCATCGGTTTTGCCATGGCAAGCAAGACGCGGGAAGGAACAGTTACCGGACCGGGCATCATTAAAAGCTTTTCATCTGTTCTGATACTCATAAAAACAACCTGATTTATTTTTTGAAAATACTGGGATAACGACTGGAATTTATTTTTTGTTGTAAAAACTGTTTTTTGTAAATGTTTTTTGTAATATTTGGTTTTTGTAAATGTTTTTTGCAAAAGCGTTTTTTGTAAAAGTGTTTTGTTCGTCGGTAAAAATTTTTTGCGGTAAAAAATGATTAAAAACGGAGTCACCCGTTGATAATTTTCATAATATCGCTTTTGGTAATCACGCCGGTGACAATACCTTTTTCCATCACCAAAACCGCCGGGCTTCGTTCCAAAATATGCGAAACGGTTAAAACGGAAGCGGTTTGCGGAACCGTCGGGAACGACTCTTCCATCAAATCCGAAACAATCATTCCGGCAAGCGATTTTTTGATCGCGATCGTCCGAACGACAGCGCCTTCCGACAAACTGCCGACCGGAACACCGTTCTCAATGACCGGAAGTTGAGAAATCCCGTGCGCGTTCATAATCATAACCGCCTCTTCAAGAGCTTGGTTGGGACGCACCTGAATCACCGGAAAACTGATAATATCCTTGGCGACGATCTGCTGCTCCTTTTTGGCTTCTTCAAAAGCCGCCAATATTTTCGCGACGGTCGAAAGCCTGGGATCAACATCGCTCATTTCGATGCGCGCAATCAAAGGCTGGCTGACTCCGGCGCGCTTTGCCAAATCGCTTTGCGTCAAACCGAGTTCAATCCGCTTCTTTTTCAAATCTTCCGGCGTAGGAATCTGCATAATGGGTTATTACTTCAAGTAATAGTATATAAGAATAATTCAAAAAATTAAAGTTGAATAATCAACCAATTCAAAGGATTGATTGATATTCAGAATATTCATTAAAATTGTTACTTGACCTTATTTTGTTGTTTATTTCGTTCATTTTCTTTTTTTACTTCTTCATCTTTTTGTTTCCGAATGATTGAATCAATAAAACTTTGATCTGCATAAGAGATTTTTGTTCCAAGTTTGCTGACCTTCTCGTAATCTTCCCAATTTGAAACCAAAAAGGAAGATCCGCTTTTAGACTTTACTTTTACGACCCCGTTCGTTTTCTCAATAAATTGAACATTCTCCTCAGAGAATTTTTGTGGAACAAGAGTTATTTTCCCCTCCATTTTTTTACATCTAGTATCTTCTTGAATAGAGAGATTTTTCTTGACGAATTCTTCTTGGTTTTGTTTATTATCCATGATTTTTCGAAGATCAGAAAGATTTACCTCCATTTTATCGGAAATTACGATTTTATCTTCAACCTTGAGTCTTTGAGGTCCGCCTTTTGAATCGACTTGAATTAAAGTGTGTTCCCCGGAGGGGATTTTTTCAAGTTCAATACTTGATTTAAACTCATTTTTTCTTTGGGAAATCAATTTTTCAACCATATTTTTAAACATGTCTGTTTCATTTTCATCTAATAAAATGCCGACTTCAAATCCGGAATCTAACCCTAATTTAGAATAATTTGAAGTCATAACCATAGACTTTTTCGAGTCTGAAATTATGAATTTGCAATGTACTCTTGTCGAAAAATTATATAACTCCGCACCCATTGACGACAGTTCCATTAAAGATTCAAGAGAATCTTCCCGACACAAAATTTTGACACGAACGCCTCTTTTGATGGCCTTTTTTATTTCGGTCATGCATTTGTGATCTTTACTAAAACTCCATGAAGACAGAATTAATTCGTTTTCAGATAAATTAATCAGACGAATAAGAGTCTCTTGAAGTGTATTCATTTCTTTGCACGTACATGGGTGTGTTATTTCCTGAATATTGATCTTTTGACGGGAAGACAACGAAACAGGATGAAGTGTTTTATCAGCTCGAATCATTTCATGTTCGGCTTCATTCCAAAATCCTTCTATAAATTGAACAAAAAAGGAAGGAATTTCCTCAATTTCATTCAAAGTTAACGCCAATTCAATGTTGCTTCCGCTCATGGCACTTTTTGTAAAATTGCAAGTTGAAAGTATACCTTTTGGATTGTAACTTTTCGGATCAAAAAGTGCAAATTTTGCATGGAAATGGGGTGATGTGCGAACCAACACTTTTCCGGCTAATTTATCCAGTAATCGTTTATGAGCTTCGATAATTTCCTTTTTGTTTGTCCCGTCAAATTCTTCAGATTTCTCAGCCTTTAATTCTTCTTCGCGAGCTGTCAACAAATAGACTCGAACACCTCTTTGGGATGCGTCAATGAGCGCTTCCATGAACAGCCCGTCTTCAATTAAATAAGACGAAACACAAATAGTATCCATTGCATCTTTTGCGTAAGCCGCAAGAATCTGATCCAAGTTTTTCTTTTGTGACGTCAGAAACAATTTCCTTGTCTCTGATTCTACGGGTTTAAAAGATGACAAATTCATATTTTTTTGACTTGTTGATATCCAAATATTATTGATTTTTTCACCGGAATTATTTTTTTTCACATCAATTTCTAAAGGTTTTATTTCTGTATCTAAAGATTTCATTTCTGTAGCCATGTTTAATCACCTCATTCCATACTCAAATCCGATACCGTAACTGTATGCCAAAAAACATCGTCCCTTTCGGAAATTTCTTTTGTCTTTTGAAATTCTATAAATTTTTCATAATCCAAAACGCGATTCAAAATACTCTTTTTGGATAATTTTTTTGAAGAAGCACAAACACTGTTGATCTTTTCTTCAATAATTTTATTAAACGATTCTTTGGTCACGTATGCTTTTTTAATTTCATTTTGAACCTCTCTTTCAACCCAAGCAGCAGCTGCCCGATAATCTAAGGGAGCGACTTGAATCTTATCAACATCTGAAATGCGATAGGTTCCAAAGTCACCAAAAGAAAAATCCCCGCCTTTCAATTTCATTGTCAACGACCCGGAAACCTGATCCAGGAGGGCTTCGGTAAAGCAAATGAATTGACCGTTAGGAGGATTCAACCCGTTCAGTTCTGCCAATGCGCCCACAACTTGACTATATTCAATGGAAAAATTGCTTTGGAAAAATTCCTCCTTCTTGTTACCCTTTTTGTCACCATCCTTATCTTGAATGATGGTTGCTTTGGATCCGGTTTCGTTAACAACAATTTTGACGGTGATTGGCTGACCTACTTTTCCCCCACATCCGTTTTCCAAAACATTCATCACCTCTATGACTTTTTCTCCTTGAAGAGGGAGAACAATTTTTGTGTTTTTCCAATGATTAACATTTGGAATAGAAACGATTTTATCCATTGGTTCTTTAAACGGTTTTCTGGACCTCATTTCTTGGAGATCCTTTTTGATGCTAAATTCGTCAGGCAAGCACCCGATAACTGAATTCTTAAATATGCGATCATCTGAGACGGTGATTTCATAAATTCCCCTGTGTGGAAGCATTACCTTTCCTGTTTTTACCATTTCCTCTGAAGAGCCAGTCAAACGAAACATAGATCTCTCTCTTTCAATCAGTTTGTACTCCTCCTCCATCATCGCTAACATTCTTCTGCCGTAAGGATGCTGAGGCTTTTCCATCTTAAAATACTCCAAATTGACAATTTCTTCATCAACATGTTTTCTATGGTTAACAAACATTAAGAATGGTAAGATATCCTTTTCCCGGTCTTCTGCCGGTTCGTTAATTTCCATTTCTGCACGATAAAGATTATATTCGATTTTGTGGGTAAGTGTTAACTCAGTCATGATTTTATCTCCATTGAATCGGTTCCTTTAAAGATTGTATAAATTTTCCTAAAATATCTTTACGTTTTGTGTAAGAGCTTTTATCTGCAAAAACAATCAGATAATGCCGAGCGCGAGTGATAGCAACATTTAACCTATTTCTGTTATCTAAGAATCCAACACGTTTACCGGACCGGACAAAAGATAACAAAACAATATCTGCTTCATTTCCTTGGAAACGATCAACATTTGCAACAGTTACTTCCAGGTTGAAATCAACCAAATAAAAATTTTTACTTCCATTATACTCTTCTCTCATCAAATTTACTAAATGCATCTCTTGTTTTCTGTAAAATGTCAAAATAGCAACACTCCAAGGGCTACCATCTTTCTTTGGGTGTTCCTTTGCCCATTTTTTAATTGTTTGTAACTCCCCCATAATTGCTTCTGCTTCACTTTTATTGACATTCCCATCTTTCTCTTTGCGAGTACAATCTCGAATAAAAGAATGGGAAGAATAATTTCCAATCTCGCAAATTTTTCTCTTTTTTACTTCCGTTCCGTCATTGAGAGCTTTTTTTTCGTAGATATTTTCTCGTGGAAATGCGGATATTTCCGGATTCATTCTGTGCTGGTAACTTAACTCCACAAGACGATTTTCCAAAATATCCTCAGGCAATCCTGCATGCTGAATGACATTTTTGGATTTTTCATCATTGTTCCCAAATCCGTGAATCAACAAATCAATGATAGATGGGAT
Source organism: Methanolapillus millepedarum (assembly GCF_032594115.1). NCBI lineage: Archaea > Methanobacteriati > Methanobacteriota > Methanomicrobia > Methanosarcinales > Methanosarcinaceae > Methanolapillus > Methanolapillus millepedarum. The sequence continues at coordinate 834,427 of NZ_CP131060.1, forward strand.
TTCCATTTTTTGAATATCAAGTATTGATTTATTGAGTTTACCTTTACAATTATTTTCATCAATATTGAACTCTGGGAGAAGCAACTCGATATCATTCTTTAATTGATTGAATTTTTGTTCATATTCTGAACTTTTCATTTCATACATTCGAGAAAGTCTCCAAACAATTTCTTCTTCCCATTCTTTATCTGACCCATCCGACATATTCCATCCATTTTTTTCAAAATAATATCGTTGATAATACCAGGAATTTGAAATGGAAATATCTTTAATGCCGGTGATTTCCGAGAAAGGGGGTAAAAAATTTTGTATTTGATTAAACAAACTTTGTTTGACAAAAACCACCTTTGAAACCAGAATTTTTTGAATAGTACTTTCAGGAATTGGAAGTTCATCTATAACAACCATTAACGGGAGCTCATTTAATTTTTCCAAATACTGAATTTGCTTTCGAATTTGGTCAAAATAAGGATAATCTTCATTCAATACTACAACTTTACAAGAAAGTGATTTGGGGGATTCGTCGCCAAATCGGCTTCTTGAATTAAAGACATCTAAACAAATGCTTTTTAATTCTGAATTAAATTTAAGTTCTTCACAAATGAATCTCAAACTGTTTGACAAAAAGTCGCTGTTGACGTAGGGTGCCAATTGCTTCGGATCTCCTGAAATGACCCATTTCTTTGCATGTAATGCCGGAATCAAAAACTCCTGAAATGTTGTTTTTGATGCTTCGTCTAAAATCATGACATCAAATGGCGGCAAATGGCTGTCCTTATTCTTGATCATTGGCGCTTGTAAAATACCAAAGGTTGTCCCACAGACAAGATTTGATGTATCCAATATCACATTTTTTATGACCGTATCACCATCATTTCCCTTTAAACTTTGATACAATTCTTCCTCATATGGTTCAAATTTTCCTTGGGATGAAATTGTTTCCAGCTTTTTCAACCATCTGTTTTTTTCCGAGCGGACAATAGATTCAAAACGATACTCAGAAGCTTTCTCTGAAACTGCTTCCTCTCTTCCGATTCTGATCGGAATAATGCCCAATTTTTCATTTAAAGACTTTTCAGTGATTCTTTCCAAAACGTTATCAACAGCGATATGAGTCGACGCAACCAATAAAATGCGTTTTCCTTCAGCAATCAATTGGGAGATTAATTCGATTAAAGTTGCTGTTTTTCCACTGCCGGGAGGTCCAACTAATATCGAAAAATCCGGAGAGTTCAAAGCTGTTTCAACAAACCTTTTTTGTTCGTCAGAACCGTCGTAATCCTTTAAAAAATTCCACTTTTTCACTTTCTTATTTGACATGTCCGTCCAAAGAGCATGTTCTCTTTTCAAAAGCAAATTAATGAGAGGTCGATGGTATGGATGTGGCATCGCCAACAATTTTTGAATGGATTCCTTTTGTTTTAGAAGTTGATAGACATCAGCTTTAATTTCCAAAATCCAGTTTTTTGGATATCCTTGTAGTGTCAGCGTCTCTTTTTTTTCGTTTGTTGAGCGGACTTTAAGAGAGTCTTTTCCATCTTTAACAGAACCGGATTCAGAATATAATAGAGTTAATATCTTTTCAGTCACTTCATCGGAAGATTTTTTTTCTTCTTCCGATTCTACATAAGCTTGTATATCCATTAATGTCGTTTCAATAACATCGGAATCAGAAATTTTGTATGATACAATTTTGCCGTTTTTGTCAGGATATTTCAATTCGAGTGGTAAACGTCCTTTAACATGAATAACACCCTTCTCCGGATAATAATTTATAATATCTAATTCTTTATTTGCGCTTTTCAATTTCTGAATTGGAATTTTTTCGAATTCATCAATATCAACTTCAAATTTCACAGATTCAACAGAATATACAAATTTGTATTGTTCATCTGTTCTTTTGTCAATTGCTTTTTTCAAATACCATTCCCGATCTTTCAACGTCAAATAAGCTCTATCTTTCATATTCGAAGCTTCACGATCACTCACGCCGAAACCGGCATAATACAAGGCATCTACCATCAAAATCCCCCTTTAAAATAAGACTCAACGTCTATGAGTGTCATTTCCGGACTCAATTTCTCAAAAGTATTAATGGAAATAATGAAATCCGCATCCTTGTTGAGAACATAATTGCATCTCAGCCCTTTGATAAAAGCAACAATTCCCAAGGAAATTGCCATCAAATTCGTACCTCCCGTCAGGCCGGCGATAATCTCAATATCATCTGATGGATATTGATCAACAATTCTCAGCATGGACTGGATCATCTCATCCACAGATTTCTCTGTGAACGGATCAACAAAAACCATATCCAAAACATTCAACCCGATTTCTTTTAAATGACCGGCATAAGAAATCGTATCGTCTCTCATTTGAACGGAAGAAAAAAGAATAACATTTTCAATATTGAGAGACAAAATTGTCTTTTCAATATGTTCTTTTGAAATTCCGACATTCAACAAATAGATTTTAGATATATTCGCAGATTGTTTACACATGCCATTCATATATTGCACCCCTCCTAAAATATTTTTTTATATCTATAAAATTTAATTTATTCATTTTTATTATATTTTCGAAATTAAAATACTCCAGCCGCCCATTGATATTTGTTTGGAGCTTCCCGTCCGGACTGATCATTAAGTAACTTCCAATCATGTCTTCGTTATCTTCAAAAACCGGACGGTCACCATTCCGGAGAACAATATCTGAATGATTTTGCACAAATGTATGGAATTCTTCATCAGTCGGACAAAGATATTTTGCGTGAGCGTTTTCATTTTCTAAAATGAGGGTTCTGAAAACTTTCCATCTATGAGGGGACAACTCATTAATCAGGTCATGCAAATCTTCATCCCAGTTCAGGGATGTGATCGTACTGTTAATTTTCAAATTTACTCCGGTGGAGTGAATCCAAGAACAGCATTTTTTGATATGATTCACATGATTTCCAGGTCCTCTTCCAAGTTGAAGCTCCGTCATTTCAATTCCGGAATCAATAGAAAGACCGATCCAATCCAGATATTTGGCCATGTAATCCACATTCTTCGGCGTCAAAAAGGAACCATTCGTCTGAAGCGTCGTTGTCAACCCATAATCTTTAGACAAACGAAGAATTCGGTCAAAATCCGGATGCATTTGCGGTTCACCGCCGACAATATTGAGCTTTTCAATTCCAATATCTCTCAGCGTTCGAATAATTTCCTCCTGCTTTTTTTCATCTCTAAGTTCTGTACGCACCTCTTTAGCAAAACAAAATTGACACTTGTAATTACATCTTGAGGTGATGTGCCAATTCGCTGAACGTATTTTTGAGTTCATGATCCGTAAAAGGATTTGAAAACATATTATAATTTTTATAAACAATTTATAAAAAGAATTAACATTTTATTAGATAAATAAACAATATAATAAAAAAATAAATCATTAAATATAATGGCAACATTGGAAACGGCATGACTGAAAAGAAACGCCCGCATATTCACATAATGTGCGCAGGAAATGCATTACTGAAGACATATCAAGAAGCTCAAAAAGAATATCCAATTCATCGGGTTGTAATATTCAATGATTTGTCCAAAAATACAGAAAAAAGTGTTGAAGATACCATTGTTAATACAATAAAAATGTGTCAGGAAAACAGAATAGAAGCAGAAAGAGTAGATTTAAAAAAAATAACAATCGATGAAGTGATGGATGAATTTCTAAAAATATATTCAAAATATAAAGACTATAAATTTATGTTTAACATAACACCCGGACCAAAACCACTTGCTTTGTGTTTATTTTATGCTTCGATTTGGATAGAAGGAGATTGTTATTATATTGGTGAAAATAAAGAAAGAGAAGACCCTGAAATTTTGAACTTTGAAAGGCCTCAAATTCATTTAAAAGATATAGAGCGAAATCCAAATTATTCCACAATTTTATCATTCCTAAATAAACAGGAAAAAAAAGAAGCTGAAATGCAAAAGGTCCTCGAATATATAGGATACAAGCATGGAAATAAAACTGTGAAAGGGGAATATCAACCGGTTAAAAAAGGAGACATAACAAAAAGATATGTCTCAAGAAAAATGATTACTGATTGGACTGACAATTTAGAATCGTGGGGACTTGTAACAAAAGAAAACATAGACGGGAGACGAAAAAAAATATGTTTAACGCGTGATGGAAGATTCACAATCAATTTTTTGAAAAGCACAACACCAAAAGAAAAATAATTCACTCACGAGTATTATACAAAATAATCTATATTTATATCTACCAATAAATTAATATTGAATTAAGAAACATTATCAAACCTCTTTGAATACATTCTGTTTAAATTCGAATTCGATATCTTCCATCTATTTTCCGAATCGTGAAAGTCATGCCCGAAACAAAAAACGTATCGAAAAACAATATCAACAACCTCCCGAGCCGTGCCGCCAATTATGTCAAAAAATCATTTGTTTTCGACTTGAAATCAGGTTTTATTACGGCGATTGTGGCCTTACCGCTTGCGATCGGTTTTGCAATCGCGTCCGGTGTTGAGCCGTACATGGGCGTTTATACGGCGATTGTTGCCGGTTTTTTGGGATCGTTGCTCGGCGGCTCACAATATTCAATCACGGGACCGACCGGCGCGATGGGTGTCGTTGTTTTGGCCGCCATGACGAAATACGGAATGGAAGGACTCTTTTTGGCCACTCTTTTGGCCGGCGTCATCCAAATTCTTCTCGGCATCTTCAAAGTCGGTAAAATTGCGAAATTTATGCCGCTGCCAATCATGGCCGGATTTACCGGCGGCATTGGCCTTCTCATCGTTTTCGGACAAATACCAAACGCTCTTGGACTATCCCTTCCGATTCACGAATACGCGTTTCAAACCTTGTTTGACGTCTTGCAACACCTTGACGACGCCAGCATTATCGCGATACTCATCACCATCGGAACCGCCATCATTATGCTTTATATGACCCGGTTCACCAAAAACCGGAAATACCTGTCCTCTATACCGCCAACGATTGTGGCGTTGGTAATCTCTCTTTGTTTGGTTTATTTCTACGGCCTGGATATCCCAACAATCGGCGCTATCCCGACCAAACTGCCGACCTTTTCGTTTTTTAATATTACGCTCGGACTCGCCCGCGACGTCTTGCCCTATGCTGTGACACTTGCCCTTTTAGGAACGATTGAATCGCTGATGTGCGCCGTCGTTTGTGACGCAATGACCGCCACCAAACACAACAGCGACCGCGAACTGATGGCCCAGGGAATCGCCAAAATCGTGACGCCGTTTTTCGGAGGATTGCCATCGACAGCTGCTGTTTCCAGAAGCGTTGTCAATATCCGCGAAGGCGCAAAAACCAGAGCCAGCGGAATGATGCACGCCTTTTTCATTTTAATTTTCATGATCTTTTTCGGGTCGCTTGCCCTTTATATTCCAAAAGCGTTTGTCGCCGGGATTTTAATTTGCATCGGCGCCCGCATGGTTAATCTCCACGAATTAAAACTGATTTACAAAAATGACCGGTTTGAAGCGGCCATTTTCCTCATCACGATGTTTTTGACCGTGTTTGCCGATTTGATTTTGGCCATGGAAGTTGGAATATTGCTCACCATGGTGAATTTCCTCTACGACATGACAAAAGCAACCAGCATCGAAACGGTTGAAGAACACGACTCCGACGACCGGATTCATGAAATCATGAGCCTGAACGATCAATACAAAGACAAGCTGGCCATTTACACCATTAACGGACCATTTTTCTTTGGGGCTATGAACGTTTTTGACCACAAAGTCAACGCGATTTTGCCGACGAAAAAAGATGTGATCATCATCCGGATGCGTTTTGTCCCTTATGTCGACTCCACCGCTATCACCCGGCTCAACGATTTCATTGAAAGCCGACACCGTGAAAAAAGATATGTGCTCATCACCGGTCTTCGAACGGTCGTCAAAAAGAACTTGATGCGAAATGAAAATTTTGAAAAACATGTTCGTCAAAAAGAAGTTTATCTGTTTGACAGTACGGAAAAAGCGGTCGAATACGCCAAAGCCGAAATATTCCCGCTTTTGGACAAGCGCGAGCCGAAGCGAATTAATGTGACGGAAAGCGACGCGCAAAATATCGATCTGAAAGAAAACGACATGGTTAACATTGAAGGCAAAACAAAAGCGGAAATGAAAAACGCTGAAAGCAACCTGGAAGTTGAATCAAAAAGCACCGGTGAAAAGCCGGAAACAGAAATGAAAATGCATGAAAGTAAAGCGGAAACGGAAAAGTTAGAAATAACCGGAAATGCGGACGGGCTTTCCGAAGAAGATTTGGAGGACTTGTTAGACCGTCGCTAATATTCAGCATTTCAAATTCAGTATTTCATCGAATTTATTTTTATTTTTTCACATTCGTCATCCGTTTTCAAATATGAAAAATTATGAAAACTTTCAGTCATTGAAAGGATTATTTTTATATAATATAAACAAAATTTGATTATTCGTTATCTTCTTTTAGTTCGTTTTAATTTATAAAAATGAAGTTTCCTGATTCAAAAAAGATGTTGGTTGGTTCTTTTGTCGGAATATGTCGGTTCGGGGTTTGATGAAAAAAAGAAATCTGTGGCGGACCGGATGATTGCCTTTCGGAAATCTTCTAAAAAATATTTCACGAAATATTATACGCCAAACGTCAAAACCGCGCTCATCGCCATTGTTATCGGAATCGTAACCGGTGTTCTCATCGGCATTTATTCTCTTCTTTTGCATGATCTGACGAATACGTTTTTCGGTACAAATTCTGTTTTTGAAATCTTCGGAATCCCAAGCTGGTGCATTATTTTTATCCCGATGCTCGGCGGACTTGTTGTCGGCCTTCTCAATAAATATTTCCTTAAAACAAGATACGGTGTCGAAAGTGTGATTGAAGCGGCGGCGCTTCATGGCGGAAAACTCAAAGCGAGATATGCGATCGTGGAAGCGTTTGCGTCCGTGATCACCATCGGAACGGGCGGTTCCGCCGGCAAAGAAGCGCCCGGTGTTTTAATGGGCGCCGGAGTCGGATCGTTCGTCACCAAAGTGTTTAACCTGCGCGGCAAAAGCCTTCGGACTTACTTGGGTTGCGGTGCCGCCGCCGGAATTTCCGCTGCGTTTAACGCGCCTTTGGCGGGAATCGTGTTCGTTGTCGAAGTCATATATGGAGAACTCGAAGCCAAAACATTTATCCCGATTGTCATTTCATCCATTTTTTCAACATTTGTCTTTAACGTTTTTTTCGGAACGGACACCATGAGTTTTCCGAATTACGCTCTTCTCAATCCGTTTAAAGAAATCTGGCTGTTTCCGATTCTCGGTATTATTGCGGGAATTGTGTCTATTTTTTTCATCAAGTGTTTCTATTTTATCCGGGAGCGGTTCACCGACCTGAAAGTTCCGGGATATTTAAAACCGGCCATTGGCGGCCTTTTGGTCGGCCTTGTCGGTCTTTTTTACCCGCAAGTTTTCGGTCTCGGCCACAACGTGATTTTAGAAGTTGTGAATGACCCGTTTTCGTTTTCCATCGCTCTTCTTTTGGCCCTTGTTGTTTTGAAAACCTTGGCCTTTTCATTCACGATCGGTTCCCGCGGTGCCGGCGGTTCTATCGTCCCGTCCATGTTTGTCGGCGCGATGCTCGGCGCCGCTTTCGGTATGGTATGCGAACTGTTCATTCCGGGATTGACCGTTCAGCCGGGCGCGTACGCGCTCGCCGGCATGGGCGCTGTCTTTGCCGGAACATCCAATTCCACGTTTACCGCCATCATTCTTCTGATTGAGATGACGCAGGATTACAGCATGATTCTACCGTTTATGTTCGCCTGCGTTCTCAGCAACGCAATCGCCCGCGCTGCCAATCCGGATTCCATCTTTACGGAAATGCTCAAAAGAAAAGGTTATACCATTCGCGGCGGCCGTGAAGTCGATGTGATGGAATCCATCGTGGTCAAAGACGCCATGCGCCCGCATGTTCAGACGGTTTCCGAAGACAACACAATCGAAGGACTGTACGCCGTGATCCAAAGCAGCAAACATACCGGATTTCCGGTGGTGAATAAAAACGGCGAACTCACCGGAATTGTGACCGTGAAAGACATGCAGGAAAGAATCGAGCCCGGAAACCCCGGAAGTAAGCAATTTATCAAAGACATTATGACAAAAGACGTACTTGTCGCCTACCCGTTTGAGACATTGGATGTGATTTCGGACAGAATCGTCGTCAACGATGTGGCGCGTCTTCCGGTTGTCATGAAATCCAACCCGAAGAAAATGGTCGGCATCATCACCCGAAAAGATGTTATGAACGCTTACAACAAGAGTATTTTGACGAAAGTGCAACGAGTCGGGGAAGAGCAAGCCAAACTGGAAAACGAAGAAGAGATGCGCGACGAAGAGAAAACGGAAGAAATAAAGGAAAAAGTAGAAGAAGAAATTGATGATATGAAAAAATAAATTTTCGAGCCAATGAATTTTAGAATTTTCAATGAATTTAGAATTTTTTCAAAGTTTTTAAATTAACATTTTTCGGATAACTTTCCGGAACTGATTCTGTTGATCTCGTTTTCAAAACTTATGGGGAGTTATCAAATGTCATTTTTTAAAATTAATATTTTAAATATTATTTTTAAAAATTAATATTTTAAATATTATGAAAAACGATATATATAATAAATTAATATATATTGTTTTTAACAACTTGTCATTTCATATTTTACGGATGAGTTGGTCATTTTTAAAAATAATGAAACACACCTATGAAAGGAATTCACATGAATACGAATCAATCAAAATCCGAATCTGCGGGAAAGCTGGAAGATTATGAATTTATGAACGGGTATCCGACCGCAAAGACCATTCAAAAAGCATATGATGACGCCGACCTCAATCGGGCAATTATGGCTTACCGATTCTTTTATCCGACAGTTTCTATTTACGCTGTGTGGAAAGGAAATTTGGATAACGGCGTTGTCCCCAACAAAATATTTGCGCTTCTCGACGGTACACCGGAACAATTCGTCTTGACGGCGAATTCGGACACGCCTTATTCAGGAATTTGCTTGGATTTAAGCCAAGGCCCGATGGTTTTGGAATTACCTCCCGGACCGATTATGTCGGCGGCCAATGATTTGAACCAATTGCATGTCATGGACATCGGAATGCCCGGACCGGACAAAGGCAAAGGCGGAAAACACGTAATACTGCCTCCCGGATATAAAGGAACTGTTCCTTCCGGATATTACACCGGCAAGTCAACCACAAACAGAGTGTTGGTGTTGGTGAGAGCCTTACCCCAAAACGGCGATATGGAAGGTGCCAGAGAATTGATGAAATCCATCAAAGTTTACCCGTTAAATAAACAGGCAGATCAAACGGCAACAAAATGGGTGAGTTTAAACAAAAAGGGTGTCGAGTTCACACTGGTTCCGTGGGAAAACAACATCAAATACTGGGAAAAACTGGCTGAAATTATCAACGACGAGCCGGCCTATGACCTTTACCGGACAATGTATGCAGAGTTGGCGGAGCTGGGAATTGAAAAAGGAAAAAAATTCATGCCGGATGCGCGTATGAAATCAATTCTTGAAAAGGCGGCAAAAACCGGAAACGCAATCATGCGTGTTCAGTCATTCGCCGACCGCCGCCCCGAACGCGTGGTTTGGAAAGACCGGCAGTGGGAATGGGCTGTTTTAAGAGACAAAAACGGCACGTTTGATACGGAAAACTATCAAGACTTGTATGCCCGGGAAAAGTGGTTTTACCAAGCTCAAATTGAATCACCGGCGATGTTTAACCGGTCTCCCGGAGCGGGATCTTTGTATTGGCTGGGCGCAAAAGACAAAAAGGGAACTTATTTGGACGGCAGCAAAACATACAAATTGACTGTGCCGTTACCGGTTCCTCAAAAATTGTTTTGGTCAGTAACGATTTATGACAATGACACACGCAGTGAAATTGCAACAGATCAAAACAAAGCGGCTTTACGCTCTTTGTTTGAACTAAAAGACTTTAAGGGAACTTCCGTTGATTTGTATTTCGGGCCGAAAGCGCCGGCCGGAAAAGAAAAACAGTGGATCAAAACAACTCCCGGAAAGGGTTGGTTCTCCTATTTCCGCATTTACGGACCGGAACAACCGGCTTTTGACGGCAGCTGGAGACCGGGAGACTTTGAAGAAATGAAATAAAATTGAAAACAAATCAAAATTGAAAACGAATCAAAATTGAAGACGAATTGGAAATGAAATCAAACAAACGGTGCCATGATGAGAACGGATGCATTTGGCGTTCAAATCATGGCTCCGACAATATTGATATCAGATCACTCGTACATTTTTTTTAAATCAATTAAAATTGTATCTTTCGAGCTGTTTTTTTTCAGCCGATTTGTAAACCCAGATTTTGAAAACAAACAGTAATATCTGTTTTCATAATCAAGAAGCAAACTGTTTTCTACAAGACGTTCCAAGACATCTGTGTCTACAGGTTCATTTTTGAATTTACATTCGCAAAAAAGCGCCTTATTCTCCGGCCGGAAAAATGCGACGATATCAATTTCAATCGGCATCTTTCGTTTCGGGTCACTTCCCCACCACCGTCCGATTTCAAAGAAAGAAAATGGGAGAAGGTCTGACCCGTTCGCTCGGTTCAAATATTCGATACACATCCGCTCAAAAATGCCGCCCATATAATCATTCAAATTCGGCTCAACTATTTTTTCAAAAACGATATTTCCGTTTCCGCCGGCAACCGCATTCATATTGGACGGAATAAAACGGTACCAAAACCGGAACATACTGTCGGCAATCCGGTAAATACTTTTTTTGGATTTTTCCACGCCAGTCGGCAAATGGTCACAGCATTGCAGCCGTCTTATTATGGCAAACACAATTGCTGTAATATTATTTGCAGATATACTATATCGTAATATACGATATTACGATATAGTAAATTAGAATTAATAACCACTACATTTCATATTTAATCTAAATATTCTAAATGCTTTTATAGAACGGTTTATATTTACATTTTTTATGAATGACATTCTGTCATCCGTTTTAGTTTCATTTATTATTTCAATCTAAATTTCAATCTAAATTTTAACTTCAATTTCCTTTAATTTTAATTTAATTCTTCAAAAAATCATGTTTGGTGGACAAAATGATCAGCGACAACATAAAAAAAGGACCGCAGCGGCTTCCGAACCGGTCTCTTTTAAAAGCGCTCGGGATTACGGATTCTGAAATGGGACGCCCGTTTATTGCGGTGGTAAATTCCAAAAACGACATCGTTCCCGGACACGCTCATCTGGACAAAATCGCCGACGCCGTCAAAGCCGGCATTCGAAATGCGGGCGGCGTTCCGTTTGAATTCCATACGATCGGCGTCTGCGACGGGATTGCCATGGGGCACACCGGTATGAAATACTCGCTGCCGAGCCGGGAACTGATTCAAGACACAATTGAAGTGATGGTCAAGGCGCACCAATTTGACGGGATGGTGTTAATTCCGTCCTGCGACAAAGTTGTTCCGGCGCACTTGATGGCTGCCGGCAGTTTGAATATTCCGTCCATTGTGGTGACCGGCGGTCCGATGATGCCCGGATTTACCGATGACGAATCCAAAGACTTAATTTCCACATTTGAATTTGTGGGCGCCGCAAAAAGCGGGCAATTCACGGAAGCCCAAGTTAAAAACATCGAAGATTGTGCCTGCCCCGGTTGCGGTTCCTGCGCCGGCATGTTTACCGCAAACACAATGGCGTGTATCGCTGAAGCGATGGGACTTTCCCTTCCGGGATGCGCAACGGCGCCGGCGGTGGACGCTAAAAAAATTCGGATTGCAAAAGAATCGGGAGAGCGGATTGTCGAACTGGTAAAAGCCGGTGTCACCCCGCGAAAAATTGTCACCAAGGATTCTTTTGAAAACGCGATTATGGTCGATATGGCCATTGGCGGCAGTACCAATACAGCCCTTCATTTGCCGGCCATTGCACACGCTTTTGACATTAACTCAGGTCTTGGTGATTTCGACCGCCTCAGCAAAAGCACGCCGCATTTGATTTATTTGCGGCCGGCCGGTCCGAATTTCATGGTTGATTTTGACCGGGCGGGCGGCATTTACGCCATTTTCGAACGCCTCGGCGACCGCGTCAAAGGAAATGAAATGACCGTCTCCGGAAAAACAATCGGTGAAAACGTTAAAAATCTGGTTTTAGCGAACCCGAAACTGAACAAAAAAATCATTCAAACCGTCGATCATCCGATTCACGCTGAAGGCGGCATCGCTGTTCTCAAAGGAACGCTGGCGCCGGATGGATGTGTTGTCAAACAAGCGGCGGTGAGTGAAAAGATGATGAAGCACACCGGTCCGGCGCGTGTCTTTGACGGCGAAGAGGAAGCGATGACGGCGATTATGTCGGGAAAAATCAAGGACGGCGATGTGGTCATCATCCGTTACGAAGGACCCAAAGGCGGACCCGGCATGCGCGAGATGTTGTCACCGACCGCCGCGATTGCCGGCCTTGGTTTAATCGAATCAGTCGCGCTTGTCACCGACGGACGTTTTTCCGGCGGAACCCGCGGCCCGTGCATCGGCCACGTTTCTCCGGAGGCTTCGGAAGGCGGCCCGATCGCGTTTGTAAAAGACGGCGATGTTATTGAAATCGATATCAAAAACCGGATTTTGAATTTGAAAGTCGATGAAAAAACAATGACAGAACGGCGAAAAACGCCGGATATCGTTGAAAAACCGGCCACGGGCTACCTGAGAAAATATAAAAGAATGGTACGTTCGGCGAACACCGGCGCCATTGTTGAATAAAAGTTTAATCAATTGAAAATCAAATGCCGATGATGACAAGCTTTTCTGAATCGGTGATGAACCCTATGAGTCCTGAGGCATATTGATTTTCAGATACAGTTTTATAAATTCATTTTATTGTGTTCGTTTTGAGTTTATGGAAAACTTTCCAAAAGCGTCAATACCACCTTTCCAAACCGACAAAGAAAAGCGCTTTTAAAAAGAGAAAAAAGGAAGAGAAGACGAAAGGAAAGAGAAAGAATGGTTTTCGGCGTTTAGCCGAAGTAAACCAAATCATCGTCTGCAGACGGTTCATACGGACCGCTGCCTTCATCATAATCCCCGTCTTCGCCAACGGCGGAGTCTTTGAGCTTTTCGACAATTTTCTCCATTTCACGGATTTTTTCATCCAAAGCGGTTGAGTCAACATCAATTTCAAGAATATTAGACAACTTCTCAAGAAGGATTTTGGAACTTTTCGGGTCGGCGATGTATCCGGAAGTTGTTCCCATCAAACAAGCGGCGTCAATCCCGCAAAATTGAGAAAAAGCCAAAATTAAACCGGAAGCTCCGACAATTCCACCCGGCGGCTCGGAGGGTTTGAACTCAATCCCTTTTTGAGACAGATTGTCAATCATCAGCGGATTATTGACAGCGCCGATGACATAATCTTCCGAATTTACCATGCCGGTCGGATATCCGCCCAATGTGAAAATCCGCCGGACACCGAATTTAGCGGCAATGTTGATGTAAAGTTCACATAAATTGTAGTGGCCGGACGTGTCCGAGCTTTGGGAGTCGCCAACCAAAATTAAAAGATCCAAATGACCGGCGCGGGCAACATAAATTTGATTGCCGACCAACTTGATGGTACTGTCCTTTTCAACCATGACCTGAGGCGGAAAGTGGGCCGAATAAATATCCACGATTTTCTTAGACTCCAAAACTTCAACCAAATGGTCCGCCACAAACTTGCCGACATGACCAACCCCGGGAAGCCCAACAATCATGACGGGATTTGTTAAATTCAAAACATCTTGCTCATAATGGTAAACAACAATATTTTCCTTCATAAAAAAATCCTCCGAATGATGCATTAAGTGGCATCTGATGTGCATTTCAATCTCTGACACAACTTCGAAATACACGGCATAAAATCATTCATCAGTCCGTACACTATATTATATAATATTCTAAATAATATTAAAATATTTTTATATTAAAGTGTCTTGTACGGCGGAAATTATCGATTGACGTCCTCTTTTCTGTTTCTTTGATACGCCCGATAAAGACGGCGATATTTTCCATAGCGGTCATTCGAAGAATAAGTTGCGGGTTTCGGACTTTGGCAAACAAATCCGCAATCCGGACAACCGGTCAAAAGCGTATATCGTCCACAATTGAAACATTTCAGAATCTTTTTTCCCAAAACGATCACGACCTTGGAAGTGCTCGGAACAGATTATAATCCATATTTTTGCATTGCTGCAGATGTTTTAAAATTATATTTCAAATGATAAGACCCCAATATAAATACACCAACTTCGGAATATTAAATAAGAGATATAATCTTAAATCATTCTTATAACTATATTTTATTTAAATATATCTGCCGCAAAAAATTAAAACGATTCCGATTAGGATTTAACCGATTCAATGTGCCGGTTAAAGATGCCGCTTCCGCCGTTTTCCGTCATGTATTTAATAGAATTTGTCGACGCTTTTTTCAGAACGGATTCCGCCTTTTTATAATCCGGCGCAACAACACGGATTCTGTACCGCGGAGATCCGACATAAGTGACCTCAATGGTCGCATCCGGCTCATCGAGTTCTGCCGCTGCTTTTAAAGCGTCTCGAATGATTTCAACGCCGTTTGGAGCCATGGATGTTAAATCCACATAGCCGGCGATTTCGACAAACGCATCTTTAATATTTTCACGAGCGACATGAACGATGGATTTCGTCATCTTTTTATCAATGCCCATGCCGTCAAAAACAGATTCACCGCTGACAGCGGCTTCCTCAAAGGCTGAATAAGCACTTCCGAACTCGGAAACAAAGAAATAGTAAAGATCTTCGATGCTGTCATTTCCAAAACCGGCGGATTCCGCCGAGATTTGAAGCCATTTTTCCGCTTTTTGTTCGTTTTTCCACAGCTGAATTTTTGTCCGTTTTTGATGTTCGTTGACATCCTTTAAAGACAAATCAATGTGACCGCGGTTTTTGTCAATGTTTAAAACCTTACAAACAACCTTTTGCCCTTCGCGAATGTAGTCGCGGACATACTTCACCCAACCGGCTTTGATTTCGGAAATGTGAATAAATCCTTCTTTGTTTTTGTATTCTTCAAGCTCGACATAAGCGCCAAAATCTGTCACGTTCATGACGTTACAGACCACATAATCGCCGACTTCCGGCCAATCGTTACTTTTCATGGAAAATCACCTTAATCATTCAGATGAAATGAATAGAGACTACTCAGATATAATGGTTCCCAAAAGAAGGGCATAAACCTCTTTCAAAAACGGAATACAGAATGGACAAAACATAAAAATGTAAACAATACAAACGAACCGGATCAAAAAAGAAAAAAGGGAAAAGAAAGAGAAAGGAAAAAGAGCGGGCTTACAGATATTGCCGAACGGCGTCTAAAATGGCGTCCAATTCTTCTTCTTTGAGCGTGAATTTCTCTTTGGCGTAAATTGATCTTAATTCGTCGCGCGATTGCGGCAAAATGTCCGTGATTCGAACAGCGATGACCGGCTTCATTTTCTCAAATTCGAGAAGTTTTCCAACCAGTTCTTTCGCGTCATCGGCGCTCAATTTCGCAAAGATTTCAGCGTGAGACAGTGCTTTTCTGAACTCGTAAACTTGTTCTTCGTCACTCTCTTCCCGCCGTTCTTCCATAATTTGGGTGAGCATTTCCTTGACTTCCGCCAAGGTTAAAAACTCCTCATTCAGAACTTCTTTGACAATCATTTAAGCGCTCCGGAATTTTGATTAATTTTAATATTCGCCATTAATATTTCTGCGGTTTTAAGTGCTGAGGAAGGGAAATGACTTGTTTCATGGAATTTCCATCTCTGACGCTTAAAACATAGGCACGGCCTCTCTGACCGATGACTTTTCCGGTCGAACCCTGAAACTTCGGGTTCGGGTGGCCTTTTTGAAGGCTTGCGTCAATATCGATGTGAACCATTTGACCGTCTTCAAATTCCTGAATGGCGCGGCTCGGCGCAGAAGTTCCTCTCTCGCGAATCGAGTTCTTTAACTTGTATCTTGTGCAGCGTCTTTCGCCGCTTGATTTTGATGACATTTAATTTTCCTCCGAAAATTGGTAATTGTAAATTGAATTTGTGATTGTGAAATTAAATAACTTTAAGAACGGTTTATTTGTCCGATAATCGTTCGGTAAATATTGATTTTGAATAAATTAAATTTAAATTGCGCATCAAATTAATTCATTTTAAGTCGTCATTTAAATTGGAACTTTACCCATGAATAAATATTTTGATATATTAAGCTTATCGACAGGAAGGAATGAACAATAGCATCCAACATTAATAAATATACCGTTTTTAAAAGGCATATAAATTTTTAAATTGTGTGAAATCCGATAAACAAGAGAATCCAAACAAGATAAAATCGGATGCTGAGAAGACCGGAAAAAAATTCATTTCCGGAATTAATCCGCCGCCTCCAAATCAACATCGATGACATCCAATTCTTCCACTTTGGCGCCGACGTCCAAAAGTCCCGCGATGCTCGGCGTTGTCCTTCCTTCGTCTCCGGAAGTCAATTCTTTGACATAAAGTCCGCCGTCGCAAAAAATTCGAACATAAGCCACGCAGCTTTCAACCACACTGTTTTCCGCCGGATTCGGATTGTTGGTTCTGTTCTTTTTGTCGCCCATCTGTTCCAAAATAGCGGTATGAACGGTCCGGTTGCGGCACAAATCCGCCCGGCGGTGCAGCACACGGTTGGGCGTGTCTTGATTGATTTCCGTCTCGTGAAGCTGCAAAAGCGCATGATTTAAATGATCTTCCGTCACCGGCGATTCGAATCGGATTTTAAGGCGGTACGTCTTTTTTGCTTTTTCACCTTTTAACTTCTCCACCAAATCTTTGCCGCAAAAGGTAAGGCCGTGTACTTCAATTTTTCCGGCGTTTGTATCATTGATTTCTTTTTCCAGTGCCGCCAAATCGAATTGTCGATGCTTGGGAGATTTGGCTTCCATGACAAACGGCCGCCCCGTTCCAAGCATCAACGCGTCGATGTCCTCCCGTCCGGCGCCATGAAAAACAACATCATACGCTTCTGCATATTTCGAACTCAGGAGCGGGAGCCCTGCAAGCTCGCCGACGGATTCTTGGTACTGTTTGCCGGTCCCGCCACAGCTGTCGCAACCGCGTCCGCCGCACTTTCGGCACGGCCATTTGGTTTGCGGGATTCCGCGCACCAATTTCAAGTAGCGTCCATAAATATAAACGGAACGCACATCGATTTGCACTTCTTTTTTGGCGATGTCAAATGTAATCATCATATCGGGATTGGAAAAGGCGACATCCTTCCCGGTTTTTTTGGAAATAATTTTTCCGATTTCACGGTTCAGCTCGCTCTTCAGCTGTTCGGCGTAAGCCGTCCCGCATGCTTCCCATAAAATTTCCTCATTTTCGCTGAGAAGACCGCTTAATTTGGTGCCGACCAAAAGCGTCGAATAATCGATGCCGTCCAGTTTTGAGACCGCCATATCCGCCCAAAAATCCAAATTCTTGAAGATATCGCCGCAAACCCAACACTTCTCCTGCGCCGGCAGATCCGTCCGCGCTTTGGCGGCAAAGAGCGTCTTGTTGGCATTTGCATTCGAGGGCGCCAACTCTTCAAGAAGAGCGGGGTCCGCGGTTTCTTTAAAGAGGCGGTCGCCTTCCATCGCGAAAAACAATTTGACTGCCTTTCCACGTTCGTCATTGGAAAGCCCCGTGGACAACTTCGCGAATTGCCGGCCCAAACAGTGGTCGCATACCGGTCCTTCGGCTAAAATTAATTTAGAAACTTCAAATATATCTGCCATCTATTTCCCCTTACCTATTTTGTCCAATTGATATCTGTCATCTGAAATATTTGAATAAATCGTCCCGTCTCATTTTGTGGATTTCATTTTTTAAAGTCGAAGTCAGCGGGCGGATTTGATCGTCGCGGGCGGAGACAGGCGCAAGCAAAAGACCGCTTTCTTTCCACGGCGCCGCATAGCCGAATTTGAGAGCGATTTGGTCCAGCATGTCATTGATTTCCTCTTCTTTGACTTTGTCCATTTTGTTAACGGCCACCACCGGCAAAATATTCATTTCCAACAGGAAAGAATGAAGTTCCAAATCAATCGGAATTTCGTCGCGCGCGTCCCATCGTTCGACAATTTCCAAAAAGGCCGGCCCGTCGATGACTTGAACCGCCATTTTTATCCGTCCGGCATGGTCTTCGATGTAACGGACAATATTATTTTTAACGTCTTCCGCTTTTTCTTTGGTGACGCCCGACATAAAACCGAATCCGGGCATATCGGTAATGAGGAAATCATCAAAATAAAGATGAATCGGCTTTAATGTTACACCCGGGCGTTTTCCGGTCCGCACGTTTTGACCGGTCAATTTATTGAGAAGCGTGGATTTGCCGACATTGGAACGGCCGGCAAAAATGATTTCAAAGGTAACCGCATTGTTTTTCTGCTCCATTTTTTGAACCGACTTTTGCTGCTCGCGGGCGCGCATTTTTGCCAGATTCTTTTTTTTCTTAACGTCGTGTTTGACTTTTTGAGAGGTAGCGGGCGGCGGTGACATAAAGATTCCTGAAATGAATGAGTTGAATGATATTGAAATTAAAAATTATTCTTTTTAATGGATTTGATGTGTGCATGAATATTGTCATCTTCTATTTAAAGGATGCAGACATTTTCTTCCTTATGAATCAGAAAGATTTGACGGAAATTTTAGAAACCATTGCGCCACCTGAATTGGCCCATGATTTTGATGCCGGGCGAATCGGCCTTGTTATTGACTTGCTTTATGAAAAGAACCGGCAAATCCGCCGTGTGGCCGTTGCGCTTGACGTCACGAAAAACGTACTTAAAAAAGCGGCGGAATTTAAAGCTGACATTTTGATTTGCCATCACACGCCGATCTTTCACGCGGTCAACATCATCAATCAGTCGCTTGCGGAAAAATTAAAAATTATTTTTGACAACAACATTTCCGTCTACGCGATGCATACAAATTACGATGATGCTGACGGCGGCATCAATTCCGTTTTAGCAAACCGTCTGGGTTTGAAAAATTGTGAGCGTTGCGATGCGGGAATTATCGGAAACGTCCCGGCGCAATCCGCTGACGAGTTTTCAAAATTTGTGGCCGCTTGTCTGAAAACGCATTTGGTATACGCCGGCGACAACGTCATCAAAAAGGTTCTCATTTGCGGTGGCAGCTGTTTTAACAAAACGTCTTTGGAGATTGCTAAACAAAACAATGTAGACGCGTTCATTTCATCCGAATTGAAGCACAGCGACGTGCTTCGGGAACGCGGCCATATGACTTTAATTGACGCCGGACACTACGCAACCGAAAATCCGGGGATGGAAGAACTGGGGGACAAGATTCAAAAGTTGGCGGCGGAAAAATTCAATGAAAAGTTGGACATTTTGTTCATTGCGGATGACCCGGAATTGAAATCGATATGATTAATATGATATTTTGAGAGATGTGAAGTCAGAACCGTATTTGGAAAATCGGTTCTGATTCACACTGATTTCTGGACAAATTTTGGAGTTATTTTATGGATTTATTGTCGATTTTTTGTTGACTTCCTCCTTTTGTTTTTGAGTTTAATTTTTAATTATTGAAAAGGGATGGCGAATGGAGAACGGATTAAAATCTGTTTTAAAATCTATTCTTAAATTAATTTTCAAATCAATTTTCGAATCCATTTTTGAACCAATTTTTGAACCAATTTTCGAATCAGCAAGCTTCAATCCACATAATCAAAGTTCCTTCCCGGTTTCCGGTGTCTACGTAATCGGACGGAACTTTCAAAACAACATGGCTGGTTTCACTGGTTCCTTTTAAAATTGTTTTCTCAAAATCCGACCAGAATTCGTCGTCAATCCAAATTCCGTTCTTGTAAAGGGAATCGGAAGATTCAGTTACTTCAGCCGTGACAATGACATGGCAGTTTCCGCTGTTCGTAATAATCATTTCTTTGGGCGCGCTCGTTTGCCCGACGGACAAATCGCCAAAGTCCAAAGAATCGATGGAGAACGAGACGGAAAGAGATGGAACAATGGTTGCGTTTAATGAAATGGAACCGCTTGTTTTGCCGCCGGTTCCACTGCCACCGCCATCGTCTCCGCCGTCGTCCCCGCCATCATCTCCGCTGCCGGAACCGGTTCCAATCGTGTAGGATCCGATCGAATGCAAGAGCGGATTTTGGTCGCTGTATCGGGTCAAAATCGCGCAAGCTGAATCCCCGATACCATCGCCGTTGGCGTCAGCGCCGGAATAGTCGCTTCCCCAATAGTTGCCGGGTTTTCCGGTCCAACTGTTGCTGCCGTACGACAAAGTCATGCTGTCCAAAGCGTTAAAATGAACAATTGCCGGTGCGGTTCCGTAAACGTCCACATTCTTGTTATTGCTATGGAGATCGTTTAAGAAAATGGAATTGTTTTCACCGACATTGTACAGATAAACTCCTTTTTGAGAATTTCCGGAAATGGTATTTTGAATGATGACGACGTCATGTGTGTCAACGCGCCAAAGCCGGACAGCTTCTCCATTGTTGTTTTGGATTTTGTTGTTTTCAATGAGAACGTTGCTTGAGTTTTCAACGCAAAGAATTCGGGCGGTGTTTCCGGCACCCGAAAGTCCGGAAATGGTGTTTCCGATGATTTTTGAATCGTTGCTTTTCACATAAACGGCGTTTGTAAACCCGCTCATGTTTCGAACAACGTTGTTTTGAAATGTGACATTGTCTTTGAACAGCTTGATGCCGTCCGAATGTGTCAGTCCGTCAAAAATACAATCTTTGATCACCGCGTCGGTTGCATTGGTTTGCAAGTTGATGCCGTTTGAGCCGTTGAAAACGGTCACATTTTGAAGAACAAATCCTTCTTTTTTCGGAAGGATTGAAAAGCCTCCCAGGTCCAAAATAACGGATTCTTTATCTTCGCCGGAAATTGTAATGGATTTTCCGACGCTGATATTGGCGGTTGACGCATAGGTTCCCGGACGGATGAGTAAAATGTCACCGTCAGAAACGCTCGAATTGGAAGCCGCCTGTGCCAAGTTTGAAAAATCGGGTGCATTTCCACCGACTGTCCAGGTTTTAGCCGCAGCCGACCCGGTCAAAGCAAACAACACCAGAAAGGCAACCAGAAGTGCTTTTCCGAGTAAAATTTTTGAATTTTTCATTGTAGATTCCTCCTGTAAAAACGAATCTCTGAGAATTCGTTTCATTTTGCAGCTGAACAAGCCGGCTTTTGCTGCAAAGAAGGAAATAATTTGGAGGTTTATATCGCTTCGTTTTTTTTCAAAATCGATAAGTATAAATGGTGCATAATTTAAAAAAGATAAAATTTAAAAAAATAAAAACAAAACCAAACAAAGCAAAAATAAAAACAAAAATAAAAAATAAAGCAAAAACAAAAGCAGCAGACAAAACATGAAAAACAAAAATATAAATCCAAATCTGAAAAAACAGATTCGGATGAATTCCATTCAGTTAATTTTCATTAAACGTGATTATAATTCGCTTCTCTCTTTTTCAAGATTGACTTCAAGTTCCGGCCACTTGAGTACTTTACCATCGGAATCTGTCAGCGGAAGCGGCGGATGGGACTTTTGCGTGAGCATAGAAACGATGAACATTGCCAATCCGGAGAAAATCCATGGGACAAACGTGAAGTAAATTTCCCAGGTAGAATCGTCCGGCACGATCACAATCGTTCCGGCTTGAACGGATAAGTAGATACAACCCAAGATGGAAAAGCTGATTCCGACAATCATGGAAGCAATGCCGCCCGGAATGTTCGCTTTTTTCCAAAAGAGGCCGCAGACGACCACCCAAAAGAGGCAGGCAAAGAGGAGCGTAAAGCCGAAAATCATCAAATCGTAAAGATTGACGGCCAAAAAACTGATACCGATACAGAAAACACCGATGATGACCACCAAAAACTTCGTCATTCGAATAGCCTTTTTGTCATTTAAAATGGATTCTGAAGAATCTTTGTTGCCGACAGATCCCGGGAAAAGAACGGTTGAAATCACAGCGGCCGACGCGAAAATGGTAGAACTGGACGTGGACATGATAGCCGCCATGAGCGACCCGACGAAGATGGCCATCGGAAGCGGATGGAGCAGTTTTTGGGCCAAAAGCGGTACCAAAACTTCGGCATCGTTTGATAAGATTCCGATTTCAATGCTTGAGAAAATACCAAGCTGCGTCATCACAATTCCCAAAAGGCCGATAAAAATCGGACCTAAGCCCGCAACCCAGTAGAGGGCTGATCCTGTTAAAAGACCGCCGCGGGCAGCATTTTCATCACGGGCGCAAAGAACGCGTTGGGTGATATCCAGTGATGCGAGACTTCCCAGACCCATACCGCACCAAGCCGCCATCCAAACCAGAAACCCTTTCAAAGTCCGGGTGATTCCGCTCGGATGGTCAGGATCAGACGATGGGAAAAGCGTCCAAAAATCGTTTGGCGTATTGTCTTTGACAATCGAAAGTCCGGAAACCAGGTTATCTAAGTTAACCGTGAAATCGGAATTGCCGCCGGCCGCAATATAACAGACGGAAGACGGAATTAAAACCATCAACCCCAAAATAATGATAGCTGCCTGAATGTTGTCGGTCCAAATGACTGCAAGCATGCCGCCCATATAGGTATAGATAATGACGATGCCGCCGGCCAAAATCATGCTCAGTGCCGGAGACATACCGATAAAAAGAGAAAGCATTTTGCCGATGGCCACCATTTGAACGGCGGTCCAGGCGATGAGTGTGGGAACGGAAAGGATAGAAGCAACATAAGCGCCGCGTTTTCCAAAGCGGATGCGGTACATTTCACCGAGTGTTCCAATTTTCATACTCAAAAGAATCGGAACCATAAAAATGGCCATGATAATTAAGGTAACACCGGATGCCCAGGGATCTGCAACGGTGCCGAGGTTATAAGATGTGTAAGCAGCGCCTGCGCCACCCATGACGGTGCCGCCGCCCCAGAATGTTGCAAAAATCGTTCCGCCGATTAACAGAGCGCCAACGTTTCTGTTTGCGACCAAATATCCCTTTGACGAGGAGGTACCGACTTTTTGAGTCAAAAACCCGACAACCAACATCAGTATCAAATAAAGAGCAATAACAATAACTTCTATCCCAATTTCCATAATTTCTCAAATGTTACAGTAAATTTATCATATTAAAGTTAACGTTTCAACAAAAAATTTGCTGCGCGAATTTTTCAGGGGCGGTGCAGCAAGTTAGCGCCAAGTTTCGTTTAAAAATTCCTCGCTTCGCTCGGAATTTTTCAAAGGCGGAGGGAGTCTGTTTCCAAGAAGTTCGCTTCGCGAACGGCTCCCTTCGGTCGCTGCGTGTTGTTTTTTTCGGACGAACGCCGCGCGCGTTATGGCGACACATTTTTGAAAACTTTTAAACAAAATCATTCCCCGTTTTTGGAAACTTTCGAACAAAATCAATCCTTATTTTTGGAAACTTTCAAACAAAATCAATCCTCATTTTTGGGAACTTTCAAGCAAACCTTCCCGATTCAATCAGACGCGTTTCGCGTCTGATTGAATTGGATTTCATGAAATAGATTGGCAAAGTAGCAAGTAGATGCAAACTGTAAAATAGCAACAGCAGATGCAATCGGAACGGTCAACAGCAGATGCAATCGAATCTGAAAATAGATACAATCAGAGTTGTAAGCGGCCGGCAACTCAATAAAAAGAAAAACGAAAGAAGAAAAATGAAAAGATAAAAAGAATCAATTGTCCTTTCATTTCTTTTTGTTCAAAAAATCTTCCAAACGGCCTAACGCGTCTTTAATATCATCCCGTGAAGCGGCGTAAGCGCATCTCATATGTCCGGTACCGGTATCTCCGAAAATATTTCCGGGAATCGTAATAACATGTTTCTCGGCGAAGAATTGGTCAGCAAACTCCTCGGATGTGAGCCCGGTCGAACGGATCGACGGGAATGAGTAAAAAGCACCCTTGGGCTCAAAGCAGTCAAGACCAAGTTTGTTAAATCCGTCAACGATTAAAACGCGGCGGCGGTCAAATTCCCGAATCATGGAAAGCATTTCTTCCCGGCCGTTTTTGAGAGCCTCAATCGCACCGATTTGCGCCGTCACCGGAGCGCACAGCATGCAATACTGGTGAATCAGCATCATGGCGGAAATGATTTCAGCCGGAGCCAAAGCGTAACCGAGACGGAATCCGGTCATGGAGTAAGATTTTGAGAAACCATTGAGAAGAATGGTTCGCTCTTTCATGCCTTCAAGAGCGGTAAACGGAACGTGAGTGCCTTCATAGGTCATGCATTCGTAAACTTCGTCCGAAATCACAAACAAATCATGTTCGATGATAACATCGGCGATGGCCTCAAAATCTTTCCGAGTCATAATGGCGCCGGTCGGGTTGTTCGGATAGTTGAAAACGATGGCTTTGGTTTTTTGGGTGATTTTCGGGCGGAGATCTTCCGGCGTTACCCGGAAATCGTTTTCGAGTTTTGTATTGACCGGAACCGGAACGCCGCCGGCCAAATAAATGAGCGGCACATAAGAGACGTAAGCCGGCTGAACGACCAAAACTTCATCTCCCGGATCGATCAGGCAACGGAGAGCAAGGTCTGCCGCTTCGCTGACGCCGGTTGTCACTAAAATCTCGGATTTCGGATCATAGTAAAGACCGTAATCGTTTTTGTAGCGTTTTGCGATTTCTTCCCGAAGCTCTAAAAGGCCGAAGTTTGAAGTGTAAGCCGTTTCTCCTTTTTCGATAGAGTGAATGCACATTTCACGAATGTGCCAGGGCGTCACAAAGTCCGGTTCGCCGACACCTAAGGAAATCACATCTTCAATACCTTCGGCGATGTCGAAATATTTCCGAATGCCTGATCGCGGAACTTTCGACATGCTGTGCGTAATAAATTTGGAATAATCCATTTTTTGTTGGGATGGAGTGGATGGATTGGAGGAATAAGATTGGTTTTGTTTCATAGAAAATCCCCTCAAAATGAAACATGGAGGCGTTTGAATTCTTCCGGCTCTTCCATGACAATGCCGTCTTCTTTGTAAGTCTTGAGAATGAAGTGCGTGGATGTGTTTTGGACTTGCCCGAGCGTTGCGATTTTATCGGAGACGAAAAAAGCGACGTCTTTCATGGAACGTCCTCGGACCATGAATTCAAGATCATAGTCTTCGCCTGAGAGTAAGCGAAGGGAGCGCACTTCCGGGAATTTGCAGATCCGGTCCGCAATTTTTTGGTAACCGTGTCCGCGTTCCAATGAAACTTTGATTTGGACAAACGCGTAGACATACGGATTTTCAACAAGGTCCCAATCAATAATGGCTTTGTAGTATCGTATGACGCCCGCCGCTTCCAAAGACTGAATCATCTTTTTCACATCTTCGGGCGGGATCCGGGTCATTTCTGAAATGTCCTCCGGCGTTAATTTTGCATTTTGTTCAAGAAGTTCTAAGACATCTTGCGTTTGTTTGTCCATAATCTCACCTGGTTTTTTGTGATAATTCGGCAATTTAAAGATGCTGCCGAGCAAAAATTATCTGCTTTTTTAATTAAAAATAATCCTATATAAATGAAACGAAATAAACCAAAGACAAAAAAGAAGTGGATGTTCTATAAAAACCATGCCATTTGAATCAAATCGAATTCTTTAATAATGTTTTCAGTTTTGCCTGACCCAACAAAATGAGGTGCGAAACATGGCAGAACTGAAAATAGAAAAAATGACCAAAATAACAGAAACGAAAGCAATGCCGGCAAAAACTTATCCGAATTCAAACGGCGCCGGATTTGGTTTTGACGAAATTGAAAACAATCCGGTTCAGTATTATAATGGCTTTTTGTATCACGGCACAAAAAAGATTCATGCGCAGGATATTTTAGAGAATAATTTCAAAATATCAACGGGTGAAGAATTGCATTTGGGGAAAGGCGTTTATTTTTATGACAATGAGACTTTTGCGGCTTGGTGGATGCTCCGAAAAACGTATTATAAAATGCCGAACGAAAAATTAAAAAAATATATTTCAGAATCAGACTTATCGATTTGCGAAGAAATGTATAACATATTCAAAGAAGAATTTGGCATAATTATTGTAAAAATTGAAAATGCCGGATATCTGGACTTAGATAACACCAATAACAAAATATTATTTTTTAAGATTTTTACAGAATTCATGAGCAAAAGAACCCAATATTTTTCAAACGCTGCAATATACGATCAAATCTTAAAATTAATCGCCCCGGAAACAAAATTTGACATGGTCGGCTTTACAACCAATATTTATGAATTGAATAAGACTCAAAAAATTCAAAAGGTGAAACTTCCTCAGGATCTTGTTTTGTATAAAATATATTGTGTTAAGAGCATAGAAATTCTCAAAAAAAGAAAAGAGTTAAATATTACCCGAGAAAATATTGAGAATTGTTTAAACTTTATGATTTAGAAAGAGAAGTTATTTCAAAAAAGGAGGTCGTAAATTGATTGAATTGAAGTCACCAAAAATAAAAACTGACAGCAATGGGGCAATCAGTAAAGAATTATTTGAAGAAATCGTTCGCAGAATTCAAGATTTAACCGAAGAAGAATTAGATTTGTTTGAAGAAAAGTACGGAACCGACAAAAAAATTCCGGGCTCTTGTTATTCTATTTATGATGAGTGTATGAAATTGATGGAATTAGAAAAGAATGAAGATTTTGAAAAAATTATAAATCAAGCGCCTGAAAATTTAGTTCAATGGTTTTGTAATCTTTCAAAAAATGATCAAGGGTATTTGTTCGAGGAATACGGAGAAGGAGAAATAATTTCCGAAGTCACCATCTCCATGTATTATGAATTTATCAAGTGGAAAGAATCAAATGCAGAAAACTAAAAAAAAGATTCAATACATAAATAAAAAAGATAAAACTCAAATTCGACAACATTAAATCAAAAAAAAGAGGCGTAAAAAACTCCTTTCGGAATTTTTCCGCCTCAGTCTCTTTTTTCAAATTCAAGAACTTAAAGCTTGGATGCGTTGGCCAAGGATTCCATGGCGTTCAAATCAGCAAGCGGTCCGTTTACGACGACAAAATAGTTGTCATTGGCCCAGAAAATGTCATAGCGAACCGGATTGGTGGAATCGGTCACGGCGCGGGTGATGAGCGTAGCGTTGTGGCCGTTCACGGTAATGGTTGTGACATTGCTTTGGTTGCCGTATTTGGCGTTGTTGTCGTCAATCATTTCTTGAACATAACCGTTTGCGGCTGTTGCGTTCGCGCATTCAAAAACGGTTAAGTAAGCATTGGATGTTGTGTTGTTGGAATAGGTGTAGGAATAAACAGCTTGATAGCCGATGACTTTGTCCTCAGTTCCAACTTCGTCGTCAGAATAAACAACCTTTCCACCGGATTGCAAAGCAAATCCGGCCGGAACCGGGTCGACGACAACAATGCTTTGGTTGATCGTTAAATTGGTCGTGTTGTTCGTTGTGTTGTTCGTTGTGTTCGGGGTGGTATTATCGGCAGGGTCTGTGCAGCCGGCTGCAGAGACGGCAACGGCCACCACCAATAAAATCAACAAAATGCTGAATATGTTTCTTGTATTCATTTTCATGTTCTTTCAACTCCGGTTGAGTTGTGTAAATAAAACTCATTTCAATAAAATAAAGATGCAAAAGCTTTAATTGAAATCTCAAATCAAAAACTTAAGATTCAACAAACGTATATTTTTATATATTTTTTATATATAAATTTAATCGTCAGAATCGTTTTTGAGAATCCAACTTGTTTGCTGCTACTTGTTTGATGTTTGATATTCGTAACATTTCAGATGAACCAATTATATATTTGAGTTCTCATCTTCGTACGAAATAAACAACCAAAAGCAATCCGGCAGCTGCGAGAAGTATTTCAAATCCGCCTGTTGAAATCATTTCAGGCGAAGATTTGCTCATTTCACCGGCCGGTCTTGCCACAATCGAAACGCCGGAAACGTCACGAGCGTCATTTGACCCGACAAATGCCACATTCAACTCTTTCAAATTATCCCGTGCGATTCCGTTTTCGACAGCCATCGCTGTCGCAATAAGTGCAAAAATCAGCACGGATGCAATGAAAAGGCTTTTTGTGTTCATCGTTTTGACCCCTGTTGCCAAAAGGCAAAGCTTGATTCAAAGATTTTTGAGTTCGAAAGCGAATCACCGAAAACAAAAGACTTTGCGCAAAACACGTTTGCCAAGCTTAATTAAGTGCCATTCACGATATTCCCTATATTAAGTTTTGCGGTCAAAAAATCGAAAAAACGCTATTTGTTTCACTTCTAAACGATGAAAAAGTCGATAATTGACGACAGAGATATTTTATAAAAACCATGCAGGGGAGCATAAAAATTTAACTCATTTTATAAATAAGAGAAGCAAGAAAAAAAGAAATCCACACAGAAATGCGAAAAGAGCTGAAATAAACAATCAGTCAAGACAATGTAAGTATGTTTCAGAAAACTGAAATTATAAAAAAGCAAAAGAAAACAAATCCAAGAAAAAAAAGAAAAGTAGAAAGGATTTGAAAAATCCTTTCACTTAAAAAACAACATCATTTTACTTAGCTGTTCTTCGGCTTGTAGACCTTGAAGTAGTAGTATCCACCAGCTGCCAAGATGATGATGATCACGACAGCACCAATGATGTACCACATGTATTGGTCCCAGAAGGATGGTTTTTCCGGAGTCGGCGGAGTTGAGTTGTTGTCCGGTTGGACCGGGGTTGTGTTGTTGTCCGGTTGGACCGGGGTCGTGTTGTTGTCCGGTTGGACCGGGGTTGTGTTGTTGTCCGGGGTCGGGCCGCTTCCGTCAACTTCTGCCATTACGTAGAAGTAGAAGTTCTTCTCTGTGGCATTGTCGGCAGATTTAAGGTACATGTTGTTTGCAATCTGGATATCAGAGTCCTGTGCAACAGTGATGTTCTTGTTAGATTCGAATTCAAGTTTTCCACCAGTGAAGCCTGTGAAGTCAAATGAACCGAACTTGTCGTCAGTCTTCAATTCTTTGGCAGCGGTGTAGTCCATAAGCCAAATTCCTTTGATTTCGACGAGGCTGCTCTCTGTTCCTTGGAAGACTTGGCTCACGTGAACTCTCATGACTTGAACGTTCTTTTCACCAAGGAGGTTTTGTTCCAAAACCCAGGTTTTTTGGTTGTCAGAGTTGTTATCGGTGTTGATAATTGCAGTGTCAACAGATTTTCCGTCCTTAAAGAATTCAAGGTAAACTTTGTTACCATTCACATCAATTTGGTTCGGAACAACAGTGTAGCCGTTTCCAAGGTCAAGAGTTTGACCGGTTGACAAGGTGTATTTATCGTTGCTGTCAAGGATGAGCTTGCTCATCTTTTCTGCTTTGAGAATGGGTGTGGACGAAGAGTTAACAGTTGTGTTGATGTTGAACGGAACGTAAGCTTCTCCGAAGAGGCCCATAACGTAGTATTCATCAACGCCACCTTGACCGTTGAAAGTCCAGTTACCATATTCATAACCAACTTTTTTCGGTGTTGTGTTGTAGATTAAATCTCCTTCAGCAATCTTTCCATCTGTTCCTGCAAATGCGACAGACATGTTTTCAGTGTCAATGTCTGCATTAACGTTGTAGTAGAAAGTTGCAAAGTTCTTGTAATCATAATTAAATGTAGCTGCAGCACCATATGAGTTCACAGTACTTCTGATTTCATATTTGCCGGGTTCAGTGTATGTCTTGACAAGATAGAATTTGGTTGTTCCTGTTTTGTCAGGTGTTTTGAGGTAAATGCCTCTTCCGAGTTCCGTGGAGGTGTTCTGTCCGACCGGAATTTCTTTTGCGAAGTACTCGAGTTTTGTAGCGTCAGCTTGTTGGCATTCGAATTTTCCGTAGTCAACATCTGTTTTCACTTCAAAGGCGGATGCGATATCAACGAGCCAAATTCCTTTGATTTCAACAAGGCTGCTTGAAGTTCCTTGGAAAACTTGGCTGACTTGAACTCTGAAGAACTGCATGTCTTTTTCGCCAAGAACATCTTGAGTCAAGACCCATGTTCTGTTGTTTGCATCAGTGTAATTAGAATTTTGGATAGAAGTGTCAATGGATTTTCCGTCTTTGAAAAGTTCAAGGTAGACTTTGTTTCCGTTAACATCAATTTGGTTAGCAACCAATGAGTAACCATCTCCAAGGTCCAATGCTTGACCTGTGGTTAAGGTATATTTGTCATTGCTGTCCATTAACAGTTTTGCAATTTTGTTTGCTTTAACATCGCCAACAGCTGTTGTGTTTTCTTTTCCGAGAGCAACATAAGGCTCAGCGAAAAAACCAATGATTGCGTACTTTGCAGGAGAACCACCATAAGACCAGTTACCAAACTCATAACCGATCATTTTCGGCTCTGTTTCGTAAGTAATGTTTAATTTGGTGGCTGGATTTGCAGCTCCCACTGATGTAATTGTAATCGTTTCTGTTGATTGGTTATCATCAAGGTCATAATAGAGACCTGCCCAATTCATCGCATTAATAGTCCAGGGTCCTGCGACCGTGGAGTCAATGATTGTACTTCTGATATCGACGGAGGTTGCCGCGGATGCGGTTCCGGCGATAGCAAGAAGGACAATTAATGCAACGAGTAAGTGTTTCATTTGCATGTATTTTTCCTCCATAATTATTATGGTAAGCACCGGAACGAGGGACGGATTTTGAAATGTCTCAAAATCTGCGATACTCCACGGTACCCGAGCTTATACAGATGGTAGAACTGATAAATGGGGTATTAAACTTTTGCGGTCATTTATATAGAAAAAGGGTCAGAATTACACTTTGAAACGATGGGTAAGTCGATAATCGACGACAGACCTTTTGACGTTTGGACGTGTGGTTTGGGACGGAATATGACCGATATAAGAGGATTATAATTTTGAGATCATTGACCGATTGTGAATATTAGATATGTTTTGTATAAAATTCGACAAAGTAAATGAGATTTGAGAAATTTCGTCGAAAATGAAAGGTTTGAATAAAAATAATTTATTTTTGAGAAAATAAACCGGATTCTATGAGATGAATATCTGTAAAAATTAAAATCTTTCCGTTCCGGTACGCCCGTAATACTTCCTTTGCCTTTCGTATCAAAATTTTTTCATCATGCGGCTTGACATGCACGTCTTTATGGGTATGCGGATGAACATAAGTCTCAACAATGTATTTAGCAGTTATTGGAAACATATTCTGAATCAGAAAAGCCTTTTCATAACCCAAAAGATTACAAAAATAAATTGTGTTACAAAATCCATATTTTTTGACTTTGTCCTCATAAATAACCTTATACTTTTCAATCTGAGATGAAATAGGGATTAACCAAAAAATTTCCGGATGATCAGAATCCGGAAAGGCAAAAAAACAAGGCCGATCGTGCAAACATCCTCCCATGCTTTCCTTATTTTTCATGAGCGTTTTATCCGGAAAATCTTCATAAAATTTATTAGAAATGAAATAAAAACAACCGCTCATGCTAATCACCTTGAGAAATAAAAAAGATTTGAACCCGGCAATTTATTTTCATCCGCATACCGGGAAGCGGAGAATATTTGGACTCGACAATTTTATTCAACTCCGCATATCGAGGAGCGGAGAATATTTGGTTTAAGTAAATGCCGCAATAATAATTGCAGTTTTTACTAACAATTAAACACTAATGCACGCGCTTATAAATATTTAACTATATTCCCAAAGTAAAGAATTTCACGAGAATATTCAAAAACCGCCATTATCCGACATTTGAAAAGTATATTCAAGTATGAAGGACTTGATAAAAATTCAGTTGTTCGGAATTTCCGAACAACTTCTTCCGATGGCAAAAATAGATCAATGAATCAATTAAAATTGAAAATCAAGAGATAACGCATTGAAATAATTGGAATAAATCACTCCGCTCCAACATTTTCACTAACTTTTGTCACAATCACTTTATCAATGCGGGCCAAATCCATATCCACGACCTCAATTTCAAAATCAAGCCAAGGGAATTTGTCGCCGGCGCGCGGCATCTTTCCGAGTTTGTCGAGAATAAAACCGCTCAACGTATTGTACGGATAAGCGTTGTAGTAGTCCTGCAAATCAAAGTAATCCAAAAATTCATAAAACGGATATTGGCCGTCGATGATCCAGGATTTTTCATCCCGTTGAATAATTTCAAAGTCGTCTAAAGAGGGGCCGGCCGTCACGTCGCCAACCAATGCCTCAAAAATATCGTTGATGGTGACAATTCCTTGAATGGAACCAAATTCGTCGGTGATAAGCGCGTATTGGAGTTTTTGTTCCTTAAAATTGTCAAGAACCGACAAGACGGTCATGTTTTCCGGCAGAAAATGAGCGGGGCGGACGCTGTCAGCCAAAACGAAATTCGGATTTTTGAGTTTGCCGACCAAATCTTTGAGAAGAACAACACCGACAACGCTTTCAAAATCGCCGTCCGCAACCGGATACACCGTATAAGGTGTTTTTTTGATAATCTCAAACAGCTGGTTGGCGTTTGTCGATAAATCGACCCAAATGATGTCGTTTTTATGTGTAATAAGAGAACTGATTTTCCGGTCATTCAGACTGAAAACACGCTCGACCAAATCTTGTTCGGTTTCATCGATAACACCGACTTCAAAACCTTCCTGCAAAGCGGCTTTCACGTCTTCTTCAGTCGCCGACGGCCCGCGCCGTTTGATACCCAAAATTCCGGAAACAAACCCGGATGACGCGGAAAGCAACCAGACGAAAGGAGACATGATTTTAGACAAGGCAATCATCGGCGCCGCAATGATTCCGGAAATTTTTTCCGGATTTGAAAGCCCGAGACGCTTCGGGACCAATTCGCCAAGAACCAACGTAAAATACGTGATCAAGAGGACGATAACCAAAGACGAAATCGGCGCAGCATAAGGCGCAAGTCCCGGAATCATGGCAATATAAACCGCCAGGTCGGCAGAAATCGTTTCACCGCCGAAAAGACCGGCGAAGATGCCGACAAAAGTGATACCGATTTGAACAGTGGACAAAAAGCGATCCGGGTTGTTGGAGAGGGACAAAGCGCGTTTTGCACCGGCGTTTCCTTTTTTAGCTTCAGTTTCCAGGCGGGATTTTCGGGCCGAAATGACAGAAATTTCCGACATGGACAAAAAACCATTGATTATAATCAAAACGAAGATAATAAAAATCTCAAAGAACATGGGACTTTAACTCCAAAACCGAGAACGATGAAAACCTTGTGCAAAGCAAAGAGATGTGATTAAAAATGTTGAACTTAAATGCGGATAATATCTGTGTAGTAGGTGTGATAAATTAAGATTGATAAGTTAAATAGTTTATTGAAAAATCTCTCTCATTTTTATGATTCATATTTATTTTTTCTCATTAAATGCCATCGCTTTTGAAAATATAAATTAAATTCGGAGTAAAAGACCACAGATGGAAATAACAATATAAATAAATTTGAAATAAATTTTCATACATGCCAAAAATAAAGAATAAATTTACCGACAAAACAAAAAATATATAAACCAAAATGACTGATTTTGACGCATGTCAGAAAATGAAACAAATAACGAGTTTCAAAACGATTCTCAAATGACCGGACTTGAACTCAGTCCCCGAAAAGCGGCGTATTTGAAATATTTACTGACCCGGGAAGACGCGGCCCGTACTTCTGAAATATCGGAGAATTTTGACGTTGAACCGTCAACAGTTACCAAATTAATTAATGAATTGGCAGACGACGGATACATCGACCATATTCCCTACCGGGGTGTGCGCTTAACGGAAACGGGGAAAATTTACGCCGAATTCTGCCTCAAGCGGCATCAAATTTTGGGACTTGTATTCTCCCATTACGGCTTATCTCCCGACGCTGCTTGCGAAGAAATTTCACGATTTGAGACATTTGTCTCAAAAAACGCAATCGATACCATTTGCGCATCCATGGGGCATCCGACAACAGCCTCTTGCACGGCCCACGGCGAAATCAAGCAAATCAAACATATTTCATGCTTGGAAGATTGTAAACTCCACAACCATCCCTGAAAAATCAATTTTGGTATATAACCAAAAAAATTGAGTAAAGGCTAAATTTGATATGATTTTATTCATGCACAATATATTTACACACAATAATCTGAATCGAGAGAGAACATCTCAAAATAAGAAATTGGAACTAAAATTAAAACAAAATAAAAAACAAAAAGAAGGAGAGATCATTTTGAAAAGAATACTTCAACAATTATGCCTATTGCTTGTTCTTCTCATTTCACTTGCGGTTGTTTCCGGCTGCATTGGCGAAGATGACAACCATGGCCACGGAGACGCAACCGGAAATTATGCCGCGTTAAATGAATCGGCCCTCAATCAAATCAAATCCGGCGAAAAAATACTGGTGGCCGTGAGCGTTGTTCCGCAATCAGAATTTGTGGAGAAAGTAGGCGGCGATAAAGTCGTTGCGATATCCATGATCCCCCAAGGCGCCGGACACCACTACGACCCGTCTCCGCGCCAAATAGAAGATCTTTCAAACGCAAACATGTATGTTGCTCTAGGTTCCGGAGAAATTTTTGAAACAACCCACATGAACTCGTTTACGCAAATCAACCCGACGATGAAAATCGTCAATTCGTCTGCCGGCATCAAACTCATCGTCAACGGAAACACATCCGACCCGCATGTTTGGACATCGCCGAAAAACGCTCAAATCATGGTGGAAAATATTTGCGAAGGACTGGCGGAATTGGATCCGGCAAACGCGACGTATTATGAACAAAACAGAGATAACTACCTGACCGAACTGACGTCCCTTGATTCCGAAGTTTCAAACGAGTTGTCAAACCTCAGCAATCGAAACTTTATGGTTTACCACCCGGCGTGGAGTTATTTTGCAAAAGACTATCAACTGAATCAAATCGCTGCCGAAATTGACGGAAAAGAACCGACGCCGAAAACGCTTTCAAAGTTCATTGACTTGGCCAAAGAAAACAACATCACCGTCATTTTCGTCCAAGAACAAGTCAGCAAAACAAGCGCGGAAGCTATTGCCGAAAGTGTCGGCGCGGAAGTATTCGTTGTCGATCCGCTGGCCAAAGATTACGTTAACAATACAAAATACGTTGCAAACGCGCTGGCTGAAAACTTGTCATGACCCAAAAATGAGAACAGGAAATCCATATGGAATACACGCAATCCATCCGTCAAAACAAAACTGTTGCCGATGCCGGAACACTCTCTGATATTGATGTCTATTCACATTCTGTCACCGATATGTCTATTGCCGCGGCATCGGTCGGCAAAGACGCACCGATCCTGGACGTCAAAAACCTGTGGGTCCGCTACGATTCGCAAGTCGTTTTGGAAGACATCAGCCTGACCATTAGTGGTCCCGGCGAAATTTTAGGAATTATCGGCCCGAACGGCGGCGGAAAAACAACATTCCTCAAAACAATTCTGGGGCTTGTCAAACCATCCAAAGGAGTTGTTTCTGTTTTTGGAGACACGCCCGAAAAAGCCCGAAAAAATATCGGTTATGTCCCCCAATACAGTAAATTCGATTACGAATTTCCGATCAGTGTCCTGGAAGTTGTTTTGATGGGCCGGCTCAAGCGTGCGGGACTGTTTCGCCGTTATTCCAAAGAAGACAAAGAAGCGGCATATGAAGCTTTAAAAATAGTCGGCATGCTGGATTACAAAGACAAGCAAATCGGTGAAATTTCGGGCGGGCAACGCCAGCGGGTTTTCATTGCGCGCGCCTTGTCAAACCATCCGAAATTCTTGTTAATGGACGAGCCCAACACCGGTTTGGATACATTTATGCAGGAAGAGTTGTATAAAATTCTGGAAGAGCTGAAAAAGGAAATGGCCATTATTGTGATCAGCCACGACATCGGCGCTGTGTCCGCCCACATGGATAAAATTGCCTGCCTGAATAAAAAATTGTTTTTCCACGACAGCAAAGAGATGTCAAAGGATGATTTCGTTGCCGCTTACGGCTGTTCGATCGACTTGGTGGCTCACGGTGTCCCACATCGCGTTTTTGACAGCCACGCTTACGCTCACGGCAGTCATATCCATTCAGAATGCGGATGCACGGCGCCGATTCAGCTGAACCGGCCCGAAAGCAAACCGGACAAAAATGATTCGGAAAAAAATAATTCGGAAAAAAATAATTCGGAAAAAAATAATTCGGATAAAAAGAAGCCGGAGGAGAAATAATGTTTGAAATATTCGGATACGAGTTCATGCAGCGCGCGGTTTTGGCAACCATTTTAACGTCTCTGGCTTGCGGTGTAATCGGCGTCTACATCGTCACCAAAAGAATCGTATTCATTGCCGGCGGGATCTCACACTCCTGTTTCGGCGGTCTTGGCCTCAGCTTTTATTTGGGACTCAACCCGCTCATCGGGCTTTTGCCGTTCAGTGTGGTGTCGGCGCTGACACTGGGGATTCTCAGCAAAAAAACAAAAGTTTCAGAGGATACCGCCATCGGAATTTTGTGGTCGCTCGGCGTTGCCGTCGGTATTATTCTGATATATTTGACACCCGGATACGCACCCGATTTAATGACGTATTTGTTTGGGAACATCCTGACCGTTCCGGCTTCCGACATCTGGCTGATGGTCGGTATCGACATCGTGATTCTTCTGACGGTTCTTTTGTTTTATAAAGAATTCTTAGCCATGTGTTTTGACGAAGAATTCACAAAAGTCACCGGCGTTTCCGCCGATATTTTATACTTGATTCTTTTGGCGCTCATCGCGTTAGCCGTCGTTGCGATGATTAAAGTCGTTGGAATCATCCTTATCATTGCCATGCTGTCCATCCCGGCCTCCATCAGCCGGAAATTTTCCCACAACATGAGAAATATGATGATTTATTCAAGCGTCGTTGGCGCAATTCTCAGTTTTGTCGGCCTTTATTTGTCCTACGAATTTGATTTGCCGTCGGGCGCCGTTATCATTATGGTGATGGGAATTGTGTATTTGGTTATTTCCGGTGTATCATATTTGCGGCAAAAAGCAAACCAAAAGAAGTTTGCGGCGGAATTTAACGCTTAATATTGTTCCAAGGATAGACCTCGTTTTGAGACTCGAAAAGAAGTACCGCTATATATGCGCGGCGCCGCTGCCGCAAAGTACAAAACAATTAAAAAAAAGAAAAAGGTTATAAGTAACCTTTTTTGTGCATAAGTTCCGCATTTAAAACGCTGGCACCGGCAGCACCGCGAATGGTGTTGTGTCCGAGCGCAACGTAGCGGATTCCTTCACGGATTCGGCCGACGGAAACGCTCATGCCTTTGCCCATATCACGGTCAAGACGCGGTTGCGGACGATCTTTTTCATCCCGAACGATAATCGGATGCTTGGGTTCTGTCGGAAGGTTCGAAAGTCCCGGGTCGAATTTTAAGAAAGCTTCCCGAACAGCTTCCGGCTTTGGTTTGGATTTAAGGTCAGCCCAGACCGCTTCGGTGTGACCGTCGATCACAGGC
The DNA here is from genome assembly GCF_032594115.1 of Methanolapillus millepedarum. NCBI lineage: Archaea > Methanobacteriati > Methanobacteriota > Methanomicrobia > Methanosarcinales > Methanosarcinaceae > Methanolapillus > Methanolapillus millepedarum. The sequence goes on from NZ_CP131060.1 coordinate 872,032, forward strand.
ACGCGATTGCAAGAAGCACTGACTTTGAAGTCGGCGTCTTTCACGATTTTGCCGTCAAAGCTGCCGAAAATTTTCAGGGTTTCCGTTTCTATTTTCTCTTCTTCGCCCCCGATGTACGGGACAACGTTGTCGTAAATGGACATGGCGTAAATGCCATTGTAACCGGCGCCGGAAATGGCTTGCATGGTAGCGACATTGATGTTTTGAATGCCGAATTGGAGAAGCGGTTTTAGGGTGACGGACATCATAATGGTTGAACAGTTCGGGTTGGTGATGATGCAGCCGTCCCATTTTCTGTTTTTCTTTTGAACGTCAATCAGGCCGAGATGCTCGGGATTAACTTCCGGAATCACGAGCGGAATATCTTCCTGCATTCGGAAGGCGGATGCGTTGCTTGCGACAACGAATCCTTCTTTGGCAAAAGCCGGCTCAACCGTGAGCGCCAAATCGGCGGGAAGAGCCGAAAAGACAATGTCGGCATCAATATTTTTCGGATCAATTTGAACCACTTCCATATCGCAAACGCTGTCCGGAATCTCGGTACCGACTTTCCAGTCCGCAACATCCGCATACGCTTTTCCCGCACTTCTTTCGGAAGCAGCAAGTGCCGAAATTTCAAACCAGGGATGGTTGTTCAAAACTTGAATAAAGCGTTGACCGACGTTTCCGGTTGCGCCTAAAATGCCTACTTTAATTTTTGCCATAGCGAAGCCTCAAAATTTGTTATTTTCCTAAAAGGGTATTTAATTAAAAATAACGGACAATATAATGGTTTCGCTGATGTGAAAAAGGATTTGAAAACACGGAAAAATAAAATAACTCTGACGAGTCCAACACTGATTATAAAAATAGATTCAATTTAATTATAAACAATAATAATATTTTTATAAAAGGACAGTTCGATAAAAAAGTGCACGTAAGATATGGGAAGTTCCCTTATTCATTATGTAAAAGATCTTTTATTTTCTGAATTTTAGCAATAGATTCTTGAGAGTCATGATAGATAATCGATTCATAATATTCAAAAATGCGTTCAAGCGGAACACAAAGAGAATAAACATGAAGTGGGCGCCCCTTCCTGTTGACTTTAACCAACTTTCCGGCCACCCAGGAATGAGATTTCATAAAACAAATCGCTAAACTGATTTCCGGTTGTCTGAGTCCTGTTCCAATTTCAATATCACGGGAAGAGGCTTCATCCACGTTTAAAAGATAAGTTAATGTCAAAGCAACACTTTTTTGAATACCCAATGATTTCAGGTGAGCAGCAAACCGCACGTCTTCATCGTCTAATATTTTAACTTCGTAATCCTTCAAAAGGACACCTCTTTTTTTATTTTACTCATTCAGATCCCGGTTATATTTATCAATAATTATAATAATGAATTAGATTTATTACATTCATATTATAATTATCATTAAATATTGAATTCCAATTTATTTATAATTAGCCTTAAAAAGACCAAAATAACCAAAAATTAATTTTTCAGTCATTTTCAAACAAACCTGCAATTCCATTTAAACGATTCGAAATTATTAAAATAGTAAAATTTAAATAGAAGACATTGAAAATGTTTCGAACTTAAAATAAAAAAGACAAACAGAAAGACAAAAAAATAAAAACAAAATAAAAACAACAAAAAAATAAAAACAAAATAAAAACAAAATAAAAACAACAAAAAAATAAAAGCAAAATAAAAGCAAAATAAAAACAACAAAAAAATAAAAGCAAAATAAAATAAAGTAAAATAAAAACGACTTAATGGCTTTCCGAACTATCTTTTTCATTTAAAGATTTTGCCGAACCTGTTTCGTCTCTAATGGTGTCTGCCAAAGCCTCTTCATCTTTTCTTTTAAAGAAAACTTTTCGTTGATAATAACCGAGCGGATGATTGATTTTTTCACAGACTTTGTCTTTGTTGACACAGTTGCCGTACGTAATCATTGTGGCGCATGATGGCGTTTTGTATTCATTGCCGGCAATATGCTCAACTTGATACCGTGTCTTTTCTTCACTGAAGTCGGGGGAAATATTAAACAATTGGACGACATCATCCGCCGCCATTCCGATATTCAACAGAAACGACACCAGCGCAAAACGCATGGAATGTGCCAAGTTAACGCCGGATTTAACATCAGAGATGGATTTGCTGATGCAGGGCGGAAATATGTTGAAGTCGACTTCCCCAAAATCTGTTTCCCCCATATCTTTTCGCTTCAGTTCATACTGTTGTTTTAAATCGGAAACATAGGAAGCGCATTGCTCCTGAATTTCATCAGGAATATTGGGAACCGGGAGAGAATGTTCTATTTTTTTCCGGACAGCTTCTTGGAGAAGGCGCGCAAACTCATCTCGGTGAATCGTGACGAAACCATTTGACAGATGTCGGTTAACCATTTTCCAGGAAATATCTTTGAGAGATAAAGAATAGCGGATGTAGTCGGAAAAATAAATATGAACGCGAGAACCATCATCATTTGCGGAAATTCCAAAATCTTCGCCGACTTCGATTAAAAATTCAGGATTTTTTTCAGCGGATTTACGAAGAACCTCATATGCGGCTTTAGCTTCCGAAAGCGCATATTTTCGGATGAGAGCCGGCTCGCTCACACAGGAGACTAAAATTCGAGCATACGGATAGGAGAGAAGTTCGTTTAAAATGTCCCGGTCCGACCCGAAAGAGGCGGGTTTAGAGATCTCGCCATTCATCGACTCCGCCACACGGGAAAAACCGAGGCGGCGCGCATCATGAAAAGCGCGTTCCGACAGAAGCGACACTAAAGAAAAGTCAAGCTCTTCGACATACTGAGACGACGCGGTTAAAAACGGGAAAAGAGCCAGATCTTCGGGGGACATAATTCAGTCATTTTCATGAAGTTCATAGAATATATAATTCACTTCATTAGATTTTGAATTATATAAAAGATGGGATGATTTGGGTGATGCGATGAAAGTAACAAAACTTTGTTACTTTCACCGTCAGATGGGAGAAAAAATACAAAATAAGAGCGAGGTTACGCGTCCGTGACGCCGTCTTTCGTCACGGCAATGACGGCTTCGCCTTCCGGCAGATTCGGCGAATCAACCAGTTTGACAATGCGTTTGTCGCCCTTGGACTTTCGGATATACAGGCGGAAAGTCGCCGTGTGACCCAAAATGTGCCCGCCAATCGGTTTTGTCGGGTCGCCGAAAAAGACGTCAGGTTTTGACATCACTTGATTAGTGACCAAAACAGCCGCGTTGTTCAAATTCGCAAAGCGCTGAAGCCCGTGCAAATGTTTGTTTAACTTTTGCTGGCGGTCAGCCAAAGTGCCGCGGCCGATGTATTCGGCGCGGAAGTGCGCGGTTAAGGAGTCAACAATCAAAAGGCGAACCGGGCGCCCGGAATCTTTGAGTTCGTTCGCCAAATCCATGGCCGAGTCGACCAGTAAGATTTGATGGTTGGAATTGTAAGCGCGGGCAACATGAATATTTTTCAGAATTTCATCAGCATCCAACTCAAGGCCGAGTTCGTTCGCGCGCCCTTCAACCATTTGCTTAATCCGGTCCGGCCGGAACGTATTTTCCGTATCGATAATAATGACAGAACTGTCAAGGCCGCCATATTCCTCCGGCAGCTGAACATTGACCGCCAATTGGTGAGCAACTTGCGTTTTTCCGGAACCGAATTCGCCATAGATTTCCGTGATGGACTGGCTTTCGATGCCGCCACCCATCATTTCATCAAACTCGGAACAGCCGGTTTTGATTTTCCCGATGTGCAGACGCCGTTCAAAAACCATATCGCCGGTTTCAAATCCGCCGATGTCCGCCGACTGCCGTGCCGCCGCGATAATTTTGGCGGCCGTCGCTTCGCCGATGTCCGCCATTGTCCCAAGCTCCGCCGGAGACGCAACGGCAATCGCCTCAATTGTCGCAAATCCGGCCTCCTTTAATTTTTCAGCCGTTGCCGGACCGACGCCGGGCAAGTCTTCCAAAAGCATTTCTGTCATATTCAAATCTCCTATAGATGCACAGTTTTATTCTTTAATTAAGTATGGATTTCATAAACAAAGTTAAAATTTCACCGGGTGCATTTGTTACCCCTAAAACACCGATTTCTTATAAATAGTTCAAGTGAGCGCGGTGAAAGTAATCAAAATATTCCCGGTAAACGTTAACGATTCAACAAAATTTCAACACATATTTTTACCTTTTTAAATTACTCCGATTATGATTTATTTTAGAAATATTCAATATCCCAAATTAAAATGAAAGGATGAAATGATTAAAAAAATGAATTGAAATTAAAATAAAAGTTAAGAAAAAATAAGCAAATAAGGCAAAAGATTATTTAATATCTGTACTGTTTTTTGCTTATGGTAAAAGTTGTTTTGGGCGGGACTTTTGAGTACCTGCACGCCGGCCATTCCCGATTGATCGACAAAGCGTTTCTGATTTTAAAAGAGTCGGGCGGCGGTTGCGTTCACATCGGTCTCACTTCCGACGAAATGGCCGGGAAAAAAAATCATGCCGTTTCGGAATATTCCGTCCGGAAAAACGAACTTGAAAAATATACCGCCGCTCTCATTGAAAAGAACGGCCTTTCAAAAGACTGCTGCTTTATTTCAAAGTTGGATGACCCGATCGGACCGGCCGCCGCCGGAGATTACGATTATATTGTCGTATCCCCGGAAACACGAAAAGGCGCCGAAAAAATCAATCAAATCCGACGCGACAGCGGGCTTAAAGAAATTCGGATTTGTGAAGTGGATTTCGTGATGGCCGACGACAAAATACCAATATCGTCCACCCGAATTTACAATGGCGAAATCGATAAAAACGGACGGGTGCAAAGATAATAATCTTAAAAGCTGAATTTTTGAACCGGCCGGAAAAATAATATATCCGTTATAAATTCATAATAAATTTATAATAAAAATAATCTGAGGCATAATATGGGACGAAAACTTTCGGATTATGACCGCCAAATTTTTCACAAGCTTGCTCCGGAATCGGACGGAAGCGTCGACTCCGGCGCCGGTCACGACTTTCCGTTTATTCTTCGGCCGATTTCCCACCGCTTTGCGGAAGACGCCGACGATTTTCGAGAACGGTTGTACCGGCTGGACCCGGAAGAAGTGTTATATTTGGCCGACCTGGTTTTAGCCAATCAGGAAGAAATAACGAGTTTGGATGACGAGGATCGTGATAATTTCCTCCAACTGGTCGAAGACAAAGTGTCGCCGGATAAAAGAAAAGAAATCGTTCATCATCTCGGAATCGTTGACCGGCGATAACGAAAAAGAGAAAGGAAATAGAAAAGGATCAAAAAAGGATAATAGAAAAGAATCAAGAATGACCACAATGAAAGCCAAAAAATATGATAAATTGTTGTTCGGAACCGCAGGCGTTCCCATCAGTTCCCCAAAACCGGATACGATTTCCGGAATCAGGCAAGTTCGTACGCTTGGCTTGGATTGTATGGAACTTGAATTTGTCCACGGCGTTCGGATGAGCGATAAAACCGCTGCTGACGTCAACGAAACAGCCAAAGGAAATAACATATCCCTCAGCGTTCACGGTCCTTATTATATCAATTTAAACGCGGTTGAACCCGAGAAGTTGACCGCGAGCGTCGAACGGATATATGAATCGGCTCGTGTCGGCAGTTTGTGTTCCGCTCAAAATATCGTGTTTCATCCGGCGTTTTACCTCAAGGACGACAAAAAAACCGTTTACGACCGAGTATTTAATCTTTTAAAAGAACTTCGGACGCGGCTGGATGATGAAGGAATTCCGGCGGTTTTGCGCCCGGAAACCACCGGCAAAGCCACTCAATTCGGCGACTTGGATGAATTAATTTCTATGTCCGCCGAACTTGACGGCGTTTTGCCCTGTTTTGACTTTTCGCACATTCACGCCCGCGACGGCAAACACAATACGTATGAGGAATTCTCCGCGATTTTTGAAAAAATCGAAAAAGAATTGGGAAAAGACGGCCTTTTAAGTATGCATTGCCATATTTCGGGTATTGAATACACCGCCAAAGGCGAACGCAACCATCTTTTTTTGGATGAATCGGATATGAATTACCGCGATTTGATGAAGGTGTTTAAAGAATTCGGCGCGGCCGGAACGATTATTTGCGAAAGTCCGAATATCGAATCCGACGCGCTTTTGTTAAAAAAGACGTATGAGGAGATTTAACTCCTCGTTGAAAAAAATTGATTTATATTTTAATTTCTCATTTATAGTGTCATTTATTAATTATTTCTTATACTTGTTCTCCGGGCGGGAACCGTATTTTCCCGATTTTTTTCTCTGCTCCGATTTCCTCAACCGCTTTCCTTCCATGAACGGTTTTCCGCGGACCAAATAGAAGTAACCGACCGCCGATACGAAAAAGGCGCCGATCGCGTCCACAATCAAATCTTCCATGGTGTCAATAAGTCCCGCACCCTGGTAGATTCTGCCTGTGAGGTAAAGTGACGGATCTTGGTCCCAACACTGCATGGTTGTCGCCAAAATCCAATCAAACGAATATTCCACAATCTCCCATAAAGCGCCGACCGCAACGGCAAAAGTAAAAGAAAAAAGCGCCACGTAAAACGGATTTAAATAAAGGCCGCATTTTTTGGAATCGTTCAGTGCCGATGTGAGCGCAAAAGCAATCAATCCGAGAATCACACCGGAAATGGTGTGAAGCATGGTGTCCCACCAAGCGAAACGCTCAAAAAAGCCGAGCCCTTGTCCCAAAAAAGAACCGGCGAAAATGAATAAAACGATAGCAATAACCAACCACGGGTCCGCGACGAAATTCATTTTCTTTTGAACATAAGTCGGCAGTGACAAATAAATCAGAGTGGCCACCGTAAAAAAGAGGAAGAAAAATTCGTTTTCGACATACTCGTCAAGCGTCATCTCATTGCCAAACCCGACAAAATACCTGTAAATAAACATCAAAATGCTGATAACCAAAACAAGAATTAAACCGGTGCGAATATATTTCATAATCTTCGGTTCGATAATTTCATCCGTGTAATATGAATCATCGTCTGCCGGCGAACCGCAAACGTCACTGCCCGCACAAACACACGGTGTATTTTCTTTTTCGGAGGATTCGGACGATTTTGCCGAATCCGATAAAACCGTTTGATCAAACCGATCGGATTTCTCTGCCATTTTTTACCTCTGTCTCTAAATTCAAACGCAAATCTAAAAAATCCCTAAAATAAATATAGTAGAAAATATAATAATTTTAGAGATATAAATCAGATCATTTATTAAAATAACTTTTTATCAAATATAAAATCAACCATAGTCAAATAATATTAATAAATAAAATTTGAATTAATAATTTGAATTGAATTAATAGAATGAATCAACAAAAAGAGGATAAACATGAGCGTAAAAGTACTTCCCCCGATCGAAATTCAAAAATGGATGACTGAGAAAAGTGTTAGTTTGGTCGACGTCCGAACACCGCAAGAACGGGCCTCCGGTTATATTCAAAACTCAGTATCGATAAACGTCAACGCCCCGGATTTTGAACCGAAACTCAACGCGCTTGACAAATCCAAACCGGTTATCTTTTACTGCCAATCCGGTGTCCGGGCCGGAAGAGCTGCTGCCACCGCTGAAAAACTCGGATTTCCCGAAATTTATTCAATTGAGGGCGGATTTAACGGATGGAACTCAAAAAGGCTTCCGATCGTTTATTAAAAACGTTTTGTTCCGACGATTCCAACGTTTTATTAAAAACGTCACCGGCTTTGGAACCGGTTGACCTTTTTAAACATTTTTTCATTCCGGTACGCCTGCTTTTTTCCATAAATTACATTCACCTTGCGTGAATTACCTTTTTAACCTTTCAATACGTCTCACCGTTCATACAAGAACAAATCAAAAGGAAAAGAACAGAAATTTCCGTTTGAACTTTTTTCAGGATTATAAAAATGACTGTCGTTGCGTTTGCCGAAAAAAATAAAGCGGCTGAAGAAATTGCGAAAATTTTGAGCAGCGGAAGCTATTCCCGAACCAACATTGAGGGAGCATCTGCGTATAAATTTAAACGCAACGGCGAAGATTGGATTATCACAGGTCTTGCCGGACACATTATGGGTTACGATTATCCGACGGAATACAACCGTTGGAACGAAGTGGACCCGGGCATTCTTTTGGATGTTGACCCGCAAAAATTCGTCACAAAAGAAAATCTGGCCAACGCTGTTGAAAAGTTGTCAAAGAACGCGCATTTGATTATTCTGGCGTGCGACTATGACCGCGAAGGCGAAAACATCGGTTTTGAAGCCAAGGAGCTGGCCGAGCGGGTGTCGACCGCACCGATTAAACGCGCCCGCTATTCCAGTTTTTCAAAATCCGAAATTGAAAAAGCGTTCGACCATCCGGGGGAACCGGATACAAACCTGGCCATGGCTGCCGAAACCCGCCAAATTTTAGATTTGAAAATGGGCGCCGCGTTTACCCGTTATGTCACGCTTTCCGTTCGTGAAAAAGCCTATACGAAAGAAGTGTTGTCCATTGGCCCTTGTCAGACGCCGACATGCGGTTTTGTTTATGAGCGGGAAAAATCAATCCGGGAATTTAAACCCAAAGATTTCTGGAAAATTTTGGCTGATTTTGACACGAAAGAGGGCGAAAAATTAACAGCCGAAAAAGAAAAGAGTGAAAAGGGAAACGAAAATCCCAACGATGACGCCGGTGGAAAAACAAAAGCGAAGCGCACCAAAAAAAACGAATCGGAAACTGAGTTTCAGGGAACGCACCGCACGGGACAGATTACCGAGAAAGAAAAAGCGGACGACATATTCAAACGCATCAAAGGTGAAAAAAAAGCGGTTGTGGATAAAAAAACCGTGAAAGAACAGAGTTTAGCGCCGCCGGTACCGCTCAACACCACCGAATTTTTAAAACGCGCCTCTTCATTCTTAAACATCAGTCCCGAAAAAGCGCTTGAAATTGCGGAACAGTTGTACTTGTCGGGCCTGACCAGTTATCCGAGAACGGAAACAAATATGTACGCGCCGGATTTTGAATTTTTGCCGATTTTGTCCGAATTGACCAAAAACCCGTCTTATTCCAAAACAATCGAGCAGCTCATCCGGGAAACCGCCGGAAAAGTTGTCCCGAAAAACGGAACGAAAGACGCGAAAGACCACCCTCCAATTTATCCGATTCGGGGAGCAACGCAACCTGATGTGGAAAAACTGGTGAATTTGCCGGGCGCGTATCCGGTTTATGATTTGATTTGCCGGCATTTTATCGCCAACTTAATGCCGTCCGCTATTTTTGAAAAAACGAAATTGGACATCAAAATCAAAGAGGAAATCTTTGACGTGACCGGTTCCATGAAAAAATCAAGCGGCTGGCTTTCCATTTACGATTATGAAACCAAAAAAGACAAAATGCTTCCGCCGATGGAAGAAGGCGACATTTTGTTCGTTCAAAAAATTCAAAACATGGCCTCAAAAACCGCGCCGCCAAAAAAGTTGATGGAAAGCGAACTGCTGACGCTGATGGACAAAAACGGAATCGGAACCAAAGCAACGGCACCGACACATATTGAAACAAACAAAAAACGCGGCTATTTTGAAACCGCCGGAAAGACCATTTCGATTTTAGATACCGGCTACATGCTCATGGAAAGTTTGGATACGGCGGTTCCGATAGTGATTCGTCCGGAAATCCGTTCCCAAGTTGAAAATCTGATTCAGCAAGTTGAAGACGGAAAAATGACCATGAATGAAGCGCTTCTGTCCGGAACGGCGCTCATTAAAAAAATGTATGGCGACTTGACGGCCAATAAAGACCGGTTGGTTCAAAAACTGGCCGGAAGCATCAAAAGTGAAGCGGCGGAAAGTGATAAGAAGAATTATGTCGGCGTCTGCCCGGTTTGCGCCAACGCTCTTCGCCTGATCACCACCGACAAAGGAAGATTCATCGGCTGCGTCGGTTATCCGGATTGTTCGCAAACATATCCGGTTCCGAAAACGGGCGCTTTGACGATTTTGCGTTCCAAAAAATGTCAAAAAGGCGGAATCGCCGTCATCGACGTCGGGAAAAAATACAATTGGGCCGTGGGTGTCGGACCGTGCTTTAACTGTGACCAAAAAGACGAATGCGACCCGCCGGAAACCGCCGGAATATGTCCCAAATGCAAAGACGGGCAAATGGTCATGGTCCGGCTTTCCGACAGCCGTTTTTTATCCTGCTCTAAAAAATGCGGGCATACGCAATCACTCCCAAAAGCGGGGCGGTTGACTATTCTGGATGAAAAGTGTCCGATTTGCGGATGGAACTTATTCAGAAACAAAGAAAATGAAAAGGAAGCCGAAGATTTCTGCGCAAACCGGCGGTGCCGGGCCATCGGACTTAAAAATGAACAGCAGAAAAGTAATTCAAATTGAATGAAACGAATAAAATGCATCCCCACTTTTTTGAATTTTTAAAAACGACGGCAATAACGCGCGCGTGAACCGGCGCGAATCAAAGGCGGAAAGCAAAAGATAAAACAGAATGAAAAACAATCAAAAATAAAATAAATGGAAAATATCTCAAGATTAAAGATACTTTCCGATTTCGGTTTCCAATTTTTCTTTGGACGAAACGCCAACGAACCGGCTGACTTCTTTGCCGTCTTTTAAAACAACCAAGGTCGGAACAGCATGTATGTTGTATGTCCGGGCCATGTCCGGCGATTCGTCGATGTCGACAATTCTGAAATTAACTTTTGCATACTTCGTTTTCAATTCTTCAATGATCGGTTTTTGCATACGGCAAGGACCGCACCATGTCGCGGAGAAATCAATCAATTCTAAACTCATGTTTACCACCCAATGATTTTGAATTTTTAATATAATTAATAAAGAATAAAAGATTAATCATAGATAAACTTTGTTGAATATCGCTTTTGTTACGGAATTTCAGATAAATAAAGCAAATCATTCTTTTTTCAAGCATCCCAGATACATGCACTCATCTGCGGAAATCGTCGCCACGCCGATAGCTTCCGGATTGATGGCCGCAAATGAATGGCGGATCAGCGCAAACGGGATACATTCGCCGCATTCGCCCATCACCGCTTCCGCGGCGGACGCTAAAATATCGGCAACGGCAATCCGCGTGATGTAAAGAGGCTTTCCAAACAAATCTTTTTCCCCCCGTTTGTCAACAACGGCGTCAAACCCGGCGGCACCGATGGCAACACCCGTGCATCCGAGGCGAAGCGGTTGCGTCCGGCTGTCCGCGACAATCACGCCGACTTTTTTTCCGAATTTCTTGAAAACGGATGTCACAATTTGCTGAGCGCTTTTGGACGGATTTTCCGGATACAAAATGACATGTCCGTCCGGCGCGTTTGAATTATCAATGCCGGCATTCGGGCACAAAATACCATCCCGAAGCGTTAATAAAACGCCGCGAACACTGCCGTAAACAACATCGGATTCCCGCAAAATAAGCTCGACTTCGCGCGCGTCAAGACCGGTGAGTTCGGCATACCGGCGCGCTTCATCGCCGGGGGAAATGGAATTTAAAGCAACCAACCGGTTTTCGGAAGTTGCCAACGCCGATTCGGCAATGACCAGAATATCGTTGTCCTCAAAAAAGAGCCCGGCTGCCGATAAAGAAGAACACAGAATATCGAAAATGTTGTCGTTGGGACGGATTAAAGCACTCTTAAGCCCAAAAATCATAAGCGGAGAAGATGGAGAGGAGGGAGGAGAGGAGGAAGGAGCCGAGGGGGGAGGAGAGGAGGGCGGCAAAGAGGATAAGTCGGAAGGCATAATCAAGCAAGTCCTTGGTCTTAGATTTGAAAATAACAAATAAATAAGTAAGCAAACGAATAAAAGGTAAAATGAAAGAACCTTTAAAAAATTGACGGAAAAAGACAGTTACAAAACGCCGGCTTTTTCCAAAATGAGCCGTGTGTTGGTGTGCGGGCCGACCGGCATCATATGAACGCCCCGACAGATGGATTTTAATTCAAAAATCAATTCGGACGCAATCAGAATTCCTTCGGACTCCGGATTTTCGGCACACTCAATTCGTTCCCGAATTTCAGGCGGGATGGAAATGCCCGGAATATGGTCATTCATATAGTCCGCCATTTTCACGGAGCGGATCGGAATGACGCCGGCAATAATCGGAATGTCATAGACATTTATTTTTTCCAAAAATTCCTTGAATTTCTCAAGGTCGAAAACGGCTTGCGTCTGAATGAAATCAACATCAAAGAGTAATTTTTTCTCCAATTTCATAAGTTGGAGCCGTTCATTCGGGTCGGCGTTTGACACAACTCCGACGCAAAAAGACGGACTTTGATTCAGCGGATTTCCGGACATGTCGGTTCCGTTTTTCATTTGCCCGATGGTTTTGAGCAGCTGAACGGAATCCAAATCGTAGACCGCTTTCGCCTTTGGGTGGTCGCCGGTTGCCGGATGATCGCCGCTCATAATCAGCAAATTTGAAATTCCAAGCGCTGACGCGCCCAACAAATCCGCCTGCAGTCCGATCCGATTTCGGTCCCGGCAAGTCATTTGCATAATGGGTTCCCCGTATTTTTGTTCAATCAAAAGGCGGGAAAACGCAAGAGATGACATGTGAAGCGTGGCGCATTGGTTGTCGGTGACGTTGATCGCGTCCGCAAACGTATGAATCCGTTCCGCGTTTTTGAGCGGCGCGGAAACATCGGTTCCTTTTGGCGGAGAAACTTCTCCCGTAATTAAAAATTTGTCCGAAAGGAGTTTTTCATGAAATTTGCTTTTTAAAACCATGGTCATCAACCGGAATTCTGGAAGAGATCAAAGGAGATATTAATAAAATTTAAGATTAAAATTTAAGCGCTGCAATCAAACGGAATGATCTTTCGGCGGTTTAATTTTGGTTAAGATCGGAAGGGATTGGAGTGAATCCATTTTCTTTTCAATCAAATACCAGACGCATTCGCTTGTCTTTGAAACTTCGCATTTCCCGTTTTTAGAACCGCCGCACGGCCCGTTGATTTGAGATTTCGGACAGCAGGCGTTTGGGCAAATACCGCTGTAATCGCCGATGTTACAGTCGCCGCAAAGCGTACACAGATGAACGACCGAGGCGGAACCGATTTGTCCGCCAAGAGAGAGCGTGTCATTGGTTCCGGTGACCGGAATATCCAATAGGGAAGCAATGACCGATGTCCCGCTGCCGCATCCCATCACCAAAACACAGTCGGCGTCATTTATTTTTTCGTTTTTTTCAGCCAAAGAATCGTAAGAGCGGACACTGCACGCAGCGGTCGGGAGCGCCCAGCCAACTACGTTGTAACCGGCGCTTGTCAGAGAGTCAAGCAGAGCCAAAACCTCCGGCTCTCCGCCTGTTTTCATTTTCGCCGCGCAGACGTTACATCCGACGATGAAGATGCGTTCTTTTCCTTCCAAAAACGGCAAAATCTCCTCAATCGGTTTTGCTTTCGTAATAATCATAAGTTTAAAGAACCTCTATTTCTCGTTTTTAAAGCCAATCAATAGCTAAGGCGCGATATAATCTGAAATTCACAAAAGGAGAAAAAGAAAAATCGCTACACAGCAATATAGGGTTTTTTTCTATATAAACTCAAAGGAAAGATCAAAAATATAAAAATAAATCATGAATTTGAGATTCATGATTTAAATGTTAAAGATTTATGATTGTTTTTTTCTGAGAACCAAGACACCGGCAATACCGATGCAAGCCGCAATTCCGAGGAATCCGAGCCCCGGAGTTGTTTTTTCGCCGGCGTCGTCAGCGCTTGTTTGAACCGGAAGGACAAAAACCGATTGGAAATTGTCGCGGTCTTCACCTTCTTCTTGGTTGACGGCAACAATTGCCCAGGCTTCTCCCATATCAAAAGCAAATGTGTGAGTCATGTTGGAATCGACATGTGAATTGATGTCTGTTCCGGGTCCTTTTGAAGCGACTTGAGTCGGCGGAACATAGGCTTCGGCAACAATCGGGAACGGATTTTTCACCGGAACCGGATCTTCTTTTTCATTCAAGAACCAGTTCAAATCGCCCGAAATTTTAAATGTCAAAGAGCTGTTGACTTGAATATTTTTCGGGTCGGCTGTCGGGGAAACCGTCACGTTTGCGCCGGCGGCTTGCCCGTATGTTTGGATGTTGTCCCATCCTTTTGTACTGTTTCCGACATAAAGCGGGGAGAAAGAGAATCTTTCACGGGTCAGCGTTCCGTTTTCATCATAACCGCGCTGGGTGCCCATAATGTAATAAACGCCTTCTTGATTCAAGGTGACGTTTCCGAAATACCAATTGGCGGTGACCATTGTCCCGTTTCCTTTGTCGTAGGTGACGTTTCCGTCCGAACGTGTTGCGGTCACCGGTGTGATTGTGCCGTCCGGCGCAATCAGCGTCATTGTAATGTTAAAATTGGGAGCGATTTCGGCATAACCGCCATCAGGGCCGTGAATGATGTAAAGGTAAAGATTGGTTGAATCGCCGACATTGAAATAAAAATGATCAGCGGTGATGTTGACGGAATCCGGTTGATTATCGGCCGGAAAGATCATGACGTTGTGAGCGGATGCCGGGGCTGTCAAAACAAGCAAAAGAACGAGAGTAACAAAAAGTGAGATTATTTTCTTCATACGTATCATTTATCCTAATCCCGATTCAATTATTCGCCTGCACAAAAGAATGTCGCTTAGACGAAATGGTTATGCGGCATAATAGATTGAAACAGATATTTCATAGAATTATGTTTAAAGTTTTAAATTTCTGATTTTAAAAAATTATAAAACAAAATACGCAGATGATTAAATAACATGTATTTATATTATTAATCATATTTCGTATTACATTTTTATGATAAATTGCTATTTTTATATATAGCTGACGATTCATCATAAATAAAAAGTACAATAAATATCCACAAATTCCTTATTTTTAAAAATATTATTTTAATAAAAAAATTTAAATAAATATCCGACAATTAAGCTTTACTTTAAAAAACGGATTAAATAAATCAGGTGAAAAAATGACAGAAGAACACAAATGTGATTGCGGATGCGCTTCTCTTCCGCTCATCGGCGACGATGCCCCGGCTTTTAAAGCAGACACAACAAACGGCCCCATGAATTTCCCGGAAGATTACAAAGGGAAATGGGTCATTTTATTCAGCCATCCGGCTGACTTCACACCGGTTTGTACAACCGAATTCATCACATTTGCCAAGATGTCGGATGATTTCGCCAAACTCAACACCGAATTAATCGGTCTTTCCATTGACAGTGTAACATCTCACATCGCATGGCTGAAAGAAATCAAAGACAACATCGAATACAAGGGTTCAAAAGGCGTGGAAGTAAAGTTTCCGGTCATCGCCGACATAAAAATGGAGGTTGCCAAAAAATACGGCATGCTTCAGCCGGGCGCATCCGACACAAAAGCCGTTCGCGCGGTTTTTATTATTGACCCGAAAGCCAAAGTCAAAGCCATTCTGTATTATCCGATGTCGGCCGGACGTAACATGGAAGAAATCAAAAGGCTTCTTCTCGCGCTTCAGAAAAATGCCGCCGACAATGTATCAACCCCGGCGAACTGGCAGCCCGGAGACGATGTCGTTATGGGCGCGCCGGCAACGTTTAAAGAGGCGCAAGAGAGAGACAATTGGAAATCCGACAGCACCAAAAAATGTGCTTCGTGGTTCCTTGTGACCAAAAAGTGCGATTGAATTTTCGGAAACTTTTCCGATTTTTCTTTTTCTTTTTTTGCAGCGCCGGCGGCGCGCGCGTACGGCGACACATTTTTTGAAGACTCGAAAGAACCGGGTTTATTTTTTATTTTTCTGCAATTCCGAAGGGCGGGTTTTATGAGATCATGCAAACCCTCCCGAAAAATCAGACGCTTTGCGTCTGATTTTCTCGGATTTCGCTGAAATGAATCGGACTTGGCGGCTGCAGATGCAAATTGAAAAATAGAAACAGTAGATGCAAATTGAAAAATAGAAACAGTAGATGCAAATTGAAAAATAGAAACAGTAGATGCAAACGGAAAAGTAGAAACAGCAGATACAAACAGTAAAACAGAAACGACAGATGCCGGATGATTAAGAATAAAAGTGACATCATCGTTTTTGATTTCAATCAACATCCGCCAAAAAATAAATACCGCCGACTTATTCGATTTCCACATCATAAATCCGGCTCGGATTTTCCTGATGAATTTTCCAAAACGGCTCTTCACCATAAATTTCAATCAATTTTTTGGTTTTTTTCGGCACCGTCTTTGGTCCGAGAACAAAACCGGGACGTTGCGGGTCGTCCACATAATCGGTTTCCATCAAAAAACGAGACCCTTGTTCCAATGCTTTTTCAATGAAATCTTTGCCGGCCGTCACACTCGGATAAATACCAAACTTTTCCGCATCCGCAACAAGAGGCGTCGCATGATGATTGACAACTTTTTCGGGAGAAATTCCGACAGATTTCGCAAGAGCGGAAATGCTTTTTAAACTTTCCGCCGTCATATCTTCGACATGGAGCTGGACAGTACATTTTAAATCACGGGCGACTTCAAAAGCGTGACACATCACTTGATTCGAAGCTTCCCGGATTTCAGCGGAAACCGGATAATGCGGGCGTCCGCTTTTGATGGCGACAGCCGCTTTTTCCGAAACATACCGAGCGGCGATATCAAACCCGCCGCACATGACATCAACCGCGTTTTTAAGTCCGATTTCTTCCGACAAATGCATGATTTCAACCGGGTGGATGCCGAGAACCGGAAACGCGATGATGCCGGTTTCTTTTTGAATGATTTCCGCTGTCCGGATAGTTTCTTCAAAAACAGATATGTAATCACTTTTCTCTTGAACGGAAACACCCAAATACCAACTCGGAAGCGTCACCAAAAACATATGCGTTCCGCCGGCGTTTTTGAACTCGGAAACAGCCGAAAGGCCGCGCCCCCGGAGAAGATCAATATGAATGTGATTATCGGTAATCGGAAGTGAAGATTTCATAATGGTCGAAGGTTTTTTGTCTTCTTAAATCTTCGGGTTTATTATTTCAGGTTTATTATTTCGGGTTTATTTTGAATTAAACTTCGGATTCATGGATTCATTCCGATTCATTTCGGATTAAATTTCAGGTTCATTTTTATAGAATTTGACCGTTAGGAGGAAGCGATGAAAGACCTCAACAACCTCATTCGCGGATTTAACCGCTTTCACCACCGTTTTTTTGAATCTGACAATTATCTTTATGATAAATTGCGCCACGGGCAATCCCCCAAAACTTTGATAATCGGCTGCTCCGATTCCCGCGTCGACCCGGCAATTTTGACCGATTGCAAACCGGGAGACATTTTTGTTGTTCGTGTCGTCGGCAACTTGGTTCCGCCGTATGAACCTGACACAAAGTTTCACGGCGTCAGCTCTTCTATTGAATATGCTGTACGCTTTTTAAAAGTGGAACATATCATTATCCTTGGGCATTCCTCTTGCAGCGGCATTAATCTTTTGATGACGGAAAACGACGAGCAAGAGACTGAAAGCGAATTTATTAACAGTTGGGTGGACATCGCCCTTCCTGCCAAAAACATTGTTCAAAAAGAAATGATCGGAAAGCCGTTTGAGATTCAGTGCAAAGTTTGCGAGCAGGCTGCCATGATTCTGTCTCTTGAAAACTTAATGACTTTTCCATGGATTGCCGAACGTGTCGAAAACAACAAATTATCCCTTCACGCCTGGTATTTTGAATTGGAAACCGGAAATATCCACAATTATGACACGGAAACCTGCGAATTTGAAATTTTGGCGTCTAAATGATGAAAAATTTTGATTTTTAATTGAATTTCATCATCAAATTTTTATTCTAAGATTTACATTTATAGATTCATTCAACAAATTTTATAATAATCCAGGTGATTCCATGAAAATTATAAAAACAATCGGCCGCATTACATTGATTCTTGAGAAAAGGCATGTGGGCGATGATACATTAATTTTGCTCACCGGCGGCGAAGAACATATCGGGGCGGTGGCTCTCGGATATTATGACAAGGAAACGAATATTGCGAATTCGTCCGTCATCAGCGCTCCCGGACACCGAGAAGAACAAATCGCTCTTGAAGGCGCCCGTGTGATCAGCAAAGAAACAAAAAAGACAACATTGTTTGCGGCCGGCATTCATTTGAAAAACATTACGCTTGACGAAAT
Organism: Methanolapillus millepedarum; assembly: GCF_032594115.1. Lineage (NCBI taxonomy): Archaea > Methanobacteriati > Methanobacteriota > Methanomicrobia > Methanosarcinales > Methanosarcinaceae > Methanolapillus > Methanolapillus millepedarum. Next base: position 890,226 of record NZ_CP131060.1, read on the forward strand.
TTCGGAAATTGAAAAAACATGCATGAGCATGGTCAACGAATACATCAAATACATTCGGGATGAAATCAAATTAAATTCAAAGGGCACCTATTGACAACAAAAGACAAACGAAGTAAAATTAAATTGCGGAAAGATAACATGGAAATAATCATCGGGATCAGCGGGGCATCCGGCGCCGGATATGGAATTCGTTTGCTTGAGATTATCGGTCAGATGAATCAGGCCGCCGAAAAAACGAAAGGGTTCGAGAAGATTAAAACACATTTGGTGATGACGAAATCGGCGGAAGAAATCATCCGCCTTGAAACCGACCGCGACCCGATGGAAATTAAAAAAATGGCAGACGCCGTCTACGATGAAAATGACTTTACCGCGCCGATCGCAAGCGGATCATACAAAACCGCCGGCATGATTATCGCGCCGTGCAGCATGAAAACGCTTGGCCAAATCGCGAACGGAATTTCCGGCAATTTGGTTTCACGCGCCGCCGACGTTTGTTTAAAAGACGAACGCAAATTGATTTTAATGACTCGGGAAACGCCGCTCAATCTGATTCATTTGGAAAATATGGTGAAAGCCAAAAAAGCCGGCGCAACCATTTTGCCGGCGTCCCCCGGATTTTACGGGCGCCCGCAAACCATTGACGATTTATATAATATTATGGCCGGACGAGCTTTGGATTTGCTCGGCATCGACAACGATGTTTACAAAAGATGGAAGCAGCCGGCTGATCAGTAACACAAAAATATCGAAAAAACGCCCAAGCCAAAACCGGAAACGTGTGTTTGCGGTCGAAATCTTTATAAATTATAACGTGATTCTATGACCACTCGCTCGGGGTAGTAGGGTAGCTTGGTCCATCCTTGAACGTTTGGGACGTTTAGACCGCGGTTCAAATCCGCGTTACCCCATTGAAAGGAAAAACAAGCCGCCAATAATGAAAAACGATTTCTAAAAAACAAGCCTCGACATTTATACATTTATATCAACTGGGATAGTAGGGTAGCCTGATCCATCCTCGGACGTTCGGGACGTTCGGACCGCGGTTTAAATCCGCGCTATCCCACCATATTTTTCAAAATAAAAAATTCCGCTTTATTTTGTCTATTCTTCTCAGATTGCATCTGCCGTTAACTGTTCCGATTGTATCTGCCGTTAACTGTTCCGATTGTATCTGCCGTTAACTGTTCCGATTGCATCTGCCGTTAACTGTTCCGATTGCATCTGCCGTTAACTGTTCCGATTGCACCTGCCGTTAACTATTCCGATTGCATCTGCCGTTAACTATTCCGATTGCATCTGCCGTTAACTATTCCGATTGCATCTGCCGTTAACTGTTCCGATTGCATCTGCCGTTAACTGTTCCGATTGCATCTGCCATTAACTGTTCCGATTGCATCTGCTGTTTGCTGCCCAGACTGTATCTGCCTCCGCTGTATCCCAATCTTTTTAAAGAAATCCGAGAAAATCAAACGCAAAGCGTTTGATTTTTCGGGGTGGTTTGCTTGGGATTTTGAAGAGAGGAAATAAACATCGAGCGACCGAAGGGAGCCGTTCGCGCAGCGAACTTTTGGAAACAGACTCTCCCCGCCTTTGAAAAATTCCGAGCGGAGCGAAGGAATTTTTCGGTTGATGTTTCGGGGCGGTTTGCTTGGGATTTTAAAGAAAAGGAAATAAGACCAAGCGACCGAAGGGAGCCGTTCGCGCAGCGAACTTTTGGAAACAGACTTTCCCCGCCCTTTGAAAAATTCCGAACGAAGTGAGGAATTTTTAAGTGAGGAATTTTTGAGTAGAAACATTAAAATCTTTCAGCGCGCTTTTAGTTCTCAAGGTGAAACCTATTATGAGTTCGGAAATATCTCCACAAGTGCAAAATCAAGTGGCACAAATTCAGCAAGTTCAACAGCAAGCGCAAGCGCTCGCGATGCAAAAATCACAAACCGACGTCATGATTAAAGAAACGGAAATGGCGATCGAGGAATTAAAAAAGGCGGCCGACGACGCTGTTGTTTACAAGTCCGTCGGCGAACTGATGGTCAAATCCGACAAAAACGCGCTTTTAAACGATTTAATCGAGAAAAAAGAAACGCTCTCGCTTCGGATCCAATCCATCGAACGTCAAGAAGAACGTTTAAACTCCCGGTTTAAACAACTTCAAGAACAGCTCCAAAGCATGATCGAATCGCCGAACGATTCCAACTGAGCCAACCATGAAATCTATGAGGGCTACAGACACTGAATTCTTGGGTCGCCTTTTAGATTATCAAAACATTCTTTACGTTTGCCACAGAAACGCCGACCCCGATGCCATCGGAAGCGCCTTTACGCTTGCCGAAGCCATCGGTGGAACCATCGGAATCGTCGATGAATGCAACCGCGTCGCAAGCAATCTGATTGAAAAGCTGGACATTCCCGTTGTCATGTGCCCGGACCCGAAAGATTTTGATCTGACGGTCGTTGTTGACACATCCACACGCGGACAACTCAACGATATAAAGTTTGAGAATTACTGCCTCATTGATCATCATGCGACAACCGCGCTTCTCGACGACGCCAAATTCTTCATTCACGAAGAATCGACATCGACCGTTGAAATTATCTTCCGAATGCTCAATCGTGCCGGAATTCCGATTTCGGAAAAAATGGGCTTGGCCATGATTACCGGAATTATTACCGACACCGGCCATCTCAAACACGCCAACGCCGGCACGTTCAAAACGCTCTCAGACATCATGATCCAAAGCAATGTCGATTATTTCGACGCGCTTGAACTCATGGCCGCAACTCCGCAAGACGTTTCCATCCGAATCGCCATGCTCAAAGCCGCCATGCGGTGCAAATTGGAACGTGTGGATGAGCGCTTAATCGCAACGACATACGTGAGTTCTTACGGCGGCGCCGCCGCCTCCATGCTCACAAACATCGGGGCAGACGTTGCCTTTGTCGGCTCCGTCAAAGATGACAAAAGCGTGCGCGTAAGCAGCCGGGCAAAACGAGACATGATCTCTGCCGGCATCAATCTCGGAAAGATGATGGAAGAAGTCGGAGAAAGATACAACGGAACCGGCGGCGGTCATAGCGGCGCAGCCGGAATTGACGCCGAATGTTCTTTGGAAGAAATCATGGCATACTGTACGGATTGTGTAAAAAAGGTAATCGAAAATACGACGGGATCACCCTGCGAATGTAAATCCATTTCCATGGCCGACCCCGACGAGATCGAAGAATCATAAGGAAAAAGAGGCGAAAGCCGAATCAAAAGAAAGATGATTCAAAATTCCGTTTCAATTCAACACCGGTTGAATTGAAATTTCTTTTTTTAGATCGTATGTCATATATTGTATTCCATATTGTATTCGTTATTTTTCGATTTTATATTTCCTGTTCTTGGCGGATGATATCAAAACCGAATTTCCGTTTTTGCTGTCAGGTCCGCATCTATATTTCCATGTTTTTTGCTTGAATTTTTAAAAATACCTGTGCGGGATTTGTGACTCAAAAATAAAATGTGTCGATGTAACGCGCGCATGCCGCCCGCCAAAAAACAAGAGAAAAAGAAATAAAAAAAGAAAAGAAAAATGAGCGACAGCTCATTTTCAATACTAATTGCCGATTACATCATCGGCGGCATTCCACCGGGTCCGCCCGGGGGCATGGGCGCGGCTTTTGCGGAAGCGATGACATCATCGATTCTGAGAATCATAATGGTGGCTTCGGTCGCCGCGTTAATGGCTTGCGTCTTAATTCTGAGCGGTTCAACGACGCCGTTTTTGTACATGTCTTCCACCTTTCCGATGTAAACATTTAACCCGGCGTTTTTGTTTCCTTTCTCATGCTCGACTTTCAGTTCGGCAAGCTTGTTGATCGGGTCAAGACCGGCGTTTTCAGCCAGGGTTTGCGGGATCACTTCAAGCGCGTCGGCAAACTTGGAAACGGCAAGCTGCTCTCTTCCGGAAAGCGTTGCCGCATATTCCTGGAGGCGCAGGGAAACTTCAATTTCCGGAGATCCGCCGCCGACCACGACTTTTTGGTCTTCAATGGCGACACCGACAACACGGATGGCGTCTTCAACGGCACGGTCAAGCGCGTCAACAACGTGTTCGGTTCCGCCGCGGAGGAACAAGGAAACGCTTTTTGCGCCCGGACATTGGGTGACATAAATCATCTTTGAACCGGAAGTTTCGCGCTCTTCCACGAGACCGCAGGTTCCCAGGTCGGATTTGGTAATCTCGTCAATTGTCATAACAACTTTGGCGTTGGTCGCTTCGGAAAGGCGGTCCATGTCGCTTTTCTTAATTCTGCGGGCGGCCAAAATACCGGCTTTTGCGAGATAATATTGCGCCAGGTCATCAATTCCTTTCTGTGAGAAAACAACGTTTGCGCCGGAGTCAATGACTTTTTTAATCATTTCTTTGAGCATCGCTTCTTCCTGTTCGATGAAGCCGAGCATTTGGTCCGGAGAAGTAATCTTAATTTCGGATTTGGCTTCCGTCTTCTTGTATTCGATGGCGGCGCTGAGAAGGAGAACTTTGGCGTTTTCAATTCTGTCCGGCATGTTCGGGTGGACGCGTTCTTTGTCAATGATTACACCGTCGATTAACTCGGAGTCGCCGATGCTTCCGCCGGCACGCTTTTCGACTTTGATTTTGTCGGTGTCAGCCACATACTTTCCGTCGGCACCTTTTTTAACAATCGCGCGAACCGCGTTAACGGTGAGTTCGGACAATTTGTCTTTGTGAGATTCTGCACCTTTTCCGGTAATGGCGGTCGCGGCAATTTTGGTTAATGTCTCGACATCGTCAACAGAAACATTGATGGCAATGGATTTGACGATTTCTTGAGCTTTTTCAGACGCCATTCTGTAACCGGCGGAAATAATCGTCGGGTGAATTCCTTCATCCAAAAGCGCTTCGGCATTGGCGAGAAGTTCGCCGGCCAAAACGGCGGCGGTGGTTGTTCCGTCTCCGACTTCGGCGTCTTGAGTTTTTGAGATCTCGACAATCATTTTGGCGGCCGGGTGCTCAATGTCCATTTCTCTTAAAATAGCGGCGCCATCATTCGTAATGATCACATCGCCCATGGAGTCGACAAGCATCTTGTCCATGCCTTTCGGACCGAGTGTGGTTCGAACGGCTTCCGCAACGGCTTTTGCCGCCATGATGTTGTTGTTTTGGGCGTCAGAACCGCGGGTTCTTCGGCTTCCTTCACTTAAAATAAAAATCGGTTGTCCCATTTGTCCGGACATTAGTATAAATCCTCCTGAATTTTGTTTTAATTATGTAATAAAATAATAAGTGGAACGTGAATGGCTTAACCATTGTTATTCAATCAATGATAAGATCAATAGAAACAAAGTTCGGCACCAAATAATTTTCACAGATGATGCGATTCTTTGTTTTTCGTTGTTTAAAACGAAATAAACGGTGATTAAGAGAATCTGTTCATGTCAGATTCAGGTAAATTAATGTCAGAACTTCTATATATAAATTTCTGAAATAGATTCGATTAAAAAGAGAAGGAGAGACATAAAAATAAACGGAAAAACAACTCATGAGAATTGAAAAGAAGAACATAATTGAAAACTAAAGTTACACAAAAAGATTCAAATTTAAAAATATTCAGGCAAAAAAAGAAACGAAACCGAAAACCGGCTTCGTTTGGCAGAACTTATGCGCTTGGGAAAAAGAATCCGGCCGTCATGTCCAGATAGTTTTCGCCATTATATTCAGGATACGCTTCCGCAACTGCTGCTTTAAAATCAGTTGCTGATTTTGAATTTAAAGCAATTTTTTTGAGTTCTTCCAAATAGTTGACTTTTGTTTCCACGTCTTTTAAGTCTTCAGGTGTGTAATGTGATGTCAAAATCAATTGAAATCCCGCCTTTTTAAAGCTGTTCAACTGAGCAATCAAAACATCCGCGTGTCCGACGCCGGCCACAATCGAATGACAATCGTGACCAAGCATGTGAATGTAAACTGCGTTGATTTCCGGAATTTCAATGTCAAAAGCCTCCGACGTTTGAATGATGTTGACCTTGATTCCGGAAACTGATATTTTTCCCTCGTTTAGATAATAGTCCACTTTCGGAAGGGATGCGTCAAAACCTGTCCCAAACAAACCGGAAAACTTTTCAATCAACGCCTTACCGCCACCGGAGTGGCCGTATACGTCCGCATTTTGAGTGGCATAAACCGGAACTTCCGGCAAAAATGTTTGACCGGCCATGTGATAGGACAGCAATTTTCCTTCGACGGAAACATTCAACGAATGAATGTAATCGGTCAACTCGTTTATGTTGTCAAAGAAACACGGACTTTCGATGATGATCATTTTTTTGTTTTTCTCAACCAAGAAAACCTCGTCGCCTAAAAGATCATTTGTTTTGTAAGCATGAAGTTTGATGTTGCCAAAATCATAAACATTCATTTCGCCTTTGCCCAATTGAATCGATTTAAAATCGTCTTTTTTCATGAAATCACTTACCTTTGATTTTGAATTTTCTATTTTTAAAGCTCTTTTTCGAAAAGCAAAACTTGATATAATTTTGCCTGCAATAAACAAATAAGAATGCAATATTTAAAAAGAAAGCAGAAACATATTTGTAATATAGTAACTATTTTGAAACTATTGGAGACCAATATTGATGCTATCAAAAAAAGAATGGCCGTTATGTCCGGTCGCAACGACTGTTGAACTGATTGGAAACAAATGGAAACTTTTGATTTTAAGAGATTTATTGTCCGGAACAAAACGATTCGGAGAGTTGAGAAAAAGTGTTTCCGGGATCAGCCAAAAAGTATTAACGGACAACTTGAGGTCCTTAGAAGAAGACGGACTCGTGGTCCGCACTGTTTACGCAGAAGTTCCGCCGAGAGTGGAATATAAATTGAGCGATCTGGGCAACACACTTCGGCCGATTATGAACGTGATGGGAGAATGGGGAACTTCATACCAAATTCGATATGGAAAAAAGGATGTCGAATAAAAATCTCCGAAAACCCTTGAAATTATTCAGCCGCCGGAACATTTTTATCGGATTCATGGAGATTCGCGTTTTTCACCATTGTTGTTTTTTTCATTTTTGATAATGTCTTCCGGATTCAATTTTTGGACAATTAATTTGACAACCCGCTGGTCATTGACTTCCAAGATGGTCACTTGAAGGTTTTTGTAATCGAAGCTTTCGCCGACTTCGGGAATACGTTCAAAAACACCAAGCGTCCACCCGCCGGCCGTCGTATAGTCGCTTTCGAAATCCTTCTCGTCCACCTCGAAATATTCCAACAGATCATGAATATTGTAATTGCCGCTGACTTCATAGATATCTTTTTCAATTTCAATGATCGGGTTGATGATTTCATCCGATTCGTCCCAGATTTCGCCGACCAATTCTTCCAAAACGTCTTCCATTGTCACGATACCGCTCATTCCGCCGTAATCGTCGACGATGATCGCAAAATGTGTTTTTGAATGACGGAAATCATTCAAAAGCGGCTCAATCTTCATGGTTTTGTAGACAAACTTCGCCGGGTTGACCATTTTTCGCAGATCAATTTGCCGGCCTTGCGCAATTTCAATCAAAACGTCCCGGATGTGAACAATCCCGATGATGTTGTCAATATTGTTTTCATAAACCGGCATTCTGGAAAAACCGGCGTCAACAATTTGTTTGAGAATCTCTTCCGGACGATCATTCGCATTAAGCGCCACCACATCGACACGCGGAACCATAATCTCCTGAACCGTCGTGTCGTCAAAATCCATCGCCGATTGAATGAGTTCGCTTTCAAGCTCGCCGATGACGCCTTCTTCTTCAATGGATTCGATGATATATTTGAGTTCTTCTTCCGTAACTGTCGGCTGCTTTCCATCGCTTTTGCGGGACTTCCCGACAAAAGACGCCATTTTGGCGAAGATGAAAACAAGCGGCGACAGAACGATTGAAATCAATTCGATCGGCCGGGCAAAAATCATGACCAAACGATCCGCATTTGCTTTTGCGAAACTTTTCGGCAAAATTTCCCCGAAGGTGAGAACCAAAAGCGTCATGACGACGGTTGAGATAGCAGCGGCTGTTTCCGCCGGGAACAGTTGTCCGAAAATAACGGCTGCGATCGTCGCGGCTCCGATGTTGACAATGTTGTTGCCGATGAGAACGGTTGAAATAAACTTATCGTAATTGCCGACGATTTTTAAAACACGTTTTGCTTTGTCATTGCCTTCTTCCGCCATCGTTTTAAACCGGATTTTATGAATGGAAGAAAAAGACGTCTCGGAAGCCGAAAAAAACGCCGAAAACGCCAATAAAACAAAGAGCAACAAATACCACAAACCACCGGAGGCGTCCACGTCTTTTCACACTCTTAGAATTGAAAACAAAAAAATGATTCAAATTATTTTGTCTTAAATAAATGTCTTCAAGATAAAACATAAATTTTTTTATTTTTGAAAGATTTCAAATATTGTTTTATATTTCTTTTGCATATTTACTTTTCTGTTTTACATTCCAACAGCTTTAGCTTATGAAGGGCACCGCCCGATTTTAGAAAACGGGGAAATAAAAATGGTCGAACTTAATTTAATCAATCTTTACATTGGAATCGGCATTTTCGCGTACATCGCGATTTTGTATTTAACATATCGGGACATGCGGATTTTCCGGCGCACCGGATACTTTTCATATCGAAAAGGTGCGTTTAAAGGGATTATCGCGTCTACGTTGGTTTTGCTCGGTACGTTCTTAATTCCGAGCGTCAGCGATATTTTGGGCTTGGCGCTTATTTTTGTCGGACTCATGATTAATCAAAAAGGAAAACGAGAACAAGTTTTTACAAACGCGAACGCCTTTGACAGATTCCTCGGAAAGACGGACATTGTCCGAACGCCCGAAGAAATCAAAGAAGATTATCTGAAGCAGCAGGAAGAATTAGAAAAGAAGAAAAAGAAAAGATAAAATTTTGATTTCTTTTCATTTTTTAATATTTTTTCTTTTTTGCGGCGCGGCGGGCGCGCGCTAAAGCGACACATTTTCAAGTCAATCCATAAAAAAACAAGGGGTCATTTTTTAAGTTGAAAAACCCGGAAGGCTCTTTATTTTTCAAATTCGTAAAAACCATTCCGTTTAAACAGACGCGTTTCACGTCTGTTTAAGCGGATTTACATGAATCGGTACGGATTTTCAGTCCGGAATGTGCCGGCGGTTTTCCGTTTTGAATTGCACCTATTGACTCCGATTTCTAATTAGTATCTGCAGCTTGCAATTTCCAATTTGTACCTGCTGCTTGCAATTTGTATCTGCAGCTTCCAATTCTCAATCTGCACCTGCTGCTTTCAATTTCCAATCTACACCCGCTGTTTCCAATTTCCAATTTGCACCTGCAATTTACATTTCCGGTTTGCATCTGCTGCTTGCACTTCTAATTTGAACGTCCAATGTGCACCCGCTGCTGCTATCCCAACGCATTTCATCGGAATCCGAATAAACAGATGCGATACGCATCTGTTTATTCGGGGCGGTTTGCTTGAATTATTAAAAGAACATCCTCTGATTTGGTTGAATTTTCAAAGATGGTCCCCGATTTTTGAACTCAAAAAGAAAATGTGTCGCCATAACGCGCGCAGCCGCTCGCCGCAAAAAAGAAAACAAAAAACAAAAAAAGAAAACGCTTTAAGAGGCGTTTTCCGTCTTTTTGACAATATCGGCGATTTCGGCTTTCAAATCTTCCGGAATGCCTTCAATGCCGGCGCTCAAAAATCCGCGGACGATTAAACCAACCGCTTCGCCTTCTTCAAGGCCGCGCGACATCAAATATTCCACTTGGTCGCGGGCAATCCGGCCGATGGCGGCCTCGTGCGTCATTTCCACATTCATGGCGTTCGCTTCAAGCGCCGGAATCGCGCGCTGCTTTCCTTTTTCATTCAAAACGAGCCCGTTACATTCCAAATGTCCGTAAACTTCAGTCGCGTTTCCGATAATATCGCCGCGGGAAATCATTTCGCCGCCAAGCGTAATCGTTCTGGAGATAATTTCCGTTTTGGTTCTCGGAGCGTCCAAAAAGACACGGCTGCCCATGTCCAAAACGGATCCCGGATGCGCGACGGCAATCGTGTTGAAAAACGCTTTTGCGCCTTCGCCGACCAAACGGGCCGTCGGGTTTGTTTGAATGGAACGAGCCGGCTTAAGGCAAACATAATTGTTCACCAGCTGACCGTCTTCTTCAATCCGGATTCCCGTCCGCGGGCGGACCTCGACTTCCTCCTCCCAATTGTGAATCATACTGAAAGTCAACTTTGCACCCTTTTTGATGTACATCTCGGAAACACCGATGTGAAGCGCGCGTCGGATATCTTCGTGCGTCACGCAACCCGTAATCACTTCAAGCTCGGCGCCCTCTTCCACAATAATGATGTTGTGAACCGTTTGCATAGACTTTTCAGAACCGATCATCAAACAAGACTGAACCGGAAAGCCCACTTTTTTGCCGGGCAGCGCGCGAATGAAATAACCGTCCGAGTCTTCCAAATACGTTGTCGCTGTATACTTATCCGTTTCAGGATCCACCAATTTCCAAGAGTAATCCTTCAGCCAATCGTACTTTTTAAACGCCTCGGAAAGCGGCATAAGCTCAAGACCGTCAACAGCCGCCGAGTGATGCGCCACTTTATTGTTGTACATCAAAAAATTGCCGCTTTTATTTTGACCATCGGCAGAAATACCGACGCCGGCAAGCGACCGCTTGACAACGTCGTCAAGCTCCGTTAATTTATTGACGCGAATCGACTCATCCGGAATTTGAAACGTTTTCATATCCACAAAAGTGCCGTACATGGCTTCCTTGTCCAAAGAACCGGAAACGGACGATTTGTCAGTTTGATTGCCCGCCTCATTCTTTTGCTTTTTTACTGAATGTTTGTCAGTTTGCATCTGATACACTCCTCATATCCTTTTGATTTAATTTCGTTGAGCAATCGGTTCGGGTTTCCGGAACACATAACGGTCCCGTTACACAAAATAAACGCCTTGTCCGCGTCGATATAATTGAGAATTTCGCCCGTGTGCGTGATAATAAGAGCCGAGCTGCGTTTTTGCCGGTTTTGAGCGTGACAGTCCTCAAGGCCGCACAACATCCTTTGAATCGTATGCCCGACCTGTGCCATATTGACGGGGTCAACCCCGGATTCCGGCTCGTCCAGCAAATAAAAATCCGGTTTTTGAACGCTGAGCTGTAAAAGCTCCGACCTTTTGATTTCACCGCCGGAAAAACCGACATTGATGTCGCGGCCCAAAAACCGTTTCATATCAATGGATTCAGCCAATTGGTCCAAATTCAAAGTCTTTCCGTCGCCTTCGATTTCCAATAATTCTTTCAGTTTAACGCCGACAATATTGGGCGGGCGTTGGGACATAATCCCCAAACCCAGTTTGGCACGTTCGTTAACCGGGGCGTCTGTGATGTCTTTTCCTTTGAAATAAATCTTTCCGGACGTGACCTTGTAATTGGAAAAGCCCATAATTGTGCTCAAAAGCGCCGACTTTCCGGCACCGTTTGGACCGAATAAAATATTTGTGTCCCCTTTCTCCACCACCAAACTGACATTTTTGAGCAAAGGGCGCTCAGCCACCTCGACATACAGATCTTCAATTTGAAGCATTTTTTGACTCCTGTGTTTGAATTTTGTAAATTTCGTAAAACACAAAACGCGGCATTATCCGGTACCGCAAAATATCATCATTCGCCGTAAAATAGAAACCAAATTGAACAAATCATATTTGAATTTGATTCAACTCGAATTGATTCGACATAGTATCCAAAATATACTTTGTTAATTGATACCGATATAATTTAGATACTAAACGTTTGTCCTATAAAATGATTTCCATCAAATTTGATGAATAATATATAATTGAGAATATAAATAATTTTTCTACTCAAAAACACAAAAGAGAGCCAAATCTATTGATTTGAGTCTTCTTAACGGACAAAAAAAGCCGCGTGCATTTCCGGATGTCGGAAAAGGAAATAAATTGAAAAGAACAAAAATTGAAGACAAAAGAGCGTGAAAATCGCAAAAAAGACATAATCTTTTTTCTTCATTTTGATTTCGTTCATATATGTCCGCTCATTTCCGGTATATCCCCGATTTTCCATCGCAAACGCCACATCTCTTGAAAATTGAATAACCGATGAGATGAGCCCGACCGATAAGATATTGATATAATGGAACGGATGCTTTTTAATTTCAAACCCGCGGGACACCGCTGACATCGTCATTTGCCGCCCGGTCACAATGAGAAGCGGAATAAAACGAATCGTTAAAAGAACCATGACCGCTAAATCATGCGATGTAAAGCCGACACTTTTCGGAAGAATTGGCTTCGCCAATTTGTCAATGCCTTGGATTAAATCGGATTGTTTGGTCGTTGCCGTAACAAGAGCGGCAAAAAGAACCAAGAGCAAAAATTTAAGCGCCACGCCGATTCCGGTCAAAAAGCTGTAAACGCTTGGGGAAAAGAAATGATATTGAACAACCGGAACCGCTTTCACGGAAACGATAAACGGCCGGACCGGATCCTGATAAATGAATTGGCCCGGCGACAATTCGGCAGCCGGATGGATATCTAAAAAAATACGGTTCATCGCAAACGGATCGTTGGTAAACAAAAAATGAAGCAAAAACACCAATACAATGAAAAGAAGCATAGGCCGAACAGATAAAAAGAGCTTGCGGACTGAAACACGCGAGATGAGAACGCAAATCAAAAACAAAAGAGAAATGAAAATCAAACCGCTGAAAAGGCGTTCGCTGAAGATGATTAAACTGATGACCACAAGCGCAATAATTTTTGTGCGCGGGTCCAATTTATGGAAAAAAGAATTTCCATGTTCATACGTCAGGAATTTTCGATATATCATTGGAGTCAGGGTCCGTTTTTATTTTTGTTTGGAGGTTGGTTTGTTATGATGGCCGGAATGATTTGGGATTAAAGAACCAATTTGGTCGGCATGATTTGAGTTTGTCCTCATTTCGACATTTTTGAATTCACGGTTTACCGGCAATGAATTTCCGAACTTCTTCCACCGCTTCTTCCGGGGTGGACACCATTTCCGAAACGTCATACCCGCCGTCTTTGAGTAATTTCATGAAATGAATTAAATCCGGAAGCGGATACTTTTCGGAACGGATATATTCATTGGTTTTTCCGTCAAACGTTACTTTTCCTTTGTCTAAAACGATAATCCGGTCTGCTTTCAGAACATCTTTCGGCTCATGGCTGATGTAAATCACTGTTTTTTTCTTGTTCTTCAACTCTTCCATGATGTTTAAAACACGTTCAGTCGCTTTATGGTCCAACATGGATGTGATTTCGTCAAAAACCACGCAATCCGTTTCCATCGCCAAAATCCCGGCAATGGCGACAGCCTGTGCTTCTCCGCCGCTGAGCGATGACGGATCTTGAGCGGAAAGATTGGTTAAACGAACAGCTGACAACGCGTCTGAGACTCTTTGTTTAATTTCGTCACGCGGAACGTTTAAGTTTTCGGGACCAAACGCGACGTCTTCTTCGACGGAATTGCCGACAAATTGCGTGTACGGGTTTTGAAAGACAATGCCGACTTTTTTGTGAACGGCCGATGAATTTTGACGTTTTTTCGTATCCATCCCGAAAACCAAAAGCTTCCCGGAAGTCGGTTTGAGGAGACCGTTCAAATGAAGCGCAAATGTCGATTTTCCGGAACCGTTGAGCCCGGCAATGATTGTAAATTCGCCTTTATAAATTTTCAAATTGATATTATCAAGAACGAGAGTGCCGTCCGGATATTTAAAAGATAAATTGACCGCTTCAATCGCCACTTCTTTTTCGGTGGTTTGAGGCGGCGGCACCTCTTCTGTACCTGTTGTTTCTGTACTGACCACACCTGCTGTTATTGTACCGACTGCATCTACTGTTGTCGGATGATTCTCTGTCATTACAGATCCGCCTCACTGAAATCAATCAGATATTTTCCTAATTTTTTATTGATGGCCGCCGCCGCAATAACGGTTGCCGCGGCTTTAATAACCCCACCGATAATGAAAGGGGCAAATCCAATGGAAAATGCTTTAAAAAGTGAAAAATGAGTAACAAAAGAGAAGTATAATGAACCAAAAATTAAGTTGATAATACAACCCAACAATACGATAAAAAAGGTCGTTAGCATTTTTTGGTCAGACTTTTCATACAACCAACCAATCAGATAAACGACAAACAAAAATGAAATTAAATAACCACCAGTAGGCCCGAACAAAACACCAAAACCACTTTGTCCGTTGCTGAATACCGGAGCAATAAGTCCAACGAGAAGATAGACAAAAACGCTGATGGTTCCCCATTTTTTGCCGATGACAAGAGGCGCAAGGAAAACAAAAAAAGTCTGAAGCGTAACCGGAACCAAGGAGATTGGAATGGACATATAAGCGCCAACCGCAATCAAAGCCGCAAAAAGGGCGGCTAAGACCATTTTCATAATCTTAAGATGAGCTTCCTCTGCCGAATCTTCCATTTTTCCACCCAAATGAACCGTTTTATGATTTTTCGTTTTTATAAATAATCATTTCCATTTTAAGCTATTGAATTTTAAGCTATTGAATTATTAAGCTATTGAATTTTAAGCTATTGAAAATCGATGGTAATTTCCAAAAATTTTTGCTAGTTCCAATATTCCTTTAAGTGCGCTGAACATATGTTAACCAAAATTGACCTTACGGTGGACAATAAAAGTTATTCCTATTTATTTGTATTGTCTAATCTGCCAATCCGACAATCATCTCCATGAGAATCCGTTCCCAAAACACACGCCGGAAAGAAATATATTTTAATATCTGAAAGTGCTTTTTGAAATGGTTCGCCGGGGCGTGTGGCCTAGTCCGGATATGGCAGCAGCCTCCTAAGCTGCAGGCCGGGGGTTCGAATCCTCCCACGCCCGCTGACTCAAATTAAATAAAATTTTAAACAGGACAGATGTTTTAAGTAAAATTTCAGGTGGATGAAATGATTCGAAAAGCCAAAATGAGCGACGTTTATGAAATCAAATCGCTCATTAATTCATACGCATCGGAAGGGTGTATGCTTCCGCGGTCTTTGGACAGCTTGTATACAACCATCCGTGACTTTATGGTTTTTGAAGAAAACGGACATATCATCGGTTGCTGCGGCGTTCATCCGGACTGGGAAGACTTGGGAGAAGTCGTTTCCTTTGCCGTCGCCCGCGGTCGGACCCGTCAAGGCATCGGAACGGAACTTTTAGACGCCTGCGTCAAAGACGCGAAAGAGGTGGGGATGAACCAACTTTTCGTCCTGACCAGCAGTCCTCTGTTTTTTGAAAAAAAAGGTTTTGTGCAGATTAAGCGGGAAGATCTTCCCTGGAAAATCTGGGCGGATTGCGTCAATTGTTCCAAATATCCGGATTGTGACTCCGCTTCCCTCATCAAAGAAATTTAACACATAAAAAAGATTGGAGATTAAAAATGGCCGACGTGCTCAATGTGGTTAACAAAAAACCGGCAAATGCCGGCGGGAAAGAAAAAGGAGAAAAAAT
Source organism: Methanolapillus millepedarum (assembly GCF_032594115.1). Classification (NCBI taxonomy): domain Archaea; kingdom Methanobacteriati; phylum Methanobacteriota; class Methanomicrobia; order Methanosarcinales; family Methanosarcinaceae; genus Methanolapillus; species Methanolapillus millepedarum. The sequence continues at coordinate 905,804 of NZ_CP131060.1, forward strand.
CAGCGAGAACCTGGCCCTTGTTCAAAACATTTTTGTGGTCATGAGCGGAAAAGGCGGCGTCGGAAAAAGCACGGTTGCCGCGGCTTTGGCGGCAGGGCTTGCTCTGCGCGGAAACCACGTCGGACTTGCGGATTGTGATTTTCACGGCCCGACCATTCCCGCTATTTTCGGGATGACGGGAGAAAATTTAAGCGTCATCGACAACAAAATGATACCGGTACGTCCGGCCGAAAACGTTCATCTCGGCATCATTTCCATCGGCCTTCTTTTGCCGGACGACGACATGCCGGTGATTTGGCGCGGGCCCGCGAAAACAAGCGCGATTCACCAATTTTTCGAAGATGTCGATTGGGGAAATTTGGATTACCTCATCATTGACCTGCCGCCCGGAACCGGCGACGAGCCGCTTGGAATTGTTCAGCTGATTAAGAACTTGACCGGAGCCGTTGTCGTTACGATTCCGCAAGATGTCGCTTTGGCAAGCGTCCGAAAATCGCTCACGTTTCTCCAAAAGGTCGATGTCGAACCTGTCGGCATCGTCAGCAACATGGACGGCATCGTCTGTCCGCATTGCGATGAAAAGATCGCTTTATTCGGCGCCGAAGGTGTTCAAAAGGCGGCCAAAGATTTCAACACGACCGTTTTAGCGCAATTGCCTTTGGACCCCGAATTTTCAAAAGCGCAAGAAGACGGAAAAATGTTGGAATGGATGATGAAAGATTCCGTTTGGAAAACAAATTTTGAAAAAGTGTTGGACGCTGTTGAAAAAAAGGCAAAGGAAAAGAAGCCGTAACAAAAAAATGAAAACTTTGAAAACAACAAAAACAATAGCATTGGAAAGAGAAAAATAAAATCCTTGGAAAAAGAAATTTGGACGGCATATCTTGATGATATAATTTTTCTCAAATATTTTATATATCTTCGGACGGATTATTCTTTAATCGGGTTTTATAAGCCTGGAATAATTGACTGAAATCAATTTCAATTCAAGGAAGGATACAATGAATTATTCGAAAATGACAAAAATCATGATGTTCTCTCTCTTAGCACTGTTGTTGCTGGTTGGCGTCGCGAGCGCCCAAGAGTGGGTCGTCACCTCTTCCGGAGATACGGTGAATAACACCAACATCACCGATCAAAACAATCTGACGCTTCGCCAAGCTGTTGAAAAATCAGTTTCCGGCGATACGATCACATTTGCAAATGACGTCTCCGCTGTGAACATGGTTTACGGCGAACTCAAAATCAATAAAGATTTGACCATCAGCGGAAACGCCAATAAAGTCATCATCGGACGCAGCAACAGTTCGGCTACCCAAGAAATGGGCGTCTTTAACATTTCCGGCGGAAATGTGGTTTTCAGAAACATCAACATTGAAAACGGTTCCACCACCACCGGAAACGGTGGCGGTCTTTTGGTGACCGGAAACGCTAATGTAACGCTGGACTCCTGTTCCCTTCAACGGAACCGTGCTGCAAACGGCGGCGCTATTTATTTGGATGGCGGAACCGTCACCATGACGTCTACAACCGTTTACAGAAACTCAGCCATTACGGATGGCGGCGCCTTTGTGATTAAAAACGGAACCATCACCATGAACGGCGGATATGTGGACACGCATACCTCCAAAAACAACACCATCCAACTGATGAAAGGACGGTTTGACGCGTCCAACGTTAATTTCGCGAACAACAGCGTCAGCGACATCGGAACGACCGTGAACGGATCAGCTGCAACGTCCATGACTTTCAAGTACTGTACCTTTACCAACAACACCGGACTTTCCTCCGGCAGCATTTACACGGTCAGCAGCTTGGTTGCGGAAAACTGTATCTTTGATAACGTCAAGTCCAATACGTCCGGCGGTGCCATTTCTCTCGGAACCGGTGCCGACGCAACGGTCCGCTACTCAATCTTTTCCAACAACAAAGCCAACGATGACGGCGGTGCCATTCACATCGGAAGCGGATCCAACGCAACACTGGATACCTGCACCTTTAACAACAACAGTGCCGGTTATGGCGGCGCTATTTTCAACGTCGGAAACGCCACCATTACCGCGTGTACCGCAACGAACAACACCGCAAAACTTTACGGCGGCGCCGTTGCGTCCTGGAATGACGGCAGCACCACCATGAACAAAACCGTTTTGACCAACAACACGGCCAACGGAAACGGAACCAACCAATCCGCCGGCGGCGGCTTAAACGTTTCCCGCGGACACGCGTCCATCGGAAACAACGTGATCGTCGGCAACAAAGATCCGAGAAGCGTTGACTTCGGCGAAGAAAACGCCACCGTTCAAAGCCTTGGCAACAACTTGGTCGGCATCTATAAAGGATCCGGAAAATTCCCAGTTTCAAGCACGGATGCCGCCGGAATTACAGCCGACGCCGTCTTTGACACATCTTCCGGATATCCGAGTCTTTCCAAAGACACCGGATACCGCGCCGGTACAAACCAATCGATTGTCTATACGGTGGCCTTAAATTCCAGCTCAAGCAACCCGGCCATTTCGGTTTTGGGAAGCAATACTTCTCCGCAGCCGTCCAACGAAACCAATCAATCCAACCAGTCGAACCCGTCCAACGAAAGCAACCAATCCAACGCAACGAACCCGGAACCATCCGGTAACGGCAATATGTCTTGGATTTGGTACGTTTTAATTGCCATCGTCGTGATTGCCGTCTTGGGAATTGTGGTTTACGCGTTGATTAAATACAACAACAAGCGTCAATACAAGTTCTAAAAATAAGGAATAAATAATTACAACGCGACCTGTCAAAAGCAGGAGGCGATGTAATAAAACCAAGATACTTTTCATTCGAAAATGAAAAGTATCTTTTTTATTCATTTATGAAAAGATTTTCATCATTGAATTCTGTTTTTCATTTTGATGTTTGAGTTCTCCTGATTTCGATTCAGCCTCATAAAGGATAGGTTTATATTGAATGGACAAAATTGTACATAAAAGAACTTAACAGAACATTGATAATTTGAAAATTATAAAATTAAAGCTGAAAGGAATCGGAATGCTGAATATTACGACTTTTTTAGACGCGAACGCCTGCCGATTGTCAAAAGAGGTTTTCCACTGCCCGGAACGAAATTCTTCTTACACGTCCAAGGAAATTCTATCAATCGTTTCCGGAATCGGGGAAAAATTGATTCAAATCGGGGTTCAAAAAGGCGACCGTGTTTTAATTTATTTGAACAACTCCCCGGAATATCTTTTTTCGTACTTGGCCGGCTGGCGAATCGGCGCCGTTGTTGTCCCGACCAACCGTGTTTACACAAAATTTGAAATCGGATATATGATTGAAAATTCGGGCGCTAAAGTCGTCATTACAGATTCCGACGGCGCTGTCTTTTTGGAAGAAATGGTTCGGGAATCGGAATCCGACCCGGATTTTAAATTTAAAATTCAAAATCTGTCCGCCTACATCCCAACCGAGAACGAAATTGAAAAGATGAGAAACCACCCGGTTATCCCGCCGACTTGTGTGACGTGCGAAGATTTGTGTCAAATACAATACACCTCGGGAACCACCGGAAAACAAAAAGGAGCGATGCTGACGCATGGAAATTGGCTGGCGGCCATTTCCAACGAATGCGATGTGATGACGTTTACGGATGCGGATGTCTACTTGGGAATTTATCCGATGGGACATGTCGGCGTCAGCTGGGGAATTTCAGCGCTTCGCGCCGGCGCGCTTTACATTATGATGGAACGTTACGAGCTGGAAAAATATCTGAATTTAATTGAAAAACATAAAGTGACAGCGCTTTCCGGAATGCCGCCGGTCATTCATTCTTTGGCCGGCTGCCCACCCGGAACCGAAGACCGGATTAAAACGGTCCGAGAAATTATTTCGGGCGGCGGACCGCTGCACCACGAAATTTGGAAAAAGTTCCACCACCGCTACGGTATTCCGGTCGTGAATGCCTACGGACTTTCGGAAACGATTGTCATCGGGACAGGAACGACGATTCGTCCGCCGGACTACGCTTTTGCAGACAGATTCCAAAGCGTCGGGCATCCGGTTTGCTTTTCGGAAGTCAAAATCGTGGACGAAACCGATTCTTCTAAAACGCTCCCGCCAGGAGAAAACGGGGAAATCGCTTTGCGTGGACCTGCTGTTGCCAAAGGATATTTCGGATATCCGGAGGAGACAAAACGCGTCTTTTTGCCGGACGGCTGGTTTTTAACGGGCGATATCGGCTATTTGGATCAGGATTTCCGGCTCTGTCTCACCGACCGCAAAAAAGACATGATTGTAATGTCCGGCTGGAAAATTTACCCGACGGAAGTCGAGGAAACCTTATACCGCTGTCCGGTTGTTAAAGAAATTGCCGTCTTTGGCGTCGTTGACCCGCACCGCGGAGAAGTTCCGGTGGCGGCTGTCGTTTGGGCAAGTGTCGGAAAAGAACGGATGGATGAATGTCAAACGCAAAAGAATACGGCGGAATTGTTGACGTTTGCAAAAGAACATTTGGCCGGCTATAAAATACCAAGAAAAATCATGACGGTGGACAATTTGCCGCGCGTCAATGGCTGGAAACTTCTTCGGCGTGAGCTTCGAGAGAGATATAGCGGAAAAATGTGAGAGGGATTGATTTTGAAACGTGTTTGGCGTTCGGTGACTTTATACGGAAGATGTATAAATTTTTTTAGATATGATGTCGCTTGAAAGTGGTAATCCCATTGTCATGAAAAAAATAAAACTGAGGATAATAAGATATTTTATTTTTTTGTGTATCATATTATCATCGCAGAAATTTTTAGTTATTTGTCACGTTTTCATTTGTTAAATCATATGTCGAAACAAATCGTTCCCGCTTGTTTTCTTTTTGATTTTCAACTGCTTTAACAGCAATTTGATAGGCAGATGAATTTTTAACGCTTTCTGAATTAACGTCATCGGTTTTTATTTCAATATTTGTCTTCGCTCCCGGAATTAGAAGAGTTCCATTTGAAAGGGTATTGGTGTAAAAAACGTAAGTTTTTCCCTCTTCCGGCATAAAATCACCCTCCGGCAAGACATAAAAACGCCCATCTTTGCTGATTCCACCTTGCTTTAACACCGGAATGGACTGGTTTTGAACAAGTTCGCCCTTTATGTTTTCAATGACAGTTACATAATAATTAGTATATGGGTCAGCAACTTCAACTTCTTTTATTTTGCCATCGCTCATAACTTCAACCATTACTGGAAACAGATATTCTGTCCCTGCGATTTTGTCTACTTTGCCTACAAATACATAATCGGCTTGACCGGAAAGTTCTTCCGGATTGGAAATGTCAATCACATATGATCCGTGTGTATAATACGTTGGAATTTCTCCGGTTTCATCCGAGTTGTTATCGTAAAATGTCAATGCAACAATTCCAGCTAAAATAATGACAAGTATGGCAATTGCTGCCAACACAATTTTTCTATTAAATGAGATTGTTTTCATTTTCCTTCCTCCTTTAATACCTTAAATAAGCAGCATCATAAGAGGCTTTGTCGTTTGCAGATAAATCATTTCTGACAGTTACTTGCGAATACATAACATCGCCTTGTGAGTTATGATCTAATCCAAGAGCATGCCCCAGTTCATGAGTACACACATTTTTTCTAACATCTGTACTATAATCTTTCATGTAATATGTATTAAATTTCAGAGTACCGCTGGGACTTGTGACTCCGGAGTATGAATCCTGAAGAGAATAATCTGAAATTGTAACATCTTTAAGATTGGCTATACCATCTTTTCTAATTATTCCAGCTTTATAATTATTCCACGTTACAACGGATGCATTAAATTCAGATTGGTATGTTGTACTTCCACCCCAATCCAGATGTTTGCCCGAATCGACCAAATCCCATGTTTGAAGCTTGACTGTAGCTCCTAATACAGGTGTAGTTGCTGAAATCAAAAAAATAAACGCAATCAACAGTATTATAACACATTGACTTAATTTCATATTTAATCTCCTATTTTTATTTCGCATTTATTTTAAATACTTTAAAATCAAAGAGAGGAGCGAATTCTAATCGTCAACGACTTGAATTCGCTCACATCTAAGCACCGAATCTTAACGGTATCAGCGTCAAGATTCGGTGGTGAGCTTTCCTTTTTTCAATGGAAATTTTTCACAAATTCAATTTATATTATTATGTATAAAATAATTGCGGTCTGTCTAAATAATTTCTATTCATTTGTAAAAATAAAAATCTTCCGGACTCGAAATGAAAAAATTTCAGAATAGACAGACATCTAAAAAAAGTTGTTTTGAACTCAAATTCAAAAAAGAAAAATATAATCTAAAAAACTCGATAAAAAAAGGCGCATTCTGCGCCTTTTCTTTTTTAAATCAAAAATAAAAAATTAAAATAAAAAAAGAGTCTGAATCATTAAATTCTGATATCCAGTTTCATTTTTTCAAGAGCGGACAAGTACTGAACTTCTTCGCCTTCCTTGACCTTTCCTTGGTATTCTTCCGGAATCGGAATTTCAAACGTGGTGAAGTCGGCGAGGTCCATCAATTGCGCCATGTTGCCGGAAATGGAAAGCACTTGAGCGCTTTTTCTTTCGACGATCGGAACGTAAACTTTGGAAGAAACGGAACTGACGATGGAACGTTTCTGGTTGTCAAAAATGCCGATCGCGTCAATTCTGGCTTTGGCAGCGCCGTGTTTTCCGGGTTTGGATTTGGCGATGCTTTTGATCATACAGGCTTCGTCATCAATAATGACATATCTTCCTTCTTTTAATTCCTTCACTTCAACTTGTTCTTTCATTCAATATTCCTCTCAGAAACGGGATAAACGTGATAGATAAATGGATAAGTAGATTGATTTTAATCGAATTTCAAAAATAGAAATCTCCATAAGAATCTGCTTAATTGATTACTTTTAAACAGAAGAAGTGGTATATAATGCTTATTCTAAAAATTCCTACGCTTCGCTTCGGAATTTTTCAAGGGCGGGGGGAGTCTGTTCCTGCAAGTTCGCTTCGCGAACGGCTCCCTTCGGTCGCGTTATGTTTGTATTTTCCGGAACTGATTGCACCTTTCTGTTTCCACAATACAGTTACTTCTTGGTACCGATTTGCACCTTTCTGTTCCTGACAATACAGTTGCTTCTTGATACCGATTTGTACCGGCGCCAGTACCGATTGCAACACGGTATCCGTTTATAACAGACGCAAAGCGTCTGTTTAAACGGGCAGTTTTCCGGAATAAAGAAAAATGAACCGGATAATTTCAAATCAAAATGAAAAATTCATTCCATTTTTGCCGAATCCAAATGAAAACGGATGCCATAACGCGCGCGTCTGCCGCCCGCCAAAAAAAGAAAACAGATTTGAGATTACTTAAATCTCAAAACCGACTTCCGATCTCGGTTTAATCTGAACCAAAATGTAATCGTTTAATTTTGACTTCGTAATGTCGGCAATTTCGGAAAGCTTCGGCCCTTCGTCAAATTCCACATTTTCCACCTTCTCGTGGAACAAATCATACGGTAATTTTACGCGGATGCCGGACAATTTGAGCGACAACGGCGCGGGCGCCAAACTGTGCGTTATTTCCGGAACCTGATTCTCGATTTCTTTCATCGCTCTTGCCGGAAGAACAGCCGGCGGGTCGCGCGCGATCTCATCCCGCATTTTATCGGCGAGTTCCGACACTTTCTCATTCAAAACGTCCAAAGAATTGATTTCATCCGCCCCGCGCATCCGGTGAGACAAACGTCCCAGCCGTCCGACATAAATGTCGGCGCCTTCCACATCTTCAACATCAATGTCGGTGGGGCCACCGGTTGCCACAATCGGAATTTCAATGCCTTCAAACAAGCGGATTTTATGATTCATAATGCAGTCCTTAAACGAACCGAGACAAAAGACGGAAATGTCGTGCTCATTGATGAGGCGGCGTTCATAATCGTCATTCAGAGACACCCGTTTTCCCATACCGCGGGCCAAACCGATCATAGTCGTCTTCGCGCCCGGGTGGCGTAAATATTCCGCGATGTCGCACGCCGAGTGCGGCAGATGGTGAGAGGCCAAAGTCGGCGACACGACCGCAATTTCAACGCCGGTAAGCGGCGATTTTGTGAGCGACCCGAGAAGCTTTTTCGCGAGTTCCTCTAATAGCGGCACGTCTTCGCGCGGAACCATCATATCCATCGTCACTTCCGCAACGGAAACCATCTTGGTGACCAAATAACCGCCGACGTCTTCCAAAAGCTCAATCACAAGACCGTGCTTATAGACGCCGCCATTAAAAACGTAAGGTTCAAAAACCGTCATGATTCTTCCTCCTCTCTGTTCACGCGCTCACGCTTTCCTTTTCCTTCCGCCAATTTCGCTTCCCGTGAACCGGGTTGTTTTGCCGGCTGCCCGCTTTCCACAGCTTCCGACCCGACTTTCACGGTTTTGAGTTCTTCCACCATTTGTTTCCCGCGCGCCAACCATTCTTTTTCCAAAATGTCTTCCGACGCGACAAACATAAATTCGTTGTTCTCAAAAGTGTGGTACCGGACGCGGAATCCTTCCGGCATCGACCGAATGGCAAATTCAATCAAATTGGCGTGGAGGCTTTGGGACGGATTGGCGATAATTTCATTTTGAATTTTTGAAACTTCCGCGACCGGATCCTCTGCCGAAACCAGGATTGTCCAACGGTCCGCTTGGTTGACGTTGGCCGGCGTATACCGGTCCCACAAAAACCGCGTCAACTCCGGCATATATTTTTCCCGTTCAATCGACAGGCGTACAAATCCTTTCCCGCCTTCGTATGCGGTTTCCACTTTGGACATATCCGAGACACGGACCGGAATTTCGATGTCGCGGAGGAGAACCGCCATGGTAAAAAGCGCTTTTTTCGGGACGATTTCCACCCGGATGCGGCCGATAGCGGACGCAAGACGCAAGTCCGACATGATGTCGGCGATAATGTCCCGGTAAATGAGCGCTTCGCTTGGGATTTCCGAATCCACGACAAAATATTCAAGCGGTTCCATAACAGCCATATTGCTCAATCCTCCACAAATCCGGATGAGAGGAGAGCGGCACCGACAGCGCCGATATATTGCGAATTTTTCGGAACCAAAACTTTCACGTTCAAGAGGTCCCCCAGTTCCCGCGGAACACCTTTAATGAGCGACGATCCGCCGACCAAGATGACCGGTTCTTTCACATCCACTTCCTGCAACTGCTGCTGGAAAATCTGTTCCACCACACTGCGGCAGGCAGCGGCGGCGACGTCTTTGGGGAGCGATCCTTTCGCAAGCGAATTGACCAAGGACTGCGTTCCGAAAACGATACAGTAGCTGTTCATGCTCACTTTCTTTTGGTCGCCCTGCATCGCCAAGTCGCCGAGTTCCGTAATGTCGACGTTGAGGCGTTTGGCGACGGTTTCAAAGAACCGGCCGGACGCGCCCGCGCAAATGCCGCCCATCGTAAACATGCCGGGAATCCCGTCTTCGACGGAAATCGCTTTGTTGTCCATGCCGCCAATATCAATGACCGTTGCCGGACCTTTTTGGCAGTCCGCCAAATAAACGGCGCCTTTTGAGTTGACCGTAATTTCTTCCTGAACCAAGTCGGCCTTAAACCCTTCGCCGACAAGGTAACGTCCGTAACCGGTGGTTCCAAGCGCTTGAACTTCTTCCCGTTTAATTCCGGCCATTTCAAGAGCGGCCGAATAGGCGGCTTCGGCGCTGGCCAACACTTCATTGGTCGGCACCCAACCGAACCCGACGATTTGGTTATCTTTCATAACGACGGCTTTTGTCGTTGTTGAGCCCGAATCGATACCTGCGGTGATTCCGTGCTGCGTTTCCCGGGCCAACAAGTGGCGGCGTTTCGCGATGGTTGTGAGCGCTTCAAACCGGGTATACAGTGTCGCAGCATCCGTTTGTTCCGTAAAAGAGTAGCTGATCACCGGAATGTCGGAATACTTGTGAATGTAGCGACGGACCTCGTTTCGGACAATTGCGGCTTCCGCGCACCGGAAACAAGTCGTGATAAATACGCCGTCCGCCATGGTTTCGCCGCGGACGACTGCTTGGGCGCGCGCCATCATCAGGCGTAAATCGCCGCTTGCCGCGTCGATTCCGAAGTCTTTTCCAATGGTATCCAAGCTTTCGATTTCAATTTCCGGGTAGATAAATTCGGCATTCACTTTCGCCGCCGCCGCTTCAAACGCCGGCTGAACGCCGCCGTATTCGGTTCCGCAAGACACGAGCGCAATCTTGACTTTGGATTCCTTTTTCTCTTTTTTCGGTTTTGGAGGCACAGTTTCCGGTCCTTTTTCAAAGTTTCTCGGCGGTTCCGAATCCAAACACAATTTTTCTTCGCCGGCATTGGCCATTTTAAGCGGCGTCTGTTCATTTTTAGTGCTCATTTCCGGTCACCGCCTTTTCCATCGCCGTGGGCGCTTTCTTTGGGGACGGTCTTTAAAAAGTCTAAAATCGTATACACAAATTCGTGCATCTGTTCTTCATTTTCCGGATATTTGATTTCCAATATGGTTTTTCGGTCCAGAAGCGTCCGCACCTGATATTTGGAAAGTTCATTTGTCCGGTTGCAGCCGGAACAGCCGAAATCCGCCGGCGCGCCTTCGACAATAATAGCGGCGTCCGCCTTTTCAGCCAGCGGTCCGAGAAGCGCCATGCGTCCGCGAACGCCGGCCGGAACCTCGATGGCCGCGTATTTCAAACCGGCTTTCGGGTCCTCCGCGGTAATATTCAGAGGCGGCGAGTCCACACTCAAAACCGTGACTTTCTCTCGAACCTGATTCATAATAACAAGCGGTTCATGCCCGGAACGGGTGACCAAGTCCGCCAAAATAAAACTGTTTGTCGGATAGACGAAAACATTTGCCAAAACATCCACCTCATCTTAAAAACATTCTTCGTTATCTTTAAATTAAATTGTGATTGATAAATCTCATTGTTCTTTCTTCTCATCGCCGGATTTTTTTTCTTTCTTCTCGCTTCCACGATTTGTTTCGTCAAGAGTTTCGTTGATAAAATCTTCCATTGCAAAAGAAGACGGCTTTTTCGGCCACTTAGCGGGCGCCTTTTTGACATTGGCGTCGTAATCGTCAAGCGCCTCTCCCACTTCGCCCATTCTGGAAATTTCAGCGTGAAGCGTGTAAAATCCGGGACGTTGACCGCCGTTTCGGGTGGCGCGGCATCGCCGTTTGTCGCCGGCCGGAAATCCGCGGTCTTTCACAAAAATATGATTGTAATCCAAATCTTGAACAGCTTTCACGACAGCGTTGACGTTTTCCTCTTTTCCGGTCACCACAAGCCCGTAACAAGTTTCTTTGAGAGACACCGGATAGCCGGACGCAAAAGCGGCTTGAGCAGCGTCGGCCGGAAGAACTTTGTCGGAACTGACGGCGACGATTTTGGTAATTTCTTTGGAGCCCGAAAGGGTGTTTTCCATTTCCGGCGCCGCGGGCGGCGACGAATTATTAGGACTTGTCATTTCATTTCCTCCGAAGCTTCTGTTTCGTCATTCGCCTCTTCATCTGCTTTTATTCCGAGAAGCAGGCGTTTCGCGCTTTCGCCGTAGATTTCTTTGATGTAGATGCGGTCGCCTTCTTTTAAGTTTCTCAAATTGTCGGGATTCAGCACTTTTCCGATGATGTTGGTCGCTCCGAATTTTTCGCCGGTCGGGCCGAACATGGTTTCATCGACCAGTCGGACGCCGACGTATCCCATTCTTTTGGCGGACTGATTGGTAATGCCCAAATCGCAGGCCTTGACAATGTCGGTCGGTACGTTTTCCGGCATAATCTCTTTGTATTTTTCCGCCTGCTTTTCCGCTTTGAAAATGTAGGTGTCGTCATAAATCATCGACGACGGAAGCGCCCCGATCGGTTTTGTTTTCAGTTCGATGGCGTGCCGGAAAAATTCAATGGTTTTGGGCGCCAAATCATAATAAAATTCCACTTCAATGAGCTTGGATTTGGGAACAGCGGTCACAACGACTTCGCCTTTTTGAAGAACTTCAAGCGATGTGACCGGCATCTGCTGTACAATCACGTTGTCCGGACCATCGTATCCTTCGTGCGTGAATTTGATGCCGATGGAGTCGAGCAATTCTTTGGATTCTTCAATCGTGTGTCCGAGAAGCATGATGTGCGGCGGGGATGTTTCCACTGAAAATTTACTGCCGGGACCCGAAAAGTAAGGCAGCTCCATACCGTAAATCACGTGTCCGATCACGGAATGAAGAAGACTTGACGCCCGGTTGGCGGTCGATATATAAATGCGGCCGCGTCCGGTTCCGGCGGTTCGAAGTGACACCGCGCCGATCTTTCTCGGTTCGAAGTTTTCATATTCGCACGGTTCGCCCTTTAAAGTGTCGTCGGAACGAAAAGCAAAAGCGGTGGAATTGATTTGAAACGTCCCGTCTTTGGTGAGCGCGTAAAACGTTTCGGCGCCGGTTGGGGAATGCGCAGACAACTCAATTTCGGCAAACGTAATCAAACGGTCACCGTCTTCCAGTTTTGCGGACAGGTCCGACGTACAAAATCCCTGAAGTGCCGACTCTTCTTTGACGTACGGTTCAATCGATTCGATGACGTCGCCGCGCTGCAGTTTTTCCAGGTTGGTTCGTCCGGCGACCAGTGTCGCAAAAACACCGTCTGCAGGCGTTCCATATTCGGCATAATGTTCTTTTTTACAAACAATCAAAGTGGTTTGAGACGGGTCAAATCCGCCGGCGCCGAGTAAAACATCGTATTTCCGATAGCGTTTATTTCCGCGGGACACATCATAATCGCATTCAAACGGACCGAATGAAACAGCATTTTGATTTTCGAGAAGAACCGGATACTTCAACCCCTTGTATTTTTCCAGCCAAATTTTTGCCGAAACCGATGCTAAATCCTTGATCTCAATCACCAAAACACCTTTTGACGTTTTGACCGTAAATTCCTTTGTCGGCACAGCGTCTTCTTTTGCCTTCTTTTTGACAATGCAAATCGACGCTCCCGGCGCGTAAGGATGGCCGAAATGCGGCACGGCATCGGCCAGTGTCGCGCCGGCTTTGACCGTTTTGACGATACCGTCAATTTCAACATTTATATCTGCCATAACTTCAAATCTCCCTCAAAGATGATTTTACGATTACGATTTATTTTCTGATGCGGACGGACGGATTCATCCATCGATTTTCGGGTAACCGGCGAGTTTTGAACGGGTTGGACGTGACCGTTATGTACAGCATCCGCCTTCCGTATTGATTTCTCCTTTCGCCTCGTCTTTTTCGGCAAATTCGTCCAGTTCGGCTTTGCCGGGTCCTTTTTCTTTTTGGTTTTTATTGTCGCCGCCTTTGTCTTTTTTGTCGCCGGGTTTGCATTTTTTGACGGCGTCTTTTTCGCACAACAGTTGGCTGACAATTTCTTTCGGCTCTCCGGTCGCGACAATCTTTCCGTTTTTCATGAAAGCGACACGGTCGCAAACTTCTTGGACGAAATCCATATCATGGGACACGATGATAAATGTTTCGCCGAGTTTTTCGCGGGCGTTTAAAATCGAATTCGTGACGGCCGCCCGCGTCAGCGGGTCCATCGTTCCGGTCGGCTCATCCATAATCACAATTAAAGGCTCTTTCATCAAAACCTGTGCCATAGCGACACGGTGACGTTCTCCTTCGCTGAGTTCAAACGCCTGCTTTTCCAAAATGCTTTTGGCGGCGTTTTCCGAAAATCCGGCGACTTTAAGCGCCTGAATGGCTTTTCGGACGCCCAATTCATACGGAAGGTCCAAACTGATGGATTCCGTTAAATTTTCAATGATGCAGCTGTGCGGATACAAACTGTATTCCTGATAGAGAATCCCCATGTATTTAGTCGCCCGGCCTTTGTTATCAACGCCCGGGACGGTCATATCCACCCAGTCTTCGCCGATTCGGACGTTGATGGATCCGGAAGTCGGCGGCAAAACGCCGATTAACATTTTAGACGTGGACGTTTTTCCGGCGCCGGAAAGGCCGATCAAGCCGAAAATTTCTTTTTCATGAACTTCAAAAGAGATGTCATCGACGGCTCGGACGACACCGCGGTCAACCGAGACGAATTTTTTGGTGAGATTTTCCACTTTAATGATCGGTTCGCCAAAGCTTTCCGGTTTTTTGGTTTCAATGCCGGTATGGCTTCTCATGAATTTTCCGACGATCTCTTTCGGGTCACCGATCTCGACAACTTCGCCGTTGTCCAGGAGAACCGCTTTGTGCGCGAGTTCCAAAATCACATCCGGCCAGTGGGACGTGATGACCATGGACATTTGACGGGTTTCGACGGCGTTCATAATCACTTGGTGCACGAGTTCCGCGTTCATCGGGTCAAGCGTTCCGGTCGGCTCGTCGGCCAAAAGAATGAGCGGCTCTTTGACAAGCTGACGGGCGAGAACAACACGCTGTTTTTCACCGCCCGACAATTCGCGCGCGATATGCAGCATCCGGTGGGACATGTTGACTTCTTCCAAGAGGTCGGCTGCTTTTCTAATCGTATCCGTTCCCTGGTATCCGACTTCGGTCAACGCGTTTAAGATGTTTGTCAGAACGCTGTCGTCTCCGTAAAGAGCGAAAGTGCGTTGAATCATAATGGAGACGCGTTTTGTCACATCTTTTCGCTCTTCGTCATACAAACCCGTTTTGGTAAAATCAATGGTATACGGTTTTAATTTATCGCCGCACCCGCAACTGCATGTTTCTCCGACTCGGCTGGGGAATTCCACCCGGTGGCAGCCGTCACATTTGGCGATGTGATACAAAACCTCACCGGTGGCATGCCCGACGTTTTCCGTTCCTCTCAAAATATGCATCAAAATCGTTTTTCCGGCGCCGCTTTTTCCGAGGATGCCGATGACTTCGCCTTCTTCCACCGTTAAATTCACGTTTTTGAGGACAAATTTCCCGTCAAAATCAACGGACAGGTTTTTGACCTCAATAAATACAGACATTAAAAATTTCCTCCGTCCTTTTTCATAGATAATTTGATTTAACTTACGTCATTGGCTTCATTATTTATCCTGTAATGTAATGAAATAGAATGGTATTTTATGAGATTCTATTAATAATCTCTGCGTGAAAATTGTTTATTTTTGACGCTTACTTTAGTATGAGTATTTATATAAATATGCAACTATTTTTATATTTTCTATTATTTATTCAAATTAATTCAAAAATAGAAATTTAAATAGGAATTATTCTTATTTAATGATGTTCCTTTATTTTATTATTTTTTACTTAAAAATCATTTAAAATTTCAACACACTGGCCCAAGTCGCCGATCACAAAATCGGAAACGTCTTTGAGTTCGTCCGGGGTGTGGTAATTGTGCCGGCTGATCAGAATTCCGCAATCGGAAGCTTCAAGCGCCAGTTTGTCGTTGAGACCGTCGCCGACCATTGCGACGAACGGATAATGGTTTCCAAGGTCCAGAACGATTTCGAGTTTTTTCCGGTCATTACAAAGCCCGAAAACATTGTCATCCGGAATTCCTAATTTTTCCGCCACCCTGTATAAGTTATCATAATTGTCTCCCGACGCGATAAAAATATCATATTCGGATCGGAGCGCATCCACCACGTGTCGGGCGTTTTCAAACAGTTTTCCGCCGGTGCTCATCACATAAGATATTTTATCAATCCGGGCGTCGGCGACGAACCCGGAGACTTCGTAAATGATATCGTCAAAAAAGTCAACAGCCTTTTCATTCGTTTCATGAAAATGATAAATTTGCGTCTCGTCCGATAAAAGAATGCGGGAAATGTCTCCCGTTTCAAACCCTTTGGTTGCGTAGGCAATTCCGAACGGAATTTGTTCCGCGCGCAAAAACTCGGATAAAAGCAACTCCGGTTCCTGGGATTTGATGAGATCGACCGGCGCGTCCAAGATGACCAGTCCGCAACGTTCTGTTTTGGAAACCAATTGTAAATTGTCGGCTTCGGAGATGACTTCCCCCGATTCCATTTCTTTCGTGACGCGGTACATTTCAACCAGCGTTCCCGCACAGTCAAAGACAACCGCTTTTTGTTTAAAAGAGTCCATGATGTGAAAAGTCAAGTTTTGTCTATAAACTTTTTGTCGGATGGATTTTCAAAAGCGAAGGACTTTCCGGAAGTGTTTCTGAAAAACGTCTGAAAACGAGTGCCGGAAATCCGAAAGCTTGAACGTTAATATTTTATCCGTTTTCCGGAAGCATCACGATGATATTTGCCGAATTCCGAATTCAAAAGAGCCGTCCCCGGAAAAACCGGACCGTCTTTACAAATCCGGACGCCGGTCTCATCCATGCAGCAGGCACCGCAAACGCCGATGCCGCACTTAAAGTAACGCTCCATTGAAAATTCGGACTTTTCCACCGCATTTTTCTGAATCAAAATATCCATCACGAATTTCATCATGATTTCAGGACCGCAAACATAGATTTTGGAATATTCGGAGAGATTCTGTTCCGAGAGAACAGTGGTCACAAAACCTTTTCGTCCCAGTGAACCATCATCGGTCGTCAGTAAAACGTTGCCGATCTCTTTGAACCGTTTCTCAAAAATCAAATCGTTGCCGCTTCTGGCGCCCAAAATGGTCGTGACTTTGGCGCCGATTTCTTTGGATTTTTCGGCCAAAGGCGCTAAGGGCGCGGCGCCGATTCCGCCCGCGACAATCAAGATATTATCTCCTTTTTTCGGAAGCGAAAAGCCGTGTCCGAACGGTCCGCGAAGACCGACCGAATCGCCGACTTTTAAGTCAAAAAGAGTTTTGGTCGCATCGCCGACCACTTGAAACGTCACGCCGTTTTTGGATGAGCAACCGAGCGGAATTTCATCCGTTCCGCGAATCCAAACCATGCAAAACTGCCCGGGCGCCGCCTTTTCAAAATCGACGTCAAAAAGAAGCGTTCGCTTTTGATTTTGAGCTTCATCGATGATTTTGACGATTTTGGCGTTTTTCGGAAGACCGCCGAATGAAAAACAATTGTTATCGGTCATTTTTTCCCTCCGGAGCAGGATTTGTTATCAGACACACCGGTGCCGGAAGCTGACAGCTTTTTGGTATGGGCAAGTCCGGTGATTTCGGATAAAGAATAACCGTTTTCTTTCATAAACCGCTCGGCTCCGGACCAAACATCCCGGAAAACAAAATCATTTTCATAAACGGCCGATCCGATTTGAACCGCCGATGCGCCTGCCATCATCATTTCAATCATATCTTCCCAGGAAGAAATGCCGCCGACGCCGATCACCGGGATGTCCAACGCTTCATACAAATCATAAACGCATTTGACTGCCACCGGTTTAACAGCCGCACCCGAAAGTCCACCCGAACGGTTCCCAAGAACCGGCCAGCCGGAATAAATATCAATCGCCATCGCTCGGACGGTGTTAATCGCAACAACCGCGTCGGCACCGCCGGCCTGCGCCGCAAGCCCGATGTCTTTGATGTTGGCCACGTTCGGTGTCAATTTCACCCACACCGGAATATCGACAATATCTTTGACAGCTGCCGTGATTTCTTCCACGTGGTCGGGTTGGCTGCCGATGTCCGCGCCGTAACCTTTCGCATGCGGGCAGCTTAAGTTCAATTCAAACGCGTCCGGTTTTGCCGGCAAAAGCCCTTTCGCCACCGCCACGAAATCTTTGCTGTCGCCGCCGAAAATACTCGCGACGACCGGCACGCCGCCGGTGTTATTTTTTTTGTTTTTGACAAAATCAATTTCCGGACGGAATTCTTCAAAAGAAGGATTCGGAAGGCCCATCGCGTTGATAAAACCATGGTTCAGCCGAACCATCGACGGATTCGGATGTCCGAATACCGGAACCGGACCGATGGATTTTGTGACGACGCCGCCCGCGCCGTTTCGGATTTGGCGCGCCATAGAGGCGCCCGTGGTTCCCAAAACACCGGCCGCCAGAAGCGTCGGATTTTGAAGAAAAATGCCCGCAATTTGATACATAAATATCCCGATTTCAAAATTCAATGCCAATCATTTCAAATGAAGCATCTGCCTCATGTTTAAAGTGTGAAAAATAATAAATAATCATTTGTTCTTTTTTTCTTTCAAATCTTGAATATAACAAATCGCTTCTTCCGCAAGCATTTTGCCGCCGGACTCCGCCAGCTTTTTTCCCAACATTTCAGCTTCTGCTTTCCAATTTTCCACGGAAATTTTTTCATCGACTTTAATGCTTTTGGTTCCGTCGCAGGATAAGACTTCTGCTCGCACCCGTATTTTTTTGCCGTTCGGTTCAAATTTTGCGTAAGAACCAATCGGTGTCGTGCAGCCGCCTTCCAAATCTTTGACGACCAAGCGCTCGGTTTGCGTTTCAATTTGGGAAGAAAGATGATTTAAAAGTGATACGGCTTCCACTGCCGGCGTTCCGGCGAGGGCGACCACTGCCACAGTTCCCTGATTCGGGGACGGGCAAAACTCGTCAATCGGCAGGCGGACGCGCACAATATCGTCCCAACCCATACGTTCAAGACCGGCCTCCGCCAAAAGAATACCGTCATATTGTCCTTCGTTTAATTTTCGGAGACGGGTGTCGATGTTTCCCCGAAGTTCCTCAATTTGAAGGTCGGGACGGTACCGGAGCAATTGCGCACGCCGGCGCATGGAACTGGTACCAATGATCGCGTTTTTCGGCAGTTCGTCAATGGTCAGCCCTTCTTTTGTGAGCAACACATCATACGGAGAATCCCGTTCCAAAACGGCGGCGGTAACCAATTCCGGCGGGCGGATCGTTGGTAAATCTTTCATTGAGTGAACCGCGATTTCAATGCCGTCCGCGATCATTGCGTCGTCAAGCTCTCGGACAAAGGCGCCGACGCCGGTTGAAACTTGGTAAAGCGGTCGGTCCGTGAAACGGTCGCCGTCTGTTTTGATGATTTGCTCCGTTGTCGGAAATCCTTTTTCTTTTAAAAGCTCGGCCACCTTCCGGGTTTGAACCAAAGCCAAATTGCTTCCGCGCGTTCCGATAATCATAATATGTTTCCTTTTTCCAAAATTAAATGATAAATTTAAGCTTCCGATTTTCTGTTCTGCAAAGAATCTGTTCTTTTATTTCGCTTTCGGTAAATTTTTCTCAACCGCCAAGAGCGTTTTTTCATAATCTTCATCTGTGTGCGCCGTTGAGATAAAGTTTGTTTCAAATTGAGACGGCGGCAAAAAGACGCCGTCGTTCAGCATCCGCTCAAAAAACCGCATGTAGGATGCTGAATCACATTTCAAAACATCTTGGTAATTCGCGGGTTTTTGCCCGAAAAAGATTACAAACAAGGACGCGATGCCGCCGACATAATAATCTAATTTTTTGTCCGCGACAATGTCGGACAGCGATTTTCTAAAAGCGTCGCCTTTTTTGTTCAGTGCTGCCCAGATGTTGTTTTGTTTCATATAATCCAATGTGGCGATTCCCGCCGCCATAGAACAAGGGCTTCCGCTGAATGTTCCGGCTTGATAAACAGGACCGTTGGGAGAAATTAATTCCAGAATTTCTTTTCGGCCGCCAAAAACGCCGACCGGCATGCCGCCGCCGACGATTTTTCCAAGCGTCGTCAAATCGGGCTTGATGTTGTAATATTCTTGGGCGCCGCCGGCCGCCAGCCGAAAACCGGTGATGACCTCGTCAAAAATCAATAAACAATCGTTTTCCGCCGTGAGTTTTCGGAGTTCCTGCAAATAACCGTCTTTTGGAAGAACCGGGCCGATGTTTCCGAGGACCGGCTCGATGATGACGGCCGCCATGTCATTTTTATTTTTCTCAATGACGTCGGCCATCGCCTCAATGTCATTGTACGGCACTTGAAGTGTATTTTTGGTCACATCCGCGGGAATTCCGGGAGAGTTCGGCTCGCCGTGCGTGGTTGCGCCGGATCCGGCTTTGACCAAAACAGCGTCGTGTGCGCCATGGAATCCGCCTTCGATTTTGATAATTTTATTCTTTTTGGTAAATCCGCGCGCGAGACGAATCGCGCTCATCGTCGCTTCCGAACCGGACGACACGAACCGCATCATTTCAGCAGACGGGAAATAGGATTGAATGCGTTTTGCCAAATCAATTTCAAGTTCTGTCGGCGTTCCGTACAGCCAGCCTTTATCCAGTTGCGCCGAAATCGCTTGTTTAATCACCGGATGGTTGTGCCCGAGAATCGCGGGGCCATATGCCATACAGTAATCGATAAACGCGTTGCCGTCCGCGTCATACATCTTAGAACCGTTGGCAGACGCCGTATAGAACGGGAACGGTTTAATGGCGCGCACCGGACTGCTGACGCCGCCCGGAATTATTTTTTTGGCGGTATCGTATAATTTTTCCGATTGGGTGTGGTTGGCATGAAATCCCGTTTCATTATTTTTGACCATTGAAATCCCCGCTGAATCTTCAATTATAAATAAAAATCTTCGCCTCAATATGAAAAATCCATTATTTTCGAGACAGAATCGCTGCCATTTCCTTGGCGTAATACGTAATGATCATATCGGCGCCGGCGCGTTTCATGGAGATCATCGATTCGTGGAAACATTTTTCCTCATCCAACCAGCCGTTTTTGGCGGCCGCTTTGATCATGGAATATTCTCCGCTCACCTGATAAATCGCAAGCGGCATTTTAAACTCTTGCTTGATGCGAAAAACAATATCCAGATACGGCATGCCGGGTTTTACCATTAAAATATCGGCGCCCTCTTCCACATCCAGTTGTGTTTCACGAACAGCTTCGTCGCTGTTTGCCGGGTCCATTTGGTAAGACGCGCGGTCGCCGAAACAAAAACCGGAATCGGCGGCGTCCCGGAACGGTCCGTAAAAGACGGACGCGTATTTGGACGAATAAGACATGATCGGCGTGTTCGAAAAACCGTTTTCATCCAAGGCCGACCGAATCGCCGCAATCATTCCGTCCATCATTCCGGACGGCGCGATGATATCGGCGCCGGCTTTGGCGTGGCTGACGGCAATTTTTCCGAGAACCGGCAGCGTTTCATCGTTTAAAATTTCATGCGTTTTCATGTCCACAATGCCGCAGTGTCCGTGATCTGTGTATTCGCACATGCACAAGTCGGTCACCACAAGCAGTTTGTCGCCAAATTCCGCTTTGATCCGGCGGACCGCTTCCTGAACGACATCAGATTCCCCGTAAGAATGAGTTCCTTTGGCGTCTTTTGATTTCGGGATTCCAAAAATCAAAACGGCCGGAATTTTCAACTCAAAAGCTTCACGCGCGGCGTCAACCGAGAGGTTGAGCGGCCAGCGGAAAACACCCGGCATGGAGGACACCGGAACTTTTTTTGTTGCGTTTTCGTCCACGAAAAACGGGTAAATCAAATCCGATACCGATAACGTATTTTCCCGGACCATTTCTTTGATTAAGTTTCCGGATCTGAGCCGCCGCATTCTGTTTACTGGGAATGGCATTTGGATCTCCTGAATCAGCTTTGAAAATTATTGGAAATAAGTGTTCAAAAATAAATGAATCATGTAAACGGTGGTTGTATAAAAAAGAACTGAACAGATATTAAATGAACGAATTAAATGAACGAATTAAATGAACGAATTATGAACAAAACGAAAAAACCGACTCAGAAAATAAATTATTTAAAAATGAATCTTTGAGGAAAAAGACGCCAAACGCGTCAATTTAGAATTCGTTCAAGCGCTTAAATCCTCCGGCTGATTCATTTTGTTTCAATCGCAAAATAATTAAACATGCCTTTGACGCCTTTTTTCAAGACTTTTTCAAGGTCGGCGCTGCTTTGAAGAATACGGACATTGATTTTATCGAACTCTTCCGGCGTCATTTCCGGATGAAGACAGAAATCGCGGTGGACGTTTAAAACCTCATAAATATCATTGGATTCCTCAACATACACCTTGGAGTAATCATTCAGTTCTTCCATCGCTTTTGAAAAACTTTTCCCGTCCAAATCCAGCGGGTTTTGGTAAAGTTTGATTTGACAAACCGGGTCATCGTCCTGAATCGTCAGAATCGAAACACCGTAATCGTCGTCGTCCCGTAATGAAATAATGACTAAATCCATCTGTTCGTTTATAACATCTTTTAATTTTTCTTCCATGACACATCCCCAATGTTAAAAATTATAAATAGTTTTTGTTTGTCGCCGCTTTAACGGCTGTATTGTTTCATGGGTCGTTTTTCATTGGTTATTTTGGTTTACTGTGTTCGTTTTGTTGTTAATAGTTATGCTTGATAGCGGTTTTTAAAACGCCAATTTTTATGATAAGAATCATAGGTGATATGATCAGAATCATTTTAGGTTGATTTCGCTTCTATTATTTATTTTTTTCTTCGCAAGAGCAATGTTCTGATTTTATGCTGTCCGTTTTGATGTTAAATACCTGGGCAACCGCTTCAAGCAGTTCGTCATTGTTTTGCTCCGCGGCGTTTCTGAGGATTTTGGTCGGCTCCGCCAAAATTTGGTTGGCAATCGCGTGCGTTAAATTTTCCAAAATATTTTCTTCAAATTCGCCAATTGTATGCTTGACGCGGAATTTGTTGACGGCTTTATTCTTTTCTTCTTCCCGGATGCCGTAGACGCCTTTATAAAGTTCCGCCACGATGTAGTCTGCTTTTTGGCGCTTAAACTGTTTATTCACAAGAATCAGTTCCTCGTCAATGATCTCGACCACTTTTTTTGCTTCCTCATTTCTCATTTTCAGCGTTTTTTCACTGACAACACGCAGATTATCGATGTTGCACAACGTCACGCCCGGAAGTTCCGAGACCGCTTCTTCAATATCGCGCGGGTTGGCGATGTCGACCATAAAAAGAGGTTTTCCGTTTCGCTTCGGAAGGCTTTTTTCGACGGTTATTTTTGTCAAAACATAATGAGGCGCACCGGTTGCGCTGATTAAAACGTCGGCTTTTTCCAAATGAGACACGATGTCGTCAAAATGAATCGCTTTTCCGCCCAGCTCAAACGCCAAATCCTGCGCTTTTTTGTATGTCCGGTTCGAAATATAAATCGCGTCCAAGTTTTTGTCCGCCAGCGCGCGCGCGACCAGCACGCCGATTTCGCCGACTCCGACGACCATGATGGATTTTCCTTCAAGGCCGCCCAGGCAGTCTTCCGCAAGCTCGACGGCGGCCGAGCCGATGGATACGGACCCTTTGTTAATCCGTGTTTCTGTCCGCGCGCGTTTTCCAACTTGGATCGCTTTGGTAAACGCCGTGTCAAGAACTCGACCGATTGTTTTTTTCTTGACGGCAAGTGTGTACGCGTCTTTGATTTGTCCCAGAATTTGGTCTTCGCCGACGATCATGGATTCAAGTCCGCAGGACAGCCTTAAAAGATGCTCCAAAGATTCGTCATGATCATAAAAGTCAACAATGCGTGTTTCAACACCCATTTCCTTTGAAAAATTAAATAAGACGCTGCTGCCCCTTTCGGAAACAACATAGATTTCCGCCCGATTGCACGTTTTTAAAATGACGCACTCGTAGACGAATTCTTTTTCATAAAGTTTTTGAAGCATCTCTTCTGCGGTGAGCGGCCACGCACATTCCATTTCAGCCACTGTTGCTTTTTTGTGGGAGATGACCATGCTTGAAATTTCATTCATAAACTGACGACCTATTTTTAAGTCCTCCGACCGCTTTTCAATCCCAATTCATTGAAAAGACAACCGAAACATCAACGGAAAGTAATCGAAATAGCCGTATTACTTTCATCCTATAAATGTAATACCCATTAAAAATTGAAATAAAATAAATTTGTTCTTTTTTGAAAAAATATGCTTTCAAAAAATCAAGATGAATAATAGTTATTTCCCGAATAAATGTGAAAAATGAATAAAAATCTTATGTTTGAAACTCGAAAGATCAGATAAAAATACGGCATCGGTCAAAAATAATTCCGGCTCATAATTTCATTCAAAAAATATGAATTTGTTTTTGAATATCACGATTGAGCGTTAAACATTTCATCAAAAAACTATATAAACTACTACCTTTTAAGTAAAAATTATGTCAAAGGAAAAGCGCGTTATCCCCTGTCTTGACCTTCTCTTGGATGAAAAAGGTGGCCGAGTTGTAAAAGGTGTCGAATTTGAAGAACTCAAAGATGCCGGAGATCCGGTGGAGTTTGCCAAAAAATATGAAGCGCAAGGTGCAGACGCTTTGGTCTTTCTGGATATCACGGCGTCCGTCCAAGGACGTGAAACACTTCTGGATGTGATTGAGCGGGCGGCCAATGAAATTTCCATTCCGTTTACCATCGGCGGCGGCATTTCAACCATGGACCACATTCAAAGAATGCTTGATGCGGGCGCGTCAAAAGTGTCCATCAACACGGCCGGCGTGAAAGACCCGAATTTTATCGCCAAGGCCGTCGAAAAATTCGGTTCGGACAAAATTGTCATTGCGATTGATTGTAAAAGAAATCCGGACATAAAAGTTCCGAACGTCCGTATCTTTGAAGAA
Source organism: Methanolapillus millepedarum (assembly GCF_032594115.1). NCBI lineage: Archaea > Methanobacteriati > Methanobacteriota > Methanomicrobia > Methanosarcinales > Methanosarcinaceae > Methanolapillus > Methanolapillus millepedarum. Next base: position 930,252 of record NZ_CP131060.1, read on the forward strand.
GGCGGCCAAAAATTCTGGTATGAAGTTGTGATCATGGGCGGAAACGTAGGCACCGGTATGGATGTCGTTGACTGGGCCCAAGAAGTTGAAAATTTCGGCGTTTGCGAAATTTTGCTCACGAGCAAAGACCGCGACGGCACATGCGACGGATACGATCTTCCCGCCACGCGCGCGGTGGCCGAGGCTGTCTCTATTCCGGTAATTGCTTCAGGCGGCGTCGGAACGATTGACCACATGGTGGAAGGCATTTTAGAAGGCGACGCCGACGCGGTTCTGGCGGCCAGTGTTTTTCACTTCAATAAATATACCGTGGGCGATGTAAAAGAAGAGCTTAAAAAGAACGGCATTCCGGTTTGCGAATAAGGCCGTTGGCTGTTTCTTTTATATCTTTCTATTTTTCCTCCTCTTTTTTTTCCTCCTTTTTTTCTTCCTCCTTTTTTTCTTCCTCCTTTTTTCCTTTTATTTCTTTTTAGTAAAAGTCTATCCCCTCTGTTTTACCGATTCATCCAACGCGGCGGCAATAACGTGTGCCTGAGATAAACCGGCGGAAAACAAAACGATTTAAAGGCTTACCATTTTATTCTAGCAGTTCTTTTAAACAGAAGTACGAATACCATACATGAGAAAGAATGGGACGTTGTGATTTTAAAATGAGTGAAAACTGTGGGAAAAAAAAGCCGGAACTTTTGGCGCCGGCCGGGACTCTTTTGTCTTTAATTGCCGGCATTGAAAACGGCGCTGACGCGATTTATATGGGTGCCGCCAAATTCAACGCGCGCGCTTATGCCGGAAATTTTTTGGATGAGGAACTGGAAATCGGAATTGACTTTGCGCACGCTTTCGGGAAAAAAGTATACATCACGCTCAATACGCTTTTTCGGGATGACGAATTGGAAGAAGTCGCCGCTCTTTTGAACGAACTTTATCAAATGGGGGCGGACGCAATCATCATCCAAGATTTCGGATTTTTAAATTTGCTTCAAAAAATTCAACCGGATGTCTCGCACCCGATTCAGATTCATGCCAGTACTCAAATGACGGTTCACAATTCTTATCATGCCGCTTTCTTAAAAGAGAAAGGCATTTCACGTATTGTTCCGGCGCGCGAGAATAATATCGCGGAACTTTCCGCGATCAAAGAAACCGGCGTTGAAGTTGAAACATTTATCCATGGCGCTTTGTGCATTTGCTATTCCGGTCAGTGCCAGTTCAGCGGAGCAGTCGGCGGAAGAAGCGGAAACCGCGGGCAGTGCGCACAGCCCTGCCGGAAAAAATATATGTTGGTCGTTGACGGAAAAGCGGTGACGACTGACGGAAAATACCTGATCAGCCCCCGTGACTTGAACGCGTCGGATGATTTGTTCCGGTTGATAGAAGCGGGGGTTGATTCATTCAAAATCGAAGGCCGTATGAAAAAACCGGAGTATGTTGCCGGCGTTGTTTCCGTTTACCGGAAACTGATTGACCGGTATGCGGCGGCTCATGAAAATGATCCTTCCCGCAAAAATGAAAATTTAAAAACAAAATCCGTCGGACCCACTTTGGACGAGAGAGAAATCTTAAAAAAATTGTTTAACCGCGATTTTACGTCCGGCTATTTTGTCAAAAATCCGAAAAATGAACTCATGAGCCGGAAACTTCCTTACAATAAAGGTTTTCTCATCGGAAAAATTACCGACGTCGATCCGAAACGTGCGCAAATCAGTGTGCAGCTGGCGGCGGCGCTCTCTTCTCAGGACGGGATTTCCATCGGCGACCTCGGTAAAGAAACAGACGGCGTCGAAGACCCGCGGCAAGGTTTTGTCGTGAAAAAAATGTATGTTTCTCGAAAAATGGTCAGCGAAGCCAGCCCGGGAGACACGGTCAACATTTTGGCGCCGGTGCTTTTTGAGGGGGAAAACAATCGGTACATGCCAAAAGCAGGCGATTCCGTTTACAAAACATTTGACTTCAATCTTCAGCGAAATATTCAAAAAACACTGCCGGAAATACCAATTGAGGACATCCGGCTTCAAATTGAAAGCCTGACTCTGAAAAATAAAACCACGGATGAAAAAGATGACGCCATTGCGGAATTTATTGAAAAACTGACGCCTCAAAATCCGGTTCAAATCCCGGTCCGCATGAAATGTTTTGTCTGTCCCGGTTTTGCGCTTGAAATTTCCGCTGCGGACAAAGAGGGAAATGAGATCAAAATTGAATCCGACTATATTGTTCAGCCGGCCATTAAAAACCCGTTTTCAAAAGAATCGGCTGTTGACATGCTTTCAAAACTCGGTCCTTCCGTCTACGCTGTCCTGTCGGCTGACGCCGAAGTCATCGATGATTGTTTCGTCCCGGTCGGTGTCTTTAAAGAGACGCGCAACAAGGCGCTGCGGGCGCTCTTGGCGGCAAGGATTCGAAAATCAAAACCGAACTTGAAAGAGACTCTTTTGGCTTTGAATGAAACAAAATCCGTTCCGTCTCAAAATCAAATTTCACATTCATTGGCTCTTTCTATTTCCGTTTATACGAAGGAAAGCGTTGCGGCCGCTCTGGCAGGCGGCGCCGACCGCATTTATGTCGGCGGCGACGTTTTTATCGATCCCTTGACAAAAGAAAAATATGGCTTGACGCTTTCCGATTTCAAAGAATTAATTGCCGAACTGAACGCTTCTGATTTGGAAAAGATTTATTGGAAGATGCCTTTTGTCACCAAAGAAGAAGACTTTGATGACTTGTATCCGACATTTTCCACGCTGTCCGAACTCGGAATTTCCGGTATTTTAGCGTCCAATCCGGGCGTTTATCATTTTGTCCGAACCAAATTCGGCGAAAAATTCAGAATCGCGACCGATAGCGCTTTTAATATATTTAATTCGGAAGCGGCCGAACTGTTTTTGGATGGTGGCGTGTCTTCTGTGGCGCTTTCTCCCGAGCTTTCCATTCGGAATATTTCCGCGTTATCGGAACATCTTTTTGAGAAAAGAAGCGAAGCCGGCGAACTGGAATGTGTCGTTTTCGGGCGCCAACGGTTGATGGTGACGGAGCACCCGCTTCTTGAAATGCTCTTGAATGAAAACAAAGGAATGAAAATTCCAAAGAGTCAAAAAAAGACCGGCTCTGATATTTTCCGTTATGCTTTGAAGGATTCAAAAGACTTTGTGTTTCCGGTGCTGACCGATTCCAAGAACAGAAGTTTTATTTTTAATTCGAAAGAACTCAATGTTTTTGATTTGCTGCCGAAATTGAAAAATGCCGGCATTACCGCATTCAGAATTGACGGAATCGGACACACAGAAGATGAAATTCTCGAATTGGCCGCGCGTTATAAAAAAGAGATTGAGCGGCTTCAAAATGACGGCAAAATGAGCGGGCAAAATGAAAGTTACGCCGGAATAAACAATAAATCGGACAACGAATCTGAAAACGAAGAATCGTCGGACGGGTCCCAATATACGAGAGGAAATTTCATTCGCGGCGTTTATTGAAACGTTTAATCGTTCTCGTGTATTTTTTGACAGCATCCCGGAATATTAAAATAAAGAAAAAAAGAGAATAAAAGTTATTTTTAAATGCCGAGAATTTGTTTCAAAACGTCCGGCGGCGTAAATGTACGGTTGGACGTTGCTTCCAGATTTTGTCCTTCCTCATTGTAAATTCTTCTGAGGAAAAATGACATGGATTCGCCGACTTCGATTAAATGCCCGTCCGGATCGTAAAAACGAATGTTCTGCTGCCCCCAAAGCTCTAAATTCATTTCGTGCAGGAATTTGACATTTTTTTCCTTCAAGGTTTTGTAAATTTTGTCGATTTCTTCCGTTTCAAAGCACAACTCAAAACGGCTTACACATTTGGAATTGTAAATATTTTCAGGGCCGAGCGTTTGGGGAATAATGTTTTCTTCCATAATTTGCCAAAGCGCAAATCCTTCTTTAAAAACAAGATTCATTCCTCCGAAATCCGCAACGATTGTCATTCCCAAAATGTCGGTGTAAAACTCGCGTGCTTTTTGGGCATCTTTGACAAACAAAACAGGTGTGCAATTTTTCAAATCCATTGTATCTTCCTTTTCCATTTTATTGTATTTTTTAAATTCGTTTTGCTTGTTTCCACATCTCAAAAGCCTCGACGACTTCATATCCTTCAACAAAGATCATGTTGTTTTTTTGCCCGTAATTTTTGGCATCTTCTTTTGACAAGGCGCACCCGGTGTTGTCATCAAGCATCTCACAGACAACCGTTGCCGGATTGGAACCGGCCATCAATGCCAAAGCGATTGAAAGTTCCGTCTGCCCGCGTCGGACATCCAAAAGGCCGTCGGCCGCACGAAGAGTTGCGGTGTGCCCGGGCGTTCTGAATTCGGATGAAAACTCAACCGGTTCCCCGGACAGCGCTTTTTTGGTGATTTCCCCGAGCCGGTTAATCGTGTGGGCGCGGTCGTTGTCGGGAATTCCGGTCCGGTTTTCCCGGTGGTTGACCCACAGCGAAAAAGATGATTTTTTATCATATTGAATGTCGCCTTCCCTTTCCACAACGGTTCCGATGTCCAATTTCGCGGTTGAATTTTTGGCGGCAGCATCGACGACGTCCGCCATAAACGGAAGTTTTAAACATCTGGCAGCGTCAGGAGCAATAGCGACGCAGATCAAACCGCCGCCATCTTTTCTCATGCGTTTGACATCTTGCGGTTTTACAGCCGTCGCGCTGATAACAAAATCAGTTTCTCCTTCACGTTTATCTGAATCGTACAGCAGGAAAAATCTTCCCTCCCGAATCGCCAAAATCGCGTTTTTGATGTTTTCGGAATATTCCGGTTCCAGAAGACCAATATCAGCCGATGGAGCAGGTTGTTGACGTTGTTGAATAGCTGAGTTTTCCATTGTTTTCCCTCTAATGATGATGATTTTTTAAGAAGATGAACTGAATTGAATCAAAAATTAAAATCGACATTTTAATTTTTAAATTTAAGTTTTGGAATTAATTTTTAGAATGATTTTTAGAATTGATTTTTAGAATTGATTTTTAGAATTGATTTTTAGAATTGATTTTTAGAATTGATTTTTAGAATTGATTTTTGCCGCCGGATCTTCTTTTTAGCGGCAAGTCGGACGCCCGACAATGACGGAAACGTCGTCTCCGTCTTTGAGTTGCAATTTTTCCCGCAGATTGGTCGGAGCAATGATTTCAAGCAAATCCTCTTGATAATGTGTCCGCTCGGGAACGATAATTGCGCAAATGACACCTTGAATTTCAGCCGGATAACAATATCCGTTTCCGAAAGTTCGTCCGCCTTCTGAAAAACCGTTAATTTTAATAAACGGCATTTCTGTGAGTTTTCGACGCAGGGCGAGCGAATATTCCCGGACCCGGACATTCAGAGTTCCCGGATATGGTCTGAAACACAATTTTTCTTCAAATTGTTTCATGTATCCGCTGATTGAAATGTAATATTTGCCTTCGCCGATTCCGGAGACAACGGTTCCGTCGAGTTCAAGTTCTTCATCGGCGCCGAATATTTTTTTGTAATCCGCGAATTCGTGGGATAGAAGCTTCATGCCGGACGGGCGGATCATAATGTTTTGACCGGTGCCGGTCATTTCACGGTCAATCAATCCCTCCTCTTCCAAAAGTTTCAGATGGCGTGAAACGGTTTTATCGCTGGCGTCTATTTCCTTTTCCAAATCTTTGGCGGAAATCTTGACGAACTTCTTGTCGCAACCGAGAAGTGCAAGCGTTTTCAGATATTTAATTTGGTCCATAGTTTTCCTGTTTCTTTTGACTTTTAAGAAATCGTCTCAAAATTGAGGCATTTCTCAATAATGAGATTTGCATTCTATTAATAGTTTTATATTACAAAAGCAAAAAGAAAAAATAAAGCCATAATTCAAATACTATTTATGCAATTGTAGCTGAGTTGATTCTTATGGTTCAAAAATCGAATAAAAATGAAGACGTTGAAGAGACCGGATTTAAGGCGGAAGACGTTGAAGAAGCGGACGGCATAGAACAGGCGGACACCGGGCTGAAAAATAATGACGATGATGAAGAAGAATTGTTTGGAGACATTGAGTTAAAATGCCCCGGCTGCTCGCCTCAGGACGAAACCTGGCATGAAATTATCAAATCCGGACAAAGTCCCGTCGCACGATGCATGGACTGCGGGCAAATCCACAGTTACCGTGTGAGCCGTCCGAAAAAGAAGACCGTCAAGGTGATTGTAAGTCAAATGGGAAATACGTTTGTGCTTCAGACGACGTTTAATGAAGAAGAACGTTATTTCATTGGCGACGAAATTATTGTCGATGACGATGCCACCGGCGCCGCTTATCCGATTATGGTGACGGCCATTGAGACGAAAGAACGGCGTCCGCCGTCTGCCTTTGTCAAAGATATTGAAACGATTTGGGGACGGGCGATTGATGAAGTGACCGTCAAAATTGCCATTCAAGATAAAGAAATCACCAAATCCGTCGAACAAAAAGTTCCGGGAGACTTCTCTTATGTCGTCGGTCAAAATGTCAAAATCGACGGAAAAACATATCCGATCGTTTCCATTAAAGTTCGCAGCGGCGGCTTCAAATCCAGAACCGGAGATTCCGTGACCGCTAAAAAAATCAAACGGGTTTACGCCAAAAAACCGAAACGGATGTATGACGACGGAAAACGGTATTGAAAAAAACAATAAAAGTAACTTTTGAATTACTTTGATTTGTTGACTTGGTGGTCCGGATCAATTGAAACAATGTGAAATATGTTTCCGGTGTAGTATCCGTGAATTCTGTATAAATTATTGACCCGAACATGCTCAATCGGATGCTTTCCGCGGTCCGGATGTGTCGGGTCTCTCCAAGTTTCGGAATCTAGTCCGGTGGGCGTTGTCCCCTATTCTTTCCGAAAATCATCAATGCGGCAACAAAATGATTTTTCGAAAAAATTATCTAATTCATTTCGTTCGGTTTTTGTTTGCTTGCAAAAACATCTTTCCGGAATTTTACAAGACTTGTAATCCGCAAAACGAAATTGAACAAACTTATCCATTAATTCAGCAGAGATACCAAATTGATAATCCAATGGTTTAACTTTTGGCGCATACTTCTTTGGCTTGGAAGAAATCGGCCTGCTCCGAATCTTAGAATCAATAGAAATATTTGACGAAGCGGAATTAAATCCCATAATTATTCCCCTTTTTAAAATTTTCAATCATTTTGAGAATCTTCGTACAATTTTCGATAATAAAGTTTCATATCGTCAATAGAAATAATTGCAGAAGCCGGTTCGAATTCTTGATAACTGCCTCTCGCATTTTCCCATGGGAACTCCTCATGAGTTAAATTTTCCAATTGAAATTGAGACAAGTCTTTGTAAGATTCCCAAACAAATTCCAGCACTTCCAATGATTCTCCAAAATCAACCCCACATTCTTTTGAATTAATCCGCGTCCACCCATATTTTTTATATTTTTCAAACAGAACCGCGCTGACCGGTCCGTGAACCCAGGCCTGAAATGTATCGCGCAAACACAGAGGATGATCCAAAAGCGCATAATGCCAAGCCACCGCATAATAACACAATTTTTGAAGCTTTTTGTGTTGCAAAGACCCTTGACTCAAAAACCAATCGGCAACATCTTCAATATCCGGAAGTTGAGAGTTATTTTCCATATTTTTGCCTCCTTTTCACTTTTGATGAAACAATGAAAAGAGCAAGGTCGCTGACATATTTATCTTTTTTTAAAGAATCCGAAAAATAATAGAATTGTTTATTATAAAAATAAATGATTGAAAAGCTCTCGTTTTTGAACTTTATCTCAAAAATATGCCGCCGTAACGCGCACGTAGGTTGCCGCCATGAAACGAAAATGAAGAAAATAAAAAAGAAAATAAATCAAAAAACAAAAGGAGAAATGTTATTCTCCCGCTTTTTCTTTCTTACCCATTTTTAAAATCCGACGGATTTCATCCGCCACCAAATCCCAAAGCCCGAGCGTCATGTCCATCACTTCCGGAAGCAGTTTCAGCGTGATGTATGCCAGAACAATCAAAGCAATCGCGGATCCGGCTTTGGCGATGTAATGGTGGGCGATGAGAAAACTGTCGGCGCCAAACCACATGTCTCCGTAAGCGGCGACCACAAAAACATTTCGGAACAGATTCAAAACATAAATCATCGGAACTGTCAGCAAGAATGCCAGCACTTTATTTTTGGTATTTTTTGTCCGGACTGACAAAACGAGTCCAGCGAAAAACGCAATGCTTTCAATCGCGGTACACGCTAAAATGATGGTGACGGAGATTCCGTTGTAGGAAATTGTATTGTACGCGGTCTGAACGGCGTCGTAACCGAACAAATTCAGGAGAAAAGTGGTTTGTACCGCCACCATGTCGATGAGGAAATGATTCACCGGTTCAATCATTTTAAACGGCATGTAAATCAGACAAACGACGGCGACAAGCTTTGTAACGTCAAAGAAAAGTTGAACTTTTTTTTCAAGCGCCGCTGATCGGGGACTTTCCGGATTTGTTTCCCGGCTTTTATCTTTAAAGGCGTGTCCGATAAAAATGGCCAAAATCAAGCAGAAGAGGAAGAGCAAAATGACCAGGAAAATATTTGTGTAATCGGATATTTCATAATAATGCGGGATTAAAGACAGCCAGTAAACGCCAAAAAGAAGCCAAGCGGCGCCGCAAAAAACCTCAAAGATCTTTTTTTCCTTGTAAAGCAAAAGGGAAATAATCATCAAAGCGATTGAAATCCACAACAGTTCCGTTCCCAAAATCGTTCCTCTGTATCATTTTTTTATTCTATCTATTTCGTTAATTTATTCGGTTTTTTTGGCGTTTGCGGCAGCGCGCGCATTACCGCAACACATTTTTGGCAGCTGCCAAAAACGCCGTCCGGTTTATTGACGTCTGTCGAAAATACCCGCTTTTATTTTCATTAAATGATCAGATTTCATCATATTTTTTCAAAATATCCTCAAACGCGTCCGCCACGTATTTGAGATTTTCCATTCCGACGCCAAACGTACTGATTTTGAAATTTTTGGTAAGACCGGTTTTGATGCCGTGAATTTTCTTTTCCTTGAGTTCATGATACAGGAAAAAGCGCCCCTTCTTAGTCTTTTCCGAAATGTTAAAAAACCCGGGGGACTCCAAAAAGATCAAGTCATGTTGATGCGGCTTTTGACCATAATGGATAAACTGTCCGGTGTCTTCCAACCGTTTAATGAAATATTGCGCTGCTTCGACTTCTTTTTGCCAATTCTCCGGACGCGTTCTTTTAACAATTTCCGGAAAAGACGCCATCAATGTCATAATCGGAGCGCCGCGGGATGTGCAGCCTAAAAGTTCCACTTCTTTGACTTTATTGTACGCGGATTTTTGGAATAAATTTTGCGCATAAACGCTGTCCGCGTCGGTAACCCCCATGACACCGACCGGACCGGATGCTGCCATTGATTTGTGGCCGCTCCCCACAATAAAGTCAACACCAAGCTCTTTTGCGTTGACCGGCATCCGGCCGACGGAATACGCGCCGTTTAAAAGAACGGGAACATCGTATTCGTGGGAAATTTTGGCGATTTTTGCCACGTCCGCTAAATTACCGTAACTGCCGTCCGGATAGGTGATTTGTGTGACAAGCGGTTTTTTTCCGTGTGCGGAAATGCCGGCTTCAATCGCTTCCGTGAAATCTTCCGGCGAAATCCGGTATTCCGGTTTGTCCACTTTCTTGGTAAAAACAATCTCAAGGCCTGCCCGCTCGGCAGCAACTTTGCTCGAATAATGTGAAAGCGAGTCCATCACCACATAATTTTTGCCGTCGGCAACCTTGGCAAGCGAATGAAAAATTGCGAATTTAGATTCACGCGCGCCGTTTGTCACGCGGGCGGCTCCGGTGCCTAAAAATTCGGGAAGAGCCTTGTGTACAAATTCTTCAATCGGTGGTTTTTTAATCAAATCCAAGACGCCGCCGCAATAATCGCAAACGGAATAACCGTCGCCCCACTCCAAAAGAGCCGCTTTGGCCGCGTCGGTTAACTTCCCGCCCGTCTGAAGCGGATCGATGTTAATTGAACCCAACGCATCCCGCTTGATAAATTGAAACATTTTTAAAGAATTGTCATCAAGAGACATGATTTCCACCTGTGAAATATTGATCGAAAATGGTCAAAATCGTAAGAATACGAGTCAAAATGTCATAAAACTATAAAAACAAAATGACAAAACGGAATAAAGAAAACGAAAAACAGAGATCAAAGCAAAAAATCAAAGTAAAACATTGAAATGAACGCATCATTTCAATATTTTAAAAATCAGCAGTTTTGAACGGCTTCGGTAAACGCTTCCGAAAATTCATCGCACATGCCCATGATTTTGATCATGACGTCTTTTAAGATTTCAATCGGCTTTTCGCCCGGCATGGTTTTAATGTATAAAACCGGTTCGCGCTCAACGGAGTTTGAAAGCCTTTTGACGTCGTAAAACGCGGTTTCCACCCGTTCATCTTCAAGAAGGGTCGCCTTAATGATGTTCATTAAAGTGTGTGTTTCCCCTTTGACAAGAATTTCCATCTCGTCTTTTCCTTGCGATAAAATTGTAATTTCCATATAAATCTCTCTTGAATCCGATGAAATAAAGATAAAAATGAAAAATTGAAAGAACAATAAATCAATTAATTATCCGAATCAAATTTGGATTCGAAAAATAGAATTGATACTATATTTATTCTTTCATTTGGATTTGACAGTTGAATTTATTTGAGCTTCTCTTATTTTTAGGAAATAGAAACGCCTTTTCCATAACTTTCCGCTAATTTTCTGCGTTCTCTGTTGCCGCAAACCGGACAAACCAGAATGTCGCCGCTTCGGGTCAAAGAGGTCTTACATTTGGAACAGTAGGCTTTAATGACGCCCAAATCGCTGTCCACAGTCGACAATCCGATTTTGTTGCTGTCAATGACTTTTGCGCGGACAATGTCCAAAACGGCAAATTCGTCCGAAACCATTTTTGTAAACCCGTCTTTGATATTGGAGACGTAAATTTCAGCCGTTCCATTGTTGACGATTTCATCCTCTAAATTCTTTTCCGCCGCGACCAGCTCGACGCGCGCGTTTGATTCTCGGACGTCCGTCACCGATGCAATCACGATGTCGCCGTCCGAAATTGTGTTCGGCGTATTCGTTTTCGGAATAATCGTAATCAAGCGTTTCTCAATGTTGATGGCGACAAAACCGGAAACCGTTGCCCGGATATCGCCGTCATCAATGACCGCGCCAAACGCCGGCGTAAACTCTTCGACCGCGCCGATAATATCTCCCGGAATCGCGAATTGTTTTGTGTTCTCAAACAAAACCTTCTCCGGCCGTTTCTTTCTCTCCGGTCGTTTTCCGTCCCGTCCGCCACGTCCTCCATCTCGGCCGCCGCGCCCGCCGTCCCGTCCGCTTTTCTCGCGTCCGTTGCGTTCTCCGCCGCGTTCGCCGAACTTGCTGTTTCGGTCATTTCTGCCGCTGAATTTCCCATGTTCTCCGCTGCTTCTATCATTTCGCTCTCCGCTGCGGTCGGGACGTTCGAATTTTTCCCGGATGGGTTTTGGCGTGAAAGGCTCAGCTTCCCGAACCTGCCTTGGGGCGGTTGATTCAGCTTCCCGAACCTGCCTTGGGGCGGTTGATTCAGCTTCCCTGTTTTCAATTTGAGGTCTTGGCTTTCTCGGAATTGGGGATTTCAAAGGTGCCTGAGCCGGCGCCTCGCATTCGGCATCACGGTTGAATTGTGTCTCTTCGACATCCTTCGGCTCTTCGGTTTTGGATGAGGCATCCCTTAACTTTCTTCGAATCGGTTTTTTTTGCACGCGGCTCATAATATCCCTTAAAAATGATCATTTGAATGTTTCTAAACTTGAACATTCCATAATAGAATTAAACCTTGATAAATTAAACACCTGAATAATATCTTTCATAATACTTTCATTTAATAATGAGCTCTCAAAAATTTGAAAACTCGAACCTGATTGAATTGATTGAATTAAATAATTTATTCAATAATGTTAATCCTTTGATACCGGTTGTTTAAATTTAAATATTTATCAACTCATTCCGGACGTTTCAATCCGGTAGATTTCAACGTCGATTGTTTCGATTTCTTTCCGATGAAAATCAAATGTTTTTCGAATCGGAAATTCCGCTTTAAAACAATCCGTAATAGTTGCGGGTTTTATAAATTTTTCTATGAAGGACCGGCTTCCTTTGTTGTGAATCGAATAAACGACATCCGCGGTTTTGATTGCCGCCATTAAAAACGGCCGGTCGTTTCCTTTTTCCTGTGCTCCGAATGGCGGATTCATGACAATGGTGTCCGCACGCTCCCATTTTCCGGACAAAACATTTTCGGAAACTTTGGAAATATCCGATTTTAAGAATGAAACACGGTCTGAGACATCCATCATTCCGGCGTTTTTTTCAGCGGTCAAAACAGCCTTCTCATCCGCGTCAAATCCGGTTACCGTCCGGGCACCTAACAAAGCGGCGCCGATTGATAAAATGCCCGTTCCGCACCCGAAATCATAAACAATTTTATCTTCAATGTCTCCGCTCATAAACGCCAGATGAAGAAAAGAAGCGGCCAGTGTCGCCGGCGTTTTGTATTGCTCAAGAGCCGGACTCGGCGCGTCAAAACCTTCGACTTTTTCAAGTTCCATTTCCAGCTTTCGGAGTTTCATAAAATCAATCATGATACTTTTTTCTTTTATTTAAATGGACCTTTTAAATTGTTTGAATTTTATAAGTAGAAAAGTTTTGTATAATTTTGTATAATTAACATGAAAGAGTATCAACGAAATGGTTTTCCACAACATTGGTTACAGAAAAATTGGCAAATCCTCGTCAACAATATCTCCAACGGAGGTTGGAGAATGAACAGATTAAATCCAGCCAGAAGAAGGCTTTTAAACAGTCGGTGAACAATTTTTAGAACTGTTGTTAACTTTGGATTTGATTTTAGTTTCATTCGATTTTTTGGCGGTTGGCTTTTTATCAAGTACAGTTAGTGTTCCATTTTTAATGTGACATTCCTTGCGGTTCAGCCGGCAATATTTTTGAACTTGTTTTGCAAGGTCGTTATAATACTCTTTGTATTCCTTATATGCCGAAACCTGAGAATTGTAATTCAGTCTGCCAAAAATGATTTTGTCCGCGAATTCTATGGAATTCAATATTTCGGAGAAGTCTTGCTCAACAATATTTGGCGTCGGATAAGGCTCAATGCTGACCCATGTCTTGCAACCGGCATCATGAAGCCTTTTCAGACTTGAAATTCGCTCCAAATAAGGGGCTGACCCGGGTTCCATTTTCTTTCTAAAATCTTCATCAAGAGAAATCAACGTAATGCCATACTGGTTCTTTGGACTTAATTCCGCCAACCTTTCCGGTAGAACTCCTTTTGTCAATGCTGTGCAAGGTATATCGGAATTATTCAACTTTTTGATGACATTTATGCTTAAATCGGCGATGTCTTCATATCCATACATAAACGGGTCTGTTGAAAACGACAGATGAACCGATTTTATTTTGTGTTTGTTTTTAGGAATTTCCTTGTCCAGGAGCTCCAACGCGTTGCTGACAATTTTCGGTTCCAGCCACTCCTCATAGCTCATTCTTTCAAACCGTTTTGCCATCATAAAAGCATAACAAGGATAAAGGCAACCGTGAGAGCAACCTTTCAGGTGATTAACCGTATAATCTCCATACTCGACATCCGTTTTATAAAGCAATGATTTGCGCTCAATAAAACCGGTTACTTTTTTCATTTATTTCACTTCTTTTTTGCTTTTATTTTCAATGATTGTTTTTTATCGGGTTCCCAAAAAGATGAATCTTTCCCGGTTTTGGTTTTGGCCGGAACACGAAAAATTTCAATTTTATTTTCATTGTCCAATATTTTAACTTGATCTCTGATGTCTTTTGTTGAATAGCGAGCACCATGTTTGGAGATGAATTCAGCCAAAAGAATATTAATTTCAATACCCGATTCATCTTCATTTGATTTGACCATTTCTAACAATTTACTTTTAATGAAATCATAATCAATTATATTGTTTTCCGAATCTTCCGGAAATAATTTTTGTTGCCCGCCCGATTGCAACTTTAAAATTTTAGTTTGCCATCGATTATACATATTTTCATTCATCAATAAACATCCATCTTCGTGGTTTGTTGCATGAATCATTCGATACTTGGGACGATGACCTTGTTTTAATCGTACGGGCATATCTAAAACATATTTAAATCTCATCTTGAGTTGACGACAATACTCTTCTGCAAATATCTTCTCCGCTTCATAGCCATCTATAACACCATTTTTCATATCGTTAATAATCTCTTTCCAATAATCTCCTCCGGCAATCATCGTCAAAATTTGAATTGAACCTTCCAGACTTTCAGAAACAGCAGACTCAATAAAGAAATCGTCTAAGACGATATCAAATGAAACTTTCATGACCCGACAGGCTTCTCGAATGAACCCAAAAGAATTTAAATTAATCAACAATTCTAAACTGTAAAAGTTTTTCTTGGATAATCGATCAAAAATTGAAAAATCAATAGCTTTTATTCCAAATGGGTCAATATATAAGAAAACATTATCCTTTTGTTTCCTCTGAAGTAATTTTTCAATATAATCTTCATATTTTCCGGAAATAATTGAAGTTTTTAACTCCGGTACGCTTTTTGAATATTTATCCAAATTGGTTTTTAAATCGTCTGCGTGAACCATTTCAATAAAGGTCATGTCTATTTTTGCAAACGTTGATTTTGTTTTTTCCAAACATTCAATTGCAATATCAAGCGCAATGATGGGTGATCCATTTGTTCCGTCTTCAAACATTCCTTTTCCGGAAAAACAATCAATATATTGAACGGGATGGCGTGTAAAGACTATTTTTGCAAAATAAGGTTTTAGATAGCAAGCCAACAACTCATCTTTTGCGGCCGACCATTCATTTTTCACTTTAAAAAAATCAGAATTATCTTTTGACATACAAAACCCCGCACCAAAATATAAATTATTTTATCTTATATAGGTGCGTTGTCTTTTTAAGAATATATACTTTTTCATTTTATTCTGAATGAATTGAATCGCTTATTTTATTCCCGTTCCCCTTCCAAAATTTCATCCAAAACCAAATCTTCCCAATCCCGTTCTCCAAGTACAATTTCAAATTCCTGCGGCGTCAGCACCGGAACCGGATATCGTCCGGAATCGTCTATCGCAAGTCTCGGACAGGCTGTATTCACAAAAGCATCCACCGGAAAGTTAAGCATCTGGTCCGGCGTCACCAAATCCATATGCAAAATAACGGCCTCTTTTCCGTGCGCTTTTGCTTTTTCTTTGAGACTTTCCGCCAGCTTCTCCCGGCACTGTCCGTTTTTGGTGGAAACAATAATTCCGAACGTTTCGGCTTCTTTGGAGTTGCCGATGACGGCGCTTCTTTGCATCAAAAATTTTCGAAAATCAAGTTCAAACGCTTCCGACAAAAATGGATCGGCACAAACCACCCGTTTTTTGGACGACAACGCAACACCAATCGGATGAAACCGGCCGCTTCCGATAAACAGATAAGCGTCGCAATCGGAATCCGGAGAATGAGCGGCTGAGAAATTGCAGCCTAAAACCTGTCCGGAATACGGCGTCCGGCGGTCGCCCTTGGCAATAACGGCGGATTTTCCGGCGCTTTCCAGGATGGATTTGATTTCCTCCAATTGATGAGCGTGTTGAACAGTTGTGACCAATCCGATTTTCTTTTCGGAAAGTAATGGAATTGCCGCAAGGACGGCCGGTTTTACATTCACTTTGGAACGGGTTTCGATAAAACAAACTTTTTTTTCCAAATCAGTCTCTTCCAGCTGCGCATGTCCGAAATGGAACAAAATATCCGTTTTGGAAATCAAATGAGCGTCCAGGTCGCAGGCGCCAAAACAAGGGTCGGCTGAAATAAATACGGTTGCATCGGTCTTTTTTTCGATTAAAAACGCCAGTTCCACCGCGTGTTTTTTAAGTCCTTCCGGAAACTGAAGACCGACGAAGATTGGTGAAAAATCGCCGCGTTGATGTTTTTGTTCTCGGATTTCATCAATTTTTTCAAATATCCGGTTCACTTCAAAATCATAAGACGATTTTGTAAAATCAATGCCGGAATCACTTTTTGGTGGCTCTTCTTTTGAGTCTTTTTGAGTCAGGTTTAAAGGCGTTTTCATCCGTTGCCTCCGGAAATTGTAACGCCGGTTCTTGTCACATCGATGTCAACCAACACGGTGACTTTATGTCCGGTTTCCCGTTCAATAATTTCGGGTCCGCATCCGCGTCCGATGACGCAAAAAATGCCGGCAACCGCAACACCCATGCGGTCCAAACATTTGAGCAATGCTAAAAGAGTTCCGCCGGTGCTGATAACGTCATCAACAACCAAAACCCGGTCGCCTTTTTTAAGGCCGTTGAGGTATAACTTTCCTTTGGAATAGCCGGTGGATTGCGATAATTCCACTTCTCCGGGAAGGCCGTATTGACGTTTTCGGACGATACTGGTTGGGACGCCCGTTTTCATGGAAATCGGAATCGCGATTGGAATTCCCATCGATTCCACCGTTAAAACGGCATCTATATCGGAGCATCCGCCGCAGGATTGAATAATAAAATCGGAGATCTCATCCAAAATATCCGTGCCGATTGCCGGAATTCCGTCTGAAATCGGATGAACGAAATAATTGTAAATGTTTCCATCGGATTCTTTTTGAATAACCGGCGCTTCAATCAGGGATTTTTTGAGTTTTTCAAGCATTTTGTGCTCCGAAAGATGAATTAAATGGTAAAAATTAAACAAAAATGAAATGGCAATAAAAAGTCACATCCAAAATAAAAAGAAAACGGAAAAGAAACAAAAAGAAGTTACGGCCGGTAAGCCGCAGCCTCTTTAAACCGCTTGATTAAAAAAGCGTTGTCAAATGACGTCAGGAACCATCCGGCTTTGGGACCCGAGGTTTGCCCGAGAAGCGCCAAATAAATAGCGGCAAAGAAATTCTTCGGGTCGATTTCGTTTTCCGGGATGTCGGCTCCGGCATATTTTTTCATGCTAATCTCAATCGGTGTGCCGGCTGTTTTTGTTTCGTAAACAATTCGTTGAACGTCTTCGGCGGTCAGCTCATTTTTCAGATGGGATAACTCATCCGCAAAAGCGTTCAAAAACGCGCGTTGTGTGTTCGTTAAAGACGCGCATTGAACGGGGACCGTGTCTTTGACGCCGAATTTTGCGAAAGACGGCGCGTATTTGTCAAGCCACACGCCGACGTTTTTCGCCATTTGGTTGATGACGTCCGGGTCTTCGTCAAAGCCCGAACGTTTGGCGATTTTTTCAATTTGAGCGAGGTCGCCGCCGGCGACTTGGTAAATGGTGACCATTTGTTTAAACGGAATTTTAGATTGCTTGACCCCTTCCGCCTTTGAAAGTTCGACAATCCGTTTCTCAAGGCTTGTCGCCTCTTCCTTGTCGCGGAGGCGTTCATATTCGTCCACCAGGTTTAAAAGCGGTTGTCCCGGGTCGAATTTGATGTGTTTTTCCGGCTTTGTTTTCATGATGAGGAAACGAAGTGTTTCCGGCGGGACAACGTCTAACATGTCCGAAATCGAAACGACGACGCCGGAGGAAGACGACATAGCACCTTGTTCGCCCAGCATAATCCATTCATAAACGATCGGGTAAGGCGGTTCGTATCCGAAAACTTCGCGCGCGATCCGGACGCCGGAATCATAAGAACCGCCGCTGGAGCCGTGATCTTTTCCAAACGGTTCAACCGTCACGCCTAAAATTCCCCACTTAGCCGGCCATTCGACGCGCCAAGTCAGTTTGCCGCCGCCGGTCATGGACACTTTTCCGGATTTGCCGCAAGAGCAAGCGTAACTGACCGTTTCTTCTTTTTCGTCAAAACCGGTCACTTTGGCGGTGTTGATTTTCAAACAGTTTTCACAAATCGGATTAAACGGACTCCAGTCCGGCTGCACTTCTTTTCCGGAAACTTCTTTCAAAATGGCGGCGATTTGATCGCGGCAACGCAGTGCTGTTTTAATGGATTTGACAAAAGCACCGGCTTTGTAAAGCTCGTCGGTCCGAAGCACTTTCGGATGAATGCCAAGCTTTTCCATGGATTTTAAAAAAGGGTCCAAAAAGTGTTCCGCGTAACTTTTATGCTTTTTGCACGGACACGGGATTTCGGAAATCGGTTTTCCAACGTGTGCGGCATATTCTTCTTCCGTTAAAAACGGATAGACTTTTCGAAGCGGGTCGTAATTGTCCGCGATGTAATAAAATTCGGGACGGGTTCCTTTGTCTTTAACGGCGCGGTAAACAGCATCAGCTGTTACGACTTCACGCATATTCCCGATGTGAATGTGACCGGACGGCGTGATACCGGTTGAGATAGTGTTTTGTTCGCGCTTTGCAACGACTTCTTCGGCAACAACGTCGGCCCAGTGTGTAATCTCTGTCATTTTAATACCTTTGAGGGAGGCGCCCGATTGATTGGAACGCCCACGAAAATAATCGGTTTGATTGAGGGACTAACTCCTCTTTTTTATTAAAACTTTATCATCTGTTCAGAAAAACTCGGCAAACCGCCCAAAATTTCGGGTTCAGTTTGAATGGAATGAATTAACATTTTTAATTATTTGTCGCCGTAAGGGTTAAACTCGTAACGCGATAAACTGCGAAGCAACGCCTTGTTCGATAGCCGGACCAATTTATTATCGTCCCGTTCAGTCGCCGGATTGCCGCACGCCAAAGAAATAAATTCCGCCAAATCAAACACCGGCAAACCATTTTTTAGAGTCATGCCGCCTTCGATAATATTTTTCATGCAGCCACCGCAATTGGTAATGATCACGTTGCTTCCCGCATTTTTGGCAAGCTCGTGGATCTTTGCGGCTTGAGCAATGGATTTTTCCGGAAAGACGGTTCGAACGCCGCCGCCAAATCCGCAACATGCGGAATTTTCCGGCGTCGGATTGGACAGGGTGACATTCGGAACGGATTTCAAAACCCGGCGCGGCGCTTCATGTATTCCGACGGCGCGGGTCAGATGGCACGGGTCCTGGTAATAAAGAACCACATCACCATTATCGGATCCGGCGACCACTTCTTTTTGAGTCAAATATTCTTTCATGTCTCTTTTAAAAACCAATTTATTTTCTTGAATGAGCCGCCAAAGATATTCGGATGTTTGCAAAACTTCAAAATTTTGTTCGCCGAAAATCATCGGATACAAAACTTTAAACGCGCGGTAGCAACCGGGACAAGTCGTTACCAAAATTTTCGCGCCCCGGCGGTGAATTTCATCAATATTTTTTTGTCCGATTTTTTGGAGCGGGGACGGGTTTCCGGCGCCGAACGCCACCGAGCCGCAGCAATAATCAACGCCGCTCATCACGGAATAATCAATGCCGCAAGCGTCCATAATTTTGGCCGTGGATTTTCCAACCACTTTATTCATGCAGGACGCCGCACATCCCGGAAAATAAATCACGTCGCTTTTTTTGCCTTCGTTTCGAAACGTGACCGGCGGTTCCCAGTCGCCGATTTTGTGGTACATGTTGTTTGCGGAAAACGGATCCGCAAGTCCTTGCTCTTCCGATTTTCCGAATTGCTTCGTCTTTTTTTCACGCGCGATGGAAACGAGTTTTCGAATGCCGAGTTCTTTTGGACATGACACCGTGCAAATGTTGCACGTATAACACAAACGGATGTCATGTTCTTCTTTCGGGAGCGATTCCGGACGCGCCGACTCGTCCAAATAATTATATAAGTCCGTTATGATTCCCAAATCGTTGTAACTCGGGCAGACATCCACGCAAGCGCCGCAAAGATCGCATTCAAGCATATGTTTTTTAAGAATATCCATTGTTATAGACCCGTATCAGTGAATGGTGAATGAACGACGGTGAATGAACCGAAAATTAAAATAAAAACAATAACAAGCATATCCTGAAAAGTTTCAAATCTGAAATTTATGACGTTCTGAGAAAAGCACATATAGGTTTTATAGAATAAAAAGTGAAAGGGTAGAAAAGAGAATTTTTTTACTTCAAGGAAATTAATCAAAATAATTATACTTTCAGGAATCCGCGGATATTATGGCAGGCAACAGTTTTGGGGAAGCATTTCGGATCACAACGTGGGGAGAATCTCACGGCGCCGCGATTGGCGTTGTCATTGACGGCGCCGTTCCCGGAATAAGCTTATCGGAAGAGGATATTCAAAAAGAGTTGAATCGGAGAAAGCCGGGGCAAAGCGCTGTCTCAACCGCGCGGCAGGAGTCGGACGCCGTTTCGATTTTGTCCGGTGTTTTTGAAGGAAAAACAATCGGGACGCCGATTCTTCTGATGGTTCCAAATGAAGATCATGATTCATCGGCTTATGAGGATATTCGGGACACACCGCGTCCGGGACATGCGGATTTCGGGTATTTTTGCAAATACAAAATCCGTGATCACCGCGGCGGCGGCCGGAGTTCCGGACGGGAAACGGCCGGACGGGTGGCAGCCGGTGCTGTTGCCAAAAAAATTCTATCGGAATACGGGATTGATCTTGTTTGCCATGTGGTTCAAATCGGAACGGAAAAAGCCGACGCGGATCTGCTGAATAACTTGGCGGTGGGTGAAATCAAGGAACGGATTGAACGAAATCCGGTCCGTTGCGCCGATCCGGCCGCGGCCGCCATCATGGAGAAAGCGGTTTTAAGTGCCGCAAAAGACGGCGACTCTCTCGGCGGAATCGTCGAAGGACGCATTTCCGGCGTATTTGCGGGTCTTGGAGAAACGGTTTTTGACAAATTGGACGCCGACCTCGCAAAAGCGATTATGAGTATCGGCGCCGTCAAAGGGTTTGAGGTCGGAGACGGATTTGCCGCCGCTGTTGCCACGGGAAGTCAATTTAATGATAAATTTATGTACGATGGGAATGAAGTAATCACCAAAACCAATCACTGCGGCGGTATTTTGGGCGGGATTTCAACTGGTATGGAAATTCGGTTCCGGGCGGCTGTCAAACCGACGCCGTCGGTTGCGTGCCTGCAGGAAACAGTGAATCTGAAAACCGGACAAAATACAACCCTGGCAATCAAAGGGCGGCATGATCCGGTCATTGCCCCGCGTTTGGTTCCGGTCGCGGAAGCGATGGCGGCGATTGTTATTTTGGATCACTTGCTGCGCCATAAAATGATTGAGACGAAACAAGAGTCATGACGATTTTTATGGCAGTCGATTATGTATATTTGCCGGCTTTGCTTTCGGCGCCGGTTATTTTGTTCATGGTTGGAATTTGGATGTACAAATTCCCGCCGAAAAAGGTTAATTATTATATGGGATACCGGACGCCGAGATCAAAAAGAAGTCCGGAAGCGTGGCGGGAAGCGAATCGTTACTCTTCAAAGTTGCTGGTGGAATTCTCGTTGATTTTAATCGCCGTCACTTTGTGGTTGTGGTTTTTGAAAGATCCAACCGATGAATATGCGGCCCAAATGGCATTTATTGACACCTTTCTGCTCCTTTTGTTCATGGTCCTTTTAATTATCATGACGGAAAGGCATTTGAAAAAGATGTTTGAAAACTGAACAAATGAAATTAAATGTCGAGTTATTTTAAAGATTGAGCTAAAACCAATTAGAAGAACTGAAAAAGTAATTTTCAAAATGTGGTCAAGGGAAAAAATGGAAAAGAAAACAGAAAATAATATGGAACAGAAAATGGAAAATATGGAAAAGAAAACAAAAAATAATATGGAACAGAAAACGGAAAATATGGAACAGAAAACGGGAAACAATATGGAAAATAAAATGCCGGAAAAAGAAACCGGTTCCCAAAATATGCCTTCCGGAAATCATCCGGTCCTTCATTCCGGCAGACAGCCGGCCGTTCATTCCGGCGGGCATCCGGGTCATCCCGGCGGACATCCCGGACATCCGGTTTCAAATACGGACGATTCCGGTGTTCGCCCTCCTCGAATTTTGGCTTGGGAAACAACGGCCGCTTGTAACTTAGCTTGCAAACACTGCCGGGGCTCCTCAACGATTCATTCCGCCAAAGGAGAATTAACAACAGCGGAAGCCAAAAAGCTCTTGGAAGACATTCGGGAAACGGGAACGCCGATTATTATTTTAAGCGGCGGCGAACCTTTAATGCGCCCCGATATCTTTGAAATCGCCCGCTACGGGACGGATTTGGGATTTCGAATGACGCTGGCTACAAACGGGACGATGATTACAAGAGAAATTGCCGAAAAAATACGCGACGCCGGCATTCAACGGGTCAGTATCAGCCTTGACGGGCGGGAACGGACGCATGATACATTCCGATGTATTCCGGGCTGCTTTGCGGATTCCATGCGGGGAATTGACCATTTGAAAAAAGCGGGCGTTGAATTCCAAATTAACACCACGGTTTCCCGTTTTAACGTGGATGAACTGGAAGACGTTCACGCTTTTACAAAAGAAGTTGGCGCGGTAGCGCATCACTTTTTCTTTTTGGTGCCGACCGGCCGGGGCGCGGAACTGACGGAATTTGAAATCACGCCGGAAGAATATGAAACAGCGCTTGAGTGGCTTTACGGCATCCATAAAAAAACAGACCTTCAAATCCGGCCGACTTGCGCGCCGCATTACTTCCGGATTTTAAGGCAAAAGGCTAAGGAAGAAGGCATTGAAGTGACGCCCAAAACACACGGGTTAGACGCTATGACCAAAGGTTGTCTCGGGGGCATTTCTTTCGGATTTATTTCCAGTGTCGGCGACGTGAATCCTTGCGGGTATCTTCCCGTTTCGGCCGGAAATGTGCGGGAAACGCCGTTTAAAGAAATTTGGGAAAACGCGCAGGTGTTTAATGATTTGCGTAATTATTCGAAATATTTGGGAAAATGCGGCGCCTGCGGATACAAAACAGTTTGCGGCGGATGCCGGGCTCGCGCGTATCATGAAACCGGAAATTACATGGAAGAAGAGCCATTGTGTTCATACGTCCCGCCGAAATTTAAGAGGCCGGCGGATAAATCATAAATAATAGAAAATGCGGGAATTGAACAATACGTCTAAAAAAGGCAACGGGGGCAAAATGAACAACAATGGGATAAAATATGAGTTTAGCGCCCAACCTTGGCAAGCTTGTACCTGGCGTTTTGTTTCCCTTCCAAAAAAATGGCAAACGAAATCAGAGAAAATCTGAAATTTTTAGAAGAGGGCTGGGGGCGGTTGAAGGTAACGGCAAAGATCGGCAACAGCGAATGGAAAACCGCAATTTGGTTTGACACAAAACAGAATACTTATTTGCTTCCGCTCAAAGCAGAAATCAGGAAAAAAGAAAATATTGGAATGGAGAAGGAGGTCGAAGTAAGTATTTGGATTTAATGTAAAAGAGAAAAAGAAGCCTATTAATAGAAATAATCTTATTAATTCTAAGGTAAAACATTTTATATAAGATTGAATGAAAAAGAATGCATTTTATCGAAAACTGGATAAAAACGATAGATATCAGAGGTAAGATACAGGAAATGGAAGCCGGTGAACTGAATAAAGAATGCTTGGAACAGGCACAAACGCAAATGCGGCAGAATCGGTCCGGTTCTTCGATTGAGCTTGACGCGCTGGATAAGCAGATCATCAATTTGATTCAATTGGATTTTCCGCTCACGGTTCATCCGTTTGAGTCCATTGCCGAACAAATCGGAACGACGGAAGACGTCGTCATTTCCAAATTAAAACGGCTCCGGCAAGAAAAAGCCATTCGAAAAATCGGTCCGGTTATCAACACCCGTGCCGTCGGCGGCTCAAATACGTTGGCGGCGGTCAAAGTTCAGGCAGCAGATGTTGAAAAGGCGGCGGCTGTCATCAGCGCTTACCCGGAAGTTTCTCACAACTATTTGAGAAATGAGGAATACAACATTTGGTTTACCGTGTCGGCCTCTACTCAAGAAAGACTGGATGACGTTCTTTTTGAAATTCAAGACAAATTGAAGTGTCCGCTTCTGAATTTGCCGACAATCCGGCAATTTAAAATTCAAGTCAAATTCAAATTATAATTATACCGAACCATTTCCGGAGAAAAAGACGTGTCCTGTAAAAACACAGATTTCAAAGATGTTGATTTTTCAAAATCGGAGTCCAAATCAAGTTTGTCAGGACTGAATGAAACGGATGAATTATTAATCCGGCTGATGCAGGACGGAATTCCGTTGACGCATTCTCCTTTTTCGGAATACGCGCGTCAATTGGGGATTTCCGAAGAAGATGTGGTGATTCGAATCCAAGCGCTTCTTGAAAACGATAAAATCCGCCGTTTCGGCGCGTCGGTCGGCCATTTGGTGATCGGCTTTACCGCAAATGCTATGTGCGTATGGAATGTTCCGGCAGACTGTGTTTCCGATGTCGGGCAACGGATGGCGTCTTTTGATGAGGTCAGCCACTGTTATGAACGTCCGGCGTCGGCGGAATGGCCTTACAACATGTATACGATGATTCACGGCAAAAGCGCGAAAGATTGCGAAGCGGTCGCCTCTAAAATTTCAAAAGTGACCGGCATTTCGGAATATAAACTTGTTTTCAGCGAAAAAGAGTTCAAAAAAACAGGTGTCCGCATATGAAAAAAAATCCAAATACCGGAGCTGAACAACAGGATTTTTCATCCGCTTCCGGCGATTTTTCCAATATTTCTTCCGACAATTCCTATCTTCCTCTTTTTATTGATTTTTCGGAAAAACCGGTTCTGATTTTCGGCGGCGGCGCCGTCGGCGAGCGAAAGGTCGAACGATTCATTCACGCGCCGCTGCAGGTTGTCAGCCTCAAATTTACCGAAAAAATTTCGGAATACGCGAAAGCCGGACGGATTCAAGTTCTTGAAAAAGATGTTTCCGAAATTTCGGACGCCGATTTAAAAAAGATGATGGACGGTGTTTTTTTGGTGATTGTCGCAACGCCCGACGAACAACAAAACAACCGGATTGAACAGATGGCGAAATCGGCCGGCATTCTTGTGAATCATACCGGCGGCGCCGAAGAAGTCATCATTCCGTCTCTGATTGACCGAAATGGTCTTCAAATTGCGATTTCTTCCGGCGGCGAAAGTCCCGCGGTCACCAAATACGCGCGCCTTCAGATTGAAAAAGCAATCGGCAGCGATTTTGAAAAGATGATTGAAATTCAAAACGACGTTCGAAATCTTCTGAAAAACAGGGTGCCGGATCAAAAGAAGCGGCAAGAAATCTTGTGGGAAATCATGGATTCCGGCGACATTTGGGACTTGTTGAAATCGGAAAACGCGTCCGATTTTGAAAAAGCGAAAGAAAAAGCGTTTATGATGGCCGGAATTCAAAAATAATCTATTTCATTTTATTGGTTTATTTGTTTTTTTCTTAATTTTCTCATTTTATTTTCCAAAACACATCGGTGCCTCACAGTCGCCGACCAGACAATAAGTGTTTCTGCCGCGATCGTTTTCTCTTTGAAAAATAAGCGTCTTAACGTATCTTTTGGATTTGAACAAGTCAAAATAGATAATGTCGGCGTCTTTAAACTCTTTTCTAAATTTGTCGGCGTCACTTTCGCTTTTTTGAATAAAAGATTGCTCATGCTCTTGTTCTTCGCCGGCCGCACATTCACGTTCGTCAAACTCTTCGCTGTCGTCTTCGGCGTCTTCCAATATCAATTCAAGCCGGTTGAGTTCTTCCGGACTCATTTCCACCGAAAAAAGAGCATTTGAAAGGCTGTTTGAGGTGAAACACTCGGATTGGTTTTCGGAATTCGTTTCAAAATCGGAATCTGTTAAATCATCATCATCAAAATCTTCGTCGTCGAATCCGATTTTAAACGTCAAGCCCTCTTTTGAAAGAATGTCCATGATTTCTTCCGGAGAGGAAAACGAATCATCAATTTCCATGAATGACAGAACTCGTTTCTCCTTTAAAAGGGTTCAGGTCTAAGGTTTTGTTTTAAGGTTGTTTATATGTTCCGCATTTCCAAAATGTTTAGGAAATGAGAAGAGAGTATATAAAATTTATATACACCTTTATATATGTGGTGGAACATTTACACTTAATCTACATAAAATATCAATTCACAAAATTGTGTGTCTTTTTATTTTTTGGATCATAACGTATCAACTTTAACCTGTTATTCTACTTATTACAATTATCATGGTCGTACCCTTATGAGCGAATCCAATATTAAAATTGAAAATGTCGTCGCGTCGACGAAGCTTGCCAATGAATTTGATTTGAACTTAATCGTTGAGAAATTCCAAACGGCAGAGTACAATAAACAAAAATTCCCGGGACTTGTTTACCGCGTTTCCGACCCGAAAGCGGCCTTTTTGGTCTTTACGTCCGGAAAAGTCGTCTGCACCGGCGCCAAAAATGTGGAAGATGTCCACACCGTTATCGGAAATATGGCCAAAAAATTAAACGGAATCGGCATTGCCACCCTTCCAAAGCCGGAAATTTCCGTTCAAAATATCGTCGCGTCCGCTGACTTAAAAACTGTTTTAAACTTAAATGCAATCGCAATCGGACTCGGTCTTGAAAACATTGAATACGAACCGGAACAGTTTCCGGGACTCGTTTACAGAATCAATGACCCGAAAGTCGTCGTTTTGATTTTCAGTTCCGGAAAACTTGTCGTGACCGGCGGAAAGTCTCCCCAAGATTGCGAGCGCGGCGTTGAAGTGGTCCGCGAACAACTCGACAACATGGGCCTTTTGTAATGTTGCCGATTGGGGTTTGAGAAATCAAACTCCGTTTTTCGGTTTTTTGATTCGGACGATTGCGGCCTTTAAAAAGTCATATTTCTGTCCGCCCGTTGTTTGTTATCAAAAATGAATGATTTTAATTGTAAATTTGTTTCATTTATATTTTTTATATTTTTTATATTCTTACCATTCCAATTTTAAGTGATTTTTATGTCGTCTGAAAACAATGATGAAAAAAATAATTTAATTTTTGATAAAAACGATGTTTGCATTTTTATCCCGGTTTTAAATGAAGAATACGCCATCAAAGGCGTTATTGAAGATTTTAAAAAGGAAGGATTTTACAACATTTTAGTTGTGGATGGGAACAGTAAAGACAAAACACGCGAGGTTGCCGAAGAAGCGGGCGCCCGTGTCGTCATTCAGAGCGGAAAAGGAAAAGGACAAGCGATGATCCAAGCGTTTTCCATGATCCACTCGAAATATATTGTGATGATTGACGGCGACGGAACGGAACTCGCATCCGAAATTTACCGCCTCCTCAATCCGGTTTTGGAAGGGAAGGCCGACCATGTCGCTGGCGACCGGATTGCCGGACGAACGGAAAAAGCGTTCACGCCCGTGAATTTATTTGGAAATAAGATGATGAACTGGATTTTCCGGATTGCTTTTTGTTCAAATCTTTATGATATTTTAACCGGTTACCGGGCGTTTACCCGCGAATCCATTCAGGAACTGGATTTAAAGAAACACAATTTTGTGATTGAAACGGAGCTTACAGTCGAATGTTTGATGAAAGAACAACGCCTCATCGAAGTTCCGGTGACCTACTATCCGAGAGCCAAAGAAGTCGCGTCAAAGTTGCATCCGATTAAGGACGGCTACCGGATCAGTACCGCCGTTTACAAATATTCCCGGTTCTACAATCCGATTTTCTTCTTCGGCATTTGGTCTGTTCCTTTGCTCCTTCTGGCCGCGGTTTCTGCCGGTTACGCTTATTATTCCGAAAATCAACTGTTTCTTTTCAGTGCCGGCTTGTTCTTTTTGATGGCCGTGATGGTTCTTTTGGCGGGTTTTGTCTCCGATATCAACACAATGCTTCACCGGAAAACCTTAAAGGCGATGAAAGCTCACCGGAAACAAAACGAGCAAGAGTACGATCAATTCTGATTTTCCTGTGAATGAAAAAGAATAAAGAAAGAAAATAGAAAAGAAGAGTGTTTTTAAAATTATTCAAAAATAAATGAAAAACAGGGTCTGTTTGAATTTGCATTCGGAACGTTTTCCGAATGCATTTTCTTGTTTTTAATGGTTTAAGGTTTTTGGAGATTTTCGTTTTTGGGGATATTTTTAATCCGTTTTAAAAAATCCGGGTTTTGTCGGATAAATTATTCTGATGAATCAAACCCGGATCCGGCCTGTCTGTTTTAAGTTTATTTGGCAAGGTCGTAGTGTTGATTCACAATCTTTAAGGCGCAGAAGTCACCGCACATGGTACATGCGTCTTCGTCGCCCGGAGCCCGGCTGTTGCGGACCGCTCTTGCGTGTTCTCCGTCAATGGCAATGCTGTACATTTTCTCCCAGTCGAGGTCTCTTCTGGCACGGGCCATGGCCAAGTCTTCGTCTCTTTTTCCGAGGCGGATCATGTCGCCGATGTGGGCGGCAATCTTGGAGGTTTTCACACCGGTCACGACGTCTTCCAAGTTCGGAAGGGCGAGGTGTTCAGCCGGCGTCACGTAGCAGAGGAAGTCGCAGCCGTAAGATGCGGAAACGGCGGCACCGATGGCGGTGGTGATGTGGTCGTATCCGGGAGCAATGTCAGTCACCAAGGGGCCGAGCATGTAAAACGGCTTGTAGTTGCTCATGACTTTCATCAATTGGACGTTGGTTTTGATTTGATCAAGCGGCACGTGTCCCGGTCCTTCGACAATGACTTGAAGATCGTATTTGTCGTGCGCGATTTCGGCGCATTCGGAGTTGATGATAAGTTCCTGAACCTGAGCGCGGTCGGTCGCGTCGTGAACGGCACCGGCGCGCATTCCGTTTCCTGTGGAAAGGGTAACTTCGTGTTCGCTTAAGATTTCACAAAGATAATCAAATTGGCTGTAAAGCGGGTTTTCTTTTTCATTGTGAAGCATCCAGGTGCTCATAAAAGCGCCGCCGCGGGAACAAAGTCCGCCGTAGCGTCCGTGTTTTTTCAAGCGGTCAAGGGTCACTTGGTTAATACCGGTGTGGATCGCCATGAAACAGGTTCCGAGTTTGGCCTGGTCTTCCGTGGCTTTGAAGAGTTCGTCTTCCGTCATGTGGACGATTGATCCGTATTTTTCGGCAGCTTGAATAAAGGCTTGGTAGAGCGGAACGGATCCGACCGGTAAGGAGATGGCGTCACAAACCGCTTTTCTCATGCCGAGGAAGTCTCCGCCGGTTCCGAGTTCCATTAATGTGTCCGCACCTGCTTTTTCGGCAGCTCTGGCTTTGGCAACTTCCATTTCCATGTCAACGATGTCGGAAGAAGCACCGATGGACGCGTTGATTTTGGTCCGGCATCCCTGTCCGATTCCGGCGTATTTCACTTTGCGGTACGGGCTGAGCGGAATAACGATTCTTCCGGCAGCAATTCCGCGGCGGATGAATTCAGGGTCAAGCTCCTCTCTGGCAGCGACGATTTTCATTTCCTCCGTAATTTTACCGGCTTTGGCATCTGTAACAATTGACATTTATCAAAACTCCTTTTTGATTTGTAATAATGTATAGATAGTTGCAAAGTATGTTTTTGCATGGTGTCGGATGATTTATCGTCCCTCAAGAGTATTGAATTTAAAATCATCCATTGACAACGTGATAAAGAGAAAATGTGTTTTTAGATTATAAATATATTCAAAAAATAAACTTGATTTTAAATCAATTATATTTTATTATTCTGTCAACAGGTGTGTATTTTTCTACAATCAATTTTGAAAAAATTATAAATAAAATTAAATGAAAATTTGAAATCAATTAAATTTGATTTAATATGAAGTGTACTTGATTTGATTACGACGGCGTTTATCTTGTATCGGATAAACAGGATTTATTTGTTGATTTTACACGGATTCGTTTGTTATAACTTACATTTCAAAATAGTTCATTACTTTCACCCCGCTTATAAGACATTTATATTCGTTTTTTTCGTTTTACCGTCTATGATCACGGAATCGAAACAAATGACCTTTGTTTCTCAAACAAACGCTCAACCGCAAGGGACCGGACTTGTACGGAAAATATCGCCGTCAAATCAGACGGTGTCGGCCAAAAAGTCTGTATCGGAAAACCGATTGGAGACCGGTCCGGCCGGTGCCCCGGAAGATCGCGGAACGGATTTTGAAATTCGGCTTCGGGATATTTCCGGCATCGGACTCATTCTTGAAAAGCGTTTGATTGCGCATTTCGGCAGTGAAGAAAAGGCGGTCTCTTCTCTTTTGGATGGAAATATCCAAGAACTTTGCCGGGTGGAAGGACTCACTAAAAAAGCAGCGCTGTCTTTGATTTTAAACGCCTCAAAGGAACAATCCGGGGTTTCTGCCGGCGATTTTTTAAAAACGAAGGAAGCCGAATCCTTATATTTGGGCATTTTAAAAATGCTTAAAAAATATTGCCATACATCTTTTGCGTCCGATTATATGGACCGGCTGATTCCGTATCCCAAGTGCAGGTTGGATTTGTCGGACGCCGTTTCCGATAAGATTAAAACGCATATGATGTTGATTGACGCGCTTTCCGGTGATGACATTGATTTGATTGACGGATTTTTATCTCAAATAATGCCGCTTAAGACAACGGCCGCTGTCAAAATTAAAGACAAGGCAATTTTGGCGTTTTCGGAAAAAACATATCTTTCCGCCAAGGAAAAATTCGGAAAAAATATCAACGTCTATTGGGTTTCAAACCCGCAGGAATGCGCCGATTATTTTTCCGCGTACACTTCCGTTATTTTATTTGAATTCCCTGAATTTGATATGCCTGACGGTTACGATTATTTCCGGGATTTTGAAAATACAACCTTGGAACAATTGGCGCCTGAAATTTCTTTGGACTTTTTCGTTCAAAATCAAAAGACGTTGATTTCATGTTTAAAATTGGCCGAAATTTTAGCAACCAATTCAAATATTTTCAATGGTTTTTCGGCTGAAAGTGCCCTCCTTCTTAATCAGATCTCAAAAATGGATTCCTCCGGAAACTTTGCACCGGGGACAGATGCTGAAACGGACCGGCTGAATTTCATCATCAAAAACGCCGATGAAACCTTTCTAAAAGCGGCCGGTGTGTTATCCAAAAAAATGGAAGAGTCGCTGTCGGCGAGTACGCTCACGTTGGACGGCGCCCAAATGATGAAAGTCATGTCCGGCGTTGATTTAAGAGAGATTGTCAGCGAAAAAATTTCCAAAAACTATCGGGAATATGCGGCATCCGCCTTATCTGAAATCACCTCCGTCCTGTCGCTTAAAAAAGAAGAGGAATTTCTCATCGGCGATGTCTTTGGAGATGAAATCCGTTGTCCGGTTTCCGTTAATTCGGATGCAGCTTCGCGATTTAAGAAACATATTTCGGCTCAGATTGCCGAACGTGCCGCCGCTTATAAAAAGAAATTGTCAAAAGAGCTTTCCGGAAAAAAGGAAGTTTGCGAGTCTTTGGTTTTAGCGGCTCTTGAATTTGATGTTTGGTATTCCGCCGCCGGATTTGCCGCAGCGTACCGAATGACTTTTCCGAAAATAGAAACAAAATCAAACGCCTCGTTTTTTTCGATGGCATCCGGGAAGAATTTATTTTTGTCTCAAAAATACGGCTTATCCGATGTGGTTCCCGTCTCCTATTCGGCGGAATCGGTGACCATTTTAAGCGGTGTTAATTCCGGCGGAAAAACGTCGCTTTTAGAGCTTTTGGGTCAATGCTTGATTTTGGCGCACATGGGATTTCCGGTACCGGCCGAATCGTTTGAACTGTCTGCTTTGGACGAATTTTATTATTTCGGAAAATCCAAAGGGACGCTCGACGCCGGCGCGTTTGAAACGACGCTGCGCAACTTTTCGGGTGTTTTGAGAAAATCAAAAGAAAAAAAGAATGGGCAGGAAACTCGAAAAGCCATTTTTGCCGACGAACTTGAAGCGATTACGGAGCCCGGCGCTTCCGCTAAAATCATTGCCGGCCTTTTGGAAGCGTTTTGTGAAGATGCAAATGCGTTAACGCTTTTTGTATCCCATCTGGCGGAGCCGATTCTGAAAAATTGCAGCGTTCCGGTTCAGGTTGACGGAATTGAGGCCGAAGGTCTGGATGAAAATTTGAACTTAATCGTGAACCGAAGCCCGGTGAAAAATCATATCGCGAAAAGCACGCCGGAATTGATTGTCGAAAAACTGTTTTTATCATCTTCAGGAGATGATGCGGTCTTTTATGAACGGTTGAAGAAAAAATTTTAAGTTTTTCACATTAAAAGAGACGTAGGCTACTCTTTTTAGAAATATTTTTTCTTTTTTGAATTTGAGTTCAAAACAACTTTTTTTAGATGTCTGTCTATTCTGAAATTTTTTCATTTCAAGTCCGGAAGATTTTTATTTTTACAAGTAAATAGAAATTATTTAGACAGACCGCAATTATTTTATACATAATAATATAAATTCAATTTGTGAAAATTTCGATTGAAAAAAGGAAAGCTCACCACCGAATCTTGACGCTGATACCGTTAAGATTCGGTGCTTAGATGTGAGCGAATTCAAGTCGTTGACGATTAGAATTCGCTCCTCTCTTTGATTTTTAAAGTATTTAAAATAAATGCGAAATGAAATATGATCAGGAGATTTAATGTGAAATATAAAATAATAATTTTATGTATTCTTGTTCTTGTTTTATTGAGCCCTGTAGCTTCAGCATGTAGTTATCACATGGGTTCAAACGAACATGCCGTTAAATTGAAAAAAATTCATTGGTATGGGTCTACAACATATTCAAATGAATGGTCTGCCGCGGTTTCAACATGGAACGGCATGGGTTCGGTTACCATTAAAGCCGACCATTTACTCAGTCAAAAAGATCTTAAAATATTGGATGTAGATTCACCCAGGCCATACGGATACACAGGAGACTGGCCTTCGGCTGGTTATAGCAATGGGTCTGAAAATGGTACAAAACACATCAAAATTAATACCGCCATTTTATATGGATATTCATCAAATGAACGAACGAAAACACTGACGCATGAACTCGGACATGCATTGGGTATCAAAGACATTAACATTGATAACAATATCATGAGACAGGGCAGATTATCTCAAACGTCATTAGGAACAAAAGATAAAGAAGTTTATCGATGTATTTGGGGATGATAAACGTGATTTTAAAAAATAAAACATATCTAATCCTAATTATGTCTGCAATCGCCATTTTGAGTTTGTCGGTGATTGCCATTGGATACGTATCATCCATCGAAGATTACAACAAGATGACGCCGGATGAACAGGAAGAATATGATTTTCAAATGTTTAAAAAAGCAATGTCTGAAATTTATCATCAAGATGTCAATGAAGACGATTATAAAAGAATAAGAGCCGGAACATTTGAAATGGAAAAGGCTTACGAATCCGATATTGAAAAGTATGGAAAAACTTCCAAAGAATTTAGCGTTGCTTACTGTGACCATATTTTCGTCGGGCGGGTCGTCAATCATAAAGGAAATTATCAAGCTCAAAAAAATGAAGACCTTAACCCTTACAACCTTTATGATGTCGAAGTAATTGAACTCATAAAAGGACCAGCACTTGAAAACAAAATTGAGTTGAAACAACTCGGAGGATATTACACCGAAGAATATCTCATTAAAGAAATAATCGGAGAAGAGAATGAAAGCAATGTAAGTTTAGAGCTTTTGGATTCTTTTGAAAAGTATGGTGAAGGTTATTACGGATTTTTAGAGTCAAATGATTCCTTGATTGAAGTCGGAGAAGTTTACCTTTTCATTACCGTTACACAACTTGACGGACGATGTACAATTGGTTATCCGGATGGGCGAATTCATTTGGAAAACTTTGATCAGAATAAACCTGAATCATTTGATGAAGTCATTTTGTATCAAAAAATAGTTGATTCCGGAATAAAAGACTTTGACCGAATTCGGCTTCCTGCAAACGAACAAATTAAAGAAATATAAAATTATTAAATAGGTATTAAAGATGGTGATAATATGATACACAAAAAAATAAAATATCTTATTATCATCAGTTTTATTTTTTTCATGACAATGGGATTACCACTTTCAAACGGTCTCTCTTCAGAGGATCTTATGACTTTAGAAGAAACGGAATCAAGGATGTTATTTTATAATCGCAATGTCGGTTCGGATTTAAAATCCGGCGGCTGAACTGGAAGAAATGTTATGGAAAAAATGATCAATCAATCTGAAAAAAGAAACAACATTCTATTCCTTCTGTTTTATGCCATTTTCTTTCTGCTCATTTCCGGCATAGACTATTTCGGAATCGGAATTTTCATCGTCATCTTGTGGATTCTCATCTACGTTGAACCCATAATTTACGGTTTTATTTCAAAAAATGCAATCAAGTCATTCATATTCGGATTTCTATTCCTGCCGGCGATGGAAATTTTTGACTTTATTTATTCGTTAAGTCTTGACCCGAGTCTTGACCCGAGTTTTGCCGGAAATTTGAGTTTTCTTTGGATGCCGAAAACGTTTATTATTTCGATTGTTTGGGGATTTGCAGGATTTTTTGCATCCAAAAGAGGAAATGATAAAATTCAAAAAATAATCTATGCCGCCTGCGTTTTGGTTTTTTTGTTGTTGGAATTTGTTTTGACGCTTAAAACGTATTGATTTTTATAAGAAATCAGAAGGACGACAACACAATGTGCAAAAAAATAAAAAAATAAAAAACAAAATTTAAGAAAATTCGCGGACTTCTTTTCATTTCCTTTTTTCTCAAAGATGAAGAACATATGACTGACCCCGCCAACGGTCGTCTCACCAACCGGTTTTGCGCCAAACGATTTGTAATATTCGTGATTGTTTTTCGCCACAGTGCTTTCAAAGTAAATCACGTTGTTTTGCGTGTATGTGTCGATAACTTGGTTGAGTAAAGCTCGTCCCGCTCCTTTTTCCACGGACGAGATCATATAAATGTAGCAATGCGGTTCATGAATGTGATTGATTTCAAGGATATGGGCGGCCTTCAGCGTTCTTTTCATATCCGACGGACCGACTTTGAAGATCAGGCCGATAAAATCCAAAAGCATGCCGTTTTTAATCACGCTGCCCAAAGAGAGCGGCTCGGTGTCCGGCATTCCGAGCACACAGACGGCAACGATTTTTCCGTCTTCGTTTTTGCAAACAATGATGTCACCAAGACGCATATAGTATTCAACGGTCGTTTTAATAAAAGCGTAAACCTTTTTTTCGTTTTGGCGGAAAAAATAGCCACCAATCAACGGATTTTTCATAAAAGATTGCGTCATGACCTGAAAGATTTCGTTTTTCGTTTCAACTGTCAAATTCTCTTCTTTATAGATTGTGTAGTCGGACATATTCATTTCCTGAGCCGGGATTTCTCATATAACATATTAAATCAGATATATATTTATTTTTGAAGTGGAAAAACCCCCGAATTCAAGATTTATATTTTTCGATTTTAAATGAAGAGCTGCATAAAATTGGAGATGTTTTGAGTTTTTTAAAACTTATGAGAAACGAAAGCGATATGAAGAAACGTTAAATTTCAGACTTACGATTGTTAAACAAACCAATCAAGCCATTAAAGACGCTGAATACGTTATTGAAAAATTAAATCAAAAAAGTAAATCAAAAAGAATGAAGATTCGTTTTCAATTCATTAAAACTCAAAACGGCAAGAAACTCATTACTGAAATTCCCGACACAAAAACCCCAATCAAAAATCCCGCCATGGCGCCTGTGTTTAAAAACGGAAGCCCGGCTTGCGGATTTCCTTTGGAGACGACATACATCAGCGCCGCAAATCCGACAAAAGTGCCGGCCATTGTCAAAAGCGCCGGAATTGAAATGATTCCGTCATGCGGAATAAAGTGATTGGCGGAAACGACAAGAAGTGTTGGAATGACGGCGTCGCCAAGACCCATAAAGAGGGCGCCACGTTCTTTCTTTTCGTCCACAGGTTCTTCTTTGTTTTCATTTTTGTCTTCGGTCTTGTTCTCTGTTTTGCTTTCAGTTTTATTTTCATTTTCGGCTTCATCTTCCTTCGGCTGAATATCTTTGTCTGAAAAATCATCCTTGATGTAAGAGTAACCCAAATGTTTCGGGACGACAAAAAGAATCGGAAGCTTCATGTCCATCATGCCGCCGGCCAGCGTCAACATGTGTTTTGTTTTGTACACGGAAATGAAATCATAAATTAAAAGAGCTAAAAGAAGGACGAAAATCGGCAAAATCGATAGGGAAACGCCGATGATTGCACAGGCGCCAACTGAAATCACAATCCCGGCGATGTCAATCACATACCATTCCGGATATTTGTACAGGATGACGGCAAGGATGAGCGAAAGAGCGGCGGCGGCAAGAGAAAGCATTCCGGTGAGTGTTGTTATTTCCGCAATGATGGAACTGATCACATAAAAAAACGTCACCGTAATCGAGAGATAGACAACGCCTCGAATGAATCCGGTTTTGCTTTTCTTGACGGCGTAGACGACAATGGCGGAAAAGACGAGCAAAATCACGATATAATAAACGGCGTTGCCGACACTTTCAGGGTTTTCAAAAACCGGCTGCTCCGTGATGTATTCATTGGACGAAAGCCAAAGCGCGCCAAGCTGAACGGCCAAAATCAAAAATCCCATGAAAATCATCGGGAGAACGTCTTTAACTTTGGAAAAAAAGGACGATGAATTTTTGCTCAACTGAAAACCTCAATGCATGAATCAAAATTGAAAATTGTGACGTCAAATAAAAAGATAAAAATCGGAATCGAAACATCGAATTATGAAGCAACATGTAAGTCAATATTTATATAGTTTCGCGGGATTTATTGATTATTTTATGTTGTCTTATATTGTTATTGAATTCAACTAACTTCATCATTCGAACGGAGTTATTTTTAATTTTTATGAATTCTTCGTTTTGATTTCACACATTAAAACCGTAAGAGGAAAACACCATGGAAACAAAAGATATCATTGCCTTTGTCTTAATCGAGGTTGCCACGCTCGTTATGGCTTACGCCTGGTTCCAAAGATTCGTCTACAATCCCTTCAACTGGGTCATCATCTTATGCCTGCTCATTGTCATCGGCATTCTTTCACTGATGATTTTGTCCATAAACAACCGCTTTAAAGAATTGGAAGAAAGAATGGAAGCGCGGGACAAATCCATCCGGGTCAGCATCATGACGGTTGAAGCGGATCTTGAAAACAACATTTCCCGGCTCAATAACAATGTTGAGCGGGCTGTTTCCGAAATCAATAAAAAAAGATTCTTATAACCCTTTTTTCATATTTTTTATTTTCTGTTTTTTGAAGCGAGCGGCACCGCGCGCATTATGGCAACATGTTCTCTTTTGATTCAAAAAACAAGAGACCATTTTTGAAAATTCCGAAAGAAGCAAGGAATTTTCAAGGGGAACTTTATATAATCAATCTCCATTTTACTGTCCATGTTGTACGCGTTTG
Organism: Methanolapillus millepedarum; assembly: GCF_032594115.1. Taxonomy (NCBI): domain Archaea; kingdom Methanobacteriati; phylum Methanobacteriota; class Methanomicrobia; order Methanosarcinales; family Methanosarcinaceae; genus Methanolapillus; species Methanolapillus millepedarum. The sequence continues at coordinate 967,676 of NZ_CP131060.1, forward strand.
AGCTTTCCGGAGAACACCAAAGTTTGCCGGTTGCGGAAGTTTTGGGAACGCTGACGTCCCGAAATTTGAATTATACTGTTTTTGCCGAATACAAACAGTGTTTGGTGGCGGATATATTTTCGGAAACGCGTTCCGACAATGACATTTTTCAAACATTAAAAGACGATATTTCCAAGGTGTTGGCGATGTCACACACGATTTTTCAGGTCATTGACATCGTTGACGTGTCGGAAGATGACGTATTAGGTTTGGCGGAGAACTTCCCGCTTGACAATTACTTAAAACCCGGACAAACGTTTGTCGTCCGCGCGAAAAGAATGGGCGACGGCACACTTCTTAAATCCGTCGACATTGAAGGCCGAATCGGCGGACGTATTTTTCGTCGGGGATTTCGGGCGGACCTGAGCCGGCCGGATGTTGTTTTTCGGTTGACACTCACCGATAAAGCCGTATTCGGGGTTTTGGTGTCCGCCGTTGACCGCGGCTCTTATGAACACCGGTCGCCTCAAAGAAAACCTTTTTTTTATCCGGGCGTTCTGATGCCGCGGGTTGCGCGCGCTCTTGTAAACATGGCCGGCGTCAAAGAAAACACGATTGTTGTGGACCCGTTTTGCGGAACAGCCGGCATTTTGATGGAGGCAGGGCTTCTCGGCGCCAAAGTGTTTGGCGTGGACGCCCAGGAAAAAATAATCGAAGGCGCCGGCATGAATATGGCCGGATATTCCATTACGGGCGAATTGCTTTCCAAAGAAGAACGGGAAAAAAATCAAAATGAATCCGGACCGGCAAGTTGCGGGCGGATGGATTACGAACTTTTAGCCGGAGATGCTTGCCGGCTTCCTTTTAAAAACGAAATCGCCGATGCGATTGTGACCGACCCGCCCTACGGACGGTCGGCCGCGATCAAAGCCGAATCTCTGGAAGGGTTGTATGAGAAATCATTTTTAGAAATGTACCGAATTTTGAAAAAAAACGGAAAAGCCGTTGTTGTCTCCGAGATCGAAGTGGAAAAATTCGCGAAAAACGCCGGATTTGAGATTCAAAAGACATACAAACAACGTGTTCACCGCAGTTTGACGCGGACCATGACGGTTCTTGAAAAAAAGTAAAGGCAGAAAAACAAATATTCTAAAGACCAAAGGTCAGACATTGAAAAATTAAAAACCAAAATCAGAAGCCGATTACTCCGGTTTTTTTTCGTGGATAATAAATTGTTCCATCATCGCCGAAATAACCTTGTGGCGGTCGGCTTCTTTAACGTAATGTTCATTCACGTGCCGGATGGCGTAGCTGTCCATTTTCCATTCCGGTTCGGGGTTGTACCAAATGTCCAGGAAAATCAATCCGAACGCCGGCGCCGGTTCAATGCCTTCTTCATAATTGTCCGGGTCAAGCATTTGTTCGACCCATTCCACCGGACGAAGGCCGCTGCCGACCAAAGTGAGCGCAGTCACAATTTTCCGAATCATGTTCCACAAATAGGCGTTCGCTTCGATATCAATCCGAATGATTCCGTTGCCGGTCCGGATATCCAACTTTTCAACCCGGCGAACGGTCGACTTGGGATTTTTCTTATCTTTTTTCGCGAAATTGGCAAAATCATGTTCGCCCAAAATTAACTTAGAGGCGTCCCGCATTTTGGAAATGTCGTAATCCCCGCTTAAAATGTAGCGGTATTTCCGGCGGACCGCATGCCGGCGGGGGTCAAAATCGTCGGGAACTTCCGCGTAGGCCCACGCCCAAACATCGCGCGGAAGTTTGGAATTTATGACACGCGGAATGGCGAGTCCCGGATTTGTTGTTTTAAAAGAAATAATTTGGCAAAAAGCATGAACACCGGCGTCCGTCCGTCCGGCGGAAGAAAGATCCGCGGATTCAAAATCATCGATTGTGCCGGCTTCCTTGAGCGCTTTTAAGAGTTCGCCTTCGACGGTTCGCAGTTCCGGCTGAATTTGAGAGCCGGAAAACTCCGTGCCTTCATAACCGATTTTTAAAGCAATTTTCATTTTGTCCCAACAATAATTCAATGGCCATTTAAATGCAAAATAAAACTCAAAAATAAAAGAAATAAAATAAGGAATCAGGATTACAATAGAATTGAAAGTTTAAAAATATAAAAAAGTTTTTGCGTTTGAGGATGGATACCTGATAAAAATGAAGATTAAAAATAAAAAATGAGAGAAAAAACGAAGAAAAAATAAAAAATGAGAGAAAAAACAAAGAAAAAAAACAGAAAAACAAAGAAAAGAGGAAGAAAAAACAAAAAATGGATTGAATTATTTCCGATTTTGGACTTTATTGTTTACGTTTTTGTTTTTCGAAACGGAAACGTATTCCACCACCCAAATGACAACGCAGACGAAAAGAGCGCCCAAGATGAACCAAAAAGCTTGGTAGCCGATGGTATCGTAAATCCAATTGGAAATCGAAACAAAACTGTCGTGAACACCGCTCGGAGCGGCACTTACCCCGCTTCCGGCCGCAACCGTCGCATTGTAAGCCGCGTCGCTGACATAAGAATATGTACTTTCATTGAGCACATAATTGGGATCGACGTAACCGACAACTGAACCGGCATCGGATCCGTACAGCAGATGCATGTTGGAAACATTGGAAATCGCTGCTAAATCCACATTTCCCGCATAGGGAATATTCATATTGCCGGCAAGTTGACCGGCGCCGGATATGACTTCCGATGTGGGAGGAACCGTACCGTTTGAAAACGCGTCCGGTATTGCAGACTGAACGACCACCCCGGCGCTTGTGTTGTTCGCAAACGCCCCGGAAAGATCATAATAATTTTCAGAAGAACTCATCAGTCTTGCGTCCATCGCCGTTTTTTCAACAACGGTTTGATGCTGTCGGAAAAGATAGCTGAATCCGAACCCGGCAAAAACAGCGCAACCGAATGCGAACGCATACTTCTGAAGCATGGAAACAATCGAAATGCGGCTGATTTTCTCGGGCGCGAACACGATCACTTTTTCAGGCGCTTCATAAATCTTAACCTGCCGGCCTTTCTCGCTATACTTGATTTTTTTAACATTCACGAGACCGTTTTCAACCAAAATGTCAACGTTGTATTTGATGGTCGTGAGCGACAGACCCAATTTGTCGGACAGCTGACTGGAAGACATACTTTCTTTTTTCAAAGCATCCAAAATTTTCATGGATGTTTCATTCGACAGAATTTGCCGGATTTTTTTAGAATCGTCATTCACCGGAATAATAATCAAATTATCGGCATCAAACTCTTCAAAAGATTCATCGTCCGGCGTATCTGAAACGATAGGGTCTTTTGGTTTCGGTTTTTGAATTCCACGGTTTTCTTCAACAGAGTTCATGCGATTCATCCTTTTTTATTCAGTTCAGGGCAGACTGAATAATAGTTTAATTTTTAAATATTAAATATTAAATAATCAAATTTATTTTTAAAAAGATTCAGTTTTCAAATTTTGACGGTTTGAAGTTGTAATATTCAGATTATAATAATATAGCGAACTTGTTTAAATATGATTCATAACAACTCATTTGAATATTGCGATAACTTCAAATTCATTCTTACTTAATAATTATATTCCAAAGAAACATTGACACGCTTCTTATTTATAAACCTCGATGTTTGGTATGTTTCAAAGTTTCACAACAGTTGATTTGTCCCGCAAAATAAATAAAAATATATGTTTTCTTTACTTTCACCCTGAGTTTTAATTTTTTAACCTTGAACCGATTTATACATTTGATCTTTGATTTCTCAAATTGTTGGTGAACCCATGACTGTTTATTCTCACACGCGTCTGGCTCTTTATGAAAAATGTCCGTTGGCATATAAATTCCGCTACATTGACAAAATCAAGCCGGAAGAGGCGTTTATAAGCATTGAAATGTTTATGGGCTCCCGGGTTCACGATACACTGGAATATGTGTATAAGCAACGCAAAAAATCGCCGATGGAAAAAATTACTCTGTCCGAACTGTTGTCCTACTATGATTTTATTTGGAAAAACAAGTGGGCGGACGATGTGAAAGTGGTGAAAGAGAATATGACCGCTGCGGATTATTTTGACCAGGGAAAACTGATTTTATCCGAATACTATCACATGTATCAGCCTTTTGACCGAGATGAAACGCTGTCGGTGGAAGAACGGATTGACATTTCCATCGAAGGCTTCAAATTAATGGGATTTATTGACCGGCTTGCCGTTAACAAGGAAAACGGACATGTTGAAATTCACGATTATAAAACGTCAAACCATCTCCCCGACATTTCAGATCTTCAAAATGACCGACAGCTTGCGCTTTATCAAATCGGCGTCCGAAAAAAATATGAGTTCAATGACCGGGAATTCGACATCATTTACCACTTTTTGAGATTTAAAAAAGAAATTCGGCTTCAAAAGTCCGACGACGAATTGGAAGAACTGAAAAAGAAAATCGTCAACCTGATTCAAATTATTGAACTGGCGTCTTGGGAAAACAATTTCCCTGCTTGTGTCGGAAATGCCTGCCGCTGGTGTGAATTCTCATCAGTTTGTCCGGAATTCAACAAATGAAAACGATGCGGCGACCATAATGGTTCGTTACAGTCTCAGAATATTTTCCGATAGGCGTGGCAATAGGGCGTGTTGTTCTTTTTGGAATAGTAATGCTGATGATAATCTTCCGCTTTCCAAAATGGTCCCGCCGGCAGAATTTCGGTCGCAACATCGTATCCGAGACCGGTCAATATTCGAACATACGTCTCAGCCATCTGTTTCTGTAATTCATCGGTGTAGTAAATTCGGGAAAGATATTGAGAGCCGATATCGGGACCTTGTCCATTTTCTTGCGTAAAATTATGGGTTTCAAAAAACAAGCGGACCAATTCCTCGTAAGAAACAATATTTTCATCATAAACAACTTCAACCGCCTCGACGTGTCCGGTTGTCCCTGTACAGACCAGCGGATAAGAAGGGGACGGAACAGAACCACCCATATAGCCGACCGTTGTGGAGATGACGCCGGGTTTTCTTTGAAAATGATATTCTGTTCCCCAAAAGCAGCCGGAAGCAAAATAAGCCTTGGAGATTTGGTTGAAAATTTGATTGGGAATTGGAGAGGGAAAGTATGGCATTTTAATCATCGAATAACAACAATGTAATTATATAAAAATATCAATGATAAGGGTATAATTAATAGGAATAATTATTAATAAGATGAAATGGATTATGTTTATTTATTATTTTGTTATTAATAAAACAGAATTTAATCAAAAACCAAATAACAAATAAAAATGAAAACAAAAACTAATAACAAAAAATAATAACAAAAATAAAAACCAAAAACAAGCAAAAACAAGAACCAAATAAAAGCAAAAGAAGAACGACTTTAAAAACAAAAATCAACTATTCGGATTATTTTGAGAGGGGAGGTTATGGACAAATCAGTATTTCGAACATTATCCTACGGGATGTATGTTTTAGCAACCAGAAACGGCGACAAATATTCAGGATGTATCGTCAACACCGTGTTTCAATTAACATCAGAACCGCCATTGATCGGTGTCAGCGTCAGTAAAGACAATTACACGCACGACTTAATCATGAAAGAACGCGTATTTACAGCGTCCGTGATCTCCGAAAATACACCGGTTGCTGTCATCAACACATTCGGATTCAGAACCGGACGAAAGGCCGATAAATTCGAAAACGTGACGTACAAAATTTTACCGTCAAACTTACCGTATATCACGGAAAAGACTTGCGGATGGCTGGAATGCGAAGTTCTGGAAACCGTTGATCTTCCGACTCACACCGTTTTTATTTCAAAGGTTTTGGATTCGGGTGTTTTGGACCTCGAAACGCCAATGACTTACGCTTATTACCACCACGTCATCAAAGGAAACGCTCCCAAAAATGCACCAACGCACCTCAAGCCGGATGTACCGGATCCGACCAGACCGGCGAATGAAAACGAAAAACCTGTTGATGAAGTCAAACCAAAAGAAAAAAGAACAGCCTACGTTTGCAGTGTTTGCGGACATATTTACGATGGAGATGTTCCATTTGAGGAACTGCCAAAAGATTGGATTTGCCCGACTTGCGGCGAAGGAAAAGAAAATTTTGTCTTAAAAGAAATTTAAACTAATAATCGACGGCTTGAAATTAATGATTTAATTCGGAAATCAAAAAAGGTGAAAAATATGGCAACTCAATATGTTTGTACGGTTTGCGGATATGTGTATGACGGCGACACTCCTTTCGAAGACTTGCCGGATGACTGGTGCTGCCCGATTTGCGGCGAAGGAAAAGAAATGTTTGAAGCGGAAGAAGTCTGATTGAGTTCTCCCGTTATTTTTTTATTATTTTTATCTGTCCTCATCGCTTCTTTATTTTTTATTCACTTCTTTATTTTTATTCCTTTTTTTATCTATTTTTCCTATTTTTATCTATTTTTATCTATTTTTCCTATTTTCTATTTTTATCCGGAAATAATGTATCTAAATAATCTCTATCTTTATCTATTTTTGAGAACAAAATCAAAAAGAATATATAATGACAGGAACTACATCTCAATAATGCATTTACTGATGCTTTCCTTTCCGAGGTGTTCCGATGTTTGAACGTTTTATTCCGGCGATTGCTCTCAATTTCTATTATTTGGGTACATTTCTCGTCGCCATTTTGACGGGGACAATCTGCACCTTGTCATTGTTATTAACGACGGCGGCCGTCATTAATTTTTCAATCACCCTCGGACTTGAAAATGATTATTGGACGATTGTCTTAAAAAATATTGCCGGATTCTCTTCGGTTGTTCTGTTGATTTTTTTCACAGGGACAGGCGTTGTTTTTGTAACAAAAGATATCTATCTTGATCTGAAAAAAGATGACATGAGGGACAAGTGGAAAAATAAAAGTTTTAAAAAAAGAATAGAATCAGGAAAATGAGGAAATTGTATGAACGAAAATAAAAACAATATCAATCAAATCATAAAACAGATGCTGACAAGTGTTGCGGTATTTTCCTACTACTTCTTGGCGTTGTTCTTCACCGGATATGTCATAACGGTGTGCATATCTTGGATTCTTGTCAGTTTGTTTGAACCGGCCGACCCTGTCAAAATTATTACACTCACCGGACTGGGGGTGATGTCGGTTTTGGCTTTGACGGATATGGTGATGGTTTTTTCCAAAAAAGTGTCCTTAGGAATTATTGTGATGTCGGTTCCGTATATTGTATTTTTGTCGGCAAAATCAGCCCTGAACAAAACGTCCGAATTCGCAGCCGGTTCGGTCAAAGAAATCGCAAAATCAGTCGTCTACAATGACAAAGGTTCTAAATACGACATCCGTTCAAACACATATGTCATCAGCAATGTCTTCATGAACAGGCACAACAATCAGCATCATCAACACAATAAACAATAATTTCAAAATATGAGACATAATCCTCATATTTTCCCATTTTCCATTATCCCATTGATTCTTACATTCATTTGTTCTGTGTTCATTTATTCTGTGTTCATTTTTTCTCTGCTGATACGAACCATATTCTTTATATACAAAAAAGGACTTGTCACCTCGCCAATCCAAATTTTATTCTTATTTATCCCGATTCCGTTTTTCGGAATCACAACGGCTCTTGAAAATCCAAGAGACAACAGTCTGCAATTTTGATTCGTATCTAAATTGGTCGGTAATTGTTGTCCAAGGCAACGGGTTTTAAAGCCTTTTGATTCTTAATTCGATTATAAATGTAAATCTGTGAATGATGCAGACCTCGTTTTTGTCGTTTTAACAATCTTTGCTTCATTTATTCGTCATATCTATTGAGTCGTATTCTCAAAATGAAAAAATTCATTTGTTAATTAATAAACAAATTAAAAAATAAATAAAAATTAAAAATTAAATTAATTTCATAATCGGAGGATTAAATTATGGCAAGAAAACAACAAAAGAAAGTGGACAGCTGGAAAGAAAAGAAATGGTACAACATCGTCGCCCCGGAATTCTTAAACAGAACCGTCGTCGGACAAACCGTTGCCTCGGACCCGGCTTTGATGATGGACCGGATTATCGAGACAACTGTCGGCGAAATGACCAACGACATGTCCAAAAACAACATGAAAATGAGATTCAGAATTGTCCGCGTGAACGGCGATGTCGCTGAAACCGCCTTTTTGGGACACATGCTCACCAACGATTACCTCCGCTCCATTGTGAAAAGACAAACCTCCAAAATCGACGCCATCTTGACCGTCAGAACCGCGGACGGATACATTATCAGCATCAAGCCGACCTGTTTCACCGTCAAAAGAGCCAGAACCAGTCAAATCAAAGCCATCCGCAACTTGATGACCAGAATCGTCGTCCGCCGCGCTGTCAAATCCAACTTTGAAGACTTGATTCAAGAAATCGTCACCGGAAAGATGTCCTCCGCTATTTACAAGCAAACCAAAAACATCTACCCGCTCAGACGCGTCGAAGTCAGAAAGACTGAAGTCATCAAAACACCGAGCCAAAGAAGAGTTCCGCAACAAGCAACTGTTGTTGAAGAAACCCTTGTTATCGATGAAGTCGATGCCGCCGGCAATGAAATGATTGAAGTTATCGAAGTGGAAGAAATCATCGAAAACTGATCTACGATTTTTTGTTAAAAGCGTGAAAATTTGAATCGTCAAATTTTCAACTTTTCTTTTTTCATTTTCAATTTGCATCTTCTATTTCCAATTTGCATCTGCTGTTTTCTATTTCCAATTTGCATCTGCTGTTTTCTATTTCCAATTTGCATCTGCTGTTTTCTATTTCCAATTTGCATCTGCTGTTTTCTATTTCCAATTTGCATCTGCTGTTTCTATTTCCAACTGGCATCTGTTGTTTTCTATTTCCAACTGGCATCTGCCATCGCTGCATCCAATCCCCCTCATAATATTCCGAGAAAATCAAACGCTTCGCGTTTGATTTTTCGGGAGGGTTTGTTTGATTTTTTTAAAAAGCATGGCTTCATTTCTTGATTTTTCAAAAAGCAACCCATATGTTTTTGAATCAAAGGGGAAAAGTGTCGCCATAACGCGCGCGCATGCCGCTGCCAAAATAGAAAAAATAAAAAAGAAACAGGCCTGTCAATGCAGGCCTGCCCGGGGAAATAAAATTAAGCTTTTTTGCTTTTCTTGGCACTGCTGTCGTTTGTCATTTTAAAGACACGGTAGACAAGGGCCGCAAGGGCGCCGCCGACGAGCGGAGCAACGATGAAAACCCAAACTTGCTGGAGAGCAAGACCACCCATGAAAATGGCCGGCGCAAGGCTTCTGGCCGGGTTCACGGAAGTTCCGGTGAGCGGAATGCCCATGATGTGGACGAAAACCAAGACAAGACCGATGACAATTCCGGCAACGGAGCCGTACTTTTCGCTTTCGGTCACGCCGAGGATGGTGAAAACGAAGACGAAAGTTAAGATAATTTCGACGATGAGCGCGCCGACCATGTTGAGTCCGACAAGGGACGCGGAATCAAATCCATTTTGTCCGAGGCCGGTGGCCTGAAATCCGCCAAGGTCGGCCATGTTGATGATGAGCGCCAAAAGAGCGATACCGACAAGACCGCCGATCACTTGGAAAACAACGTAAAGGACAAAATCCTTTGCAGATAAGCGTTTGTCAATAAACATCGCGATGGAAACCGCCGGATTGATGTGGCAGCCGGAAATGCCGCCGATAACGTAAGCCATCGCAACAATTGAAAGGCCAAAAGCCATCGCAATACCGAGAATTCCAAGCTGCGCGCCGAAAATTGCAGCGCTGCCACAGCCGAAAAGAACTAAGACGGCGGTTCCGATGAGTTCGGCGAAATATTTTTTAATATCTGTAATATCCATTCAGATTCTCCAAAAACCTTTGATGTGTTTTGTGTGTTTTACAAATTTAACAAATAATATAAAAATAACAACAATATCTGTTGAAAAATACTCCAACATTGACCACAAAGACACATTTTTTAAAATGCGTTTTCTGCAGTCTTTTTCAGAAATGGGAATGAATATATATAAGCTTTGCACTAAATTTTATCTTAAAAATATCCGAATATGCGAATCAAATAACTTAATTTTGTATTTTATTTGAAAAGTATCAGTTTTAAATTTTAGGTTTTAGCAGAGTTTTAATCTTCTTTAATCCTAAAAATCATTCAAATTGACTCTTGTTCCTTCTTTAAAAAATAACCTTAAATATGATAACTTCTTTTAGATTCAAAAGTTCAAGGACACATTTTTATGGTAATTACAAAAGAACACATTTCGGATGTTGTGAAGTCCTACGACCTTGAAAACATCACCATTGCAACGATTTGTTCACACTCAAGCCTTCAAATTTTCGACGGCGCTCGAAAGGAAGGTTTTAAAACGCTGGGCATTTGCCTTCGGGAACCGCCGAAATATTACGACGCGTTTCCGCTCGGAAAACCGGACGAATTTTTGGTTCTGAATAAATACAGCGAACTGCTCGACCACATCGAGGAACTGAAAGCCAAAAATACAATTATCATCCCGCACGGATCGTTCGTTGCCTACATGGGCCCTGAAATTTTCGTCGAAATGGATTTGCCGACATTCGGCAACCGCCTCGTTCTCGAATGGGAATCCATCCGCAAAAAGGAAAGACAATGGCTTGTCGGCGCCGGCATTCACATGCCTGATGTCATTGAAGATCCGCACAACATCGACGGTCCCGTCATGATCAAGTACGACGGCGCCCACGGCGGAAAAGGATTCTTCATCGCCAAAACCTACGAAGACTTTATGGAACACATTGATACCACAAAAACATACACAATCCAAAGATTCATCGTCGGAACCCGTTACTATCTGCACTATTTCTATTCGCCGATTAAAGACACCGGGTACACGCTCAGCAAAGGAAGTTTGGAAATGCTCAGCATGGACCGCCGCGTCGAGTCCAACGCCGACGAAATTTTCAGACTCGGATCCCCAAAAGAGTTGCTTGAAGCCGGAATCATCCCCACCTATGTGGTCACCGGAAACGCGCCGCTTGTTGCCCGCGAATCGCTTCTCCCGCTTATATTTGAGCTGGGCGCCCGCGTCGTCGAAGAATCCATCAAATTGTTCGGCGGTATGATCGGATCGTTCTGTCTTGAAACGGTTTTTACCGACGACCTTGAAATCAAAGTGTTTGAAATTTCAGCCAGAATCGTTGCCGGAACCAATCTTTACGTATCCGGTTCCCCGTATTCGGATTTGGTGGAAGAGAATTTATCCACCGGACGCCGCATTGCCCGGGAAATTAAAAACGCCGTCAAGTTAAACAAATTGGACGAAATTACTTCTTAAGATAACTCAGACAGGGGGCGAATTCATGAATCGAATTCGTTTTCCTGATCTTTATTTTTGTTTAATTTTTTTGTTTAATTTTTTTGTTTCTTCTTTTTGTGCGGCGGCGCGCGCGTTAATGCACCGGCTTTATCGATTTTGGAAAAAATGAGGTCTGCTTTTTGTTTTTTCAATTCCAATCTTGAACGGCAATGACACATTTATATAATTTAAATTATTTATATACCATTCAATTTATTTTCGTTAAATCCATGGATTAAGTTTGATTTCATTAAAGTTCAGCCGGTGCTATTTATGATGTTATTTCTCCCGTCCCTCTTATCCGGGCTTACGACCGGAACGCTCTCTTATTGGCTTGTGATTCTGATCTTGATTGTCAACTTTATTTTTATCATGGCGCTCATTTTTATGGAAAGAGCGGACCCGAGAAGCACAATTTCATGGATATTGGTCTTGATTTTGGTACCGATCATCGGGTTTATCGTCTACTTATTTATCGGGCAAACCGTTTACAGAAGCCATCAATTCAAATTGAAAAAGAAAGATGACGACAAACTTCTGGCGACGAAAAACGAAATCATCGGACTTTTGAAAACAAAAGAAAAAGACAAATCGGATGAGGATATTGAAATTTATCAAATGAGCGAAGCTTTCATGAAAGCCGGCGGCTCGTTTTACACGGAAGAAAATGCGGTTGAGTTGTTTACGGAAGGCGAAAAGAAATTCAAGCGGATGTTTGATGACCTCAGAAAAGCTGAAAAATTCATTCATATCGAATACTACATCATTCGAAACGATAAGCTGTCAAACGAATTCATGGATATCTTGATTGAAAAAGTCAAAGCCGGCGTCGAAGTCCGGCTCATGATTGACGCGGTCGGCAATAACAAAGGTCCGAAAAAGAAGTTGGTTGAATTTCAAAAAGCGGGCGGCGAATTTACAACATTTCACAAAACCATTACTGTTCTCTTAAGCCCGAAAAAGAACAACCGGAACCACCGAAAAATTGCCGTCATCGATGGAATTGTCGGGTATGTCGGCGGTTTTAACATCGGCGACGAGTATCTCGGAAAAGGTCCGCTGGGCTACTGGCGCGATTCCGCCGTCCGTGTGGAAGGAATCGGTGTCTACACGATGAATTTGAGATTTATGATGGATTGGGAATACGCGTCGCATAAGGAGTTGCCGCTGGACAAAAAATATTATCCGCCGATTTTACCGGAAAAAACATGGACGGAAAAAATGCAGCTCATTTCAGGCGGCCCCGACACCATTCGAAATCCGATTCAAACAGAATATCTCAAACTGATCAACGCGGCCAAAAAATCCATTTACATTCACACCCCGTATCTGATTCCGGACACCACCATCCGGGACGCTTTGATTCTGGCCGGCTATTCGGGCGTCGATGTTCGAATCATTATACCGGACAAGCCCGACCATCCGTTTGTGTATTGGGCGGGGCTTGCTTTTGCCGGACAGTTGATTAAAGACGGATCCGTTCGCGTTTACAACTACAACCGCGGTTTTGTTCACTCCAAAACCATGGTTGTCGATGGCAAATATTGCTCCGTCGGTTCCGCCAATTTTGATGAGCGAAGCCTCAAACTCAACTTTGAAACCAATGCCGTCGTTTATTCCGAAAAAATCGGAACAGAAATGATTGACGCTTTTATGGACGATTTGAAATATTGCACGGAATACACCGAGGAAATGTACGACAAACGGAGCTTGTGGCTTCGGTTTAAAATGGGCATTTCAAGACTGGCCGCCGGCCTTCTTTAAATCGAATCGAGAAAAGGAAAGACGGCGGCCGTCTTTTCTGCGAGTTTTTCAAAAAAGAAGCCACTGCCTTATCGTAAAACAAAACATAAAACAAGAACAATAAAACGTTTAAAAAATAAATTAAAAAATGAATTTTAAAATTAAATTCGGAGCGTTGTGACGGATTCATGCGAAACGTTGCGACGAATTTAAGCGAAGCGTTTACGGAGGCGGCATTCCGCCGCCTCCCTTGGAAATTTGAGCCCGAAGGGAGCAAATTTCAATTACATGAACTTAACAATCTTCGGCATTTCTCCGAAACGCTTTTTGAATTCTTCCGGCCAGTTTTCGGGATCCAGTCCGTGCTGCGCTAAAAATGTTGCTGTCCAGCGCTCCAATCCCACACCGGAACAGCCGCTCCAAAGCGGTTCTCCGGTTTGGCATTTCACATTAAAGCCTTCCGGATATTTTTCGCCGTTGATGCTCACATTTTGGAATTCCAGCCATTCGCCATCTTTTCCGCGGTAAGGAAGCGGCGCTTCATAGTCGGTTGTTCCGGTGACTTCATCCGCCGCAATGCCCGCCAGACCTTCCTGCGCCATAAACCAAGGCGTCACCCAGGCTTTTCGCCACTTTAAGTCGAGAATATCATTGAAAATGTGCATGTAGCGCTCGTGAAGCTTTTGAGTGGTTTCAACCACCTGCTCTTTGGTACCCAGCCAGACCAGCTCAATCCGGTGGAATTCATCCACCCGCTCAATCCCGTGAATGCCGCCGCTTTCGTAGCGGTGAGACGTTCCGGAACGGTCAAACACCCGGATCGGAAGGCTGTCTTTGGCAATCGTTTCCCCTTGGAAAAATCCCCAACACGGCGGACATTGCGCGTAACACATACCGCCGATCGGATCCCCGATTTTGGTTTTGATCAGTTCGACCGGCACTTCGCGGGTCACTTTGTAGTAGTCCATCACATCTTCCCAGTAAGCCGGGTCGCGTGTTTTTGGCGGGCAGACGTAATAAATTTCAGGGTAAATGCCTTTGGCGTGCCCGGAATGCTTCCAAATGTCCCACATAATCATTTTCGGGAAAATCATTTCATTGTAACCGAGCGGCGTTAAAATTTCATCGACGACGATTTTTTCAAACGTCCGGAAAAGTTTGGTGGAAGCCGAACCGTGAATCCACTGTCCGCGTCCGGCGCCGCGCTTTAACCAACCGCTTTTGAGCATGTCTTCGGTCGGGTCGTTCACATAATGAAACGGCCTGTCTTCGCTTTCCCAAAGCAAATGCCAGTGTTCGGCTTTGGCGCCGTATTCCACCTGTTCGATTTTGTCTTCAAGAAGAGTGAGAATGCGATCCGGAACTTGGTTTTTCATTTCGGATTCGCCGACGTCAAGTTCCAAACAAAGCGTTTGCGCCTTTTCGTCAAACAAAACGGATTTGACGTAAGGAATGCTCTTATTTTTTAAATCGTGATGAGACGGAACCGTAATGGTGAATTTTTCGACGTCAAGACCGCGAACGCCGATTTTGGATTTTCCGAGCGCTTCGGCAATTTGTTTTCGGAGGCGTAAAACCGCATCGTGAACGCGGACATTTTTCCCGGAGGTGAGCTCCAAATTGATTTTGTTGTCGCCAAGGGACCAGGATTTGATTTTAGCACCCTCGCCAACAGGCGCGCCTTTCGCTAAAATTCCGGTTTCGGCTTCCGCCATAATTTTGGCAATCGCGTCTTTCGCAACAGCCGGGTCTGCACTGGTTTTTAAAGAACAGTTGAGGTAAAATTCCATCAAAACACCTTTTTTATTGAATCATGAATATTACAAATGAGTCAGAAAAGAGCATTCTCTTTAATTAACGTTTGGATGAAAAGGAAAAATCACTGCTTTAAACATTTGCAAATCCGTGACGACGATGAGATGAAACTGTTTCTTTATTGAGTTCGATGAGATGCTGTTGCGTTTCAATTTCATTTTTAAGTTCTTCTTCCGTCGGTAAATACAATTTGTACTTTGACGCGTAAATTTGAGAATTATCCACCGGGAGTGTATACCGAACAACAGCATCTGTCTTGTCTGCACATAAAACAATACCGATCGGCAAGTTATCTCCTTCGTTCATCATTTCCCGAGTAAAATAATGGACATACATTTGCATTTGACCCAAATCTTGATGAGTCAGTTTCCCCACTTTCAAATCAATCAAAACAAAACACTTCAAAATATAATTATAAAAAACCAAATCAATATAGAAATGTTCTCCGTCAAAAGATAACCTCTTTTGCCGGGAAACAAAAGAATAACCCTTCCCAAGTTCCAGCAAAAATGTCTGTAAATGGTCAATTAACAACTTTTCTAAATCTTTTTCATACAAAGAATCTGCCGGATTTAACCCTAGAAATTCCAATATAAAAGGATCTTTGATAATGTCTTCCGGAATGATTTGTTGATCTGAGAGGGACTTGGGAGATTTGCCAGCACCCGATTTTGAGGTGGATTTTCTCTTTTTTTGATGAGATAAAAGCCGCTCATAATAGAAAGAAGTAATCTGCCTTTCAAGTTCTCTTGTACTCCAATTATTTTCAATACATTCATTGATATAAAATTGCCTAGCAGATTCGTTTTCAATTTTAAGAAGAGATCTGTAATGAGTCCAGCTTAATGCAGAAGATAGCGAATCTAAAACCGGAAACATGAGATAAAATTGGCGCATTCGTCTAAGGTTGGATTGTTCGAATCCTTTTCCATAATCTTTTATCAATTTTAATGAAAAATTTTTAATTAAAAAATCAAATGAATCAGTATCTTTTCTTTTATTTTGAGTTTCTACAATAATTCGGCCAATATTCCAATAAGCTCCAACCATAGAAAAATTAACAGCATAACTGATATTTTTTCTTGCTAAATCCAATATAGACTTTATATCTTCATAAACAGTTTCATCTGATTCGGTTTCCATAAAAATAATCCCTCCCAACAAATCAATAATGTTAAACTAGGGAGGAGGTATAAATAACATTTTAATTTTTTTGAGTTTTATTGTAATAAAGAAGATGAAACAAATAAGACAAAAGTCGAACGAATTTAAAAAACCGAAAAAGAAATAAAATGTACAAAACAAGTAAATTTTATTTTTTTTAATCTTTAAAAGAACAGTTAACCAAAATTGAATTTCTTAGAAAATTACATATTAAAAAATTATTTTTTTAAAAAACCAACTGTAATATTATGTTTTTTCAAAACAAATCAAGTTGACAAATGTGTGGCGCAGTGCGCCACGGTTCTACACCTCGTGATTAATCAAAATAGAGGGTACCATATAAAGTCGACCATATATGAAATCAAACATAGCTCTTCATTTCTCAGACGATTTTTTAACGCGGACCGCCCCGTCAGCATTCATGAGCAAATCATCCGCCGTCGCCAAAATTGACCCGACCTTTTCGGATTCCAGATGAATCTCGGAACAGTCGGCTCCTGTTTTTGTTGTCATCCCCAAGAAATTATCGGGCTCCAATGACAAAACCAACTTCCGAGACAAGTTTTCATTTCTTTCAGCATCTGTTTCTTCAATAAAACGAATGGTTCCTGAAATTTTTAATTTGGACAAATCATCACCCGCGTCACTTTCCACTTATGCGTATTCCTTTCCGTTTATCATATTATTTATTTGGATTGAGTTGGGAGCCGACCAGATCATCCAATTTTTCCAAAAAAGCATCAGCGGATCCGAGCGGAATGGCGCCGCCTGACGCAATATTGTGTCCGCCGCCGTTCCCGCCAACCCATTCTGCCGCCGTTTTGATCGCGGTTGAAAAATTAAGCCCGCGCTGAATCAAATCCCGTGTTCCGCGGGCGGAAACTTTGATGATGTCCTCATTTTCATTCAAACAAACAAAAGGTTTACTCGGATCGACGTAACGGATGTAGGTTGTTGAAATTTCGCCGGCCGACTGCAAATCCTTTCCGTGGACATAAGAAATGTGGTTTAACGTACGAACGTTCGGAAACGCTTCCGACAAGCTTTCGATGAGATATTTCTGATTGCGTAAATGAATTTCCCAAGCCGTTCGGAGAACAGTCCGGTCACCCAGGCAAAGAGAAATGGCCGTGTCAAACGCTTCATCTTTGCCGCAATTGCCCAAAATGCCCGACAAATCAAAAACGTTTTCCACCAATTGGTTTTTCAAATAATAAATTTCACCGACAACCGCTTCCGCCGCATCCGGACTGCCGTGCTCCAAAATATCCTTTAAAACAGCGTCTGTCAGCCGCTTCATTTCCTCATCTGTCAATTCTTCGATTGTTTTTCCCGCCAAATTCAAATGGGACAGAAAGGAATTGATTTTGTCGGGATTTCCGGTGATATCCAAATACGGCTCAGTTGTCGTCATAAAAATATCAAACAGAGGCCCTCCGCCGACTTTAAGCCCGTATCTTGACGTTAAAATTCCGGCACCTTTCGCATCATCCAAAATTTGAGCATTGGCGGAAATCATTAACTGGCGGTCTCCAACTACACCGGCGACGGCCAGCGTGGACAGATCAATGTTTCCCGGATTCATGGATTTGGCCACCAAATAAGAAACACCGGCACCGGAAATCATATTGGCGCCTTCAAGACCAACAGTCATCGGATTGACAACGATTTTGGCCGGCGACTCTCCAACGGGAACATGATGGTCCAAAACAATGATCGGGTTTGAAGGCGGAAATTTGGACAGGGAACTTGACTGACCGCTTCCGATATCGCAAAATATTAAAAGAGCTTCTTTTTTTAAGTTTTGCTTCAACCCGGTAACGATTCCATGATCTATTTTTGACAGAACAATGTGTTGATAAGGAATATTTTCACGATTAAGCGCCTGAATCATAATGGCGGCAGCAGTCAACCCGTCCGTGTCATTGTGCGTGAAAAGATGCACAAAAGACTGCTGCTTAATCATATCCGCCGCATCTCCGGCCAGTTTCGCCAAACGGCGGATTTTATCATCCATTGTACATAATGCCGGTTTTTCGGATGGGTTTATCATATCACCTCAGATTCATTCCTGAATTTATTTTGGATTTATTCATGATATGGAGAGGAATAATATTAAAAAGTTGTTGATGAAACAAATGAATCAAAAAATTCAATTAAAAAGTAAAGGGGTTTAAAATAATTGAAAAATAAAAAATTTCATTCATCCTTAAACTTTTTATTTTTCATGATTTCCAACCTGCTGAATGGCCGCATTACACCCAAACAAACAATCCGATCACGTAAATGACATAAATGACGGCAATAAGCCCGCCTTGCCATCTTGTGATTCTTTTCTTGTAGCCGAAAATCGCGAGCAAGACAAACAAAATCATCATGAAAATGAAATCGTAACTCATCAGTTGACTGTTGACCGGAAGTTTGGCAAAAAGAGACGAAACGCCTAAAATCATCGTAATATCAAGAACGTTCGCACCGACAATGTTTCCAACGGAAAGTTCTTGGCATCCTTTTTTGTAAGACGTGATCGCCGTCACGATTTCCGGAAGCGATGTTCCGACGGAAATGACGGTCAAGCTGATAATCAGTTCGGGAATGCCGAGCTGCTGCGCAATTGTAATGCCGTTGTCAACCACAAGTTTGCTGCCGAGGATCACCAGCGCGGCGCCGGCGATGAAAACAACGGCGTCTAACTTATAACCGGAAAGCGGCACTTTCGCCCAAATACCCGTTTTGTCGTCCGGAAGCTCACAAGAAGCCGCACCTTCCGGATTTTTCTTTTGAGCCAGATAGGTGTAAACCATGTAAGCCGCAAAAACAGCCAGCAAAATCAAGCCGTCCACCCATGTGATCATGCCGTCGATGCACAACAAAAATAAAGCGGCGCCGGACAGCAAGAGAAGAAGAGCTTTGACATTAAAGGCCTTATCATCCACCGTAATTGTTTTTAAAATCGCGATAAAACCAATCGCAATCCCGATGTTGCAAATCGTTGATCCGACCGCGTTTCCGATCGCCATGTCGGCGTGTCCGGAAATCGCTGCCATAAAACTGACCGTAAATTCGGGCGCCGTCGTCGCAAAACTGACAATGGTCGCGCCGATGACGGCTTTTGGGATCCCGCTTCGTTTTGAAATGCTGACGGCGGAGTCCACGAACCAATCCGCGCCCTTTGTAATCAGCACAAGGCCGAAAATAAATAAAACGTAAATGAGAATACCTGATAAATCCAAAATTTCCACCTCAATAAAGACTCAATTTTCAAACAGTTTCCGCCGGTTTTTTGCCGGCGGCGTTCCACTTTAATTTGAAAAATTGAATCGAAAAAACACGCCGAGGAAAACAAAAACACAAAAGATGTATAAAAGGCATTTCCTTTTACAAAAAAAGTCAAATAAACAAAAAGAAAATTAAAAGAAAGAGAATTAAAAATAGAACGCCGGAAATAAAAAGGTTTCCGCTGATTTTCAATATTTCGGAGTGAAATATTGAATAAGTTTGCCCTATTTTGATTCTGATTCTGAATTTGTCGTTTCTAAAACACGTCCCGGTTACGTGACGTGAATAAAGCCGCCGGCTGAACCGTTCGTTCCGTTCACCGTCGCGTTTGTTCCGTTTGAAAAGGAAGTGTTCGTTCCGTTCCTTGTTGTGTTTGTTCCATTCACTGTTGTGTTTGTTCCGTTCGGAGAAGTGTTTGTTCCGTTTGAAGCTGTGGTGTTTGTTCCATTCGGAGTTGTGTTGGTTCCGTTCGGAGAAGAGAGGTTTGTTTCGTTCGGAGAGGAGGTATTCACCTCGTTCCCGGTTGTGTTATTTGTTTTGTTTGTACTGTTTGTACTGTCCGTACCATTCGGCGTCTTGTTATCAGAGCCGGGTGACAAGCAACCGCTGACACCGACCGCAAAGACAAACAAAACAACAGCCGCAATGGCAATTATGGATCGAGTTTGTTTTTTAGTCATAAGAGAACCTCACTTGAAACATGTTCAAGGTAGCCGTTTTTTAGAAAAATTGAGAAGCCGAAGCTTCCGAAAATGTATTGGAAAAAGATATTATTTAAAATTTTTCATAATATATAGATTTAAAATTATAATAAAAAGAAATTATTGACACTAAATAAAAAATCAGTAAATTTAAAAAATCAGTAAATTTAAAAAAGAAAAATTTGAATTGAACGGGAAGTTCAATTCAAACTGTTGTTTTTATTTAATCCCAATTTCCGCCAATGACAGATTCAATAAGGGCAACCGGGTATTCGTCTTCGACAATGAAACTGAACTCTTCCGTATCAATGATCAGATAATAGCTCCAACCGTGACCACGAACTATTCTCGCATTGTAGAGACCCTCTTCGAAATCAAAGGTATAGTCTCCGAGCAAACGTGTTTCATTGATTGACCAACCTCCACTCGTTTCAAATGATCCGACATCTGTAACAGTAATGCTGAAACCATATGTGTTGTCATCGTTAAGATCAAGAGAGATAGAGCTGATATCACCTTTTGATATCGGACTTTCACTGACCGTTGCGTTCAGAGCGATCATTTCTTCCCAATACCACCAGACATCTTCGTTTGGCGGAACTTCTCTTAATTTCATTCCGGTCGCGTTGATTACAGTGCCGGAGTACGTGAAATTCAAATTGTCAAAGATCAGATAGCCTTGGTTATCCAAATGAGCTTTGAATCCGTCTTCATAGTCCTCAAAGTAGACAATGATATCATCTTGTTGGGAAGTGTTTGTATCGTACATCCAGAAGCCATCAAAATCGAAACTGTTGACGTAAAACTCAGCCGATCCATCCGCCCAAAGATAAATGACAGCTTCCGTGATTTCCACACCTTCTCCATTGACCGTCAAAGTTCCGGAATCAACCGTCCAATATTCGGAAATTGAAGAGTCTTGCCATTTGAAAATCGGAAGTCCGTACGGTCCTTCGTCCATCTTCCAAATAGAATTGAAGTTCCACGCAGTCCATTGTTCCGAAACAGCTGTCGTGTAAGTGGCCTGTTGATACAAATCGCTTAAATTCTTGTCCGTACCGTCATAGTTTCCGGAAGCGGTTGATGGGCAGTAAACCTCAATGCCCTTATAGGCATAGTTTTGTTCCGGCTCTTCTTTGTAATTGTCTTTGGCGTCGTTGCCCTTAATGAATCCGACAATCCGGCCGGTATTATTATTAGAGCTGCTATCCAGTTCAATATATGAATCGGCAACCATGTTGTTTTTCACAAAAGCTTCCGCGCCTTCAACCCGGCCGACGATACCGCCGACATTGGATTCATCTCCGTAAAGTTCTCCCGTGAAGTAACAGTTTGAAACATTTGCGTTGAAAATTGAACCGGCAATGCCGCCAACGTGGGCTGAACCGTCAATGGAATACCCATCATAATAGGTGTTTTGGAATTGATAGTAGCAGTCCGTGATATTTCCATAGAAAGAATAACCGACGATACCACCGACAGCATCAGAACCGCTAACGTAAGTGCCGGAAACGGAACTTTGCTTAACAATTCCACCCGCGTTCAAACCGGCAATACCGCCAACGCCAAAGGTGCCACTAATATGGGAATTAGAAACGGAACAATTTTGAATCGTTGCCGGTCCACTTAAATATCCTTTAGAGACCATGAAAGCCAATCCGGAACTTCCCTCAGATTCGGCAGCGATTGACTCCATCTCTTCAAACCGGCTTTCATTCAAATTGAGATTCATACCGGCAATGCCGCCTGAACCGTACATTGAGTCTGTTCTGCCACCGTAAATACCGCTGTTCCGTATGGTTCCGGAGTTGATGCCGACAAGTTCACCGCTTCCGAAACTGAGAGATTTTTTCATGAGAGGGGTATCTTCAACGGCGGCAAGTTTGGGACCACCACCCATAGAATAAACAAAACTGGAAGAAACCGTTCCCATATTGATGTTCGCGATGTTACCGGTTCCGAGGAAACCTTCGTAAACATTGGAATTCATCAAAGTGACATTTGAAACCGAACCGGTTTTCCCGATGATGGCAAAGAGACCGCCGGAACTGCGGGAGCGATAGAGAGAAACTTCTTCAAGCAAAATTCCTGGACTATAACCGCCGCCAAACTCAATGATTTTTCCGTTTCCGTTAAAAGAACCGTTAAACGCGTTTTTAAAAGCGGCGTCTATAACAGCTTCCGGATCGGACGGGTCAGATATGGAAGAAAGATTGACAGAGCCGATCGGCGTCCAATGGCTAGAACTGAAAAAACGCATGTATTCCCATTGGCCGTTCCAACCACCGTCGTCAGTTCCTTTGACGGCTATCCAATCAACCTGATTCCAATCATCTTCAGTCAAATCTTCAAAGCCTGTCTCCCCTGAATCAATAATTTCCTGATAGATTAACCATTCATAGGCTACATGATCCCAAACATCTTGATTGCTGAAATCGTAACATTCGGGATTGTAGAAATCCAAATCATTCATCAACTTGTAATTTCCGGATAAGTTGTTGCGGACGTTATACAAGTCTTCTATGGTCTGAATATTCGTTGCTTGCGCCGAACTTCCGCCCCCGATTTCCCGGTTGGCGTAAATCGTATTATTGCCCGACAAACCTTCGCCTGTAGAAGGTGTCGAAGTCGGACCGGCACCGGACGTACTCGGCGCGCTTGGCGTTGTATTTGACGGCGTTGTGTTCGCCGGTGTGTTATCTTTGCCGGAATAATAGAATAAGAAAAGGGCGGCAATGAGAATCAGAAGAACAATGACTCCAATGATGATGTAATTTTGCGTCTTTTTATCCATAAGTCTAACCCCGCTTTTAATTTTATTTTACTCACGTGAACAAAACAAAATTAATGATTAACCCTGCATAATTGATATTTTATGCACTAATATAATAAAAAGTAAAAATAAGATATAAACTTATTTAAAACCGCGAGGTTGACCGGAATATAGGATCAAAAGTAGAGAGAAAATAAGAAATTTCCAAATATGTAAACATCACTTTTAATTATGAGTGAACAATAAAGCGGTAATAATATATAGAAGAAAATTCGGGAAAAAAACGAATGATTCAGATTTAAAAAGGAAAAATTGAATTGAACAAGAAGTCCAATTCAAGGTTTTTAAAATTAAGTAGGAATTTCATATTCAAAAATTAATGTGTCGATAGAAATATGATAGTCGCTGACATCAAAAACAACCGGATTGCTCAATTCTAAATTGCAGTCGCTGTTATACTTTGCTTTGTAAGGCATCCCATCAATTGTGAAAATGAAATCTCCGGTGTCGCTTGTTGTCGTATCAAACGCCCAAGTTCCTCTTATTTTTAACGTTGACGGACCATCATCCATTGTAAGTTTTACTTCGAAACTGTCGTCAACGACACCCATATTGGAAGGGGGGACCAGGTCGATTTTATCAACTGTAATTGGATCGGCCTCCGGTGGTGTTGGTGGTGTTACAGTAGCTGAAAGATCATAAACTACCCAACTACTCATAAGAACCGGTTCTAAAACAAGCGCCGTGACATCAACATCATAGCTGCCGGATGTGAAATTGAGTCCGGTAAAATTCAATAATGTTCCTTCCAATTTCGCATCGTAGGATGATTCACCGAAAGTAAAAGTGTATGTGTTGGCCACGCCGGCTTTTTTAGCCCAAGTACCGTCAGCCTCTAAATTTTCAATATCTGTAAAGATATACATATAACATGTTCCATCGCCGTAAACAGCGATTTGAGACCATGAGTCAATATCTCCTTCGTCAATTGTGGGTCCTTCTGTAATTTCGGCATCAAGAGTTTTAACGCCCCAGAAACCGACGATAGAAGCAGCTGAAGCCGGAGCGCTGCCGCCGCCGGTTGTTTGGTTCGCTTTAATAACCGAAAGATTGGACGTGTTCGTTGTGTTCGTCGTGTTGGACGTATTCGTTGCCGTTCCGTTGCTCGTGTTTGAGACGGTGGTTGTGTTTGTTGTATTGTTTGTTGTGTTGTTTGTCGTGTTTGTGACATTGGTGGTTGTGTTGTTTGTCGAACCGCCAATACAGCCGCTGAAACCGGCCGCTAAGACAATCAAAACAACAAACAAAGCCAAATAAGAAAGCTTTAATTTTGAGTTCATACCAAAACCTCACTGTTTATAAACCTGAAAAAATCATGCATAATAAATTATGCACCGAACTTATAGTATAAACTAAGAATATATATAATTTTTTAAAAAAATGGGCGGTTGAAATTATTAGAGTATAAAATAATAAAAATCGTATAAAATGATTATGTGAACAATAAAATAGAGAAAGTTTACAATAATTGGAAACCGGCGCTTGAATTCAAAAAAAGAAATCAAAACAAGAATCGAGCATTTTGTTCCTGCGGGATCTTGCTTTGAATTTAATTTTCAATGATGCAGCGGCCTTTTTCAAAAGAACGCGTTACAGTTACATATAGTAATAGTAGTAAGCGGCAAGCGCGATGATTGCGATAATGACAACCGCGACGACGCCGTAGGTTAAGTATTTCTTTTGTTGTTCATCCATGATAACAGCCTCTTTATTTTTTACAAAAAATACAAAAATAACAAACAAACCATGCACAACATTTTATTATGCACTTACGTTGAGATATATGACATGCATTATATAAAATTTTCCAATATATTGATGCTTGCATAAAATGACGAGTCGATACCGAGAATAAATAGATGAGATATAAGAAAATAAAAACGAAATGAAAATATAAATAGAAGAAAAAATAACATCCCATGATGTTTATGGCCGCCAAACAATCCAAAAAAGCAGGTCTTCCGCCGGGTTCTTTGATTTACGTCTCCGACGAAGACATGGAAATTCCGGAAAGCGAAAAAACAGTGACGGTTTTTGCGATCACTTACAACGAATCCGGATTTGAGGAGAAGAAAATCGAATCGGCCGACGATTTAAAAAAATTAAATCCGGAAGATTCGAGCGTGCCGGCATCAACCACATGGATTCACGTCACCGGGCTTTGGGATACCGAAATCGTTCGCGTGCTGGGCGAAAAATACGGCATTGACGCGTTGACCCTTGAGGATATTCTCAGCATGGGACAGCGGCCTAAAACGGAAGCTTTTGAAAATTACATTTACACGATTTTGAAAAACATCACTTTTGATGACGCTGAAAAAGAAATCGAAAATAATCAAATCAGCATGATCACCATGGAAAAAACCGTCATCACCTTCGCCGAAAAACCTTGTAACATTTTCGACCCGGTCATCAAACGCATCAAAAAAGACGGACGGATTCGAAAATACGGAACCGATCATCTCACTTATGCCTTGATTGACGTCATCGTTGACAATTATTTCCTGGTGGTGGAAGGATTTGAAGAATGGTTTGACGAAGTTGAAAAACGAATGGTCAACCACCCCGAAAAAGAATCGGCCGGTGAAATTAACCGAATGCGGACGGAATTGTTTTTGTTTAACAAAGCCGTCTGGCCCCTGATTAACGTCACCGACAGCTTGGAAAAATCCGAATCCAAACTGATCAAAAAGTCGACCCGCGTTTATTTCCGGGATGTTGAGGACCATATTACCCGCGTTGTCGAATCCGTCGAAACCGGCCGGGAAATCGTCACCGGCATTTTTGACATTTACAATTCCGGCATTTCCAAACGTCTTAACGAAACCATGAAAGTGCTTACCGTCATTTCCACCATTTTCATCCCGCTGACATTCATCGTCGGCGTCTACGGCATGAATTTTGAATACATGCCGGAATTGGACTGGCGGTACGGGTATTATGTGTGCCTGGGACTGATGCTTTTGATTTTTGTGATGATGATTGCGTATTTCAGAAAAAGAGGATGGTTTTGAGAACAAAAACGATTAAATGATCATCTTTTACATTCGAATCCATTGATATTTTTGAGAATACGTAATCAATACGTTTTCTGCGAAAATGAAATTTTCGAGAGGAATACAATAATCATACCGGTCTTGGGTCTTATATTTTTTAAGAATATTTCACCGGACTAAATCTTTAAGTGCCTTTTTTACAGATCCGAGTTCGTTGCTTTTAACTCCACTGCAAAGACTTTGTTCCTGAATATGCCGATTGCAAATTCTTTTGCTTTGATAGATCCGGTAAATGATATGCAACTCATATTTTGTAAACTCAAGACCCCAATCGATTTCCATAAACATACCATAATTTTTTATAGTATAAAAATGTTCTTTTTGTTTAATAAACTGAACAGTATTTTCAAAAAATATAAATACAAATAAAAAATAATAAAAATTAATTGAACAGCTTATTAAAAAGAAAGGAGATTTAAATGGCATTACAAGACTTTCTGGGAAATACAATTGAAATCAAAATCATTGATTTTTTAGCCCAAAATTCCATATTTGATTACAACCAAACCGAAATCAGCAAATGTTTGAATATTTCAAGGACCAGCGTCAACCAAAAATTACCGGAACTGATCTTTAACGGAATCGTAGAAATAAAGGAAAGGAGAGGAAATTCAAATTATTACCAGCTTTCAAATAACGAAATTAACCGGAAATTGGTCGGGAGTATTATGGAGAATAGTTCGTGGACAGCAAGATATGAAAATGACGTTCAGGAGATCCAAAAAATAAAAGCGGATATCGGAGAAAGTAACAATTTGGAAGAATGCGAATGTTTCATTGATGAACAGAAAAATACAAACAAAATTCCAAAATATGCATCAACTGAAGGTAAAAATATAATTTCAATTCAGTCCATTTCGGCATAAGTGATCCCATGACAAAAAAAATAATTTCCACCCCCAAAAACAAAAATGAAACGGACAGAAAACGCAATCCGATTGACCAAAAAGAGAAAATTTCCATCATTCGAACGCCATTATTTACAAAAACTTATGCAACAAATGTTTCCGTTATTCGGACCGATTTGGATTTCAGAATAGAATTATTTAATGAAAAGTATCAGGCAGGAGATGAATGGATTTATCACAGCGACGGATTAGCCATACTCACGCCACAAGCTGCGAAAATATTATTGACGGAACTGAGTTTAAAAATGGAAGAGTACGAAAAAGAAAATGGAGACATAGATATTTCAGAAAAACAAAGATTATAAAAGACTTATGAAAATATTTCATGAATTTATTTTTAAAATCCACTCTTTTTACTAATAACGGTATTTGAGAATAATTTTTCATTCCATTATCCCCGAATCCAATCCCAAATTTTTCCTTTTTTACTGTCGAAATTGACTTTATCCAACAGGTTTTTGAAACCGATAACAACGATGCTGAAAACAACACTGTATAAGAGCAACGCCCAAAACTTCATGTAAGCCGCCATCGGAGTTAACGGATACCCGAACTGATCCGTGAAATAATTTGAAATTTTGAAAAAGAAATACACCAGCGGAATCATCATGACAACGATGAAAAGAATAAAAATACCTTTTTTATTCGATTCGCCCGGCGGCTTGTAAGACAAAAAGAAATTCACAAAAGAAAAACCGGCGATAAATGAACAGGTGACCCCGAATTCAAGAATTTCCTCATTTAAATCATTATAAGGCGTATGGAAAGCCGCGTACGTCATAACGCCGATAAAAATCAAAGACATCAGAGCAAAGAAACTTTTCATTATGCGAACTGATTTTTTCTCATCCGCTGCTTTCTCTTCACCAGATTCGATATTGCCCCTCTCATTGAGTTTTCTGTTTCCGAACCAGGCTGCCAAAATAAAAACAATGCCGATTACCGCCGCCAAAGCAATAAAAAACAAATTCGTGATGGCATCATTGTTTGCCGATAAAATGTAGTTTTCAAATGCCATGAAAGCGAAATAAATCAGAAACAATACAGACAATAGAATCGAACGAATTCTTTTGAGAGAAACATTTTGAACCGGAAAAAGACGGTAATACATCAAAGTAAAAACAGTTATCAATAGAAATACAGACGAAACGAGACGAAACGGAACAATTCGAAAAGCATCTTGAGGATCCCTTTTTACCAAAAGAGAAACATAAAACGGAAGAAAAAGAACGCACATTCCTAAAACAACAATCTGAAGAATATATTTTCCGGCTTTATAATTCGCAGGGGACACTTCTTCCATAATGAATCTCTCCAAAATCGAATGAATAAAAAATAAACTCAATTAAAAATAAATTTGAATAAACATCGGAATAACAGAATAAATACTTTTTTAAATTCTGAAAAAATTATAAAATAATTGGCGGAATCAAAAAATCAGCAAATCCGAACATCTAAACAGATATTGTATTGGTGCGGCGCATACGAACGCACAGTTCTTTTTTCAATAACTTCAATGGACCGCCTTTGTTTTTCGGCGGTCGCCCGAATTTTTTCGATTTCGCCGTCAAAAAGATCGTCGTCGCTTGTCATCGCATAATAATGAATGATGCCGCCGGCTTTGGTCAGTTTCACGGCCGTGTCCAGAAAATCACAAGCGTTGTGCGGCAAATTCATGATCACGTGATCTCCCGTTCCGGCATATTCTTTCGCCAAATCAACCGCGTCTAAATTGAGCGGAACAACATTTTTGACTTTATTCTGCGCGATGTTTTCAACCAGTAAAGACACGGCCGCTTCATTTTTATCATTGGCAATGACGGTTTTCGGCTGAGCGTTTTTGGCAATCAGAACGCTGTACGGACCAACGCCGGCAAACATATCGATCACAAAATCATCTGCATGAATTTGAGACAAAATCCGGGACCGCTCGGTGGACAGGCGGGGTGTAAAATACGCACGTGCCAAATCAATGTTGTAGATGCAACCGTATTCTTTGTGAACGGTGGCGGTTTTGTCGGCGCCGGCAATAAATTCCAAGTCACGGATGCGGAATTCCCCCGACACAGGCCCTCGTGACAGTAAAACGGTCCGAATGCCGGAATGCGCCGCCAAAATAGCGGCGGCAATTTCTGAAACGGTTTCCGATGCTTTTTCGGAAACGCTTTTGTCGTCGATGACCGCAATATCGCCGACCATTTCATAAGCAACCGCATATCCCAGGATATCAAAAACGGTCGGCTGTTTTTCCTGAGCCGAAAAAGCCGCGTCGACGACGAATTTTTCAAGCAAAATGTTTTCGAATCCGGATTCGTTTCCCTCTTGAGAAAAAGATGAAACGAGCGCAAAACTTTCCAAATGAGATAAGCGGGAAAAAAGAGTGGAAAGCTCATCGCCGTTTGGACGCCTCGTGAGAGGAAGATACAAATAAACGTCATCAGCGAACGGGCGGGCAGAATAATTCAACAAAAACAACTCATCAAGCAAGCGGCGGCAAGGCTCGCCGTCTTTTTTAAGAACGCGAAAAGCGGGATTTGAAAAAGTCAGTTTCGAATTTGAATTCATAATTGTTTTTCCTGACGCGTTTTTGATATTTAAGCATGCGGATGAAATGAGAAATAATATGTGAAAAACAGATTGTAGAAAGTACGTACCAAATATTGAATTTGTGATAAATTTATAATAATGAATTCTATCCATAATCAAAATATTAAAAATGCAACGCCTTAAACATCATCGGCAAAAAAATCGGCAAGTATATTTATCCCCGGCAAATATTCAAAATTATGTTTAATCAACCTGAAACATTAAATGAGAGCGAAAGGGTGAAACAAAGTGGCAGCGGAACTTGAATTGAGCGAACTTCCCGGACATTTAAAAATGAATGCCGTATTAAAAAAACTTGAACAGGATGACATGTTTTTCGTCAAAAACCCGAATGAAATTAAAAAATATTATGCCCGCCAGCCGAATTTTCCGGAAATTTTATGGTATGTCACACAAGCTTTAAAAGAAAAGTATGGGTCTCGCTTACTTCGGAAAATGAAAATTGAAGTGGAGTGCGATTGGCATTTTCTGGAGATTCAAATTCCGATTACCGGCAGCGATATTCCATTGCATCGTGAGTTTTTCGGACTTTGCGAAGAGGCTCGAAATATCTACGGGTCGGTCGCCGATAATTTGTTTTTGATAACCCGCTATGAAGATTACTGATGGAGAAATGACAATGGAATTTTAAGTGATTACGAGGTTGAAGCGTATTTTGAATCGCCGATTGAAGAAAAAGCGAAAGAAGCGAGTTCTTACGCCGGACAAATTTTTTCGGAGCTGAATTAGAGGAAAATAAAAAAGAAATAAGAAAAGTATGAATTTTTCATTTTTATCTTAATATCAAGTCGTCGGCCGCCATTCCCCGGCATTGATACCGGTTCTTATTTTTGGTGATTTTCGTCCAATTGATAGCGGATTCGGGACACCAGTTGATGCACGCAAAACACATTTCACAGCGGTGGTTCCATTCCGGTTTTTTGTCTTTCAAATCAATGTTATCCACCGGGCAGACCCGCACGCAGGTGCCGCAAGCTGTACAATTGTCGTTGACCGTGAACTTTTTGTCGAGTTCCGGGATTTTTTCATACATCATGTCAAAGGCAACCCAATTTATTGGTTTAACTAAAACCGGCGACGTCTGTTTGTCCATATGAAAAAAACCGGTTTCAACGTTCTTACAAATGAAAGTCACTTTGTCGTCGATTTTTGAAAACGATTGATCGACTTTTTTGTCAGATTTGGTTTTCGGAAGCACGATGAAATTGGAAATCAGCGGAATCACGTAACCGGCATTCATCCGGTTTTTGGTTTTGTCAATCGCGGATTGAACTTTGTAAAGCGCGTCGCCGACCATCATGCCGCACGTCAGAACAACAAAAACATAATCGGCTTTCGGCATTTTGGCAATGAAATCCAAAACGATATGCGGCGGATTGGACATGTAAACCGGAAAAACGAGACCGAGACAATTGATCTTTTCATCGGCGGACACTTTGGCGGAATCGGCAGATGCGATTGGAATCAGTTCTGTTTCAAGAACAGACAAATCGGCGTTTGATTTCGGATCTTTTTCCGCCCACGGTTTGGACAGGCGGGCCGCCAATTTTCGGGCGACGAGAAGTGAATTTCCTGTGCCGGAAAAATAATAAATTTTATTAACGCGTTTGATATTGGTTTTATTTTCTCCGTGCGGAGCGGACATACTTTCCGGATTGAACGGGCCGATTTGATTTGCCATAAATTCCACCAAAAATGAAAAAGGTGTTCTTTCATTTTATTTCTTTTTATTAAAACAAAAAACAAAAAAACAAAAAAACAAAAAAAGATAAACCAAAAAACAAAAACATATATAGGAATCGGGAGTAATGGACAGAATCATGACGAATATTTCGGTTTTGGTTTCCGGACGCGGTACGAATTTGCAGTCGGTCATCGACGCGATTGAAAACGGCGATATTTCCGGCGCGAAAATCGTTGCCGTCATCAGCGACAAAAAGGAAGCGTACGCGTTAACCCGTGCCAAAAATCACAATATTCCCGGAATATTTGCAGACCCGAAATCGTTTTCTTCCCGCGAGGCTTACGACGACTGTTTGCTTGACATATTGAAGGAAAACAAAACCGATCTTGTTCTTTTGGCCGGCTATCTTCGAATCATCACCGGCCGGTTGACTTTGGCGTACGAAAATAAGATGATCAATATTCATCCGTCTCTTCTCCCCGCTTTTCCCGGCCTTCACGCTCAAAAGCAGGCTTTAGAATACGGCGTCAAAGTGTCCGGTTGCACTGTTCATCTCGTGGAACCGGCACTTGACGGCGGTCCCGTGATTCTTCAAAAAACAGTTCCGGTCCTTCCCGGCGACACGGAAGAAACGCTGGCTGCGCGTATTTTGATTGAGGAAAATAAAGCGTATCCGGAAGCGGTGAAGTTGTTTGTGGAAAACAAACTCCGGATAAACGGGCGAAATGTGACGATTTTGGAATAACGATATTTCTGTCTCGGATTTGGCAGGCGGCGGCGCGCGCGTTACAGCGACACGTTTTTTTGAGATGAAATGAAAAAAATAAGTTCATTTTATTCAATTCATGAAGTCCATGCCTCTTTTTTTAAAGTTCGTTAAAATCATGCCTCTTTTTTAAAATTCGTTAAAATCATTCCGAAAAATCAAACGCTCTGCGTTTGATTTTCTCGGATTCCGATGAAAATGGGAATTAATAGCAGCAGGTGCAAACGGAAAATAGAAACAGCAGATGCAAACAGAAACGGAGAATAGAAACAGCAGATGCAAACGGAAACGGAAAATAGAAACAGTAGATGCAAACGGAAACGGAAAATAGAAACAGCAGATGCAAACGGAAACGGAAAATAGAAACAGCAGGTGCAAACCGAAACTGAAAACCGGGAATATCAGATGCAACTCAAAATAAAAATGACCGTCCAATCAGGAAATTATTTTGACCGAACAAGTTCTCCGATAAAATATCCGGGCGTCGCGTCAACAATCCGAACCGTTGCCATATCTCCCGGCTTTAAATCCGTCTGATTGATAACGACCGGTTTGTAATCGTCCGTTCGCGCCATCACACCGCTTTCTTTTCCGTATTTTGAAACAAAAACGTTTTCGATTTTCCCGATGCGTTTGTTTTTGTCTTCGAGTTTGATCTGGTCGGTGATTTCGGACAAGAGTTTAGACCTCTGCGTCAGGATTCTTGAATCCAAATTTCGAAGACCAAACGCTTTTGTTCCCGGGCGCGGCGAATATTTGGAAATATTCACTTTCGCCGGTCGGTATTTTTTCACCCAATCGACCGTCTTTTGGAAATCGTCGTCGGACTCCCCGCAAAAGCCGACAATAACGTCTGTAAAAAGCGTCAAATCCGGAAATCGTTCTTGAAACGTTTGAATGATGAAATCGACGTCCACCATTTTGTGTCGGCGGTTCATTGTTTTTAAAACATTTTCCGAAGCGGATTGAATCGGCAAATGCAAAAATTTAAAAATTTTCGGGTCCGAAAACGCATCAACCAGACGCGGCAAAATCGGCAAAACCGAAAATGGATTCATCATCCCGACGCGGATTTTAAAGTTTCCGGGAATTTGAACGATCATGGAAAGAAGCTCGGGAAGACGGATTCCGAAAGACGGCGAATCCGATTTAAAATCCATTCCGTATTGACTGTCGTCCTGAGAGGTCAGCCAAATTTCGGAACAGCCTTCCGCAACCGCCGCGGAAATGTCGGAAACGATTTCTTCCGGCGGAAACGAAATTAAATTTCCGCGCGCCAACTTGACAATACAGTAAGAGCAGCCGAAATTGCAGCCGGTGGAAATCTGGCAAATATGTATGTTTGAATTGTAACGCACTTTCGGCAAATTCAAAAACCCATCCGGCGACTTGGAAAAAATACGAATCGGAGAAGAAAAAGATTCGAGAGCGGAATCAGAAACGGAACGGGAAACAAAACCGGAAACAAATCCGGAATCGGAAACCGAACTATAATTGGAACCGTTGCGGAAAAGCAGGTCGGCATGAATTCTCAGCAACACGTTTTTGAGGTCGGCAACGGAATTGATTCCCAAAACATAAGCTTCCGGATTGGCGTTTAAAATCAAGTCCAGCTGAACTTCCGGCATGCAGCCGGAAACAACAACATACCGCCCGGAATCGCCAAAGCTGCGGATTTTGTGAAGAATTTTCTGCTCGGTCGTGTATTTGACCGTGCAAGTATTACAAACATAAACTTGAGCGTCCGCTTCCGTTGAAATCTCAAACCCCATGGACCGGATAATGCCCAGCATGGTTTCCGCCGACGCTTGATTGGCGGAGCAGCCGAATGTCTCAAAATAAATCTTCATAGCAATCGTTTTTGAATTTGAAATTTGAAAACCGGAATAGATAAACGAAATCAGAATGGATCATTTTAAAAACCAAATTTTAAAACCAAATTTTAAAAACCAAATTTTAAAACCAAATTTTAAAAACCATATTTTAAAAAATCAAATGTTACCGAGACGAATCAAAACCCATCGAAACGAATCGGCCGGCATAGAATTAAACATAAAGCAGTTTACCCTCTTTGTCTTTCACATAAATGCTCTCGACAATTCGGACGACGCCGGAACTTCCGATACAAATGCTGGTCATGCAAGCGTCTCCGTCTTTTAACAAATGAGTTCCTTTCATAAAAGGACCATCGGTAACGGCTGTTGCCGAAAAAATAACATCTTTTCCCGGAACCAAATCGTTTGTTTCCCGGATTTTTCCGATATCAGCTTTCAAAATGCCCATTTTTTCAAGCCGCGGCAGTTTTTCCAGAAGTTCCTTTTCAATGTCGGCATTTGATTTTCCGTTGGCGGCGCTTGGAAGAACCAACCGTCCCGTGATTTTTCCGCCCAAACATTTCAAGGCGCTCGCTGTCAAAACCGCTTCTCCGGAACCGCCGGCGCCCATCACAAGATCAACGCCTGAGTCCGCAAAGCACGTCATAACGCCCGGCATCAAGTCTCCATCCGGAATCAAACGAACGCGAGCACCGGCGGCTCGAATTTCGGAAATGCGTTTTTTGTGGCGTTCGCGGTCTAAAATAACAACGGTGAGGTCAGAAACAGGCTTATCAAGTGCTTTTGAGACCAATTCAAGAGTTTGCGTCACCGGCGCGTCAATATTGATTTTTTGTCCGGATTTTTTTTCATACGCCGCCACTTTCGGACCGACGACGATTTTATCGAAATAAATGTCCGGACCATGGAAAATACCGCCTTTTTCAGCCATGGACATAACAGCGATGGACCCGTTCACGTCGTCCGCCGCCAAATTGGTGCCTTCAAGTGGATCAACGGCGATTTCCACAACCGGACCCTTTCCGGTCCCGACCGACTCGCCGATAAAAAGCATCGGGGCTTCGTCGCGTTCACCTTCACCGATTTTAATGGTTCCTTGAATATCGATTTTGTTCAGCATGCGCCGCATAGCTTCGACGGCGACGTGGTCCGCGTATTTGCGGTCGCCGCGTCCGATTTGATAGGCCGATGCGACGGCTGCCGCTTCCGTAATTTGAAGAAGAGAAAACAAGACGTTTCTTTCAATCGGCCCGGCCGAGTTCATCATTTGTTCGACGGTTTTGGGATGAGGCATGATAAATCACTTTGAGTACGAAAATAAACAAAAAAATAAGAATTGAACTAAACTTGAACTTTAAAACAGGCTCTTCGTTATTATAGTTTTCAATCGCCGATTGAAAAAAATTCACCGAGTCCCATCAACCAACGCGATGCGCTCCATGACCAAATCTTTTAATTTATCATCGCCAACAGCTGCCAATTCTTCTTTGGTGATGCCAAACTGAGACATCAGATACGGCTTTTTTTCCTCCAAGGGTGTTGGCGTTGTCTTTCGAAGTTGGAATTCCTCAATAAACATAGATTTAACCGGTTCGGGGTTTCTCAAATCGCCGAAAATGGCAAAAATACACTTGTTGTCGCCCGCTGAAAGCCCGATCGAAAAAGCCTTATCGATTTGCCGTTGTCCCGATGCAAAACGTAAAATTTCAAGCCCGGGATTTTTTGCAACGTTTGTGTTGTTTGAAAAGGATTCCTTGGCCCGATGAATCGCAAAAAGCAAATGATCCATGTCTGCAATTTTTCTCTCGTCAAATCCTTGAATCGTCAAATTATGTTCGTCACAATAAGAGTCCAAAGATTCTAAAAAGAACTTCAAATTTTTAATCGAGAGACGGCCTAACACAAAACAAACATCGTCCAAATCCGGTTCCATGGAACAAAGAAGATAGGGAATAGATAAATATTTTTCCAAAAAGAAAAATGAAGAAACAAATTAGAAGGAAGGACGAAAAGAAGAACAAAAAGGAAAATATAAAACTTAAAATAAGGTGCGGGGGATGGGATTCGAACCCACGAACTCCTACGAGACTAGGCCCTCAACCTAGCGCCTTTGACCAGCTGGGCAACCCCCGCATACGATGAAAAATTTACTTGACCGCGTATTTCAACGCCGGTACAGTCTTTGAGAATACGATTTATCGTATATAAAGATGTTGTTTAAAGCGGATTTTGTATCTTTTTTTGAAGAATATTGAATAAAAATGAAATATGAAATCAACAAATTCAATCAATTTGAGATTATTGGATTTCATTATTTCATATGAGCAAATTACAAATCTTGCAAGATATCCAAAAACTCCTGAGCGCGTCCTCTGATGACGTCGGCTGATTTGAGAATGAGCTCGGACGCCGAATAAGAACCATCGGACTCCATGGTGAAAATAAACGATGTTTCATCAAACGTAATTTTCAGGGAAGACGGGTCGTTTAAATCACCGACGCGTTTTTGAAAACCGCACTCTTTGCAGGTTAAAAGGTCTTCATCGGAAACGCGCGCTTCGCCGTCCACCAAATAAACAATCCCGTCCGGAACTTCGTAGATCTGGTTGCCGCATGCTTCACAAGCCTCGACCGTTAAAATCGGAATATTTTTGTAACCGCAAGCAATTCCCGCCTGCCAGCGGACATGGTCGCGTCCGTAGCCGACATGCGCAACGGCTTCAAGCATAATTCTTTGTCCTTCTTTTAAATCGACGATTTGGATTTTTTCATCAGCCGGGCGAACCTTAGGGTCGGCCGAGATGAAATCGCCGGAGTAAACCATTTTCGGACCTTCGACGTCAAGACGGAGGGTGACTTCGCAAGCCGGACAGCCTGTGCCGCCGCATGTACACTCTGACTGCGGGACATATCCGGAATCGGTCGAAAGCGGCACAAGCGCCAAGCGAAGGCCGAGCTGCTCATCGTAAAGGACGGAAGTGTTGTCGTTTAAAATCAAATGTTCGATTGCAAGCGTCGGGACGTCCGCAATCATCGCGCGCCGGATACCGTTCGCAAAAGCTGCGTTGGTTCCCGACAGGATAAATTTGGCGGAATCTTTAGACAACTCAAGAATATCAATGTCCATCTAACTCACCTTGGTTTATTAATGAATGAAAAAAGACGATTTCGGATTTGGATTTTCAATACCGGATGATCAATAAAAAATGAAAAAGAATATTCGAAAATGTTAAAATTTCAATGAATTCGTGATCAATGACCGAGCTATTGAACTCAGCCATTGAAATTTGAATCATTGAACTTTTCATATCGAATTTTTTGTTTCAGATTTAAACCGGCCCGTCGTTAAATGCGGTGTTTGCCGCCTTTTGGCCGGGTACCGTCGTGGGGAATCGGCGTTACGTCTTCAATTCTTCCGATACGGATGCCCGCCCGCGCGAATGCACGAATGGTGGCTTGAGCGCCCGGTCCCGGGTTTCTTTGTTTGTTTCCGCCCGGCGCTCTCACTTTGATGTGAATGCCGGTGATTCCTTTGTCTTTCAATTGTTCAGCCAATTGGTTTGCCATCTGCATGGCTGTGTACGGAGAACTTTCGTCTCTGGCGGCCTTGACAACCATACCACCGGAGGATTTCGCGATGGTTTCGGCACCGGTCAAATCGGTGATGGTGATGATGGTGTTGTTAAACGAGGATTTAATGTGAGCCACTGCCCATTTAATTTCAGACATAATTAGTTCCTCCTGTTGCCGCTTGAACCGCTTTTAGGAGCGCCGCCCTTTGCCGGACCGCGCGGGGCACTACCCGCACCGGCTCCGCCCGGAGCATTGCCGCGCGGGGCACCGCCCGGAGCGTTACCGCGGGGAGGCCGTCCGCCCGGACCGCCTCTTCTCCGGTCGCCACCTTTCTTTCCGTCGCCCTGTGTCCGGGCTTTCCGGTTGTTTTCGGCAGCCGTTCTGAGGGTCACGCCGTCTGCGATGGAGGAGGCAATCTGAACCGGTCTTTCGGGGTGGGATTCCGCCGTGAGCGGGGATTCGCCATAGTAAGTGATATTCATTTCATCTTCTTTGG
Source organism: Methanolapillus millepedarum (assembly GCF_032594115.1). Taxonomy (NCBI): domain Archaea; kingdom Methanobacteriati; phylum Methanobacteriota; class Methanomicrobia; order Methanosarcinales; family Methanosarcinaceae; genus Methanolapillus; species Methanolapillus millepedarum. The sequence continues at coordinate 1,005,479 of NZ_CP131060.1, forward strand.
AAATCAGCATGCTCGGAACGGTTGCTCTTCTGCCGTTGATGGCAATGTGCCCGTGTGTGATAAACTGGCGGGACTGAAGAACGGTTCTGGCGAGACCGAGTCTTAAAACTTGGGTTTGGAGCCGGCGTTCAAGAATGTTTTCCGCCTTTAAGCCCAAGATATCATCGATTTCGGAGTCGGGTTTTAAGATCCCGTACCGGATGAGTCTTCCGAGGATTTGGTCGGCTTCGGTTTTGGCCGGACCTTTAAATTCGCCTTCAGAGGCCGCAAGCAAAGCCAAGAGGCCCATGGCGTCGGATCTGTATTTTCTGAGCAGACTTTCTGCCTTCCAAACTTCTCTTTTGTTACGGAGGCCGTATGCTTTAATCAATTCAACTTCTCCGGCCATTCTGGCTTCCTGCCAGGGGTGGTTCGGAGTATCATAAGTCTTGTGTTTCTTACCCGGATATACCATTTAACTCACGCTCACTTCTTCTTTCTGACACCAACAGTCGAACCGCGTCTGCCTGTGGATTTTGTTCTCTGTCCTCTGACTTTGAGTCCTCTTTCGTGTCGGAGACCTCTGTAAGCGCGCACTTTTTTAAGTGTGTTGATATCTTCCTTAAAGGTCAAATCGATATCAATGCCGAGAAGGTGTTTGTTTTCGCCGGTTGTCAAATCCTTTTGGCGGTTTAACATCCAGGTGGGAGCGGATTTTTCAACGCCTTGGATGGCCGCATCGATTTTAGCAACTTCCTCTTCGGAAAGGTAGCCGATAACCGCGGTGGGTTCAATTCCCGCATCTTTGGCGATAATTTTGGAGATTCGAAGGCCGATGCCGTCAATACCGGTTAACGCGTATTGAACTTGTTGCGTGCCTTTCAAGTCAGTATTCATCACACGAACAAGATGCCTGATCTCGTCTTCTTCCGATTTTTCTTCTTCAACCGGAGGACGGTTATTCTTTTTATCAAGATTCTTATCTTGAATCTTATTAGGATCTTCTGCTTTCTTAGCCATATGTTTTCCTCCATGGAAAAACGCATCTTGTAGCCCAACCCTGCAAATAACGACAAACAGGTTGAGCAGCCCGTTAAAAAATAAAAGGCTTCAATAAATGCTCGAAACCCAAGGTATTCATCTTATATAACCTTTTCAGGTCTGAAAAAAACAGGAATTTTTCTTGACAGAATTACTTTTTTCGAAAAGCCGGATCAGACTTATTTTCGGAAAAAATACTGCTTTAAGTTTTGAATCGGCTTTCTTTCAACAAACGGAATCAAGCCGGGAACGTCCCTTTTGTAATCGGCATACTCATCCCCAAACGTCTTCTCAAGCTCCGGTTCTTCAATATATTTGTGGTAAAAGTAAGCCGGAATAGCCGTGGCAACAAATGACAACAGGCAAATTTCAAGAGAGCCGGAAACCAAAAAAATAATTCCGGCGTAGTAAATTAAATTGCCGATAACCAAAGGATTTCTGAACAAAGCATAAGGTCCGGTTGTGACCAATTTTTGCGGCGGAGCGTGCACAGCCGGCGACCCGTAACCGTAGATCCAAAGTTCACGGACAGCAAAAGCCACCAAAAACAAACCGTAAAACACAGCCAAAACAGAAAAAATCATCATAAATCGGAATTGGTTTGTTGAAAGGACAAAAACCGGCTCCGTAAAAATACGGCTTCCGACAAACAGAAGAATAAAAGGAATCACAAGAAAATAAAAGAATGATTCGGCGGCAAAGCTGATGGTTTTATGCCAAAAATCCGGATTTTGACGGTGTTTTTGAGATAAGAAGGAAATGACTTGGTTATGAAGGTCGGAAAGAACCGGACTTATGCTTACACCCCACAGCGTTTTATTACATCTGTTCAAATAATATATTTTATTTTATATAAATATAATGCAAGAACAACGGCAAAAATCAAAATGGGTTCAAAATAAGAATGAGCAAAAAAGGTTAAACCAACCCAAATAAAAATAAAATCCCGTCGAGTTTTTGACAGGGTAATAACAAATGATAACAGAATAATAGAGAAATAAAAGCAAAAGCCGCAAAATGTTTTAAGAAATGTTTTTCAAAAAGCCCGAAAACTCTTTGGAAAAATAAACAAAAAACACTATACAAGCCGAAAAAGTTGAAACTTTTCGGCTTCGGGCAAGCCGGGGGTTATTGAAAGACTCTAAACTTATGCCGCATAACTTCTGGACATGTCCTTCATCATACAGATTGTAAGGGCGTCAGCATCGTCAATGCGGTCTAACGAACCCTTATGAATCATATAATGAATGACAGAGTTTTGAAGTCGGGACAGATCTATATCATTCATAATAATTAAATGACAAATCTAGCATATATAGTTTCTGATGAGAATTTACGCATGCCGTGACATGGTACATGCTAACCATTAACATGGTATTAAAAATATAAATTATGCGGAAGAAAGAGAGAATAAAGAATCAAATATGAATAAAATAATAATTATATAAATTAATAAATAATTTTTATTTTTTAAAAAACAGATAATAAAGACATGATTTTACATTAAATTTTTAAAAAACAAAATATGAAAGAAATCATATTATTAGAAGTAAGTTTCAATAAGATATTAATATCACATGATAAAAATATTGAAATAATATTTTAAAGTATAAAATTATAAAAAATGTGGTAAATTCATAAATGTCGTAAATTCATAAATGTCGTAAATTCGTAAAGTGGTAAATTCGTAAAGGTGGTAAATTCGTAAAGGTGGTAAATTCGTAAAAAGATTGTAGTGAAAAAATGGATTAAATAATGGATTAAATAATGGAATAAATACTTGAAAGCAAAATTGCATTCATTTTATTCAAATTAAACCATTTCAAATGAGAAATCAAGAATGGAGAAAAGTCATAAAAACTGAAAAATAAATAAAAGAAAATAAATAAAACGCCGAGAGGGAGACTTGAACTCCCGAGGGGCTACGCCCCACAAGCTTTCCAGGCTTGCGCCCTACCACTAGACTACCTCGGCACGAAGCAGGAGTTATAAAATAGATTTATTGTATATATTCTTTATTCTCAAGAAAGCGATTCTTTGTTTTAAGCAAGCTGTTTTTTGATCATTTTGAATAAAAATAAGATATAAAAGAATAAAAAATGAAAACATACCGACATAATACATCTGAATTACAATAACATCTGAACATAAAATTATGATTCGTCTGCCGGATTTTTGTGTTTCCAGCAGGATGGATAGGTTCCTTTTTCCATTAAAACCGCTTTCGGCTTTGCGACAAACCCGTTTTTCGAATTTTGAATTTCATCCGGCGACATGAGTGCGACGGAAAGCGATATAATTTCTCCTTTTTGAGAGAAAACAGCAGCCATTTCTCCTTTTTGAAGGCTTGTCTCGTAACTGACAATTCCCGCGCGCGCCAAAAACGCCCCCGAACAAAGCGCGTCAACCGCCGTGTCTCGGACAACGATTTTCGGAAGATGTGAAAAGGCGGACTCCATCGGCAAAATCACGCGCCGAAGCTCCGATTCGTCACCGGATTCTTTCCAGTCGAAATACGCATCTTTGAGTTCCCAAAGTGACACCCATTCCGAATCCGTAAACGGGCCGGCTTTAGAACGAATCAATTCCTGCATGTGCGCGCCGACGCCAAGAGCCATTCCGATATCGTGACATAACTTTCGGATATAAGTTCCCGCTTCGCAGCCGACTTTCATGAGAACGAGCGTATCCGTGATTTCAAGCGGCTCAATATAATAGATTTGCCGGACGCGGACGGCACGCTTGACCGCCGAGCGGACAGGCGGCATTTGATAAACCCCGCCGACAAATTCGGAAAGCACCGATTCAATTCTTTTCTTCGGAACACCGCGGTGAAGTTTCATGAGGCAAATGTATTCTTTTCCGGACAAACGAAGCGCAGCAACTGCCCGCGTTGCCTTCCCGATCATCACCGGTTGCGTTCCGGTCACGACCGGATCCAAGGACCCGGAATGGCCGGCAACATTGGCCTCTAAGATGTCGCGCACAAACGCCGCCACTTCGTGGCTGGTCGGACCGGACGGCTTATTAATGACAACCACGCCCTTTTCAATATATTCCCGAATCGGGCGGTCCTTCGGATAGGTTCCGTACTTGCCGGGCGCCGCCTCCGTTAAACAGACCATTTCTCCTTTATCGGAAAAAAAATAATCGTTTCTGAAAAGTTCTTTCTTTGCCATTTGAAAAGAAGAGGGAAATCAAAATTAAAAAGATAGCGATGAAAAAAGAAAAACTAATGGAAAATGATTCAAAAAACAATCCCTGCATTTTCTGAATACCAAAGAAATGTGTTGCACAACGCGCGCGGCGGCTGCCGCAACCAGAAAAAATAAAAATGAAGAGGCGTTCAATGAAATATGAATCCGCATCTAAAATTCATAAGATTTACAACGAATTCTTCGCGTATCCTTCAAAAATAAATGTCGTCTGAACCGGAACCGACCCCTTGCTGATGAAAACATCTTCTTCCCGAGACTTAAACTCGACCCGTTCAAGCGGAATGTTTTCCGACCGCATGTACTCTTCAATCAAAGCCCGGCCGGTCGCTTTCGCAAACGCGACGGCGTCGTCCCGAAGATCAAACGCGCGGCGTCCTCCCGGATAATGAACCAAAACGCCTTTGCTTCTCAAATCGTATTTAGATTCCGTTTGAACCGTTCGAACGGATAACTCGACCCGTTTTGAAACTTTGCCAACCAACGATCCGACCGCGTTTCCGACATCAAAAAAATCCGGCGTCAAAATTTCGGCGTTGATGAGTTCGGAAAGTTCCGAAACAAACGCCTTGACGGGGCCGCCAATCATAACAACCGGAATATTGATTTGAAATTTCGCATACGGTTTTTTGAAAGACAAAAACGATCGGATAAAATCACGGGAATCCGACGGCGGCAAACCGGACGAAGACCAATCTGAAACAGTCTGTTCCGAGAGTCCTTTTTCCGTGAGGAAATAAACAATTTCAAGCGCCATTTTTCGGGCAAACAGCTTTTTGACGTGGCAGCAAAACTCAATCGGGTCCATGTTCAAAAAGGATGATAAAACATTGGCGCCGATGGCGGACGCCTCCGCATTAAATTCCGTGTAATCGCCCAGAACGTGCAAAACGTCCGTCGGCGTAAAACCGATCATATAAACCGCTTTCTTTTGAACCAGCGATGACAAGATTTCAAGCGGCAAATAAGTCATGCCCCATAAAATATCATGAAGCGACGTCGGGCGGTCACCGATTTTGTCATAAACCTTTTTTTCATCGGGCGTGAGCGAAACGTCAGCGCCGCTTCGAATGAAAAAGCGAATCGGCTGAACATATTCATTGAGCCGGAATTTATCAACGAAAACGCGATCGGAAAGAATGGGCAGAATTTCCGGAAACAGAACCGCCGCGCGGCAAAGCGGAATAATCCGGCGGGGACCCAATTTTATTTTTTCCAAACTGAAATCGGAAACAGAAGGAGAGTGAAGCCAAACCTGGCTGTCGCCGCCAAGCGCCGACGTTTCCATCCGAACGGCCCGCACCTTTGTTTTCCAGCCGCCCACGGTTGCCCCGGATTCTGAAATGTCGGGAAAACCTTCCTCCATCATGGAAATATCCGTGCTGGTACCGCCGACGTCAATCATGAGGCATGTGTCACGCTTTGATAAAAACGAAGCGCCGAGGAGACTGGCCGTCGGACCTGAAAAGATGGACTCAACCGGCTTTTCCATGGCTTCCGTAATGCTGACAACAGACCCGTTGCATTTCAAAATTTTAACATCCGCCGAAATATTTCGCCGTTTCATTTCAGAAAGAACCGCTTCCGCAAACCGGCGCGTCACCGGAAGCAACATCGCGTTCAAATAGGCGGTCACTCCACGCTCATACGCTCCAAGCGATTGCGCCAATTCATGCCCGCAAACCACCGGATGTGAAAAACCATCTGTAAGCGTCAACTTTGAAATGAGTTCTTTGGCCGCCAGTTCATGCGCGGGATTTCGGACACTGAAATAAGAGGAAACCGCAAAGGCTGAAACCTTATCTTTGACGGAAAGAACAAATTGTTCAATGGCGGCAATATCAAGCGGAGCCAACGGGTCGCCGTTTCCATCATGACCGCCCCCGGCAACAATATAATTTTTAATTTGAGAGGGAAAAACCGAATCGTCCGGTTTTAAATACTTTTCATCGCCGATCAAAATTAAAGCGGCAGAGTCACCTGTGTTTTCAAGAACAGTATTTGTTGAAAGTGTTGTTGAAACGGCAATGGATGACACTTGATTCAAGAGAGCCGGCGGCAAAGAATCCAAAACCTTTGAAATGCCGCCGATCGGATTCGGGTACGTCGTCAATGATTTTTGAGACACCAAAACAATCTGATTTTCCGTATCAACAATAACGGCGTCCGTATAAGTTCCACCGGTATCAATTCCTAAACAATACGACATAAAAATCCCCTGATTTCAGAAATTACAATTCAATGAATAAATAAACAGATAAGGAGACGATAGAAAAAAGAACAACATCAATAACTAAAATGGCAGCGGCAACAATAAAAAAAGTTGGAGAAAACGGCAAAGGAAGCAAATGCTTCCTTTACCGACGGAAGGTAAAAAATAGACTTGGCTTAAATACCGGCGGCGGCTTTCACTTTTGAAACCGCGTCGGAGGCGCTTTCACCGTAGATGTTGGCACCGATTTTGTTTGCCCAGTCTTGTGTGCACGGAGCACCGCCAATCATGGTTTTCACATTGCTGCGAAGGCCCGCTTCTTTGAGTTGCTCTTCAATTTGGATTTGGTTGACCATGGTGGTGGTCATGAGAGCAGAAGATGCGACAACGACCGGCTTGTGTTCTTTCACGCTGGCCACGAATTGGGCGATCGGGACGTCACGGCCAAGGTCGATCACGTCAAAACCGGCAATACCGAGCATGGACGCAACGATGTCTTTACCGATGGAGTGGATGTCGCCTTCGATGGTACCGATAACGACTTTTCCGTGGCTCTTGGTTTGAGCCTTGGCTTTCTCCATGGCCGGTTTTAACACTTTAATGCCGGCGTTCATGGCTTCGGAAGCGGCCAACACGTGGGGGAGGAAAAGTTTTCCTTGTTCAAATTGCTTTCCGACATCGTTCATGGCGGCGGTGTAGCCGTTTTCAATCATTTCAGTCGGGTTGATACCGGCTTTGATTGCTTCTTCTGCTGCTTCTTCTGCCATTTCACTGTCGAATTCCATAATGGATTCTCTTGCTTTTGCAATAATTTCATCTTTGTTTGCCATATTTAAAACCTCTGAGATAATAGATAAATTTAGAGAATATAATCCGTCGTCGATTTTGAGATTTCAAATCCTTTTTAAAAATAAAATTAAGCGGACTCAATTTTAAAATTAAAAATAAAGATCTGAAAAATCAGAATCAGATCTTGAATGCTTTGTCTGCTTTGTCGACAATTGCTTTCATCGCCGCGTAAATGTCTTTGTCAACAGCCGGAACTTCGTGGTTCTTCATGACATCAACATAAACATCGTGCGCGCGGGTAGCAATGTCTTTGGAGCCGGCGGTCGCCCAGTCACCGAACATCATTCTGTCGATGAGTTTCGGGGAAGACGGGAGGTCCACAAGTTCCCGGGTCTTTTTAAGCGCCAAGAAGTTGTTACCGATACCGACTTTCTTGATTTGGTCGACACCAAGCGTTTCTTCGGAAACCGGAATGCCTTCCAAGGCTTTCTTGACCATTTGGATGATGTCGTTGTCAATGATGAGCTGTTCCATGGAGAAAGTCATACCGAGTTCAAGCATACCGGCACCGTAGATGCTGTTGGCACCGGCGAGGGCCGCAAAGAGCGTGGTGATGGTTTTCTCGTGGCCGGCCTGTTGGTCCGGAATTTTGGTGTCGGTCTATGCTCCGGCGACGAAGGCGGGAAGGCCGTAGAATTTGGCGAGTTTGGACACGCCGGCACTGATCAAACCGAGTTCAGGAGAGCCGACCGGTGCGGTTCCTTTCTTCAAGTCAAACGTGGTGGTGGAACTGCCGTAGAAAACAGGTGCGCCCGGGTTGGCGATTTGGGCCAAAACAATTCCGGAAAGAACTTCGGCGTTGTGGGTTACAAGGGTTCCCGCGAGGTAAACCGGCGCGGATCCGCCGGACATGGCCATACTGAGAACGTTGACCGGCATATTGTAGCGGGCACCTTTCATAATGACTTGACAGGCGTTGTTGCTGAGTTCAAGCGGGCTGGTCGGACAAACCAACATAGACATGATCGGCTTTTTGCGGGCTTCTTCTTCGTTGCCGCCGTAGTAAGCTTTAATAATTTCCCAGTATTCTTCGACGTTTTCGCCGACCGGGTCAATGTCATGGTAGTGTTTCTCGGTGGATGTGAGCGGGGTGAAGACTTCGTGAACGTCTTGCGCGCCTTTTCCGGCCCAGTCTCTCGCAGAAACCGGCAAGGAGAAGTAGTCGATGTTTTCGGCCCAGTCGCAAAGCTTGGCGATGTTGGCAATGTCTTGCTCAACAGAGTCAACGGTTTCGTATTTTCCCGGAGCGACATAGTTGCACATTTTAACGCCGGTACCGAAACAGGTCCAGTGGACTTTACCGCCGCATTCCTGGACAGTGTTGTATTTCTTGTTTCTGGCCCAGAGAGTGAACCGGGACGGTGCGGTTTGGAGTGCTCTTCGGACAACGAATTCCGGGATTCTGACGATTTTTGTTGCTTCGTCAACAAGACAGCCGGCTTCTTTGAAGGCGTTTCTTGCGTCAGCGTTGGATACCTGGATACCCGGGTCGCTCAAAACGTCCATTGTCGCTTCATGAATGGCTTTTAATTCATCCGGGGTGAAGAGTTCAAACTCGACACCATTGAGTGCTTTGGTTGCAGCGAATGCGTTGCATTTTGACATCGTTTAAAACCTCTTTAATTTATAAAATTAAATATGTTTATGGAATTGAAAATCGTTTTTGGCGTGTTCATGAATTCATTGGGGCAAAACTTTCACCGCGACCGCATTGCTGAAAAATCAGACGTCTGCCGTCAATCACAAAACAAATTCAGGAACCATTTTTTAAGGAGATATATCCGTTTTTTACCGATTAATGAAAGAAAGAACAAAACATTAAACGGCGGTCAAATTCGGAGCCGTTTGGAAAAATTCAAACGGCTGCCAAACATGATTTTTAAGGAGTTCGAAAACGAGTTTTCGAATTGCTTTTCAAATTACTTCTTGAGTTGGTTTCTGAAGAAGTTGCAGCTGTTGATCTTGATGTCGAGAACTTTCTCGATGTTCATCTTGGCTGCGGTTCCTTTCGGGGTTCCCGGCATGGAGGTAACGACACCGATACCGAGTTCTTCACGAACTTCTCTCATGGCGTATTCGTCAGACAAGTCGTACGGGTCGACGCCGACTTTCTTGGCGACGTATTCCTTGGCTTGTTTGATTTTCATCTTCTTGGAGAATTCCATACGGGCAACCAGGTCGCCGCCGGCGCGGATACCGGTCATACCGGAGGCCATGATGTGGGCAATCGGCATACCGAGCGGGTCACCGACACCGATCTATATACCGTCAACGCCGGCCATTTCGACCATTGCTTTGCTGGCGCGGGTGACCGCGTCAATCGGCGGGGTTTCAAGCATCGGGATACCGCCGACACCCATACCCATGTCGACGTGGACCGGAATCTTGGAAACCTTGGCGGCTTCTTTGATGAAGGTCACGGAGCGGGCGAGGTTCCACGGGAAGGTTCTGCTGGTGTTGGTGTTCACGACAGGACCAAAGACGCTGGCGCCTGCTTTTTCGACGATCGGCGCCTGTTGCTGGGGCCAAAGGCCGGCAAGGACGTGTCCTTCGAATTCAAGCATGCCGTGCATACCGATGATGCTTTCTCCGGCCATTCCGACTTCGATGTACATGTCCGGGAATTGCTGGCGAAGAGCTTTAACCGCGTTGAGGGTACCGAAAGCGTCGCCGTCGCCGGCTGCTGCGGTGGTGTCCAAGTTGACACCGTCTGCACCGCTGGCCCAGAGTTTTTGCATAATCCAGACAATGTCGCGGGAAAGGTGTTCTGCGGAGTGTTCGATGGAGGCGAAGGCTTCTTCGATTTTGAAAGCTTTCATTAAGTCTCCCGGGTTTTCGAACGGTCCGTCCGGGGTGTAGTAAAGACCCATGTTCGGCATAGCGCCGTAGAAGAGCGGAATGGTGGTGTTGGCCTGGCACATTTCCATGGTTTGGCATTCTTGGGAAACAATCGGCTTCACCGGCTTGTAACTGTAGTCGATGTGTCCGAGTTCCATCGTGTCGGCACCAAAGGCGCGTTCGTGGGTCAAGATACCAACCAAGCGGCTGGACGGAATACCGACACCGCTGTTGCCCTGGTCACCGTCGAGGCGGATGGTACCGATGTCGTGTGTCACCGGAACTTCCATACCGTATTCAACACTGACGGCTTTTCCCGGCATGGTAATAATTTCAATTAATTTTTCAACTTCGTTGGCGGAAAGGTCCGGAACGCCTCCGTAATCAACCGCATTTCCGGCACCGGCGAGGATGTCTTCTTTGATTTTGTCTTTGGTCATGAAGACTCTGCTGCCGTCACCCATTCTTAATGCATATTCTGTTGCCATTTGAAATCACCTTAGAGTAAGAGTTTTTTTGCTTGGACAACGGCTTCGCTGGCGTTTTCCGCATAGCAGTCGGCACCGATTTTTTTGGCCCAGGCTGTGGTTGCGGGCGCGCCGCCGACCATGACTTTCACTTTGTCTCTGAGGCCGTTGGCCTTGAGGAGTTCAATAACATCTTTCTGACCGTTTAAAGTGGTGGTCATCAGAGCGGACAAGCCGACCATGTCTGCGTTGTATTCTTTAACAGCGTCAATGAATTTTTGGATCGGGACGTCGCGGCCGAGGTCGTGGACTTCAAAGCCGGAGGATTGGAGCATGGTGGACACGATGGATTTTCCGATGTCGTGAACGTCTCCTTCGACCGTTCCGTTGATGATAACTTTCTTGACAGCGACAGCGCCGCCTTTACTGCCAAGGTTGAGAGAGTCAACAGCGGCTTGCATAGCGGTTGCGGCCATCATCACGTGCGGAAGGAATAATTTTCCGCGTTCAAATTGGTCACCGACAGCGGTCATACCGGCGGCAAGACCGTCAATAATTTCTTCACTCGGCATGCCGGCTGCTTTTGCTTTGTCGACTGCGGCCATGATGTTGTCTTTTTTACAGGTGACCATGGCGTCTGACAATTCTTTTAAAACTTGTTGTTTGTCCATTTATTTACCTCCGTAAATATTGTAGTTTTTGGATGAATAATTCCCGTTTTTCCACATAATTGAATTCAATATATTAGATTCATGAATTGAATAATATTGAGCAATTATCAGGATTATTCATTTGAACGAAATGGAGCGGTTTTTTAGATGCAAAAACAACTTTGCACCCCCCCTTGTACAATAAAAAACTTCCAAGAAAATACTTGTACGGGCAGTCATAAGGTATGAAAAATATATAGCATAACCGTTTTTTACTTTCGTCTTCGAGAAAAATAAATCATCCATCAATAAGTTTCAGAAAATGTTACAAGATTATAATTGACCCCGTTATTTCGTGCCAAACAAGATATTCAATTCCAAATGTAAATCAAGAGACGGAAAAATTACTGAAAACCAAAAGAAATGATCTATTTTTAAAAAACACAAAAAGCAAGGAAAATGAAAAAGAAAAATGAATGGTATAAAAAACAAATTGGATTGATTTTTCTTGAAATTTTTCAATTTTGCCAAAAAAGGAAGGAAAATAGATTCGGTTTTTTGAAAACGTCATTCAAAAATATAACAATTGATCGTGAAATTTTATCAAATATTTAACCGATGAAATATAAGAGAAACAAAAGAAAATGACAAATAAAATTTGGTTGAATATTTATACAAAAAAACCTTTACTGCTTTTGTGAAACCTTATAAATCCATGCAAATCAAAGTCGCCTTATTCATTATTGGAATGGCTGTTTTGCAATACCTGGCCTATTATTTTTCCGGATTCCGTTCCATTTACGCGCTTGCCGGCGGTTTGATCAGCACGTTTTTCATCAGTACGATTGTTTCAACCATCATCGGAACATATGTAGAGCGGGCAACCGGACGCGTTTACAAAGAAAAATATTACGTGATTAAATTCTACCGATGGTCTTTTTCTGTTTCCGCCTTTATGGTACTCACCTTTATAGCGACGGTCATTTCCGTTTCCGTGATTTACTATTTCTCGGACGTTAATTCATATCTGGTTCAATTGGGAATTTTCAAATAAACAGACAGACGGGCCGCACATTTCTGCAGATCAAAGAAATCAATAAAAAATACTTTTTTAAAAAAAGGAAAAAGAGAAGAAGAAAAACAACTTCTATTCTTTATTTTTCTTTACACTTCATCTTTTTAATTATCGGATTGACCATTTAATCGGATTCAATTCTCGGCGCAAGTAAGAACATCACATGGCAGACAGCCGGCGCAATATCAAATTGAATCAAAATCGGGAAATCGCATCCAATGGAAAGCGATACTTCGTTGGCTTTTCCGGCGGGTTTGATGATGTCCAACAAATAGTCTAACGAGAATAAAGAGTTGGCTTCGCCCGATTTGAGGTCAATCAATTGGTTAGAATCCATTTCAAGGCGCACTTGGTCGGTGTCGCCTTTCGCTTCCATGAAAAAGATGTTTCCGGAAACGCCGAGCGTCATGTGGTCACTGATTTTTTCGGCAGCTTTCACGGCGCGTTTGAGATCTTGTCCGTTTAAAACGACGCGGGCCGGAAGGTCCAGCTGCGGAACGCGGGGTTCGGAACGGATGGTGGACGGGTCAAGAAGCGATAACGTGTAAGAAAGACCGCCGAAGTTGAGATGAAGTTTTTGAGCGGTCGGTTCAAGCTCCATATCGACGAGCGTTTTCTTTTCCACGATACCCAAAATGTCGTTGAGTTTGACCAAATCAAGACCGATTTCGGTATCGTCAGCACTGAAACTGTCAAAAGCGGAGGCTTTTAAATCAAAAATAACCATGGCAACATTGGCCGCATCGACCGCTTTAACGGAGAGGCCGGCCGGTGTGATTTTTAAGCGAACTTCGTCAACGATGACAGAAAGCGCGGCAATCGAATCCCGAAGGAGATCAATATCAATAGAAGCTTTGAACATATGAATCACTCTTTTCATGTAAAATAAAAGATAGATATGAAAGAACAACCTAAAATAAAATCGTTTTCGTGAAAATTCTAATGGTATAAAAGGGTCCAAATATATAATATTTAATATTCCAAACAAATGAAAAGGTTTAAAAAGGATATGAAAAACGAAAAATACGGATTTATTTTATTCGATTCTCTTAAATGATCCCGCTTTCTTTGAAAAACCCTTCAAAACCGAATGCCATAACGCGCGCGTCGCCGTGCCGGCAAAAATAAAGATAAATAAAGTAAATAAAAAAAGAAGTTAATGAGCATTATTGCCAACGTTTCAACATGGGGAAGAACTGCTGCATCATTTTTCGGGCTTCTTCTGCCGTCATTCCCGAATCGGCGTTTGCCATGTGCGGAACGCAAATTTCAATCATTTCATCCATGGAAACGTTTGCGGTAAACTGACCGCTTTCGTAGCAATACAGGCAGTAATCTTTGCTTTTGCTGCCGCTTTTTTCGGTTCCGTACAATTCATCCGTCTTTCCCATCGGCATGCCGCAGCTTTGACAATATTTTTCTTCCATTTGAATTCCTCCAAAATTATGTAAACCAAGCTTAGCAAACAAGATTAATCGTATTCACGCCAGGTGTAAGCGCATTTGGTACACTTGAAAAACCGGGTTTCAGATTCGTCAGCGGACCTGAGCTGGCGCAGCCACCAGTAAGCTGTCCGGTTTTTACATTCCGGGCACATCACATCCGTTGTCGGCAAACCTTCTTGAATGTCGCCTTCCAAAACAACAACTTCACGTTCTTTGATTTCGGATTTAAAAGATGTGTTGGAACATTGATCCATTTCGGACGTGCAGCCGCACTTTTTACACTTGTATTCTCCGTTGACGGGAAACATCATACTCTTACATTTCGGACAAAATTGCATGTGAAATCACTTCTAAGATGAAAATTAAAAATTTGAAAGATACCGGATTTTGAAATGAAAATCAGCTGATAAAATGAAGGAATGCACAGAATGTCACATAAGCATTTAACCGTTTCTATGAAAATGAACATAAATGACGTGTTTCACAAAACGCCGATGGGACCGAACCGGACAATTTACCGCTCAAACAATGAATTTATTAATGAATAAGGTTTTTTCCATCCATCCGTTTCAATAAAAAACGAATAATAAACCGTAAATCAGTAAACCAGTAAATATCGTAAAATCAACTATAATAAAGGTGAAAAAATGACAAAAACTGTTGCCGTCATCCGTGGAGACGGCGTCGGACCCGAACTTGTGGACGCCATGATGAAAGTGTTAAAAGCGGCCGGAACAAAAGTCGAATTTAAAATGTGCGACGCCGGCGAAACGTGGTGGAAAGCAAACGGCGGAAACTCATTGGTGCCGCCCGAGACGTGGGATATTTTAAAATCGGCGGACGCCTGTTTTAAAGGTCCGACCACAACGCCGGGCGGAATCGGCTCCCCAAGAAGCGTTGCCGTGTCCATCCGAAAAGCGTTTAACCTTTATGCGAACGTCCGTCCGATCAAATCCGTCGAAGGTGCCGTGGGACCCCTCGGAAAAGTCGAACATGTTTGCGTCCGGGAAGGAACGGAAGGGCTTTACATCGGCGAAGAAATTGAGCTCTCCGACGACATGGTCATCGCCATCCGAAAAATTACCAAAAGCGCGTCTCGAAAAATTGCCGTTTACGCTTTTGAAGAAGCCCGCCGCCGCGGTTACAAAGCGGTTGTCCCGATTCACAAAAGTAACATCTTGAAAAAGACGTGCGGCACATTCCTCGCCGTTGTCGAAGAAGTCGCGAAAGATTATCCTGACATCGAAGTTTGGGAATATCACATTGATAACGTGGCGATGCAGCTGATTAAAAACCCGCAGGTGTTTGACAAAACCGTTCTTTTGTCCACGAATTTGTTCATGGATGTTATCAGCGAAGAATGCTCGGCGTTGGTCGGAAGCATCGGCATGATTTATTCCGCCAACATCGGCGACGACTACGCAATGTTTGAACCGGCGCACGGCTCGGCTCCGAAATACGCCGGCATGGACAAAGTAAATCCCTACGCAACGATTTTGGCCGGCGCCTGGATGCTGGATTACTTGGGGGAGAAGGAACAATCCAAAAAGATTTTTGCCGCTGCCGAAAAAGCCGTTTCCGAAGGATATGTGACATATGATTTGGGCGGCGACAAAAAACTCAGTGAAGTGGCGGATAAGATCATTGAAATGATGAAAAAGAACTGATTTCTTTTTCATTTATTATACGTAGAATAGAGCTGTATAAATATATGATTAAATTTATATATAATTCGAGACTAATTTTATTCGTTTAAATCCGGAAAACAAAATAAACGTTTTGTTTTTCAAAAAATCACAGGAATGATAAAATGAAGAAAATCCTTAAACTTGCAATTTTAATTATGGCCGGTATTGCGGCGTTTGCTTTGTTGAAACACCACATGGACGGCGGATGCTGCTGCGGCATGTGCAAAAGCGGCAAAACCGAAAAGGCCGGCAAAAAGAGCAAGAAAGAAAAAGCTGAATAAATTAAAGTAAATATAAAAATAAAATAAAAAGTGAAAATGAATCAAACCGATTTATTTTAAAAGAACAAAATGCGTTTGCATTTTGTTTTTTTAACGGATTTTTGACTTTTAAAGAAAAATGATATTTAACACTTCTTGTTTTTGGACGCTTCCCGGGCGAAAATAAACTCGCGCATGAGTTTTGCGGCAATGTTGGCCGACATACCGTTGTCGTATTCGGGCGCAATTTCCATGACGTCAAACCCAACCGTATACGGCGCGATTTGGCGCAAAACTTCACGGACTTCACGGTCGGTCATCCCGAACGGTTCCGGTGTTCCGAGTCCCGGGCAAAAAGAGGGATCAAGCGCGTCCATGTCCAAGGACAAATAAATGTGCTTACTGTCCAAATATTCAAGTGTTTCATCAATCACATTTTGAATGCCCATTTCAAAAACGTCGTCGGCGGAGAAGAATTTTAATCCGGTGTCTCGTGCGTATTCCCATTCTTCCTGCGGACCGCTTCGGATTCCGATGGAAACATACTTCGTGGTGATGTCGTCAATGATGTGGCGGGACACGCAAGCGTGATTGTTTTTAAGCCCGCGGAATTCAGTCCGGAGGTCGAAGTGGGCATCCAAAACGACAACGGCAAAATCATCTTTGTCCTCGCAGGCTTCATAACAGGCTTTGACGGGCGCGTACGTCATGGTGTGTTCGCCGCCAAGCATAATCGGGAACTTACCGTCGTCCACGATTTTTTTAACGTCTTCGTAGACCCATTGCAGCGTTTCGTCGGAATTGACTGAAACTTCGGAGTTTCCGGCGTCGTGAACCAAAATGTCGGTCATGTTGAGGTTATATTTCGGATTGTACGTTTCGAAATTAAACGCCATTTTTCGAATGGTGTCCGGCGCCCAGCGGCTTCCGGTTCGAAAAGAGGATGTGTTATCAAACGGAACACCGAAAATAACGTATTCGGCGTCATCATAATCGTAAATCGCATCATACATGGTCGGCGGGAGAATCATTTTAAATTCCTCAATTTTTATATTTTAATTATATTCAGGTGTGAGAATAAGGAATGTATCGGAAACGGTGGTATTTAAAAATTCCTACTCTGATTTTTTGCGGCGGGCGGCGGCGCGCGCGTTATAGCGACCATTTTTGGAGACAAAATTAAAAAACCGTGGCCGGCTTGTTTCAGAATAAATAATCTGACGACTGATCTGATCTTAAAAATGCAAGCCATCCCGAAAATTCGAACGCGTTTCGCGTTCGAATTTCTCGGATACCGCAAAAAACAGGAATGATGAACAGAAGGAATACGCTTTTGGAAAACGGATGCTGCAAACTGAGCAAAGAAGCAACTGTATTGTGGGGCGGCAGCAGCTGCAAATCGGAACAAGTAAGCAACTGTATTGTTAAAACCCGCTGACAAACTTAAACTTTAAAGCCACTCGTATCCGTAAAATGATTCCAGATTGTAATTATTCATGAGCGTCAGTTCCGAATATCCGAAAAACTGGCAGCCGGCACAATCATGAATTAAGTTCATCCGCTCGCTTTTGCTTTTGTTCCAAACCTGCGTGATTCCATTCACTTGAATGTTGCCGTTTTCATCAAAAACGGATTCGGATAAAATATTTCCAAGCGGTTGATTGTGAATGCGGCAATTATACACGTTTGCCGAATGGTCAATCGCCAGAAGGCTTAAGTTAACTTTGCAATTGGAAATCGGCTTTTGGTCCCGCACCATTTTCAAATAAGTTTTAGAATTAATAATCGGATAGCCTTTTTTCTTCAAATCAATCAGTTGATTCATCACGCTAATGAATTGTTCCTGCTGATCGTCCTGAATCATCAAATCGTCCCATTGCGTTTCATTCATTCGCTTAAAAAGATAAACCGGTTCTACCGCCATCTTGACGCCCAAGTCTTTTGCCGAATGAAGCAAATCAACCACTTCATCCAGATTCTTGGAGCTGATAACGCAATTCATCAAAAGCGGGTTGTTGAGTTGTCCGCTTTCTGCGGCAAACCGGATGCCGTCCATAATTTTATCATAATCGGCGCCTCGGATTTCACGCGTTGCCGTCGGCCCGTCCATTGAAACTGAAATATAATCGACATCCGACAAATCATTCATCCTTTTCTTAAGCAAAAGGCCGTTAGTGATCATAAACGTCTTCATGCCGGCAGATTTCGCATACGCCATAATTTCCGGTAAATCTTTCCGAAGAAGCGGTTCGGTTGACCAGGCGTTGTAAGACAAAATTCCGAAATCGCGGGCAAGATCAATGATTTTAAAAATGTCTTCCAAAGAAACATCAGACTTTTTGGAGGAGGAATCCGAGATTAAGTCGGATGATAATTTTTTCTTCCACTCGTCGCAAAACACACAGCGTAGATTGCAATCTGAATTAATCGAATGCGATAAAATCGTCGGTTTGCGTTTGATTTTCATTTGCCAAGCATTTTTGGCCATAAAAACAGGATCGAATTTGGACACACAGAAAAAAGCGTTTGATGATTCAAATAGTTTGTTAAAAGAGTCAAAATTCAAAAACCAACCGTCAGTTTTTGACAAACTGTAAAAAATGTGTCGCTATAACGCGCGCGCCGACGCGCCAAAAAACCAAAAAAAAGTCCTGCAGGAAAATCCTACAGGACTTTGATTTTTTAAGAATTTCAGAATTCGGAAAATTCAACCGAATTAACCGAAGAGAGCGCCGAGGCCGGCCATGCCTTCAAAAATTCCTCCGCTACGCTTCGGAATTTTTCAAAAAATGAAAAAACCACTAAAATTCGCTTCGCGAATAGCGGCTACGCCGCATACCAACAGGTTCAGTTACAAATATGGAAAGTCCAAAAAAAGTCCAAAAAAAAAGTCCTGCAGGAAAATCCTACAGGACTTTGATTTTTTAAGAATTTCAGAATTCAGAAAATTCAACCGAATTAACCGAAGAGAGCGCCGAGGCCGGCCATGCCTTCAAAAATTCCTCCGCTACGCTTCGGAATTTTTCAAAAAATGAAAAAACCACTAAAATTCGCTTCGCGAATAGCGGCTACGCCGCATACCAACAGGTTCAGTTACAAATATGGAAAGTCCAAAAAAAAAGTCCTGCAGGAAAATCCTACAGGACTTTGATTTTTTAAGAATTTCAGAATTCAGAAAATTCAACCGAATTAACCGAAGAGAGCGCCGAGGCCGGCCATACCTTCTTCTTCGGAGTGGTCTTCTTCTTCCACAACCGGTGCGGCGGCAGCGGCCGGAGCGGCAGCGGCCGGTGCGGCGGCGGCCGGTGCGGCGGCGGCTGCGAAGGCGGCTTTGGAGATGGCTTCTTCGATGTCGATTCCTTCAAGAGCGGAGACGAGAGCTTTCACGCGGGATGCGTCAGCATCGTTTCCTGCTGCTTTAAGGACAGCTGTGACTGATTCTTCTGTGATTTCTTTTCCGCTTTTGTAGATTAAAAGTGCTGAGTAAATGTATTCCATTTGAATTCACCTTGTATTTTTGGTTTATTGATTTAATTTTAATTTATAATTTTTCATTTTTCGTTTAAAGGTTTTTCAATTCGTCGTCAACCGCGTTTGCATCTTTGGCAGCCACGATTTTGGCGACGGAAACCATTTGAACGTTTGCTTTTCCGATGAGCAATTCGACAACATCTTCTTCGAGAATAACAGCTTCAACGCCAACGTTGATTGCTTCTCTGTGTGCCTTTTGGAGAATGGCAACGATTGTGTCTTTGGTCGGAATAGCGGCGTTAACCGATAAGTTGTTGGCTTGCTGGACAGCGGCCACGATGTCGGCAAAGATCTTGTCTTCGTCAACGGCAAGAACGCTCGGCAAATAAATTGTTCCGTTTTCAAAAACGGCTCTCAAATTCAATCCGACTTCAAGCGGATAAATTTCGAGTTTTGCAAGCGCGGTGGCCAATTTCGGCGATACTTTTTCGCCGGCCTTACAGACAACTTTCGTTTCCTTGATGGCAATCTTTCCGGCTTCGACCGCAGTCGGAATTCCGGCAGACTGGAATTCGCCCAAGAGAGGACCCGGCGGAAAACCGGTCGGACCTTTCGTCACGGTGATGTCGGCAGGTGCAATCGCGCCGGCTTTAATCGGTGACGGGGTTTTGGTCTTGGATAAATTCTTGTATAATTTGAACGGGTTGTCATTTGTGAAAATTAAAGCAGACTGACCTTCGATGTATTGCGTCATTTCGGAAACATCATCGCCGCTTTCGCTTAAAGCTTTGGTGTTTAACGTGTTTCGCAAGACCTTAAGAACAGCCGTTCCCTTTAAATCACGTCTCATTTTCTGAATTTGATCAGCCATGATACCTTCAAAGCTGACAACACCGAAAATTTTGTAAGATTTGATTAAGTCTTTGACGTTGTTGACTTCATCCATCTTCCATTGCGGGATCTTTTCCGCACCACGTGATTCTGTCATCAGACCACCTTCTTGGAAGTTCCCATCGTCGTGGTCACATAAACGGAGCGGATGTTGTGCTTTCCTTTCACTAAGGTACGCTCGACTCTCGCAATCACCGTTTCAATGTTTTGCGCCAACTTTTCCGGCGGCATGTTTCTTTGACCGATGGAGACGTGGAATGTCATTTTGTCTTTGGATCTGACACGAACAGCGCTTTGTTTGGTTTGAATCATGTCAGCGATACTTTTTCCCGGAAGAACCGGAACCGGCATCTTACCACGAGGACCAAGAATGGTACCGAGGGATTTACCGATCACCTGCATGTATTGCGTTTCCGCAATGAAGAAATCACATTCTTCCGCGATGGTTTTGGCATAGGATTTGTCCCCTTTCATCATTTCAATGGCCGCGTCATCAAAGACATATGCGGCGCCAGCTTGTTTTGCCTGAAGACCGATGTCACCTTTTGCGAAAACTCCGATCTTTAAGTCTTTTCCAAGACCATTCGGAAGAACAACCTCTTCATCGATTCTGTTTTTCGGTTGATTCAGATCGATGTTTTTGAGATTTATCGCAAGGTCGACGCTCTCCATGAAATTCCGTTGAGGCGACTCCTCTAATAATTCTTTTACGATTTCTACAATTGATACGTCTGCCATTTTAAGGCCTCCCCGTAGTCTTCTCAATTTCACAACAAACAAAAACAAAAATCAAAATCAAGCAAACCTTGATTATGAATTTATTTTTGCCCGTTACAATTTTTAAGCGCAGCCGATTTGGCTTTCTACGGTTAATTTATAATAAAAACAATCGGCAACCAAAAAGGTTACCGTTTGCTTTTATGAGCGGGAATAAATAATTGGTGATAAATGATAATTGTTTGAATTATCAATTTACCAGTCTTCTTTGCTGAGAACGTCGTCGTACTTTCCGGCATCAACGGCCTTTTGGAAATCGCGGACGTCCATGCCTTCGACGGTGACGCCGACTGAGACACCGGTTCCGGTGACTTCTTTGATGGCGGCTTTTAAGTCGTAGGAAAGAAGAGTATCTTTCTTCATGCGGGCGATTTTTGCGGCCTGCTGAACCGTGATGTTTCCGACTTTTTCGGCGTTCGGTTTTCCGGAACCTTTCAAAACGCCGGCTTCTTGAAGAAGAAGCGATGCGGTCGGCGGAGTTCCAACTTCGATTTGAACGCTTTTGTCGTCAGCAACAATGATTTTGACCGGAACTTGCATTCCGTTGTAATCTTTTGTTTTCTCGTTAATCTGTTCGATCACTTGTTTAATGTTGATTCCGAGAGGGCCAAGGGACGGACCAAGCGGCGGTCCGGGTGTGGCTTTTCCTCCGGGGACTAAGGCTTCAACAGTGCTTACCATTTCATCACCATTTTTATAGATAATATTAGATAAATAAGATAGATTTTATAATCAAGAATTTCCGCAAATGTCAAAAATGCGGGAGTTCGGGTTCTTAATAAATCGGATTATTTGATTTAAACTTTTCTCATGAAATGAATTCATGGAAAACTTTTACGGAAACAGATTTTAGAAAAATGATGAAAAACACAAAAAATCCGCAACGTATACGGATTTTTGCTTTCAAATTTTTCGGACTCTTTCTTACTCTTCTTCCTTTTTGAGCACGCGGACAGTATCGCCGCGGATCGTAATCGGAATCGGAACGACAGCGTCAAACAGTTCCACCGTGATTTCGTCATGCTGGCCGGTACCGATCCTTTTGACTTTGGCTTTTTCGCCTTTGAACGGTCCCGACGTGATTTCGATGATGGAACCTTCCGTAATGCCGGTGGAGATCGGCTTTGGTTTGAGGAAGTGTTCGATTTCGCCGATTGAGGAATGGCTTTTGAGCATGGATTTGGCATGCGGAACAGCTTGAATCAAACTGTCAATCACATCGGAGCGCGGCGTTTCAACAAAAACGTAACCTTTCAGCTCTTCGGGAGCCAAAATGGCGCGCACATCCAAATGCTCTTTTTTGGCCACGAGGGCCATGGATTTCGCCACTGATTTTTCTTGATTGACGGTCGTCTTCACAATGAAGATTTTGACGTCGTCGCTGCCTTCATACTCACTCATATAATCATCTGCGGGAAGACATCCATTAACACATAGAAGATAAAGCCCACAATACCGATTGCTAAAATGCCGGCAGCGGCCACCTTCGCGATGGTTAGAAACTCCTCTCGGGAGGGTTTTTTTGCCAATTTCAAAATTCTGAAATAAGAACGAATGGTCGGAACGATGTTGTTGATCGATTCCTTAATTTTATCTGTTTTATTGCCTGTTTCCGACAATTTTTCACATCCGAATTATTTTAAACACCATAATGAAGGCTGTTACGCCTTTATCATATATAATTAAATCCTTTTCATTCGCCGAAAAACGCGAGACGAAATCGAGCCTCACAGGTATCCGAGCAAAAACGCAAAAAAGATACTCGCGTGTAAAGACGTTTCTCCTAAATATACCTTACCGTATTTTGCGACAAAGGATAGATGCGGGGTGCGGGCGGGCAGGCATGCGCGCGTTATGGCGACACATTTTTGATTTGAGTCAATCACGTGACCATTTTTTGAAAATCAAGCAAACAAACGACTGTTTTTTTGAAAATCAAGCAAGCAGACGACTGTTTTTTTGAAAATCAAGCAAACAAACGACTGTTTTTTTGAAAATCAAGCAAGCAGACGACCGCTTTTTTGAAAATCAAGCAAACATACCCGAAAAATCAAACGCTTTGCGTTTGATTTTCTCGGATTTCGATGCGATAGGATTGGGTACAAAATGGCCGATGCAATCCGGAACTGAAAAACGCAGATGCAATCCAAAAAGTAAACAGCAGATGCAATCCAAAAAGTAAACAGTAGGTGCAATCCAGAACTGTAAATGATTGGAGCAGTTCAGCACCGGAAATTACCAATTTGAATGCATCTGTTTATGGGAATCCGCAAAATACAAACGCAAGGCGTTTGATTTTGCGGGAAGGTTTGCATGAAGAGTTGAAAAAAGCAAAAGCTGCCCAAGAAGACAAATTTAAAAAATGTAATAATTTAATAAAAGAAATAAGAAACAGAAACAAAAAAAGATAAAACAAAAAAAGGAAAAAGAAGACCTTTTTCCGGTTTTTGAATTTATTCGACAAAGTCAATGCCATATTTCATGGCGATAGACGTGCCGCTGCCTTGTCCGTAAATTTGAGAGGATTTGACGCCGGTCACGATAATCATTGTTCTGATCTTGTTTTCGAGTTTCGGGTCGATTCTGGCTCCCCAAATGAGGCGGGCGTTTTGGTCAATTCTGTTGTGCACTTCTTGAACAACCGTTTGCGCTTCCTCAATGGTCATGTCCGGACCGCCGGTCACGTTCACGAGAGCGGAAGTCGCGTCGGAAATGTCAACATCGAGAAGCGGGCTTCTGAGCGCTTTTTGGATCGATTCGACCGCTTTGTTTTCGCCGGAAGATTCGCCAAGGCCAATCATCGCGACGCCGCCGTTTTGCATAATGGTGCGGATATCGGCAAAGTCAACGTTTACGAGTCCGTCTTCTGTGATGGATTCCGTAATTCCTTTCACGGCGCGCATGAGCACTTCGTCGCAAACCTTAAAAGCCGCTTGGAGCGGAAGTTTCGGAACCATTTCAATCAAACGGTCATTCGGAATCACGATCACAGTGTCGGCAACGTCACGAAGGCGTTCAAGGCCGGCTTCGGCATTGGATCTTCTGACACGGCCTTCGACCGCAAACGGCAACGTGACGACCGCAATCGTCAATGCGCCTGCCGCGCGGGCCGCTTCCGCGACAACCGGTGCGGATCCGGTACCGGTACCGCCGCCAAGTCCTGTGGTGATGAAAACCATGTCGGCGCCGTCAACCGCTCTTCGGATATCGTCCACGCTTTCAACCGCCGCGTCTTCGCCAACTTGCGGCAAACTGCCGGCGCCAAGGCCGCGTGTTTTCTTTTTTCCGATGAGGATTTTTTTGTTGGTTCCGATTTTTAAAAGGTGCTGCGCGTCGGTGTTCACCGCGTAAAGTTCAGCGCCGGAAATACCTTCCTCAAGCATTCTTTGAATACTGTTAGAGCCGCCGCCGCCGCAGCCGATCACTTTAATGTTGGTCTTTAAGCCTTCCAAAAAGGCCCGGAGTTCTTCATCAACATCTTCTCCGGCAAGATTGGTGTTGTTATAAGATTGGTAGCGGGGGTCGCGTTCCTCTCTGGCGGTACGGGCGAGTGCTTCTTCGACGATGGATTTCATGTGTGAACCTCTTATTTTTTCAAAATTGCGGACTGATTTTCTACCGATTTCGGCCGGTACAAAGTGGGCATCAGTCATTGAAAATTCGAATCATTGAATCAATGAAATGAGTTTATTATTTTTAAATCATCACAATTGACTTAAAATTTATCACAATATTAGATTATTGGTATTAATACTTTTTATTTCATTTTTAATGATTTTTAGAAATTTAATTCCAGACTATATATTCCCATGGTATAATATATGTTTTTTGATACATCAGCGCATCTGAACGAAATGCTTTGAAAGACACGAAACACGACCCCGAGTTTTGAAGACGCGAAAAGAAAATGTGTTGCCATAACGCGCGCGTCGGCGCTGCCAGAATAAAAGCAAAAAAGGTAAATAAAAAAAATTAAACAAAAAAACAAAAAAAGGAAAAGTAAAGGAATCACCGGCAAAACCGATGATTCAATTCCAACTTCTTATTTACAAGAACATATTTTCCGGAACCGGAAGCATATTTTCTTTCTTTTTGGAACTCATCACTTTTTCTTTGGCGTTGATGAAATCAATTTTCTCAATCGACAACTTTTCTTCGCGGACGGCAAACATGCCGGCTTCCGTGACAATGGCTTTTAAGTCGGCGCCGCTGGTGCCTTCCGTCATTTTCGCCAACTCTTTAAAATTGATTTCCGACGACAAGTTCATCTTTACGGAGTGGATTTTCAGAATCGTTTCACGGCCGGCTTCATCCGGAAGCGGAATGTAAACCATCCGGTCAAAACGGCCGGGACGGAGAATAGCCGGATCCAAAATGTCAAGCCGGTTCGTGGCGGCAATAATTTTCACATTGGTGCGGCGGCTGAATCCATCCATTTCGGCCAAAAGCTGCATGAGCGTCCGGTGAATTTCACGGTCGGCGCTGGTGGTATCATCCAATCTTTTGGAAGCGATGGAATCCACTTCGTCAATAAAAATAATCGACGGGGCTTTCTTTTGAGCCATCTCGAAAAGTTCATGAACCATTTTGGCGCCGTCACCGATGTATTTTTGAACCAATTCGGAGCCGACGACACGAATGAACGTGGCATTTGTTTTGTTGGCCACCGCTTTTGCAATCATCGTCTTTCCGGTACCCGGCGGTCCGTAAAGCAAGGCGCCTTTGGGCGGCTCAATACCGATGCGTTCAAAGATTTCCGGTTTGATGAGCGGCAGTTCCACCACTTCACGAATTTCACGCAATTGATCGGCTAAGCCGCCGATTTGTTCATAAGTCACATCGGACGCTTCGATAAGTTCCAAAGCCGATACTTCCGGCTCTTCCAGAATTGGAAGGATCTTTGCAATCGAAAAGGTCTGCTGGTTAAGCGCCACATTCGCGCCGGGCGACAGCTCCTTTTCCGTCATTTCAACAGGGGCGCTGACCACAAGCTGCGGGCCGGCGGAACTTCGAACAACAACGTTTTCGTTGTCAATCATTTTGACCACCGTTCCCAAGAGAAGCGGCGTTGTTTTCATGCGGTCAAGTTCAGCGCGCAGGCGTCGGGTTTCACGCTCAAAGTGAATACGTTCATAATCCGCCGTCTTCTTTTCGGTTTCCAAATGTTGGACCTTTTCGCGAAGGAGCGTATTGTCTTCGGCGGCTTTGACAATTTCATCGCGCACTTTTGACAAATCATTGCGTGTCTCACTTAAAATGTCTTTGACTGCCGTGATTTCTTTTCGAGAACGGTCCAGCATCCGCTTCAAATCATCTCTTTCTTCGGCCAACCTTTTGAAATCGTCTTGAACCTCACGGGAAAACGCCGTACTCTTTTCAATTTCACTCAAAAAAACCTGGCGTTCGGTCTCAAAATTTTCCTTTAAAATTTTGACTTCTTCCAGTCGCTGCGCTGAAATCGTTTTTGTTCTTTTCAGCAAAGTTTCCGCCTTTTTGAGTTCATTTTGAAGACGGGTAATTTCCTGACCGGAGATATCTTCCGACAACGGCTTTGCTTTGCCGGATTCCGAATATATGGGTTTATCCCTGGAATTGACCATATCTGCCATTTTTATCTCTCCTTTGTCACTGTTTTTGATCTGTTTTTCATGTTTATTACTGAATTTAATTTAAGTACACCAAATAAATTTGATAAATATATATGCCTTTCTCATTAACATTTGAATTCAACAGATTCACCAAACAAATCAAATAAATAAAACAATTCGATAAATAAAACATTTCAATAAATGAAACAGTTCAATAAATAAAACAGTTCAATAAATAAAATAATTCAATAAATAAAACAATTCAATAAATAAAACAATTCAATAAATAAAACAGTTCAATAAATAAAATAATTAATATATAATATCTCCTATAATAATAGATTTAATGAATCGTGAAAAGACTTGAATAACAATTCCGGTGAAATCTTAATGAAATCAAAATCATTAAATTGAAATAGAAATGAACCTTTTCATTCCCCGCTTTCCATTCATTTATATAATATGAAATACCGAAATGAATAAAATTAAAAAATTAAAGATAATCCAATAATAAAATAAAAACCAGTGATGAGTTCCATGGAAACAAAAGAATGTGAAATTTGCGGTAAAAAAATAAGAGGGGAGACGACCACAATCAAAATCGAAGGCGCTGAGTTTAACGTTTGTCCGGATTGTACGAAACTCGGTGTTGTTGTCGTTAAAAAGCAAACGATTGCGCCCCGCGTCAGTTCCGCCGCGCCGACAAAACATGTTAAAACTCCGGCCGGCGCCGGAAAAACCGCCAAAAACTATTTTGCCGGCTTGGATAATGAAATCGTTGAAGATTACGATGCCGTCATCAAAAAAGCGCGCGAAGCCAAAGGTTTGACTCAGGAAGAGTTGGCGCTTCAAATCAAAGAAAAAGCGCCTTTGATTAAGAAAATCGAAAGAAAAGAAATTCATCCGGAAGAAGCCGTCATTCAAAAATTGGAAAAAGCGCTCAACATTCGGTTGATGGAATCTAAAGAAACCGGCGAAACGTTCCAAAGCCATAAGAGCAGCGGCGCTACTTTGGGCGACATCGCTTTTGTGAAAAGAAAGTAATTTTTCAATTATTTTCTTTTCTTGTTTTCTTTTTTTTCTTGCTTTCCTTCTTTTTTTCTTGCTTTCCTTCTTTTTTTCTTGCTTTCCTTCCTTTTTTCTTGCTTTCCTTCCTTTTTTGTTTTTTATTATTTATTTTTTCCACCAGCTCGGCATGCGTTACAACGACACATTTTTTTAATTTGAGAGCCGGACCGTTTCTTATTTTTGTATTTCATCTGTTCAATTTATTTTTTCAAAAATATGACATATAGTAACATGAATCATCCATTTGGTTAACATAATATAAAATAGTGTAAAAAAAATTAATCGGTTCGACTACTATTTTTATATAATAGAATAATAAACCAACAAAATGGAATATATCGGAAAATTATTCATATATTCCATAAGAATAACTAAAACGGAACAGATAAATATGACTCAAAAACATTCAAAACGAATCTTTTTACTCGCCGCTGTCCTGGCGATTCTTTTTATCCTAACGGCAGCACCGGCATTGGCAAACGAGGCAACCGTTACAAGCGTAACGGACGCAAATTCAAACTTGACAACTTGGGCATCCTCCGGAACAGAACCGTTCATCCTGACATTAGATGCCGACAATTGGACCGATATCGGAACAATAACAATTCCGGCCGGAATCAATAATTTAAAAATCATAAGCAACAATGAAAGCAAGGAATTAGACGTCAGCATCGTCGCAGATTCCCGCACAACGATTTTGAACTTGACAATCGAAAACTTAAATCTAAACGTATCGATTGCACCCAACCGACAAGGCATTGACATCGACGGCGTCAACAATACCACTCTTTTCCTCGAAGGCAACAACACAATCCGGGGAGGAACTTCAGCCGGCATTCACGTCATCTCCGGTAACTTTTTGATAATCACCGCAAACGAATCTGTCAAAGACACGAATCACCTGAAAATTTACGGCGGCGCGTTCGGCGCCGGAATTGGCGGAAATTACCAAGAGGCAAGCGGAGAAATCGTCATCAACGGTTTTGTCGTGATTGACGAGGTAATAGGCGGCGGCGCTGTAATCGGTGGCGGCGGCGCAGCAATCGGTGGCGGTGGCGGCGGCTTTGGTCGCGGCGGAGCCGGAAATGTTACGTTATCAGACACGGTAACAATTATAACAGCTGCAGGTGGCGACGGTGATGGCGACGGTGACTTTGCCGGTGGTGGCGGCGCGGCAATCGGTGGCGGCGGTAGCGGCTCCAACAGCGTCGGTGGAGCCGGAAATGTTACGTTATCAGATTCGGTAACGATTACAATGGCAACAGGCGGTGGCGGCAGCGACGACAGCGGTGGCGGCGCAGCAATCGGTGGTGGTGGCGGCGGCGACGGTGACGGTGGAGCCGGAAATGTTACGTCATCAGATTCGGTAACGATTACAATGGCAACAGGCGGCATCGGTAACAGCGGCGGCGCAGCAATCGGTGGTGGTGGCGGTGGCGACGGTGACGGCGGAGCCGGAAATGTTACGATATCAGACTCAGTAACAATTACAACAGCAACAGGCGGCATCGGTAACAGCGGCGGCGGCGCAGCAATCGGTGGCGGCGGCAGTGGCTTCGGTAGTGGCGGAGCCGGAAATGTTACGTTGTCAGATTCGGTAACGATTACAATGGCAACAGGCGGCAGCGATGACGGCGGCCTCGGTGGTGGCGGCGCGGCAATCGGTGGCGGCGGCAGTGGCTTCGGTAGTGGCGGAGCCGGAAATGTTACGTTATCAGATTCGGCAACGATTACAACGGCAACAGGCGGCAGCGATAACGGCGGCTTCGGCGGTGGCGGCGCGGCAATCGGTGGCGGCGGCGGTGGCGTCTTCAAAACCGGTGGAGACGGAAATGTTACGATATCAGACTCAGTAACAATTACAACAGCAACAGGCGGCATCGGCAACAGTGGCGGCGGCGCGGCAATCGGTGGCGGTGGCGGCGGCGGTGGCATCTTCGGAGCCGGCGGAGCCGGAAATGTTACGTTATCAGATTCGGTAACAATTACAACGGCAACGGGAGGCAACGGCGGCGACAGTGGCGGCGGCGGCGCGGCAATTGGTGGCGGCGGCAGCGGCTCCGACAGCGTCGGAGGAGCCGGAAATGTTACGTTATCAGACTCGGTAACAATTACAATAGCAACGGGGGGCGACGGCGGCGACGGCGGCGGTGGCGGTGCGGCAATTGGTGGCGGCAGCAGCAGCGGAGCCGGCGGAGCCGGAAATGTTAAATTATCAGGCTCGGTAACAATTGCAACAGCAACGGGCGGTGACGGTTTTGCCGGTGGTGGCGGTGGCGGCACGGCAATCGGTGGCGGCGGCGGTGGCTTAGGTAGCGGCACCGGCGGCAGTGACGGTGACGGCGGAGCCGGAAATGTTACATTATCAGACTCGGTAACAATTGCAACAGCAACAGGCGGCGACAGCCTTGCCGGCGGCGGCGGCGCGGTAATCGGTGGTGGTGGTGGCGGCTTTGGTAGCAACGGTGGAGCCGGAAATGTTACATTATCAGACTCGGTAACAATTACAACAGCAACGGGCGGCAACGGCAGCGGTAGCAGCGGCGGCGCAGCAATCGGTGGGGGTGGCGGCGGCTTCAATAGCGGCGGCGGAACCGGAGAGGTTACAATAAAAGGTGGAACCGTCATTGTCACACCGGCCGGCAGCCATTACGCAATCGGCGGCGGAGAAGGAGAAACGGATGGAACTTCAACAATCGTCATTGACGGCGGAAGCATTCGCACAACAGCGGGAACGCTTCTCGGAGGAACGCCAAAAAACAGCGCCGGAAATGTTGTTGAACCTTACATCATAGACTTGGGTCCTGAAAACGCAAACAAGCGTTATAACATGACAAACACGGAAGTAACGCCGAATTGTGCCTTTTCCTCATACACAGATGAAAACGGAAGATTGCATTTGTACAAAACATCGGCCGGTTCGACGATTATAACGGGAATAATAACACAACCGGAAAACGCGACGGCTTTTGAAGGAAACGACGCTTCGTTTTCAGTCACCGGCACGCTTCCGACCGGATGGACGTATCAGTGGCAGAAAAACATCTCCGGAACTTTCACCAATATCACCGACGAAGTCGGACCTGAATTGATAATCGACGACGCCGACAAAACAAATGATGACGGACAATACAATGTGTTGGTCAAAAACGGCACCAATACCGTTTCAACATCCGACGCCGTTTGGCTGACAGTTCTCGCTCATCCCGTCAACCAAACCATTCAGGAACAACATCCGGTAACGTTTTCGGTGGCGGACATTTCGGGTCTGTCTTATCAATGGCTTGTTGACAAAAACGATACAAACGGTTTTGTCGAGTTGACCGGCGAAACAAACGCGTCCTTGGACATTGACGCGCGTTTGAATATGACCGGCTGGAAATACAAAGTTCAAGTCACCGGACCCGGAATTGAGCCGGCAACGCCGATTGAATCCGATGCAGCGTACCTGGAGGTTGCTAAAACACAGACAGGCGGCTCCGGTGGCAGCAGCAGTGTGAAAGTTGTGGGCGGAACAAAAACCGGACAACAACAAAATGCAACGAGTGCGGCGAATGAAACGAACGGAACCGAAAACAGCAACGGAACCGGATCGCAAGTCGGAACGAGCAATTCAGAAAACCAAACCGGTTCGGAGCAAACAACGGGAGATGAGAATAAGGGCCTTCCGTCTTGGTTTTGGATTGTCGTCATCGTTGTCGTGATTGTGTTAATCGGCAGCGTTGCGTATTGGTATTTCTATAAAAGAAATAAAAACAAAACAGATTGAAAAAAATGTGAAAACGAATTGCCGGCAAAGGCGAAAGCTTCTGCCGGTTTTTTATTTTTTTTAAGATTGTTGGAGTTTTTGAATTCCATTGATTTTTTCAAATAAAAACAAAAATTATCCTGTTTTTTATTGAAATTTGAAGGAAATGTGTCGGCTGTAACGCGCGCATGGTCTGCCCGCAAAACCACCGCCCTGAGAATATTAATACAAAGAACGCGTAAATCCCCGATCATGTCTCGTATTATTCCCGAAAATGAGCGGTCAGCCGAACCGCTGGACACGGAAAACATCATCCACCATCCGGATATGGTCCGCGCAAACGACTGGGTCGTTTCCGAATATGAAATTCCGGTTCGGAAAATTTGTATTTTTGTGCCGTGTTCCAAGAAAAAACCGTACCATGAAAGCCCGTCCCACCGGCAGTTTGACAAAGTCATTTTTTCAATGCTGGAACAAGACGACGTCCACATTGTGACGTTTGGCACCTGCGGGGTCGCGCCACGGGAACTGGATATGGAATATCCGTTTATGGATTATTCGTTCATGATGGGAAAATGCAACGTAGCGAAAGTGAAGCGCGATTTTTTAAAAACCGAAACAAAACGGCTGGCCGATTATTTAAACCGGACCAAAGACAATTACGAATTCCGGATCGCGTATTGCATCGGCGATTTCCGGGAAGCGATGACGCGGGCGGCTGAAGAAACCGGCATCGATATTTTGATTGTGCCGTCGGATGAAACGATTCAAGAAAACATTCAACCGAATAAGAAATTCGTTTACAACAGTTTGTCCTGCCCGGATTATTTGGACGATTTCGGAAACGCTATTCGAAAAGCGATGGGAACGGCAGGGATTTCGCCGAAAGAAAACGCGGACGTCCAATGCGAAAGCGAAACGGACGACATCGAATGGTATGAATTGTGAGTTAGAAAATTAAAAACTGGAATTTTATCGATTAAAAAATTATTTAAAAACAAACAAATACTTTCTTCTTTTTTTGAAGGGAATGATCTCGCTGCCGGACCTCAATCAACCCTTTGAAATCAAAATCATTCTTTGTTTTTTATTTTTAACGGCCGCCTCGTTCCAAGACTTGAAAACGAGAGCCGTTTCCGATTCGGTATGGGTTAAACTACTTCTGTGTAATCTTCCGATTTTGATGTTTGAAACCAAAACCGTCGGACTTTCATACGCCGCCGCAATTTTCATTTCCGGATTGTTGATGGCAATCATCTCCGCCTCCTTTTTTTATTTGAAAATTTGGGGCGGCGCCGACGCCAAAGCTTTGATTTGTCTTTCCGTTCTGTTTCCGGCGCAGCCGGATGGTTTATTTTTGGACTCAATTCCGATAGCGACGCTTTCAAACTCGACCGTTTTTGTTTTGACCTTGCCGGTCTTTTTGTTTTTGAAAAATATACTTGATTTCAAAAAACGGCACGAAAAAATAAAACCAAAAGAGTTGCCGCTTTTTTTAACCGGATACAAAACAGACGTTTGGAATTTGATAAAAACTCAAACAAACAAAAAAGGGAACAAAAGGCTGAATTTATATCCGCTTTTGATAGAACGGTACGATTTTTCAAGTCAAAATCCACCGGTAACTCAAAAAGTGATCTTTTCGGGAATTGATTTTCGAGAGGAAGGAGAACAAAATTATGTTGAGAATTTGAGAAAATCCATCGTTGCCGGAAAAATTGACAAATACGGATGGGTAACTCCCGGAGTTCCGTATCTGATTCCGATTTCTTTCGGATTTTTAACGACCATCTGTTTTGGGAATTTATTTTTGAAAATAACTTTATTTTTATTCAAATAGATTTATATTTGTTAAATGCCATAAAATGCGGAACTGAACCGGAAAATCAAAATGAAAAATAAAAAGTAAAAAGCAAAATCGGAAGACATCCAATGAATTTTTTAGACAAACTCGGTCAAAACGAATCCAAAAAAACGAAAGTCATTCGCGAAGCCAACCGGAAAACACTCGGGTGGCGGGCAACGATTCTTGAATTAATTCTGGCATTGATTTTGGCGGCCGTTGTCGCCGGAATTTTACTTTACATCAACGTTGAAATCGAACCGACCAGCTTAATCAGCATTCTTCTGACATTTTTGCAAGTGACTGCCGCTCTTCTGGCGATTATCATTGCCAGCTTAACCATCATCGTATCGCTTTTCCCGGAACACGAAGAGAAAAAATACCGGCAGAAAGAAAAATATTATATTGAAACCGTGATGGCGCATTACAGAAACGCACTCGGATGTTTGATCACCATCATCAGTTTAATCTTTTCAATCATCGTCACTTCATCCATCCATCAAACCCGCGATATTACCGCCATCATTCTCAGCATTGCTGTTTTTCTCTTTTTGTACTCTCTCCTCCTCGCGCTTCGTTCTATTAAAGCGACGATCGTTTACGGATTTATCCAAGAAGATCCGGTTTTAACGGAAGAAATTAAAGAAAAAATCGCGCCGATTACGGAAAATTCCGACATTATCGACATGAAAGAAGAAATTCCGGAAGAAAAGAAAGAAGGGAAAGGAAAAGAGGAAGCGAAAACACTTCTGGAGAGCGAGGAGAAAAATAACGCGGTAAAAAGAGAAAACAGCGTCGAAAACTCTGAAAATAAGGTTAAGAAAACGGAAGAGAGGAAAAAGATGGCAAAACAAACCGTTGAAATGGAAAGAAAAAATAAAACAATAGAAAATAAAAAATAAAACAAAACGCAAATTAAGAAGAGCGGTCTTCCGGACATCTTTCACCGCATTCTTTCTTCATTTTTTGAATCAAAAATGCTTTTATCAAGCGGATTTCACCGTCTGTGCACACCACATCCGATTTTTCAACAATTGCCGCGGACTGCAAACGGTTCATAAATTCAATTTGAAATTCCAGGATTGTTTTTTCAATCGCCGCTTGCTTTTGATTTGAAATTAACGAGTTAAAACTATCAATCCGGCCGGATAAGATCAGTTCCTCAATGTGCGCCGTCACTTTTGAAACCGGAAGACCCCGGATTTCAGCAACTTCTCCAATGGAAAGCCCTTGAGAAAACAAACCCATTGTTTTGTTTAAATCGTCATCCGAAAATGATTCCGGCAAAATCGGAGAATCGCCGTCCGCCGCAACGTCAAAAGATTCAAGATTGTTTTCGGTCGGAGAAACAGCGGCATCTGTTTTTGTTTTTGGTTTGGGCACCGCCGGATCTTCTCCTAAATAATCGACAATTTCTTCAATAAACAGCCGCCCGTACTTGTGAAGTTTGTATTCCGCCACGCCCGAAATTTTCAAAAAGGAAACGTCGTCCGTCGGAAAATCGGTCGCCATTTGTTTGAGACTCGTGTCGGCAAAAATAATATACGGCGGCAGATTTTTGTCGCCGGAGATTTTCTTTCGGAGAACTTTAAGGCGTTCAAACAAAACCGGATCGAACGATCCTTTTTTGACGGCACGGACCGCCGGCTTTCCGAAAGAATCCAAAGACGACGTTTTTTTGGATTTGGACGAAACCTTTTCCGGAAGCGGAATTGAGATTGTCTTCGTTTCCGTTTGAACCACAGTCACCGGATTTCTTTCCAATTCTTCCGATAAAAGCGAACGCCGACCATTATAGACAATGGCGCCGCCCGATTCATTGAATTCCGTCTCTTCATTTTCGCCGGACTCAAAATCAAAATCAAAATCCGAAACCTCACCCCCTTCAAACAAAGATTCGGAATCAATGTCGTCTTCCGCATCCGACGCCGGAACCGAATAAGCCGGATTTGTATTTGTTTTGGAGATTTTGGAAATCAGCGGCTCTGTGAGTTCAACCGAAAGTGTTCCGGCTAAAATTTTCCGGCTTTTTTCATTCATCTTGACAATCGGATAACGTTCGCCGCTGACGCTGAGGCAGCCGGATTGAATCAGCTCGTTGCCGATTCTTTTCCATTCGTCCTTGGAAACGCTCTTTCCCAAACCATGAATTTCCAGGCGGTCGTGCCGGGATTCTTTCACTTTTTTGGTTCGGGCGCCGTACAAAACGTCAATCACATGCGATATGCCGAACTTTTGTCCGGTTTCGGAAACACAGCGAATCAACATCTGCGCCTGTTTGGTCCCGTCAAACTTTTCCCGTGGGCTGATGCAGGAATCGCAGTTGTTGCACGGCTCCGTTAAATTTTCCCCGAAATAGCGGAGAAGCGCGTTTCTTCGGCATTCCGTGCTTTCGCAATAATTCATAATTTGAGATAACTGTTGGAAAGCCAAATCGCGTTCCTTTTTGCTCGGTTTTTTTTCAATAAAGAACCGGATTTTATGCCAATCCCCGCGATTGAAAAACAAAATGCACTCGCATTCCAACCCGTCCCGACCGCCACGTCCTGTTTCCTGATAGTAACTTTCCAGATTCTTTGGTAAATCGTAATGAATGACGAATCGGACGTCGGGCTTATCGATTCCCATGCCAAACGCCACCGTCGCAACGATAACGTCCACATCGTCCCGGATGAATTTTTCCTGATTTTTGGAACGCCGGTCATCCGAAAGACCCGCATGATACGGAAGTGCTGAAAAACCGGCTTTGTTGAGCCGGTCCGCCAGCCGTTCCACGGATTCGCGGCTTTGGCAATAAATGATGCCGGATTTACCGCGGTTCTTTTTCAAATAAGAAATGATTTGCTCGTTCGGATCCTTTTTTTCAACGATTTGATAGGATAGATTCGGCCGGTTGAAGCTGGAAATTTTAATAACGGGATCCTTGAGATGCAAAACGGAAACGATATCTTTTCGGACCCGTTCGGTGGCGGTCGCCGTAAGCGCAACCATGCCAACGTCCGGAAACAACGATCGAAGTTCCGAAAGT
Source organism: Methanolapillus millepedarum (assembly GCF_032594115.1). NCBI lineage: Archaea > Methanobacteriati > Methanobacteriota > Methanomicrobia > Methanosarcinales > Methanosarcinaceae > Methanolapillus > Methanolapillus millepedarum. The sequence continues at coordinate 1,041,612 of NZ_CP131060.1, forward strand.
TTCCGGTATTCCGGACGGAAGTCGTGCCCCCATTCAGAAACGCAATGCGCTTCATCAATCGCGAAAAGGCTGATGTTCGCTTTTTTGAGAAGTGAAAGCGTTCCCGACATCATCAGCCGTTCGGGCGCCATGTAAAGAATTTTTAAATCGCCTTTCATGAGCCGGTTTCGAACTTCCGCCGATTCGGAATCCGAAAGCGTGCTGTTTAAATATGCCGTCGGAATGCCGGCCGCAAGGAGCCCGTCCACTTGGTCTTTCATGAGGGAAATGAGCGGCGACACCACAATTGCCGTTCCTTTCATCATCAATGCCGGGATTTGATAACAAAGAGATTTACCGCCGCCGGTCGGCATGAGAACAAAAACGTCTTTTCCCGCCAAAATCGATGCGATCACTTCCTCCTGATTCGGACGAAAAGATGTGTAACCGAAGTATTTTTCAAGAACCGAGTGCATCTCCGATCTTGTTTTGGAAGGGATTTCAAGAATTGATGGGCGGTTTTCCGTTTGGATTTCTGACATTCTTCTCAACTTTACGCCTTATCTCTTAAAAGGGCTTTTGGTAAGCGGAGTGAAAGTAAAACGCAAGTTTTTGAAAAAAATGAAAAGTGGGCGGGATTTTGTCAGGCACAGCGGTATTTCATAAGAAAGAGACCTTCTTTCGGAAAATGTTTAGGAAAATGTTTAATTAATACGATAAAATTTGACAATAAAAATCAACAGCAAAAAGATGAGTGAAAAATCAATCAAGTAATAAAACCCTTTAATTTCAGGATCTTCTTCTTCTTTTGCAAAAAACCATCCGGAAAGACCGCTTAAAAGAATTGTCACCCAAAGCGTCCATTCCGACGTCAAAAGGTCATAAAACGGAATAATCGGCAGCAATATTCCGAAAATGAATGACAAAAGTTGATTTTTTGAAAATAAGGCGTAACAGGCTGAACCAACGAAAATGATAAATAAAATCAGTAATGCCAATAAAAAAACCAAACTGCTTGAAAAGGAATTATCATTAAGTCCTAAATGATATGCATGTGACAGAATAATGTAAAAAATAAAAAAACCAACAAATAAGATAATGTTGGTTTTTTGTGTTGGTTTATATTTCATTTTAAATGTCCTTTTACTTATCTTTTATATATCGCTGTTGCACATCCATTATTTACAGGAGAGGAACAAGTGTTATTTAATTGAATAACAAATTAGGTGTCAATGCAATCAAAAGATTTCCTGAAATCGAGCTATAAAAATACAAATTTTTTTTGTTCATTGATTACCCATAAATTGTTGCCTTATAGCCATTGATACCAACATAATATGAACACTTCATTGGCATTATAATAAAAAAGAGAAGACGGCTTCTTAAAAATTGAGCCGGCAAATGAAACAAAAAATAAAAATGAAAAAGAAAATCAGTATTTTGGGGCGCGTCTGACTTTTCTTGTGACGTAGCCGGCCACCTTGTTGCGGATGACTTTGCTTTCGATGGTGGTGTATTTTGTCACAAGGGCTTTGTTTTCGTCGAAGTCGCCGGTGAAAACGTCGCCGTACGTGTTTAAGAGTTTGAACGAAATGGTTTTGATGTTAGACTGTCTTATGTTTCCCATAATATCTCCTTCTGTGTCGGTTTTTAATTCTTTTATTTCGTTGAAATGATGAGCGTGATAAAAGTAAAGCTGCGGAATGTTTCCGACAGAATGTTATCTTTAAATTTATACCTTTTGATTTCGTGGAGGTCCTCAAATGAATTTCCTTATTTAAATAAATTCCGTTTCAAACTTTTGAATAATCTGTTGATTTTCGACGGAAAATACCGGGTCAGTTTTCGGCCGCACTTCTTATTTTCAATTTGCACCTGCAGTTTCCAGTTTCAATTTGCACCTGCAGTTTCCAGTTTCAATTTGCACCTGCAGTTTCCAGTTTCAATTTGCACCTGCAGTTTCCAGTTTCAACTGCATCTTCCGCACCTGTACTCAATCCATCACATCGCAATCCGATTAAACAGACGCAAAATGCGTCTGTTTAATCGGGACGGTTTGCTTGATTTTTTTCAAAAAAGTGCCAGTCGATTTATTTAATTTTAGGGTCATGATAAGAATAGAGGATTTTCTCTGACAATTTTTAGGATTTTAAGATATAAATCCTCATTCCTATAATTATACCTAAATTCACATTCCTTCAAGTAAAGATTAAAGTATCTTTTATCAATTCCTCTGTATTTACTCATCCTGGTTTTGGAGAATCCCCAGAATCCCTCAATCCCATTAATGTGACTTCTTCCATTGACGAATTCATATTTGCCATGATCTACTCGATAGTGTTTATCATATCCCACATCAACTAATCCATCATATCCATGCCAGTTGTCGGAATAAATAACGCTATCAAGATCAACTTTTCCTTTAATGATAGATTGTAATGTGGATTTAGAACAATCCGGAACAATTTCTGTGTAAACCTTCCCTTGCCGTTTCACCAATCCAAATACAATCGTTTTATTGCCGGCGCCGCGTCCTCTCTTTCCCTTTACACGTTTCGGGCCAAAGTATGACTCATCAACTTCAATTTCTCCTTGGAAGGGAGATTCCAATTTACAGAATTCGGCAATCCGCTCGCGGATTGCCATGAGGTATCGGTTGATCGTAATACGGCTGACTCCAACAATTTGGGATATTTGTGTTGCATCCAGATCCAAAGCAAAAAGCTTGACAATTTGACGAAATTTTGCTTCAGAAATTTTTGAACGATTGACATATTTGTTTTTCATATTCTTGAGCATGATTTGAACACCAAATTATATTTGTGTTCTTATCATGACCCTAATTTTATTCAAAAACCGCCAATGTTTTTCATGACAAAAAGAAAATGTGTCGCCATAACGCACGCGCAACCACCCGCCAAAAAAAGAAAAAAGCTGCGATCGGAGGGAGCAGCCGTTTGCGAAGCAAACTTACGGAAACGGACTCCCCCGCCCTTGAAAAATTCCGAAGCGAAGCGAAGGAATTTTTATTTGAAACGGTTCAATCCGTCCAAATCCAGCGTCGCGAAATAATCATCAACCGTCTCAGCCCGCCGGATTTCTTTGACGCTGCCGTCCGGACGCAGCAGAAGTTCGGCGGATCTCAGTTTTCCGTTGTAGTTGAATCCCATCGCATAACCATGGGCGCCCGTGTCGTGAATAACCAAAAGGTCGCCGCGCTCAACTTTTGGAAGCATTCGGTCAACGGCGAATTTGTCATTGTTTTCGCACAAGGAGCCGGTCACATCATATTTGAAATTCGCCGGCTGTTTCTCTTTCCCGAGTATTGTGATGTGATGGTAGGCACCGTAAATGCCGGGACGCATAAGGTTTGCCATGCAGGCATCAGTTCCGACATAATCTTTGTAAATGGATTTCAAGTGGCGGACCTGCGTCACCAAATAACCGTAAGGGCCGGTGATAACCCGTCCGCATTCCAAATAAACCTTCAAGGGTTTTAAGCCGTTTTTGACAATCGTGTCGTTGTAAGCTTTTTGAACGCCGGCAGCCACTTTGTCAAACGAAACACGTTCCTGTTCCGGCCGGTACGGAATTCCGATGCCGCCGCCCAAATTGACAAATTCAAAATCGATGCCGACTTTCTTTGAAATCTCGACGATCACCTCAAACAAAATACGAGCGGTTTCAATGAAATAATCCGGATTCAATTCGTTTGACGCGACCATCGTGTGAAGACCAAACCGCTTGACACCTTTTTTCTTGAGAACGGCATATCCTTCAAAAAGTTGTTCGCGCGTAAAACCGTATTTGGCTTCCTCGGGCTTTCCGATGAGCGCGTTTCCTTCTTTCAAGGGTCCCGGATTGTACCGGAAACATAAGATATCGGGAAGACCGGCTGCTTTTTCCAAAACTTCGATATGTGTGATGTCATCCAAATTGATGATCGCGCCGAGTTCCCGGGCCTTGACGAATTCATTCGCCGGCGTGTCATTTGAGCTGAACATAATGTTTTCACCCGTAATGCCGGCTTTTTCGGCCAACAAAAGTTCCGGAAGGGAACTGCAATCGGCGCCAAATCCTTCTTCTTGGAGTATTTTTAAAATATACGGATTCGGGAGAGCCTTGACGGCAAAGAATTCCTTAAAACCGTTCACGACCGTAAAAGCGCGCAGCATGTCTTTAGCGTTCGCACGGATGGCTTTTTCATCATAAATGTGAAACGGCGTCGGATAAGTTTGAATAATTTCTTCAATTTTTTCTTTGGAGAAAGGAAGTTCTTTTGAAACCATATTAAGGACTCCGATTGAGTTTTTAAAACTTTTTATTTAAAATTGATTTTCAGGATTTTTGACGGATTTTCAACATCAATCCTAATTGTGAATTGAAAAGTTTTGGTTCTTATATATTTTTATTCATTGCCGATTGATTGAAAATGTTGACTGAAAATGTTGACTGAAAATGTTGATTAAAAATTATTCTCATCATCTTTGATCGATTTAACTTAAATATTCATGTGCCGGAACCATTTTAACCGTCATTTTGTCTTTTTTGAATAGGTCCTTCTGATTGAGCGTCACAATTGTTCCTTCCTTCAAATTAAAGAACGACATCGCTTCCAAAAGTCCGCTGTATTCCCTTTCAAAATTCAAGTCGTCGATGGCATAACAAACTTGGACAACTTCCTTGGCTTTTCCTTTTTCAAAGACAACAAAGTCGCATTCTCCCTTTTCCTTGAAATAAAAAATCTCGCTGCTTTTGTGTTTGCGCCGCAAATGTAAATAAATCAAATTTTCAAATTTGTGCCCGATATTTTCTGTGTACGCGCCGGAAATTTCCGTGACCATTCCGGTGTCAATAGAATACACTTTTTTCGGATTTTTGGCTTGGGATTTGAGTGACCAACTGAATTGCGGCAAAAATTCGAATAAATACGCATTTTTAAAATAGGAAAAATATTCCAAAATCGTCGTACTGGATTTGATTCCGAAAATACCGGCCAGCTTGTAAGCCGAGACCAAATTTCCGATGTTTGACATTAAGTAAACCGCAAGTTTCCGAAGCGAATCCGCATCTCTGACCGAATACCGGACGGCAATGTCGCGCATCAAAATATCATCCACCAGAGCCGGCAAAATTGTGCCTCTTACATCCGGATCCTTCTTGACATATTCCGGCATTCCGCCAACTTTTAAATATTCTGCAAGCGAATTTTCATTTATTTCCAAATTTTTAAGCCGGACATATTCCCGATAAGAAAATGGAAATAATTCCATCGGTAAATGCCGTCCGGTCAAGCGCGTCCCAAGTTCCCGGCTCAGCAGGGACGCATTGGAGCCGGTAACAAAAACGGTAAACCCTTCGGTCAGCAACTGGCGGACAAAAATTTCCCATCCGTCTATGAATTGAATTTCATCAAAAAACAAAACATTGAGATGGCGACTGATAATTTCATCATAAAGCCTTGAAAAATCAGATGTTTCAAATTCGACCAACCGAATATCTTCAAAATTCAAATAAAACGCATCAGAATATTCTTTTTTGAGCAATTGAAGCAATAGCGTGCTTTTTCCACATCGTCGGATTCCTGTGACGACTGTTGCATAAGAATCTGAGACCGGAATCTCGATCAAAGATTCGCGACCCAATCCGGCATCTTTTTTTAAAAAAGACGACTTCTGTAAATCAATTGCCGCTTTAATCTGATCTTGTCTGAGCATATATTTTACTAGCCACTTAAAATATTTAAATTCATTCACCTGTAATGAATGAAATCATTCAATTGTATTGAATATTTTCAGTCATTTGGATTGGATAAGTTGAAAAAACAGGAGACGTTAACAGAATGAACAGATCGAAATCAAAAATAATAAATGAAAAATAGCAATGAAAAACAAATAGAAAAGGGTATTTCATTCATTATCGAAAGCAAACGAGTTCATTATCGGAAAAAAACGAGTTCGTCTATCAGAAATGAATAATTTCATCCATTTTTAATGAATGAATTCATCCATTAAAAATGGACGAATACCAATATAAGAATCGGAAGGATTATTTTGTTAATTGAATTTTTTGGAAGTGAGAGAGTTTCAATGGAATGAAGATTAACATTAAAAATCGAACGATATTTTTTAAAATAACTAAAATGTATTTGGGAGCAAAATTTTATTACGTTTGAGTATATAATGGGCTATTTCAAAAATTTCAATTTAATGAATTTGAATTGAATTTGAATTAAGGAAGTCATCTCATTATTTTTCCTTTGACTTAAAATCAAAGATTGAAAAATCTTGAAATATTATCTGAAATCAAATATATATGCTAGGAATTATATAATTATACATTCCGTACAATAATATGGAATAAATAATTCATTCGCATCGATTTTGGTTGAACTCTATTCAAATTCAAAAAAAGGACAAGGAAAAACATGAGTGAGACATCTTTAAACGTCATTGAGCTTCTCTTGACGGCTGAAATATACAACACGGAAAACAGTTTGTATGCCAACGATATCCCGTCCGAAATTCGGCGCTCTTTTTGGGACAGCAAAATCCGCGGCATCCAAAAACCAATTAAAGTGAACAAGGCGATTGTCAAAAAGATCTACGGCATCGACAATGTCGAAGAAGCCTTAAAAATCAACGGCAAAAAATTCAGTTACGCGATTTTTGACGAAAATTCCGGTACGCTTCGTTTGACCGACGGCGGTCTTGAAGCGGCAGCCCAGTGGTTTGAAAAACAGGACGGCGCCGGCGACAGAATCAATATGAATCCGGTTTTAGCGTATTATTTCCAAAATGTTTTAAAGCGCGACAACGTCAATTACGAGAACACCGCTTCCAAAAACCCGCCCAAAGAAGCGTCCCGGGAATGGATTCAGTCCATTATCGAAGAGCTTGAAGACGACAAAGGAAACGGCAAGGAATGGCTGAAACTGGCGTATATTAAAGCGCCCGAAGAAGTCCGCGAAACAATGGACGAGCTGATTTTAACCGAACGGCAGAAAAATGAGTTGCAAAAGATTGAGATGGCCATCAAAAACAAAGACCATTTGAAACAAATCGGTCTTTACGACATCGGAAAAGTGCTGTTCGTGGGGCCGCCCGGAACCGGAAAAACATCTTTTGCGCGCGCGCTTTCCAAAAAATTATCCGTTCCGATCATTGAAGTCCATCTCTCAATGATTACGGATCAGTATTTGGGAGAAACATCCAAAAACATTGACCGTGTGTTCGCGCTGTCGAAGCGGTTCAACCCTTGCATATTGTTTATTGACGAATTTGACTTTATCGCAATGTCGCGTAGTTCCGCCGACGAACACGCCGCCATCAAACAGGCTGTCAACACATTGTTAAAAGCGATTGACAACGTCAGTTTGGTGGAAGATGGCGTCCTTTTGATTGCCGCCACAAACCACACCCGGCGTTTGGACGACGCCGTTTGGCGACGGTTTGATGAAATCGTTGACTTTGAAAAACCGACGATTGAGATGCGTAAGCAGATTTTGGATTCGATTTTGAAGAGAATCGAAGGCAACATTGATACCGAAGCGATTTCCCGGCGGACGGAAGAATACACGGGATCCGACTTGCGTATGGTTGTTCGGGAAGCCGTTTTGTCGGCGCTTCTTGAAAACCGTTACAATTTGATCCAATCCGATTTGGAAAACGCGATTAAATCCTTTGACCGGCGGTCCGGTTTGAAATCGGCGTCTTACATCGAAAACGTTTAAACCGTTTTCGCTTTTTCTTTTTAGCGGATGGCGACGCGCGCGTTAAAGCAACACCTTTTTGTTGACGTGATGCAAAAACGAAAGGATAGTTTTTAAATGACTCTTTTCCGATTCATTTATTTACTTCTTTTGTTTTGTTGTTAAATATATTATTTTTTATTGTCCATTTTATTATTAAATTTTGCAGGGACCGACATGAAAATCACACTTCTTGGAACCGGAGACGCTCCCGGAACGCCGACGATTGGTTGCAATTGCCCGTCCTGCACGGACGCAAAATTGCCCGGCAGCAAGAGCTGTCGCACTCGTTTTTCAGTTTTGGTTCAAACGGATTTCGGAAACGTGCTCATCGACACCAGTCCCGACATGCGCGAACAATTGCTTCGGGAAAATGTTCCCCACATCGACGCCGTGATTTGGACACACGGCCACTATGACCACTACGGCGGCTTTGCCGAATTTTATCGGGTTCAAAAAGAGGTTTCCGTCTACGGCGTCAAAGATACGGTGGACTACATCACGAATATTTATTTTTACATCACAGCCGACAAGCATTATATGAACCTTTACGAGCCGTTTTCGCTCATCGGTCTTGAGTTTTCGTTGTTTGAGGTCAAACATTTCCCGGAAAAACTTCCGGTCGGCGTCGTCATTTCTGACGGTAAACATAAAATTATCATCAGCGGGGATTGCGAGTTGGACATTCCGCAAGAAAGCATTGATTATATTCAAAATCCGGATTTGTTTATCGTTGACGCGATTGTTCCCGAACACATGGCCGTCAATAAACATATGAATTCGACGCAGGCATTTGAAATGGCGGAGAAGATTGGGGCAAAGAAGGTTGTTTTTACACATCTGAGCCATTTTTACGGACCTCATGATGGGGAATGCGAGAGGTATCCGTTGGGGTTTGATGGGATGGGGTTTGAGTTTTGAAAAAATTATTCCGGAGAAATAACGACCTTAACACTCATTTCATAAGTCGCTAACTTTTCTAAGTCCCCAATCAACCCGTAAGGGTTTCTTAACACCCCGGATTTATCAAAGATGAATAGAATAAGATGATCGCTGTCTTTTCTAGCTTTATATCGTCCAATATCGATAAGTAAATCATCTCCTATTTTGTTATCTTTGAAATTTTCTCGGGGATATTTGACTTCAATGATTGTCTTGATGCTTGGAATATAAAAATCAACAACCGATTTACTACCAGCATTTTCCGGAACATAATCTTCAGCATGCACGTCTTGGAAAAATAATCTTAAAATCGCATGAAGAGCATCGTGTTCATCGTTGAATTCGTGACTGAGTCTCTGATTATAACGATTTTGAAGTTGCTTTGCAAATTTATCAAAGTTTTTGAGAACGGATATCAAATCACTTGACTTTTTTTCAATCGGTGGAAATTCTTTCAACGCCAAAAGTTTTCCGGTGAGCCTTTCATAGGTCCTTTGTGCCAGATTCTGTACTCTTTTCCGGAAATATAAAAACTGCCATCTGACCTTTCTTTTGTGTGGGCTTTGGCAATTTTATCTCCTTCATTGAGAAGAGATGTTAGGATTTCGTTTATATTTTCGATAAAAATCATACCATTATTTGCAGGGATAGAAATGTTGAATTTTGTTTAATAATAGATTAATTATAATTATAACTTGTAGGCAGGATACTAAAACAACAATTTAAATAATATTATGATAAATTATGTTGACATATATATTTTATCATTATATTGTATTAACTAAAATGTGATTAGATGGCGACAGATTATCATGCGAAATTATACGCTGAAGAACTTTTAAAACGCGGTCCTTCCGACCATGTTGAAAGTTTAACTGCAATATTAATGGACTCCCAGGTTGATTTAAATCCGCATCAAGTTGATGCCGCTCTTTTTGCTTTTCGCTCTCCGCTCTCAAAAGGCGTCATTTTGGCGGATGAAGTCGGCCTCGGAAAAACAATCGAAGCCGGGATAGTTCTCTCTCAAAAATGGGCGGAACGAAAAAGAAAGATCTTGATTATTTTACCGTCTAATTTAAGAAAACAATGGCAACAAGAATTGTGGGACAAATTTGGTCTCCCGACTCAGATCCTTGAAACAAAAAACTTCAATAAATCCATGAAATGTGGACACAAAAATCCATTTGAAAACGATGAAATCGTCATCTGTTCATATCAATTCGCAAAAAACAAATCAGATTTCGTCCGCCGTGTTCATTGGGATTTGGTTGTGATTGATGAAGCGCATCGTCTCCGGAATGTGTATAAACCGTCAAATGTGATCGCACGGGAATTGAAAAGCGCTCTTGAAGGCTGTCCAAAATTGCTGCTTACCGCAACGCCACTTCAAAACTCTTTGCTTGAACTTTACGGTTTAGTGAGTTTCATTGATGAGATGGTTTTCGGCGACAAAAAAAGTTTTCAGGAACAATTCGTTCGGCTATCTCCGGGAAGTAATTTTGATGATTTGAAGCATAGATTGCAACCGATTTGTAAACGAACACTTCGGCGACAAGTAACGGAATATATTCGATTTACGGAAAGAATTGCTCAAACGCAGGAGTTTATTCCGACCAAAGAAGAAAAGCAGCTTTATGAAATGGTTTCAACTTATTTGCAACGTCCAAACCTTTATGCACTTCCGCCAAGTCAGCGTTCTTTGATGACTCTTGTCTTGAGAAAGCTGTTGGCATCGTCTACTTTTGCGATTGCCGGCGCCCTGGATTCCTTAATTAAAAAGCTGGAGAAGCAATTGGATTGCAGCTCTAAAAGGAAGAAAGATTCTGATGAAGAATTTATAGAGGAGATTGGTAATGATTTTGAAACACTTGGAGAGCTTGAAGAGGAAATTGAATCGGATTTAGACGATGAACCTGCTTTAAATGATTATGACCGTGAAGCTATTTTAGAAGAAATCCAAGAGCTTAAGGTATTTTACGACCGCGCTGTTTTAATTACAAACAACGCTAAAGGAAAATCTCTGTTACAGGCGTTAAGCATCGGTTTTGAAAAGATCAATGAACTTGGCGGCGCCCAAAAGGCAATTATTTTTACGGAATCCAAAAGAACTCAAAATTATCTGGTTCAGCTGTTATCTGAAAACGGCTATATCGACGATATTGTTCTTTTCAACGGAGATAATAATGATCCTAAGTCAACTCAAATTTACAATAATTGGAAAAAACAAAATGAAGGTTCTGACAAAATTACCGGTTTGAGAAGTGCTGATATTCGAGCTGCCTTAGTAGACCATTTCCGTGAAGACGCAAAAATTATGATTGCAACAGAAGCTGCATCGGAAGGAATAAATCTTCAATTTTGTTCATTGGTTGTGAATTACGACTTGCCGTGGAACCCCCAAAGAATTGAACAGAGAATCGGACGCTGTCACCGATACGGTCAAAAATATGATGTCGTTGTCGTCAATTTCATCAACAAAGAAAACGCAGCTGATCAGAGAGTTTACCAGCTTTTGTCGGAAAAATTCCGTCTTTTCAACGGTGTTTTCGGGGCGAGTGATGAAGTATTAGGTGCAATAGAATCCGGTGTGGACTTTGAGAAACGAATCGCTGAAATTTACCAGCAATGTCGAACATCAGATGAAATACAAACTTCTTTTGATCAGCTTCAGCAGGAACTTAGCGTTGAAATTGATGAAAATATGCAAACGACACGTCAAAAGCTTTTGGAAAACTTTGACAACGAAGTAACCGAGAAATTGAAAGTTTATAACAAGCAGACAAATCTTTGTTTGAACAAATACGAGGTTCTTCTTTGGGAGCTTACCAAATACATGCTCTACGGAATGGCGGATTTTAATGATTCTCAAATGTCTTTTACGCTCCATGAATCCATTCAAGACGATTCCGGAAAAGAAATTCCAACCGGATTGTACTTTTTAAAACGCGGTAACCAATCCGGCCATTGCTATAGAATTAACAATCCATTGGCTCAATGGATTCTCGACGAGGTTGAAAAGATTGACTTGCCGAAAGCAGCAATCGTTTTTGATTACACAAACAGCGGTAAAAACATCGCGATTTTGGATCCGGTCATCGGAAAATCGGGAACATTGATTGCATCCAAAATGGCGATTGAATCACTGGATAAGGAAGAGCACATCATTCTCGCCGGCATTTGCGACGATGAAACAAAACTTGACGCTGATCAAGCCCGCCGTCTATTCAATCTTCCCGGAATTGTGAAACAAAATACAAACACAGAAACGGAAATTGACGAATCTGTTATTGCCAACGTTTATGAGATTCAAAAACAAGAAATTCTCACTCAAATCGACGCCCGAAATGAGAAATATTTCGATGAGGAAATGGACAAATTGACCCGTTGGGCGGACGACAAAAGAAAATCACTCAAAGGAACAATGAAAGACATTGAATCTGAAAAGACAAAGTTAAACGCTGAAATTCGCTCCGGCGTCAGTTTCCAAGAGAAGGTCCAAATTCAGAAACAACTTCGAGCTTTGGAGAAAAAGTACGACGACGCTTGGCGGGAATATGACGAAGATGCCCGCAAAATTGACAAGCAAAAAGAATCATTTTTGGATGAAGTCGAAGCGAAGTTAGTTCAGGAAATTCGAGAAGAAAAATTGTTTGTTATCAGATGGGAAGTTGTTTGAAAAAAGAATGACGGGTCCGCGCTCATCTTTACGACAATTTCAATTATGATCCTGGTCATAAGTATCAATCCTCCCTTCCACGTCACCTTTCCAGCAACGCAGCACCACTTCTCCACTTTTCGATGTTTTGCCCGCCTAGACAATCTCAAGCTCTCTAAGTACACAAATCCAAGAATGAATACCGAGAATAAAATGATGAGGAAGACCGCTATCATTGGCACTAAGGCCAGACTTGTATTCGGGAATGAGCCGAAATGAAATACCAAATGTATTTACAAGCAATGAAATTAAGCAATAAATTATATATAAAATTTTAGGACTACAAAGACTCGGTAAAAGGAAGTGTTTTGAATACCCCACTCAGCAGCAGCATCTCTAAAAGGTTATTTATTTCAATGCCAATTTGCATTACTAGAATCTTTGAGGCGATTAACTGACGGTCTTTTAGTATCTGTGTCAATTGAAACACTGGATGATATTGTTTATGAGAATGAGGATAATGTAACTGATGTTATACAAGTAAAACACCATGAAAGTGGCAAAAATCTTACAAGTTCGAGTAATGATTTTTGGAAAACTGTTAAAATATGGATTGATACTAAAAATGAGCCGGGTGTTACAAACGATACTTTATTTTATCTGATAACAACTGAAACAATTTCTGAAGATTCAATTCCTTATTACTTAAAAGAAGACGGTCACAGAGATGTTGCAGAAGCAATTAAAAAAATGGATGAGTGGACTGTAAAAGAAAAAGTCCAAAAAGATTTTAAAAAAATATTTGAGTTATATAATGAGATGGAATGTTTTGAAAAAGAAAATTTATTTAAAAATTGTTTTATTTTGGATAAATCTATAAATATTTCGAACATCCGAGAGGAAATTTCAAAGGAAATACACCATTCCTGTGAACCTAATCAAATCGAAAAGTTTGTTGATCGTTTAATTGAGCGTTGGCTAACTCTGGTTGAAACTAAAATAAGATCAGATTACAAACTTATTAGTGGCGTTGATATTTATTCAATAATTAGTGAGTTGAGGGAAGAGTTTAAACGAGACAATCTTCCTGTGGACTCTGAGATAATGGAGATTCAACTGGAATATGAATCATATTGGAGATATATGTTCATAAAGCAACTTGATTTAATACACATGTCTGAAAAAACAAAAAGATACGCTGTTGAGGATTATTATCAGTCTCGAGAACAGAGATCTCGATGGGCTAGAGAAGGGTTTCTTTATCCCGGTGAACTTGATAAATATGATAAAAAATTAAAAGTAGAATGGGAGCGCCAATTTGAGTTTGAAAAATCAAAAAATAATTATTTAAAAAAAGAAGATTTGATACAAATAGGTCAAGAAATCTATAATACATTTCAAAAAACCGGGGAACCCATTCGGAAAAATTTTTCAGACCCCTTTCTTTCTCGAGGATCGTATCACATACTATCCGATGAACTGGAAGTTGGATGGCATCCACAATATTATGAAAAATTAAAAAGTAGAAATATGAAAAATGGTGATGAAAATGATTGATTGGTCAAAACGAAATGAAGAGGAGGCAAATTTGTTCAACCCCCCATTTTTATCAATCCTATGTTATGAATCAATAAAAAATTATAATGAGGAAACAAAATTAAATTCGCCATTCATTTTGCCTTTTCTTATAATTCCATTTATTTTACATAAAAAAACGAGGGATCGGCTTCCGAGCACTACAAGAACCCAATTTACAACATGGATGGTAAATGAAACAAATTCCTCATTAAAAATAGACTATAATTCGAGAGCAAACGCTTTTGTTCCATACGTCAAAGAAGCTATCATATACTCATGCAATACGAATTTGATTCAATTTTCACGAGAAGGAAACTTTGAGATTCGAACGAAATTGTCAAAAGACATATATTCAAATGAGATTTTTACAGAGGATGCGCTTGAATGTATAAAAAAGGCATCCTTCTGCGGAAAATGGTTTGCAAGATCCGGGGATATAAATACAATTATGCTTTTTTTGGGAGTAAGACCATGAGTTTTCAAATTCAATCATTAATATTGTACAGTAATGAAGGAAACATTCGAAAAATAGATTTTAATTTAAATAGAATAAATATAGTAACAGGAAAGTCAGGGACAGGAAAAAGTGCTATTAGTCAAATAATTGAATATTGTTTAGGGGGTGAGTGCAACGTCCCGATTTCTGTTATACGTGATAAAGTGTCATGGTATGGTCTTCAAATAAATAAAAATAATGAATTATATTTTATTTTTCGAAAATGCCCCAAAAAGAATGATACATCAGAATACATTTACTTCAAAGAAGGAAAAGATTTACCGCCATTTGAAAATGTAAAACAGAACATGAATATGGATGGACTAAAAACCTTTCTCTCTAACCTTGTTGGGATCGTTGAGTACTCAAATGAGAATAGTACAACAAGTTTACCAACGGGAAAAAATGAATTTAAAAAATCATTAACATACTGTTTTCAAGAGCAAAGTGAATTAATAAACAAAAAAAACTTGTTCCACCGGCAAGACGAACCATTTATCCCAATTAGCATTCGAGATTATTTGCCTTATTTTTTAGGTGCAATTGATGAGAATTATATATCCAAGCTTCAAGAACTTAAAAAGTTGAGAAAGGAATTAAAACAAAATGAAAACAAATTAGCTGAAATGAAGTCAATTGTTGGGCAAAATTTTGAAAAGGCAAGCATGTTATTTGTGCAAGCTAAAGGCTTGGGATTATATGATAAACAAAAAGAGCTTGAATTAAGTAACAGCAAGGAATCTGCCACACTTGAAAAATGTGCAATGGTCGTAGATTATGGTGCAGAAATGGATGGGAACAACAGTCCCATTCTAAAAGATGTGGTCATTATTCAAAATGTTTTTCAGAAAATACTTGATTTTGAAGCATCCACCGACTCTATTCAAACTGAAAATTTAGAATTCGACAAACTTGAAGAAGAACGTAATAAGAAAAGATATGAATATCGAATCATTGAAGAGGAAATTCGGTCACTAAACAAGATGAAACAAAAAAATTATAATGCAGAGACCGAACTCAAAGAGCAGATATCCCGATTAAATAGTATAAAGATACTTAAGGAAATGGATTACAATAATTGCTTGTGTCCATTGTGTTCTTCAACCCTCGAAACTCCAATTCCGACAGCACAAGAAATATCTCAAAATTTGAAAAATATTAAATCAGATTTAGCCGCTTTCACGAATGATTACTACCACCTTGATAAACTAATTCAAGAAAAAGAAGAATCAAGAACATTAATAATATCAGAGCTTAATAAATTAAAAAAGGATGTCTATGCAATTGAAAAGATAATAAAGAATGATAAAAAATTAAAAGACACGAGAGAACAACGTTTAAAACTCAAGGGAAAAATCGAATTATATCTTGAATCAATTTCTGATATTAAAGATAATAGTCAAGAATTAAAAGAAAAGGTAGAATTAATTCAGAAAAAGATTGAACGCATTGAATCTGAGACGGATAGTGAAGCAATAGAGGAAAAATTGAATTCAATATTGTCGAATATTTCCAGAGACATGGGATGTTTCGCAAAGAAGTTAGAATTGGAATACTCGGAAAACCCAATTCGGCTTGACATCAAAAAATTAACGGTTTCCGCTGATTTTAAAAATTCTCCCATTACTCTTGATAAAATGGGAAGCGGTCACAATTTTGTAGGCTACCATATTGTTGCACATCTGGCCCTTCACAAATGGTTTATTGAAAACAACAGACCAGTTCCATCATTTTTATTTATTGATCAACCTTCACAATCTCACTATCCTCCTGAATCAACTGATGATAAAGAATATCAAAATATGGAAAATGAATCCGTTTTAAAAATTTATAATTTAGTTAGAGAAGTTTCATCAAAATATGGATTCCAAGTTATTGTTGTTGACCACGCTGATTTCAAAAAAGATGAAAAGTTCCAAGAAAGTATAATTGAAAATTGGTACGAGGAAAAATTAATTCCTGACGAATGGAAAACAGATGAAGAACTTAAATTATTAAAATAACTTTATTTTTATTGAAGGAGCCTCCAAAATGCCTGAAAAACTTCAAAAACCTGAAAAATTAAACTTGAAATCAGAAGACATTGCTTCTCTCAACAAACAAAAACTCAAACAACTCTTCCCCTCCGTCTTCACCGAAACCAAAAACGAAAAAGGAAAACTTGTTGAAAGTATTGATTTTGAGAAGCTGAAAGCGGAGCTTGGGGAATTCAGTGACATTTTTGAAAGCCGCCGCGAGCGTTACGGTATGGATTGGCCCGGAAAAAAGGATTGTATGACGCTCATTCAGCAGCAATCTATCGGAACCTTAAAACCGTCACCTGATGAATCCGTCAACTTTGATTCAACGGGAAACTTATACGTTGAAGGTGACAACTTAGAAGTTTTAAAACTTCTTCAAAAATCATATTACAGCAAAGTCAAAATGATTTACATCGATCCGCCGTACAATACGGGCAACGAATTCATTTATCCGGATAATTATTCCGAGAATTTGGATACCTATCTGATGTATGCCGGTTTGGTCGACAACGAAGGACGGAAATTTTCAACGAACACAGCAAATGAAGGACGGTTCCACACGAAGTGGATGAATATGATATATCCGCGCCTTTATTTGGCAAGAAATTTGTTGACGGAAGATGGAGTTATTTTTGTATCAATCGATGATAATGAAGTGGATAATTTAAAGAAGATTTGTAATGAGATCTTTGGGGAAGAAAATTGTATAGGAGCATTTGTTTGGAGAAAGAAAGTTGGAGCTGGTGCTGATTCAAAGCAATTTTTCAGGCAACACGAAAGTATATTGTTGTATGCAAAAAATGCTACCGAACTTGGTGAATTGTATCAACCATTAACAGATGAACAGAAAAAGGAATATTCAAATCCTGATAATGACGCGAGAGGAGCTTGGGCATCTACAGACTTAACAGCTCCTGCGCACGATAATGATCCCAAGAGGATATATGATGTTACTTCACCTACTGGGAGAATATTTACAAAATGTTGGAGTTATACAAAGGAGAATATGAACGACCTGATAAAACAAAATTTGGTGTGGTTTGGAAATGATGGAAATTCTATGCCAAAACGAAAAAGGTTTTTAAATGACAAAAAGGGATTAGTACCAAGATCGTGGATTGATTTTTCACTAACATCCGATGGAAAAAAAGATTTAGAAAAAATCGAAGCAGAGTCAATTTTTGATTATCCTAAACCAGTAAAGATAATAAAATATTTTTTAACTATTGGCTCTGATAAAAATTCAACTGTTCTCGACTTCTTTTCCGGCTCCTCCACAACAGCCCACGCCGTCATGCAACTCAACGCTGAAGACGGTGGGAATCGAAAGTTTATCATGGCTCAATTGCCGGAACCGTGTGCGGAGGATTCAGAAGCCTTTAAAGCAGGATACAAAACGATTGCTGATGTTGGGAAGGAAAGAATTCGAAGAGCCGGTTTGAAAATTAAATCTGAAAATCAGGATGCAACGGAATTGGATATCGGATTTAAAGTTTTTAAATTGGATCAATCGAACTTTAAAATGTGGGATTCTTTGGATTCGACGGTACCGGATTCGAAAATCTTGGAAAGCTTGGATCTCTTTATCGACAACATTCGGGATGGAGCGTCCCAGGAAGACATTCTTTACGAGATTTTACTTAAAGCCGGATTTTCGCTGACGGAGAAAATTGAAAAGAAAACGATGGCCGGAAAAACTGTTTATTCTGTTTCGGACGGCGCCCTTTTGATTTGTTTGGACAATGAAATAACACGGGAATTGATCGATGAAATTGCAGCGTCGCCGGTTTTGTCTAAATTTATTTGTTTGGATTTGGGCTTTAAAGGAAACGACCAATTGAAAGCAAATGCAGTAAAAACGTTTGAAGCTCGAAATCAGGGAAGAGAAAAAGGACTTCAAATGGAATTCAGAACAATTTGATTTTGATTTCAATTTTTGGAGAGGAATTTCATGAAATTAAAATTTGATTCAAATCTGAGTTTTCAGAAAGAAGCAATTTCTGCTGTTGTTGATCTGTTTGAAGGAACGCCTCAAAAACAAAGCGATTTTGATATTACGTTTACGTCCGGAACCGGAGCCGGACGCGTTTCGGAATATACCGAACTCGGTCTCGGCAATAAAATGTTCATAAATGAGGAAACGATTTTAAAAAACCTGCATGCTGTTCAGGAACGAAATTTCATTCCGAAATCCTCTGCATTAGCGGAGAGGGGAGGTATTTATAAATTCCCGAATTTTTCCGTGGAAATGGAAACCGGTACCGGAAAAACATACGTTTATTTGCGGACGATCTTTGAACTCAACAAAAAATACGGGTACAAAAAATTCGTGATCGTTGTCCCATCGGTTGCAATTCGCGAAGGCGTTTCCTCGTCCATCCGCATTATGAAAGACCATTTCAAAGGACTTTATGACAACGTGCCTTTTGATTCCTTCATTTACAATTCAAAGGACCTCAATAAAGTCCGCCAATTCGCTGTCAGTAATGAAATTCAAATCATGATTATCAATATTCAGGCTTTTCAAAAAGATGCCGGCGAAAATGAAGAAGATTATTCTAAATTGACTGAGGAACAAATCAAAAAACTCAATGTTATTCACCAAGAACAAGACAAAATGTCCGGAAGACGCCCGATTGAATATATTCAGGCAACACGACCGATTGTTATCTTTGATGAGCCTCAAAGCGTTGATGGAACTCCGAAGTCTAAAAAAGCCGTTTCCAAATTAAAACCACTGTTTGGTCTTCGCTACTCTGCAACCCATAAAAAATCAGAATCTTACAATGTCATTTACAAATTGGATCCTGTCAAAGCCTACGACCTCCGCTTGGTGAAACAAATTGAAGTCGCATCCGTCCAAATTGAACAAAATTATAACAAAAATTTACTTCGGTTGGTCAGCATCGGATATCCCAAAGGTTCAAAAACACCCCAAGGAAAAGCAATTATTTACGAAGACACTCCAACCGGAACCCGTGAAAAGCCGGTCTCATTAAAACATGGAACCGACATCAGCGACCAAACGAATCGTCCCGGATATGAAGGATATGTTGTGACAAACATTTGTGCTGAAGAAGGATTGGAGCATGTGGAATTCGCAAACGGCAAGATCCTTGAAGTTTCTAAAGAAGAAGGCGGCACCGGAGATGACCTTTTAAAATTCCAACTTAAACAAACCATCGAAGAGCATTTCAAAAAAGAAAAGCGGTTCAAAGATAAAGGAATTAAAGTTCTTTCCTTATTCTTCATCGACAAGGTTTCTAATTATCGCGTTTATGAAGAAGGCGAGCCGAAAAACGGAAAATTGGCTGTTTGGTTTGAAGAGCTTTACACTGAAATTTCAAAAAAACAAATGTATCAAGGGTTGCTTCCTTACAAAGCTGAGGAGGTGCATAACGGTTATTTCTCTGCCGATGTTAAAAAAGGAAAAATTGTTTCCTTGAAAGATACATCCGGAACAACGAAAGATGATGAAGACACCTATGAATTGATTATGAAAGACAAAGAGAGATTGCTTTCAACCGATGTTCCGCTTCAATTCATTTTTAGTCACTCTGCCTTAAAAGAAGGATGGGACAACCCCAATGTTTTCCAAATCTGCTCTCTTCGAGAAATGGGAACCGAACGCGAGAGAAGACAAACTATCGGTCGTGGTCTTCGTCTGCCGGTTAATCAAACCGGAGAGCGCATTTTCGACGACACCATCAACAGATTAACGGTCATCGCCGGCGAATCTTTTGAAAAATATGCCGCTGCTCTCCAAGAAGATATCGAAAAAGATATGGGAGAAGATTTCAAATTCGGACAAATCGAAGCTATTGCCTTTTCAGGAATAGTGGACGGAAAAACACAAAAACCAATCGGTCAGGAAAAGTCCGCTGAAATCAAAACACTCCTTGAAAAGAACGGATTCATCGACAAAACCGGTCAAATCACCGGCAAATTCAAACCGGACAAAAGTTTAGATTTGCCGCCGGAACTTGTCCATTTGGAAAATGAAATCAAGAAGGAAATCAAAAGCCGCATCTTTGAAGGACGGATTAAAAAGTCGGATGATAAGAAACTTGTCAAGTATAATAAAGCCATTGAATTGAATGAAGATTTCAAAGTGTTGTGGGAGAAGATCAGTAAAAAAACCCGTTACTTTGTGGAATTCAAAACAGATCATTTGATTCAAAAAGCCTCTGAAAACATAAAAAACATGGAAGATGTCACCGGTGTTCGTGCTATCACCGAAAAAGCGGAAGTTGACATCACTAAAGCCGGTGTTGAAAAAGGGAAGGTTAAAGAGGCAAAGGTTGAATTTGTAACGGGAGCGTATCCGCTGCCGGATATACTCTCATTCCTTCAAAGGGAAACTGAACTCACCCGAAGTACTCTTGTTGAAATCCTCAAAAAATCTGATAGGCTGTACAACTTTAAATCCAATCCGCAAGTATTCATGACGGAAGTTGCTAAATTAATCAATCGGGCCATGAATGAACTGGTGATTGACGGAATCAAATATGAAATCATTGACGGACAATATTATGAGATGAGACTTTTTGACATTGATGAAGTTGAAAAGTATCTTGACCGCTTATATGAAATTCAAAGTAAAGATGACCGGACGCCTTACAATTTTGTTGAATATGACTCGGAGTTAGAACACAAAATCGCGGAGCAGCTTGACTCCGATGAAAACGTCAAATTCTTCTGTAAGCTTCCGAATTGGTTTGCCGTTCCGACGCCGGTCGGTGAATATCGTCCGGACTGGGCAATTGTTCTTGAAAATGACAAAAAATTGTATTTGGTTCGCGAAACAAAAGGAAGCCTTGATGAATTCGAACGGCGCGGGAAAGAAAATGAAAAATTAAAATGCGGAAAAGCTCACTTTAAAGCATTGGGTGTCGATTTTAAAGTGGCAACGGACATTTATGAGGTTTTGAGTGAAGGGGAGAAGAAAAAATTATAAAATAGTTATATATTTATTGAATTCTTATAGAATGTCATGAAACCAACAATGGATTTAAACAAATTATATTCGGATAAAAGAATAACAGATGTTGAACCCGAGAATGAAATGTATGTAGGTTTATATGACAGTTCAATTCAACATCCAGTGAACCCCAATTATCCGCGGTCAAATTACCAGCGTGATTTTGATCGCATTGTTTTCTCTTCTTCTTTCAGGCGGCTGCAAAATAAAACACAAGTTTTTCCTTTGCCGGGAAGCAAGTTTGTTCACAATCGTTTGACTCATTCTCTGGAGGTAGCATCTGTCGGAAGGTCCTTAGGTGTGTTGATCGGAGATTTTATTTCAACTGAATTTTCTGAAAAATTAACAGATGAAAGTAAAAGGTTCTATGAGAGAGATTTATCATCTGTCATTGCTGCTGCATGCCTTTGCCATGATATTGGAAACCCACCGTTTGGGCACTCAGGAGAGGATTCGATTGCTGAATATTTTAGACAAAATGAATCGTTAAAAGTGAAATATAATATTTCAGAAGAAGAATGGTTAGATCTGATTAATTTTGAAGGAAATTCTAATTCCATACGGTGCCTCGTTTTACAACAAAAGGGAAAATCGGTCGGCGGGCTAAACCTTACTTATTCTACATTAGCTGCTATTATGAAATATCCCTGTTCATCAACTGCCAAAGATAAAACGAAAACAGATTTAAAACGGAATAAATTTGGATACCTAACTACAGAAAAGGAAATTGTCAAAAAGATTGCTCATGATACCGGCATGATTATAGACCCTAACATTAATGGTGCTTACTTCCGCCATCCTTTTGTTTGGCTTGTGGAAGCAGCCGATGACATTTGTAACCGTGTTATAGATCTGGAAGACGCACACCGTTTAAAAATAATTCCATTTAAAGAATGTAGCAAATTATTATTTGGACTTATCGAGGAGTTAAAAGATTATTTAGACCAAGATGAGTTTGAGTTTGAAAAAATTAAAAATATTTATGACAAGATCAGCGATGAAACCGATGAAAATGACATGATATCTTACCTTCGTGCCAAATCGATTAATACTTTAATTATAGCCACCACTGAAAAATATAAAATCAATTTTGAAAAAATTCTTGATGGGAGCCTCAATAAAGCACTTTATGAACTTGTCGAAGAGAAGTTACCAAAACCATCAAAACTTAAAGAGATTGAAGAGTTTCAAAATAAGAAAATGTATGATTATTCATCAGTTGTCGAAATTAAAAATGCCGGTTACAACGTAATGTATGAACTGTTAGATCATTTCATAAAACCTGTATTAAAAGAAAAAGAAAAGCGTACAGAAGCAGACAAAACAAAGTTAAAACTTTTGCCAAAACAATTTGAAACAACCGATGAGGAACCATACAAAAAAATATTATGCATAATTGATTATGTCTCCGGAATGACCGATAATTACGCCTCAGATCTCTATAAAAAAATAAAAGGCATAAATATGGGGCTGACTGATTAATCAATTAAAATTTAACATCTCCGAATATTGCTTTCCGTGAAATGTTCCAATATTTTTGCGGAAGGATAATTGGACATTGAAGCAATGCCATTTACAAGTGCTATTGGATATAAAGCACCTTCATACTTTCGGCTGATTAATGCAGGAATTGTGGCCAATATGCGAGCTAATCCGATTATATCACTATCTTTGGGGAAATCGACATCTTCGTTGTTGTAATTGCCTGTTGGAATGTTGAGAACCATGCAAGTATTCGGCTCCAACTTCACATAAACTTTTTCTCCCCAGTTTGTTCGGGAACCATATTGGTTTTTAGTACGTGGCCGACGTTGTACCTCATCGACAATGTAACCATGAGATAATACAGAATAACAAGGAGTATTCTCTTTGTTTAAAGGTGGAGAAAATTGTCTTATGCTCATTAAATGGTCAAAAAATTTACCGCTTTTTTCACACCCGATAATGTGAACAGGGCGCCTCTGGTCAGATGCAAATTGTAAAAAATCACGAATTAAGGGGACAATTTTACTATATTGACTGGATAAACTCAAAGGCCCGTCTTTAATAAATAGGACGTTGGATATGAGATTCAAATCTTGATAATTCCAAAAAAGTCGAATTGGTGTGAAAAGCATTAAAGTTTCTACAATAAGCATATAGGATGAAACAATCGAGTGAGAAGCACTCTCTTCATTCATGTCTAAATGAAACCCTAACATATCAGTCAATAAAACTTCCTTATTACAATGCGGACACTTCATTTTATCTTCATCAAACAGGAAACCGGCAATTTCCAAGTCACAATGAGGGCAATCAAAATTAGGTGATTTTTTGAGATCGTTCCCAGGCAGCCATTTTTCATAAACAAGCCACTTTAAAGTTTCATAATACTGACCATTTTCATCTATTTTAATCGATTCAAAAATGATGTTTCTCACCGAATTGTAATTTGAACCTTTGCTTGTGCGAATGTTATTAAGCGGAAGAACTGTTGAATGGAATAATGCAGAATTATCCATAATTCTTTTCATTTGCAGTGGATGCGGATTCTTTTTATCAATTTTATCTATTTTTGATTTGTCTAGTCTTAATAGTGCAGTTTTTATATATGCCAACTCTTTTTGTGGAGGAGAGCCCGATTGGATAACAACATGCGAACCATCAACGGCCCAAATATTTGTTAATGCATCTGCCTCATGAGGAAATTTGACCCAGGCAATATTTGAAACACACTGAGCAGAATCATCTAAATTTTCAAAATCATTTACTAATGATCTAACCCAATCACTTTCAATGACTGTTAAGTGTCCGAGTTTTGAGGCTTTTTCACTTGGCAGTCGTTGATCCGTACTTTGATATGGCATTAAATCTCCTCTCCAATTTTAGGATCGTACAAATAAGCCTGAACGGGTATTACAAAGCGATGAGACAATGTCAACATTCGCATGTATCCGGGAGTTTTTGAACGTAAAATATCCTCTTCAACGCCCGCAAAAGAAATTTGAAGATCGGATAATGCTTTTGTTTCATATTTTGATGATAAATGTCCGACAAAAAAATTTTCTGTTTGAACAAGCAATTCCTTGTTAATAGTTGAAGGAGATTGAGTCGAATAAACCATACCGATATGAAATTTAGCACCTTCTTTTGCAAATCGAGCATAAACCCCAGTTAAATCATCATCTTTTGGAAAAAGATTGTGGGCCTCTTCAAAATACAATTCAATAAAGTGATTTCCCAACTTATTATTTACAAATTTTATTTCTTGATGAGAAAAAACAGCGGAAGATAGTATTTTTGAAAAATATTCTCTAATTTCCTTATTTGCATTCCCTAAATCTAAAATTACGGTTTTCCCTTGATCTAAAGATTTAAGGATTTCATTAATGAAATCACCTGCATTTGGACTATGATATTTGATATAACTTCTCAAAATGCTTGGCCCACTGCTATTTGAAGAACTTGGACGTAAAAACTTTAAAAATGCTTTGTCGTCTGAATCAAACAATGCATTGCCGCTACTACTTAACAACAAAGAAGAACTTTCATTTTCATGAACAAATTTTGCTATTTTTTCCAATTCATTTACTAATGCATCTAATGTATTGGGAATCTGGTTGATATCAACTTCTATAGCGGCCCTCAATTCCTCACTGAATCCGGGATTAAAATCAAAAGTCGACTTTGCCCTAAGATTTAATTTTTTCAAATTTGACTCATTGGAAGGAAAACCGGCCTTTTTTAATATTGCCCAATACATCTGAATTTTTCGAATGGATCTTATTTTTAAATTTTCTTTTTTCTCTGAAACAACATCTTCAATTGATGGCAATTCTGAACTGTAAAATCCTTTCACATATCCTGAATTATTTCCGCTTTGTTCAAGCATGGATGCTAAAACACCAAGGCAAATTTCTGGATTTTCATAAAAATTAAGTCTTAATTCTTTTGATTCGGTGGTTGAACGCTTTGTAAGAGCATAAATTTCACACCTTTCTTTATTAGCCGAGCAGATTGATAAACTATTTTTTTCCACATCTGTATCAGTTATATCCAACTGTTCCCCATCGTTTGCATATTCACCATTTACATCAAAAACAAGTTGTCCTACATTTTTATCCGTTACCGTAGCATCAAGCATCCCTTGCATTATAAGTTTGACAACGTTTGATTTTCCGAGTCTCGTTTTTCCAAACATGGCTGTACGGCAACCCATAAAATCTTTCATTGAAATTTGTACAGGAACTTGATAAATCGGATTCTCCGAGGAGCTCAATTTACACTCCATTGTTCGCAAATTTCCAATTTCGACTTTGTTTTCTTCTTTCACCAAAGAGTTGACAACCAAATCCAAAAGTTGAGCGTCAGGTGAATACACTTTATATTTATGAGCGCTGACAACATTGTTTACATCACCGGAAAAAGATAATTTATTGAAATTCTCAGGATCCGGATAAAACATTCCCAAAACATCACAATCTAAAGCACCCCATTGTAATTCACTTTGTGTCCAAATATCTATTTCAGGCATTGATTTTTTATGCAACTCAAAATATGTCTGCTGGACCTGAGAACTTAAAGGAGTTGTTGCAACACCTGTAACTCTTAATAAAGTAAAATGCGGGATTAGCCCTTCAAAACTTTCTGGAACCATTATAATAAACGATCCTCTGGGAATTCCACCAACAGCAATCTTATATGGATCGGAAGTAATAATTTTGGCGGAATCAAATCCAAGCTCCAAAACATATCCGACAAAACGCCATTTTGATAATTGTTGCGTTTTTTCATATTTTTCTTGTTTTTCTAAAAATGCAGTTAATAAAGATATCGGGGTTTTTTCAATTGCATCAGCCATTGTCATTGTTTCAATTCCCATATTCTCACACCCATGCTTAATCGCATAAATTTGCTTGAACTATTATTTCACCATATTGACGTCTGTTTCGAGGATTTGCTGAAATCGAACTGTACCTTGAAACTTTGTCTACTTTGAAATCATTTTTAAGATATAGGTCCAGGACGGCTGGATGATTTGCGTTTGTAGAAATTATTTTTACTCCTCTATCCTTTGCCCTTGCTAAAGATTCGGATAATTTAATCTGATCTTCCCATGAAAATATTTTCTCATTATATTGTAAAAAACCATTATTGTTATGACTAACCGTATAAGGTGGGTCAGCAAATATAAAATCATTATTTCGTGACTTTGAAATAGTTTTAGTAAAATTATCATCGAACAACCTTGCGGATTCTAAAATTTTAGATACGCATTCAAAGTCATCCGTGTCATACATTATGCTTGAACTTGTTCCAATCGGAACATTAAATTTACCTTCGCTATTTACTCTATAAATTCCATTAAAACAAGTTCTATTTAGATAGATAAAGCGAGCAGCGATTTGAAATTCATCATACTTCTGACCATTATCAAAAGGATTATGAGAACGAATTTTGTAATAATATTTATTTGAATGAAGTTTTTTATGTTTTTTTAATATTTTCACAACGGCTTCCCAATCTTTTTGTAATGCACCATAAGTGACAATTAGTTCAGAATTGATATCCGACAGAATTGCTTTTTCAGGCTTCAAATAAAAAAAAACAGCACCACCACCTAAAAATGGTTCAATGTATCGATTGTATTGTTGAGGAAAAAGATTTGAATGATTATTAACAAACCAGCGTTTACCCCCGGCCCACTTGATAAACGGTTTACCAATATTCATATCATTCCCCAATAATATTAATAAATTCTTCAAAGATTTTAAAGATGGTGGACAGAATATAGGACTTATGGGAAAAAACTCTCATGTTGTGACTTTTACAAATGCCCGACATAATTTTTAATAAGATTTAAATAATAGGATATATTAAATAATGTTGCTAACTCAAATATTCTTATTTGATATTAGTATTTACGAATAATTTATTTCGTAAATGGTAGTTGACCAAAGCAATGCGGTCACTTCAAGCATGGTTAAAAGCCGTGTTGCCTTACCAGCTAAAATTGAATAAATTTTATGGAGGTGAAAACTATGGCCGATAAAAAGCCAATGACTCAAAATGATGCATCACGCATTCAATCAAATGCAACAAAATCCGGTACAAACCAAGATTTTGCAAGCCGCGCTCAAAGTGCTGCCGCAAAAAATAAAAAGTAATAATATATACGGAAGCAGATTTCTCTGCTTCCAATATTTATAAAAATTTAATTTCTTTTTTTAATAAAACCATTACCATATCATGTTTTGAGAATCGTATTCTTAAAACATCTGTCTTTATGTTTTTTCGATTATCATATCTTTTACCCTGTCCCCCAAACTTCCTCTTCGCATCCCAAAAGAACACAATGCTGAAGATCAAATGAACAAACATTCCAAATCCGAACATCATAACAATGAAGGGAATCGAAGCCGTGAACACTCCGGTCAAAAACAACAGATAAACAATTCCATAATAACCAATGTTGACCAAAATGGAATTTGCAAACAAATACCGGGTTTTTCCGACAGAGACGAGAACCCCGTCAAAAACCGTGGCCAAAGCATATGCTACGTAAAACGGAACCAGCATGTACAGAATGTCCAGAATGACCTGAGGTTCTTGCGCATGAATCACATCTTCAAACATAACCGACCACAGCGGGAAGCTGAGCAGCCATAAAACGGCAATGCCTGCGACAAACAAGATGTAATTATAAATCCGTGAGTAGCCGCGTGTATAATCTCTTTTGACGATTTCAGCGAATGCTGCAATCGGAATGAGTAGCCATCCCCAGATGAAATTATTCGCCAGCCAATAAACGCCGGCGGAAGAGACGGCATTGACCATTTTGCAGACAATGAGCATGTAAATCAAATTGTCCAGAAAGATTTGGCCGCCTGAAAACAAACCGACTCGTGCCCATGTTTGAAGCGTTTTTTTCTCAAATGATATTTTCGTTTGAAGAAGGCCATCTTTGTACAACAAAAAAATTGAAACCGCCGACAAAATGATGTTGCACATAATGTTTGTCGTTGCAAGCCCCAAGACGCCGTAATCCGGAATCAGAAACACATTACCGATTGAAAGCATAACGACTTTTGCAATCAAGAGGGAAATAATGTATTTCCAGTTCCCACGAACGACAAAAACGACATACATGAACGAACTCACAAATCCCGCGATAAAACCAATCGTCTCCATTTGGAGATAAAGAGTGCTCTCCGGAGGCGCGTTCATGTAAATAGAAAGTGAACCTGCATACAGATACACAACAATCGCTGCTGCAAGATACAGCAAAAATCCGATCGTAAAAACCTGTACAATGCGGGATTTAAAAATCTCTTTGTCCTTGGCAACCTCATTAAATAAGAAGTATAAAGGAATTGTCAGAAACGCAAGCAACGTTTCATTAATCAAATCAAACCACTCAATTTGGCCGGCAATGTTTAAGACATTGCTTTCCAAACCGGAAAGCAAACGGTCAACAATTAATTGATTGATTCCCGGAATAAAATTGAAAAGCATCAACGCCAACAGAAGCGTTATCTCCGCTTTTACAAATTTATTTTCAATTATTTGTCTTTTCAACCGGTTTACAGAGATCATAAAACCAGCCTCTTGTGAGAGCATACGCTGCTCATTTTGTTCCTGTTCATACATTTCACTACCTAAAAAGGTTATCAATAGTAGGAAAGACTTCCCGACGCCGGTATTTTATGTATAAGCGCGAATGTTTTTGGTTTTTGATTCAAAAACACTATACCGTTGACACCTGTTTTGTTGAAACAACTCTTGTTGCTAAGCTAATTAAATCCAATAAATATATAAATGTTTTTAAAAAACGATGAATTTGTATCAAAAAACCAACTTATCTTTCCTCAAAACACTTAATGTTTTCAAATAGCTGTCATTTTCCCGGCAATTCCACCGAAATTCGCATTCCTTCAGATACAAATAAAAACCCAAAAAATCGGAATAGTCCTTAAAACATGTCTTTGAAAAAGCGACGAAGCTATCCAAAACTCCAAGCTTTACATGTCCTGTATTTGTTCTTTCATCTTTGACCCGATAATAATGAAAATCAAAATCAACCTACCCGCCGTAGACGGCTTCAAGTGGATTTGAATCTCTGATACTTATCCATTTTTGAATTTTTTCTTTTGAACAATCCGGTAATGTTCGAATAAAAACATCTTTATTTTTTTGAATCAGACCGATCACACTTTCATTTGAATTTAAATGAAAATGACTGAAATCATCAGGAGGCACGCATTCTCTTGAGACCTCATCCGAATATCTTGCAAGCCTCTATCGAATTTCAAAAATCTAGCATTGAACAGTTTCCAAATCAAATCCTAAAACCTGTGAAATTTGATCTGCCCGAAGACCAATTAAAAAAAAGCGGACAAGAATTTTAAACTTCGAATCCGTCATTTTTGAATTTTCAATATATTTACTGACCGGCATCTCAATCCCTTCACCCTTTTATCTCGTCCCCACTCCTCACCATTCTCACACTTCTCACTTGCGACTCAACCTCATAAACGGCTTTTTGCGTCTCCAAGGAAACCTCTTCAGCCTTCATTGAAGCTCTCCGGGAATCCGCCGCCATATTTTTCGTCTCCTCAACCGATTTTTTAATTTCCGCCATGTCTTTCATAACCACTTCAAGACCGCCGCCTTTGATGCTTTTTAAAGAATCCAAATTAAAAAGCGCATACAAAATGCAACCGAAAAGCATGAACGTCGCCATTTCGGTTGTTTGTTCCAAAATAGCCAAACAAATTGAAAAAAATAAAATGGCAATAACAAAAACAATGTTGAAAATAATCTTCAAAATATTCGCTTTTGGTTTTTGATTGACATCGGACTCCGATATTAAATTTGCATTTGAATTTTGATTCAAGATGATTCCCCCGAATTTTAAAACAAAATCATAAATCTTTCAAAGAATAAATAAAATTCCTTTAAAAAAATCGGCTTACATTTTTTCGATTTCAACAAAGAAGTTTCCTGCATTTTTTATTTTTGAGTCAGCCAAACCCTCCCGATTAAACAGACGCGTTTCGCGTCTGTTTAATCGGATTTCAATAAAAAGAGTTGGATATATCATTCATAGATGCAATCTGCATCGCACCCGACTGGCACAAATCGGAAATGAAAGCGCCGATGAAAAACAAAAACAGCCGCTGCAAATAAAATTTCAAAATAAAAAATGGCCGTACGGCTTAATCCGAAAAACCGCCGCCGCAAAAAAAGAATCAACCCATCGGATTCTGAAAATGAATTTAAAAACCGGACGACAACTTTGAACCAAAAAAAGATGAATGAAAAAGATGAAAATAAACAAAAATAAAAACAACGCCAAAATAAATAAAAGGAAGGTCAGTAAAGCCTTCCAATCATGTCGAGTCCTTTTTCGATTAAATCGAAACATTCCGCGATGCGGCGCGGATCGGATTCGTTTTGAACATCCTCGGCGATGATGGTAATTTTGAGAAGGATTAATTCCCGAAGACGGTTTTCGGCGGCCGAATAAACACGTTCTCCCACCACATAATCGTCATCGCGATTTTGTCTTTGCTGCTGCTTTTGAATCACTTTCGGAGATGGGGATTTTTGGGCCGGAAGTGTTGCCGAGCAGAACACCGGCGTTGATTTTTCGGAAACCGATTTTGACGGCTCATCGGTGTCGGCGCCGCTGCACAGCGGACAAATGATTTCTCCTTTAAAACGGAAAAGCGGCGCACCGCAAATGTCGCAGTGATTGGCCAACATCGTGCCGCCGGTTTCAAGGAAGCGGGCAATCTTTTTAATATCGTCGTCTGAACTCATTCTTTCACCTGATTTATCTTTTCATGCCGAATTGTCTTTGCTTTTATAATAAATTGTTGTTGATTGATTTGTCATTGTTAAGTTATCATTTTTATTCATCCGATTTTATATATATTTTGTTTATGAGATTTTTCGTTCTCATTTTCGTTTGTTTATTGCAGACCCGTCTTTTTCTTTAAATTTTAAAGGTTAGATTTAAATGATAGATGCATCTCTTAGGACTAACGTTTCATACAATTATTTCTGAAACTTTAAAAATCGTATAATTCATTGATGCGAACTTGCTTTTTCGGAATCTCTGTCCATGAAAGTGCTTTGAACTGTCGCAGTTTGAACAAAATATTCAATATCTCAAAGCCTTTTCCGGTTATCGTCTTTCCTTATTGCTTTACCATCGGCTTGAGGATTATTTCAAAATGAAAGAGATGCGCTCACCCGGGTTCCGGCAAGATTTGCAGTTTTGTTATTGTTATCAAAAATTACGGTGATTCAAATGTCAGCAGACGAATACAAGTCAACAATTGCGCAGTGTGTGGCGGAACTGGATATGATTGCAAATGATACGTCCGTTCCGCGAAATATCAGACGCTCGGTGACGGAAATTATTTCAATTCTCCAAAACGAAGACCAAGAACTGTTTTTACGGGCGACGTCCGGACTTTCCATCTTATCCGATGTCAGCTCCGACCCGAACCTTCCGATGCATACCGGAACTCTGATTTGGAGCATTCTCGGAAAATTGGAAACGATTCCGCCGGAAGTCTGAAAGAAAAATAATTTTTCTTTTTTCTTCTTTTCACCTTTTTCACGCCTCTTTTCATTTTCTTTCTGTTTTTTACGGAGACGTTTGCGCGCGCGTGCAGCGACACATTTATGTCAGCATCAAAGAGCTGCGGGCTGTTTTTTGATTATGTTGAATAGTTTCACTCCGTCAACTTCAACTATTTAAGGAATGTTTCCCTAAGAACATTTATTTCAGACAGATTTCTGTCAATTTAAATTATCATTTGAGAGTTGATTCGATGCCGGAAAAGGAATATATTAAGCATCCGCTGATTTTGGAAAACGCTGTTGAGCAGCGCCTCTATCAACTCAATATTGCTTCCGGCTGTACAAAAAAGAATTCACTGGTGGTTTTGCCGACGTCTCTTGGAAAAACCGTTGTCGCGCTTTTGATTATGGTTGCCCGGCTGGAACGCGCCGGCGGAAAAGTCCTTTTGCTGTCGCCAACAAAACCGCTTGTGGAGCAGCATTTTTCTTTTTTCTCCCGCGTTTTAAAACTCGGGGACGGAAAAGTTGCGGCGTTTACGGGCGGCGTTGCCCCGGAAAAACGCGGCGACATTTGGAACGAAGCCACAGTCATCATTTCAACGCCGCAAGTGATTGAAAACGATCTTCTTTCCCGCCGAATTTCTCTGAACGACGTTTCCTGCGTTGTCTTTGACGAGGCGCACCGAACCGTTGGCGATTACGCGTACACGTATATTGCGCAAAAGTATATGGAAACCGCTAAAAATCCGCTTATATTGGGAATTACAGCCAGCCCCGGCAGCGAAGATGAAAAAATATCCGACGTTTGCCAAACCCTGTCGATTGAAAACGTAATCGTTAAAACCGAAAACGATGCCGACATCAAACCGTATGTTCATCAAAAAGAAGTGGAATGGATCATGCTGTCCCTCCCGAAAGAAATGGCGGACATTGAAACGGCTCTCAAAAGGGTTCTTGACGACCGACTCCAAAAGCTTTCCGAATACGGCTACTCTCTCGGAACCAAATATGTCGCCAAAAAAGATTTACTCGCCCTTCAAAAAACGCTTGCGAACGAAATGAAATCCGGAGACGTCGACTCTAACGTTTACTCGGCGATTTCGGTTCTGGCGGAAATTATGAAAATCGAGCATGCCGTCGAACTGATTGAAACACAAGGCACAAAACCGCTCCTTGCTTATCTCAGAAAACTGGAAAGTGAAGCGTCGTCATCAAGTTCAAGCAAAGCGGCAAAACGGCTCGTCCACGATTTGTATTTCCGTCAAGCGCTTCATTTGGCAGAAAACAGCGATGTTGAACACCCGAAATTTTACGCCGTCCGGGAATTTGTTCAAAAGCAATTGACGGAATTTCCGGAGTCGAAAATCATTGTTTTTACCAACTTCCGAGATACCGCCAATACCGTCTTAGAAGCGCTCTCGGATATTTCCGGCATCCGCCCGGTTCGTTTTGTCGGGCAAGGCTCGCGCCATAAGGACAAAGGACTGACTCAGAAGCAGCAGACGGAAATACTGGATCAATTCCGAAGCGGCGAATTTAATGTGCTGATTGCGACATCCGTCGCTGAAGAAGGACTGGACATTCCGGCCACAGATATGGTTCTTTTTTACGAGCCGATTCCGTCGGAAGTCCGAAGTATTCAACGAAAAGGACGCACCGGCCGGTTCCAAACCGGACGCGTGATTGTTTTGGTGACGAAAGGCACCCGCGACGAAGCTTACCGCTGGAGCAGCCAAAGCAAAGAGAAAAAAATGCTTTCGACAATGAAAAATCTTCAAAAGGCTTATTCCGATAAAGAAGAAGAGGAAGAGCCGCAAAAAACATTTTCGGATTTTGAAAAAGAGTTCAAGGAAAAATACCAAACCCAAAGGAAGGAAAAGGAAACTAAAAACGAACTCAAAATCAATGAAGATCTTGAATTCAAAGATAATTCGACGGGAGACGACAGAATTGAAATTGAGGCTGATGATGAAAATCCGGCTGATTCTTCCGCTGTAACCGGCAATTTTTTCCAAAAATCAGATTCTCAAACCTTGAAAATATTGGTTGATAACCGTGAGATGAGAAGCGGGGTTCGAAAACGTTTGGAGGCGGAAGGCGTTGAACTTCAAATGGCGCAATTGGAAGTCGGCGATTATGTCATCAGCGATGAGATGGCCGTCGAACGAAAAAGCGTCGCTGACTTTTCCGCGTCTCTTTTAGACGGAAAGCGTAATCTGTTTTCGCAATTAGTTGACTTGTCCAGAACGTACAAAAAACCGGCGTTGATCGTGGAAGGCGAAGAAAACATCACAGCCGGACATATGATTAATCCGAATTCCATTCGCGGCGCTCTTTTGTCGATTGAAATGGATTTGAACGTGTCGATTTTTTATACCAAAAACGAAGAAGAAACGGCACAGTTGCTGAAAATGATGGCGAAAAAAGAGCAAATCAACGAAAAGAAAAGCGTCAACCCGCACGGCAAAAAAGTTGCCAAGACAACGGCAGAGCAGCAGGAATATATTTTGTCATCCATTCCGGGCGTCGGGCCGCACGTCGCCAAACTGCTGCTGAATGAATTCGGGTCTCTTGAAAATGTTTTTGGCGCGACGGAAGAAGACCTTTGCCGGGTCAAAGGTATCGGCAAAAAAACAGCGGGAAGAATTTTGGGCGTTGTGAAAGCGGATTACAAATAATTGTCATTTATAAATCCTTTAAAAAGAAACGAAATGAGTATTCATTTCAGTTTCTTTTTGCAGGGCAACCTGCGCGCGCGTTACAGCACACATTTTTTTGACGCCGTCAAAACCCGGTTTTGGTTATTATTTACTCTTTGCGAACAACTTTCAAGATGGAGTGGTTCACCGCATTTTTCGGGCATCCGGCAATGCAGCGCTTGCAGCTGGAACCCAGGCATTTCTGACTGTCAATAATGATGTAGTTGTCCGGGTCACGCTTTTCAACGACAATCGCGTTTTCCGGGCAGATTTTTTCGCATTTGTGACAGAAAATACAGCCGTAAGCGGGAGCGGTCAGGTAGACGCCGATATGTTCCACCATTTGAATACCTTCTTTTCCGACGTTGTCGATATCGCGGACCACGCGGCGCTCGACGTTCGGGTCGGGGAGATTGTGCGGAAACGGTTCGATTTTGAATGCTTTGAGCATCTCGTCAAACATTTCCATCGGCATGCCCTGCTCCCAATAGGACAGCTCACAAATGTAAATGTCTTTAAACGTTTGAGACGTTGCCATCATCAAGTGGTCGGCTGTAATCTTTTTTGCCATTTTGGACACTTCGTCCAACCGCTCCGGATGAATCGCAAGTTTGCGGGCGAGACCAATGGATGTGTTTCCGAATTGGATGATATTTTTCGCGTAATTCGGGACAGATCCGAGGTAGGCGGCTTTTTTGCCGTCCACGTAAGTGCCGGTCGCGCCTGAAATATAGGCGTATTCCAATTGGTCGTATCCAAGACCGGCGGCTTTCATGAGTGTCAACTGGGCGGCCCGGATGGCGCCGATGGCCTTTCCGATTTCCACAACGTCTTTTTCGGTGATCTCAATATCTTTTCCGAGAATGATTTTGCCGTTGGGCAGTTTCGGAATTTTGGTCATCAGTTTGCTTTTGAGGGCAACCGACATACAGGAAATAACACCGGTTCCGGTAATGCCGATCGGCCGGATCGCGCCTTTTTCAATGATTTCGCCGGTGACCGGATTGATCAGGTCGCCAATCGACGATTGCATTTTTTCATCCAGAACGGTTAAGCGCCAGTAGTTGCCTTCCAAGTTGACGTCGCTGATCGCGCCGGGGCTGGCCAGCATTCCGCACGGGATTCCTTGGCCTTCAATCGCAGGACCGGCGGCAGCGCTGGCAGTAATAATTTTATCGCCGACTTTAATCGCCATTTCGGCATTTGTTCCGTAGTCGGTGACCATACAGGGCTTGGTTTGAACATTAAAATCGGTTTCTGTCATCATGGCAAGCGCGTCTGCGCCGATTTCGTGCTGGATGGCGGGCGGAACAATAATTTGGCAGTCGCCCAGGTCGCAAATGCCGTCGAAAAGCTCTTTGGTGGGGAAAATGCGGGCATCGCGCATGACGTTTTCAATGCCCAATGCCTTTTGCTTTGTTTTTCCGGCGTAAGCCAAGTCGCGGATTTCGATGTTTTGGAAAAGAGACAACTGAATCGGGTTTCCGCAGATCGAAATGTAATCGATTTCTTTCGGGTCGACGCCAAAGGCGTTCAGCATTTTCTTCACGGTTTGAAGCATCACTTCGTTGGCCACATCTTCGCCGGTGACGATGGCGAATTCCAAATGGTCAATGACGTTTCCGCCGGGAAGCGGGTGGCCCATGGTGATGACGGTTTTTATTGTTTCATTTGTTTTCGGATCCAAAAGCTGCGCGCGAAAACCGCTGGTTCCAAGATCGAGTGCGATAACGTACATTTTTTCCCTCTCTCAATTTACATTTTTTAGCGTAAAAACAGCATACTGTCCATCAATAATGCATACAAATAACATCGTATACAATTATTCAATAATATACTGCCCGATGCCATCATTTAAAGCAGACAAAACTGAAAAAATAAATCAATGTCATTCGTTTTTTAGGTTTATTTCCTTTTCGACTCTTTTAGATAACAGACGCATATAATTCAAACCTATTGTATTTTTACAGCGTTGTAATAATTTAACACCTCATGTATAATTTTTATCCGCTATATCATGAAAATTCAGGATAAAATTTAAAAATCTTCAAGGCTTTATGAGTGTAAGTTTATCCGATTGAAATGCACTACATGGCGTTTGCAATTGTTTTTGCAAATAAATTGGATTTTAATCATTTTTTGAAAATGGTTGAAAAGTTGAACGAAAAAATGCGAAAATTAACGAAAGTTAATGATTTCGCTGTTTTCTTTCAAAACTTCAAAAATCAGATAAACGTAAACTGATAAGTAGAACTGATCAGCTTACTGGTCAGATTGCCGGATGCGTCGGATTCATTGGATTTGATGCAAAGGACAAATTTTGAAGTACGGAATTTTTATTCGTCATGGGGGAACTCAAAATGACAACATACACACCAAAAGAAAGATTATACCGCGTTTTAAGAGGAATGGAAGTTGACAGAATGCCGGCCGTTTGTTTCACACAAACCGCAACTGTCGAACAAATGGAAGCCGTTAAGATTTTCTGGCCGGAAGCCCACGAAGACCCTGAAATGCTCGCCAAATTGGCGGAAGCTGCCCACACCGTCGTCGGTTTTGAAGCGGTCCGTGTGCCGTTTGACATCACTGCGGAAGCGGAATTCTTCGGCTGCAAATTAAAAGCCGGAACCCGCGAACAACAGCCCTCCGTCGTCGGACACAGCGTTAAAACACCGGAAGACGTCGACAAATGGAAAAACTTCAAATTCGGCGGCAACGCACGTGTCGACAGAATTATTAAATCCGTCAAAATCTTGGCCGACAAATACGGCAAAGAGCTTCCGATTATCGGTTCCATGATTGGTCCGTTCTCCCTCGCCCAGCACCTCAACGGCGACAACTGGTTTATGGGAATCATGATGGACGACCCGGTTGTTCAACCGCTTCTCGACATGTCTACCGACTTCTGTATCAAATACGCGACCGAAATGGTCAAAGCCGGCGCGGACACCATCGTTATCATCGACCCGACGGCCAGCTACGAACTCCTCGGCGACCAATTCTACGACAAATTCGCAGTTCCGTACCACAAAAAGATCGCGGACGCCATGCGCGCCTTAAATGTCTCCACGATTCTTCACATCTGCGGCGACACCACAAAAGGAATCGTTCTCATGGACAAAGCCGGCGTTGACGGTATCAGCGTTGACCAAAAAGTCAACATCAAAGCCGCAGCTGCCGCATCCAAGCAGGCAAAAATCGTCGGAAACCTCGACCCGGTTCAACTCCTCTGGAAAGGCACCCCGGCCGATGTCACCGCCCGCTGCAAAGAAGCCTTTGCCGAAGGCGCAACCATTGTGACAGTCGGCTGCGGTATCGTGACCGCGACTCCGACGGAAAATTTGAAAGCCTTGGTTGAATACACAAAAACCGCAAAATACAAGTAATTTCGACGTTTGCGTATTTCTCCTAGCGAAAGCCGTTTGCCGTTTGGCAGGCGGCTTTTTTTTTGATTTATTTCACTTTATTACTTGTTTTATTTGATTGCGGCAGCGGCGTACGCGCTATGGCAACACATTTTTATTTGGATTTCAAAAGCCAAAGCCCTTATTGAAATGTCAAAACAATTCGTGCGATCTTTTTAAACTTTCAAGCAAACGTTCCCGAATAAACAGATGCGTATCGCATCTGTTTATTCGGATTCCGACGAATTGAATCGGATTATCGTAGAAACAGTAGATGCAAACTGAAAATAGAAACAGAAGATGCAAACTGAAAATAGGAACAGCAGATGCAACTCAATACCGAAAATCGGATTGTCGCGCAATCATAAAAATCGAATTTTTGTTTTTGCCGGTGCCGCTGCACGCGCGCCAATGCCGACCCCCGTCTTTTAAAAAGAAAAAGATAGAAAGTTAATCTAATTTATATAATTCATCCGATTTTGGCGGCTCTAAAATCTTTTTCTCGCCGGTTTTGACGATAAACCGTTCATCCGCTTTTTCCAAAAATTCGCCGACAACCGTTGCTCGAATTCCTTTTTCATTCAATTTTTCAATCAGCAACTCGGGATTGGATGTTGCCACCATCATGCTGCCGCTTGAAATGAACCGGCAAGGGTTGAGCCGGAAATGGCCGCAAATTGTTTCGGTTTCGGACGCAACCGGAATGCTGTCGGCAAAAACAATCACACCGGCTCCGGAAGCCTCCGCCATTTCCCAAGCGGCGCCGAAAACACCGCCTTCCGTGATGTCGTGCATCGCGTGAACGAATTCAGGTCCGATTTCGCCGGCAACGATTCCTTCTTCCACCACACTGATTTGGGTGATGCAGGATTTGGCTTTGTCAACAAATTGCTGTCCGAACACTTTTTTGAGTTCGGGTTCCTTTTCGTTCGCGATAATGGCGGTTCCTTCAAGACCGACGGTTTTGGTGACGACGATTTTATCGCCCGGTTTTGCGCCGGATGAACAAATAATCTTTTCTTTCCTGGAAATGCCAATCGCCGTCATGTTAATGACGACGCGGGTGACAGCATCGGTCACTTCCGTGTGGCCGCCAATGACGCTCACGCCAATCGCGGTTGCCGTTTCCGCAATTTCAGTCATGAGATTTTCAAGATCGTTTTCTGTTGTTCCCGGCGGAAGAAGAATGGAGACCAAAAGGCCGAGCGGACGAATGCCGCACGCCGCGATGTCGTTGCAGGAAACGTGAACGGCAAGGCGTCCGACTTCTTTGGACGCGCCGGTGATCGGGTCGCAGGATAAAACCGCCAACTGTTCGCCGCAATTTAAAACCGCGCAATCTTCGCCGATTCCGGGTTTAATCATGACGTCCGGGTCGAAGAATTTCAATTTGTCAAAAACGATATTTTTTAAAACATCGTGCGGCACTTTTCCGATTTCCATTGTCCGTTTCCTGAAATTTTTTCTGTTTCAACCGATTTTAATCTGTTTCCGATTGTTCCAAGACTGATTTTCATAACTATACCGCTTCTCTATTTAAAAATTCCCAAACTTGTTTTGAAATCTGTTTTGGTTTTTGTCTTGGGTTTTGTCTTGGGTTTTTTTTTGGATTCTGTTTTGGATTCTGTTTTGGATTCTGTTTGAAAAATCTTTAAAAAAATGTTGAAATTTTGTCCGAAATTTTTCATCCGAAAAGTTTTGAAAAAAATGATGTCAACTTCGGCCGGCATTTTTCTTTGTAATCGCAATGGTCGCAAAACCGGATATTTCGAGCGTTGGGCATTTTTCCGTTTTTCGTTTCTTTCATTTGCCGCAAGATTCGAAAGACGGCTTTCTTATCCTCCAAGCGAGTGCGTCCGATTCTTATTTCTCCGGCATAATCTACGGCAAAATTGCCGAAAACATTTGTTTTTCCGAACTTGTTTTCAAGAAGAAGCACATATGCAGCAGCCGCGATTTTATCTTTTTCCCAAATTCCATTTTGAGGCGCCTTTGACGTTTTAATCAAATATGGGAGAATTTTGTTGTCAAGAACGATGATTTTGTGCGGCGCACCCGACAGATTCAGCTTTTCAAAATAAAAAAGAGCTTTCGTGTGGATCGGATTTGCCGCTGCTTCATAAATTGAAAAGCCGTGGCTTTCGATTGTTTTGGAAACGTTTTGAACCAGTTCCGGAATTTGGCGGATTGTGTTTTCGTAAGCTTCATCAATGGCGGACTCATTTTTTGGTGAGATTTTCTCAACGGGTTTGCTGCTTTCAAAAGACGTCGAATAACCAAAATCCGCGTTTTCGGCGACAATCGCAG
This sequence comes from Methanolapillus millepedarum, assembly GCF_032594115.1. Classification (NCBI taxonomy): domain Archaea; kingdom Methanobacteriati; phylum Methanobacteriota; class Methanomicrobia; order Methanosarcinales; family Methanosarcinaceae; genus Methanolapillus; species Methanolapillus millepedarum. The sequence goes on from NZ_CP131060.1 coordinate 1,081,999, forward strand.
ACAAGAAGACCGGATTTTGCTTTCCTTGAAGAAGATTGTCCCAAACCGGTTTTTCCGAAAAACTATAAATTTCGTCCGCCGGTTTTGTTTTGGCCAATTCCGCGTTTGAGTCTGTTTTTTTCGGAATCCACAGTTTCATTTCTTCTTTTAAATCATCGGCCAGTTGCTTGATGTCTTTCTCCAGTTTGCGAAAATCTAAAATATCGCCGTTTTCATTTTCCTGAGCGGCGCTGATCACCATTTCCGGTAAAAAGAAACACATTTCTCTTAAAAATTCGGATTCAAAATAATGAACCGGATCTTTTTGAAAGAGGAAACTGTTGGATATCTCATCGTCCCCGCCATTCTTATCGTTTCCATCGTTCTCATTCCGTCGTTTTTTATTTTTGGGGGATGAATCATTAAAGAAAAACAGGCGCGGACAAATTGACCAAGACCGGATGTCTGACACGGTTGTATAGGTTTGCTTTTTTTCAAAACAATACGTTTGAGTCTCTTCTATGACCGAATCTTGAGAATTTTTATTTTGTGTCATAAATCGGAAAAAACAAAGGTTATTCATCTTCTTTTTCATTTTTTCAAAATCGACAGGTTTATATGCGATGAATTTCAGCGATGAAAAGTCCGAAAATTCGGTTTTTAAAAAGCCTGTTGTTTTTGTTTTTTAATTGTCAACCTTTGAAAAAAGGTGAGTTAAGTTTATATTTCATTCAAGCCTTTTCTTGTTCGTCATGACAGACAACGAAGCTTTTGAAAATTTGAAAAAAAGGCTTGCCGAAAAGATGGCCGGAGAGATTACACTTTCCGAAAAGCCCGGCGAATGCCTCAAAAAATGGCGTCTCAACTTCGAAGTATCGCAAACCGATATCTCAAACGCGCTTCAAGTCTCACCCTCGGTAATCAGCGACTATGAAAGCGGCCGGCGAAAATCTCCGGGAACGCTCATGGTCAGTAAAATCGTCGAATCTCTTTTGGCAATCGATACCGAGCGCGGCGGGCAAAAAATTCATGCTTATGAAACAATGCTTACCAATGACAGTTCCAAAGAATCCATCTATTCCACTTACGAATATTCCATCCCGATTCAATTTCAAAAGTTGGTGTCGCTTCTTGACGCTCATGTCCTTTACCGCGGCATGGAGCGCCCGCTTTACGGTTTTTCCGTCGTCGACAGCAAACGTTCCATTTTGGAAATGTCGTCATATGAATTTCAGCGCCTGTACGGTTGGAGTACCGACCGCGCCATGATTTTTACAAAAGTGTCAACCGGAAAGTCTCCGCTCGTCGCCATCCGGGTGACGAATTTAAAGCCGGGCGCCATCGTTTTACATGGGCTTGGTAAAGATGAAGTGGACCCGATGGCTGTTAAAATGGCGGAAGTTGACCGAATCCCGCTCCTTTGTACCACAAAAGACATCAGCGAAGCGATTGCCGAGTTGAAAAAATACGGACAATATTCCATCAAAGGAATCTGACCGGTTTTGTTTTTTGGCACAGCGGCGGACGCGCGCGTTATGGCGGCACATTTATCGGAAAATCAATAAAAACCGGCATTCTTTTTTTCATTCTTTTTGAGCGAAATCAACCATTCTAATTTTTCAGATTGTACCTACGGTTTACGGTTCCGATTGCATCCGCGGTTTACAGTCCCGATTGCATCTGCTATAACTGTACTTAATCCATTGAATCGGAATCCGAGAAAATCAAACGCAAAGCGTTTGATTTTTCGGGAGGGATTGATTGGCAACAAAACCGTTCACAAAAAGCTGAGCGACCAAAGGGAGCCGTTCACGACGCGAACTTATTGTTGTCATCGTTACCCGTCCTTGAAAAATTCCGAAGCGAAGCGGAGGATTTTTTAAGTATGCACTTCATCTATTCTCATATTCGTCGAATAAAAAACGTTGTTGAATTCATTTATTAATATAATATTATATTATTTCCGAAATTTTGGCTATATGGTTCTTTCGGTCCCTTTTATTTTTTAAATTTGCCTCTACTTCCCCCTTATAAAATTTTAACTTCGTCGATACCGTATTTTTTGAAATCATTTTCACCGGTTTTTTCGTCAAATAACGAAGTCACCTACGTTATATTTATATACCTCATGTTCATTTGTGAGATTAAGTTCTCTGAAATCGTGCCTCTTGATTTGGAAGCACAATTTCAGAGTTTCAGAGGTAAACTCAAAGAAATGGTTTAAAATAAAAAACGAAAAATTTGAAGAAACAAAAACGAAAAAACGAACAAAATACCAAACTAAAATAAAATTTAAAGAACCGTTAAGAATCTTTAAATTCTCTCAAAAACCCAAAATAAACAATAAATAAAAACAAAAGTAAAAAACGAATTCTAGAACCTCAAAAAGATCGGGGAGCGTTCTTGAAATGCTCCTCTTTTCTTTTTAATTTTTTTGACTTTAAGCTTTTTTAATGAAATTATTTAAAAAATAAAGGTGAATAAATGACAGTCGGAATTGTTTCCTATGGCGCGTATATTCCCAAATACCGAATTAAAACCGAAGAAATCGCGGGTGTTTGGGGCGGCGACGCCGAAATTTTAAAAGCCGGTTTGAAAGTTTATGAAAAATCGGTTCCCGATGTTGACGAAGACGCGGCGACGATTGCCGTCGAAGCGGCGCGAAACGCGATGAAACGCGGCGGCTTTGACCCGCAAAGAATCGGCGCGGTTTACACCGGTTCTGAAAGCCATCCGTATGCGGTCAAACCGACCAGCACGATTGTGGCCGAAGCGGTCGGCGCGACACCGGATATGACTGCAGCAGACTTTGAGTTTGCTTGTAAAGCCGGGTCGGCAGCCGTTCAAGTTTGTATGGGACTTGTCGGTTCCGGCATGATTGATTTGGGACTTGCGATCGGCGCTGACGTTTCTCAGGGCGCTCCAAACGACGCCTTAGAATACACAGCCGCAGCCGGCGGTGTCGCTTTTGTGATCGGACGCCAAGAATCCGAACTCGTCGCCATCATCGAAGACACATACTCTTTTACAACCGACACACCCGACTTTTGGCGGCGTGAAGGGCAACCGTATCCCGGCCATGGCGGCCGTTTTACAGGTGACCCCGGTTACTTCAAACACGTCACCAGCGGCGCAAAAGGCCTCATGAAAAAGATGGGAACCAACCCGTCCGATTACAAATATGCGGTTTTCCACCAGCCCAACGGCAAATTCCCGGAACGGGCCGCCCAGCTTCTCGGATTTACCAAAGAACAAATCCAGCCGGGACTCGTGGTTCCGAAACTCGGAAACACCTACTCCGGATCCTGTTTGATGGGAATTGCCGCAACGCTTGACATTGCAAAGCCCGGCGACCGGATCTTTGCAACCGCCTATGGTTCCGGTGCCGGTTCCGATGCGTTCAGCATTCTTGTGACTGACAAAATCGAAGCCAAGAGAAACTTGGCGCCGTCCGTTCAGCAACTTCTGGCCGACCCGATTTACTTGAGCTACGGTAAATACGCGCACCACAAAGGTAAAATTAAGTTCGGATGAGGAGGGATAACATGAGAGAAGTTGCAATTGTCGGTGCGAAAACGACAGAATTCGGAGAGCTTTGGGAACGGTCCTTGCGTGACATCGTTGTCGAAGCCGGTATCGGTGCGATTGAAGACGCCGGAATTTCCGGAAAAGAAATCGACGCCATGTATGTCGGAAACATGAGTGGCGGCCGGTTCGTGGAACAGGAACACTTGGGAGCGCTCATTGCGGACTATTCCGGTCTGGCGCGCGGACTTCACGTTCCGTCTACCCGTGTGGAAGCGGCATGTGCTTCCGGCGGTTTGGCGTTGCGCCAAGCGATTCAAGCCGTTGCTTCCGGTTACAGCAATGTGGCCATTGCGGCCGGTGCCGAGAAGATGACAGACATTTCATCGTCGGGCGCCACCGACGCTTTGTCGGCTGCGGCGGACCGCGAGTGGGAAGGCATTCAAGGAGCGACATTCCCGGGCATCTACGCGATGATCGCAAAGCTGCACATGAAAAAATACGGAACAACCGGCGAACAATTGGCGGCGGTTGCCGTGAAAAACCATGAGAACGGAATGCACAACCCGATTGCTCAATTCAAGAGCAAAATCACCATCGACCAGGTTTTAAAATCCATTATGGTCTCGGACCCGCTTCACATTTTGGACTGCTCCCCGGTATCGGACGGCGCGGCCGCTGTTGTGGTGGTTCCGGCTGAAGACGCCTTGAAGTACACGGACAAACCGATTTATGTGAAAGCCAGCGCTCAAGCCAGCGACACCATCGCTCTTCATGACCGCCGTGACATCACAACGCTTGACGCGACGGTTGTTGCCGGAAAGCGCGCCTATGAAATGGCCGGACTCACTGTAAAAGACATCGACTTCGTCGAAGTTCACGACTGTTTCACCATCGCTGAAATATGTGCGATTGAAGACCTCGGATTTGCCGAAAAAGGCAAAGGCGGCGTTGTCTCCTTAAACGGTGAAACCAAACTCGGCGGACGAATTCCGGTCAACCCCTCCGGCGGTCTCAAATCTTGCGGACACCCGGTCGGCGCGACCGGCGTCAAACAAGCCGTCGAAGCCGTGACACAACTGCGCGGCGACGCCGGCAAACGTCAAGTGGACGGCGCAAAATACGGCATGACTCACAACGTCGGCGGCTCGGGCGCGACGGCTGTTGTGCACATTTTCTCAAACGAGAGGTGATTTAAATGACAGTACCAAGATTCTGGAGAGAGCAGGCGAGCCGGTACAACTTAGTCGGGTCCCACTGCAAAACATGTAATGAATACTTCTATCCGATCAGAAACCTTTGCCCGAACTGTCGCAGAGACGGTGAGATGGAGCAATACAAATTCAAAGGAAACGGTGAAATCGTGACGTATACGATTACCCACACCACATCCGACGAGTTCAACGATTTGGTTCCGTACACGCTTGCCATTGTCAAGTTGGACGAAGGCCCGTGCTTAACCACGCAAATTGTGGACGAGCCCGAAAAAGCCGACATCGGAAAGCGCGTTCACTCCGTGTTCAGAAAACTCGGCAGCGACGGTGAGGACGGAATTCTTTACTACGGCACGAAATTCGAGTTGGACAAATAACTTTTTGGGTTTTTTCTCCATAATGAAACAACTGACATTCTTTTTGTCGGTTGTTTTCTTTTTTGTTTTTCATTTTGTTTCATTTACATTTTACTTTTTTTTGGTTTTTGCGGCGGGGCATACGCGCGCGTTATGACGACACATTTTTGTTTCAAGTTTTAAAAATCTGCGGATGGTTTAAGATGTCAATAAATTGAAATGAGAAATGGTCGATATGATCATGTTTTTAATTTTATATATTTATTATATTATTATTTGATAAATTAAAAACATTTAAGAAAGAGAATAACAGTTTCATTTTATTAAAAATATAAGCAGGTAAGACGAATGAAACTCAAAATTATTGTTGTCGGAATTCTTCTTTTGATGTCGGTTTTTGCGGGCGGCTGTTTGAACAGTTCTTCCGACGATACAAGCACAACTGTTTGTGACATCAATGAAATCAACAGCAATCGGAAATCTCAAGACTATTATTCCGGTCAACCGATTGCCGTTGATTGTACCGACATCAAAACGGTCAGTTTCTTTTCCAATCCGGATAATAGACCCAACGACAATTTGAGCGTTCGGGCTTACAAGTTCAACAGCATTTCTTCCAATGTCGACTATGTTTCTTATGATCCGGTCAATGTCACAAATTGGTCCGACGTTGTGGTTTACGGCACAGTGAAAGAGGTTCGTTCTTTTTGGACAACGCCGGACGGAGCCGAGCCGAATTTGGGTGAAATTCAAACTCGGGAATGGATGAACTATCTCACAAATGAAACGGAATCGGAAGAGTATCTCGACGCCGGCAGTTATGAAATTTATACATACGTTTATTTCACGGTCGACGAACGGGTCAAAGGGGAAACTCCTGATGTGATCAATCTTTATTTACCGGGCGGTCAAGTCGGTAATGTTGTCATGTATGGCGGCGATTTCCCGAAATATTGGGATTTCAAGGAAGGAGAACAATATTTGCTCTATTTGGAAGAATATTCGGATGAATATGACTTGATTATGCCATCCGGAATTCGAAAAGTTGTGCCTTAACATTGGTTTTAATTCTTTATTTTTTCAACCGTAAGAGATGAAGTCTATGAAACTCAAAATCATTGGGATCGGAATCATTCTTTTGATTTCGATTTTGGCAACCGGCTGTGTCGGTGAACCCAAAGATTCGCTCAATCCTCTCGGAAAAGATATTTCCGAGTTTGAAACCGGTGCCATGGACAATATTCCTCGCGGTGACGGCCTGCTCTGGTACAGCACATGGACAAATTTTTGCGGCGCCGGTTTTTCAAATGAAACACTTACTTCGGAAGCCGACTTAATTTTTTACGGAACGGTCACAGAAGTTCGCCCCTCGGTTTGGTCGACATCAGACGGAAATACACCGGCGGTTTTGTATTCGGAGTCAGCGATCGTTGGAAAAGGCGGATACGGAAACGAAACCTGTTTTTATGAAGTTGATAAAGTTTCAGTTCCCGGTTTGGATGAATACATTTATACGGATGTTGTTTTTGAAGTTAATGATTGGGTCAAAGGACCGCAAACAAAAGATGTCACGATTCAAGTTCAGGGTGGGCAGGTTGATCAGTTTGTCATGCCGGAGTCGTATTATCCGGATGCTTGGGATTTGAAGGTCGGGGATAAATATTTAGTCTATGCGAAAAACTGGGGGACGGAAAATTATACCATTGTGTTTCCGGGACTTTTTGTTGTGAATGAATAATTTATTTTTTCATTTTTCCGTTTCATTTTATCGACAGTTTCCCGAATTTTCGACACTTTTTTGTTCATTTCGGTTCATTTTTTGTCTGTATCCTTGCTTGCCCTCGAAAATTTCGAAGTATAGAGGCAGAGTCTTGTTATACCAATCATCAATCATTATTACGTTCATCAACGAAATACATATATACTTGCGAATTGATTATCGACTACTAACGATAAGTTGATGTCTGATGCCTTTTTGGCAGAATGATCATTGAATTATCAAAAGTGAATTTAAATATCTTAAAATGAAAATTTAATGAAATTTTGAATTTCACATAAAACTTCATTTACAGGAACGGAATCTGCATATGCTCCTTACGGTTGAACCGATTGGCAGTATTAGAAAACAAGCGAACAAAACCGAAATATTAATTTATTCGGAATTTGAGCAAGTCGTCACAAGCATGGTTAATAAATTCGGCGACCACCCTGAAAAAGGACAAAAATTATTGGTTGTCCACAAATGTAAAGATGGGGCGCGGCAAATTAAAATTTCTGAAGCGACATTGGTTGAGCGCAAAGGAAATATCTTAACTGTTTCTAAATTCGACGCGGCAGAAGGCCCTGTCATTGATATCACAACACAACCCTCATAACCACAATCGATTTTTGAATGATTCTAAAATGATGGACGAAAGTCTGTATTTTTGAATAAATCTTTCATTTCAGTTTGCATCTGCGGTTTCTATTTTCAGTCTGCATCTGCGGTTTCTATTTTCAGTCTGCATCTGCGGTTTCTATTTTCAGTCTGCATCTGCTGTTTCCAATTTTGCCATCTTTCATCGGAATCCGAGAAAATCAAACGCAAAGCGTTTGATTTTTCGGGAGGGTTTGCCTGTTATTTCAAAAAAACTGCCCGCGATTTTTCTAAACTTGAAAAAAATTGTCGCTATAACGCGCGCGCATGCCGTCCGCCTCCAAATCATTTTATAGAACGTTTTCCTTTTTCCTCTTGGTGAAAAAATGGGTGCGGATATCGGCGATTTGCTGGAACGGGACGACATTTCCATGAAAGATTTGGATGGAAAAATCGTTGCCTTTGACGCTTTTAATGTGATTTATCAATTTGTGACCACCGTTCGCGGGCGGGACGGGCAAGCGCTTTCCGATTCCAACGGAAACATCACCTCGCATCTGACCGGACTTCTATACCGGACGGCGAGTTTTGCGGAGGCCGGCATCAAGCCGGTTTTTGTTTTTGACGGCGAACCGCCGGAACTGAAAGCCGAAACAATTGAAAAGCGCCGTGAGCTTCGGGACAAGGCGCATGAAAAATGGAAGCTGGCGGTTGAGAAAGGCGACGCCGCTGAAATTTACAAATACGCGCAAGCATCCGCCCGCATTGACCCGCAAGTGATTGACGAGTCAAAAATGCTTTTGTCCATGATGGGCATTCCGATTGTTGAAAGTCCGTCGGAAGGCGAAGCGCAAGCGGCTTTTATGCTTGGAAAAAAAGATGTGGATTTTGTGTCGTCTCAGGATTATGACGCGTTCATTTTCGGCGCCAATTCGGTTGTTCGGAATTTAACAGTCTCCGGCAAACGAAAGCTTCCCGGAAAAAGCATTTATGTGGATGTTGTGCCCGAAAAAGTCGATTTGAGCAAAAATTTGCAGCGGCTTGGAATCACGCACGAACAGTTCATTGACATCGCTTTGTGTGTCGGCACGGATTTTAACAAAGGACTTGAGCGTGTCGGCGCGAAAACCGCTCTCAAGTTAATTAAGGAAAAAGGAACGGTCGATGAAATTCTCCGGTCAAAAGACAAAGAAGACCTGATTCCGGCTTATCATTCGGCAAAAGCGTTTTTTGAACATCCGCCGGTGACGACCGATTACGTGCTCAAATGGGAAAAACCGGATGCGGACAAAATGGTTGAGTTTTTATGCCGCAAACGCGACTTTTCCGAAGACCGGGTTTTGAACGCGGCTCAAAAATTGAATGCGGCCAGATCAGCAAAAAAGAAAACGACCTTAGACCAATGGTTTTGATTCGGCGGCGGCATACGCGCGCATTAAGGCGGCACATTTTCATTCCGATTAGGATGGCAACGCCACTTTTAATTTGAACGGTGCAGCAGCTGTTTTCCAAATATTGGTTTGTATCTGCTGTTTTCTATTTTCAGTTTGTACCGGCTGTTTACAGTTCCGGTTGCATCTGCCACTCCTGCATCCAATCCTTTGAATGAAATCCGCTTAAACAGACGCGATGAGCGTCTGTTTAAGCGGAGAGGTTTGCTTGACTCAAAAATCGAAATTGCCAAACAGTCTTGCTTGATTCAAAAAAATCCCCCCCAATTTTTGAAATCTAAATAAAAATGTGTTGCTGTAACGCGCGCGCTAGCTGGCCGCCAAAAAAAGCAAAACAAAAACAGCGACCGAAGGGAGCCGTTCGCGCAGCGAACTTACAGATGCAGACTCCTCCCCACTCTTTGAAAAATTCCGAAGCGAAGCGTAGGAATTTTTAAGCGGAGCCGTTCGCGCAGCGAACTTACAGATGCAGACTCCCCCGCCCTTTGAAAAATTCCGAAGCAAAGCGTAGGAATTTTTAAGCGGAGCCGTTCGCGCAGCGAACTCTTTGGAAATAGACTCCCCGCCCTTTGAAAAATTCCGAAGCGAAGCGTAGGAATTTTTTGTGACAAAGATTAATAATGAAAAGATGATTTTAAGAGTCAATTTGAATTTTTATTTTGAAAGATAACTTTGATGAGGAAAATTATGAGATTTGACCCGAAAACCGTTCGCGAGGAAAAAAACGACCATTTCGAAAAAGCGTGGAACGAGACAAAAAAATACATCAAAAAAGCGCCTCTTGAAGAAGAATATCCGCGCCTCCAATTGGGTTTTGGAAAGCCGCATCCGGTTTATGATACGATTCAACGCCTCCGGGAAGCGTACATGAGAATGGGATTTATCGAAATGATGAACCCGCTCATCGTTGACGAAAAAGATGTGCACAAACAATTCGGCGAAGAAGCGCTGGCTGTTCTGGACCGCTGTTTCTATTTGGCGGGACTGCCCCGTCCCAACGTCGGCATTTCCGATGAGCGCATCCGGATGATTCGCGACATTTTACCCGGAACCGATGACGACGGCATTGAAAAAATCCGGAAAGTTCTTCACATGTACAAAAAAGGAACGATTGAAGGCGACGACTTGGTATTTGAACTGTCCGAACAGCTTGGCGTCGAAGACGCACTTGTCGTCGATGTCATTGACAAAGTTTTCCCGGAATTTAAGGAACTCAAACCCGAAGGAACCACAAAAACCCTGCGCAGCCACATGACCAGCGGCTGGTTTATTTCCCTTTCCGAACTCCTCGAACGAAACGAGCCGCCGTTTTCTCTCTTCTCCATCGACCGCTGCTTCCGCCGCGAACAACAGGAAGACGCGTCCCGCTTAATGACCTATTATTCCGCCTCCTGCGTGATCATGGACGAAAACGTGACAATAGACCACGGAAAAGCCGTTGCCGAAGGCATCCTTTCCCAATTCGGTTTCCAAAAATTCATGTTCAAACCGGATACGAAGCGCAGCAAATACTATGCGCCCGATACGCAAATTGAAGTTTATGCTTACCACCCGAAACTCGACGGCGGCAATACCAAATACAAAGACGGCTGGATTGAAGTCGCCACATTCGGCATTTATTCCCCCTGCGCGCTCTCGGAATACAACATCCCGATGCCGGTGATGAATCTTGGTCTCGGTGTTGAGCGCCTGGCTATGATTGTGCATGACGCCAAAGACATGCGCTCTATGTCCTATCCTCAATTTTCACAATACGGTGACTGGGAAATGTCGGATTCAAATCTCGCGCGCCAAGTCAAACTCGTCAAAATGCCGGCCACCGATGCCGGACGGGAAATTGCGGACGCGATTGTCGACGGCTGCAAAAAGTACGGCAAAACTCCAAGCCCATGCGAATTTGAAATTTGGTCCGGACAACTGAACGGCAAAAAAGTCACCGTCAGATTGGTGGAACCCGAACCGGACACCAACCTGTGCGGACCCGCCGCCTTTAACGAAATTGTGGCTTATAACGGCGATATTCTCGGAATTCCCAACGATAAAAAATGGCAAAAAGCTTTGGAAAACCATTCCGCAAGAACCGAAATAACGTTTATCGGTGCGTTTGCGGCAGAAGCAGCGGCGGAAGCTGAAGAGGCAGTTTTGTCGGGACAATCCGAACACGAAACCCGGGCTCGCATGATCAAAATGCTTTCCGAAGTCAATTTAAAATTGACCGACCTTGGACAAAGGTATATTACCGGAACCAAAAAGAAAATCGATGTTCGCGGACCAATGTTTACAACCGTTCAATTCAAAATTGAAGACGAATAAAATAAAACAAAAATAATATCCGAATCAAATATAAATGAAATTGAAATAATTCATGAATAAATTGAATTTCAAACAAATAATTTATATTACATTTCAGTATTATGTTATACAATCAGATTATCAAGTAGTCTATTCCATAATTACAAATCCGATACACACCCTCTTACTTCCAAATTCCAATTCAAAGGCGAGAACATGCGAACAGAAATTACTTCACTTTTTGGTTTGGACATTTATACCGTCACCGGTATTTATGTCGGAAAAGTTGTTGATTTAATCATTGACGTCGAAAGCCAATCCGTCTCGGGACTTATTGCCAACCAAGTCAACACAGACGTTTTTGATGTGGCCGGCGAAGGCGTCATTATTCCGTATCGCTGGGTTGTAACAGCGGCCGACATTGTTTTAATTCGAGACGTTATCCGCAAATTCCAAAAAAAATCCGATGAATAACGGTCTGTCTGATTTTAAAATTGTGTCATGCTGTTGACACATCTCTTTTTTATTTTTACGGTTATTTTTTTGATTGAATTTTTAAATTTTCAATTCTTTTTGAGCTCCTTTCATTTTTCAACTTCATAATTATAATTTAGCATCTATTGATTCGTAATAACGAATTAAATTCGCATAAACGAAATTCATATATATTTGAATTCGGATATTGGATTTGAATATTAAAGGATGTGAAATTCATGAATATGCTGATTGTCTACTGGAGCGGAACCGGAAATACGGAAACGATGGCTAATTTAATTAAAGAAGGCGCCGCAGCTGCCGGCGCTGCCGTCACCCTGAAAGAAGTTTCTGCCGCAAATATGTCCGATGTTGAAAAAGCCGATGTTGCCGCGTTCGGATGTCCCGCTATGGGCGATGAGATTTTGGAAGAAGACGAATTTGAGCCGTTTATGAAATCCGTCATGGGAACTTTGAAAGGCAAAAAAGTTGGCCTTTTCGGATCTTATGACTGGGGAGATGGTGAATGGATGCGTCAATGGTCAAAAGATGTGAAAGCGGCCGGCGCCAATCTTTTAAATGACGGGTTGATTGTAAACTTAGAACCGGTCGGAGACGACATCAACAAATGTAAAGAATTCGGAAAAATGTTGGCCCAAATGTAACATTTTTCCTTTTTTTTCTTATTTTCCTTTTTTTCATCTTTCACCGGCGGCACCGCGCGCGTTATTGCAACACATTTTGTATATATTTTAAAAGGATCCGTCCCTATTTTTCGCTTTCAAAAATTCAAAAGCCGCCTCTGTTTTTGAGCAAAATTTATATTCTAACGGTCAGTTATGTTTTCATCTTCAAACAAACGCAAAAATAAATTTTGGAGCCCTTTTATGTTATCCGAATCTGAAAAGATGGAACTCATCAAACGAAATATTGACGAAGTCGTCACCGAAGAAGAAATGGTTGAACTATTTAAGAAAAATCCCGCGCCAAAAGCCTATGTCGGCTACGAGCCGAGCGGTAAAATCCACTTAGGACACGTGCTGACCGTCAACAAACTCCTTGACCTTCAAAAAGCCGGCTGTCAAATCACAGTTCTGCTGGCGGATGTCCACGCTTATTTGAACAAAAAGGGAACATTTGAGCAAGTCAAGAAAATCGCCGATTACAACAAACGCTGTTTTATCGCGCTTGGTCTTAAAGAAGAAAATACACGCTTCGTTTACGGTTCCGATTACCAGTTGGGACACGAATATATGCTCAACGTCATTCAAATGTCACGCTCGGTCACCTTAAACCGTGCCACCCGCAGCATGGATGAAGTCGGCCGCGCCATGGACAACCCGATGGTATCGCAACTCATTTACCCGATTATGCAATCACTTGACATTGCGCTTTTGGATGTCGACATCGCCGTCGGCGGAACGGACCAGCGAAAAATTCACATGCTGGCCCGCGAGCATCTCAAGGATTTGGGATTTAAAACACCGGTCTGCATTCACACGCCCATTCTTTTGGGATTTGACGGCAACAAAATGTCGTCATCCAATGACAATTTTATTTCCATCGACGACACCGCTGAAGATATTGAAAAGAAATTGAAAAAAGCTTACTGTAAGCAAGGCGATGTTGAACAGAACCCGATTTTGGAACTTTTCAAATACCACATCTGCCCGAGATATGGTCAGATCGTGATTGAGAAACCTGAAAAGTTCGGCGGAAACTCCACTTACAATTCTTACGACGAACTCAAAGAAGCCTTCGCCGCTGAAAAAATTCACCCGATGGATTTGAAAGCCGCCGCCACCAAATACCTCAACGAAATTTTGGACCCGGTGCGGGCTGTCCTGATGTAACGTCACGAAATATTATGACAACGTGGTGATTGGATGAGATTTTCTCGTTCAATTATTTTTTCTTTTTTATTCTTTCTTTTTTCATTTTTTTTCTTTCATTTCTTTTCTTTCATTTCTTTTCTTTCATTTCTTTTCCTTCGTTTCTTTTCCTTCGTTTTCTTTTCCTTCGTTTTCTTTTCTTTCCACTATTGCTTCTGTCGGACAGCTGCGCAACGTGTTGACTGCACTTTCGATTTTCAATAAATCATTCTCCGGATTGAATAATGCATATTTAGCAGGCTCATTTCAACAACAATGGCGAACTTGTAACAGAATAGAGTGACAGGAATTGAAATAAGAAAAGTGAAAAATATAATAAATCAACAAAATTGAAAAGAAAAACAAGCTAAAATGACAAAAGAATAAGCCTTGAAAATTCTTATATCCCTGAAACGATTATAAACATTAAACTTTATTTCATTTACTAATCCATTCATTATTGTTGTTATTCTTATCGCAGTTATCAAATCACCGGGTGCGTTTATGATTTACACTTATCAGGACGGAACAGAGCTTCCGATTCAACGAGATTTTATTCAGGATTTAAAAAATTATGTGGAATGCCTTGGAAAGGTTCTGCCTCTTGAAAATTCGATCATTGAAAGGAAGGACGAAGATAAGGAAAACATCACCCACATGAACCGGAAATTAATGATTTTAAGTAAATTCCGCGACGACCTGCTTCACGCGCTTCCGCTCAACGAGGGCAGCGAAGAACTCGAAATTTTAAAACCGTGCGTTTCCGAAATCATTGATGTTTGCGACAAAAATATTCGAAAATCCCGGGAATCTTTGGAATTTGAAACCAACCAAATCAAAAAGGAATCCGCCGTTTTGATCAAAAGCAAAGAAATCGAAATCTTAAAAACGCTCAGCCCGTTTTTGGTATCCAGCGTCTACGGCGCTAAACGCGCTTATGTGATAACGCAAGAACAAAACGGTTTGTCCGGAATGTTTTTCGGATATATTTCCGGCCTTCAGTACAATTATCAACTCCATTTCAATGACGACCGGCTGACAGTTCAAAAACTGCTCGGAAAATTAAATGTTCCGCACATGGCCAAAACCGGTCTTTTCATGAAAGAAAGCAAGCCGCGCGTCAGCAGTTTATCAGATTATTTCGTCCAAAACATTCAGTACGACGACCCGTACAATTTCCTTTTGGAACTGGAAAACAAGAAAAAAATCATCAAGATTATCCGCAAAAATGGCAACTTTTCTATTTTCGATGACGGTCAAGACATTACCGCCGACACCGATTTGTCAGCGCTGATTGAGGAAGCCGAGCTTCAAAAAATTCCGGAAAAAATCACGGATTATATTAAAAAGAATGTGGCCTCCTTCGAACTCAAGGAAATCTTCATTGATGAAGACGATGCCATTCTCAACAATTTGATTTTCGATTGTATGAAAGTAATTGCCGGGCAATACGGTTCAATCGTTCACGAATGTATCCGAAAAAGTTCGATTAAAAGTGAAATCTCAATTAAAATCCAAATGGAAGACGGGACCCGAAATGAGAAATACATTTCCAAAGAAGAATTGTATTCCAAATTGGCCAACCTTGGCGGCGAAGGTCTTGAAATTGCCGGAATTATCGGTGTCGAAGCTTCAAAAGGGGCCGGTGCAAACCGTTATTTGATTGTTTGACCGATACCGTCATTCAATTTTTGATTTCACTTTATTCACAGCCATTTCATTCTTATTTTTTCATTTTTGGTGGAAATAATGGAAAATCCCGAAAAAATCAACTTCAGTTATTCTTTGGAAGAAATTTCCATGGACGAGCTCATGCGTCGCCAAGGATATGCCAAAGCCGGCCGGCACTGCGCTGTCAAAACCTGCGCCTGGCTTAAAAATTCCATGAATGGGACCGGCGTTTGTTACAAATCTTCTTTTTACGGCGTCGTTTCTCACCGTTGTCTTCAAATGACGCCGACGCTTCTTTGCAATCAGGAATGTATTTTTTGTTGGCGGCCGACAGAAGTTTCAGCGCCCGCGCCGGAGGAATGGGATTTTCCGGAACTTATCGTTTCCGAATGCCTTAAAGCTCAAAAAAAATTGATTACCGGCTTTGGCGGCTCCCCAAATGCTGTTCCTGAAAACTACGAAGAAGCCAAAACGCCGAGTAATGTCGCGATTTCACTCTCCGGCGAGCCGACCTTTTATCCGCATTTGCCGGAACTCATCCAAGAGTTTGAAAAAAAAGGCATGACCACGTTTGTTGTCACCAACGGCACAAATCCCGCCATGATCAAAAAGATTTTTCCGTCCCAGCTTTACATGAGCCTGGACGCAACGACGGAAGATACGTACAACAAAGTCTGCCGTCCGAAATCGCCGGCCCTTTGGAACAAAGTGATGGAATCGCTGGACGTTCTTCAAGAAAAGAAAAAGGCCGGCGTCCGAACCGCCGTTCGGATTACGGTCGTGAAAGGCCATAACATGACAGATCCGGAAGGATTTGCAAAACTTATCAAACGCGCCGACCCGGATTTTGTAGAAGTGAAATCGTACATGCACGTCGGATTTTCAAGACTGAGATTGTCCCGTTCCAACATGGCCGAACAAGAAGAAGTCAAAGCGTTCGCCGAAGAAATCGCCGCCGCAGCCGGATACAAATTCGCCGGCGAATCCGAAGCCAGCCGAGTGGTGGTTTTGTCGAAGGATGGAAAAACGACACCTGTTGATTGATTGTTACAACATTTTGTGACAGAATATTTTTAATTTTTTGCAGCGTCGGCGCGTGCGTTATAGCGACACATTTTCATTTCAATCAAAAATTATCCCTGTATTTTTAATTTTCAACTCAAAATTGGACCTGCTGTTTTCAGTTACAATTTGCACCCACTGTTTCCAGTTACAGTTTGCATCTGCTGTTTCCAGTTAAAGTTTGCATCTGCTGTTTCCAGTTACAGTTTGCACCTACTGTTTTCAGTTACAGTTTGCACCTACTGTTTTCATCTGCAGTTTGCACCCACTGTTTCCACAGTATGCAACCCTCATCCCAACGATTATCTTTCCTTTTCCATTGGCGTTCCACGCCAATGGAAAACGAGACTGCAAAAGGAACAGACTCAATCAACAGAACATCCGATTAATCGATTTAAACCGGTTAAAATAGTCCAAAAAGAAAAAAGATGATCTGAAGACTGTTTAAGAACAGAAGATGCGGCGACTCAAAAAATTGGACAAAAGAAAAAAGATAAAAGAAAAATAAGAAAAAACAAACAGAAAAATAAAACTCATAAAAATATTTGGAAATAATTAAAATCAGAAAATATTTACCGATGTTTATACAACTTCAAAAATATAAAATGATTTTTATCAGAAATGATTGTCAATAGAGTTTATGAACAAGTTGTTTACCAATATAACCATAAGACAGATGAATTAAAGTATATAAACTAACGACTTTGTTTGTATACAAAGATAGAAGGGTTACCATTTGCGGTTTTAGATTTGAATACAAACGTGATACGAATAAAGTTTATTAAACGACAAACAGATTACTACGTTTTACCTTACGAAGCAAATTCAGCCCGATGAAATTGCCGAATTCATCAAAAGATCCACTCCAATAAGATCCCGACATAAAAGAAGATCTTTCGCCATTGTCCGAACCGGACGCTCTTTCACAACAAACACAATTCCAAAACATTCCAAACGGCAATTTCATCCATCACCTTCACTCCACACACCGATTATAATTATACATACAGGAAGATTTCACATGACAAAAGTGGTCATTTACACAACAGACGTTTGCCCGAAATGTAAAATTCTCAAAAAATATCTGAATGAGAAAAATGTCCCCTTCGAGGAAATGAATATGGGAACACCGGATGCTCTCACGGAACTGGCCATGAACAACATTTTTACAAACGTGGCGCCGGTTCTTCAAGTCGGAAACAAATTTTTGACCTACAAAGACATCTTCACCGGAAGCGATGTCAACGACAAACAAATTCAATCTTTACTCTAATCACGCGCAATATCAAAATATAATTTAAATAAATAAAAAGAGGAAAAAAATGTCAACCGAACTCAACAACCCGGAGAAGGGATTTCCAAAGCAAGTCCAGCAAACGCTTGATGGAAGCACGATTTCCACCATGCCGAAAGTCCGGACAACCAGCGGATACATGCTTGACTGGGACAGAAATGAAATCGTCAAGCAACTCATGAAAGAAACCCAGCTGGCCGACCGCTTTTACGGTGTTCCCGGAATCACCCGCGACGAAGCCGTCGAAATCGCCAAAGACGCTGAAGCCCGCATTCGAAAAATGAATTTGAAATTTCTCTCCGGACCCTTGGTTCGTGAAATCGTCAACTGTGTCCTTTTGGAACGCGGCCACACCGAATGGCGTAATATTATGACCAGAGTCGGCGCGTCCGTCTACGACTCCTGTGAAATCGACTCCGGCCTCGGATTTGAGTCCCACGACAACGCCAACCAACTGGACAACGCCGAAACGTCTCACAAAAAGAAAGCCGACAAAATGTCCAAGGAACAAAACCTGCTCTTAATGCCCGGAAACCTGGCCGACCTTCACTTAAACGGCGACTTCCACATTCACGATTTGGAGTACTTCGGAACCCGCCCGTTCTGTCAGGACTGGGATCTCCGGTATTTCTTCTACTACGGACTCATGCCCGACGGCGTCGGCGTCCAATCCAGTGTTGCCGGTCCGGCCATGAACGCCGAAGTGGCCGTTCTCCATGCCGTTAAAGTGATGGGGTCCGCCCAAACCAACTTTGCCGGCGGCCAGGGATTCTATAACTTCCTCACCTTCATGGCGCCTTACTTCGTCGGAAAAACCGATAAAGAGCTCGAACAGCTCATGCAGATGTTCGTCTACGAAATGATGCAAATGATGTGCGCCCGCGGCGGACAGACGGTGTTCTCGTCCGTTCAGTTGTCTCCGGGCGTTCCAAAGCTCTGGAAAAACAAACCGGTCGTTGCCATGGGAAAAGTTTGGGATGGCGAGCAGGGCACCAAGCGCTGGGTCTACGGCGAACTTGAAAAAGAAGTCCGAAAAGCATTCCGTGCGCTCATGGTCGTCATGCTCAAAGGAGACGCTTGGGGAAAACCGTTCAGCTTCCCGAAACCCGAAATCTCCATTGAACCCGATTTCATGGAAGAAGACGTCGAATTCAACAAAGCCAACCCGGACGTTTTGTCTTACAACGACCTCTACCGCTTGACGTTCGAATTGGCCGCCAAGTTCGGAACCCCGTACTTTGACAACCAAATTCCGGAATACCGCGGCGCCGGCGAAGGAATCAGCTGTTACCAGTGCTGTGCCTACCAATTCTCCGCCAACCCGACCGATGACACACAATTTGATGACAAACTCTATTTCCGGGATGGAAAGCACTTCTCCATGGGATCCTGGATGGTCATGTCCCTCAACTGCCCGCGCGCCGCTTACAAAGCTGAGCACGACGACGAAAAGCTCTTTGAGGAACTCAAATACCTGATGAGTAAATCCATTGAGGTCTTCCGCGTCAAAAAGAAATGGATGGACCACTTGCTTGACTGCAACCGGATTCCGTTTGCCGCCATGACTCCGAAAGACCCGAACACCGGTGAAAAAGGAACGATTGCGGTCGATTTTGACAGTCTCGTCTACACCATCGGCGTCGTCGGTATCAATGAAATGGTTCGGTACCACACAGGATACTCGATTTATGAATCCAAAGACTCTTACAAATTCGCGATTCGTGTCATGTACGAAATGAAAATGTACGCCCAAAAGCTGTCCCAAGAAAACGGCATTGAAATTGCTCTGGCCAGAACGCCGGCCGAAACCACTGCCCAGCGGTTTGCGGTGTCCGACCTCCTTCACCCGGAATATGCCAAAAAAGCGGAATGCAACATGAACGGCGACGTCGAATTGGCCAAACGTGAACTTGAAAATGGCAGCGGAAAAGATCTTCCGGTCTACTACACGAACGGAACGCATGTTCCGCCGAGCGCCGACATTTCCATTATCGAAAGAATCAATGTGGAACAGACCTTCTTCCCGATTGTGGACGGCGGAAACATCCTTCACATCTGGCTCGGCGAAGGAAACCCGGACCCGCAAGGCTTGCAAGAAATGGCCATGCACATTGCCAAAAACACCCACACCGGATACTTTGCGTTCACGCGCGACATCACCGTTTGTAAAGACGAAGGATACGTCGCCTCCGGAATCAAAGAATGCTGCCCGAAGTGCGGCTCCGGAAACATTGATCACTTGTCAAGAATCACCGGATACCTCCAATCCGTGAACGGCTGGAATGCCGGCAAAAAACAAGAACTGGTTGACCGGACACGAGTCGACCCGAAAAACATGAAAGTCTGAAATGTTGGACTTCCAAACCGAAAAGAACTCAAAGGTTTTAGACTGCAACCTTTGAGTTCTTTTTTTACGGGAATTGACTGTTCTATTTTTTTGAGTTTTATAAGTGTGCACGTTATAACAATCGTGTTTATAGGAATTTTATAAATTTGTGAAAAGTGTTTATAGAAACTTTATAAATTTGTGAAAATAAATTTTTAAAAGCACATAATATATAAATACTATAAAATAAGTTTAATTTTTATCTAATGAGCCACTCAACGATGCTTGTTAGGTCGTACCAGATTTATTACGTAATATTTTTTATTATTTCAAAATCTGGTTTAAAATGTATGGAGGAAAAAATGACAACAAAAATAAGAGTAGTCCTTTTAATTGCAGTTCTTATCATTTCAATGACAGGAACTGCATTTGCATATAAGACGACAGATGATAGTGGCATTACCAATTCGTGGAATAAAAAACCAGTATATGTCTATTCGGGTACTTTGCCATCAACATGGGATAGCTCTGTAAACAGTTCCATAGGGTCGTGGAGTTCAGCTGGTGCAAACTTTAGTTATGTAAAAAATAATCCACCGGTAAATTCATTGGACGTATGTATACAACAATCCTCAATGGCAAATAATGATACGTGGGCGCAAGAAACCGCAACCTCTTGGATTGTGATATCTAGTACCAAACGTCAAAAAACAGGGTCAACAATTAACATGAACACCTATGTCAATTGGTCAACGACTACAATCTGCCCGCCGAAAGCAATTGATGTTGAAAGTGTTATGGTTCATGAATTAGGACATGCGTTGGGTTTGAATCATGAGCAGAGCAATTCCCTTTACACCATGTATTCTTCAACTCCAACTGGAACAATTTATAAGCGGTCGTTGGAATCAGATGACAAAAATGGGGCAAAAGCACTTTATCCGTAACCGGGAGGGGGAAAATATGAAAACAAATTTTAAAATATTAGTCATAGGAGTGTTTCTTATAGGTATAAGCTTGCTTGGTTTGGGTTTACTGTCTAATTTCCCTCTTGCAAATGGAGATTCAGTATTTTCAACCACTTCAAATGCAAGCGTACCATATTACACATATGAGGAACTGAATGAAAAAAGTGATTTAATTGTCTATGGTACTATTATTGAAATTTCAGACCCAAAATGGAGTACAGTTGACGGAGAGCAACCAAAAGGAGTATACAAAGAAAAAGGAGTAACTGAGAAAGGAGAAGAGTGTGTTTATTATTACTTTAATCTCCAACCAGACGAAAGAATTTATACAGATATGACATTTTTAGTTGAAGAGTGTTATAAAGGAGACGTAGTGAAGTCTGAAAAAATAATTATCCGTTCTTTTGGGGGTATCATTGGAGAATTTAAGATGAACGATGTTGAACACCTAAACCCTGAAGATTTTAAAAAAGGTGATAAAATATTACTGTACCTAAGAGAAGACACAGGAACAATAAAAGATATCGGTCCCACACATTATGTTATTTTAACACCGAGAGGAAAACTATCTCTGAATGGAGAAATATTAATAAATGCAGATGGTGAAAAAATTAGTTTGGATGAAGTTCGAATTAATTAAAGCGCACCGGCACCAAAATCAAATATTAAATACCCTACGAAATTTGTTTAAAATTTAATATTATTAAATTTTAAACATTTTTCAGACACCAGCAATGAAGGTACGATTATGAAAATAAATAAAAAATTGATTGGAGTTTTATTGCTTATTTTAGTTTTTGCCGCAGGTTGTCTTTCTTTGGAATCTTATGTGAGATATGATTACGGATCAAAAACAGCCGAACTCCAAATCAACAACCCGGACGATATTTTTTCGGGTGAAGATGTTGAAAGATTTTATCCCTACCAATATATTACAAATATCTCCTACGCCTATTGGAACAAAAGAATGATGGAGAGTGAGTGTCCATTAATCGTTTATGGTACTGTTAAAGAAATAAAACCATCTGTATGGAATACAAGCGATGGAAAGATTCCACCCGAAGTTGAAGATATGCTGGACAGGGGAGAGCCTTTATGGTCGCCTCGTTATGAGATACATACTGAAATGGTCGTCACCGTTGACCGTTGGGCGAAAGGAAACAGTTCTGAAGAAATAACGATTCAGTTGTATGGCGGACAGGTGGATAACATTGTTCAATATAGAGAGAGTTGGCCCCACTCATGGGACTTTAAGGAAGGCGAACAGTACTTGTTCTATCTTGTAAAGCAATCATATTACCCCTACTATGAATTGGCACCTGGAGATTCTGTTCGAATTGTTACCAATTGAGCGGGTAAAGAGAATTAGATTTAATTGAATAAATTGAAATAAAATCCAAAATTCAATAAAAAAAGGCAACCGTTTCATTGAAACGGTTGCCCATTTTAAAACAACTTATTTTTTAAAAACAATTCAGCAAATTTACAACGGAACTTCAAAGTCCGCGAGTTCATAGTTAAACGGCATGCCTTTGTTTTTGGCAATTTCGCGGGCCAGGAGCCAGTAAACCAAGGACAAGGCTTTTCTTCCTTTGTTGTTGGTCGGAATCACGAGGTCCACATTTTTGGCCAAGTTGTTCGAGTCGCAAAGAGCAATCACCGGAACACTGATGTCAAAGGCTTCTTTGATCACTTGGGCGTCGCCGGCCGGGTCGGTCACGATGACAATTTCCGGTTCAAAATAGCTGTCCATTTGCGGGTTGGTGAGCATGCCCGGAATGAAGCGGCCGAGAGCGGAACGGCATCCGGTGGTTTTGGCGAACATCTTGGCCGGATATTGACCGTATTGTCTTGAAGAAACAACCAAGACGCGGGAGATGTCGTATTTGGACAACATGTTGGCGGCGGCGATGATTCTTTCATCGGTGGCCTGAATATCCAAAACATATAAACCGTCGGTTCTGACACGGTAAACAAACCGCATCATGTCTTTTGTTTTCTGTTGCGTTCCGATGTGAACACCGGCGGCCAAATATTCGTCGATTGAGACGAGGTAGGATTGTTCGGGCGCGGACACATCTTCCGAAATATTTGCTGAATAGTTTTCTTCTTCCATTGAATCACCGAAATTGTTTGTTTGAATAAAATTTCCTTAATGTTTGATTAATTTCCTTGTGCTTTTTTAATTCCGAACGAATTAAAAAATATAAAATGTAAATTAAATGAATATATTATTCCCTTTTGACCGTAATCGGGACAACGCCTCTTCTGAATTCTTCAAGAGCGATGTAAAGCGGATCAGCTCCGGACTTTTCGTAATCTTGAATTAAAACAGGCGCACCCATTGAAATTTGAAGGGCGCGTGCGCCGACAATTCGGGCGCGTTCAAACCGCGTATACTCTTGAATTTGAATTTCCATACCATCACCAAAATAATTGTTTTAAATGCTTCCGCCTAAAAAATAAAAACAGAAATGGTTTTGATTTTGTCAAAACCGTTTCCAGACCATTTTTTGATCGACTTTCGGTTTTATTTTTCAAGTGCTCTCGTCTTTACGATTCCATTACTGGTATGGAGCAATCACGTCAACCATTTCGATGTGACTTAAAATCATTCTCCGGCAGCAATAGCGAGTAATGCCAAGGTCATCTAAGACCCGGCCTTTGTCCTCGCCGGCTTCGGCGCGTGTTTTAAATTCCTCGTAACTGGATGAAATGACTTTTCCGCATGAAAAACAACGGACCGGTATCATAATTTATTCCTTACCTGTATGATTTCTGATATCTTGCGCGGGCACCCGGACCACCGAAGTATTTCGGTTCTTTTTGTCTGGAGTCGCTGACGAGCAAGCTTCTGTCAAACTCCGCAAAGGCGTCTTTGACAGCAACATCGTTTGTAAATTCAACAATTCCTTTCGCAATTGCGGTTCTGGCGGCATAGGCCTGACCGACAACGCCGCCGCCTGAGACGGTCACGCTGATGTCAAGCTTTGAGATGACGCTTTCGCCGGCAATGTTGACCGGTTCTGAAATTTTTTGGTTCACCAAATAACTTCCGTAGATCGGGAGCGGAATTTTGTTAATTCTGACAATGCCCGTTCCGCTTTTGACGGCGGCTCTGGCAACGGCGGTCTTATGTTTACCGGATGTGTTAACAACTTTTTCTGCCATTTATGTTTCCTCCTTAGAAGTTCGCTCCGAGCTTTTTGCTGACATCTCCGAGGCGGACGTATTTCCGGGAGCTGAGACGTTCCATACTGGCATCTTCAACGGTTTCGGTCTTTTTTCCTTGGAATTCGGCCGGAACACCGACATAAACCTTTAAGTTGCTCAAAGCTTTTCTGCCGCTTTGTCTTTTGTACGGAAGCATGCCGCGAACCGTTCTTTTCATGATTTTGTCCGGTCTTTTCGGGAAGTACGGACCGTATTCGGGCCGTCCTCTTTCGACGGAGTGTTCATAATCGGCAAAGATGTTTGCGCGGGAACCTGAAATAACTGCCTTTTCGGCATTGATAATATCGATGGTTTCGCCATTCAGAAGGCGTTTTGCGACCACACTGGAGAGGCGGCCCAAAATTAATCCGTTTGCGTCAATAACTGTCATTTTTGCACCTCACTGGAAAATCCGAATGCCTGACCCTTTGGGGTTTTCTTCAAGGATGTCTTCGATTCTCATGCATTTGCCGCCGGCCGCCGCAATTTTTTCAGCTGCCGCAACACTGAAACTGAGAGCTGCAACGGTCACCGGGAAATCAACATCGCCGGCACCGAGAAGTTTTCCCGGAACCAAAAGGACTTCATTTTCTTTGGCGTACCGGTTGACTTTGCTTAAGTTCACATCAGCATAGTTTCTGCACGGGTTTTCAAATTTTTTGGCAATCGCCGACCAGATCGGCGCGTCGTTCTCATTGGCCGCGTTTTTGAGCGTCAAAATGAGATTAATCATTCTCGGATTTGTCTTTCTCGAGAGCTTTACAAGTGTTCTCTTACCCATTATTTTCCTCCGCAAGATTTTTTCTAAAATAAACAAAAATCCTACTCACGCATATGCGACCGGCATGCATCGGCAATGCCAAATCGGTATCTATAATTCGGCTGAAAAACCAACCGACTGCGTTCGAAAATATGGTATCCTGAATTTGATATAACGGATCAAAAATCGTGTTAATAAAAATCAGATATACAATACTTTTTCGAATAGATAACGTCCCTGAATAAGATTGATAGAATATAAACTTTCCTCAATCAAAAAAATAAAAACATCTTCTTTTTGATTACAGAACCAAGAAAATGATTGCTGTAACACGCGCGAAGGCCGCTTCAAAAAAAAGAAAATGTGAGAACGTTTTAAAAATTCTCACAAAAGTGACCAATCCAAGAACAAGATGAAGAACATCAGAATGGTCGTCGCCGCCACCAGGAAGATGAAGAAAGCCGCAATATTCAGATGCCTGTTCGTTTCAACGGCGTCCAAAAGCGATGTCTTTTCCCGGGCGAACTTGCCGGTCTTTTCAAGAATCCAATCTAAGATTTCATCCAAGAACAAGCCGCCGCCAATGTTAATCATAGCGCCGACCGCAATTGGCGGAATAAACGCTGTCAGGAATGTTAAAAGACCGCCGTTCATCGCCGCGTCCACCGTGTCGCCAAGCAGTGTATCAATGATGACAATGCCGATGATAAATGTCAAAAGCATGAAAGCGGATCGGGCACTGAAAACTGTACTCAACGACGGCGGATTAAACCGGATTTGAAGACCGGATAAACCATGCGTTTTGACCGCGCCGCGAACATTTTTAGACGTCACGTCAAAGAAAAAGTCAATCAAACTGATCAACGTCATAATCAACGCGCTGACCCCCGCCCCGGTAACAATAGATGCCGGAACAATATAATCGGTAACAACTTCTTCGGTGGACGTATTGTTTTCTTTCAGCTGCCGGAGGATCGTATTGACGCTGGCGCCTGAACCTCCCGGGCTGCCGGTACCGTTTGTACCATTGGTGCCGTTTGTCCCATTGGTCTGATTGGTTTGGTTGGTGGTGTTTGTTGTGTTGGTGGTATTTGTTTGATTGGTTTCATTCGTCTCGTTTGTTGCGTTGGTCTGATTGGTTTCATTTGTACTGTTAACAACCGTTGCGTTACCCGTGCCGCCGCCACCCTGCTGAGCTGTGTATTTGGTCAGCGGATAATAATCAATACGGTCTCCCGATGACAAATCATCCGGGATGGTATACGGAATTGTTGAATAACCGGTAGAAGACGACGGCAACATATCCGAGTATCCGAAACCGTCAGAGTTTGTCCAATAGTTTCCGGCAATATTCGGACCGCCGACAACATTGGTTCCGGAATGCGGCGGAAGAGCAGTCGTGTTTAACATGTCCCATTCGTTAAACTCGATATCGGACATGTTAGAAGAATCGAACTTTAAATACTCCGGACGATCTGTTGAAAATTTATTATTATAAATCCATGTAAAGCCGGAAGAATATTCCGTGACAAATTCAAGAACGAATTCACTGCTTGAAACGGTGTTGTTAAAAATATTCATTCCACCCGTCGTCAAAGAAACATTGTCCAAATAAATGGACCCGTTTTGGATATTCATGCCGGAAATAGAAGAGGAAACTGCCATCATATTTGCAAAACATAAACTGCCGTCTGTCAATGTCAGGTTTGAAACATTGACGGCATCGTAATCATTCACACCGGTTCCCAATATATAGACGCTGCCGTTCGCAATGGAATAACCGTTGCCGTTAATCGTGAGATTAAACGGGGCAGGAGAATTTGAACTGATATGAATACTATTGACAACCATACTATGAGAAGCATAAGGACCCGTTAAAACTAAATTGACATCCGTTCCGGTGAAGGAAGAACTCAAAACAATTGAAAAACCATCCGAAGTCGTACCGGTATTAAAAAATTTGTAGGAAATATCAGACGCATAAAAACCGGTATAATTGAAACTGTTGCCGGCTTCCGTTACATCCGTATATGTGACGCCGCCTGTTCCCTGAATCGTTCCGCTGTTATTGACCAAAGCCGGATCTAAATAAATCGTGTAAATTCCACTGTTTTCAACAACAATTTCGTTAGCCATTGCCGTTCCTGTCAAAAACAAACAACAAAATACGAATAAAACCGTCAAAGCCAAATGTTTTCTGTTTAACCGCATAAATACCCCAGTTTTTTAAACAAATCCATTTTTATCTAAATTTTATATAATCAAAATTTTCTGAATTTTTTCTATTTTATTAAATTATTTTCAATCTAATATTAATTCAAAATATTTAAAGAAAGATAAAATTTAATCTCATCTCCCTGTATCAATCAGAATTAAATAAGTGAAATGACTGCTTGTAGTAAGTTAATCAATAATTATAAACTTATTTGATTTTACATGATTAATCGAATATAGAACTAAGATAATAAAAGTAGAATCATGAAAAACAAAATATTCTGAGCGGAAAACTATGGCGGATTATTTATCATATATTAATTATACGGATTTTTCTTTTATTTACGGTTGCCTGTTCATCATTTTGGGCTTGGTTCTTTTTTTCGGGATGCGCCAAATCCGAAAAGTGTTGCTGAAAAAAGTTGAAACGACCGAAACAAAATGGGACGACGTTTTTTTGGCGTCCGTCGGAAAACCGGTGACGATCATCGCTTTTTTGATTCCGACTTATTACGGCATTAAAAATTATATTTTAACGCCGGCCGGAATGGAAAGACTGATGATGACGGAATTAAACGAAGTCATTGCCGTGATCATTGGCGCCTGGTTTTTATCGGCCTTGGTTCAAAATTTGATGGAATTTTACGGACGGCGGATCATTCAAAGTACAAAAAACGATATCACAACACGGTTGCTCGGACTGTTGGACCTTCTCGCCGAATACATCATTTGGTTCACTGCCGTTTTAATTATCTTAAAAATCTACGACGTCAGCATCACGCCTCTTTTGGCCGGCGTCGGCGTGATCGGAATTGCTGTCGCGCTGGCCGCCCAGGATACGATCGGCAACTTCTTCGGCGGCGCCATGATTTATGCGGACCGCCCGTTTAAAGTCGGCGACCGCGTCAAAATCGGAGACCATGTCGGCGACGTTCTCGATATCGGTTCCAGAAGCACGCGCATCCGGACGCTGGATTACGAATTGATGACGATTCCGAACTCCACCATTTCCACCAGCATCATTACCAACTACGCGATGCCGGATATTAAAATCAAAGTCCGCCTCCCGTTCTCTGTCGGCTACGGTTCGGACATGGACAAAGTCAAAGAAATCCTGATGGAAGTCGCGACTGACGCCGCCAAAAATTTTGACTACATATTAGAAATACCGGTTCCGGAAGTGTTTTTCCTGACATTCGGCGAATCCAGTTTGGATTTGATGGTGACATTTTGGACCAACCGTTTTGACCGGAAATGGGAATCGCGCGACTATATCAATTCCACCGTCCTCCGTCGGTTCCGGGAAGAAGGAATTGAAATTCCGTGCCGGCAAAGAGATTTGCGGATCATTATCGATGAAACAGCCGTTTGCTCAAAACCGTTTAATGAAAGACCCTCTGCCAAAAATCCGGAAGAGAAAAATGAGAAAAAATATTACGACAGCCGGCGAAAAAATCACGTCATACAAAACCCGAACAAAGTCAGCCGGATTGTCGGCGTTTACGGAAAAGAAGACGCCGGCGAAGATATCGGGTCCGATAACGGATAAAACGGGTTGCTGAAATTGGAGTGTTTTTCAATTTCAGCTTACATCAACTGTTCCTATTTTCAGTTTGCATCTGCGGTTCCTATTTTCAGGTGCATCTACTGTTTCTATTTTCCGTTTGCATCTGCGGTTCCTATTTCCAGTTGCATCTGCGGTTCCTATTTCCAGTTGCATCTGCAGCTCCCGATTCTGCTATCTTTCATCGAAATCCGAGAAAATCAAACGCAAAGCGTTTGATTTTTCGGGAGAGATTGCTTGATTTTTTTCAAAAAAGTGCCGAAGGCTTATTTAATTTTATTCAAAGGCTGCGAGTTGTCTTTCATGACTCAAAAACAAAATGTGTCGCCATAACGCGCGCGCCGCCGCCCGTCAAAAAATATCAATCGTCGTCTTTCACATTCGCCAGAACACCTTTAAGCCGGTCCATGACATGAACCCGGTTTTCCGGCTCGTCGAAGTAAACCGTAATGAGCGTCACTTGATTTCCGGACAAAATTTCCGCGACGATTTGACAGTATTCCTCGCCGTTTTCTTTGACTTTTCCGGAATAAGAGGCGCGGCAAATGCCGTCCTTGACAGGAAATGTTTCCGGCGGTTCCGCCGAACCTTCAAAAAGGTCGTCGTCAAAATCAAGCTGGGGCTCCGGCCCGAAAAGTGCCGTCATCCGGTAAGTATACCAATTTTTCTCCAAATTGTCATGATAAACATGGTCGCGCCCGTCCCGGTCTTTGGAATACAAAAAATACCCCGGAAACGGCAGAAGCAAATTTCCGAGACGCCAATGGACGTCGCTTTTTCGGTAACCGACCGGAAACTCCGACTCATAGGCCGCAAGGTTTGCCACCGATTTTGGTTTTGAACCGGCCAGATTGCAAATCTCCAAATACTCCGCCACCGGAAACGGAAGCGATGAGTCCATTTTCATCGCCTTTTCCAAATGCCAAAGAATATCCTGATTCACTTTTTTATCCGGCGGACTTCGGCGGCTCGGCATGAAAAAACAATCTTCCCAAAGCATTGACAGCGCTGAATTTCGATAGAAACGGGCGTCTTTTTCCCGGCTGTTCCAAATGAAAAAGTCTCCGGCAAACGTGTCAATCTCTTTTGCCCGGATCAACAAATTTTTCATGGAAAAACGACCGACCGGCGTTACCACTGTGTTTGGAATGTCGATCGGCTCATATTGTTCCGGGCCCCAACAAATGAAAACATTTCCGACCTCTGCACCTTGAAACTGTTCATAAACCGCCTGAACCAAATTGTCCAGCCAATTATAAAAGTGCTCCCGCCTCATCTTTTCAAAATCGCGGTGAGAATAATAATCTGTTTCATCATCGACCAAAACGTCAAGTTTGGATTTCACCATAAAAACGTCTAAAAAATCAACCGCCGCCGCATGAAAGCCGGGACCGGCGGCATTCGTTTGGCAATCACCCCGTAAAATCCCGTCTTCGTACCAAAAAACAATGTCTCCGGCTTTGCAAAAATGAATAAAAACAGCGTCATCGAAATTGCCGCTGCCCAAAAATTCAACATCATGCTTTTTGGACATATTTTTGAGAATTAAAAATAATTCCCGAATTTTTTCGGGCGCGCAGGGGCCCGATTGAAAACTGAATCCGATACTCATTTTGACCTCAGTTCATGAAAAAACGTTTTACTTTTGAATACAACATCACCGCCAATTCTTATAAACGTTTTTTAAAAAATGTTTGCTGAAAAGAGATTGAAAAACAATTTGAAAATTCAACCGAGCAAAAAGAAGGAGCAAAATAATGAATATAATATTTGGAAGTTCATTCGTGTTAAAAAAATAAGCCGTATGAAACGACGATTTATTCTGTCGTTTCATATGGCTTTTGAAACTTGGCTGTACGAATAGCTCTTGATGCAAGAATCAAATCGTAAACGTATCTCCGATTAATTCAAGAGCGTCGCCATCCCATGTCATACCGCTGGTACAACCTGACAATGAATTCAGATAGTTTAGACCCACAATACTGCCAACGGTCGTGCCTCCGGAAATGCTGCCGGTGGTGTCGCAATTCGTAATTTCGAACACCGTCGGAACCGGATAGAGAGCCGTATAGTAGGGATCATCAAAGTAAAAACCGCCGCCGATAAGACCGCCGACGCGGTAAGCGTCTGCCGGCACATCAACAACAGCCTCAACACGGCAATCTGAAATTAAGGTCGGATTGTCTTCATCGGGGGTACCGGAAAAGCCCAGCAAACCACCGATCAGGTCATTACCGGATCCGGTCGCTGTGATTGTAACATCGGCAGTACAGTTCTCAATGGAAGGACCGACAAAAACGCACCCGGCCAAACCGCCGAGTCCGTAACAATCGTCGCCTGTCGCTGTCACCGTACCGACCGCTGTACAGTCAGCCAGCGAGAAGCCTTCCAAACCGCCGCCTAAGACGCCGGCTGTGCCGCTAACGAGACCCATTCCATCGGGTTTAGGGTCATAAAGGAAGGAGATGTTTAAAACAACAATATCAGCTTCAGCATTGCATCCAATGATCTTTCCAAAGCCGTGGCCAACGCTGCCGCCGACGATACCACCGGCCATATTATGACCGGAAATGGTATTGTCGCCGGTCAAACTGATGTCTTCCAAGGTGCAATCGAAAGCAAAGCCGACGACGCTGCCGACCAATACCGCTCCCGTTACATCCGCATCTTCAACCGTTAAGTTGTAGAGGGAAGCGTCTTCTCCATCGGTTCCGACAACACATCCAAACAAGCCGACTGCAAAACCTGCCGGCTGATTAATGGTCAGGTTGGAAATCGTATGTCCGTTACCGTCAAAAGTACCGGTAAAAGCCCACGCCATATTTGGAGTTTCCGCATCTTCGGGAGCATCCGAAAGAGGAGCAAAGGTACCGATGGGTCTCCAATTCGTGTATTCGGAGAGGTCAATATCGTCTATTAAAATAAAATGCTTGTCTAAGTTGTAACGCACCTGATTCAGCTGTTCTGCTGTTTCAATTTGGTAAGGGTCAGAGAGAGTTCCATCCCCCGCCGCAGCGATCGAGTCAAGGGCAATCCACAATTCTCCGGTGATGTTTCCATCTTTTTCGCCATCATCCCAAACAAGTTCTTCTTCTAAGGCGATGTTAAGTTCGAGTCCTTCCCGGCCAAGCGCGTCATCAACCATAATGGCGCCGTAACTGAAAAGGATCGAATCATTAATAGAATCCTCATTTGTATCCAGAGAGGTCATCCCAAAAGAGATTCTATCTGTGATTTCTTTCGGTTCGTCCATTGCCGCATTTGTCATATAGACATGAATTCCACGGCTGGTTAACGTACCGGAATCCATCAAAACCCATCCGCCAACGTCTTCTCCATTTTCTATTGCGTCATCCATTATTTCTTCCAATTCACCATAAGCCGGCCCGATATTGTCGGACGTGAACAAGAAAAGATTACCGAATCCGATTGCCGGACGAAGAGGATCATCGTCTTCAATTGCGGTCTCAATGCAGAATTTAAATCCGCTGGGATAGACTCCGGAAGCGAGTTGATTTGGTTTACCGATTACATTTTCACTGGAACTGTTTTCCGCAACCGAGACTTCATGTGCCCACACAAATCCGTTCTCTTCTGCAAGGTTGATCTGGTCTGCATATATCTCTAAATCCGGCATCGTTAAAAACATGACCCCAGCTTCATTATTATCTTCATCGATAACTTTCGGATTGACATAAGGATACATCCATGAGACAAGCGTTTCTGTGGAAGGCGCAGCAAACCCGTCTTGAATATCACAATAGGTGTATGTCAAATAATTATTTCCCATCGTCGAATAGTCGCAAGCCAAAACAAGCAATCCGTTTTCCCCGGCGCCTTCTTCGGTATAAATGATCAGCCTGTCATTTCCATCGTCCTCATCATTATAGAAAGCGTATGAAAATGGAAAAGTTATATCTCTCGGCGCGTTTTCCATAAAGCCAAAATCTTCCATGAGCCAGCCCATATCGATGAATGTACAGAAAACCGTACTGTCCGGATTGAACTGTAATAATGAAGGGAAGTAATCTTTGCCCCATGTCCCTAACATGAATTCCATAAATTCCCGCTCGTCTTCAGGCATATCCTCCGGAATTTCTTCGGTGAGGTCCAAGCCCCATCCGATTTCTGCGGAACCCATGATAAAAATGCTATCAGACAATGTTGTATTCACATAATCGGAACGTACCAATGGTCCTTCTCGGTGTAAATTCGTCGATTCGCCATAACTCTTCCCGCCCGATTCAGTCGTCTCAAATTCTGTGAGCTGAATCAAATTATCGTTTATCACAACAAATTTACCGGGCGAAACCATGCCGAAATCATAATACGAAACAACAACGCTCGTGCCGTCCAAATCTTTTCTGACAAGATAGGCTCCGTCTCCGAGTCCGTCTTCAGGAATGCCAAAGGCATCCGACATTCCCGGAGGCATATTTCGGATCTCATAATCAAAAGTGCCATCCGAATGTCCTTTGAAAACAAGGGTCATACCATTTTCATCCGGGTCGGAAACCCATGTTCCGATAAAAGGATTGCTTACGGTTGCAAGCCATGGCGTTACACTGCCGCCGCCACCGGTCGAACTGTTTGCCACAATAACCGGCAAGGACGAGGAGGAGGAAGAAGACGCGTTGGACGATGACGTTGATGTATTGGTGTCATTTGTCGTTTCGTTCGTGCTGTTGTTGGTTCCTTCGTTTCCGGAAGGCGAGGATAAACCGCTGCCCGCCGATTCTGTGTCTGCATCTTGATTAAGACAACCCGCCATCATGGCAGTCAACAGGACAACAATAACGATCATAATCATTGAAACTCCGGCAAACCGGCGTTCTTTTTTTGAGGATGGTTTTTTTGTTCGAATACTCATAGTTAATCACAACCCCTCTTTTTTGCATGTACACTTATTCTGTTTGATCCGTTCGCATGATCTGTTTTGCATTCATCTGCCGGATTTTTCAAAACTCTTTGAAAGGACAGTTATTTAAAAACGGAAACAAAAGACCCCATACAAGCAAAAAATGAAAGACGTAACAAATCAAAAAACATAGGAATTTCATATATAAAAAGTTATTCGATTTAACGAAAATGTTAAGTCATATAAAATTAGATTTGACATACAGAATTAATTCCGACAAACAAAATATTGTGAAAATAAATTTAAACGATCACGATTGTTCGAATTTTAATTTTTATAAATAATTTATAGATAGATTAGTTAATTAAAAAATAAGTTAATTAATCGATAAAAAAGAAGATATTAAATATCATAACAGATTAAATTCGAAATACGAGGCAAAACCATGAACAACCGCTATCCATCTGTAAATTTACATCAAACATTTGTTCCCATCTCAAGATTTAATAAAGGCGACGCCAAAAAAATATTTGAAGAAGTCGATGCGACCGGCATGAAAACCGTTTTAAAAAACAACAAGCCGGTCTGCGTTCTTTTATCAATAAGTAAATATGAGGAAATGATCGAAATGATTGAAGATCAACTTTTATTGGAAGAAGCTGAAAGGCGGATGGAAAATGCAACCGGCGAAAAGAGATATTCTTATGAAGAAGTTCTTGAAAAGCTTGGAATTGATGAAAAAGATATTGAAAACACCGAGGTTGAGATTGATTAATGGCTTGGAAAATCGAATTTTTAAAAGAAAGCATACATGACCTGGAAAAACTCGACAAAACAATTAAAAATCAAATTCTTAAAGCCATCAAAAAAATATCCGAAAATCCATTACCTCACAGCGAGGGCGGCTATGGGAAACCACTCGAAAACCAAAAGAATACAAAACTTTCAGGTTGTTTCAAAATCAGAGTTGGAAAACACAGAGTCATTTACAAATTAATTCGAGAAGAAACCACAATGGAAATCTGTGTTATTTCCATTCGGGATGACGGGCTTGTGTATGAAATTGCTGAAAAAAGAGTAAATGGTTGAATAAAGCCTTGACGTTTGACTTTATTCAATTTTCTATTTTTAATCTAATTTAAATTCCCACGATCTTCGCGCTCAAAACGCCGTCAATCGCCGTCAATTTTTTGAGCACGTCTTCCGGAACGGAACTGTCCACGCTGATGACCATAATTGTCGGCTCGCCGATTTTCACATGACCGACTTGCATGCCGGAAATGTTGATGTTGTTTTGGCCGAGAACCTGACAGCACGGGCCGATCACATTCGGTTTGTTGATGTGGTCGGCAAAAATCATATACGCGGACGGGAAAACATCAATCCGGTTCTTATCGATTTGAATGATTTTAATATCATTTCCGACAACCGTTCCCGAAACACTGGTTGATTTGTTGCTGCCAAAAAGCGTCAGCGTGAAAACGGATGAATATTCATCGCTGGACTCCGATTTCTTTTCCGACACATCGATGCCGCGGGATTTGGCAAGCCCGGGCGCATTCACATAATTGACGCCTGCGCCGACTGCCGTTTGAAGGACGCCTTTTAAAGCGGCGAGTGTAATGGTCCGGGTATCTTTTCCGGCGATTTCGCCTTGGTAAGACAATTCAATCTTGTTGTAACCGGTACCGATCAGCGTGCCGGCGATTTTTCCCGTGGTTTCCGCAAGTTTCAAGTACGGAGAAATGACCGCCATGACTTCCGGACGGACGGACGGAATGTTGACCGCGCTTTTGGCACCTTCACCATTGAGTACGTTGATGATTTCATGCGCAATGTCGATTGCCACATTGATTTGCGCTTCGACAGTCGAGGCGCCAAGGTGCGGCGTCACAATAATTTTGTCGGACTTGAGAAGACGGGACCCGGTCGGCGGCTCTTTGATGAAAACGTCAATCGCCGCGCCGGCAATTTTTCCGGATTCGACGGCGTCCGCCAAATCTTCTTCATTAATGATGCCGCCACGGGCACAGTTAATGATGCGCGCGTTCTTCTTCATCACGTCAAACATGTTTTTATTGATGAGATTCGTGGTTTCCTTGGTGAGCGGCGTGTGAACGGTAATAAAATCCGCGCGGCGGCAGATGTCTTCCACCGTTGTTAACTGAATGCCCATGGATTTGGCACGTTCCTCCGACACAAACGGGTCGTAGCCGAGAATCGTCATTCCAAACGCTTGAGCACGTTTGGCGACTTCGGCGCCGATGCGGCCAAGACCGACGACACCGAACACTTTTTTGTTGAGCTCAACGCCCATAAATTTATTCCGTTCCCATTTGTCGGCCCGAAGAGAAGCGCAAGCCTGCGGAATGTTTCTGGCCATCGACATGAGCATCGCAAACGTATGTTCGGCAGCGGAAAGCGTATTTCCATCCGGCGTGTTCGACACGATAATTCCTTTTTTGGTGGCGGCTTCCACATCCACATTGTCCACACCGACACCGGCGCGGCCGATGATTTTTAATTTGTCCGCCGCCTCAATAACGCGGGCGGTCACTTGGGTGCCGCTGCGGATGACCAAAGCGTCGACACCTTTGATTTCTTTCACAAGCTCATCTTCGGAAAGGCCGGTTTTAACGACAACATCAAAACCGCTTTCCTTTAAAATCGAAAGACCCTCTTCCGAGAGCGAATCGCTGACTAAAATTTTCATTTCAAGATCTCCGACAATGGATACGAATTCATTATTGAATCTGATTGAATCTCTTCAAATCAATTAAACAAAGTAAGTCAATTAAGTTGCTGAATAAGTAAATAAATTTAATGACCAAATCATCAAACGACCGTCTGTTTTTGAATAATTCGTTCATTTGTGCGCGAAATACGCGACGACATTGTTGCCATCGACCGAATCAATCCGGCAGAAACCGAACCGTTCGAACTGAACGACTTTGTCGCGTTCCGCTAAGATTTGACGCTCGCCGATTCCCACGGATGTTTTTTCCGGCCCGAGAACGGTCACTTTGACACCGTCGGACGGCGCCCAATGAATAATTTTCATCTTACATTTTTTGGCGGATTCGGCATTGTTGTCCAAAAATTTCGCGCAAAGCGGCGATAATGACGTGATTTCCACGTTGGCCAAGTCTTTGAGCCGGATTTTAGAGCCGACAGACATTTCTTTTTTGTCTTCCGCCGTCACAAGAACCTTGCCGTTCACTTTGATTTCACGGACAGCATCGTGTTTATTCGGATGAAGCGGCGCTTTGGCGACCACGTCGCCAAGTCCATCAATTGTCATTTCAAGCGGATCTTCGACAAAGAACATGCGGTGCGCCACCGGATCGACAAATTTCCGGTTTTCAGCGTAAAGCGAATTCATGCTGATGCTGACATCGGTTTCTCCGACGCCCATTTCCACAATGAATTTTCGAAGCGCTTCCGGTTGGATTCCGCGGCGGCGAATCGCGCGGACGGTCGGAAGCCGGGGGTCGTCCCAGCCGCTGTATTCGCCCGCCTCAATCGACGCACGGATGCCGCTGGTGCTGAGTTTTCCGAATTCTTCAATTCGAACGCGTCCCCAGTGCATGGTTTTCGGATATGTCCACCCCAAATAATCGTAAATGTATTTTTGGCGCTTTTCACTGTCCTGCAGGTCTTTTCCACGAATAATATGCGTGGTTTTGAGAAGATGGTCTTCAATCGCACCCTCAAAGTCCAAAAGCGGCCAAACAACATATTTGCTGCCGACTTCCAGTCTGGGATGCGATTTTTTAAGAATGCGGAAAGCGCCCCAGTCCCGCATGGCCGGATCTTTGTGGGTGATGTCGGTCTTAATCCGAAGAACAGCTTCCCGCTCCTCATAGCCGCCGGAAAGCATTTTTTCAAAGTGCGCGCGGTTGACGGCTGCCGGCGTGTCCCGATGCGGACACGCTTGCTTTTTGTCTTTTAAACCTTTAAACGTCTCGCCGTCGCAGAAACAAACATACGCTTTTTCAAGATCGATCAACTGAAACGCAATTTCATAATATTTGTCCAGGCGGTCAGACGCAATCACAATTTGGTCGGGAACAACGCCGAGCCATTTGAAATCATCGACATACCAATCATAAGCCTCAAGCATCGGCCGTTTTTGTTCCGGATCGGTATCGTCAAACCGGAGAATAAATTTGCCGTTATAAGTTTTCACATATTCGGAATTGACGATCATG
This sequence comes from Methanolapillus millepedarum, assembly GCF_032594115.1. Classification (NCBI taxonomy): domain Archaea; kingdom Methanobacteriati; phylum Methanobacteriota; class Methanomicrobia; order Methanosarcinales; family Methanosarcinaceae; genus Methanolapillus; species Methanolapillus millepedarum. The sequence goes on from NZ_CP131060.1 coordinate 1,119,658, forward strand.
CCGCGGGAACTGCCAACCGTCGGCGGTCCGTTCGGGTTTGGCGCAAAACGCATCACGACTTTTCCCGACTCGGCGCCGGGAAGCGGTTTTAAACCTTTATCCGGTTCTTTTTTAACGGACAATTCTTCTAAGAGTTCGGGCGCCATCGCGTTGAGCCGGGCTTCCCATTCGGCCGGCGTTTCTTTGCACATCCGGTCCGTGATATCGGCAATGGCAGCCGACACTTCCGGCACCCGGTCGCGCAGATGCGGGCAAATGCCCATAATTTTTCCCATCACCGCTTTTCCTTGCGGGACGGCTTCGTATTTAACAGCGTTTTGAAGCGCATATTTTTCAATCGTGTTCAGGTCATTTTGGTCCAATGCCATAATTTTCTCAACCTTGAGGAAATTCTGATTCTTTTGAGTAAATGTGATAATGAGATAGAACGATTAATATCTTGGTATTTAAAATATGCTTTGCACCGCAGTAAACATCATAAATATGGATGATAAAGAGAAGGAACCGGTCAAATTTTAACGACGGCGCCGCGCGCGTTACGGCGGCAAGTTATACATCTCGACAAAATCCGGCTTCCGTTTTTTAAAGAAAAGGAATTGATTCGAAATACCGGTTTTCAATTTTCAATTACCTTTTATAGAATAATACCCCATTTAAATAAAAAATAAAATGCAAAATCAAACAAATCGGGATTTTTATGAAAGAAAATAATATGTTGATGTGGGATGAGACTCTTTTTAAGGAATCCGATGTTTTTGAGTTGGATTATTTGCCGGACTATTTCCCGCACCGCGACTCACAATTAAACGCCATCCGCTATGCGCTTAAGCCGGCCATCCGGGGCGGACGTCCTCTCAACTGTCTTCTTTTTGGCCCGCCCGGCACCGGAAAGACAAGCGCTTCTCTCAAAATTTTCGACGAACTCAAAGAATATACCGATAAAGTGCTCACGGTGAAAGTGAATTGTCAAATCGATTCCACCCGGTTTGCCGTGATCTCCCGGATTTATAAATCCGTGATGGGTGTTGCGCCGCCGGCATCCGGCGTTTCTTTTAACCGCATTTTTGACAAGTTAACCAAAAAGCTCATCGATGTCGATAAAGTTCTTGTTGTCGTTTTGGATGACATCAATTATCTCTTTTATGAAGGGCATGCCGACGAAGTGATGTATTCGCTTCTGCGCGCCCACGAGCAATATCCGGGCTCAAAAATTTCCGTCATCGCGATTGTCAACGACCCCGAAGTGATTTACGGTTTTGACAAACGCGTCAGTTCCGTTTTTCTTCCGGAAGAAATTGAATTCCCGAGATACGAACTTTCCGAAATCAAAGATATTTTAGACGACAGGATTATGCGCGGCTTTTTCCCAAACGTCGTGACCGACGACGCGAAAGACCAAATGGCAAATTTTGTGAACGAAAGCGGCGATCTTCGGGTTGGCGTTGACCTGTTGAAGCGGTCCGGTCTCAATGCCGAAAAACGAGCGTCTCGAAAAGTGGAAATTGAAGACGTGAAAAAAGCGTATTCAGCATCCCGTTCTTTGTATATTACCCGAATGTTTGCAAACCTGACCGATCACGAAAAATTAATTATCCGCCAAGTCGCCGATACCAAAGAAATATCCGCCGGAGACTTGTATGAAAAATTCAACGCGGAAACAAACATCGGTTACACCCGTTTTTATGAAATTATTAATAAAATGATTTCGGCCGGCTATGTCACCGCCGATTTCTCCGGAAAAGGCTCAAAGGGCCGGACCCGGATTATCCGTTCCGCTTTCAAAAAAGAAGAGCTGGCCGATTTGCTGAAAGAGAAGTAAAATAAAATTAAAAATATAAACGGCCGGTACGAATGAAAAGATTGAATCAAATGATTTCGGAACGAAAAGCGGAAAACGTGTACATGGACATGAAATATAACACAAAAAAGAGAAATTGACCGCCGGTTAAAGGAATGTGCTATAAAATGCGTTGCTGCAACGCGCGCGGCGCCGCCAAAATCAATAATGAGTTAAGCAAGAGATGATTTTTATGTTCGGACGGTTCCGATCTTTGGATGAAAACAGCGATATGGAAGTTGATTTTGAGGGCGATGTTTTTGACGGCATCGTTTATCCGGCGCCGGAATATCAACATTTGGATGACGAATACGCGCTGTCTTCTCTTTTGATTTTGTCGCCGGTCCTTCCTTCTAAAATCATCTGCGTCGGACTCAATTATTCGGATCATGCCCGGGAATTGAACATGCCGGTTCCGAAAAATCCGATTTTATTTCTCAAACCGCCGACGGCGCTTTTGCCGCACAATGGATGTATTGTTTATCCGGGCGCCAGCAAACAAGTGGAATATGAAGCGGAATTGGCCGTTATTATTGGGAAGGATGGCAAAAATATATCTTCGGAGGACTCAGACTCTTATATCGCCGGATTTTCATGCTTTAACGACGTGACGGCACGCGATCTTCAAAAAGAAGACGGACAATGGACGCGCGCCAAAAGTTTTGATACGTTTGCGCCGCTCGGACCGTTTATCGTCACGCCGGAAGAGTTGGAACAACAAAACCTGAATCCGGAAAATTTGAATATTCAAACCCGAATAACCGATCGGGATGGAAATATTCGGGTTTGTCAAAACTCAAACACGGCGGAATTAATTTTTAAAATCCCAAAGCTTATCGCGTTTATTTCAAACATAATGACCTTAAAAAAAGGAGATGTCATCGCGACCGGAACACCGCCGGGGGTTGGTCAATTGCTTCCGGGAGAGACGGTAGACGTTGAAATCGAAGGCATTGGAATACTTTCAAATACTGTGATTGAAGATTTTTGAAAAATGCGGTAATTTGAAAAATTCAGAAACGAAAATTGAAATCGTGAAAATATAAAATTAAACATACATTTTTTTCCGAAACCATTTTATATAAAAATTCAAATTAATTATTTTTTTGTGAATCCATAAAAAAAGAGATAAAAATAACAAAAGATGATTTTTATAATAATAAAATGAGATTATAAAAATAGAAATATGATCCTATGTTAAACCATTAATCATGTATAATCATCAGATAAGTATAAATATTGAATGAATGACACTTAACTTAGCGATAAAACTGTTTGTGTTCCTCATGTTGTTTGAACAAGCCTACACAGAATTAGAATTAATTGACAGGCACATTCTTGTCTTAAAATTTGTCGTTGAACGGGGACCCATCGGTATTTTAAAATTGTCTGAAGAAACCGGAATGCAAGCGCACAAAGTTCGTTATTCTCTGCGCATTTTGGAACAAAACGGACTCATCAAACCGTCACAACAAGGCGCGATTGCCGGTGATAATGTGGCTCCTTTTTTGCAATGCGTTGAAGAACGGTATGAGTCCATCCGAAAATTGGTGGGTGCCATTGAAACGACGGAAAAATCGATCCAAAAGAACTGATTTTAAAAATTAAAAAATAAAATTTGATAAAATTTCCTGTTTTGTTTCAGATTACTGTTCTCTGTTTTGCTCATTTTGATCGTCCTTTTTCTTTTCGGTGGCTATTTATACAGAAAAAGTGTCTTACTTAAATAAAATATAAATATCAAAAATAAAATTCGATGATTTCTGTTTTTGATAAAAACAATTGTTCAAAACAAAATAGCATTTAAGATGGAAGGAAAGAACATGGAAATTGAATACAAATTCGGTGTTTTAAAGCCGGAAACACATGATTTTTTAAAAACAATTTCAAAAACAGGTTCTTTTACAATTGAAACAGGAAATCCGGCTGTTTTTTCAGACACGTTTTACGATACGCCCGATTTTTTGCTGCTTTCCGTCGGCTATTATTTGCGCGCGCGGGAAGAAAAGGGAGCCGATGAAATTGAGTGGACGCTGAAAAGCCGCGGAGACCGGAAAGATGGCGTTCACAAGCGCATGGAAGCCAAACAAACTCTGCCCAAGAATTCGGCTGTAAAAGACATCAGCAACCCTGATTTTTTGAAAAAATTAACGTTTGCCATCGGCGATTTTGATTTAATTCCCGTTTTAACGATCGGACAGGAACGTATGTTCAGAAATGTTAAAACCGGCGTCAATGAACAGGAACAGGTTTTAGCGGAAATGGCTGTTGATTGTGTTTATTTAAAAATTTTCGACCAAACGCACACTTTTTTCGAGTTGGAAATCGAACTCAAAAACGGCACGGAAGGAGATTTAAAAGATTTTGTAAACACGATTAAATCGGAGCCGTTGATTCAAAACAACATTCGAACGAATTATTTATCAAAATTCGAGCGCGGCTTGATTCTTTACTTCAACCGCGACAAAATCGACGGACGGGTCAATCCGGCGTTGGCGGAACAAAAATATTCAATCGACAGCGGATCCGAATCTGTTTTTGACACGGTCTGCCCCAACTTTTTACAGCCGTCTGAAAAGGCGGCGCTTATTCAAATTTGTGAAAAAGATTATTCGACCGACTTTTCGGATTACTTCGGCAAAAACGGTTTATTCGGCAACGATTCGGACGTTATTTCGGATGTTTTTCAATTCAAAGCGTCCATGATATTGGCACTGGACAGCGGTCTTTCCGTAAATTTCGCCGCCCAAAAATATAAAACATCCCCGGAAGACATCGTAAACATTTATCAAGCATTTTTGTCGGCTCGGCTGTCCCTGTTTCCGTTTGTCTTTGAAAGCGCTGAAAACCCGGCCTTTTACCTTCAAAAACCGATTTCGGACAGCAAGACATGGACGGCGGAAGAACTGGCGGTCTGTTACGGCGCCGATATTTCAGATATCCGCATCGTAAAAGCGCGTTCCGAAAACATGTCTTATTGGGCGGATTTTTTTGCGGGCGACCGCTCAACAAAGAGTGAAGCGCAAAATCGGATTTTAAATCATTTGGCCGTTCTTTCCGGAATCGGGCAAGGAATTTCCATTGAAAGAGACGGAAATGTCATCCGGGATATCATTCTCACGCACCCGCTTAAAGAAACAACGCTCAATGAACTCAAAATGATGAGTTTGGCGTTCATTCTTGAAAACATCAAAAGCCCGTCCGAACTCAAAATTAAAAACGCCATTCAAAACGCCGGTTTCTTTGTTCCGCCGGCTCTTCAAAGAAAAGCGCTGGTTGACGCATCATTTTTGCAAATCGTCAACCGGTTGGAAAAGGAAAAGGCATCCATTCGGGAAATCGTGTCCGTTGAAAGAAGCCGGATTGAAGAAACGGATGACTCTTTTGAATTGAATCTGGAAACGGAAAATGAAATCTTTGAAATGAGAAGCGGCTTCACCGAAATGGAAGGCGGCACCGAACCGGCTTATTCGGTTGAAAATGAAACGGCGGATGTAAAGAAAGACATTTCTGAATTTGAGAAAATGGTGGAAATTTACTACACGGCCGACAAAAAAACAAAACCGAAAAAGGGGTGGTCATCTCTTTTTAATTTCGTGTTCGGAATCCCGGTCCGGTTTATTCAAGTGAGAAGCGGCGCGTATGAAAAAGACGGCGAAAAATTAACGTTTGACCAAAAAATTTCAGCAAACGAAAAGAAAAAAGCGGCTGAAAAGATTTCATGCGACGATATAATGGCCAACGCGTCCGAAAAGATATTTTTGACACAACTTCGGGAGGTCATCAAATGCGAACCCGGCGTTATTGAAGGAAAAGAGATTGAAGCGGTTCACGATATGCGTGTCGCGCTTCGAAAAATGCGTTCGTCGGTGACAATCTTTTATGAATTTTTGGACCCGGCATGGATTTCAAAAACCGAAGACAATCTCAAAAAAACGCTGTCACCGCTTGGAAAATCGCGGGATTTGGATGTTTTGTTGGAAAAGACGGACGCCTATTTGAAAAACAAGAATATTCAACCGGCGCGCCTGAATATTTTTTATGAATTGGTTGCCGCTGATAAGGAAAAAGCGCATGAGGCTGTTGCGGATTATTTGAACTCGGACGACTATTCAACTTTCAAAAATAAGATTCAGAAGACATTAACCAAGGGACAATACATCGGGATACCGGCCATCAACAAAAAGGGAGATGTCGCCCCGTCCCGCGTGGCGGACGTTTTGCCGCAAGTTTTGTATGAAAAAGCGGCCGGCATTACCGCTTATCATGAATGGCTGGACGGTCCGTTCATCTCAATCGATAAGCTTCACCGGCTCAGAATCGCCGCTAAAAATTTCCGCTATACGCTTGACTTTTTCAAGGATTGTTTGGGCGATACCGCTGTGAAATTGACGAAGGAATTCAAAGAATTACAAGATATTTTGGGTGATTTTCACGATGCTGTCGTCGCTGTTGACGCGATTGAAAATTATATCCGGCGCCTTGAAGAAATGAAACGAAATTTGAACAGCGGTGAAAATGAAAAAGAAGTTGCCGAATTTGAATCTGTCCTTGCCGAACTGCTCAAATATAAAACATACCGGGAAGAAGAAATTGAGTCGCTGTTGCTGAAGTTCCGCGGTGTTTGGAAAAAAATGGACAGAAAGTTTTTCCATGAACGTATTTCAAAAATCATTGAAGAATCCGGATTTTAAAATGAATGAGAGGTTTTGCCGTGTCCCAAAACAAAGAAGAAATGAAAAAAAATCAAATCAAAAGGAAGAAAAGTAAAAACGAAAAGACGGCGCGGAAAGGCAAAATAAACGAAAAGAAGGAAAAAATCGGCGCCGCAAAAAAAATCGGAAAGGCGAATGTCAACTTTCGTTTGCCGGAAAACTTGAGAATTAAAATCGACGCCGAGAAAAATCCGAATGAAGTGATTTCAACCGCTTTGTCCGAGTATTATTCCGGCCTAAAAAGACGAGAAGAATTGGCTGTTCAGAGGGAAATCGACAACAACATCATCGAAGTCCAACGCCGCCACATTTCGGACTTAAAAGACCAACTCGCCGCCGCCAACCGGAATTATGAAGAATTGATTCGGATTCACCAAGCGTATATGCTTCAGGTCCAGCCGTTGATTGAAAGCGCCAAAGAAAACGAAAAATCGGTTGAATTGACGATTCCGGATGAAAAAATGCCGGAACCGCAAGCGGTGCCGAAAAAAAAGTGGTATCAGTTTTGGAAATAAACAAAAACGCTTTAATTATTTTTTTCTTTTTTTTGTTCGGCGCCGCCGTGCGCGTTAAGGCGACACATTTTCGCTTTGAGTCATAAAAACCGTCCTGCCATTTTATTAAATTAAAAAATCTTCCAACAAAAGCCTTCGATTTGTTGCCCTGAGTTGCATCTGCTGTTTCCAATTTCCAGTTTGCATCTGCTGTTTCCAATTTTATTATCTTTCAAGATATTCCGAGAAAATCAAACGCTTTGCGTTTGATTTTTCAAAAACTGCCCGCTGTCTTTTGAATGCAAAAGAAAATGTGCCGCTGTAACGCGCGCGTATGGCGCCGCCCGAAAAAAGAGAGGACTGAAAATCAGTCCCACTTATCCTGATTTGTCATCATCCAAATTTGAGAATCAAGCGGCTCGGCGCCGTCGGAGCGTTTGTACCGCGTAAACGAACCGTCGGAAAGACCGACTCTGAGTTTCACGTTGTCTTCCAAATGCTTTTGAAGAATCACGTCTTTGATTTTTCGGAGATAAGCGGCGTTCACCGGGAACAAAAGCTCAACGCGGCGGTCCAAATTCCGCTGCATTAAGTCGGCGCTTCCCAAATAAAGCTCTTCATTTCCGTTGTTGTAGAAATAATAAGCGCGGGTGTGCTCAAGGAACCGGCCGACAATGGACGTGACACGAATGTTTTCGCTGATTCCCGGAAGCCCCGGTTTGATACAGCTGATGCCGCGGATTTGAAGATCAATTTGAACGCCGGCCATCGACGCCAAATAAAGTTCTTTGATGCATTCCGGATCGACCAAAGAATTCAATTTGAAAAGCATGTAGCCGTTTCCGTTTTTTTGATGACTTTCAACTTCGCGCCGGATTTTTTGAATAAATTCACTTCGAAGCGAATTCGGCGCCACCAGCATTTTCCGGTAATCGGTCTTTCGGGAATAACCGGTGAGGCTGTTAAAAATATCAACGACGTCCTGCCCGAGAACCGGGTCAGCCGTGAAATATTCAAAGTCCGAATACACTTTAGCCGTTCCCGCATTGTAATTTCCGGTGCTCATGTGCATGTACGGCACAATCGTGTTGCCTTCCTGACGAAGAACCAAACACATTTTCGCGTGTGTTTTCAAATTCGGGACGCCGTAAACAACGTGAATATTCGAGTGCTCCAGTTCTTTCGCTTTTGAAACATTGTTTTCTTCGTCAAAACGGGCCTTGAGCTCAATGAGAACAGCCACCTGTTTTCCGTTATCGGCCGCATCTTTAAGGTATTGAATAATCCGGGAATTGCGGTCCACTCGGTAAAGCGTGATTTTAATCGCCACCACATCCGGATCCACTGACGCCGCTTGAACAAAGTCAATCATGCTGTCGAAACTGTCGTACGGGCGGTAAATCAGAACATCTTTTTTCTTGATTCGGGAAAAAATATCAAGCTCTTTGGAAACGCTCAGATACTTTTTCTTTTTGGGCGCAAACGGCTCGAATTTAAGTTCCGAGCGGTCAATGCTGCAAATTTCCGAAATGGAAACCAAACCCACCGGCGACTTGAGCGCTTCCACTTGGGACGAACGGAGTTTGAGGTTTTCAAGCAAAATTTTCAGGACGTAATCCGACATTCCGTCATTGATTTCAAGACGAAGCGGCGGCCCGAAATAATTAACGCCCGACTTTTTCTCAATCGATTTGAGAAGGCTGAAGTCGCCGTCGTCATCAATGCCCAAGTCGCCGTCACGCGTAATTCGAAAAGCATGGGCTTCTTTTATTTTTTGTCCCGGAAAAACCATGTCCAGGTTTGCCAAAACCACGTCGTCGATCCATATGAAATTGTAAGCGTCGGATTTTGACTTTTTCATGCCGGCCGAAAACGGAACCGGAAATTGGGATTCCGGCAGAGAAGAATTAGAAACCGCCAAATCCTCGCGATCCGGAATCAAAATCAACCGCTTGACGTTGGACGGAATTTTGACGCGGACGAAAACGTCGCCGTAAAGCGCGTCCGACAAAATGACGGCAAAATTAATGCTTTGGTTGGTGATGTATGGAAACGGATGGCTGGAATCATATGCCAGCGGCGTAAGCTGCGGGAATATATTGCGCCTGAAGTAATCGGTCAAATACTCGATTTGATAATCCTGAAGTTCATTGTATTGCAGGATGTTGATGTTGTTTTTCTTAAGTTCCGGCATCAACATGTCTTCCCAGCAAAATTCCATCTTTTTAAGCATGACCGCCAATTCGGAATAAATTTGCTGCATGTCAAAATAAGCGCGGTTGGCTGTTTCAAGGCTCATACCCTCTTCCAAAACGCGCTTGTGAACGGTTGGAATTCGGACCATATAATATTCGTCCAAATTGCCGGCATAAATCGATAGGAAACGCACCCGTTCAAGAAGCGGATTGCTTTCATCAAGCGCCTCTTCCATGACGCGCATATTGAAATGAAGCCAACTGAAATCCCGCTCCACATAAAGTGTCGGATCGTCCAAATTGATGCTGTGAGCCGGAAAAGCGGAGGACGGAAGAGTTGTTTCCGGTTCGGGTGAATTGTTTGATTGAATCGGAGGGGACATGAGAACACCTGAAAAATATGAATCGGAATTGTAAAATTGTGTTTTAATTGAAGTTTTGGGTTTTAATTATGAGCTGCCATCATATAAGGTTTCGGTATTGAAAATATAGAGAAATATGGAAAATATTGAAATAAAAATTAATAATATTCTAAATAATATAAAAATTTATTGAATAAAATTTAACATGACACATTAAAAAACCATTACGCTTTTATTCAAAAACAACATCCAAAAAGACATGATTGGTGTTTCAACGCTTGCTTTATTTGACAAAGATCTGGACTTTGCGCTTTCCGAAATCGAACAATTTGCCGGTTTTGCGGAAATATTTTCGGAAGGAAAACATGACATTGTCGCGGATTTTAAAAATAACCCAAACTATGAATGTCTTTTTTCACACAACCTTTCTTATTCCGTCCACGCGCCGACGCAAGACGTCAATTTGGCAAGCTTGAGGGAAGAAATCCGCCGGGCCGGACTTGAAATAATTTCTCAAAGCGCCCGCGTTTGTCAAGAAATCGACGCGAACATTTTGGTTGTTCATCCCGGATACATGCCGCAAAACAGCACCGGACTTTATGAAAGTTCTCAGGCGGCGCTTTTAAAATCTCTCCGGCAGCTGGCCGAAATTCGAAAGGAAACGGGCGTCAATATTTGCGTGGAAAACATGCCGAACGCTGAAATTTTTCTGTTCCGGTACCCGGATGAAATCAATTTGGAAGAGGAGGATCTGTCGTTTGTTTTAGATATCGGGCACGCGCATACGACAAACACACTGGACGCATTTTTAAATCGGCGAGTCAATCACTATCACATTCACGACAACGATGGAAAATCCGATTTGCACCTGGCGTTTGGGGACGGAAACATCGGGGATCTGATGCTCAATAAAATAATTCAAAAATCAAAAAAAGAGAACTCGATGCTGATCGCTGAAAACAAAACAATTCATGACGCAAAAAAAACGTTTAAAATTTTAAACTCAAAAATTAGACAAATATTATAATTATCCAGTCGATAATATATATCGATTAATATAAATATGATGAGCTGCGTATGTTGATTTGTTAAGAAGATTCAATCTTCGCCGGCTTTAAAAAGCGGCTCGGCATCCGTTTGAAACCCGAACGGATATACCCGAAAAACGGAAAAATCAGGGAATCAAACAAAATCCAAAGGAAATTCCAACAAAGTCCAACCCCGACTTTAAACCCGGGAACTCATCCCGACTCCAACTTCGGAAATCTGACCCCGAATCCGAAGGAAAATCCAAAAAGATCCCGACCGAAAAATGTCGAACCGGAAATCAAAAAACGGAACCGGACTCACTGCGTTAAAAACGATTTGAAAAACGGACCGGAAAGTTTGGTTGACCGGCCAATTGAATAGATGGAACCGGCAATGGAATAATTCATTTCACCGGTTTCGCTTCTTAACATAAAAAAACTTGAAAACATTAACATAAAAAAAGCTCAAAAAACATAATAAAAAACTCGAAAAACAAGTTCTTCCAAATGTTTCAGCGATTAAACCTTCTTGCAACCAAAGCTGAACAGATAAATGTTGTTTCTTTTCATTTTTGTTTTCTTTGCCGCTGTTTGACGATTTCGTTTTCCGGTGTTTTCCTCTTTCGTTTTCCAATGTTTCGACTTTTTTATATTTTTTCGTCCCCAAGCATTGAATTTTTATAAAAATGAATCCATCGGAACGTTAATTTTGACGTAAACCATCTATTGAAAGCGAACAAATTTATTCAATAAATTCTATAATTATACGGGAGAGAGAAAACATGACAAATCTGGAAAATGAAAACGATTTTTTGTATTATTCCGGCGGCGAAAAATTGGACAAAGAAAGAGCCGACGCCAAAGGTTTATGTCATGAATACAATCAACTCCATCCGTCGAAAATGGAAGAGAGAAACGCGATTTTAAGAAAGCTCTTCGGCAAAACCAAAAATAAATTCCTCATTGAGCAGCCTTTTTATTGCGATTACGGATACAATATCGAAATCGGTGAAAACTTTTACATGAATCACGGCGGCATCATTTTGGACTGTGCGAAAGTTACCTTTGGCGACAATGTATTTGTTGCGCCGGATTGCGGATTTTATACGGTTGGGCACGCGACGGACAAAGAAGAGCGAAATAAAGGTATGATTTATTCCCACCCGATTTGTGTCGGCAACGATGTCTGGATTGGCGGACGTGTTATTGTTTTACCGGGCGTTACCATCGGAAATGGGGTCATTATCGGCGCCGGAAGTGTTGTTACAAAAGATATTCCGGACAACGTTATCGCTTACGGCAACCCGTGCCGGGTTGTTCGAAAAATATGAAGCTTTAAAACCATAAATAAATCGAATTTTGAAAAAATGGAAAGTTTATAAATAGTATAAAAGTATTTGAGTTTAATAATCATAAATTATTCATAGTATTTTAATTTATTAGGATTATATCAATTGCCGGGAGAAAAAAATGGACAGAGACCACGCGGAATTGGTTGTTGTTCTTGGGGTTATTTTCGTGATTTTTTTGGCGGGCATTGTTTTCATTAACTTAAACCAAGAAAATACGGCAAACAACACAACAAAAACAAATTCTTCAAACACCGCGCAAGCTGCCGCAAATGTTGAAAACAAGACTTTGCCGACGCAAAACACATCCGGCTCATCTGATGTCGTCGTTATCAACTCCGGAGAAAACCCGGCCGCTTACAATCTTTCCGCGTACAACACCCCCGGAACTTATATTTATGTTCAACTCGGGCGGACGTCGGAACTGATCATTACCGGAACGGTTGTTGAAATTCAACCCTCTGTGTGGAATACGCCGGACGGAACGGCTCCGGAAGAACTTGTTTTGATGATGCAAACGCAGCAAACGCAGATGCAGCAAACACAGATGCAGCAAACGCAGGCGCAACAAACACAGATGCCTCCAATGCAGACACATCAAATACCGGCGCACACAAAAACCGCTGCAAATACTGTGGAAATTGATTTGTCCCCGGACAAGAGAATATACACAGATGTTGTCATTCAAATTGATAAAATCCATAAGGGAAACACGGAATCGCCGATTGTGATTCGGACATATGCCGGAACTGTCGATAACGTCCGATTTGAAAGCGATATTGAGCCGGAAGATTTCGTTGGCGGAAAGGAATATTTCCTGTTTTTGGAAAAAGATTCGGGACCTCTAAAAAACACCGGTGAGCCGCATTATGTGGTCTCCGGGCCGGCCGGGAAAATCCTTCTTTTGGAAAACGGTACCGGTGTTGACAACAATGGAAAAATTGTGAATATGACGGACGTGAAAAAAAGTGTTGTTTTAAAAACACAAACGATTTCAAGCGTGGTTGTTCAAAAAGTGAAAAATTGGAACTCCGACCTCAACACAAAAGAGGATTCTGAAACCGGGATGAGTTGAATCAATTCAGTAAAATGATGATCAATTCAGCGTATTTCCCATATTGTTTATGGATTCACCCGACGATTATCTGTTTCAAAACTATCATCAGTTTTAAAATTGTCGCTCATGATCGTTTATTTTAGAACGCGATATCTCTGATATCAACTGAAAATAGACATTTCCGCCATTATCAAAACAAGAAGGATGGTAGCAACCCTGATCTCTTTTCTTTGGAAGAAACTCGAATCAACAAGACAAACTAAATATTTTTCTTTTTTATAAATCAATTCAAACAGACCGATTTGATTTGAGGTCAAACGCAACCATCTTTTTTTGACAAAGGAATAGGATTTCCACCCCAGCCAAACCCAAAGCATGTAGAAAAAAACATTCATCAGACACATGAACAAAAATGAAACCCAATGCGTTGCCAAAAAGGGCATGGTTTCGGCAAAGATTGTCGCCGGAGAGGGAATGAATCTCAAAATTCCGGTTCGTGCGCCGAAAGACAAAAAGGCGGCAAAATTAAGAATCAACATAAATAATGAAACCGGAAAGTAAGCGATGGCCCGGGAAGTCAAAGGTTTTTTGAAAAATAACCGGTAGGCCAAGTAAAGAAAAACGGTGACGGCAGTAAACGTACCGGCGGACTCGAAAATATAAACCGGATAGATTCCGATATCGGTCATTGAATAAAAAAGAGAGAGGAACGTAAAGGTCAGCATGGCAATTGACGCGGCAATGACACCGGTTTTTTGTTTGAAAGAAGAGGAAATTTCCGAAATTTTTCCAAAAACAAGCATTCCGAGTTCGGATTTATCCGATATGAGATTCAAAACATTAATGGCGGTGAAGTAGAAAAACAGAACCCAGATCATGAGCGCCAAATTCATCAAAAAACCAACCGGTTCCCGGTTTAAATACAAATTAAAAACAATGCTGTCAATGAAAGCGGTTGCGTAAATGAAGAAGATAATGCCATGGAATAAGACATTTTGACCGTAGTGAAACATGTTCCGGAATGAAATGTAAAAAATTCCGGCGAATAGGAAAACCAAAAAATAAAACGCTGCCAGTGAAAAGGCAGACCCAATCAATCCGGCCAATGTCAAATTCGAAAGACCTGTAACGGCAATCAAAAAGAGAAGCGGAAAAGTACAAAGAAAGACGCAATCCCATACGGAGATACTTGTTTTGCGAAACTTCGTTTTGACGGCATCAAAAACATGAGGGGTAACCATATTATCACATTTTTCTGTTTTTCAAAATTGGATCTTTTAATCTTTAATTTCAAATTCTTTAATTTTTAAAAATATTATAAATTTTTTAAATAAATGTTTTTGAAACACCGCTTAATTTTACACTTTGGAATGAGTTAATACAATCTGAGTAAAATCTAAATTGTTTGTAACATATATAAATGTTTTTATAAAAATATGAATAATAAATGAAATCATTTTAATTTAGAAAAAATTATGAATAAAACAGAAACAATCGAACCATCCGAAAAAATAAAATGTTATTTTAAATAGCCCATGATAAAATAAAATATTAAAAATAAATAAAGACAGAGGGTGTTTAATAATCAAAATAAAGAGAATACATGAGAGAAGAATCACAGAGCTAATAGGAAAATAACAAAATCAAAAAACAAAATCAAAAAAAAGAAAAAAGAAATTCTTTCTTTTTTCTTAGTATTTGGATCTTTGAAGAGCCATCAAGTCTTCCATTGTCAGCTTGCCGCCGTCCTTGAACTTGTCCATAATGCCTTGAGCATCTTTTTCGAGTTCTTCTTTGTCTTGCTTGGACTTGGAATCTTTGTCTTTTTTCTTGGATTTTCCGGTTTCTTTGTCGATATCCCGGATTTCTTTTTGCGCTTCAATGAAGACTTTGTGCTGTTCGTCAGCGGCTTCTTGAGCACGGATGAAATTTTTATGGGCGACATCAGATTCGGCGCGGACGCGGTCAGCGTCTTTAAACGCGGTAATCATTTGTTCGTGATAAACTTGAGCCTGCTCGGCATAAACAGAAAGTTGAGCGTGGTATTCGGAGGCTTCGTCGCGAATGATTTGGGCTTGGTCCAAAATTTCCTTGAGTTCGCTGTTGTCATCCAACGTCTTTTTCTTTTCGACGTATTCTTGCTCCAACTCTTTAATTTTGGTCACGAGCTCTTTTTCCTTTTTCGGAGACATGACATTGGTTTGCTGTTGGAATTCAAGCGCATCGATTTGTTTTCGAATCTCTTTGATGGACGGACCGTCGAGGTTGCTGTCTTTTTTCAGGCTGTCGGCCTTGGCGAAAAGCTCGTTGGCGCGCGCGTTTGTGGTGTCACGCAGTTCTTTGTACTTGCTGACATTCACGTTGACTTCGTCGCGCTTGACTTTTAAGTCTTGGGCAACCAAAATCAATTCTTTGGTCTTGTTGTTGAGTTCATTTCTTTCGGCAGCGTATTTGCTTGCTTCAGCGTTCAACTGGTTTCTTTTTTCTTTAGCCTCTTCAGAGATATCTTTTAACTCTGTTTTTCTTGTTTGCAGTTCTTTCATCATTACCCGGTCCCCCCTCTTCAAACGATACGGAGAATCGAGATTTTCCGTCCGCTTGAAATCGGTTTCCTATAAAACGTGTCGCGAAAAATTAAACCGGACACGGCGGTCTTGAAATAAGTTCTTTAAGAATCGGAATCACACACCGCAGATCCTTTTCAGCGACCGCGATGTTCGCGTGCTTTTGGACGGTGGGTTTTGCATTAAACGCAATGGAATAACCGGCCCGTTTGAACAGGCAGATATCGTTGGCGCCGTCGCCGACGACAACGCATTCCGAAAACCGGAACCCGTGTTCTTCAACAATTTTTTCAAAGACCTTTTCTTTCGAATTCGTTGTCCGGAGCAGTCCGGTCGCTTCTCCGGTGAGAAGGCCGTCTTTGACAACTAATTCGTTTGAGAATACATAATCGAGATTGAGTTCACGCTCGACTCGGTCGGCAACCAAATTAAAGCCGCACGTAATCATCGCCGTTTTGCTGCCGGTCGAATGAATGAAATCAATCAATTCCGGCGCGCCCGGCATAATTTGAATTTTTGAAACGGCATCCATTGCCTTTTCATAAGAAAGTCCTTTCAAAAACGCAACCCGCTTCTGAAAAGATTCTGTGTAATCCATTTCCCCGTTCATGGCCAGACGCGTGATTTTGGAAACTTCGGCGGCGGCTCCGGCCGCATTCGCCAATTCGTCAATGACTTCGGCGTCAATCAATGTGCTGTCCATGTCAAAAACAACCAATTTAAATTGGTTGGGCACAGCGCATGATTTTGAAGAACAGTTCACAAAAATCGGACTCTTTTCTCTGATGGGAAATAAGGATGCACATCCTTGAAAACAAAAGTTGCCTCCAAGGTTGATAATAATATTCGAAATTATATAAATTAAACCATATAAACCAAAGGACGTTATCAAAAAAGTTTCAATCTAAAACATTTTCTAAAACGGTTTAAACCGGTTTTTGGTTTCGCGCAAAAACAACTTATACGCCGTATGTTGTCGAAAACAAGACAATTCAGCGGTGTTTGAGATTGCTATTGATGGGGTGAATGAAATCCATTGCTTTTAAAGTTTGTGCTGAATAACACTTAGCCTAATTTTAAATTAATAAGAGAAAAAGACCAAATGGGAAAATATAATAATTTAAATCAACGAGCCGGACATTATAAATAAGTTCAAAATTAATTTAACTTAATTGAAAAAGCAAATTATAGAGGTTTTGATATGAAAACAAAAATCATAATAATTGGAATTTTGATTTTAATTTCTATTTTTGTCACCGGATGCCTGAATCAAACAGATAATAACGTGACCATTGAAAATGCAACAACGAATCACTCTGAAGGGAACAACGTTACGAATTCCGACGTCAAATACTATCCAAACTACGAAACTTTTGCGTATCGTCCCCGGAGATTCCAAGAAACAAACAATTGATTTACTTTGCAACGTTATCAAATATTGATTATATGCATCCGCCCAAAGAATTCCTTGAAAACAACTCTGACTTGA
Organism: Methanolapillus millepedarum; assembly: GCF_032594115.1. NCBI lineage: Archaea > Methanobacteriati > Methanobacteriota > Methanomicrobia > Methanosarcinales > Methanosarcinaceae > Methanolapillus > Methanolapillus millepedarum. Next base: position 1,136,748 of record NZ_CP131060.1, read on the forward strand.
TCATTTACGCAACCATTCAAGAAATTCAACCGGCAACTTGGTCAACAGCTGACGGAAAAATGCCATCTGATTTGTACCACACGAAAATGACAATCGGAAATGAAACCGAAACAGCCACTTATGAAATGATTAAGTCAGACAGTTATGATATTTACACTGATGTCATCTTCATCGTGGATGATTGGGCAAAGGGAAATAGTTCCAATGAAATTAAAGTCCGTTTCGTTGGCGGGCAAGTTGGAAATGTTGTCCGGGACGATATCGGATTTCCGGATCCGAGAAACTTAAAAGTCGGGGAACGATATCTTTTGTATTTGACGTATTATTCAGACGCTTATGAATTGAGATATCCGAACGGAATGGAAACGATTACTGTTAAAAATAATCCGTGAGAAATATGAAAACTAAAACCGTATTGATTGGACTTCTTGTTCTCCTATCTGTTTTTGCCGCCGGATGCCTGAATTCCGATGATGATGATGCCAATTCTACAGAAAATAACGTCACTGAATCCGTCAAATACAACTCCAGTTACAAAACAGCCAGATACATGCCTCCGCATATCCCAATGGACCAGCAGCTAACATATTTCTCATCATGGTCCTTTATTGATTACGCTTATCCGCCAAGAAATGTTCTTGAAAATGAGGCTGATTTAATCGTCTACGTAACCATTAAAGAGATTCAGCCGGCTGTTTGGTCAACTTACGATGGAAAAAGGCCTTATTTAGAAGAAGAAAGATTGATCAGCGGAGATGAAAACGGAACAACTGTTTACAAGGCAATCCGATCGGATGATTACGATATTTATACCGACGTCATTTTCACAGTGGACGAATGGGCGAAAGGCAACAGCTCCGATGAAATTAAAGTTCGTTTCATTGGCGGGCAAGTCGAAGATGTTGTCAGATTCGATACCGGATACCCGGATCCGAGAAGTTTAGAAGTCGGGGACCGATATCTTTTGTATTTGATGTATTATTCAGACGCTTATGAATTGAGATATCCGAACGGAATGGAAACGATTACTGTCAAGAACGGAATATTTTCTCTCTTTTAATTTTTCAGAGCAATCCTTTTTATCAAAAAACCCCATAAGGAAGGTTTATGCTTGGAAAACTTATTACTTTTGAAGGAATCGACGGTTCCGGAAAAAGCACAATGCTTGCACTTCTTCGTGAAAATGCCGGCTTAAAAAATCTTGGAGAAATCGCCTTTACCCGCGAACCGACTCAAAATACGCTCACGGGAAAAGCCGTTTATGCGGCCATTGAATGCGATGTCGACCCGATGGCGGAACTTTTTTTGTTTATGGCTGACCACGCCGCCCACGTTGCGGAAACGGTCCGCCCGAATATCGCCGCCGGAAAAATTGTCATCTCTGACCGGTATTCCGACAGTCGGTGCGCATATCAAGGCGCAACCTTGGACAAAACGATTCCAAACGCCCTTTCTTTTGTCAAAAATTTGCATGCGGGATGGACAATCGTTCCCGATTTGACATTCATTTTTGACTTGGCGCCAAAAGATTCAGTCGAACGCGTCAAAAACCGCGGCGAAAAAACGAAGTTTGAAAAAATCGAGTTTTTAACGCGCGTGCGCGAAAACTTCATGACGCTGGCCAAAGCCGAACCGGAACGGTTTGTGATTTTGGACGCGAAATTGCCGCCGGCAGAAAATGAAAAAATTATCGTGGAAAAAATAAAATCGATTCTTTAAAAAAATCGGAAGTCAAAGGCTTAAAAAAGACAAAATTTTAATTTGATTTTAACCCATTTTGCATATTTTTCAACTCAAGAAAGCCGCCACGCAAAATCAGACGCTTTGCGTCTGCATTTTGCGGAATTCCATAATCTGATGCATTCCAATTTGCAACTGTACGCACTGTTTACTATTTCAATTGCACTTGCTGTTTTCTATTCCGATTGCACCTACTGTTTACCATTCCGATTGCATCTGCTGCTTACTATTTTCCGATTGCATCTGCTGTTTACCATTCCGGTTTGCATCTGCCACTACTGTACCAAATCTAATTCAGTGAAATCCGAGAAAATCAAACGCAAAGCGTCTGATTTTGCAGGGCGGTTTGCTTGGCTATTAATAATTTTGACCATATATATTCAGCGACCGAAGGGAGCCGTTCGCGAAGCGAACTTATTGTTGCAAGTCCATCACACCGCCTTTTGAAAAATTCCATAGCGAAGCGAAGGAATTTTTCGGTTGATTTTTCGGGAAGGTTTGCCGGACTCAAAAAGAAAATGACCCTCTGTTTTCTCATGAATCAAAATGAAAATGTGCTGCTATAACGCGCGCGTCGGACGTCGCCAAAAAGAAGAAAAAAGGAAGAAAAGAGAAAAAAGAAAAATCATTTTGATTCGTATTGTAAAACCGAAACAGACGACTTTTTGAAATACTTATAAAGCTCTTTGATCCACGATTTGGTAAGATCATCAAAGCTGATGAGCATTTTGTTGTCATAAACCCCATCGTTGTTGAAAAGATAAGTATATGTGAAAATATCCGTCATCAACATGGAAGGCGCAATCGATTTTCCTTTTTCGTTGTAAACGAGAAACGTCACATTATCCTTGGCAATAAAATTCTCAAGACGGCCGCCATATTCTTCTTTCATCCGGTCAAAAACCTTCGGCGTCACAATCATTGTCATCTCTTTGCCGGACTCAGCCATCTTGAGCTATTCGTCGGTGTAAACCGGATGGTAAACCGAAAGAAGGCACATGGCGTGCTTTGATTTTTTCAAGTTGTCCAAAAACTCGGCCGGAACATCAAACATGTAATCGCTGATGCTGTACTCAAGAAGCTTGTAAGCGCCGATTTCACCGATCCGGTAAAGCAACTCCGGCGGAATAACCGACAAATCCCGGTCAAACCAATACTTCCGGTCCCGCTCAAGGACAGCAATCGTCTCAAAGAGCGGATACATATTCTTGACCAAAATATGACCAATATGTGTCAATTCATAACGGTCATCTTTTAAAACGATAATTTTTTCGTCGCGAAGCGTTTTGAGCTGCGGTGCTAAAGAATGAGCGGTCATCTCGGTTTTTTCCGTGAGTTCCTCTATTTTACAACCCTTCTCTTTCAACAACAAGAGAAGGGTGCGCCTCTTCTCCGAAAGACAAACAATGTCGCTTAGACTCAATGATGCCGATAATGTCATTTGAATCGCCTTTTGAAAATGAAACACAGATAAACACAGATGAAAGAATAAATAAATCAAACAAATCATTAACAATATTGCACTGATACGATGACGATCAGGACAGAGGATCATGATCACATACAATCAGTAACAGATATTCATGAGGATTAAATAAACACAACAGGAAAAGACCTGCGGAATAATAATCAAACAATGAAATTATATAAGGGGCCGGTTATAAAAACAAGCTTCCAACTGTTATTGCGACAGACTGTAATCCATGAAAGCATCAATATTTCATGACAAATTAAGGGTTACTTATCCGCTCCTCATATATAAAGTTTTAAGTAACGCCTTGAAATTCAAATGATAAAAACCGACCTGGAGAATGTATTATAGGAACAGTTTTGAAAAAGGATTTATAAATACAAATTGGAATGAAGAATTCAAAAAACAAAATAAAAATAAAAGGAGTTTTCCAAAAACCGAATCAAAAGAAGCGATTTGTAAAAATAAAACGATGATAGATTTTTTATTCGGCGATATATTTTAACAATATTGTAATATTAACGCCTATTTTAAATTAATAAAAAGCAATACAATCCTCTTGTCAAACCATATTTCATTAAGAATCATTAATAATGACAAACGGTTATGCTATATACGATTCTCACTATTTACACGGTGCAAGTAAATCTCAACCCATATGAATAATTAGGAGAGAGATTGGAACAAATGATGCGGATAATTTTATGATGGTCTTGTGAAAAAGCAGACCGGATTGAAAAATCAAGTCCGGATATGGGGGTATCGCTTTTGTTTTCAAGAACAGAAGCCGCATTTGTATTGTGTGTGATTCATCAATAACAAACTAAACGATTATCCGGTTTAGGGTTTATTGGAATCGGCGGTATTTTGAAAATGTTGAAAATGCCAAAAACATCTCAGCATTTTAAAAATATAATAATACGGAGGTATTAGACAAGCAAAAATAGTTCTAACAGCTTATGCTTTGAAAAAATAACGCCAACATATCGACGGATTGTCAATGTGAAATCAAACGGCGAATGATTCAAAACAACAGCCCCTATTTGCGTTTTAACTTTTTTGCAGGTCGTTTTGATTTTAAAAAAATGTTTTGTGAAATAATTGGAATTCAGTCGGCTTTTCGAAATGAAAAAAATTATTTCGGGTTTATGATATTTTTAAAAAAAAGGTGGTTTTTTCAGTGGATAGTGACAGTAATACACTTCAAAGAACAATTGACTGGAAGCAAGGCCTGGCCATTGCGCTTGGTGTTCCTCTTTTGATTTTGCCATCAATCGGAACATTTGCGACCTATTTGTGGGCATTTGCAATCGTCGCATGGGGTCTTTCCGTTTTGCAAGGATTCCTTCAAAATATGGCTTACGGAGAAATGGCAACGGCGTTTCCAAACGCTTCCGGACTTCCGGGATTTGCGCAAGCGGTCTTCGGCGCCGGAACAAGTACCGGTAAATTCATCGGCGGATTTTCCGCATGGGGATACTGGCTCGCTTGGAACCCGGTGTTGGCAATCTTCTCCGTTCTGATCGGCAGCTACTTAAACGGACTTGTCCCGGCCTTTGCCGGCATATCTCCGATGTGGCTTTCCGTGGGTGCCGGAATCGTTATTTTTGGTGTTTTGATGCTCGTGAACTCCCGCGGTGTTTCCGGCGGCGCGACATTGGGTTACATCTTGGCGATTTTTGCATTGGTTCCGCTCTTAATCATTACGCTTGCGCCCTTTTTCACCGGCGCGTTCCATATTGAGAACATTACAAACAGCTGGTTCCCGACGGACTGGAGCTGGGATATTTACGGAATTTTGATTTTCCTTGGTATTATGGCAACGGCACAGTGGAGCGCTTGCGCTTGGGAAACGGCTGCCATTTACGGACCGGAATACAAAAATCCGAAAAAAGATGTTCCGAAAGCACTCTTCAGCTGCGGTATTATCTGTTTGTTCACCTACGTGATGGTTCAAACATCCGTGACCGGAACGCTCGGTGTTGACGCCGTTATTGCCGAAAGAGTTTCCCCACTTCTTCCGATGGCTAAATTGGTTCTCGGAGACATGGGTGGAGTCGTTGCGATCGTGATGCTCATTGCCGCCATGGTTTTGATCATTCAGACGGCCTTTAACGGATCGTCCAGATCAATGCACTCCTTGGCCGCCGAAGGAAACTTGCCGTCTTTCTTCGGAAAATTGAACAAGAACGGTGTCCCGATGGTTGCAATGGCTGTCATTGCCGTTTTTAACCTGTTTTTGATTGTTTTGTTCTCCATGGCCGGCAGCGGTGCCGGACCCGCTGCGATTCTTTCCGCATCCGCAATCGGATACGTCGTCGCAAACGGTATCAGTTTGGCTGCTTACTATAAAGCCGCAACCGACCCGAAATTCAAGGACTTGGAAAGACCGTTTAAAGCCCCGAAAGGCTGGAAATACGTCGCCATGATCTTTTCGATTGTCAACATTCCGTTCTACCTGATCGGTATCGTCTACTTGAACAGATTGGACGCCGGATGGGGACCGACTCTTCTCGGATTTGTCGTTTTGGCGTTGTTCATCCCGCTCTGGTGGTGGGCCCAAAAGGAAGTTCAGAAGAAAGCGTCGGCATAAACGGATGGAAACAAAAATAAATCAATGGGTGATAAAGTAAAGAAAAGCAATGACTGTTGCTTTTCTTATTTTTTATCCGTTTTGAAAAATGTTAAAATGCTAAATCTTCGATTATTTTGGACATTTTTCAAAGAAATAAAAGACAAAGCCGATACGGCGAATATCTAAAATAAAAAAGTATCTTAAAAACGAAACAAAAACGAAGCAAAAACGAAAATATAATTCCATTAAAAACGAAATCAAGCAATCAAGCACTGAAAATAAATGTTAAAAATAAAATAATGTTGAAAATAAAATAAATCAGATAAACAAAACAGATTTTTAATGTAAATAAAAATCAAAAACGGCCGATTAGAATCAACTTTAACAAAATAACTCCACGAATAACGGATTTTAAAGGCAATTCATTGCTTTAGGTGTTTAATTTATCCAACATTTGGAAGGAAAGTTTATGGCTGAAAATTTAAATCTGAATGACTTAAAAGTCATGGAAAGTAAGCGCAAGGTCAAATTTGGTTATATGTGGGCCTTGTTCTGTGCTGTTTTTTGGGGAATTTGGTATCTTCCGGGAACAGCTGTATGGGTGTTGAATCCTTTTGACGACATGTCCGCCGTCATTGCGGCCGACTATGGAAACTCGGTCTCGCTTGTGATTGTGGCGGTTTTAATTACAGCTCTCAACGCGCTGACCGTCGTTATTGCTCTTTTATTCTGGAACGCCATCCTTGGAAAACATAAAATCAAGGAACTTGGACGCACAATTATGGAGTTTAAACACTGTTCCAAATGGTTCTTCCTTGGATCTATTTGCGGTCTGACCGCTGTTTTTGGCTCATACCTGGCCATGGGATTCATCGGCGCCGCATTCTCGGCTGTTGCCGGTCTTTTGTATCCGGTTGTCGGTTCGACTGTCGCCCGTCTTTGGTATGGCGAAAAGATCTCAAAACGCGCTCTTGCGGGTATTTTAATTATTGTGTGCGGCGGAATCGCGATTTACGCCGGCGGACTTGTTTCTGAACTCGCCACCGGCAATGTCCAATGGTTCGGATATCTCGGCGGTCTGATGGCCGCTGTCGGCTGGGGTCTTGAAGGCGCTGTTGCCGGAAAAGGTTTGGACCTGGCAGAACCCGACTCGGCCATTACGATTCGTTTCATCGGTGAATCGTTGGTTTGGTGGATTATCATCATCCCGATTCTGGCACTTTTCGGATTCCCGATGCTTCACTACGCGCTCCTCGCTCTGAACCCGATGGTTCTTCTCGTCTTGATGTTTGCCGGAATTACGTTTGGTTTCTGTTATGTGACCTGGTACAAATCGTTCCCGCTCATCGGCGTTGGGCGCGGCCAGGGAATCGGAAACTTATACGGCCTCTTCGCTGTGATTTTCGTCTTCCTGTTCTTTGGAAGCTCTCCGGGCTGGGCCATTATCGTCGGCGGCATTTTGTGTGTCATCGGCAGCTTGCTCATGTTTACAGAAAGCACCGGCAATGTCGAATCTCTCCGGGGTGACTAAAATGGCACTCCGACCGACAAAAATCCGGCTTTTGGAACTTTTCCAAGATGGAAAGCCGCATTGGAACTATGAAATCATTGAAATGATTCACAAAGAATACGATATGAGCGGCATGTATGAACGTGACCTCATCAATTTCGACATCATCGAACTCGCCTCGGGCGGAATGATTAAAGATGTTGAACAAGCCGTGGATGACAAAGGCATCAACAAGAAAGGATTTTTGATGCACCGCTATGTCATCACCGATCTCGGTAAAGATAAAGTTGAGCATGCCTGTATCGGATAAGGAGGAAAAAATATGCCGCAAACCGAAATTGCTATGGAAGCTTACAATGCGCTGTGGGCCGCCGGATACGTTCCGCATTCGTCGTACGTGTGGATGATTTTCATTATTATCATCGGCATCATCGCCCTTTACCAAGCCCGGACATTCATTTCAAAGTTCTAAGCTATAAATAATGAAAGATGAATTTCTTTCATTTTTCTTTTTTTGTCTTTTTCTTTTTTGCGTGGTCGGCGCGCGCGTTATAGCGACACATTATCTTTTGGATTTCAAACCCGCGTGTGATTTCATTTTTGAATCAGTAAACCATTTGGCAGTTTTTGTTTTTGAATCAAGCAAACCATTTGGTAGTTTTTGTTTTTGAATCAGTAAGTCATTTGGCAATTTTTTTTTGAATCAAGCAAACCGCCCCGAAAAATCAAACGCTTTGCGTTTGATTTTTTCGGATTTCAATGAAAGATAGCAGAATTGGAAACAGGAGATGCAAACTGTAAGATAGAAACAGGAGATGCAAACTGTAAAATGGAAACAGGAGATGTAAACTGTAAAATAGAAACAGGAGATGCAAACTGTAAAATAGAAACAGAAGATGCAAACTGTAAAATGGAAACAGCAGATGTAAACTGCAAAATGAGAACAGAAGAAATAAGAAAAAAGGAAATCACATTAGAATGTGATTCCGAAAAGAGATAAAATCAAAAGCACAAGCGCTCCGAAAACACCGGTTAAAGCCGTGATGATGAGGTTGACCAAACTGAAATAGTTAATCGGCTCAGCACCCGGGAAATAACTGATCAAATAGTTGTCAACGATGAATCCACCGATGAAGAAGATGATGAATCCCAAAACGATATTGATGATGAGGTTTTTGGCAGTCTTTAACACTTTGTACAAAATAAAAGCAACAACAATTGCGATTAAAATTAAAACGGCATATGTGAGAATTGTCTGAATATCCATTGGAAAAACACCTCAGTGTGAAATAACTCAAGTGAAAAGCGAACGGTTTAACCCGCTCAATAATTTCTAGTTCATAAACCTATATAAAATGAGTTATTAAAGTATAACATTATTTAATTAAATATTTGAATTTCTTGCGATTAAAAATAAAATAATATATAAATGTGGCGAAAGCAATTTATATGAAAAAATCCGCAAAATATAATTTGAAGTTAAAACAAAGTAAAACAATTTAATCGAAAAATGAAGTGTTGGTTTCATAAAAATTATTCAAAAATGCACGAAGCATATTTCCATTTTTCAAAACGAAACCACATATAAGACAACTCTAAGAAACAAAAAACTGCAAAAATATAAAGCGGTGATTTTTCAAAAAAGAGTCTTCTGTTCTGAAAAAAATGAAAGGATTTGATTATTTCATTGCGTCCGAATTTTATAATAATATTTTTATAATGTTGTGATAGGTATGCAAGACAAAGAGAAATATTCAAAAATAAAAAACTTATTTCTTGGGAAAGCCCTCAAAAACGAAGAGATTAAAGATGAAAAATTAAATTTAAAATGGGGCCTCCCGATTATGGCATCAGATGCCGTATCATCTGTAGCTTATGCCATTGAAGAAATTCTCTTGATTTTGGTTCCGGCTCTCGGTCTTTTGTCCGTTCATTATTTGGGAGTTATCGCGCTTCCGATTATTATTTTGCTCATCGTCCTCGTCTTTTCATACTCTCAAATCATTGACCATTATCCAAACGGCGGCGGTTCTTATATCGTCTCAAAAAGGAATCTCGGCAAAAAAGCCTCTCTGATCGCGGCAGCCGCCTTGATTATTGATTATGTTATGACCGTGGCGGTCAGTATTTCTTCGGCAACAGCCGCTTGTGTAGCGGCGGTTCCGGCTTTTTTCGGTTATCAAGTTCCGATCGCTCTGATTTTTCTATCTCTTGTGACGCTGATGAATTTAAGAGGCTTGAAAGAATCCGCCAAAGTTTTCGGTCTTCCGACATACGGTTTTATTTTAATTATGATCATTTTGATTATAACCGGCTTGGTCAAATTTTTAACCGGAACATTAACGCCGATTGAATATTCTCCGGCGGTTTTAAGCAGTCTTCCGTCAACGCCGGCCGGCACCCTGACGACTCTGGCCATGGTATTTCTCATGCTGAAGGCTTTTTCGTCCGGATGTTCCGCTTTAACCGGTATTGAAGCGGTCAGCAATTCAATTCCTTCATTTAAACAACCGTCTCAAAAAATCGCCAAACAAATTCTGTATTGCTTGGCCGGAATTATTATTTTTATTTTCGGCGGGTCCGTTCTGTTGGCAACGCAGCTGCAGGTCATTCCGCTGGAAGGGCATACGGTTTTGTCTCAAATGGGCGCGTCCGTTTTCGGAACAGGACCTCTGTATTATTTGTTGCAACTGGCAACAGCCGCGATTCTTTTGTTGGCCGCGAACACCGCTTACAACGGCCTTCCGACGCTTTTGGCAATTCTGGCTGTGGATAATTATATGCCGCACCGGATGGCCCAGCGTGGACAAAAACTCAGTTTTTCAAATGGCATTTTATTCATCTTCTTCGCCGCCGGCGGATTGATCTTTGTTTTTAATGCCGAAACGCATAAACTGATTCCACTTTATGCCGTCGGCGTTTTCTTATCATTTACGCTCGCACAAACCGGGATGGTGGTCAAATGGATAAAAGACAAAGAACCCGGTTGGCAGCACAAAATATTGATTAACGCACTCGGAGCCGGCATGAGTTTTGTCGGCGCCATCATTGTGTTTACCACAAAATTCATGATGGGAGCCTGGGTGCTTGCCATTGCCATTCCGGCTTTGGTCATTTTGATGCAAAGCGTTCACAATCATTACAAATCCGTTGCCAATGACATTGTTTTAAGTCCGGGCGAAGCCAAGGAGATTTATAAACCATGTTCGAGCCAAGACAACAATCCCTGCATTGTTCTTGGGTCATCGTTCTCCCGTCCGTTTTTAAAAGCGCTCAATTACGCAAACGTTGTCAGTCAGAACATAACCGTTTTGCATATTTCAACAAGTGAGGCGGGCCGCACAAATTTTGAAAAGCTTTGGAAAGAATCGGAATTCCCGGAAAAATTGGTCATTATCGACGCGCCTTACCGTGACATCCTGCCGCCTTTGGAAGAATACATCGACAAAAAACAATCCGAATTGGTCGATGATGAGTTCTTAACGGTTGTTTTTGTCAAGTTTGTCAGCAACCAAGTTATTTTAGACAATATTCTTCATGGGCAGGCTGCTTATTTCATTGAGTACAGGCTGAAAAAATACAACAAAGTGGCATCATTCATTATTCATTATACGTACAACCGCAAAAGAGTGACAGCAAGCAAAGTAAAATAATAAAAACAAAAATCAGAGAAAAGAGAAACAAAAGTAAAAACTAAAAAAAAGAATTTGGGCGATCAAATAAAATCAAAAAGATGAATCCCCAAACTTTTGTAAATCATCGTCGCGCCAATGATAAAAGTTAAAATGGAAAACGTATAGCGGATGTATTTTTGATTCACCCGGTGAGTGACTGACGCGCCGACGCCGGACATAATAATGCTCGGGATGACGAGAATCAGAAAAATCAAAATATTAATGTAGCCGACGGAATACGGCGGAAGTCCGACAGTATCAAACCCGTTAATAAAATAGCCGATGATGCCGCCCATCGATGTGAAAACAATTGTAGCGGACGATGTTCCAACAGCGTTAATGAACGGGAAACGCAGGACAAAGATCATCAGCGGAATGACAACAATGCCGCCGCCGATTCCGGTCAGCCCTGAAATTGTTCCCATAATCGCGCCGCAAACCGCGTATTTGAAATAATTTTGAGAAATATTGGCCGGGTCTTCGTTCGTATCTTTATAAGACGACGTTCGAAGAGCCGCCGCTAAAACAACAATTCCGAAAATGAAAGACAAAACCGATCCCGGCAAGTAGTTGGCAACAAAAGAGCTGGCAAACGAAAATAAAAATCCGAAAGTTCCAATCAGAGCGGCATATTTCCAAAAAACCGTTCCTCTTTTGGAGTGGCGGTACGCGCTGTTGAGCGCCGTCGGAAGCGTAACAGCAAGCGCGGTCGCAATGGCAACTTTCATGGCGATGTCCGGCGCATAGCCTGTCTTTGTAAGAACGAAAAATTGAAGCGGAACCAACAAAAAAGCGCCGCCGACACCAAGCATTCCGGCAAAAGAGCCGGCGATTAAGCCGCCCAGTATTAAAAGAACAAAATAAACGTATTCCATGCCGGCTACCTCCGATTGATTTCCGGTTTTTTGATTAACACATGTAACACAATCTTTGCTCTTATATATTCGTTTTTATATGCTTCTTTTTATTTTGGTTTTTATATTTTTACGGTTTAAATTTTATTTTTTATTCTTTAATTTTTGAACAGATTCTTTGGCCGTTTTGGCGAGCCTTTCGTCGGAAAATTCCATTTGCGTCAAAATTCGAATTGTTGCGTCATCTCCGGCGGTTCCTGAAATTTCAATGATTTTGTTAAAAACATGATTGTCAAGCCCTTGCCCTTTGAGAAGGGCATTCCAGAAATCGGCGCTGAGATTGATTTTTTCAAGTGAAAGCGCCGCCTCATAAGAAACGAGGACATCCGGGTCCTCATACAAAACCCGGGACAAATTCTCAATCAGAAGTAAATCCCGCGAATTTCCCGCTTGCAAGATCCCGATACCGGTCACGCAGTTTTTGCGGACATCCGGATTTCGGTGAGAAAGGTTTTCCAAAAAAATGGATAGAGGAGACGATGGATTTTGAGACAAGATGTAAGAAACAATGCTTAAAATAGAGTCATCTGCGAAAGATTCAAAACAAGACAAAAGAGCGGGAACCGCCGGCTTCCCCGCTGAAATTAAAGCATTAGCAGCAGCTGTTTGGAGCATTTCATTTATTCCGGGAGACAAAAATGAAATTAAAAAGGATATGTCGTCAAAAGAAGGATTTGAGGACACGGATTGAATTTGTTTCAGCTGCGAAATCGGCATTTTGACATAACCATCCGTTGCGGGGACAATAGAAATGAATGAAAAAGAATGAGAAAAGGAAAATATAAAAAATTAAGAGAGATATTTTTCAACTTTCTTTCTGAAATCGTTGATTTGGAAGGGTTTTTGAATATGTCCGTCAAAACCGACATCTTGAAACCTTTGACCTGACAACGTGCATTCGTTGGCGGTGAGCGCCACGAGTTTCCCGTATTTATAACCGCTGTTTCGAATTTTTTGAGCCAGCTCGACCCCGTTCATTTTCGGCAGATTGATGTCGATGAGAATCAGGTCAAATTCGTTTTTTTCGATGAGTGAAAGCGCCTTAAAACCATCTTCGACGCCGACAACATCACAGTCAAACGTCTCTAAGATGTCTTTCACAAGCTCGCGGTTCATGGAATTATCCTCGACCAACAATATTTTTCCCAAGAAAATCAAACCTCCAAGATCAATACCGCACATTTTCGTTTTTGAAAATCAAATACCGCTTTTAATCGTCAACTAAATCTATTTGCTCTTCCGATATAATGTTTTTCAATTTTTAATAATATATAATTATCCAAAAAATATAAAAGAAGAAAATTTTAAACCCGCCCCACCATGTTTTTAATTTTTAATAATGACTGAAATTTAGGATTTATCCTTTTTTAAAAACAGTTCATAGGATATAGAACCACGTGCGAGAGACCACATTGTTTATAAATATAATAAATAATGGTGAATATAATATTTTTAAAATATATTTTTAAAAAGATATGCGAGAAAAATATCAATCCGCCAAAAATAAGGAGGATTTAAACTGTTTTGACCGGCAACTGTTTTGATGATAATTGTTTTAACAAGTAATTGTTTTGGCTGTTTCCATTCCGGCAACATTGCCGGAGAAAAAAATAAACCATTTTCAATCTTCATTAATCGTCATGAACACCGAAGAGAATTACTTCGGGTCATGATATTTATCTTTGGATTCATTTTTTGATGAATTATTTTTTGAAAAATCCGGGCCGATGTTATCGGTGTTGGTTAAACTGCTTCTGAGATTGATCGCAGTCATTAAATCGGTTCTGGACAGAATGCCGGCTAATTTGCGGTCGCTGTCCAAAACAACCAAACGGCCGACACGGCTCATATTCATTTTCTCAAAAGCGTCCAACGCAAGCGTTTCCGGAGAAACGGAAATGATGTCCTTTTGCATGACATCTTTGACAGAAAACGCGTAGCGTTCGGCCTCATTAACTCTTTTGACATCGTCCACCGTAATGGTTCCCGTGACGTACCCGTTGTGCAAAACCGGATAACCCGGGTGCTTGTTTTGGAAAACAAAATTAACGAAATCCGCCAGTTTCATGGACTCGTCCACCGTAATCACATTTTTGGTCATGATGTCGCCGACTTTGACGTTTTCAAGCATAAACGTCGTTTTGACGGCTTTTCCTTCTTCTGAAGCCGAAAGGTAAAGAAAGACCGCCAAAAGCGCCAGCCAAAAGTTAAAGATTAAAATACCAATGACCGCCATCACGACCGAAAAGATTTTTCCGGTTTGAACGGCGATTTCCGTCGCCTTTTGGAACGGATAACGCTGTGCCAGCCATGCTCGAAGAACGCGGCCGCCATCCATCGGAAAGACCGGCAAAATGTTGAAAATGCCGAGGAACAAGTTCAGAGCGCCGACCAGGAACAGAAGAACGGAAATGTCGCGGTACATAATTTCCCAGCCGCCGACCATAACGGATCCCGCAATAATCGGCGCGCCGTAAAAGACGCCAAAGAAAACATAATTGAGTCCCAAAAAAATCAGGCCTATGATGATGCTTGAAAGCGGTCCGACCAGAGCGATTTTGAGTTCTTTGGATGGTTCGACAGCTTTTTCGTCTTTGGGGTTTTCCATCATGGAAACGCCGCCGAAGAAAAAGAGCGTGATGCCTTGGATTTTAATACCGTACGACGTCGCCAAAATTGAATGGCAAAGTTCGTGAATGAGAAGCGTCACAAAAAACAAAAATGCCGCCGCCGCTGAAAAGAGATAGCGAAGCATCGCCGGCTCAACACCCGCAAACCCGTAAGGAAAACGGGTAATGTCAAACAAAAACGCAAACAGTAAAAAGACCAGCAAGAAGGTCATGTGAATGTAAATCGGAATTCCTTTGATTGTCGCAATTTTAAAAGCCATGCCCCAAAAAGGACTTCAACCAATATATATTATTGGATAATTATATTAGAGAGATTTTGGGGTTTCCAATAGATGGCAGTTGTTAAGTATTCCTTGACAACTGAATCCAATATAAAACAACAGCGAAAAAACAAAGAAAAAAGGAGAATAAGAAATTAAAATGAATTTTAAAACGAGCCGTTAATCATCCACGTCAACAATGCTCGGGTCTGTTTTCTTCGGAAGCGTCACGGTCAAAACACCATTTGCCAGCTTTGCCGTTGCTTTTTCTTCGTCAATTTGAACCGGAATGTTAACGGAACCCTCATATTTGCGGTAGAAACGTTCCCGACGAATGTAGCTTCCCTCTTCGATTTCATTGAGGCATTCCGCCCGGATGGTCAAAAGACGGTCCTGAATTTCAAGAACAACATCCTTTTTTGTAACACCCGGAAGGTCGGCTTTGACGACAATATCATTTTTGCGTTCAATCAAGTCCATGAGCGGTGTTTGCCGGAATTCCCCGAAAGAATCTTCTTTGGGCTTTCCGAAAGATGTAATTTTGTTGAAAAATTGATTCAGCTTTTGAGAACGCGGCTCTGCCTCCTCATCCTCAATCTCATCTTTGTCTTTAGATTGCTTTTTTTGAAACGGATTCATATAATTTCCCCAATAATTTTCGTTTTTAGATTGTTTTTGATATTATATTTATATTATAGAATGAAAGTCAATAATAATGAACTTCATCAACAATGATGAAATTAATAAAATATAAAACAAAACATAAAACACATGAAATAAAACTTAAGAATAAAATGAATTCGAGATATATAATCTTATTTCATTGGTTCTCAAATTATTTCATATTTATAATTCACACTCAATTTCCTTTTGCCTCTTGATTTTAACAAGAATCATCCGCTTTGAGCATCATTGAAATCAAATCCGGCGCGTAAACCGTTCCGAACGACCCGCTTTTGACAGATTCCTCATCAAAAACGGAAACATTGTCCGCATTCAATTCCCGTGTGTCATACAAAACAAACGGAATCGGGTCGCTGGTGTGCGTCTTCAAAGAAACCGGCGTCGGATGATCCGGCATCACCAAAATTTGAACCGGCTCTCCCTGCTTGTGAGAGTCACGCGCAAACCGGAGAAGCGGCGTGACAATTTTCGCGTCCAAATCCTCAACCGCCTGAAGCTTCTTTTTGGCGTCGCCCAAGTGTCCGCACTCGTCCGGCGCTTCGATGTGAACGAAAACAAAATCCTTGGATTTTAAGGCTTCCACAGCTGCGTCGGCTTTTCCCGCATAGTTGGTGTCTAAAAACCCGGTGGCACCGGGAACATCAATAATTTCAAGACCGGCACAGATACCGATTCCTTTGAGAAGATCAACTGCCGAGATGACCGACCCTGTTTTTTGATGAAGTTTCGCGAAAGTTTCGAATTTGGGCGCGTTTCCCTGTCCCCAGAACCAAATACAATTCGCCGGAAGCTTTCCTTCCTGAACACGTTTGACGTTCACCGGATGGTTTTTCAAAACTTCGTAGGATGATTTCATCATATCCAAATAAATTCGAGCGGCGCGCTCCGATTCCAAATCGCCTTTCACCGCTTTGGGGAAATGGTCCGAAGCCTTTTGCCCCGTCACGTCATGCGGCGGCGTAAACACGCAGCTTTTACCGAAATTATCTTTGGCCACCAGCAAATGACGGTAACTGATGCCGGGATAAAAAGAAAAATGATTTGTGCTAAGCGCTTTGTCCACGGCTTTGATGAGCTCTTTGGCTTCGGCCGACGTTATATGCCCGCCGCTGTAATCTAAAATGTAACCGTCCGAAAGGTCCGGGCCGTTAGCGCCAACGGTTCCATCCTTGTTGCCGATGGTAATCAAATTGGTCCGAAAAGCCAAATCGTTCCCGGATAATTGGACGCCCATGCTGACCGCTTCAAGCGGAGAACGTCCCGTGTAATAAACCGCCGGGTCGTATCCGAAAATGGACATGTTGGCGACATCGCTTCCTGGTGGATACCCGTCGGGAACCGTGACGGCAAGACCACTGCGTCCGTGCTTCGCTAAAAAGTCCATACTCGGCTTTTTGGCGTATTGAAGAATCGTTTTTTGATTCCATTCCGGAATGGGAAAATCCGCCATTCCATCACCGATAATAACAATGTGTTTCATGAAAATCCGGCCTGTTTTACAAATGAATATTTCGGAAAATATAATTTATTTAACTGAATTTGAATCGTGACGTATTTATTTGTTATGATGATAAATTCTAAGCGTCATAACCTATTTAAATATCCGTTACCTTGGAAAAAGACAGGTCAAGAAGAATAACTTGTCCCTGTTGTTATGTTTGTTATAATTGTTGATTTTATTTCACCCATGATGCTTTGACGGCTATTGTTTGCGTTTATACTTATTATTTCGGAATCGGATGATTGAAAATGAAAATTGTGATGAAATTCGGCGGCACATCGGTCGGAGACGGAAAAAGAATCCGCCACGTTGCGGAACTGCTTAAATCGTACTTTGATAAAGGAAATCAAGTGATTATGGTCACATCGGCATTGGCCGGCGTCACCGACGGCCTTTTGGAAACAGCGACAGCCGCTTGCGAATATGGGAAGGTCGCGACAATTTCCGAATTTATCGCCGCGCTGAAATTAAAACACTTTAATGCCGTGAACGACGCAATCGAAAACAAAAAAATCCGCGCGGAAGTCATTGAACACTTGGAAATCAAAATCGATGAGCTTGAAAAAGCACTCATCGGTATCTGCTACCTCGGCGAACTGACCAGCCGTTCCAAAGACAATATTTCATCTTACGGCGAACGCTTGGCGGCGCCGATTGTGTCCGGAGCCATCCGGTCACTTAAAATTCCCTCCAAATACTACACGGGCGGCGAAGCCGGTGTCATCACCACCGATGTTTTCGGGGGCGCAAAACCGCTTCCGAAATCCTATGCGCTTATTCATGAGCGGCTCACCCCGGAATTTAAATCGTCCATTCAAGTTGTGACCGGATTCATCGGCGAAAACGAAGACGGGAACATCACAACGCTCGGCCGCAGCGGTTCGGACTACACGGCATCCATTATCGGCGTCGGTGTCAAAGCGGATGAAATCTGGCTTTGGAAAGAAGTGGACGGCATCATGACCACCAATCCGAAAATCGTTCCGGACGCTCAAACCATTAAATTTATTTCATATCAGGAAGCGATGGAACTTTCTTCTCTCGGCGCCGAAGTTTTACACCCGCGCGCGATTGAGCCGTCCATGCAGCACCACATTCCGGTCCGGGTCAAAAGCACATTTAAACCCGACTTTGACGGAACGCTTGTGATTTCGGAAAATAAAATGTCCAAAAACGTTGTCAAAGCCGTCAGCATGATTAAAAAAATCGCGCTCATCAACATTTCCAGCGTTGAAATGGTCGGATCGGTGGGAAAAGTGGCCAAGATTTTCTCCATTCTCGCCGACAAAAACGTCAACGTCCGGTTAATCAGTCAAGGCTCCGAGTCCAGTATTTCGTTTATCGTGAATGAAAACGACCGCGTCAAAACCGTGAAAGCGATTAAAGCCGAATTGGGAGACTCTTATAACGTCGAGTTCAGAGCGGACGTCGCGGTCGTCGCGGTCGTCGGCGCCGGAATGGCCGGAACACCCGGTGTTGCCCGCCGCGTATTTACAGCTCTCGGGAAAGAAAACATCAACATTATCATGATCAGCCAGGGCTCTTCCGAATACAACATTTCTTGTGTCGTCAACATTGACGACGTCAATAAAGCCGTGCTTGCGCTTCACAACGAATTTGAACTCGGAAAAAAGGAATAAAAATTTAAGCGCCGGTAAGTCCGGTGAATTCAGTTTTATCAAATCAGAGGATCTAAAATGACAGATAAAGAACAAACTTATGCCGCGTCCGGCGTCGATATTAGAATGGAAGAGGACACGATTAAATCCCTGACCAAAAAAATGACATTCAAACGGGAAGGATTCGGTGCGCCGCTCACGGAAATCGGCCACTATGCCGGACTGATTGACTTTGGCGAATTCGCGATAGCGATGACAACTGACGGTGTCGGCTCAAAAGTGCTGATTGCGAATGAAATGGGAAAATGGAATACGGTTGGCATTGACTGTATCGCGATGAACGTGAACGACCTTCTCGCCATCGGTGCCGAGCCGGTCGCTTTCGTTGATTATTTGGCGCTTGAAAAACACAAGCCCGGATTTGCCGCCGAAATCGGAGAAGGGCTTTCTAAAGGCGCTGAGATTTCCCGGATGTCGATTGTGGGTGGAGAAACCGCAACGCTTCCCGATATCATTAAAGGGTTTGACTTAGCCGGCACTTGCATCGGTTTTGTCAAAAAGGAAAACGTGTTGACCGGCGAAAAAATCAAAGAAGGCGACGTTATTATCGGCCTGAAAAGCACCGGCGTTCACAGCAACGGCTACTCCCTCGTTCGGAAAATCATCAAAGAATCGCCGTACGAATACCAGGATTATTGTCCGTACAATCCGAAAAAGACAATCGGCGACGAACTTTTAACACCGACCGCCATTTATATGGAAGTGTTGGATGTCATCAAAAAATACGAAGTCCACGGCCTTGCCCACATCACCGGCAGCGGTCTTTTAAAACTTCACCGCATCACAAAACTCGGATTTGATTTCACGGACCCGATGGAGCCGCCAGCGATTTTCAAATTCCTTCAGGAACAAGGAAAAGTCAGCGACCTGGAAATGTACAAAACATTCAACATGGGTATGGGCTTTGTCATTATTGTCCCGGAAGATGTTGCCCAATATGTGGTCGGCATGACCGGCGGAAAAATTGTCGGAAAAATCGTCAAGTCCGGAATCAAAGTCAAGGATCTTGTCATTGATTGAGACGAATACCACCGAAATATCTGTTGATGCCGGTAAACACCGTACGCATCAACTCTTCTCGTTTTAAATATTTAAACAAACCGGAACAAGAGGCTGTTTTATGGTGTGTCTCAGAGACGTCAACTGCGCCATTGTCGGAAGCGAATTAACGTTATTCGAATCCGAAATGATTATCAAAGAATTGTCCGACATCGCTTTTTTTGTTCCGGGCGGTTCCCAAATCAAAGGAATTACACTGAAAGGGTCCCGTCCGTTTCCGGTTGGGATTTCCGGAAACGACATTTATTTTCAATATGTTAAACCGTGTTTCGGGATTTTTGTTCTTCAAATCGAAAACTGTCCGGATGATGTCACGAAACTCAAAGACGATTTTTTAAAAAACAAATATGAGATGATCGAGTGACCGCCCCTGAAAATAAAATAACCGGCACCGCCAAATTTCCACCTGCCGGCGGCTATGACAGGAATGTGCGGTTGACGGTTCCGAATTACGATTTACTTCACACGCAAACACTTCGGCTTGTGAAAGCTTATTTTGAAATTCAATCCGGTTCCGGCGGTAAAAATAAAAAACCGATTCGTTGGCTGGACACCGGTGGCGGGACCGGCACTTTTGCCGAAAAAATTGCAACTGAATGCCCGAAATCGGAAATTATTCTTGCGGACCCGTCTGCGGAAATGCTCAAAATCGCACGGCAAAAATTTGCCGAAAATATAAACCCACAGGCAATGAACGCAAAAATCCAATTTGAAACGGTCGGCACCCAAAACTTGACGTTTCCGGACAATGACTTTGATGTAATGACCGCTGTTCTTTCCCACCACTATCTGTCCGAAAACGAACGGGTTGCTGCAACGGAAAACTGTTTTCGGATGCTTTCACCGGGCGGCATTTACATTACTTTTGAACACACGGCACCGTTAACCAACCCCGGAAAAATCGTCGCGCAGCAGATGGTGGCGGATTTCCAAAAAGATTTCGGAAAAAATAAAACGGACGTTGAAAACTACAAAAAGCGCTATGGAACGGAATACTTTCCGATAACGGTTGCGCAACATATGGATATTTTGAAAAACGCCGGATTTAAAACCGTGGAATTGTTTTGGTATTCGTATTTGGACGCCGGATTTTACGCCATAAAGTAAAAAACAAAAATCAAAAAAAAATAATAAATGGAAAAATCCATTAACTGATCTTTCCATCTCTCAGATTTGATTATTTTCTTTTGACGAAGTCATCCGTCAATGAGAAAAGACCGGACCCGAGTGTGATACGCAAGTCTTTGTCAACGAAAACAGCATTTCCGATTTCGGTATTGTTGACATAAAGAAGATACTGGCCGTCTCCTTTTGCCCAGGTTCCGTTCATTGTGGCGCCATAGTAAGAAATCGTAAAGGTTTTGTCGCTTGAAAATGTGGCGACGGCTTTTGTCTTATTACCATCCCAAGTGCCGACGATTTTGTCGCCCATACAGCCGGATGCGATACAAGCAAAAAGAACAATGAGTAAAGCTGCAATAGACAATGTTTTCTTAATAATATCTCCTCCAATTCATAGTTTTTGAAAGACGGCTGTTTGAAAACCGTTTGTGATAAATTGGAGAGGATATTATATAATAATTTTGAAAATACGACAAATTTAGTTTAATTTTTCAAGAATAAATTCGGCATATTCAATGGCTTTATCTGCCTGCATTGAAATCGGTAAATTGAATGTCAACACATCATCATAATCTGTTTTATTTCTCCAGACTCTTAACGAATACAATTTGTTTCCGATTTGCTGATGGTTTTTATTTTTTGAATTCGTGTAAAAATTTGCAACATCCGCATGTGTTTCCTTAAACTTAAAAACCATGTGATTTAAATCCTTTGCGTAATTTCGTGCCGACAAAAAAGCAGCGTAATAAGCCCGGCTGATGACGCAACGGTATGCAGACTCCGGGTATTGGCAATTTTCATTCTGTGCCAGTTTGTCCAACTACCGAGATATATCTAAAAACTGTTCCGGAAAAATCATATTTTCAACTCCTCAAACAGCAACAAAAACGTGTTGTGCAAATGTGCCATATTTTTCTCGAATCTGCCGATTGAGCTCAAAAATTTCCGAATCAATTTGGTTCATACGTTCTTGATAATGAGTGATCGGAACTGTAATTTCAATACAATCAAATCCTGAATCGTAAAACATGTCAATTTTTCCGTTTAAACCACAATTGTATATTTTCTTCAAACTGTCTGTGACATAAAGCAGCATGTTAGCTGCCTTTGGGCATGCTTCGAATCGTTCTCGGATTTCTTCAATGTTTTTAATTTGGTAAAGATTGGTTTTTTGAATTTGATTTAATACCGAATTAATCTGAGAATTTTTACCGTTCTTTTTCTGGAAAAAATTCCAAACCCAGCTGTGTTTAAAATTCTTGAAATACAAAAAGTCATTCATGAGAACCCCTCATTTTAAATTTTTAAGTTATGCAATAGAAAATACATTGACAGTATATATTCACTTCGATTTTGAAAAAAACGAAAACTATAAATAAAAAATATAAGGGCCGGCTGACTCAATTATAAATCAAAATAAGATAGAAATGATAAGATAGAAATGACATTACAAAAAGAAAAAAGAGAAAGAAGAAGAGAGAACAGAAGAAAGAAGAAATTAAAAAATGGGAAATTGGAACTTACTGCATGGCGTCTGCCGCCCTCAGAATTATGTCGGCAATCGTTTCCGGGAGTAGGCGGTCGGTGTCAATGACCAAATCATAAATAAAAAGATCATTGATATCGATTTTATAATATTTCAAATAACGTGTGTTTTCGGAATTTTCGCGCTCAATCGTTTTATCCATCTCGAATTTAAACGATGACGTGCCTTCCCGCGTCATAATCCGGCGAACGCGGGTTTCAATCGGCGCTTTCAAATAAACCCGAAGAACAGGCTTTCCCGGAGGTGCTGCGGTTGACATGTGGGCTGCGAGGCGTCCTTCCAAAATCAAATTGTCTTGAGTCTTTGAAAGCTCCTGCTGCTTCATATCTATTTTCAAATCAACGGACGGGTCGGATTCGGCCAGAACGCCGAATTCCGCCAAAGAAAGATTCATTTCCTTGGCAAGGCCGCGGAAAATTTCTCCGGAGGATATGAAATCCATACCGGAACGCTCTTTTAAAATCTTCGCCACCGTCGATTTGCCGGTTCCCGGAAGACCGCTGAGTGTGATTAACATAAATACCGTTTGCCATCCGTCTTTTGTTTTTATTATTTATTCCTAATTTTTGTTTTTAATTTTTGTTTTTAATTTCATTTTTGAACATCAAGCGCCGGCCGTCGTAATGTTCATGAATTTACGGAGCACTTGGCTGAACGCCAATGACGAAATGAAATACCAGTAGAGCCAGTAGGTAAAGATGAAAAGTTTGTCGCTCAAAAATTGAGTTCCCCAAAACGGGAAAACAAGTGTTGCGTCCGGATGCCCGCCGATGTAATAGTAAACCCACATCAAAAGCGGGAGAGAGATAATAACAATGTAAAACATCGGTTTAAACTGCTGTTTCATCATGGTCATTTGCTCTTCCATCATCTCAGCTTGCTGTTCTTCAAGTTTTTTGAGCAAATAAGTATTTTGCGTTTGCTGCGCCTCTTTCATTTCCTTTTGATAGACCTTCATTTTTTCCTGGAAATCACGCATCTTATTTTGATCGACCAGATATTTCTGAATCAAAGAGGAATAAATCGCGGTGATAATGGC
The DNA here is from genome assembly GCF_032594115.1 of Methanolapillus millepedarum. Classification (NCBI taxonomy): domain Archaea; kingdom Methanobacteriati; phylum Methanobacteriota; class Methanomicrobia; order Methanosarcinales; family Methanosarcinaceae; genus Methanolapillus; species Methanolapillus millepedarum. Next base: position 1,160,152 of record NZ_CP131060.1, read on the forward strand.
CATGGCCGACAAAAGAAGGAAGAAATTTGATTCGCCAACCAAAAGGAGAACAGGAGACATGACAATGTCCATAAATTCGCCGAGAACGGCGCGAAAACTCGGAAACATGACGCCGACAAATAAAATGACACCGACAATCAGCAATGCTTTACTGACGATATCTTTGATACTTTGTGTTTGTGCCAAAACAATCCCTTTTAAATTGATTTTTGATAAAATGTAAAAATAAAGGCATAAGAAATGGGAAAGATAATTCAAATAAACGGAAAATATCTTATCCTTATTTGAATTTATTCACTAACTTTTTAATTTCTTCAAAAACGACATCAATGTCTTTTGTTCCGTCAATGTCTTTGAGAACGCCTTCTTTTTTATAAAAATCCACAAGAGGCGCTGTTTGAGATTGATAAGCCTTCAACCGTTGCGTGACCGCGTCTGCCGTATCATCTGTTCTTTGATAAAGTTTATCGCCGCAAACGTCGCAAATGCCGGACTTTTTGGGCGGATTGAATTGGATGTGGTAGCTGGCGCCGCAGGCTGACATCCAGCGGCCGGAAATGCGTTCCACCAGATCTTTTTCCGGAACGATGATATTGATGACGCATTCAATCGGTTTGTTGATTTCTTTTAAAATCTTGCCTAATGCTTCTGCTTGCGGAATTGTTCGCGGGTAACCGTCCAAAAGAAAACCGCCTTTGCAATCGTCTTGAATCAAACGGTTCTTGATAATTCCGATCAAAACGTCGTCCGGAACAAGCGCGCCTTTATCCATGTAACTTTTCGCGGCAAGCCCGAGCGGCGTTCCTTCTTTAACGTTCGCGCGAAGGATATCGCCGGTTGAAATTTGCGGGATGTTGTATTCTTTAGACAATTTCTGCGCCTGCGTTCCTTTTCCGGCGCCGGGCGGACCAAATAATATAATGTTCATCAATACCACCTGAAAATATAAAATTGAATGATTAAAACAAGAAGGAAAGTAATTACAAATAAACATTTTCTTATAAAAAGAATTGCATGGCAAGCAAAAAACTGTAAAATTATAAAAGGAGAGAAGGCAAATCAATCCTGCCCGGAATTCATCAAAATTAAAAAAAGAAATCGGCAGATTTCATCTGCCGGAAACTATTGAATTATTCATAAATAACGGATTGAATGAACGGAATTATTTCTTTCCTTTAGAAGCCGCATTGTTTGGGTTTTTTTGGTTGGATTTGTTGTCCATCGCTGCTTTTTTGGAAGCATTATTCGGATTCTTGGAATCTGCACGTTGATTTGTTGCCATTTCAATTCACCCCCTTTAAAATATAACATTTATAATATAATAGTAAATATATAAACATTGCTTCAAATTTTTCGTTTAAAATATTAAAACAAAAACTTAAATGAAAAAATGAGATGAGTCAATTAAAAAAGAATAGACAATAAGAAATAATAAAAAGAATGGAAGCGGCATAAATACGAAAATGAAAAGAAAAGTGATTGAGGGACCATGAGGATAAATGGTCCCTCCGGGGGTCGGTTTTCGAATATTTAAAGAGGTTTCAGACACATTGGATTCAACCTTTTGTGGAATCATGTTTAAAGATATCGTTTTTAGAGTTTGGGTTTAGGTTAATCGCTGATCGGAGTTTATAAATTATGTCAGACGTTATTTAATCCCACCTCCTTTATTATATAATTTTATAGATAAATATAATATTATATAAAATAATCGTTTTAAGAAAAAAAAGTGTTTTGAAAAGAATTATTCAAAACAAAAGCAATAAAAGGCATGGAGGAAAAGAAAAGGACAAGAGAAAAAGAAAAAACGATAACGAAAGTGAATAAAAAAAGGCGTTTGAATTTCTTCAAACGCCTTCCTTTTTGCTAAATTTAGTTTAATTAATTGTCTTTTCCGAGGAAAGAACGAAGCATCGGATGCATTTCCATCATTTGTTCGGACGCCAAATCCTCATACAAACGGTAGACAATACTGACCGTGAGCAATAATCCGGTACCACCGGCACCTCCGACCGTACCGAGCAAACTGGCAAACAGAGTCAGAATACCGATAAAAGCACCGCCGATAACGGTCACTTTCGGGATGTAGCGCTGCATATATTTTTCAATGGATGCGATGTTGTTTCTGAATCCCGGAACTTGCATGCCGGAATTGTAAATCTTCTTGGCCGTTTGTTTGGCACCCATGCCGGTTGTTTCAATCCAGAACAAGGCGAAGATGATACCGCCCGCAATCAACAAGAAGGCGTCAATCAGCACGTGAAGGCCGATTTGCCAGGTGGCCGGCGCCGCGTAGCCCATGGACGCAAAGTTTTGCGCCACATAAGTCGGAATCCAATCGGACGGACTGTTGATGGCTGACAAGTAATACATGATACCGTTGACCGGCGTCGCGCCGGAATACTCACCAAAGATAGTGATTCCGCGGCCGGCCAAAAGAACGCCGACCAATTGAATGTTGGCCTGCAGAGCGCGGACCAAAATCATCGGAAGAACGGATGCGTAAATCAACTTGACCGGGAATTTTCCGCGGGCGCCGCGAACCGATGTGTGGGCGAGCGGAATTTCAATCCGGACACTTTCCACATAAACGACGACGATGAAAATCACAATCGTGGAAATGAGCGCGAGAATACCGGCGTTGATTAAGAGATACATTATTCCGGAAGAACTGGAAAAGAGCGTTCCAAGTTCACCGCTTGTAATTAATTGGAACCATTTCGGGATAATACCGATGGACAGACCGTCGGAACCCGGCAACCAGTTGATTAAACCGGTGACAATCTGCTGGGAAACACCCGCGACGATGAACAAACTGATACCGGAGCCGATACCCCACTTGGAGACCACTTCGTCCATGAACATAATGAGGACGCCGCCGATACAAATCTGAATGAATAAGAACAACGTAACGACCCAAAGGTCAACACCTAAAGTCGCCGCAAGCGCCGGATCCGGCTTGATGTAGCCGAAAAGCTGCGGAAGCGTTTCTAAAACAATCATCACAAAGACGAGGAACTTCTGAGCGCCTTGGAAATAAGCTTGGTCTTTCGGATCCGAAAGGTCCAGGTGAATAATGTCACCGCCGACCAACAATTGCAAAATGATCGACGCCGTCACAATGGGGCCGATACCGAGAACGATGAGAGAACCGGTGGCGCCCGCGAAGAAGGCACGATATTGCGCAAATAAATCGATCGATTCAGCCGACATACCAAACAACGGAACGTTTGAAAGAACAAAGTAAAGCGCAAGGATCGCAAGCGTCCACATCACTTTGTTTTTAAACAAAACTTGTTTTTCAGGTCTGGCGACAGAGGGTAACCTGCTAAAAAAAGGCTCCAAAACACTCCTGAAACTCATTCGAATACACCTTGATTTGAAATAGAATGGATAGACTCAATTCACTGTAAATTAGTAATTCATAAACTCAATAAGACAACAATAAAATACAAATCAATAAGCAATAACGTCAAAGATAAATCTGAAATAAATATGAATGAAACCTGAAGTTGAATCAATCTATCTTAAAACCGCAAATTAATGCAGATAGTGATAACGGTTAATAGTATTAATATATTATTGTATGCAGTTGATATTTATAAAAATAACATCAAGCAAAATAATGACAGAAAAATTCGGTAACGTGATAAATCAAAACATAAAAAATCACAACAAATAAACAAATAAAAGAAAGCGGCATTAACTCCGGCTTTCTTTATTCATGAATCTGATTCTGAAACAATGTTTTAACAACACGTTTTCGAATTTAATTTTTAAAATTTATTCTTCATCTTCTGCGCAGTCACAATCGCCGTCACAGGCACAGTCGCAACCGTCGACTTCGATGCACTCTCCACCGGCGGCCTCGATTTTTTCGCGGGCGGACTCGGAGAAAGATTCTGCTTTGACAATCATCTTTTTGGTGACGCGTCCGGTTCCCAAAACTTTATCGATGCCGATGCTGTACAAATCGACAACAAAGGTGTCGCCGTCAAGCTCGATGTAATCGGCTTCCGCTTCGTGAAGGAAAGCAACGAGTTCATCAAGTTCACCGACATTGACGATAAAGACCGGGTCGACAACCGCTTTCGGGCGGGTAAATCCTTTGTAAATGTAACCGGGTCTGTATCCTTCGCGCATGGCACGGATAAAGTGGTGGGCGTTTCCACCGGCGTGGCCGCGGCCTCCGCGGTTTCCGGCACCTCTTCTGTTTTTGTGAGTACCGCCGCCGCAGGTGCGTGATCCTCTGTATTTTTTAGTTCTGATGTGTCCCATGTTTTCCACCTTACCTCATTTTGTGCAAAAGAACAGCGATTTCTTCGCCATGGTTTCCGAGAACGCCGCCCTGTTGAACGGTTCTCTTCATACCGGCGTGTCCTTTTCTCGGCGGGTGAAGCCTGAAAACCGGCTTCATCAACGGAACGTCTTTGATTTCGATTTTTCCGTCAACAAACGCTTCTGCAAGTTCTTTGATCGAACCGTACGGCGTGTTTTCGGCGACATAAGCGTCAGTCAAACATTCTCCGCCTTCGAGCCGGCCGCGTGTTTCGAAAATTTCGGCAACTTGTTCGGCATTGACGGTTCCGAAAGCCACATAGTCTTTGGATTTCTGAATCATACCCTTGTAGATGTCGTTTTCCGGAAGGAAAACACAGTGGTTCACTTTGTTTAAGCGAAGCATGCGGAGTGTGTCTTCAATCGTCTCTCTGACGGCAACACATCCTCTCATTCTGATAACTGCATACATGTTTAGACTCCTCCGTTTCCTTTCTTCGGAAGTCTCATTGTGCTGACATTGTTCAAAGCAACAAATGTCGCTTTGGCAAAGTTCAACGTTGTGCGGGTTGTTCCTTCGGTTTGGGTCCAAACGTCACGGATACCGGCTTTTTCAAGCACTTTTTTAGCGGTGCTTCCGGCGGCAATTCCAAGACCTCTCGGTGCCGGAATTAAAGTCACGACGACGCTGCCGATTTTTCCGGTGGCTTCGTACGGAACAGTGTGTTCGTTTCCGCAAGCGCATTCCCAAGAACCGCAGCCGCGTGTGATGTGCTGAATATTCAATTTTGCCGCTTCAATCGCCTTTTTGATGGCGTTTCCGACTTGAACGTCTTTGCCCTGACCGAGACCGACATAACCGTTTCCGTTTCCGACAATGACGGTCGCTCTGAATTTGACACGCCGTCCGGAGTCAGTCATTCTCTGAACCATGTTGATGTCTAAAACTTCATCAGTCAGGTCCGGTAAAAGAAGATCCACAATTTGCGGCTCTCTCAAAGGAAGGCGGGACTTAAGGGCGTCTTCCATGGTTGTAATTTGTCCGTCCGCAACAAGTTTTCCAAGTCTTGTTTTCGGGACCCATTCTGCTTCTTCATATGCCATTTTTCATCACCTGAACTCAGCATTAATTTTTTCGACCGCCGCGTCAAACTGTGCGGGAAGATCTGATCCGTTGTACTCGGCCGCAATTTCTCCCCGGATGCGTTCATCGGACGGGAAAATGGATTCGTCATGCGGAACATCAATGCCGGCGTCAACGATGCCTTTTAAGGCGGCGTAAACGCGGGATCCCGAAGTGGACGCGTGAAGTCCGATGTCCAAAATGCCGGAGTCATATCCGTTTTGGATGCTGCGCAGGCCGAACAAAAGGCCGGTTAAGTACGCTGCGGTTGTGTTTCCTGTCGGTCCGTTATAGCCGTATTTTCCGAGTTCGGTTGAGATGGCGGATGAATAAGTGACATCTCCGATCGGTGTTGGGGCTATAAGCTGAATTTGCATGTTTCGTGTGCTTTTGCGCACGACGATACGGTTCTCTTTGGAAAGGAGAAGCGCAAGACGGGAATGGTAATTGGTCCGTCCCTCTCTTCTTCTTCTCATCGGAACCTTATATCTTGGTCCTGTTGCCATAACTAGCTCCTCAACATTTTTTTATGTTTAAAAGTTTAATTTTTCTTTTCATAAGCTGCCGGCATATTTTATTAACAAATATTAACCGAAAAGACGCCTATCAAAAGGGTTCCTATATACAGATTAGTTGTATATAAAGATTCTGAAATCCGAAAAATCGTAAAAGATATAAAGAAAGGGGAGAATTACATTTGGAAATAAATTTAATAGTTTTATGCATTTTAAATAGATATAATCTTCAAAAATATAAAGGAGAGGGAAAATGAACAAGACCATAGAAGATTTGATTGCAATCATGATGGCATTAATTGGCGGGATTGCTTTAATTGAAATTTTAAAAACACCTCTTAAAAAATGTAAAAATTGCCAAAACCGCAATTATTTAGGAGATTCCGATTGTCAATTTTGCGGAGGGGAACTTAAATGATCTCCGGAATTTTGGAGGGCGTAAAATATCTCAACCACATCATTAATCAAAAAAATTTGATAGAAACCATCACCTTCGGGTTCTTATTTTTTCTGCTATTACTGCTGATGTTTGATCACTATGAAGTGATTTATTTAAACCGTCTTCCGTTCACCAATAATATTCAATTTACACTCTGGATGTATGTTTTAATAAATGTTGGAATCACAGGGGCTGTTAAATTTTCAAAAGAAATAAAAAATCCTATCTGTCCGAGATGTCGAGGAAAAATGAATGCCATGAACTTAGAATATGAATGTGAAAAATGTGGAAAATTAATCTTTGTCCGGGAATGAAATTTAAACAACTCAATTTGCGCTCAAATCAATTATATTTTATTTAAACACACCGGCCGCCAATGAATTAATATAGAAAGAACGAAGAAAACAATATTTGATTTTAAACATTTTAAAAAAACATATGTTTGAAATTAAATCTTTTATTTTTAAAATAATATAATAATTTGGGGTTTAGACAATGATGAGAAAAATGATGATGGGAATACTTTCTTTACTTTTCATTTTAATGATGCTGACGCCGGCACTTGGCGCAATCAGTTTGGAAGATGCTTGGATCACCGCCGGCGGCTATTCAATCGGAGACGGGGAACAAATGGATATGAACCTTTACACCCTTGAATCGCATCCGTATTACTTCGTCGAATATTCGGTCAACAACACATTGACAGGCGTTTTAGTCATTGACGGGGAAACCGGCGAAGTTGTCAAAGACAGCGAGACCGTTCAAAAAATATCGTACACGAATTTCTATTTGAAAAACGTAACTCAGGAATACATTTCCGGACTCAATATCAGCGCTCAAGTTTACAAAGCGTCTTCGGATTTCTGCAACAAGCAAGCCGATTTGTTCAAAAAGGAAATTCCAACACTTAAGGATGGGGACCGGCAAAAATTGGGAACAATCGCCCAAAGTTATCAGGAAGCTGGTACCGCATATGGAGAAATGGCAACACTTTATGGAGAAGTTGCCGTTGTGGCATCGGATGTCGTCAGCGGGAACCGTTCCTATGAAAACGCCATGAAATTAACCGGCCAAATGGACGAACTTGAAAAAATTCTGATAAAATTAGGAACCGCATATGATCACGTGATTGCAGACATGAACATTTATTTTGATATTTTAATCGAAAATCCGGAAGCATACCGCGTCAATAAAACACAAATGGAAGATTATAAAGTTCTTTTTAATACAAATTGGCCCCAAGAAAAAGAATTGATCGTCAACGCATTACTCCAAAGCATTGAAGATGATCGCGAAAATACAAAAAACAGAACTGAGGTCGATGTTCAATTAATGGATGTACGTGTTAAAACAGCTGAAATGCCCGGCTTCACTTTCTTCCTAACTGCCGCAGTTCTCGGTTTGGCGGCAATCGTTGCCGGAAAAAAGTATAGGAAATAACCAATTGTTGATTCAGTTGCAACAATTAATTTTAAAATCAAAATTGCCGGCTCCGGCAATTACTCTTTTTTAATTTCAACCAAGGTTTTAATTCATCTGAATTCATTAAAATAAATATATTAATATATTTTAACATCGTGTTGTTTTCAGATTGTCAAACCAGACAATTTCAAAAATAAAAGAGTGATGCACTATGGTTTTACAAGCATTTATCAATTTTAACGGAAATTGCCGTGAAGCGGTTGAATTTTATGCGAAAACATTCGGCGTTGAAAAACAACCGATGATGACATTCGGCGAAATGCCGGATCCGGACTTTCCGATGACAGAAGACGTTAAAAAGAGAATTCTTTACACCGCTTTAAACATTGACGGCCACAACCTGATGTTTTCAGACACCATGCCCGGAATGCCTTTTGTCGCCGGAAACAATATGAGCTTGACGTACAGCACAAAAGACAAGAAAAAAATCGAAAAGCTCTTCAATGCTTTGAAAAAAGACGGGAAAGTCGCGATGGAACTTCAAGAAACGTTTTGGAGCGGGTTTTACGGAATGGTGACCGACAAATTCGGGATCCAATGGCAGCTTAGCTTGGACGACGGAAAAATGTGATTTAAAAACCATTTTAAAAATGATTTTGCCAAATTCTTTTGAAAACACTTAATCATTTTTGTTGGACTTTACATAAAAAGTACTCACACACATAATCTTTATTCTGCACGGAAATTAAGCCATGTGCATGAAAAGTGTGTGTTTCATTTTGATTCGTTTATCAATGTCTGAGTTTTGTCCCGTCTTCAATTTAATTAATCGGGGATAAATCGAATTTCTGAAACGGGATTAACATTTCTCCAATCCTTATTTAGATACTTTATCATTTCTTTTTTGCTCCGGAAATACTTCTCTTTTGGTGTAGGATCACGATATTTATATTGAAACTCTCCATCGGTATCTAACTTATCGAAATACCGAATAAATCCAATCCATTCTTCTTTAGAATTAATAGAATACCACTTATTAGTTTCATAAACCATAAATATCACTTTTTTCTTTTTACTCAAATAAATGAATTACATGAAAACAACTCAAATTTTTGGACATATAGTACAAGGCCTATATTTGGAAAGCGTTTTTGAATCGATTTTTGAAAAAAATGGAAAAAGCCCGTAAACGGGCTTTTGACTCATTTTAATATTTACTGAAATGTCTTTCAAATTATTTATTATTCTTTTTCGACGAATAAAGATAAAATCCGCCGACAACAACGATAATCAAAACAATGGCGGCGATGATGATCACCCAAGTCGTTGTCGATAAACCGCTGCTTTTTGGTTCTGTAAAGGAAAAATTATAAACAACGGATCCGGAAAAACCGGGCACGGGTTCATTATCGAAATCAAACCGGACGCTGGAATCAGTACCCAAATCCGTCCAAGTAATTGTATTCGTCGCGGCGTTATAAGTTCCACCGTTACTGATTGTTCCGTCTTTTGGTGGAATCGGATTTCCCGACGAATAGTAAATCGGGTTGGTAATTGTAATATCGGAGTCAACCGGAACTGTTTTTGTAAACACGACGGTATCTTCATCCAAATCAATATAGTAAACAGGGTCATCCGAAATAAACAATAAACTCAACGTCTTTATCTTCGACAAATCAACAATCGGTTTTTGGTCAAAAGAAATGGACAAAATTTTCAAATTTAAATCATACAAAGGTGTCGCGTCTTCGACGACTGTTCCGGCCATGTCCAACGTCGTCAAACCGCTGAAATTTCGAAGAATGGAAATGTCAAAAATCGGATTTCCAGCAATGGAAAACGATTCTAAGTTGGTCAAGTTGCCGAGAGAGGAAATATTTGAAATATGATTGGCATCGATATAAAGTTCTTTCAAATTCAAAAGATTCGCAAGCGTCGAAATGTTTGAAATGTTGTTGCTGTCCACATAGAGATATTCCAGCTGCGTCAAACCGGAAAGCGCTGAAATATCGGAAATTTTGTTGCCGTCAAGACCGAGTTCGGAAAGATTCGTCAGATTGGATAAGGCAGAGATGTCGGAAATATTATTTTTGTCCAAATAAAGAACATCCAAATTCACCGCATATTCAAGACCTTTTAAATTTGAAATATTCAACTCGGAAGCATACAATTCCGTCAAACTTTCCATATCGGAAACGGTCAACGAATGATTGATATCAAGGTTCAGCTGTGCATTGATTGCTTTTTTCAAATTCGCATCCGGTATGTCCACCAAAGTGTCATCGGCAAGGGCTGCCGGCGTTGCCGCCAAAAGAATCAAAGAAACCAAAAGAAAAACGAATACTTTATGGAACGTGTTTGTCAACATATTTTCACCAAAAAAATATTATATAAAACGAATGCGGATTCAATGTTATGATGTGAACCCGAAATGATTATAAAATGGAGAAGATATTATTAAAATATATTGCTGATTTAAATTTAAAAAGAATGTTTTCTACCAATCAAAAAAATTGATTTCAACCAATCCCAAAATCCATTTTTGGAAACTGCCGACAAATTTATCCCATTTTCATTTGTTTTTGTAAATTTAGAGTTTGGAAAATATGTTTCTTCGGATTCATCTACCCATCTCAAAGATTTGATAGGTGAAAAAGAGGCTTCGAAATTTTCATTGATTTGTTCAATTGTTGGTAAAACAGCATCATTCATACCATTATTAACTGTATAAGTTAATGTCAGAGTTTGGTCATCTTCAAGGTATGTGATGTTCTGCAATTCATAAGGTATTCCCGCATTTGTTTCTTCTTTTTTTCCAAACCATAAATTTTCAAGATGAACAACACCGGGATCTGGACCCGACCAATTTCCTCCAGACCCAATTTTTGAACCATCTCCCCAATAACAAGAAGAATTTGAGAGGATAATTTCTCCCGCATTCTCTGCTAAAACTGAATCGAGAATAACACCGCTAAAAATATGAAGCTGACCACTGTTATTCGTTGAACTTTTAACGGCACCGCCACCAATTCCAGCACCCCCTTTTTGACCGGATGCTGTCACCATACCGCCAAAAATACTGATATTTGAACCAGATCCTGAAAAACCGCATCCTATGCCACTTCCACCGTCACCGCCAACCGCCATTACATTCCCGCCAAGAATGGAGATATTTCCAGAATTACCATAACTGCCGGTTCCAATACCGCTTCCGGAAACGCCACCATAAGATGTGATAGAACCACTCCTGATAACAATGGTACCGGCATTTCCATCATCATTGATAACAGCTTCATCCGATGACAAATACTCAACTCCGCTGCCACCACCGATTCCACTACCGCCTGTTTCACCATAAACACTTAATGACCCGACCCCTCCTTTTACCTCGGAAATTTCTAAAAAAGACCCCTCTGGAACACCGATTCCGGCGCCCCCTTTAAATCGAAAAGTGTTTTCTTTAAATTCTGTTTTAATGATATTATTTCCCGAAAGAATTAACTGATTATTTCCACTCACAAAATAAAGAGCCGAATAATATTCACTGTCAAAAAGATAATCATTTGAACTTTTTGTTGAATAAGACACGTTTTTAAGAGTCAAATGAACTCCGTTTTCACCGGCGTCACATAAAATAGAAACAGATTCAACATGTTTTCCGGAACCTTCCAAAATAACAGGCTCGCTTGTTGTAATTTTAATAATGCATGGAACATATAGACCTAATTGGTAAGTACCCCCCGTGTCGATTTCAAGAACAGGAGATGAAGGAAATGATGCAGATGCAATGGATATTGAGAAAATTAAAAGAAAAAAGCAAACAAATAAAATTTTTTCCAAATTGAAACGCATTTTTACACCTCAAAAAATAAAACCGAATCTTTTGATTCGGTCTAGAAAAATATTAATCAAAAGTTACCTGACGTAAGGCATAACTTGCTTATTAATATCTACAGATTCGCCATAGGCATTTAAGGCCATATCATTAACAATTAATAATTGACCATTTCCATTTAATTCGGTGTAACATGTAACATCTTTTGAGGTTGAAGGTGAAATATCCGTACCTTCAATTAAATATAAAATCATTTCACTCCCTTTAGAATAATCCCTCATATCCAGTGTATGTTCCACATTATCTAAAGAACCTCCAAATCTTCGAATTTTGATTTCATTTGTTGAATCAGGCAAAGATCCTTTATAAATATCTTCAACTTCAATGATAACATCATGGTACAGGCCATACTCTCCAATATCCTCATAAGAGGGGCTTTTACCATCGGACGTGTTCCATTTACTTGGCAAAACTTCCTTTACCTTTCCTTTTACAATCAAATCAGAAACATCAACCATAAGATCTTCTGAAAGAGGAATATAGTTAATTGACGTTGAGATAAATATTTTTTCATTTTTAAGGTCAACATTTCCAATATCCATATTACCCATAATACTTTTTGCAATCAGAACATTATATATTGTTTTTAAATCATTCTTGTCATAAGTTCCTAAAGATTGTGTCATTCTTGCAGGCTGATACATAATAGAACTGTTATTAACAGTATTATCAGCTAAACCCAAACTATGACCCAACTCATGAAGTGATATAGATTGAACATCATAAACACCCCAATATATTGTTCCGTTTGGATGACGCCCTGCAGCGGAAATATTCGATATGTTTGTTGTGAAATTATGATTTGTGTTGAAAGTGACGCGACTGGAATTAATATAAGTCTTTCCATTTTTTGTAATACTTGTAAAACTTGTTGTAGCCAATGCAGTAGACCCGTTCGTAAAAGATGATTTACTAAATGAAACACCATCTGTTGAGTTATACACAGACTTATTCCAAAATTGAGGTTTACGAGCAAAGGTGGACCCTGCTGATTCCCAGGTAGAAGCCGCTGCCATTATTTCAGTTTTCCACGAACTGCTATAATCATTTGTAAAAGAAACGTTGACAGTTGTATTATAGACACCATATGAAGTCCACGGTAAGAGCAATGCACTTGCAGGATGGCTACAAATTGAGATTAACAATATACACACAAATAAAATAGATAAATATTTTTTCATATTGATCCTCCAAACTATTCAGAATTTTAAAGACAGAATAGCAAAAAAATAAAACACATTCATATATATATAAATATTTTAAAAATTTTTATTTATATTTTTTAATGTATAATAAAATGTTTTAAAAAAAGAGTTAAGAACCATACTAAACAACTAAAAAAGTAATAAATCCGCCTTAGGAAAACTAAAACGGATTATTCATTTGGTTTTTAATTTATTCAGTTTAAAATTACTTAGTCTGATTGGTAAAGTACCAATAAGCGCCGCCGATTAATGCGATGATAACAACAGCACCTGCAATAATCAGAATCCAAGTGGTTGTCGTCCATCCGCCCGCACCGCTTCCCGAATCCGTTGGTGTCGTTGCCGTTTGCGGCGATTGTGGCGATTGCTGTGTCGGCGCCGGTTGCACTTCCGGCATTGAGTCCGTTGCCGAACCGGATGATGGAACCGAATCCATAACCATGGCACTTCCGACACCGCTGCCGCTTGAAATCGACCTTTGAGCGGTTAAGAAGTATTCAATAACGACAAAAAAATCATCTTCAATTTCGTAGGAAACATAATTGTCTTCCGATGTGTAATCCGGATAACTCCAAGCCACTGCGTTTGTACTTTCATTGTACGTTCCGTTGCAGGTGATTGTCCCTTCTGCCGGATTGAGAACGATACCGGTGGCATCATAAACCGGATTTTTGATTTGAACGGGCTGTCCGATCGAAACAGGTTTTGTAAAACCGACATAATAGTAATCTCCGAAAATACCGGCGCCATCAATCGAATCATTAGATAAAATCAAAGCAGTTGGTCCCGACAAATCCAACTGGGTTAAATAAGCCGGATTGTCGGACAAAACTAAGAATTCGAGCTCGGAAAGGCCGTTCAAAACGGAAACATCGGAAACGGGATTTTGAGATAACGTTAAAACGGTCAAGTTGGAAAGGAAACTCAATGCGGAAATGTTGGAAATGCTGTTGTTGTGCAAATAAAGTTCTTCAAGTCCGGTCAAGCTGCTCAACGTGGAAATATTGGAAATTTGTTTGCCGGACAAATCAAGTCGTTTTAAACCGGTCAGGCCGGCCAATGCGGAAACATCTGAAATTTGATGATTTCCGAACAATTCAAGGACTTCCAAATTAACCAAGGATTGCAAAGCTGAGACGTTGGAGATGGAATTGTTGGTTAAATAAAGATGCTTCAAATCCGTCAGACCGGCCAACGCGGAAAGATTCGAAATGTTGTTGTCGCCAAGGTCCAAATAGATTAAGTCGCCCATGCCGGAAAGAGATGAAATGTCGGAAATGTTGTTGTCATACAATTTTAATTCTGCCAAATTCGTAAGACCGGCTAATGCGGAAATATTGGAAACATTGTTACGGCTCACATAAAAGTTGGTTAAACTCGTGAGACCTGAGAGCGACGTAACGCTTGAAATGTTGTTGTCGCCCAGGTCTAAATAGGTCAAATTGACCAGACCGGAAAGCGCTGAAATATCGGAAATGTTGTTGTTATACAATTTCAATTTTGTCATATTTGTCAGACCGCTCAGCGCGGAAATGTCGGAAATATTGTTGTCGGACAAAAACAGTTGTTCTAATTGAGTCATGCCGCTTAATGCGGAAATATTGGAGACGCTGTTGTTCCCCAAATCCAAATATTCCAAATTGGCCGCGTATTCAAGTCCCGACAAATTTTGAATGCCGCGAGAATAAGCCGATAATGTTGTCAAACCTGCTAAATCGGTTGTCAATGGCTCATAAGTTGCGTTGTCTTCACCCAGCGCGTCGCAAATGGCAATTCTTAAATTATCATCTGCAAAAGTAACCGGACCGACAGCCGCCGCAAACGGCACAGACGATAAAAAGAGGAAAGAGATGAGAAGCAATGCAAGCAATCTGTGAATTGCCGGACGGGATTTAATATTTGATTTTTTAGTTGAGCTGAGCATATTAGATCTTTTCGATTTTTGAAAAATAATATTTCGGAAATGAAAAACAAAACCGGAAAAGTTTTGCCCCCATTTTTTAAAATAAATATAAATAATTTTAATAAATATAATTTTTAAAATATATAATTTTATGTTTTTATTTTTGGAAATAATAAAAAACAATCAAAAATACTCAAAGCAGAAATAAAATAGTGCAAAAATAAAAAAATTAAAAGAAAAATGTTAAAAGAAAAATGTTACAAAAAGAAAACAAAGATATCGTTTTTCAAAAACCAAAAAAACCGGCAAAGGTCTTTTTATTCCTTTGCCGGCACCGTTTTTCACAATTTTTCAATATATTTTCAATATGTTTACTCTTATTTTCTTTTGTAGAAATACCAATACGCAACGTCGCCGATTAAAACAACTACGACAATCGCCACGACAATCCAAATCCAAGACGGAAGGCGGTTGTTATCATAATCTTCGCCGGTTGAAACTTGCGAATTGTTTTGATTTTGAGAATTGTTTGAACCGTTTTGTTGTTCGATTGTGTTGTTTTCAGCCGTGTTGTTTTCGGTTTGCGGTGTTGTTGCCGGCAAAACAGTTGCTTGACCAAATCCGCCGCTGCTTCCGGGTGATGACGGAGCCGCTTTGGAAACGGTGTACAAATACAAATCTCCGTATTCATCTGTGTAAGAGTCAAATTCGAGATTGGGAGTTACATCTTCGTTGATAATGTGATACAATGTATTTGCGTTTTCACTTCCCTTTTCAACTTTTGTTTTAAAAACTTCGGTTCCATTGCTGTTTTTGACATTGTTGCTTCCCGGCGTATCCGAGTATCCTTGGATCGTCGCAAAATCATTAGATCCGCTTCCGGGCGTGTAAATGCTTCCGCCGTCAATGACAATCGTTGACGTTCCGGGTGTTACGTCCCCATTTCCGCCGCCGATTGCGTCATGACCATCGGCCGAAGTGATAATGGTGGTCCCGCCATTGATTGTAATCGTCCCGGTTCCACCGATTCCACCACGACCCTCAACAGTATAATAAAAACCGCTGCCACCGCCGATTGCCACACCGTCGATGCCGTCCCCGCCGCCGGCCATCGCTTTAATTGTTACCGAATCGGAGATCGTAATATCTCCGGTTCCACCAAATGACCCGCTGCCGCCACCGATTGCTACGCCATCAGCATATTTTCCAATGCCACCGGCCGCCATGTTAATTGTTACTGAATCAGAGATCGTAATGATTCCGTCCCCGCCGGTGAAACCCCCACCGCCACCGATTGCTGTACCGCCAACGAAGCTGCCTGTGCCACCGACTGCATTTTCAATAACCACAACATCCGATAACGTAACGGTACCGGCACCAACATCATCATTACTGCCCCCACTGCCAATTGCCGCGCCGCCTGTAATACCACGGCCACCCGTTGCCGTTTCAATTGCTGCTGAATCTGATAATGTAATATCTCCGACGCCACCGGTCCCATTGCAGACCCCTCCACCGCCGATTGCAGCACCGCCGCCGCCAGGCATATCATTTCCAAAACCGCCATCTCCACCTGTCACCGTTTTGACCACCACCGAGCCTGATAATGTAACAGTTCCGGCTCCGCCGGTTCCTTCATAAGATCCACCGCCACCGATTGCCGCACCACCGCCACCGTATATGCTGCTACCGCCCGTTGCCGTTGTAATTGTTGCAGAATCTGAAACCGTAGCCGTTCCGGCCCCGCCGTTACCACCGCCACCGCTGCCACCGCCGCCGATTGCTGCGCCGCCGCCATCGCCACCATTGCCGCCTGTTGCTGCTGCAATTGTTACAGAGTCGGATATTGTAACAGTTCCGGCTCCGCCATTGCTGCTGTTACCGCCGCCACCGCCGCCACCGCCGCCACCGCCGCCACCGCCGCCACCGCCGCCACCGCCGCCGATTGCAGCGCCGCCGCCGCCATAACCACCGGTACCATTATCGCCACCTGTTGCCATCAAAATGGTGACAGAATCAGAGACCGTAATGGTTCCGTCCCCGCCGCTGTTATCTTTGGCGCCGCCGCCACCGATTGCCGCGCCACCGCCACCATTTGCTACACCGGTACCGCCCTTAACCTCATCAATCACAACAAAACCATTAATAACAATTGTTCCGCCGGATTCACCGATGCCTGAGGGAACATATTTTCCGCCGATTCCGGCGCTGCCTTCTCCGCCGTAAACAATCAGGTCATTTGGAACGGATTCGTTTGCGGTGATTGTCAAAAAGTGACCGGAACCGACATGAATTCCGGTCAAATTTCCAACAATTGTGTTGTTGCCTTCCAGGAACAGAGTTGTGCCGTCGTCGCCGTCAATGTCAATACCGTGACCGATGGCTGACGCGTCGATGTTCAAATTCACAAGTGTCAAATTTAAAACGCCGGAATAATCCGGCGCTTTTTCTATATTTATGGACAATTCTATAGAGTCGTTGTTGCTTTCGATGATCAGGTCTGTGATTCTGTCCGGAATTGAAATTGTGGTTGCCGGATCTGAAGTGTCCCAACCGTCAGCGTCTAAAATGAGTTGATAAGAACCCGGCGTTGACGCCCAATTTGTCAAATTTGAATTGGCATCCGTAACGTTTGTAACGGTGACCGGATTGGCCAGTGCGGGCATTGCCGTCAGGATGAAAAGAATCATCAGGACGGGAGCGAATAAGAGGATTTTGGACGTTTTTGTGATCATATTTATCGTCTATTTTGTTTTTGTTTTTGTTATCGTTTTTGTTTGATTACTCATTAAAATTAATGAAACGTTTCGAAAATTTCATTTCACAGGATTATATTATAAAACAAATAGTGAACGAACCGATTTACTTTTTTTCAATAACCTGATACTATATCAAACAAACGGATTATCCACGAAAACAAAAATAAGAAACGACCTTCAGTTCTTGAACTTTAAAAGAATAGGTTGCCGTAACGCGCGCCGGCGCCGCTGAAACCAAAAAAAAAAAAAAAACAAAGAAACTAAAAATAAAAAACGGCCGGGAGGAGCCTTTTTGCGAAGCGAACTTCGCGGAATCAGACTCCCACCGCCCTGAAAAATTCCGAAGCGTTGCGAGGAATTTTTATTTTTACTTCTTCAATTCAGCTTGAATGTGCGCTTCAAGGTGAGCCGTGTTTCTGAATTCCCCGCCTTTCGCTTTTCTGTAATAGCGGCAGAAGGTCTTCTTGTCAAGCGTCTCGTTCGCGCGCATTTCCTTCAACTTCTTACGAAGAGCGCGAATCTTTTTCATCCACAACTCTTTGCTGTTGGTTCGGGCGCCTTTCTTACCTTTGCGGGAACCCGGACCTTTTCTGTGGCCGTAGGCTCTCTTTTCGGCGACGATTCTCGCGCGTCCGCGGCTGACACCTTTCACTTTCTTGGCCTTGATGAAGCCTTCGGAAATGAGGCCGCGAATGTCTTCACGGGTAATCGCTTCGGCGATTTTCTCACTTTGTTCCGGGTCAAGCCAAACACGGTCCAGACCGCAGTCCAAGACTTGAGAGGCCATTCTTCTTTGGTTGGTTAAGTTGGACATTTAAACTTCCCCCTTTCCCGGATTTAACACTTTAATGCCGAATTCGGCTGCTTTTGCGACAATGACCGCCTTCTTTTTACCGCCGACGCCGCCGGCAATTCTGACGGCTTCAAATTCGGGGTCGACCAAAGACAATTCATCCACGTTGTTGACGATCACTTCATCAAAACCGGACGGGTGAAGTCCTTTAATCAAAGCGGGGCTGCCGTAACCGACGGTCACAAGCGCGCCTTTGCCGTAAAAACCGGCACGCTGCTTGCTTTGGTTACCGCGCGGGCGGCGCCAGCTGGTGCTGAGCCGCTTGAATTTGTGTTGGCCCTGCTTGTGGAAGGACGGTTTTCTTGATTTTTGAACTTTACGAACGTTGAACAAACGTCTGAACTCAGGATCCGCATCAAGGAGGTTGGTTGCGCAAGCCGCGTCAACAGACGTGTTTTCCGCGTTTGTTTCGGGAACTGTATTTTCTTTTGCCATCGTGACCACCTTATGCTTTATCCACCACGTAAATTCCGTCTTGGAAGACACGCGGGTCAAATCTCTTGATTTTGGTTTTCTGTTCAATGTTGGCGGTCGTTTGTCCGACATCTTCTTTGTTGATGCCGGTCACAACAACGCTGTTTCCGTTGATTTTCACCGTCGTCTCGCCGACAATCTTGGCGATACGGGGCTTCTTTTCTCCAAGGAAGTTGCTGATCACAAACGTTTTTCCGTTCACTTTCGTCTGCATCGGGAAGTGAGAGTACACAATGGTCATTTTGTACTCAAAGCCTTCCGTCACACCGTGAATCATGTTCTTGAGGTGGGACGCAAACGTGCCGACCATGGCTTTGTATTGCTTTTTCGGGTTTTCCGTATCGACGGTAATTTCAGCGCCATTCACGGCGATGTCAATTCCCGGATAGTAAAACTCGCGGACATTTTGTCCTTTCGGGCCTTTCACGGTCATGATGTGGTTTTCGTACTTAACGGTCACACCGGGGATGATTTCGACAATTTCTGTAAATTCTTTTGCCATATTGCCACCCCATCAGTAAACGTAAGCCAAAAGCTTTCCGCCGACATTCTTTTCACGCGCTTCATTGTGAGACAAGACACCCAAGGATGTGGTCAAAACCAAGACGCCGAAGTTCTTCGCGGGCAAGTATTCCTTTTCCCACTTCTCAAAGCCGTCGATACCGATCGAGTAGCGCGGTTTGATGGCGCCGCAGTCGTTGATGGAACCGGCGAGTTTCACTTCGTAAACGCCGGCTTTACCGTCTTCGACGAACTCAAACGACTCGATGTAGCCGCCTTCTTTCATCACATTGAGGACGTTTCCGATAATTTTGGAAGCCGGCCGGATGACACAGGTTGTTTTACCGACGTTTTCCGCGTTTTTAATCACGGATAAAGCATCGGCCAGAGGATCAAATAATACCATTTTTCCTCACCTCAGCTGTACTTGTTAAAGCCCATCTTCGGGGCAACTTCTCTAAAGCAGTGCCGGCACAAATATATGTCATATTTGCGGACGAGCGATTGCTTTTGACCGCAGCGCTTGCAACAGCTGGCGCCGCGTCCGAATCTCTTTTTTGTCTGTACCATATTAAACGACCTCCACACCGTAGTTGTCCTTTAAGAATGCAACAGCGTCGGCTTTGTTCATTTTGTGGGAAGCCGGAACTTTCGTCTGCGCGATTCTTCTTTTGCTGATTCTGTTTCCCGGGCGTTTTAAGACGACAGTGACGTCCATCCCAAAAACACCAATATTCGGGTCATACTTCATACCGGGGAAATCCGTGTGTTCTTCGATACCAAAGGAAACGTTTCCGTTTTGGTCGAATTGGGAGCTCTTTAAGGTGTTTTCGACAATTTTCAAAGAGGTCGTGAGGAATTCTTCCGCGTTGTCCCCTCTTAAAGTGACTTTACAGCCGATCGGCTCTTTCTTTTTAATCCCGAACGCCGGAACGGTCATTTTCGCAAATGCCCGAATCACGGTTTGTCCGGTGATTTCCGCAAGTATGTTTTCTGCATCAACGAGGTGTTGGCCGCTTTCGCCGACACCCATGTGGACAATCACTTTTTCGATAACAGGAGTTCTCATCGGGTTTTCCGAATTGCTCATGCTTGTTCACCTACTTTAATTTCAGGTTTGTCCTCACCGATTACGAAAACATAGTTTTCGATGGTTTCAATATCATTTTTGCCGGAAACTTTCACCACGTTGTTCTTGGAACTGCGAATGGTTTCGATTTCCGTTACTTTTCCGACCATTCCGCTGTGCCGGCCGCCCGTAATCATCACGGTGTTGCCGATCTTGTATTCAAACCGGGCCAAGATTTTCTTGTCCGGAAGAGAGAGTTTCACAGTGTCTTTGGTCTTGTAGTCTTCCGACGCCAAAATGTTGGAGCCGTCGTGAAGGTTCAATTGGGTTTTACCGCCCT
This sequence comes from Methanolapillus millepedarum, assembly GCF_032594115.1. NCBI lineage: Archaea > Methanobacteriati > Methanobacteriota > Methanomicrobia > Methanosarcinales > Methanosarcinaceae > Methanolapillus > Methanolapillus millepedarum. Next base: position 1,180,928 of record NZ_CP131060.1, read on the forward strand.
TGACGGTGGTCTTACCGTTGATTCTGCAAATCTTCCATTTCGCGCGGTTTTCATCAATTTCATTGAGATAAAGCCGGCCTTTGGTGTCTTGAAGCATACGATAATATTGATTGTTCGCGGGGATGGCGACGACATCGAAAATGCCGACCGGGAACTTTAAGTTTTTCCGGGCGACACCGTCAACGAGCACCTGTTTCTCTTGAAGAATGCGGGTGGCTTCTTTGGATGTGTCAACGATTTTCAAAAGATCGCGTAAAATCACGACGAGCGGAAGGCTTGAGTCTTTGCTGTGCGGACCGGGGCTTGTCGCCGTAATCCATTTGTTGGTCTTTTTGGGAACTTTCCAGCTGGTCGGCATTGACATTCTTTTCTGGTGCATGTGACTCACTCCTGTCCGCGAATACGTGCTTCGCGTTTTTTATCTTTGAGTTCCAATTTCGTAATCATCACATTGGACGGGTAAATCGGTCTTGGAACTTCTTCGCCGTTGACCTTCGTCGAAACGACGCCGGCCACGTGAATAACGCAATCCGCGAGATTGACTTTTTCAACTTTGCCCGAAACGCCTTTGAAATCGCCGCGCATCACCAAAACGGTGTCGCCGGTGATGACCGGAGCGGAACGGGTGTTGTATTTTTTAGATAAATCGTCGCTTAAACGGGCGCCCATGTATTTTTGGCGCATGTGAAGCGGCGCGTTGTATCTGGCTTTTCTTTGTTTTCTGGGTTGAATTGATGTTGCCATTTTTGTCACCTCAGATCACAATGGATGCGGTTGTACCGACTTTGGGGAATCTTTCCGCGACTTCACGGGCCACCGGGCCTTTGATGTCGGTGCCTTTCGGAACACCGGAATCGTCCACGAGAACCATGGCGTTGTCTTCAAAAGACACGTGTAAGCCGTCCGGCCGTCTGATTTCTTTCTTTTGCCGGACAACGACCGCCAAAAGAACCTGTTTTCTCATTTCAGGCGTTCCTTTCTTGACGGAGACGATGCACAAGTCACCGACGCCGGCTTTCGGGTATCTGTTTTTGACACCGCGGTAGTTTTTGACGGAAATAATTTCAAGCACTTTCGCACCGGTGTTGTCGACACAGTCGACGCGGGCGCCGGAGTTTAAAGCGCGCGGAATGTTGGATCTTATGGCTTTCATGTTTAAGCCTCCTCAGATTTCACAACAACAAATGATTTCGTCTTGCTGAGCGGGCGGCATTCCGCAATCGTCACGACGTCGCCGACTTTTGCGTTGATGCAGGGCGGGTTGTGAGCGTGCATAATGGAGCGGCGCTTCTCATATCTTTGGTATTTGGATACCATTTTTTCATATCTTCTTTCAATGACGACGGATTTGTCCATCTTTGTGCTGATGACGGTGCCGACCAGAAGTTGTCCTCTGACCGGTAATTTACCATGGAACGGGCAGTGAATGTCATCGCACTCTTTGGAGGGTTCCGGAACATCAATTCCAATATCTCTTGCCATAAATTTAACCTCATTTTCTTGATTTCTTTAAGTTCTTTATCCGATTTTGGGGTTGTGAGAGCATGTATTTACCGTTTATTTGTGCGGATATGCGGCCATTTTCTGATTTTTCCGAAACAAGGGAAAAAGAAAAGACAGATCCGGTTTTCGGAATCGTTCTTATTTTTCCGTTTGTTTCAATCTGAAATGTGTTCCGGGATTCATCGACGATGATTCCGGAAAGACCTGTTATTGTCGGGTCGCAAGAACTTTTCACCGTGACAGAAAGCCCGATGCATTCATGAAAGGGCAAATTGTCCGGCGTGATCTCAATTTCAGTCATGTTTAGTTATCTTTCATTTCGGTTTGAATTGTCTTGATGCGTGCGATGGTTCTGGTAATTTCACCGATGCGTCCCGGGTTTTCCGGAGCGTCGCCGGCGGAAGTCAACGCGCGTTCGCGAATGAGTTCGTTGCTTAATTTCTGGATCTCATCAATTCGTTCGGCTGCGGACATTTTGCGAATGTCGCTCGTTCTGAGGATTGCCATTATTTCTTCGCCTCCTTGTGAACGCGCGCCATCGGATGCCATCCGGAAATTCCGTCGTGTTTGTGCTGCCAAACATCGCCGACAACCCGTCTGACCTCATTGGTGTCGGAGTCTTCGACGACGATTTCATCGGATTCGGAAGGAACCGCAGTGGTCATTTCGGTGACCGTTTCGATGATTTCCTCGGCAACGACGTCGCCGGCGTTATCAACAACGGCAATAACCTTTTCTTCAACAACGACAACTTTCTCTTCTTTGGCTTTTTGGGCAACCGGCGGTTTTTCTTTGATTTCGACCGGAAGTCCTTCAACAATCTTAAACGCGTCCGGAAGGACAGCGCCCGGTTGAACGATTTTCACTTTACAGCCAAGAGTTCCGAGCTTTTTGATGGCAACGGCGTAGCCGACGTCAACGATTTGCTCGGCCGGGTGGCCGGAGTGCTTCACATACCCGTCCACGAACTTTTCGGTTCTGGCACGGGCACCTGTCAATTTACCGGAAATGACCACTTCACAGCCGAGCGCACCGGCCGACATAACGGCGCGGATGGTGTTGGTTCCGGCTTTTCTGAAGTACCAGCCGCGCTCAATGGACGACGCCAAGCGGTTCGCCATGATTTGCGCGTTGAGTTCGGTCTTTTTAATTTCCTGAGCGTCAATTTGCGGATTGTCAATACCGTACATATCGGAGACATCTTGCGTCAACTTGCGGATCACTTTACCGGCTTTTCCGATAACCATTCCCGGTTTTTCGGAATAGATGGTGATTTGAGTTCCGAGCGGTGTCCGGCTCATGTTCATTCCACCGTAACCGGATCGACCAAGTTGTTTTGCGAAGTACTCGTCCATGGAGGCTTTAACATATCCGTCTTTTACGAATTTTCTCTCGACTGCCATATTATTGCACCTCGCTTAAAATCAATTCGATGTTCACGGTTTCGGTATTTTTCGGGGATGCGCGCCCGCGAGCTCTTGGGAAATAACCGCGAATGGTTCTTCCACGGTTCGCGAGAGCCGTTGAAATGTACATGTGCGCCGGTTCAAGGCCTTTGTATTCGGCGTTGCTTTCCGCGTTTTTGAGGAGTTTGAGCATTTCAATCGAGGCGTTCACCGGATATCTTCCGGCCGCCATCGGTCCTCTTTTGTGGCCGGCACCTTCCGTAAATCTCTTAAACGGAACGGCTTGCTTTTGTATGACGACATTTTCGAGGAATGCACGGGCTTGCGGCACTTTCATTCCCTGAATGTGGTGACAAATTTCACGCGTCTTTTTGAAAGAGATGTGAAGTTCGGAGGCCATTGCCTTTGAGCTGTTCTCCGGAATGGCGACGGTTGAGTAATTAAGTCTTCCCATGTTATCATCCTCACTTCAACGGAACGAATTTACTGGAACGAGTGGCTCCGACACCGGCGCTTCCGTGGGAAACTTTGCCTCTGGTCGGCGCGAACTCACCGAAGCGGTGAGCCACCATTTCCGGCTGGATTTCGACGTCGATAAACTTTTTACCGTCATAGACGGCCACCGTCTTTCCAACCATTTCCGGCAAGATAATCATGGTCCGTGCGTGGGTTCTGACTTCTTTGCCGGCCCGCATGTCCGCAAGGGCCTTCTTTTGGACTTCGGTCAATCCTCTGATGATCGATCTTCTCTCCCTGGACGGAAGGAGTTGTGCGAATTCTTCAATGCTTAATGTTTGAAGTTCCGCAATGGTTTTTCCGCGGTAGGTGAACTCACCCTTGCGTTTCGGTAATCTTGATGAACCTGTTTTCTTTGCTGCCATTTGAATCACCCTTTAACGTTTCCTTCCGGTTCTGCGTGCGGCAATGTGACCGACTTTCGCGCCCGGCGGTGCGTTTCTGCTGACCGTTGTCGAGCGGCACGGGTGTTGCCTGTTACCGCCACCAAACGGATGGTCTCTCGGGTTCATGGCAACTCCTCTGACGCGCGGGAATCTCTTGGCACGAACCTTCATCTTGTGGTACACTTTTCCGGCTTTGAGGAACGGTTTTTCAACACGTCCGCCGCCGGCGACAACGCCGATAACGGCGCGGCATTCGGGGTTGAACCATTTCAATTGGCCCGACGGCATCTGAACGGAGGTGCGTCCTTCTTCGTGCGCCACGACGATCGCGTGTGTTCCGGACGAGCGGGTGAATTTTCCACCGTCGTTCGGCTTTCCTTCGATGTTGCACACCAGAATACCTTCCGGGATTTTACCGACCGGAAGAATGTTTCCGGCTTTGACTTCAGCGGCCGGTCCGCATTCAATGATTTGACCGACAGCGACGCCTTCCGTTGCGATGATGAGCTGGGATTTTCCGTCGTCAAAGAAGACTTTGATAATCGGAGCGGCCCGGGCTGTGTCGTGCTCGACGTCAATGACGGTTCCTTTGAGTGTCGCGCCTGCGGCCACGACCGGATGCATGAGTTCTGCTTTAAATTTGTGAGACGGGGCGGTGAAAGTCGGACTTCCCTTACCTCTTCTCTGTGCGATAATTCGTTTACCCATATTAACCACCTTATGCGAGTCCGAGTCTGGTTGCGATTTCGTGCGCGGCTTCAGACTTCTCGAATGTGATAATTGCTTTTTTCTGCCCCTTCATGGTGGTCATTGTTCTGACGCTGGTGACTTTAAAACCGTAAAGCTCTTCGACGTCTCTTTTGATTTGCTGCTTGTTCGCGCGGGAATCAACGATGACTTGAAGTTTACTGTCTTCCATGTGAAGCATGGCCTTTTCTGTAATGAACGGATACTCTACCGACATCATTCCATAACACCTTCCTTTTCTGCAAGTTTCGCGATGGCGGATTTGGTCCAGACGGTGAGTCTTCCGGCGTGTGTTCCGGGAGCCAAAAGTTCCGCGTTGAGTTCGGAAACGGTGGCGATGTCAACACCGGCCAAGTTTCTTGCGGCGCAGGAAACGGCGGCAACGTCGCCGGTCACGACCAAAAGGCTTTTTCTGCTCTTGTATTTCCGGCCGCGCATTTTTCCGCGTCCGGCCCGAATGTTTCTGCCGAGTTTGGCGCGCATGACGTCTTCGTAAACGCCGATGGCTTCAAAGAAAGAGACAACGTCTTTGGTTTTGGACAAGTTTTCAAACGCGTCGTCGGCAACAATCGGAAGTTCTTCCGTCATGAAGATGTGTCCTCTGGTGATGACCAAATCTTCGCTGCAGGTGGCTGCGATTGCGGAGCGGACGGCCAGGCGTCTTTCCTTTTTGTTCACTTTTTCGGAGTAATCGGTTTCCGGTTTCGGCGGGTGGGCTGCTCTTCCGCCTTTGGCGTGCGGAATACGGGCGGCGCGCGAGCCGTTGACAATTCTCGGAACGTGGGAAGCACCGCGTCCGGAACCCCAGCCTGTTGCGGATGTCTGCATACCGGCGTAAAGAGTCGGACCGTAGGGGTGTCTTCTGTTTGCTTGGGCGGCCAACACGGCCTTTTTGATCAAGTCGGGACGGTAGTCTTCAAAAAAGACGGATGGAAGTTCAATTTCCCCGACCGGTTGACCGGATAAATCTAAAATTTTTGCTGCGACCATGAATATCACCCTTGTTGAGACTGCAGGCTGATGTGCAGAATTTGCGGTTCTGCCGGCTGTGCCTTGTGGTATCGGACGGGTTCTCTGAAGCGGATCAATCTTTTGGACGGCCCGGGGACGCTTCCTTTGACAAGGATGTATTCGCCGCTGACCAAACCGTAGTTAATGAATCCGCCGGCCGGAGTCACATCTGCTCCGTCTTCGCCGATTTTTAAAATGCGTTTGTTGTATTCTGTTCTCTGGTGGTATCCGACTTGTCCCATTTGCGGGGTTTGCCACATCACGTGGTCCGGGTGCCAGGGACCAAGCGTACCGATTTGTCTCAAGCTGCCTTGGCGGGAGTGTTTTCCTTTCATTTTGGCAATGCCCCATCTCTTAACCGGTCCTTGTGTTCCTTTACCGGTGGTGATGGCGGCGGCGTCAACAAAGCTGCCGTTCTTAAAAACGTCGGTCACTTTAATTTCGGCGCCGAGGATGGTTTTAGCGTATTCGAATTTCGCTTTGACGTCTTTGCCGCTGATTCCGGTTTCCATAACGTCGGGAACCTTTTTCGGAATGCTGGCAACAGCTTTTGGGGTGGTGTACGTGACAACGCGGATGTCGGTCACTTCGCCTTTTGAAAGCAATTCTTCAATTTTCGCGAGAGATTCCGCGGATTTGTCGGATTTCGGAACGCGCAATCTTTTGGAAAGTTCGGGTTCCAATTTGGTGGTCCAGGCTTCTGCTGCTGCCACTTCGCCGCCGACGTCTTTGACGTAAGCGCGAATAGCGGCCACATGGATAGCCGGCGTTTCAATGACAGTCACGGGGACCGCAATTTCCGTACCGGCGGTCAGACTCGTTTTAACATCATCAATCATGATGACGTGAGTCATACCGGCTTTGTATCCTGCAAATGCCTGTAATTTCGGCTGGCCTTCTTTTGCGGGCCAGGACCTGAATTTCGGGACCGGGCTTTTTGCTCTCTTGCGAGGGCTAAACGCACGCGAACCTCTGTCAGGTCTGTGTATGCTTGACATTTTTTGACTCCTTTTGGTTTGATTTTTATCTTAAAATCACCGGGAGCAAAAACAACAAGGTCAAAAAGCGATGACATAAATGATTAAAATAAAGAACGGGCAGCAATTCAAACAACAAACCAAAGGTTTGAACGGGCAAATCATATAATATATGATACGAATCCGTAAGAATGAATGAAATATCACACAACAGATATTGATTTTGAAAACCGGGCTTTTTCGCTTGAGAGTTTCCGGGTGTCCCCAAAATCGGATCGGTTACCGTCTTTTGATTTTAATCCGCAACATCGACAACGAAAAATATTGATGAAATCAATAACATTTTCGTGTTTTTCCGCCAAGAACATTGCTTTTTGTTCGTGATTTGGCGAAAACGGGCTTTCTTTCGAATTGGCCCTGACACTTATGTTGTTCCTACACTTCTCACCGGATTAAAACTAACAGGCGGTTTTTTTCCCGCGCCGTTAATAAGTAAGACGGATGGACAATGTGATAAGTTATATTTAAAGATTTTCGGAGATAATGAACAGACAGTTTAAAACAGTTCAATAAAAGAAGAGAAATCGACAAAAATAAAATATGACGATCAGAGTGGCAGAAGTGAATGAGACTATCATAATTGTATACACATATTTATATTTAAAAAATGTGATGATATTCTTATGAAATATATTAAAAAATAAATAGAAATCGTTTGCAATAACACATAAATATGACTAAATGTGTAAATATAAAGAAGTATAAAAAATATACAATTCAACCATTTAATGAATTTATATTTTTCATATATAATTATTTTTTTGTATTATGGTTGCGAACCATTTTTTGTATTATGGTTACAAACCATTTTTCTTTAAGGGATTGAACTTGAGTGTGAGAATATATGATTCGAAAATTTTACAAAAGAATGTTCGTTGTGGTTTTAACGTTGGTTCTTTTGTTTTCAATGGTGCCGGGAACGGCGTTGGGTGCGGAGATTAATACCCATCCATCAGATTCGACAATTCTTGTCGGCAACACTGCAACTTTTGTTGCAAGAGGAAATACAACCGCGGGACTTTGGCCTTCAGGAACAGCCCCTTTTTGGGAATATAAATTAAACGGCACGTGGGTTGCTATCAATGGCCATAGTAATCCGAATATAACAAACCAACTCGTAAATGGAGCAACGATTTCAATTTCAACTCCGGGAGGTACGGGAGCACGTACATCAACTCTTACAATGACAAATGTCCCGATCAGTTGGGACGGCGCTCAATTGAGAGCAAAATATGGAAGTGAGAATCTTCCAACAGAGTCCGCCATTTTAACCGTTTACGACAAAGCCGCCATTATAACACCCCCTGTAAACACTTACGCTTTTGACGGAAATAAAGTCACGTTTTCCGTGACACCCGTTACAGCTACCGGCATGACTTACCAATGGTACAAAAACGACACGATTATTCCGGACGCAACTTCCCGGGTGTATGAATTCAATGCGAACGCGACAACAGATAACGGCACAAAATATAAGGTCAAAGTTATCGGCGGCGGCGATGCTGTTATGGCCGGCGGAAACAACGCCACATCCGAAAACGTCACGCTAAGGGTTTACGATAAACCGATCATAAACGTGACGGTTGACAGCGCGGAAATCACAACAAGACCGGTGCGGGCTTTGGATGGAACGGAAGTGGTTTTTGAGACAGCAGGTCCGACAGGCGCAACCTATCAATGGAAAAAGGGTGGAACCAACATTGGAAGTGCAACATCTGACACCTACACAATTAACGCAGTCAGTTCTGCCGATGCCGGCGCGTACAGTGTTGTCGTCACTGCCAATGGAACAAGCATTGAAGTCGGACCGGTCGCGTTGGAAGTTTACAAAGCGGCTTTGATTGACACCGCCACCATCAAAAATTATGTGGCTTTTGACGGACAAGACGTCTCCATGAATGTTATCGCCGCGAATGTTCAAAACTATGTTTGGTATAAAGACGGAATTGAAATACAAAACGGAACCGACGATGATTTTGAAATAACCACTGTTGACGCCGACGACCATGGCGTTTACCTCGTCTATGCCCAAGGAACGGACAACACCTACGACACCATCGCATTGACATTGACGGTTCTGGAACAACCGACTGTCGTTGCCGATGAGATCGGAGAAGGCGGAAATGCGACTTTCACTGTCAAGACCGTTCGCGGAGATATTCTTTCAGATACGGATTATACGATTAAGTGGAATAATTCAACCCCTGCGACCGTATCAACCGCCAATCCATATGAATTAACAAACGCCGCAATGGCAGATTCCGACGACTATTATGTAGCGGTGACAAAAGCTGACAGCACGACGGCAATATCTGACACCATTACATTAACGGTTCATAAAAAGCCGGTCATCGCAACCGAGCCGGTGAACACAATCGCCTTTGACGGAACGGAAGCAAAGCTGTCGGTGGAACTCGAAAGCGCCGCTGATGAAACCGGCACGAATTTCAAATACCGGTGGTTTGAATCAACCGATGGCGGAAATAAATATACCAAAATTGCCGGCGCGCAAGGCAACAAGAAAATACTGACAATTGACGCCGACGAATCCAAAGACGGATATATGTACTATGTCCAAGTGACCGGCCAAGGCGTTGGAAATGTGATTAAATCCGACGAGGTGACACTCACCGTCATTTCGGAGCCGACCGTTTCACCGGAAGAAGCGTTGACCGGTGAAAGTGTAATATTCTCAACCGAAGACAACAGCAGTTGGACATATCAATGGCAGAAAGAAAACCGAAACGGGAATTTCAGGGACGTTGCCGGTGCAACCGGATATGAATACGTCATTGACCCGGTGAAGTTGAATTCCATTGGCAGTTACCGGGTTATTGTCACAGATACGGTGGACGGAACCTCCGCCATTTCAAATCCGCTGACATTGGATGTTGACAAAGCCGCGATTATTAAAACGAAACCGGTGAATGCTGTTGCTTTTGACGGACAAACGGACGATGTGACGTTCTCCGTTGAAGTGAAAGGAGACGACACCGGCTTTACGTATCAATGGTATAAAGGAAGTGTCGACGTCAATAATACGTTAACGAACGGCGGAAGCTATTCCGGAACAGACACAAAAGAGTTGACAATATCCGGTGTGACGACGGCCGAGAGAGGAACGTATGTGGTTGTCGTAACCGGACCCTATACCACCCGGGACGATAACTGGGCATCCGCCTCTGCAAAGCTTGTCGTCTTGGAACAGCCGTATGCCGACCCATCCGATACTGTTGGCGAAGGAACGGATGTCTCATTTATTTTGAGAAACGTGAACAATTTGAACTATGAATGGCAAAAGTGGAATTCGACAATATCGGATTATGAAGCTGTCGACTCCGTCGCTGTTCATGAAATCTTGTCAGCCGCCACCGATGACAGCGGGGAATACCGGGTTGTCGTAACCAACCAAAAAGGCATTTCAGCAACCTCCGATTCAATCACCTTGACGGTTAATAAAAAATCCGGCGGGTCCGGCGGCGGTTTCGGACAAGCCACCATTGTTCCGATGAGCGGAAAGCCGACAGAACCGGAACCGGCACCAACAACACCGGCACCAACGACAACAACTGAACCGGCCCCGACAACAACAGCCGCGGGAGAAGGTTTTGAACAAAAAAGTATTCCATGGATGTGGTGGATTGTTGTCACCGCCGCAATCGCTTTGATTTCAGCGGGAATCGGATTTAAAGTCGGAAGAAACGGAAAGAAATGAAAATAAGGCATCAAAAACAAAACGCCTGCGGCTGAAATAAAAACGAGAGGCCGATTTGCCGGTGAAAGAGTTTCTTTCACCGGTTTTTTTATTTAATTTTAAAGATTTGAACATAAAATATATAACTTAAAAAAGAAATGCAGCTGACATATCCTCTTTTCAACATTTGTCCATAATCTATTGACAAACTTCTTTTTTTATTGACGACTTCTTTTTTTATTTTTCATCGTCCATATCATCCGACACGTGCGTCGGAACCAACGGCGGCTCTGTTTTTACGATTTCACGTTCGGAGTCTGCTTCCGAATCGGACTCTGTTTTGCCGGATGATTCGTCAACATATCCGTAACTTTCCGGATCCGACGGCCAGGATTGTGACGGAGCGGCTGTGTTTGAAAATTCCTCCGCAGACGACGCATTCGGACCTGTCAGTGGAATTTCAGGCAAGACATCCGCCGGCTGTTTTTCCAAATTTGCGGAAACAGACGAAGCGGACGGATCGGACGGCTGACCTTTTGTTTTCGGAATGCCTGACGTGAAAAATTTATTTTTGGATTGCTCCAGATGCTGCGTATTTTGCGTCCGCTTTTTTGAAATCGGATTTTGGAGCTTTCGCTTAGACTTGATGGTGAGTTCTTTGATATCTTCGATAAACTTGATTTTTCCGTATTGGACTTTCGTTTTTCCGTCTTCGTTGGTCAAGTGAACGCGCGAACTTAAGAAGAAATAAATGATGCCGATGATGGGCGTCAAAATCGCGAAAATCGAAAAGACAATGGCGTAATAGGAAATCGAATACTTTCGGTAAGCGGAACGGGAATTGATGATGATTTGAGCGGCAACGTCAAAATCCAAATTTCCGGGCGTCGCTTCCGAATCAAAATACCGGCGATTGATAGCGGTCAGATAGGTATCGACGTCATATTTGGAAATGTGTTCGTAATAAATCAAACTGTCCGAATCGGCCGGCTCTTTTCCTTTGTACAGGTATTGAAGTTTGATGTTGGGCATAAACGAGGAAAGAGAAACCGTGATGGCCAAAACGGCAAAAAGAATGAAATTCCAAAAATAAAAAGTCGCAATGTCGGGACGGTAAGGCGTTTCGTTGTAAATACGAAAACCGCCGATGACCAACGCGCCGAGAAGAGTGACAATAATCGTATTCTTGGCTTCCGCGTACTTTAAACGCTCAAGAACCATGTCATATGTCTGATATAAAAAATCTCTCAAGTGGCGAATCCCTCCTTTTGCGGATGGGGAAATTAAGCGTCTTAAGAATATATATTTTTTTATAAATTATATTAAATTGGGATTCAAAGTCGTCCGACTTTATCCAAAAAAGAGAACATTTGAACATTCAATCGGTAAAACATAAAATATTTAAGCCGGTAAGTTCATTATACAATTGTATTAAAAATCAATTTGAACATATTTAACATATTCAACATATTCAAATTGAATTAATACGGAAATATCGATATCAACCAAAACACAGAAGGGTGTTTCTTTTTAAAAACAGTTTAAAAACGAAAACATAAACGTTTTTTGATTCTCCGATCAGGTTTTTTTCATATCCCTGACTCTCGGAAGTAAAATCAAAAAAATAATCCAACTCAGGAAAAACACGAAAAACGCCCCACCGATGACATCAATGTTCGTATAAGACCCGGAAAAATATCTGATTTTGAGAAAGACCGCCGCCAAAAAAAGAAAAGCAACGGCAAGGGACAGAAAAACGCTTTCAATAAAAACGGATTTCCGGGTCTTTTTTTCATTTTGAACCGGTTCTTGATTTGAATTCATATTCAGTCCCCTGATTGATAATTTTCGATTATTGCTACTTATTTAATTTTTATTTGATTTTGGACCGTTTCATCAACAGCGAATTGAGTGTGACAGAAACGGAACTGAGCGCCATAAAAGCGGCCGCCAGCTCCGGGCTGATGAGAACGGTGTGCGTGAGCGGATACAAGAGTCCGGCCGCAATCGGAATTCCGATGGCGTTATAACCAAATGCCCACCCCAAATTTTGCTTGATTTTCCGAATCGTCAGCCGGCTGAGTTTTATGGCAGTTGTCACGTCTTTCGGATTGTCCCGAATCAAAATGATATCCGCCGACTCAATCGCAATGTCCGTTCCGGCACCCATCGCGATGCCGACATCGGCCTGAATCAGTGCCGGCGCATCGTTAATACCGTCTCCGACCATGCCGACCGGCAAACCGGAATCTTGAATTTCCCGAATCTTTTCCGCTTTGTGCGCGGGCAACACTTCCGAAATAACGTTTTCCGAATGAATGTTCGCCGCTTGCGCAATCGAAAGCGCGGTCCGCCGGTTGTCACCGGTCAGCATGTAAACGAAAAGTCCCATTTTTAAAAGTTCCGTGACGGCTTCCTTGGACGTTTCTTTTAACGTGTCGGCAATTGAAAACAACGCCGCCGGAATAGAATCCACCGCCATTAAAACAACGGTTTTCCCGCCGCTTTCAAGCGTTTGGATTTGCGAGTCAATCGCCAAATCCGGAGCAGAAACGCCGCGGTCAAAAACATTGTTTTCCGATAAAAAGCGGCGGGTTCCGATTAAAACCACATGTCCGTCGATCTCCGATTTGATGCCTTTTCCGGAGGCGGCCTCAAACGAAGAACAGTTTTGAGGAAAAATATTTTCCAGAGCGGCACCTTTGACAATGGCTTGTCCGAGCGGATGTTCGGAATTGTTTTCGGCGGTGGCCGCCATTTGGAGAACGTCATTTCTCGAAAAAGCAGGATTCAACAAAACAACATCAATCAGCTTTGGCTTTCCTTTTGTCAACGTTCCCGTTTTGTCAAAAACAACCGCTTTGAGAGATTGCGCTTTTTCAAGCCCGTCGCCGCCCCGGATTAAAATACCGTTTTCGGCGCCCATGCCGGTTCCGACCATGATGGCGGCCGGCGTCGCCAAACCGACAGCGCACGGACAGGAAATAACCAAAACGGTAATGGCGATCAAAAGTGAAAACATAAACGGGCTGATGCCAAAAAACGCGGCGGAACCGCTCACATCAAAATAATCGTAACCGATCAGGAACCAAAACAAAAAGGCAAAAAGCGCAATGACAAAAACGGCAACGATGAAATTACCGGCCACTTTGTCCGCCAACTTTTGAATGGGCGGCTTGTTGGTCTGCGCGTCTTCCACCAAACGGATGATTTGAGACAAAACCGTGTCCTCGCCGACTTTCTCTGCCCGAAATTGAAAAGATCCGGATAAATTTTGCGTGGCGCCGACGACTTTTTTTCCAACGCTTTTTTCAACCGGCAAACTTTCTCCGGTCAGCATGGATTCGTCAACCACCGAGCTTCCGGAAATAATCGCGCCGTCCGCCGGAATTTTTTCACCGGGGCGGACAATGACGGTATCGCCGATCAGAATTTCTTCCACGGGAATTTCAACTTCAACGCCGTCTCGAAGAACGTGAGACGTTTTCGGTTGAAGTTTCATCAGTTTTTGAATCGCCTGCGATGTTTTACCGCGGGTTTTTGCTTCCAGATATTTGCCGAATGTCACAAAAATGACCAGCATCGCCACCGTTTCATAATACAGGTGGCCGTACCCGGGACCTAAATTCCAAAAAGTGGAAACGACGCTGACCAGATAAGCGCATCCGGTTCCGGCCGCGATTAAAAGATTCATGTCCGCAAGCCCATTTTTAAGACCCTTAAAAGCGCCCGTAAAATATTGGCGGGCGGGACCGATGATAATAATCGTTGTCAGAAGGAAAAGCAAATATTTATTTTGCAAAAATTCCGGAACGAATGAAAGCCAACTGACCATCAGGCTCATGTTTCCCAAAATCACGGGAATGCCCAAAATAAAAGCCGCGATGAAATTGTTGCGTTGACGAGCAGCGTCTTTTTGAAGTTCCGCCGAAACATCGTCTGATTTTTGAAGCGCCGCCGACGCGGTATATCCGATATTTTTAATTTCGTCAATGATTTCGTCCGGCGTGACGGCTTTAGGGTCGTACCAAACAGTTCCCTTTTTTAAAGATAGGTTGACGACGGCCGAATAGACGCCTGCTTTTTTAAGAAGCGTTTTTTCAATATTTAAAACGCAAGCCGCACAACTCATGCCTTCAATTTTCAAAACTAATTTTTCATCACCGGATTGAATGGAACCGGATATTTTTCCGGTATTTTCAAGAGCGGGATTCAACGGGCATGTTTGAGCGGCTGAACCGACCGAGCCGGGCAAAAAATTTTCAGAATCTGCCGCCATGGAATCAGGCAAAAACGGTTCGTAATCTTCTTGCCGAATCACATCAAATATCGCCGACAGATCGGTTTTTGTTTCATCAAAAACAATCATGACGGTTCCGATTTGCTGTTCGGTGTCAAGTTGAATTTGAACGGAAGAAACGCCGTCAAGACCGGATAGAGCTTTGTCAACGGCCCGAACGCAATGGTCACAACTCATTCCGCTAACGCCAATGGTTTTCGTTCCGATAAAAACACCTCCGGTGAGAATCATTCAAACATTTCGACAAAAATTTAAGCAAAATGACTTCAAGCTTTGTAGCCGGCATTCTGGACGGCGGCTTTGATTTTGTCCAAATTGGTTTTCGTTTCATCGAATTCAACGGCGGCTTCGCCTTTTGAAACATCGACATCGGCTTTTGTAACGCCGCCGGATTCCAAAATGGCTTTTTGAACGCGTTTCTGGCAGTGACCGCAGGTCATGCCGCCAACTTTGAATGTTACTTTTTGCATGAATATTCCTTTCCTTGTTGATTTAAATTTTCATCTGATAGAAAAATATTCATATCAACGAACAAGACGAATAAATATTTTTCTTAGAAAACCGTGCATTAAATTTATAAATGTAAAAATATAAATGTTCGTCAACGGATTTTCAAGTCCGTTATAAGAAGAGGTGAAAAGATGAAATTGAACGGGAAAGTTGCGATTGTCACAGGTGCCAGCTCAGGTATGGGACATGCGATTTCATTGTTATTTGCTCAAGAAGGCGCAACGGTCATCGCTGTTGCCCGCCGTTTGGAGCGGCTGGAAGAACTAAAGAATCAAGTCAAAGCCGATAAGTTCGCGGGAAAAATTATTCCGCTCAAAGGAGACGTTT
This sequence comes from Methanolapillus millepedarum, assembly GCF_032594115.1. NCBI lineage: Archaea > Methanobacteriati > Methanobacteriota > Methanomicrobia > Methanosarcinales > Methanosarcinaceae > Methanolapillus > Methanolapillus millepedarum. The sequence continues at coordinate 1,196,365 of NZ_CP131060.1, forward strand.
CAAGCCGACAAGATATTGAAAACATGATTGATTTTGCCGCGTCCGAATGCGGAAAACTGGACATTTTGGTCAACAACGCGGGCATCATGGATAATTTCGAATTGGCGGAAGATGTCCCGGATGATGTTTGGGAGAGCGTTCTGAACGTTAATTTGACAGCCCCGTTTGTCGCGATTCGAAAAGCGATTCCGCTCATGAAGAAAAACGAGAATGGCGGCACCATATTAAACATTGCTTCCGTCGGCGGACTTTTCGGCGGGAAAGCCGGGGCCGCTTACACGGTTTCAAAACACGGCGCGATCGGACTCACTCGAAACGTCGGATACACATATTGCGATGAAAAAATCCGCTGCAACGCCATTTGCCCGGGCGCTATCGCCACGGAAATCGGAAGTCACATCCATGCCAACCCGCGCGGGCAAGCAAAAGCAGCGGATGGTATGAAAACCATGCACGGCGGCGCCGGAGCACCGGAAGATATCGCCAATGCCGCTTTGTTTTTGGTGAGCGACGATTCCAAATTCATTACCGGAACCACACTGATCGTGGATGGCGGATGGACATCGTGCTGAAATTTGGCTGAATCTGGCCGAAATTCAAATTGAAATGAAAAACCGGACTTTTGTTCGGTTTTCGATTTTTTTAAATTGGAACTGAGAGGGATTGAAAGGACTTTATATAGTGAGGCCAACATCAGCATAATTCGTTAAAATCAGAATTTAGAGATATTGAAACGGTTCTACTACGTTAACATTTAGAGGTATCGGGGAAGTTAAAATCAGAACTTAGAGATATTGAAACCACCCCGTGCTTGGTTTCCGTCGTTTACGACGGGGAGTTAAAATCAGAACTTAGAGATATTGAAACGTCTACGTATATTTCCAATATTGACCATTATGCAGAAGTTAAAATCAGAACTGAATTATTAAAAAAACAAAAAAAAGAGCCTGATAAATATTATTTATCAAGCCCATAGTATGAAATATTCTTGTCAGCCATCGCTTGAATTTTTTTAATTTCCTCTGCGCCGCCTTCCATTTTAAACAGGTGTTTGAAACGGGATTGGGTTTTGAGGTAGTCTTCCACCGGTTTCGGATCTTTGACTTTTTTCACGCTGGTGACGACGCCGTCTTCCATTTCGTAAAGCGGCCAAAGGCATGTGTCAACGGCAAGCTTCGCGATTTCAATGGTTTTCGACGAATCAAAACCCCAACCGGTCGGACAGGGCGCGTGGGCGTGAATGTAGGTCGGGCCTTTCACGTCGGTCGCTTTTTTGACTTTTTTGATCATGTCGTTTGCGTAACCGATGGAGGTCGTCGCCACATACGGCGATCCGTGCGCCGCCATAATGGCCGGCATGTCTTTCTTTTTGGTCGGGTTTCCGTAGGATGATTTTCCGGACGGGCTGGTGGTGGTGGACGCGCCAAACGGCGTTCCGCTGCTGCGCTGAACACCGGTGTTCATGTACGCTTCATTGTCAACGCAAACGTAAGTGATATCGTGTCCGCGCTCAAACGCGCCGGAAAGCGCGCCGATTCCGATGTCCATGGTGGACCCGTCGCCGCCGATTCCGATCACTTTCGTGTTTCCTTTTCGTCCGAGAGCGATGAGAGCCGCTTCAACGCCGGACGCCACAGCGCCGCCGTTTTCAAAGAGCGAGTGAATCCACGGAACGTTCCAAGCGGTTTTCGGGAACGGCGTGGTCATCACTTCCAAACAGCCGGTCGGGTTGACGATAATACAGTCGGAGCCGACCGCCATCAAAACGTATTTGGCGGCCAACGCGTCACAACATCCGGCGCAGCCGTTGTGCCCGGGCGTGAGCAAATTGAAAGGCTTGTTGTCGGTGCTCATAACAAATCCTCCTTGACATCATTGAAACGTGATTCAATGGTGATTTTTCCGGTTTTTGCAACCTTTTTCGTTTCCTCGATAATTTCTTCAACGTGAGACGGTTTGACATCGCGGCCGCCGTGACCGACCATGTAACCGATCATCGGAATCCGGGTCGGCGTGTTGTACATACCGGCTTTGATTTCCGTAAACAAAATGCCTTCGTTGCGGCCGAGAGAAATATCTTTTTCAATAACGGCAATGGCTTTGGCTTTTGAAAGGGCTTTGTTAATAACTTCTGTCGGGAACGGGCGGAACGCACGGATTTTTAAAATGCCGACTTTTTCACCGCGGGCCCGGTAAGCGTCAACAACGTCTTTCATTGTTCCGAGAATGGAACCAAACGACACCAAAACGATTTCCGCGTCGTCCATATTGTATTCGTCAATGAGGCCGCCGTGGTAGCGTCCGGTGACTTTTTGGAAATCCTTTGCAGCTTGTTCAATAATCGGAAGCGCGCGTTTCATGGCTTCTTCCTGTGAATACCGGAATTCCGTGTAGAATGACGGGTCGGCGAGCGTTCCGAACGATTTCGGATTTTTCGGGTCCAAATAATTGTCCGGTTTAAACGGCGGCAAAAATTTGTCCGCTTCAGCTTGGTCCATCAAAATAACCGGTTCGTACACGTGGGACAAAACGAATCCATCCATACAAACCATGATTGGCAGAAGCACATTTTTGTCCTCAGCGATTTTAAATGCCTGAAGAACGGTGTCGGCTGCTTCTTGGGTGTCTTCGGTATAAATTTGAATCCAACCGCAATCACGCTGGGAAAGGGAATCTTGCTGGTCATTCCAGATGTTAATCGGCGCGCCAACCGCCCGGTTCACGACCGTCATGACAATCGGAAGGCGCATGCCGGCAGCGTTGAAAAGCGCTTCGTGCATCAACAAAAGTCCTTGGGATGTTGTGGCCGAGTATGTCCGGGCGCCGGTGGCTGAAGCACCGATGAGCGCGGAAATCGCGGAAAATTCGGACTCGACGTTGATATATTCGCAGTTCGGAATTTCGCTGTCCGCCATCATTTTGGATAAATCTTCCACAATGTGGGTTTGCGGGGTGATCGGATAAGCGGAGATCACTTGCGGACGGGAAACTTTGGCGGCGTGAGCCGTCGCGTAAGAACCTTCAACGACGACCATTTTAGATTTGTCTTTCGGGTTGACAGCCATTATTTCTCCTCCAGAGTCATGGTAATCACGGCTTTCGGGCATTCGTTCGCGCAAATGCCGCATCCTTTGCAATAATCGTAATTGGCTTTGTACAAGCACTTTCCTTTGTCGTTGGCCGTTGCCGGATCCGGATAGATGCACATGTCCGGACAGGCGACTTCGCAAATCGCGCAGCGGATGCATTTGCTGTAATCAAAAACCGGCATGAATGTTCTCCAGCCGCCGGTTTTGTTTTCCATAGCGGTTCCCGGGTCGCAGACAGCTCCGATGGTTACTTTCATTCTTCCATCTCCTTTTTGACAGCGTCGTAAGCTGTTTGAATGGCTTCGGCATTCTTTCGTCCGACTTCGCCGGAAAAACGGTCGCGGACAGCGTCTTGAATGGACGGGACCGCCACTTCGCCGGTCGCCGCCGCAAAGGCGCCGAGTAAAACGGTGTTCACAATCGGAACGCCGATAATGTCAATCGCGATTTTGGTCGCGTCCACCGTCAGAATCCGGGCTTTCGTGTCCAAGTGTTTAAAAGCGCTCGGAGACTCTTTGGTGTTGATGATTAAAGCGCCGGTCGGCTTCAAACCGCCGGTCACGTTGACGACGTCAAGGAGCGTCGGATCTTGAACAATGACATAATCCGGCTCATAAATTTGACTTCTGATTCGAATCGGCACGGAATCAAGACGCGTAAAAGCCTGAACCGGTGCCCCGCGGCGTTCCACTCCGAAAGCCGGGAAAGCTTGAGAATATTTTCCATCGCTGAAAGCGGCAATGGAAAGAAGCTCAGCGGCCGTGACGGATCCCTGCCCGCCGCGCCCATGAATTCTGATTTCTTTCATTCTGGTAACCTCTAAAAATGATTAAGTAGACTTAGATGTCGTTTTTGAATGGTTTTTAAGGTGAGAGATGGCTTACGTTCTTTAAATTTCGTTTTTGAACAAAACCAAAATATCAATCAAAATACCAAATTGAAAAACCGTCAAAGTCACATTTTTGACCGATTTTCCTTCCGTTTTTTGAAAAAAATGCCTGTGGGACACTTTTTTGTAATACATTGTGTGACTAATAATAATGACAAATGCTAAACTCTATCGTTCCATATTAAGCTTTTGGCAAAGGTTTACGTTTTAAAATTTAAACAGATGAGCGAATCAAAAATATACAAACGGATGACATGATTACAGATTAAAATATAATATTAATTTTATGAAAAAAGATTTGTTTATTTGAAAAGGAAGAGGTTAACAATATGTTTTAAAGCCTGTGTAAAACAAACTTTTGAAAAGTTAATTTTTCAAAAGTTCATGTCGAGGCATTTCCAACTGTACGGTATTTCTGACAGCATTTTTGCCGAATGTCTTTTCCATACAGTTGATCACCTCAGCTTTCATAATTTTATTGTTGCATGGATAAAAGTTGTTTAACCACCGCTTCATGATTCTTTTCGGTTGCGATTTCAAGCGCCGTTTTTCCTTTGTTGTTCACAGCGTCTGCTTTAATATCACCAAACGCCGCCATCAAATCAATAAAGTTCTTGGCGTTATTCTGCTTGCGGTTTTCGGCCGCGTACATGGCAGGCGTGTTTCCATCCATGTCGCAAACATCCGTTTTGGCGCCGGCTTCAAGAAGCATGATGAACGCGTTTTCCAAGTCCGCGTCCTTCTTAGCGACAATCATCAGCGGCGTCTGACCTTTTTTGTTGGTAACATTCACATCGGCGCCGAGGTTCATAATCGTATGAAAAAGCATGCCTTCTTTATTGTTGGACTCATTCAGATTCGTTCTGTAAATCACGTTGCATGTTTCAATCAAAGCCGTGTTTTCGTTGTCATCCAAAAAACCGTTGATATCAAGACCGGCTTTGACCATGCTTTTCAGGATCGTTTCCACGTCTTTTCCGGTTGACCGGAAATGGTTGTCTTTTAAATTCAAAATCAGAGAACGAACAGCCGTGTAGCCGCCTTCACCCGACTTGAAATTCGGGTTGGCGCCGGCGTCGAGTAAAATTTGAACCGCTTCGGCATTTGCGTTGGCGCAGGCAACGGCCAGCGGTGTTTTGCCATTCAATTTATTGTACGGTTCATGGAAAACGTCGTGAATATCCGCGCCGCTTGCGAGAATGGCTTTGACGGCAACCATGTCGCCTTTGTCCACCGCTTGGTGAAGCGTCATGCCGCCCGTGGCCGCGCTGTCCGGATTGTTTTCATCGTACTCGCCTTTTAAGAAGGCGGCAATGATTTTGGAATTGCTTTTAATCGCGTAATCCAAAGCTGTTTTTCCGTAATTGTCTTTTTCATCCGGGTCAATTAAACCGGCATCAACAACCGCTTTAACGATTTTGAAATAACTGTCAATGAGGTGTTCATTTTGTTTGAACTCTTTTTCTGTTCGTTCAAGCTGTTCTTGATTTATTTTATCAAAAGTCGGACTGACATCCGGTTTGGCTGCTTCTGCCTTCGCCCGTTCATAATCGTTGACGCGATACTTGCGGCTTTCAAGCGGATGCCGGACGCCTTGAGCAGCCAGATGCAAAACTGTACAGCCGTCTTTATCGGTCATGTTGATTTTAACACCGCGGTCAATCATGGCCTGAATCATCGGGTAAACCCCTTTATCGGCCGCCAGATGGTAACATGTTTGTCCACGGTCATTTTTACGAAGGGCACTGACTTTGGCGTCCAGAAGCGCACAGGCCGCGTCATAAATCTCATCGTCGCTTGGCCGGTAAAATCCGAGATGAGTGGATTCGCACAACAAATGAAGCGGGGTTTGCCCGTAAGCATTGACAACGCCGGCTTGCGCGCCGCCTTCAACCAACCGCCGGATATTTTTCCCGTCAGCGTAACTGGCCGCCATATGAATCAACGCGTTTTTTCCGGAACATTCGTCAATCGCATTTTTGTCCTCAATGCCGTTGTATATATTCAGAATTTCTTCCGGGGAGCGGACGCTTTTCTCATAAGCTTTTTTTAAGTCGTAGATTTGATCTTGAAGTCTCATGGTTTTACCTTTTTAACAAACCTAAACGGAAATGTTTGGATTTTAATTTAAAAAGGTTTTTTTATATTTCTAGTTGTTGAATAATCAACCGCTGAATAGTCAATATTTTAAAAAAGCGATAGCATTTAATTGAAACTTAAAAATCGCCATCAAACAAATGACCCCACCTTTCGGAGGGGGATTTGTTTGTTTTTTGGAATTTTTGGAGAAATATTTTGAAAACTGCCTTGAAAACAGTTTTGAAAACTGAGAATTTATGAAAACGAAAAGAAGAAAGGCCAAAACATTTCAGCCTTTCTTTTATTTTGGGGTATTCGTCCTTCGTTTTTATTCGCTTACGTTTTTTGTGGGTTAAATTATGTGTTTATTTGTTTTTTAATGTTTTTTAATTTACAGGGTGGGTTAAACTATGTGGGTTAAACTATGAATGGGAATCTTTGCTTCGTATTTTTTAAACCTCCCGTGTTCCGAGAACACCAACATTGCGCGTATTGAGTTATTGTTTTAATTTTCAACAGGCTCCATCGGCGGCATTAAAAATCCGATTTTAAAACCGCCGGATTCACTGTGTGCATAAATTTCATCGGCTTCCTCTTGAGTCAGCCGTCCGATTTTGACGTCAGATTCCAAATGCTCTTTTAATTGAGCCAACAGGAAGGCTTGCTTTTCATCCGTGGTCATGCTTTCAAAAGCGGCCAGTTCTTCTTTGGACACCGTCGGCCCGGGCATTTGAATGCCGGCCTTGACGTCCATTGTCATGGATTTGCCTTCCGGCCCGAACGAAATGTCCATGGAAGACATTTGTTCATAGATTTCGTCCGCTTGTTCCCGCGTCAAAACGCCTTCCGCCACATCGGCATCCAATCTGTCTTTCATTTTGGAAAGCATGAATTCTTTTTTCTCATGATCGGTCATGTTTTCAAAAGCTGAAATTTCATCTTCGGAAAGCATCGGAATACTTTTTGAGGGATTTTTCATCAGAGAGTTTTTCCCTTTCATTCCATAGAGACCGTTGTCCGTTTTTCTGAATTCGCCGGAGGCGCAATGCGCGTAAATTTCATCCGCTTGTTCTTGAGTGAGAGCGCCGGCAGCGACCTGAAAATCAAGTTGTTCTTTGACTTGATCCAAGACATAAATTTGTCTTTCTTCTTCCGTCATATTTTCCAGCGCTGCCAATTCTTCTTCCGTCAGAATGTGTTGCTTCATTCCGCCGGCCGGATGCGTCATTGTTTTCATGCCTTCCGTTGCGGCTGCAATCGGTATCGTTGCAACCACCAAGGATAAGACAATAAAAATCCCGACCGATCGTTTTATATTCATGGATATCTATTCCTTGATTGTTTAGTTTTGTTTGTTGTTTTCAGCAGATTCGAATTGGGGTGTTGTTTCCCCGATTCGGATTTGTTGTTAAATGTAAACCTAATTTTGTATTCTGGTTTACAATACCTTGAATAGAACTTGTTTTATTTATAGTTTTTGGATGAGCGGAAGCTGTGAGGAAAATAAAGAAAAAAAGAGAAAGAAAACATGCCGAAGCATGTGGGAAATTTAAATTTTCTCTAAAAATCTCATTTCTTCAACAAAATCTCATCCACGCGTAAAACATTCGAAACACATTCCACAGCCGCAACCAACCCGTATTTTTTAACCATTGCGCAATCAAAAACAGTCGGACTGTTCGCAATAACCTTGCCGGACGCGTCAACTCGGGCGTCAATGCCTTCTTCCTGCATCGCCGATAATTGAATCATGGAATCCACCGGGTCCATGCCGATATTTTTCGCCAAAAATTTCGGAACGGCTTCCATCGCTTTGGCAAATTCCAAAACCGCCAACTGATGTTTTCCGTCCAATGTATTCGCAAAAATACGAAGCGAACGTGTCAGGAAATATTCCGTTCCGCCGCCGCCCGTCACAACGCTCGGGTTTTTCAAAAGAAGCGCCGCCGTGTTGAGCGCGTCGTCGGCTGCCTCTTCTATTTTTCCAAGGCCGTACTTGGCGGGCTCATGAATCAAAACGGACGTGACCGGACCGGAAACGGCCAAATAAGCAAACGTTTCATACCGGGTTTTTTTGACAACGATTTCATCGGCATATCCGAGAACTTCCGGCGTCAAATCATCCGCAATCGTTGAAAATTGAGCGCCCGACGCTCTGAAAATATAATCCAAATCAACTTCTTTAAGACGCTTAAACAATAAAATATGATGGCGGGAAAATGCTTCTTCGATCACGGAATCAACTTCGCCTTCGCAAAAGACAAGATTGGCGCCGCTTTGGAGAACTTTTTCGGCAAATGTTTCAGCAACATCATTTTTTGCTTTTTTAAATTCAAAAGCTGTCATCGGATTATCCATCCGAACGAAATGTTCCGGATTCAGATACCCGCTTTTCACTTTCAAATCGCTTCGAAGCAATAAAATTCGGGGAGATAAAATGTGTTTCGGCATGTCTTCCCGAGCCGGTGTTTCATCCAAAATAACGCCTTGAAAAGAAAAAATATCCGGGCTGCCGGTTTTTTTCAAAATTTTGACATTATCTTCCAAATCCAAAAACGAATCCGGATAATATTTGTCCACTTCCGCAACCGTTTGAATCATGGCTTTTGCCAAAGCGGTGGCTTGTCCTTCTTCAATTCCCTTTGAAAAAGCGGCCGCTTTGACGGCTGAAAAAATCATATCGTCGTCAGCGTCTTCGCTCACGAATTCCAGCATTTCGTACGCTTTTCCCATCGCCAGTTCGTATCCATCGATAATCGTCATGGGATGAACTTTTTTCCGAAGGAGCGATACCGCGTTCAAAAGTAAACCGCAGGCTAAAATGAGCGCATATTTCGTCCCGTCGCCGCATGATTTGTCCATGGATTGACCGAGCCGTTTGAGCGACACGGCCACCGGATGTAAAAGATCGATTTCTTTGATGATGTTTTTGCCATCGCTTGTCAAATAAACGTCGCCGACCGGATTTACAATCAATTTGTTCATGCCCAAAGGACCATAGGAAGAAGCCACCATTTTTAAAATATCCGATACAAGCGTCTCAATATGAAACATCAATTGGTCTTCGCCGACCGCCTCAGTGACGGACCGCTCCCGAAGGACCCGGATCAATTCGTCCGGGATCGGAGAAGGCGATGCTTTTGAAAATCCTGAATTTTGACCGGCAAAACCGGATGGAAGAGATGTTGACACGAAAGAGGCCTCCTTGATTTTAACTCTGGTTGATCTTAAACCGTGATTTTATTTTCATTTTTCGGTTCCGGTTTTGTTGACGCGTCCAAGTCAACCTTCCTCGGCGTTCCAACACCGACGCCGAATAAACGGATTTCAAGCGGCTTTTCAATGGCGTACCCGGCTTTAATGTCCGTTTGCTGAATCTCGACCCGAACGGCATCCTTAAAAAGTCCGTACGCTCCCATATGTTCATAAATCCGGTTTTCAATCCACTTCTTTCCTTCGGAAATGGCCTCTTGATACGATTCATACTCGGTTTTTCCGGACTCGTTAAATGAAATATACACATTCGATCCGACCGATTTCGGACGAATTAAAACGTCGGACCGGAAAATGACATCTCCGACCAACGCGCCGACAGCGTTTCCGACATCAAAATCTTTCGGAAGAACCAATTCTATGTCCAAAAGCTGACACAATTTTTCATGATAAGCCGGAACAGGCGCCCCGATAAGAACAACCGGCATATTGAGTCTCAGCTTGGTAAACGGCGATCTGAGAACCAATGACCGAATCTCCTCAGACCGCATCGACGGCAGGAAAAAGGCCGCTAAATCTGCTGCCATTTTTTCGGAAACCATGTCCCGGATTCTTTCACAAACATCTTCCGGTTTTCGGTTCATGTAATCCCCTAAAATTTTCGCGCCAACCTTTGCCGCTTCTTGGTTCCATTTTGTATAAATACCGAGAGCATGAAGCGCGTCCGTTGGCGTAAAGCCGATGTGAGTCACATAACGCTTCAAAATCAACGCGTTCAACGCTTTCACAAACATCAACGGATGGTCGCCGATTTTTTCGGAGATTTCATAAACGGACATCGGAACTTTTTCGGCCGAAAGAACATCGTATACTTTTTGCTCATACGCGCTGAGCGCAAGGTCAAGTGAAAAAGACGGATCGGAACCCATGAAAAAAGAGGTTCCCTGAATAACGGCGTCTAAAATGCGGTCGGACGGGCGGTCTACACATTTCAGTTTGGCCACCAGTTCCGGATAAGTTGCCGCTGCAAGCGAGAGCGGAACCACACGGCGCGGACCGATATGAATATCTTGATAGAACCAAACGTGACTGTCGCCGCCAAGCGCCGACGTGCTCATTTGAATGGCTTTAACCATTGTTTTCCAGCCGCCGACCATGGCGCCGGAGTCGCTGATGGCCGGAATGCCGTTTTGAATCATGGAAATATCGGTGCTTGTTCCGCCGACATCAATGGTAACGCAAGTGCTTTTGCCGGTCAAGTGAGCGGCGCCAACCAAACTTGCCGCCGGCCCTGAAAAGACCGACTCGACCGGGCGCTTGAGCGCTTCTTCAATCGATACGAGCGAACCGTCACACTTCATGATCATCATGTTTGACGAAATGCCCTTTTCATTCATGACCGTTGAAATAGATTTGACAAATTGATGCGTCACCGGAATCAATTGAGCGTTTAAAACAGCGGTGAGCGTCCGCTCATAAACGCCAAGGGCGCGGGACAATTCATGACCGCAGACGACCGGTAAATCCGTCAGCGTTTGAACATAATCCTTGACGGCCAGTTCATGTTCCGGATTTCGGACGCTGAAATAAGAAGAAATGGCATAGGAAGCCACCTTGGTATGGGTACTTTTCACGAATTCTTCCACAATCTCAAAATCAAGTGCCGGATCGTCAAGCGCGTTTCCTTCGGTATCATGCCCGCCTCGGATTTCAAGAATATCTTCCACCGGCAAGTCGCCTTCCACCGCATAACCGATTAAAATAAGTCCGGTCGGATAGCCTTTTCCTTCAAGTGTTGTGTTGGTGGCCAACGTTGTTGAAACCGATGTAAATTTGATTTCCTTAAGATTTTTCGGATTGAGTCCGTCAATCGCATTTGAAATTCCGGCAATCAAGTCCGGATATGTTGTCAAAGCTTTGCTTTTTTCAATGACAACGCCGGTTGACAAGTCCATCAAAACAGCATCTGTATACGTACCGCCGGTATCAATTCCGAGACCAAGATTCATAGAAACACATCCCTTTTTGGTGCCGAATGAAATGATTCGGCTTTTTGTTATTTGAATGAAAATGAAAATAAAAATGAAAAATAAAAGTAAAGAAGAGCCGGATACTCTTGAAAACGATTAATTTTTGAAAAAAACCGCCGGAAATCGGCGGCTTTTTCAAATCTTGGAGAGATTTTGACTATTTTCGATTTTAGATATTGGTTTTAGATATTGGTTTTAGATATTGGTTTTAGATATATGTAGTACTCAGACCGTCGGATTACGTGAGAGTTATTTTCCGTTTTTAATTCAATTTCGACCTTGAATGATGAAACATTCATGAATCATATTGATCAAAGTTCGAAGTTTGGATTTTGTCAGACTTTAATGGATGTTTTTTGAGTCTATTTTGACATAGGGGGTTTGGAATTTGGGGGTTTGGCATTATAATTTTTTAAATTTTTCATGAATGGGGGGAGAAGAGAAACAAATGAAAATGCCAATTTCATTCATTTTTTGTTTCTCTTCTTTTTTCTCTTCCCTTTTTGGAAAAAAATTGAGGGGGCATTTTTCCAAAAAGACCGAAATGATTTGTGAAAAAAGATGTGTTTTTCAAGGAGAGGTTTTTTTGTCTTCTTTCACAAATTCAACGTCGGTCGGGCAGAGTTACAATTTTGGTTTATGGTTTTGAGTTATGTCTTACGTCTGATTTATGTTGGTTGTATTTTATTTTTGTTTTTTACGGAATCAGCCGATGATTTTCTTGTACATGTCTTCACCGACTTCTTTGACCGTGTCGACCATTGTTTTGACGCTCACGAGTGAGCCTTCCGGCGGCACTTCACAACCGGTTGACAGCACATATTTGGATTGTCTTCCGTTTTCTTTGAGAGTCTTCAAGACACCGTCCATCAATTTGACCGTATCATTCCGAATGTTTTGGTATGTCTGCTCATCGTTGTTCATGAACTGAATCGGGTCCACTTCTCCCATCATACAGCAGATGTCGGAGTAAGCCGGAATCAAGTCAGCATAGTTCTTTGAGCCTTTGTTTCTGTTCTTTTCATAGTAGGCGTAGCTGTAAAGCGACGTTCCGAACTTGCGGATTTGAATGTCGAAGTGAACAGCGTCGGCACAGTTGTGAATCACGTACGGTGCATTGTGCTTCTTAAAGATCGGAATCTGCCGGTCGTACACATATTTACCGTCGAATTCCCAGTATTGGTCAGCACTCATAATCACGTTGTTTGACCACAAGTTGTCCACACAAATGGCATCGGCAGCGCCTTCTTCAAAGAACTGGGTCGAAATGTCGCAGACAAAATCCGTAATTCTGTCAAGCGCCTTGTGAACTTCTTTGGGGTTTGTGCTCATGTCGTGAAGAACACGGTCAGCACCCATCGCTTGCGTCAACGTCAGAAGCGGTCCTTCATGGAAAGCGACGAACGGCGCGTTAATTTCATCGCGGTGGAGTTTCTCCAAAGCTTGCTTTCCGGCCTGAATGTGGTTGTAAATGCGGGTTCCTTTCTTGATTTCCGGAATCACAATTTCATCATATTCGTGCAAGTGTCCGGTTGTCGACGGTGTGTCTTCTTCCGGATAGGAAACGCCGGCACCGACATCGGCACTGGTAACGGATAAGTCTGTCAAACCGACAAACGTATCAACATCCAAGTATTTCACGGCGGCGTAAGCCGAGTCGGAAAACACTTTGGGATTGGTGGCATATTCCTTGTAAGAAGCCGGAACGAATTTACGGGTAATACCGCATGCCAGCGGGTAGCAGGGAAGTCTGTCCACTTTTTTGTCGCCGAGCGCACCGAAAACACGGTCTTTGTGAGACATTTTGGACGCTTTTTTGGTACCGACTTTTTCGTATTCTGCCTTGACCTTTTTCGCAGTTTCAAGAGAGATGTTTGAACCGGACTTAGAAGCCGCCTTCTTTTTGAGAACTGCGTCCTTGTATTTGGTTTTGGTAATACTCAATTTGGCGTCGCTCCAGCGCTCGTTGGCCGGCGTCAGTTTGGACGTCTTTTCCTTGGCAAAGGCAACCGCCGTTGCGGCGTCTTTACAGGTTCCATCGGCTCCGACGCTTTTTGCGTATTGTTCCGACACCGGCGCGCCGCCGACCATGAAGATTAAAGAGTCGCGGTATCCGTTTTCAAGGAGCAATTCCGAAATTTTGTCCATTCCGGTCATGGTTGTTGTCATCAAAGCACTCACAGACAACAAATCTACTTTGTTTTCTTTGGCAGTCGTGATGAATTTTTCAATCGGAACGTCGTTTCCAAGGTCAATCATTGTAAATCCGGCAGCGGCCATCATTGTTTTGACCAAGTTCTTTCCAATGTCGTGAACATCGCCTTCAATGGTTCCGATCACACCGGTCACGGCACGATTGGACGGGTCGACTTTGATGTGCGGGGTGAGGACGTCCATTCCTTCGTAAAGAGCGGCGGACGCAATCATCAAATGCGGGACAAAGGCTTCTCCACGTTCATATTTATCGCCCATGATGGACATTCCTTTGGCAAGCCCTTCTACAATTGCTTCTTGGGGATCAATTCCGGCTTTGAGCGCTTTTTCGGCGTATTCGACGGCTTCATCGTCGTCGCCGGCAATAACCGCGTCAGCCAGTGCTTTTAAAATTTCTTCTTTTGTCATAAAATCACCATAACATTTCGAAAAACCACATAACGAATGAATTGATGTTGTTTTTACATTTTTGACTTTCTTGTTTGGTTTGTTACGACTCGATCATTTCTCAAAAGAAAAATAAACAAAATCCAAACAAAAAATACGATTTATTTTTGATATGAAGAATCATATCAGTAACTTGAAAAGGCGACAAAAATATATAACATAAACTTTTTAATTTTATCAGAAGCGCAAACGGAAGAATTGGTATTAATCCGATTAATTCAATGAATATAAATAATCATGATATTTTTATAAGCACAGTTAATTTAAATAACAGCATTATAATTAATTCATTATTATTATAAAAATAATGTATCTGCGGATATTGATTTTACTTTTGACAACATTTAATTACTTAAAACGTTATGACAAAAATCATGTTTTCCCACTTTCCGAAACATCCTCTTTTTTTGGCGCCGATGGCGGATGTGACCAACCCGGCTTTTCGGATGCTTTGCCATGAGAAGGGGGCGGATTTCACGTTGACGGAAATGATTAACGCCGCCGGTTTTTTAAGCGATGATCCTTCAGCGATGGAAAGGGGTATCTCTTTGGATCAAAAACCGTATGGAATTCAAATTGTCGGTCCGTCGGCGAATTCAATTCTTAAAGCCGCTCTCGGTCTTGAGGAGAAACTGCATCCATCGGTCATTGACATAAATATGGGTTGCCCATCTCCGAAAATTTTAAAAGACAAATGTGGCGCTTATCTTTTAAACGATATGTCAGTTCCGCCGGCCATCATCTCAACGTTATCTGAAAATTTGAAAACTCCCGTGACCGCTAAAATCCGTGTTTTTCGGGATGAAGAAAAAACAATCTCTTTGGCAGAATCCCTTGAAGATGCCGGAGCCTTTTGGTTATCTGTTCATGCCAGGACTGCCGCTCAAGGATATTCCGGAAAAGCAAACTGGGAAATCGTTAAAAAAATAAAAGAAAATCTGTCGATTCCGGTCATCCTAAACGGCGATATTTTCAAGCCGGATGATTTGAAAAAAGCAATTGAAACCGATTGCGACGGATTTATGATCGGACGGGGCGCGATCGGAAACCCCGCCGTCTTTGAGCGCATGAAAGAATCCCTTTCGGGAAAAGATTTTGAAATTGACCCCGGCGAAGAGTTTCGCCAACGGATTTCGGATTTTAAAAGATATTGTTTTCTTTTGGACAAATATAATCTGTATTCTCATGTCAACATCAAATCTCATGCCCAATGGTTTACAAAAGGCCTTTTGAATTCCAGAGAAATGCGTCTTGAAATCGCCGGGCTCCAAAAAGAAACACGCCTTCGGCATTTGAGTGAGGATGAGATCGCAGACAGCCGCCGGGTTTTAGCTGAGAAGATTGTTGAGGTTTTTGAGAAATATTTTGGCTGTTGAAGACCGGATTCTCAAAATATATAATGAATTGAAAACATTATTCTCAAAACTGAAAGTAAACAAACAAACGAACTTCTTTGTCTTTGAAGTGATTCTCATGAGCGAATTTGAACGAAAAATCGGATATGTTTTCAAAGACCGGACATTTTTAAGAACGGCCACATATCAAGAACTCAACCGGACGCTCGCCTTTTTCGGGGACTCCGCTTTGGATTTTATTGTTTCGGAATATCTGTTTAAAAATTATCCGGAAATGGACCAAGGCGGCCTCACCCGGCTCAAGGCGCTGGTTGTCAGCGACGAACGTTTCAATGAAATCGCTCATAAAAATGATTTGGAAATTCATTTAATTCTTAAAAAAGGCGCAACCAGCAGCGCCCGGAAAAGAAACGCTACGTTTTTAGAAGCGGTCGCCGGCGCCATTTATTTGGACGGCGGCATGAATCCGATGCGGGAATTTGTCTACCGCATGATCATTTTACCGCAGGATATTGACAGTTATCTCGGAAATTTGATCAAAGAAAAAGTCCGGCTCAGCGAGTTCTGCCAGCAAAATTACGACGGTTTTACACCGAAATCTTTTTTGATTCACGAAGAAGGCATCCCTCATGAGATGACTTTTGTGATGGGATACACTCTCCCCAAAGAGATAACACGGTTGGACCACGACATAACCGGCATCGGAACCGGAAGTTCCAAAGCCGCCGCGGAGGAAAACGCCGCCAAAGAAATCAATGAACAACTCAAAAGTTTGGGTTTAATGGAATAAAAGGGACAGGAGCGAAAATATTGGACCCCGTTGACGCCATTAATTTTGTTCCCGCCAAACAAATCATTACGCCGCTCCCGAAAGGAACGGATTACATGGCGCACACGCACAACATGAACATCTACCGCGGGTGCAACCATGGCTGCATTTACTGTGATTCCAGAAGCGTGTGTTACCAAATTGAGAATTTTAGTCAAGTCCGCGCCAAAGAAAACGCACTTTTTTTGATTGAAAAAGAACTGTCGGCAAAATCAAAAGCCGGAGCAAAAGGATCAATAAGAACAAAAAAAGAAGATGGAAACGCTCAAAAAATCATTGTCGGAACAGGAGCGATGAGCGACCCGTATAATTCATTTGAAAAAGATCTGTGTTTGACGCGGGGCGCCCTTGACATCCTCGATCGGTATAAATGCGGCGTCAGCGTGACCACAAAATCAGCGCTCGTTGCCCGAGATTTGGATCTTTTTTTAAAAATCAATCAACATTCGCCGGTCAATATCGCAATCACGGTAACCACAATCGATTCCACTGTTTGCTCAAAAATAGAACCAAACGTTTCAACGTCAAAAGAACGTTTTTCCGCCATGAAAAAGTTATCCGAAGCGGACCTTTTTACCGGCGTTTACATGAACCCGGTTCTTCCGTTCATCACCGATTCCAAAGAAAACATATCTGAGATTGTGAACGAGGCCGCGGCGGCCGGCGCCAAATATGCTATGTGTTTTTTCGGCGTGACTCTTCGGAAAGGAAACCGTGACTACTTCTATCAAAATTTGGGCGGATTTCCCAACGTCCGGCAAAAATATGAAACCCTTTTTGGAAATAAATACGAATGCGCCGCCCAAAACGCCGAAGAACTGTCTGCCGCGTTTAAGCAAGCTTGCCAAAAACAAGGACTTCTTTACAAAATGCCTGAGATTTCGGAAGCCATTCGAAAAAATTCAAAAGGTCAAAACAAAATAAAACAAAAAAAGCTGAGCGATTTCTAAAAAATAAACGAAAATTAATCCAAAAATCCCTATTTTTTTGATTTTGAGACCGACAATAGATTTTTAAGATTCAAAACACATTGACGTTTATGAAATTATGGCTTAAAAGTTTATTTTTGATGTTTGCGCTGGCCGCCGTTCTGACCGCAGCCGGCTGCTTGTCGCCTCTGAGCTCGGAAAACAGCACGGAAAACGGCACAAACCAAAATGCCAACGTATCCGACATTTACAACATATCCGTCTTTGTTCCAACCATCAACAACACGTCTGAAGTTGTCGAATCCGGCTCATACGACATTTTAGAAACCGGCAGCGTTCAAGTTATTCGGCTGGTGGATAACAAAAATCAAATGCCGGTGATTGAAGAATCCGGATTTTTGGTGTTCAGCGGACCGGAAATCAAAGATGTTTATTTTTTGACAACAGATAACTTTTCAATGACTCAAGACAGTTTGGATAAAATTTATGCCAACCCGGTGCCTGCAAATGTATCTTACACGCTGAAAAGCAAAACTTCCGGGACAACTTTGGAGTTTGACCAAAACTTTTCCGGAATCGTCGCCTATACCTTGGTTCAATCGGCCGGCGAAAATAAAATTGTCGTTGACGACGGGGCAAAAGCCGTATTAATAACGCTGCCGCCGAACACGACAACCGGAAACCGAATTCTTGGTACCGCCTCACCAAAACCCGATACAATAGGCGACGAGGATACCCGCGAAGTTTTAGAGTGGAACGCGCCCACCGGAAACGTTTCTGTCAAATATTACAATGAAAAAGCGCCGATGTACATGATTATCGCCGGCATTTTATTGGCCGTTGCCGTTTTGGGAATTTATTTGTACTACCAACGTCAAATTCGGCAACTTCAAAAAATAACGCGATCTGTCGATCCGGATGGAAACTCGGGTTTTCGAAAACAAAGGGATTAAAAGTCAACAAAAAATCTAAAAAGTAATTCAAAAACAAAATCTAAAGTCAATAAAAAACAAATCAAAAGCCAAAAAAACAAATCGAACCGATACCCGTTTGAACGGATTTTAAACATAATTTAAATACAAGCAGAAAATATCTCAATCACTTTTTCACGCCAACATTTTATTTATGATCACATCTTATCAAAGGAATTTTTATGAGCACAATCGGAAAAGCAATTCGAATGGAAAGATTCGTCAAAAGAGATAATGGCCGGACAATCATCATTCCGATGGACCACGGCGTCGGCGCGGGACCGATTAAAGGTTTGACCAGCCTTCCGGAAGCTGTGGATAAAGTGGCGCTCGGCGGCGCCAACGCGGTTCTCGGACATATGGGACTTGCCAAGCACGGTCACCGGAAATACGGAAACGATGTCGGACTCATTATTCACTTGTCGGCTTCCACGTCTCTTGGACCCAACGCCAACCACAAAGTTTTGGTCACTTCCGTTGAGGAAGCCATCAAAGTCGGTGCGGACGCCGTTTCAATTCACGTCAATGTCGGCGCTGAAGACGAGCCGGAGATGCTGGAAGGATTCGGAAAGGTTGCCGCCAAATGCGATGAATGGGGAATGCCGCTTTTGGCCATGGTCTACCCGCGCGGCCCGAAAATCACGTCCGAGTTCAGCGAAAGCGTTGTCGCGCATGCTGCCCGGCTGGGCGCGGAGCTTGGCGCCGATATCGTTAAAACCAACTACACCGGCGACATCGACACATTCCGGACGGTTGTTCGCGGATGTCCGGTTCCGGTGATCATTGCCGGCGGCCCGCACATGGACTCCGAAATGTCTCTTTTGAAAATGGTGGCGGATTCTCTGGAAGCGGGCGGCGCGGGCGTTGCGATCGGACGCAACGTTTTCCAATCCGAAAACCCGACACGGATTGTCAAAAGAATTCACGCAATCGTTCACGAAGGATACACACCGGACGAAGCTTTCAAAATTGAATGAGAAAACGCGTTCAATTTTATCCAAATTAACCAATGACATCTCATTCATAAAATGTCATTATTTGAAACACATTCAATTCATTTTCCTATGATCAATTTTTTTTGGGATTCATACGATGGCAACGATACAAGAACAAATTCGAGAAATTGAAGAAGAAATTAAAAAAACGTCTTACAATAAGGCCACTTCCCACCACATCGGCCGTTTAAAAGCAAAGTTGGCCAGACTTCACGACGACGTTGAGAAAAAAAGCGCGGCGTCCGGAACGGGAGAAGGATACAGTGTCAAAAAGTCCGGCGACGCGACCGTGACGCTGGTCGGGTTTCCGTCCGTCGGAAAATCAACGCTTCTGAATAAGCTGACCGATGCTCATTCCGAAGTCGGCGCTTATGAATTCACGACATTGACCGTGATTCCCGGCGTTATGGAATACAAAGGCGCCACCATTCAAATTTTAGACGTTCCCGGACTTGTCAAAGGCGCCGCTTCCGGCCGCGGCCGCGGAAAAGAAGTCATTGCCGTCATTCGAAACTCGGACTTGGTTTTGTTTTTGCTGGACGTTTTTCAGCCGCTTCACTTGCCGGTTTTAAAGGAAGAACTGTATGAAGCCGGCATCCGGGTTGACCAGCACCCGCCCGACGTTGTCATTAAAAAAACAGACCGCGGAGGCGTTCGCATCAATTCGACGGTGGAATTGGATTTGGACGAAGAAACCATCAAATCGATTCTCGACGAATACAAAATCCATAACGCAACCGTCCTTTTCAGGGAAAATATCAATGTGGACCAGTTGATTGACGTCGTTTCCAAAAACCGCAGTTATGTGTCGTCCATGATTGTCGTCAACAAAGTAGACTTGGCTTACCCGAAAATGCTTGAAGATGCAAAAAAAATGTATCCGGAAGCCGTTTTTATTTCCGCTCACAACAGCCAAAATTTGGAACAACTCAAAGACGTGCTTTATGAACGCCTTAAATTTATCCGCATTTATATGAAACCGCAAGGCGAAGCGGCTGATATGGAAGAGCCGATGATCGTTCTTGACGGAACCAACATCGGCCAAATTTGCGAACGGCTGCACAAAGATTTCAAGCGAAAATTCAGATTCGCCTACGTTTGGGGTCCGTCCGCCAAACATCCGGGACAGCGGGTCGGTATGGACCACAAACTCAAAGACGGCGACGTTTTGTCAATCGTCATTCAAAAATAAAAATCAAATAACCAACGGAGCATGATTATGGAAATTTCAAAACCGCGCGGCACGCGAGATTTTTTACCGGAAGAAGTGGCCGGCCGGCGAAGCGTCGAATCCAAACTTCGGGACGTTGTCAAAAGATGGGGTTACGGTGAAATCATCACGCCGACGTTTGAAGAACTGGAGCTTTTTACGCTGAAGTCCGGCGAGGGTATCATTGGGGAGCTTTACAATTTCAAAGATAAGGGCGACCGCGAAATGACGCTGCGCCCGGAACTGACAGCGCCGGTTATGCGCGCGTATGTGAATGAAATGCAATCCTTTCCAAAGCCGGTCAAATTGTTTTATTTTGAAAATTGTTTCCGCTACGAGCGCCCGCAAAAAGGACGTTTCCGAGAATTTTGGCAGTTTGGAACAGAACTGATCGGCAGCGCAAAACCGGAAGCTGACGCCGAAGTAATCGCGCTTGCGATGAACTTGTTAAACGCGGTCGGCGTCAAAGGAGATCTGAATATCGGAAATCTGTCCGTTCTTCGCCATTTGCTTTCTCAAGTGACAACAGATTTGGAATCACAAGGAAAGGTGATGCGGATCATTGACAAAATGACTAAGGATCCGGAAGAAGAAAAAAACCTGACCGCGCTTTTGGCCGAAATGAAGGCAGCGCCGCAATTGATTGAAAAAATCAAAGCGGTCATTTTATTGACCGGAAAAGACGGTTTGGCCGCCGTCAAAAAAGCCCGTGAAATCGCGGGACCGCTTCCGGAATTGGACGCTTTTGAAAAAACATTGACGCTTTTGTCCGCCTACGGCATCAACGATTATACCGTTAATTTCGGTGTCGCACGCGGTCTTGATTATTACACCGGAATTGTTTTTGAGATTTATGCCGACGGACTCGGCGCCCAAAAACAAGTTTGCGGCGGCGGCTCCTACAAGCTGATCAGCCTTTTTGGCGGCGGCGATGTTGTTTCAACCGGATTCGGAATCGGTTTTGACCGGATTATGGAAATTTGCGACAAACAAGTCCCAAAAATCCCGAGCATTGTTTTGGTCTCAAAACCGGAAACGCAAGCGGAAAGTATCAAGCTGGCCAATGATCTTCGGAAATTCGTCTCCGTTCAGACCGACATCATGGGACGGAATTTCAAAGCGCAAATGGAGTTTGCGAACACAATAAAAGCTGATTATGTGCTGATTGTCGGTGAAAAAGAGTTGGAATCGGGACTTTTCTCACTGAAAAATATGGAAACAGGCGAACAAGTTTCACTCAACCGGGACGATTTGTTAAACAAATTCAAAAATTAAAATCGTCCCCGAGTTTTATTTTTTCAATTTCCAATCGCATCTGCTGTTTTCAATTTCCAATCGCATCTGCTGTTTTCAATTTCCAATCGCATCTGCTGTTTTCAATTTCCAATCGCATCTGCTGTTTTCAATTTTCAATCGCATCTGCTGTTTTTAATTTCCAATTGCATCTGCTGTTTTCAATTTCCAATTGCATCTGCTGTTTTCAATTTCCAATTGCATCTGCCATACTGTACCCAATCCCGTTCATCGGAATCCGCTTAATCAGACGCGATACGCGTCTGATTAAGCGTGGCGGTTTGCATGATTAAAATAAAAAACAGAGGATGGTTTTTTGAAAACTCAAAAGAGAATGTGTCGCCATAACGCGCGCGCAACCGCTCACCAAAAAAGAAAAACAAAAAGGAAAAAATCAGAACGGGAATTTTCCCATATCTCCCATTCCGCCCATGTTTCCTTTTTTCATCATTTTCTGCATGCTTCGGCCGCCGCCTTTTCCGGCAAAATTCTTAAAGGCGTTTTGCATGTTTTTGTGATACTTGAGGAGTTCACGAATGTCATCCGGGCTGCGTCCGCTGCCGCGGGCAATCCGAGAAATCCGGTGAGCGCTGATGATTTTTGGATCGTTGAGCTCGTCTTCCGTCATCGAATCCATGATGACTTTGAACACTTTCATTTTTTGTCCGGTATCATCCAAATCCTTATCGGAAAGCTTGGCGCCGCCAAGACCCATGGAACCGAGCGGAAGCATTTTCATAATCTGCTTTAAGGGACCCATTTTGTTCATCGCTTCCAACTGCGCATACATATCGTTGAGCGTAAAACGTCCCTTCATGATGTTTTCAACACTCATGTCGGACTCTTTCATCGAATCCTGAACTTTCTCAAGAAGCGATTGCAAGTCGCCCATGCCGAGAAGACGTGAAATAAACCGGTCGGCATCAAACTTTTCAAAGTCGTCCGGCGTTTCTCCCGTTCCAATGAAAGCAATCGGCGCCCCGATTTCGGAAACAGCCGATAGTGCGCCGCCTCCTTTGGCGGTTCCGTCCAACTTCGTAATAATAATGCCGGTCACACCGACAGAATCGTTAAACGCTTTGGCTTGAACGCCGGCCTGTTGGCCGATGGCGGCGTCAAGAACCAAAAACTTCTGGTCCGGTTTTGCTTTGTCATTGATTGCTTCCATTTCCGCAATCAAATCCGCTTCCAAAGCGTGGCGCCCGGCCGTGTCAATAATTTTGATATCGTACTTTTCAATATCTTTAAGACCGCGCTCGACAATCGCGACAGCGTCTTTTTCACCTTCTTCGCCGTAGAAATGAACATTCAGTTTGTCGCACAAAATTTTCAGCTGCTGGTAAGCACCCGGACGGAAATTGTCCGCGCCGATGACCGCCGGTTTTAATCCTTTCTTTTGGAAAAAGCGGGCCAATTTCGCAACCGATGTTGTTTTTCCGCTTCCTTGAAGACCAACCATCATAATCGTTTGCGGCTTAAGCTCAATATTGGCGCCTTTGCCCATGATGCCGATCATTTCCTGATACACAATCCGGACGACATGTTCACGCGGGTCGGCGCCCTTTTCCGGTTCTTCCTTAAGCGAGCGGTCCTTAATCCTCTTTGACATATCCATAACGAGTTTGACATTGACGTCCGACGTCAAAAGCGCCCGCTGAATGTCTTTGACCACTTCATTGACAACATTTTCATCGATCCGGTTCGCGCCGATTAATTTTCGAAGAGCGCCTTGAAGCGAATCGCCTAATTTATCCATAACCATAATAATTTCCTGAAGAGTGATTTGAAAACAATTTTTAACAGTTTAAAAATAAAAATGATAAATGATAATTGAAACTAAGATGTTGTTTTGATATTTAAAAAGCGTGTAAAAATGAATTTGCCTCCTCAGTTCATTTTCTTCTTCTCGGAATTTGCCTTCCCACTCCGGCTTTCAAACAAACGCAGCTGCTCTTTTTGATGGAAATAGGAATTCAAATTGACCATCATCACATAACCGTCTTCACCGTCCGAATAGTATTTGGACTCAATCCATGTCGGCGTAAATCCGAGTTTTTTGTAAAGATTGATAGCCGGCTCATTACTGATTCGGACTTCCAATGACGCTTTTTGAAGGCCTTTGAGCAAAAAGTACGTGCAGATGTGGTCCACCAAAAGTTCAGCAATGCCTTGATTGCGGTGATATTTGCTGACCGCAAGCGAGAAAATATGTCCTTCGGCGTCCGAAAGCGCGTACCCGACAACAAAACCGACGACATCGGGACCGATGGCGCACACGAAAAAACCGTCCTGCAGGAACTCATAAAATTGAATGTATTCATACGGATTGTGTTCCTCAAAAGCTTCCGCCTCCAGTATCAGAATACTGTATTCATCGTTGGGATGATAACGACGGATAATTGGGTAAGGCGGAGTCATAGGAATCCTTTCAAAAATGGTTTTTAAATTTGTTTTGGGTTTTACAATTCATATCGTCCGAAAAGGAGAAGCCGGACACGAATCAATTGTCCAAGAAATATATAAAAGATTTTGTTTCAATTTTTTTGAATAGATTCAAATTTAATGAAAACAGATCCATTGACTGGTTTTTGAATTAATTTATATTGTCTGAATTCAGACTTTACTTCGTCAACGCATAACTTAAATCAATCAAACCGTACATTTTTTCCGGGGAAACGGTTTCCAACAAAACCGTAATCCAGTGCTCTTTATTCATGTGCCAGGCCGGCAAAATGCCCGGCTCGCTTTTCAGCGAACCGATCAAAAGAGGATCGCATTTCAAATTCATCGCGTCAACCACTCGATTTCCCTCCAAACCTAACTTTTTTTCAGAAACATCAACGATGGCACCGAACCATTTGCGGTTATGTTCATGTCTTAAAATGGCGTAATTCGGCGTCCGCATCCACGGATAGTCGGGATCGACGCCGTATTTTTCTTTGACATAAACGAGGATTTCTTCCCGGCGGATCATAATAGCTTCTTCCAGCATTTATTATTCAGGCTCAACCATCCATTTCGTGTGCCTTGGCAAAACCGCAACGCCTTTTGTCGCCGTCTTCATTTCAATACCCGACATTTTCGCTTTTCCGACGCCGATTACATTGTCGCCGAGAATAATCACATCGTCGCCGACACGGATATTTTCATCCGCGTCAATAATTCCGGGTGCGAGAAGCGAGCCTTTGGGCAGGAAATTGTCAATCCGAACCGTGTATTGTCCGGAATAGTCCGGCGATTGAATGATTTTTTCGGCGCCGGCAATGGAAATCGCGAGCTGTCCGAATTGGGGAACCAGCGTTGCCAACTGCTCGTTCTGGTCAAAAATTTGAAATTTCGGGAAATTGCCTTTGACAATGGTTTTTTCCGAAAAGAGCGCCTCGCCGACCGGACCGAATTGGTAGCGGATAATCGCACGCGCTTGATCCGGTTTTTCCTCATTCGGATTCCGTTTCAAAAGAAGCGGCTTTTGCTTTTGTTTTCGGTTTGGTTTTTGATTTGAATCTTGGCTTAAGTTTTGGTTTTTGATATTTCCATCAGAATCCGCATCCTCACTTTCGTTGCCGGCCGGAATAGATGCATTCACCAAACCATCCAACGTTGCTCTCAAATTTTTCAAACTTTCCTGCGACGTCAGGCTTTTTTTGCCGGTAAAAATGATGGGAATTCCCGATTTATTGGAAACCGCTTCGCAAATTTCACGGTATGGGCCTTCCACATGCGCAATAATGTGTTTGTATTGGTTTTTGTTTTTGATCAAATAAGATTCAAGAAGTCCGCCGACCCAAGCCCGTTCTTCCAAATCCCAGTGTCCGGTGACGGTTGTATCGTAGTGCGCCGCCGGGTAGGTGAGTTCAAGTTCCCGCGGCACAAGCCCGACGGGCGATGTGATGATGATTTCGTTTACATATTTGCGGTTGCGTTCAATCGCTTGAATAAAACGCTGGTGAGAATTCGAAATCGAGTATGGCTTTTTCATGGCGCAGGGAAAAATGATCAAAATTTCCTTTTGAGGCGCTTCATAATGGTCAACAATCCGATGGGCAAAACGCACGATTTCGGCGCGGTTTTGAGATTCAGCTGTCGTCGCGTACAGCGTTTCCCGCCGGAATGTCGGCGCATTCCTTTCGGCGTAACCACCCGTTCGATCATACAAACGGAGAAGCCCGGTCAGCCACGTTTTTGTCCGGCATTGTCCTTCCACATATTCCCGGAGAAGGTTCGCCCGAATTTTTTCACGGACCAAAGACAATTCTGCCAGAAGTGCCCCCACATTGTGAATTTCCAACAAGGCGGCACGTTCGCTTTTAGACATTTCCCGCAACTCCTTCGCGGATTTTCCAACGCAAGCTGAACATCGGCACGGCAGTTCCGCCAAATCTTCCAAATAAAAAGTTCCGGCCGTTGTCATATACAGATCGTTATAGGCGGCAATAACAGCGCGCGTTGAATCAAAAATGTCGGCGCCAAGCCACACCAAAACAGCAACATTTTCCGGCGTGGCAAGATTCGGAAGCCAAAGCGCCGAATCGTACGGGATTCGGTTTTTGACGTCTAAAAACGCATTAAAAAAACCGATGGCATCGTCTTCAAATGTGCCGGCGCCTTCCATGATATAAACGTCATATCCCAACTTTTCGGAACCGGAATTGAAGCCGGAGCCGGAAGCGTTTCCGGCAACGGATTTAACAACTGTTTCGGAAGAACAGCAATCGTCATTTTCAAATACAGAATCCGTTTCATAATCGGTCTCAGAATCGGAATCCGCATCGATTTCAAAAGAGCTGTCCACCGCAACGGAACTGAAATGCTTTGAAAAAGCCGGTTTCGGACGAACCATTCCCGCCAGCGGAATTTTTCCCAAAATATCCGCTTCAAGAACCGCCTCCCGAATTTTTCGAGTTCGTTTAGCGTCGTCTTCTTCCGGATAAGTCAATGTGAATTGCGCGCGCGGAAGAATGAACAATTGTTTGTTTCCGAACTCATTTCCTTTTTTTTGAATTTCAGCAACCGCCGATTTGATTTCTTCCGAATCATCCGGCTTAAATTTCCAAAGCGTTCCCGTGTTTTGAAACGGATAATCGGAATCAGACGCCAAAAGAGCGGAATCCACCATAAAAGGCGTTTTTATACTTTTTTCAAGAAGGAGTTTGCCGATGCGGGCTGCGCCGTCCCGCTCCTCGACTTCAAAAAATTTCGTCATGAATTCTTAAAGACGTTTCATGAATAAAAAAACTCTTGTTCGGGCCAATCCGAATTAAAAAATAAAACCCCGGTTTTATCGCAACGTTCAAAAAACATGTTGCTGCAACGCGCGCGGTGGCACCGTTTGAAAAAACAACAAAACTGAGCAAAAATCAATCATCCATTCCTCATTCACTAAAAAAAGAAACAAAATTCGGATACAAAACATCTTGATGCGTCACGTAACTGTCATGCTCATGCCCTTTCATAATGAGCAATTCAGCATTTGGAAGCGCCGCCGCGATTTCTTCAAACAATCTCGGCCGGAAAAGATCAAATTCCGCTCCGATGACCAATGCCGGAACAGAAATGCTTTTAAGACTCTCCAATTCGATATTCGGCTGCTCCAACATCAATTGAAACAGCGGGTCTTTGGTTTCTTCATACATTTCCGAGATGAAGCGAATGTTTTCTTCAGTAAAGTCAGATGGTTTTAAATTGAGACCCAAAAGCGCCATTTTGGAAACCACTCCCGGATGGTGCATCGCCAAAAGTAAATTGATGATGGCACCGTCGCTGAATCCGGCCAGATTCACTTTTCCCAAATTCAGCGCCGAAATAAACGCATAAACATCCTCTGTCATTGTTTCATAAGAATAATCGTCCGTCTTTTCGCTTTCTCCGTGATTTCGGCTGTCAACGGCATAAACCGTAAAGTTTTGGCGAAGTTTTTTTGAAAGTTCATCGAAAATGTGATGATCTTCTCCGTTCCCATGCAAAAGAATGAGCGGTGTGCCGGAGCCGGATTTTTCATAAAATAAGTTGACATTGTTGACTTTTATTTTCATATTTATCTTTGTATGAAACAGTTTGGCAGGTTATTTATTTTTTTCCGATTGTCTCCACCCAAAATATTTGGTCCATTTTCGATAAACATTTGAATCGAATTTTCTATTCTTTGAACAAAATATATATACGGATTCGACATGAAGAATGAAAAATATCATAAATATAAACCCAAAATAATCTCAAAATTAAAAATAAGGTTTACAATAAAATTGGCGATAAAATTTTATCAATATAATTCATATAAATTCGATTGTTGTTGATTCTCAATGGACACTTACGAACAACTCAAAAGCATCTTTGGAGAACGGGTCACAAAAGCGTCGTCCGACCTTTGCTGTTATTCAGCCGACGGCTCGCAGGTGCGCGGCCGCCCCGAATTTGTGGCGCTTCCGAAATCGACCGAAGAAGTCTCCCAAGTTTTGGCGTTTGCCAATGCTCAAAAAATTCCGGTGACGACACGCGGCGCGGGAACCGGTCTTGCCGGCGGCTCTGTTCCGCTGGCGGGCGGGATTGTTCTGGATATGACACAAATGAACCGGATTCTTGAAATCGACATCGACAACATTCAAGTCGTGGTGGAACCGGGCGTCGTTCAAGACAAACTCAACGAAAAACTCAAACCGTACGGCTTTTTCTTTCCCCCAAATCCCGGCAGTTCCGCCACCTGCACCGTCGGCGGACAGATTGCCAACAACGCAAGCGGGATGCGTTGCGTTAAATACGGAACGACGAAAAATTACGTGCTGGATTTGGAAGTGGTGCTGGCGGACGGAACCGTCATCAATACCGGATCTAAATGTTTGAAATCATCGGCCGGATACGATTTATCCCGGCTCTTCGTCGGTTCGGAAGGAACGCTCGGCGTCATCACAAAAGCGACGCTGAAGATTGCCCCGCTTCCGAAATCCCGAAAACTGATCATGGTGTCGTTTGAAACACCGGAACTGGCCGGACAATCGGTTTCCCGGATTTTTGCGGCCGGCGTGACGCCGTCAGCGTGTGAAATTTTGGACAAAACATCCATTCAAGTATTGACCAAGCTGGACCCGAATGTCATTTTGCCCAAAGACGGCGACGTCATTTTGTTTGAAGTGGACGGCAGCAAAAACGCGGTGGACGAGTCCGCTGAAATGCTTGCGGCCGCCTGTAAGGATATTGCCAACAGTGTTCTGGTGACCGGAGACGCTTCCAAAATGAAAGAAATCTGGGACGCAAGAAGTCTTCTTGGCGCCGCGGTTTCTAAAATGGATCCGACCAAAACCCGAATCTATGTCGGGGAAGACTTAGGCGTTCCGATCAAAAAATTGCCGGAAATGCTTTCGAAAGTGTATGAAATCGCCGACGATGTCGGTCTTTTGCCGATGATTTACGGACACATCGGCGACGGAACCGTACATGTCGGACAATTCATTGATGTGCTGGACGAAAAAGAATGGGATAAACTGAATGAAGCGGCTGACCGTCTTCACTTGGCGGCGATTGAACTCGGCGGAACCGTCAGTTCCGAACACGGCATCGGCGCAGCACGCGGCATGTATCTTGAAAAACAATGCGGTCCGGCATTTAACGTGATGAAGGAAATTAAAAAATCGCTGGACCCGAACGGCATTTTAAATCCCGGAAAGCTGGGCATGTAAAAATAAAGTTAAAACAAAACCGATTCCGGCTTGGTTATACTTCAAAAAATGTG
Organism: Methanolapillus millepedarum; assembly: GCF_032594115.1. Classification (NCBI taxonomy): domain Archaea; kingdom Methanobacteriati; phylum Methanobacteriota; class Methanomicrobia; order Methanosarcinales; family Methanosarcinaceae; genus Methanolapillus; species Methanolapillus millepedarum. The sequence goes on from NZ_CP131060.1 coordinate 1,225,631, forward strand.
TCGTCATAACGCGCGCGCATTGCCGTCAAAAAAATCAAAAACGAAAAAACAAACACATTTTGCTTATCAGTTTCAGTTAACTTTTGATTGATTTAAATTCAAATTCATGATTTATTGAGGAAATATACGAATGTCTTTTTCAAAAATGGATAAGAGGGATTTGTACCGCTGCGTCAGCTGCGGCAACTGCCGGTCGGTTTGCCCGGTTTTTGAGCAGAGCGGCTGGGAGTCGCAGAATACGCGCGGACGCATTCTTCTCATTCGCGACCTGTTTGAAGGCGCTGCGACGGATGAATCGGTTTTTGACAGCTTAAATACCTGCACCACCTGCGGCTACTGCGCAACAACGTGCCCGGCCGGCGTCAACCCACCGGAATTGGTGGAAGCGGCTCGGTACGGGTTGGTCGCGCTCGGCAAAATGACGCCGACGCAAGCCAAAATTCATGATAATGTGAAAACTTACGGGAATACATTAGCCTCTTCCGACGACCGCCGCGGTTGGATTGCCGGCGAAACGTTTGAGATGCCCAAAAATCCCGAATATATTTTCTTTGTCGGATGCCTTGATTCTTACCGTTTTCCGGACAACGCAAAAAAAACATACAGAATCCTGAACAAACTCGGCGTCGGACTTTTGGAAGAAGAAAAATGTTGCGGATCACCGCTTCTCCGCATCGGTTTTGACGCGGATAACTTGATCCGGCACAATCTGGAACAAATTCAAAAAACAGGCGCGCACACAATTATTGCCGGATGCGCCGGATGCTACAATACGCTCCGGAATAACTACAAATCTTTAGCGGCGGAGATGGGGATCGAATTCTCCGTGGTGACAGTTTCCCAATATTTGGCGTCGCACCTGGACGACTTGAAAAAGGCCGGACTTCATCAGTTGGATATGAAAGTTACGTACCACGACCCGTGTCATTCCGGCCGCCACAATGGTATTTTTGAGGAGCCGCGCCAAATTATCGAAGCGGTTGTCGGTCCGAAAAATTTCATCGAAATGACCTCCAACCGGGAAAAATCTCGGTGCTGCGGCGGCGGCGGCGGCGTCCGTTCGGGTTACAATGATTTGTCAATGGCGATGGCGAGACGGCGGCTGGACGATATTCCAAAAAGTGTCGACTATTTGGTGACGACATGCCCGCTTTGCTACCGGAATTTAAGGGACGCGGCCGGCAACGACGTCAAAGTCATGGATATTGTCGAATTGATTGAAATGGCTATGGAGAAATGATTTTTTCTTTCCTCTTTTGTTTTTCTCATTTTTTCATTTCTTTTTTTACCGGCTTTAAAAACGACCCCGGATTTTGACGATTTTGAAAAAAACGATTGCTATAACGCGCGCGTCGACGCTGACGCAAAAAAAGAAAAGCAAACCGAAAAAAATAATAAAAAAACAAAAACAGAAGCCGGAAATTTAGAAATATCCGACTTTGACGTTATATCCTTGAAGCGGGTTTAATTTATAATCTTCAATGAGGACATCGTACGTGTTTTTGACCGGAACGGACAACGAAATTTCTTTGGTTCGGCCGTAACGGCCTTTGCTCACGACCATCGCGTTAATGATGCCGAGCATATCGAGTTCCGACATGAGATCCGTCACGCGGCGCTGCGTTAAAATGTCCATATCAATCGATTTACACATTTTGCGGTAAATGTTGTACACTTCACCGGTGGTAATGGTGGACGGCTGCCCGAGTTGATTTTGGTTTTGGACGCTGAGGTTGAGCATCACAATGCTGAAAAGAACAAGTTTGGATTGCGTCGGAAGAGTACGGACGACTTCTACAATCCGGTCCACTTCGATTTTATCCTGGGCGATTCGGACATGGCTTTCGGTGACTTTTCGCTCTTCTTTGCGCTCCGCGATTTCGCCGGACACGCGCAGCAAATCAAGCGCGCGCCGGGCGTCGCCATGTTCCTGAGCAGCCAACGCCGCGCATAAGGGAATCACGGACCCGTCTAAAACGTTGTCGTTGTAAGCAATCGCCGCCCGCTGGTACAAAATGTCACGGATTTGGTCGGCGTCATAAGGCGGGTAAATGATTTCTTCTTCGCCGAGAGAACTTTTAACGCGCGGATCTAAAAAGTCGGTGAATTTTAAATCGTTTGACACGCCAATGATACTGACTTTGGCGCGCTTGAGATTCGCATTCATGCGGGAAAGATTGTACAAAACGTCGTCGCCTTTTTTCACCAATTTGTCGATTTCATCCAAAATCACGATGAGAACCTGCTCTTGAGTATCGAGCGCTTCTTTGAACTTTTGAAAAACCTGATCGGTCGGCCATCCTGTCATTGGGATGTCTTCCCCGAAATGGCGGGCCAAATTCGCAAGCAGTCGGTATTGCGTGTCGATTACTTCGCAATTGACGTAAATGACAGAGCATTTGACGTTCATGCGCTCGCTCATATTTTCGAGTTCTTTTCCCACGTAACGCGTCACCGCCGTCTTTCCGGTGCCGGTTTTGCCGTAAATAAGAATATTGGATGGCGTTTCGCCCCGGAGTGCCGAGACCAGAATTGTCGCCAATTCTTCGGTTTGGGTGTCGCGGTGTACCAAAACATCAGGGGTATAGGAATGTCTGAGGACTTCTTTGTTCTTGAAAATGGATTCACTTTCAAGCAGACGGGTAAATAATTGATTCAGGGAGCTGGTCATAATTATTAATCTCCTGTATAGGAAAGCAAACGCCCGAAAAAACGGAGCGGCCGATAAGTGTGACAAAGATGATAAAGAAATTTACCGAAAGGAACGTCAATTGTTTTTGATTTTAATTTTTGATGTCGGATATTTTAACGCCGTTTTGATTTTTTTATTGCACCCATTATTGTTTTCAATGGGAAAGCATTTTGAAAAGATGGTGTGGCGACATCTTTGGGAGGTTTATCTGAAAATCTGAAAAATCCGTGAATGGAAAGAAATGAATAATAATGCACAAAGGGAAGGCAAATTTTTAAGATTGAATCCGTTGAATTTCGAATTGAAATTGGAATTAATCCAATAGAAGTATAGGTGTATAAAGGTTATGGTAAAACCCCCCTTTAGTTCTAATGGAAAAACAATAACGGTTGCCAAATTAAATAAATAGGTTTTTTTGAACGGAATCCGAAATATAGATTCAATGTGATTTAAAATATCAAAAAAAAGGATGTCGGAAAACTTCATTTCAAAAAGAGAGATGTGATTTGAACAAAATTTTAATTTCCAATGGAAGAAAGAGGATTAATCGTGAAGGACTGTTTCGACTGAAAAGAAATAAAAATAGAGATCAGAAGAAAGTTTTTATAATTTTTTAAATTTATGGAAGGAAAATTATTTCTATAATTTTCCGAAACCTGAACGAGAAATGAAGCATTCGTTCGACGGTACATAAATCAATTCATTTAATCAATTCATTTAATCAATTCATTTTAATCAATTCATTTTAATCAATTCATTTAATCAATTTATTGAAAAGATCATTCCTTGACTTCATGTCCGCCGGCCGGATAAAATTCACCCTGACGATAGAATTTTTTGTTGAAAAAAATGGCAATCGACATGATAACAATGAGGACTCCGCCGTAGAGAACCATGGTTTGGACGGGAATTACGTCGGCCGCCGGGCCGAAGAACAGCATCGCAAGCGGCATCAACGCCGTGAAAATGATTTGAATCAAACTAAAAACGCGCCCCTGCTTCTCGGGTTCTATTTTTTCCTGAATCATGCCCATAATCGGTGAATTGACAAGCGGCATCGTTAAGCCGACAATGAACATCAAGATTAAATAAATCCAAAGGGTTTGCGTGAGGCCGAAACAGAACGTAAAAAGACCGAACGCGGCCAAGCCGAAAATCATCGTTTTAACCCGATTTTTAAAGCCGCCCCATGCCCCGATGAGAAGGCCGCCGAAAAGAGTTCCGATAAAAAAGGACATTTCATTCAACGTTAAATAAAGATAGTTTTCTCCAAACACCTGCGTCACCATCAGGATATTTAAAAAAGCGGCCGGAACGCATAAAATCGTGAAAAACGCATAAATGGTAAAAAGCGGCCTCAAAAACGGGTGATCCAGGCTGTATTTGAATCCTTCTTTCAAATCCGCAAAATGACTCATTTGAACAGTTTCCTGCGCTCTTTTATGTTTTGAAATAGGAATCAACAGAAGAATCACAATACCGATTGCGGCTGTAACGACATCAATCATTAAGATCGTGGAGAATTTACCGTAAATCAAGATGGCACCGGCAACCGCCGGCGCGGCGAGACCGACAATTGATTGAAGCGATCCGTTGATGCCGTTGATTTTAACAAGACGGTCAGGCGGAACGATCTGCGGAATTAAAGCGTTCATGGCCGGCATTTGAATGCCTGTGCCGACAGAACGGACAGCGGCAATCAGCAAAAGCGCGGAAATAGACATGTGACCGGCCGTCAAATAGATAATCAACGCCAGCGTCGCCAAGGCAATGCCTCCGTCGGCAATGATAATCAATATTTTCCGGTTGTATTTGTCCGCCCAAACGCCCGAAAAAAATGAAATCAAAAACTGCGGAACGAAAGAACAAAGGATAATCATCGTTGTCATGACGCCCGACCCTGTTGTCAATGTAATGTGCCAAATAATCGCATACATCACAAGAGACGAACCAAAAAGCGTAATCGCCTGACTCCCGAAAAAAAGAGCCGCCTTTTGTTTCCAATTTGCAAACAGATCTTGAGTTTCGATGGATTTTGAGTTTTCGATAATTATTCCTCCTGTTTGCCGCCGACGGGAAATTTAAAGGAGGATTTGAAACTATAACTAGATTTCTTTTTTGGTTCATTTGTTGTTTATTTTGTTGTTTGTTTGTTTGTTGGCCGCCGGCGCCGCGCGTGTTATAGCGACACTTTTTCTTTTTGAGCCAAGCAAACGGCACCAGCCGTTTATTTTTAAAAAAGAGGAAAAAAAGCCAGAACATAAAAAATATGAAGAAGTAAATTCGAAAATAAAAAAAGGGAAACAAAACTTGTTTCCCGAAATTGTAAATATTTATTTTGGAACTTACCGGGTCAACATAACTTCTGCGGTTTCCGGCTTGTAAACCCAGTCCATCGGCAGAACTTTTGTGCTGTGGTAGTATTTCACAAGTCTTCTGATCTTGGATTCCGTCAATTGAAGGGATCTCTTGTTGTGAAGGTCCTTTTTGTTAGCGGACAAGTGTTTGCGAAGGCCCAAGGCTTTTATAATGAGGTTGGTCAAATCTTCCGGAATGTGCGGGTTGACTTGGTTGTCTTTGAGGATTTGAGTGATTTTTTTGCCGGTCAAGAGTTTAACATCGCCGACACCGTATTGGTCTCTTAAAACCATGCCGATTTCACTGGTGGAAACGCCTTGCTTCCATAAGTCAAGAATGACTTTGACAGCATCTTCGGACGATACATTAACCCATTCGGGGACTTCGGTTCTAAACGGCTTTTTCGAGCCGGCTTGACCTTTTCTTTTGGTGTGCATTTTTGCCATATTTGTCAACTCCGAATAACCGCTACTTCGAAAAGTCATGTTCGAAAAGAGCAGGCATCGCCCGTCGCAACAATCATTTCTTCGCGCGTTATTGTGTCGAAAATGAATCAAAATAAGAAACAAATTGAATCAAAATCGCAACATTCCCAAACATCGGCATGATATATAAATCTTCGGAAACGAGTAAAATAATCAAAAACAAAATCGGATAAAGAGTTAATTTAGCATAAATTTTCAAACACCGCACCTCCTGCCAAAAAAATGAAATGAGATGAACAAACTACAAATATATCTTCTTACTAGGAAGAGGCAAAATTAAATAAAATCTCATTTTCAAAATCGAGGCCTTATTTTATGAAATCGGAGACAGAAAAGGAAGAACAGGAAAAAATATCGGAAGAGGTATCGGAAGAGACATCGAAAGAGGTATCGAAAGAGATATCAGAAGAGACATCGGAAAGGAAGGCAGAAAGGAAAACGGAAGAGGAACGCCAAGCGGAACAAATCATTCAAGACCAAACGGCTCAAACAGCAATAAATCGGAAAGCGGCAGATACCGAAAAACCGGCTTCCGATTGGTATGCCGATGAGAAAGGACCCGATACGGAAAAAATGACCAAAGGCGTTGCCGACCTTCTCGGAAACCCGAAAAAAGCCTTGATTAAAATATCAATTCCCGTCATGGTCGCTCTTGTTTTCCAAGCTGTTTACAACTTGGTAGACACGTTCTGGGTTGCCGGACTCGGCGAAGAAGCGCTGGCTGCCGTCGGATTGGTGTTTCCGTTTTTCCTGGGGCTTATGGCGCTTGCGACCGGCGTCGGTGTTGGTGCCGGCTCTGCGATTTCTCGATCGATCGGCGCCAAAAATAAAAAGAAAGCGGATAGCTTTGCCACACACGCCATTGTTCTGGCCGTTATCCTCAGTTTTGTTTGCTGGTTGGCAATCCCGATCATGGAACCGATTTTCGTACTGATGGGCGCCGACGAATCGTTGGCCCATGTCTCCGCCGGTTATATCAACATCTTCATTGTCTGCGTTATTTTCATTTTTTTGCTGAACATCGGCAATTCCATTCTCAACAGCGAAGGAAATTCCAAAAAAACAATGGCCGCCACGATTGTCGGTGCGCTTTTAAATTGTGTGCTGGACCCGATTTTCATTTACGACTGGGGGCTCGGACTCGGCGTCAACGGCGCCGCTTACGCCAGCGTTGTTTCATTTGCCGTTTCCATGCTGATGGTGATGTACTGGCTGCTGATTGAGAGAAAAACATATGTCACAATCAGCTTCCGCAAATTTAAATTCGATATAGGAATCGTCAAAGAAATTTTCTCGGTCGGAATCCCCGTGATGATTTCTCAACTGACCATGTCGATTTCAACTATTTTTTTGAGCGCGATTGTTCTCAATGTCGGCGGAACGAGCGGTGCGGCTATTTACACAACCGGATGGCGTATTGTTTCCATGGGAATTATGCCGATGCTTGGATTCAGCACCGGAATGACAACAATGGCCGGCGTTTCTTACGGCGGACACGATATAAAAAAGCTCAAAGACGTTTACTATTTCGCAATCATGTTCGGCATGGCGCTTGAACTTATTGTCGCCGTTTTAATCTTCATATTCGCCGAACCGATTGCCGCTGTTTTCGCGACAGGAGAATCGCTTCACTTGCATGACAGCATCGTGGAGTTTTTGAGATATATGTTCCTTTTGTTCCTGTTCTTCCCGGCCGGTATGTTAACATCGTCCATGCTCCAGGGACTTAAGATGGGAAAGTGGTCGCTTTGCCTCACGCTTCTTCGAACCATCGGATTTGAAGTGCCGTTTGCCTACCTGCTCAGCATTACCTTTGGACACGGATTGGTGGGTATTTGGGTCGGCCTTTTGGTCGGCGACTTTTTGATGATGGTTGTCAGTTTCACTTTCGGAAACTTCGTGATTCAAAAACTCAAACGCAGGTTCAAAGAAACCGGCATGGCTTCAACATCCGTTTTGTCAGCCGTTCCCAAATGACAAAACAAATTAAAAATTCAAAATAAAAATTGAAACGCCAACGGCTTCTTCTTCGGTTCATTTAAAAAAGAATCAAAACAAAGAAATCAAAAACAAAAGAATCAAAACAAAGAAATCAAAAACAAAAGAATCAAAACAAAGAAATCAAAAACAAAAGAATCAAAACAAAGAAATCAAAAACAAAAGAATCAAAACAAAGAAATCAAAAACAAAAGAAATAAAAAATAAAAATAGAAAAATAAGAGACAAGGTCTCTTATTTTTTTTTAACTTTTTTAAAACCTTAGCTTTATTTTTTGGCTTCCGGCACAATGAGATTGGTCAAAATGCCCATGGATTTGAGAAGCGCCGCGACTTCATTGTAGGCCAGGAAAACTTCCACTTGAGCGATGTTTGACCCTTCCAGGCGCGGTTCGGCCGCAACCCAAATCTCTTGTTCGTTATTTCCGCGGGAAAGCGTCGGGCAGGACAAAAGGTCGCCGTGCGTCAAGCGGTAAATCGTGTGCCGGCCGGTCGATATCCAGGCGTCGCTGGACTTTGCCAACTCGTCCGTGAAACGTTCCCAGTTGAGCGGTGCGGATGCTTTCAATTCAAGATGGAAACTTTCACGTTCGCCGGTCTTTTCGATTTTGAGCGCCTTTTTATAGGTTTTGTACTCTTCGGAATTGACATTCACGTGATCTACTTCATCGCGTTCCAAAACTTTGGCTTCGTCCGGGAAAAACGGCGCCAAATTGTACACGGAAGACTTTTTGGTCATCAATGAAACAACGACCAACGCTACCGCGCTGAGCGCCATACCGAGAATCACGCCGTGAGCAGTGAAAACCGGGCTGATGGTCTCCAAATAATAAACACCATTGGTTGCCCCCATGTAAAGGTCAATCGCAACCATGGCAATCTGAGAGACGCCGCCGACAATCAAAGAAGCCATAGCGCCTTCTTTCGTCGCACGCTTCCAGTAAAGTCCACCCATCAAGGGGAAGAAATACGCAGCGCTGGCGATGTAAGTTGCGATGTGAATGAATTCAATGATGTTAATCGGAAGGAAGGAAACAATCGTTGCACCGACGATAATAATCAAAACGGCGATTCTGTTGACAACTTTCAAATCCTTCATCGTAGCGTCCGGTTTGATGTATCTTTGGTAGATGTCGCGGGAAATGGTGGAACCGCCGGAGGTGGAGAACGTGTCCGTACAAGACATGGCAGCGGCCGTCAAACCGAGAGCGCTGGCAATGATGACCGGCGCGCCGTAATGGGATGAAATGAAGTTCAAAAGAGCGACTTCAGCGGAACCCATATCCGCGATTTCCGGATATAAAACCCGGAGACCAAGACCCAAAAGACAGCAAGAGATACCGAAAATCAAAAGCATCAAAAATGAACCGAAGAAGAAACCGTTTCTTGCGGATTTTTCGTCACGGGCAGCCCATACTTTTTGCCATTGGTCGTGTTCGGAAACCCATCCCGGCATGATGGCGATACAGAAAATCAAAATCATCGGAATGCCGATAGAAAACGGATTCCACCAACCGGCCGGCGCGGACGTCGTAATGAAATCGCTGACGGAAAGCATGCTGTCACCGCTGGCCGTAAAAATGACCGCAATCGCAAGGAAAATGGTAATTCCCGCAAGCATCAAATATTGAATCACATCGGTCCAAACGACAGCGGAAAGACCGCCGAGCAACACATAGACCGAAACGGAAACGGCAATGAGAACCGCCGCAAAAAGAGGATCAAAGCCGAAGAAAACACCGAAGATGAGAGACAGACCGGAAATGTCGGCGGCCGCGAAAAGAATCATCACAATCGCGATGATGACGGCAACCGGACCGCGAATGGAACCGGCGTATCTCTGTTCAAGAAGTTCGGGCTGCGTAATCGCCGGCAAGCTCTTAATTTTCGTGACCAAAAGACCGATTAAGAAGAGAGCAATGACGTTGGGCGCCGCGAAGGTCCAAATGGACCCAAGGCCGCCGAGTAAGTACATGGCTGTTACGGCTAAAATACCGCCGCCCGTAATCCAAGAGGCTGCCGACGCAAAGCCAAGCGGAAGAGCGCCAAGCTTTCTTCCGGCCAGCCAAAAGTCAACAACAGTTTTCTGTTTCTTGTTGAAATACCAACCAATCGCCACCAAGACAACAAGGTAAGCGGCCAGTGTTATTCCAAAACCGATAATCAAAGTTGTATCCATGAAATTCACCTGAATATAAATTAAATTTAACAATAACGATACTACGAATTAACGAAAACGTTTTTGAAGAACCGTTTTGGATGAACATTTTTGCCGTTTTAGAATAACCAAATCGTGAAACTGCAACAAGTGTGACAAATTTATTAAACTTGAAAGCAAATCATAAAAACGTTAGCAGACAATAATGATGCAGTTTCCATTTACTTTGATTATTTTAAAAATTTACAAAATTGCATAATTTATATTACATATTACAATATTTCATAACAGAATCTGCTGAAAAAATAAATATGTAAACAAAACGTAAAATCGTTATAAAATAATATATAGATTTTGATAAAAGCCCTCCATATAATGAAAATTATAATTTAAATGAGATAATATATTGAAAAGAAAATGGAAAAAATATGTCTGACCAAACGCCGCCGGAGAAAAAATTCAGTTATCGGCAAGAAGTTAAAAGAAAATTGCTGCATATGACGTCTTTTGTTTTTGTCATTTTCATATATTTGACAAACAAAGAAACCGCATGTTTAGTCATCGGCTTTTTGTTCATCGCCTTGGTCATTGCCGAGCAGCTGTGCCGGATCTTTCCGGCGCTCAACGACATTAAAATCAAATATTTTTCCCCGGTGCTGCGCGAAAATGAAAAATCGGGAAATGTGAGTTCGGTTTGGTTTTTGCTCGGCTGTTTTTTGTCGGTTCTTTTGTTTTCAAAAGAAGTCGCGATGCTTGGAATCACCATTTTGATTTTCGGAGACGCGTTTGCCGCTTTGATCGGAAAACGTTTTGGAAAACACAAATTCAAAAACGGAAAATCACTTGAAGGAACGCTCGGATTTATTGGAGTTTCCTTATTATTTCTGATCGCTTATGCTTTTATCTTGGATTTAAGCCGGATTTTTATAATTTTGTCTGTTATTTCAATTGTCGCCGCCGCGATTGTTGAAATTTATACCAAACAATTGAAAGCGGACGACAACCTGACCATTCCGTTGACTTTCGGAATTTCCATGTGGATTCTGACATGGATTTTCACCAATGTATTGGTGAATATTTAATTTTTAAATTGCATCTGCCAGTTTCTACTTTCAGTTTGTACCGACGGTTTCTATTTTACAGTTTGCACCTGCTGTTTCTACTTTCAGTTTGCACCTGCTGTTTCTACTTTCAGTTTGCATCTGCCGGTTTCTACTTTCAGTTTGTACCGACGGTTTCTATTTTACAGTTTGCACCTGCTGTTTCTACTTTCAGTTTGCACCTGCGGTTTCTATTTTACAGTTTGCACCCACTGTTTCTATTTTACAGTTTGCATCTACCGACTCCAATTCTGTCATTTCATGAAATCCGAAAAAATCAAACGCAAAGCGTTTGATTTTTCGGGGTGGTTTGCTTGATTCAAAAAAAACTGCCAAGTGCTTTACTGATTCAAAAAAACTGCCAAAGTCTTCCTGATTCAAAAATGGAACCGCAAATGGTTTTGAAATCCAAAAGAAATGTGTCGCCATAACGCGCGCGCCGGCCGCCCGCCAAAAAAGAAAAACAAAAAATAAAAAAAGATTAAAGAACGCCTTTCGTACTTTTAATCGAATCACTTTCAATGATAGTTGCGCGTTTCATGGCGTACGCGAACGCTTTAAAAAGCGCCTCAATTTTGTGATGATCGTTATCGCCTTCCGCTTTCATATTAAGATTGATACCGGACGACATGGCAAATGATTCGAAGAAATGTTTCGTCATCTGTGTGCTGTAATCACCGACGGACGGGGCGAAAAAGTCGGCTTTAAAAACCAAAAATCCGCGGCCACCGATGTCAAGCGCCACTTCGGCCAAAGACTCATCCATCGGAATCCGGGCTTCGCCAAAACGCGCAATTCCGCGCTTGTCGCCAAGCGCCTCTGCCATCACTTTTCCGAGAACGATGCCGGTATCTTCCACCAAATGGTGGCCGTCGACGTGCAAATCTCCCGAGGCTTTTACTGTCAAATCGTAACCGGAGTGACGGGAAAACGCGTCCAGCATGTGGTCAAAAAAACCGATACCGGTCTGAACGGACGATACGCCGGTCCCATCCAAATTAATGTCAATCGTAATGTCGGTCTCTTTCGTTTTTCGGGAAAAAGACGCTTTTCTTGCTTTTGGTGCCATAATTATTCCTTGAGATTTAATAATTTAAACATGACATTCAAAGTATTAAACAATTGACTTTAAAGCTGAAATTGCATCTTCAAGCGTAAATTTGTTCGTGTAAAGCGCGCTTCCGACCACGGCGCCAAAAGCACCGATCGTTCTCAATTTAAATAAATCGTCAATGGTTGTGACGCCGCCCGACGCAATCACCGGAATATTGACCGATTCGACCAACTCTTTCGTCGGATTCGTGTCAACGCCTTTTAAAAGCCCTTCCGAATCGATATTGGTAAACAAAATGTAACCGGCGCCGAGGTTCTCAAACTTTTTTCCGACATCAACCGCTTTTTCTTTGGAAATTTCCGTCCAACCTTCAATCGCCACATAGCCGTTTTTAGAGTCAAGGCCAACGACCACCGATTTTTTCCCGAAACTGTCCGACACCTCTTGAACGATCTTCGGATTTTTCATGGCGACCGTGCTTAAAATAACACGGTCAGCACCCAGAGAGAGCAAACGGCTCGCGTCTTCGAAAGAACGGATTCCGCCGCCGATTTGAATCTGAACGCCAAGCGGTTTTGCCCGGGAAATAATATCTTCGATAATCGGACCGTTGCGCCGTTTGCCTTCAAAAGCGCCGTCCAGATCCACCAAATGAAGCGTTTTCGCGCCTTTATTCACCCAAGAGACGGCAACCGCCGCCGGATCGTCAAGGGAAACCATTTCGCTTCCGGGAACACCTTGAACCAGCTGAACGCATTTTCCGTTTTTCATGTCAACGGCCGGAATGATTTCAAAATCAGCCATGACAGCACCTTAAGGAATCAGACGTTCGATCGGCAAAACCAAAATGTCGCGCGCGCCGACGATTTTTAACTTCCGAATGAGGACAAAAATTTGATCGGCTTCGACGACCGCATGAACGGCAAAAGTCGGCTCGGACGCTTCAACTTCCATGATGGTCGGGCCGTTGAGTCCCGGAATAATTTTTTCAACATCTTTAAGATGCGACGCCGGCACGTTCATCATAATGTAACGCTTTGTCTTCGCCAAAAGAACGCTCTCAATCGCCGTTTTAACGTCCGAAAGCTTGTCTTTTTGTTTCAAACTTTCTTTGTTCGCGATCAGATAAACTTTGGATTCAAACACCTGGGAGACCGGCCGCAACTTGTTAATCATCATGGTCGTTCCGGAACTTGTGATGTCCACAATCGCGTCCGCAACACCGATATGCGGCGTCATCTCGCAGGCGCCGCTGACTTGAACCACTTCAACGTCAACATTTTTTTCCTTGAAGAAGCGTTTGGTAATTTCAGGAAACTCGGTCGCGATGCGTTTTCCTTTTAAATCTTCAACTGCCGCCACCGGAGAAGATTCCGGAACTGCCAAAACCAGGCGGGAACTGCCGTATTTCAAATCCGTTAAACATTCGATGTCGGCACCGCGTTCAACCACCAAATCAAGACCGGTAATTCCCAAATCGGCTGTTCCTTCTTCAACATAAAGCGGAATATCCGCCGCGCGCGCGAAAATAAAAGTGATGTCCGGATCCGATGTTTTAGCGATTAATTGACGGCTTTCATTGCCGCCGCCGTAAACCGGAAGTCCCGCGTCTTTAAAAACCGCGAGAGTCGGCTCGTGCAAACGGCCTTTGTTGGGAATAGCAATACGAATCATTTTGATTTTCCTTTCGAATAAATAACGGGTAACAGAATAAACAATAAGTGACAATTCAAAGAATGAGAAATACAATCCGTTTTTCATTAAAAACTTAATGATTCTTTTATCAAAAACAAATTGACCGAATTTATAAACAACTCAACTTTATAAAACTTAATTACTGCAAGTTATATTCATATGTAAACAATATATAGTATTGAAACATACTGGCTATTCCTTGTTTACTTTCCAAAATAAAACGAAAAAGTAAGACTAAAAAATAAATTAAAAAATAAATTAAAAAATAAATTAAAAAATAAACGAAATCAGAATTGAATAACGAACGACATTAAAAACAAGAACGAATGAAAACACAGAGGGGTCTAATGCCGAGAAATATTTGTGTGGAGCCTTACATGGCGACACCGATTGAAAAACAACAAATTGAACTGGTTGAACGAAAAGGAGTCGGACATCCCGACAGCATTGCGGACGGTCTTGCGGAATCAGTCAGCCGCGCCTTGTGTAAAGAATATATTGATAAATGCGGCGGCGTTTTGCACCACAACACCGATGAAACTCAAATTGTTGCCGGACGATCTATCCCAAAATTCGGAGGCGGCCAAGTCATTCAACCGATTTACATTTTATTGGTGGGCCGCGCGACGAAAGATTTTCAAGGAATTGATATTCCGACCGACACCATCGCTTTAAAAACCGCCCGCAACTACTTGAAAAATACGCTTCCGAGCTTGGATGTTGACTCTGATGTCATTTTAGACTGCAAATTCGGACGCGGGTCGTCGGATTTGACGCATGTGTTCGGGCGGGACGGAAAAATGCCGGTGGCCAACGACACGTCTTTCGGAGTCGGTCACGCTCCTTTTTCCGAACTGGAACAAATCGTTTACAATACCGAGCGGTCTTTGATTGAAGATTTTAAGAAAAAGAAAGGAAATAAATACGTCGGCGAAGACATGAAAGTTATGGGTCTTCGAAACGGCGACGATATCACGCTGACCATTTGCAGCGGCCTTGTCGGAAAATATGTTGATGATATCGGCGCTTATGTCAATTGTATTGATGAAATGAAAGATTATGTGCTGGATTTGGTTCCGAAATACACCGACAGAAACGTTGACGTGATGATAAACACGGCAGATGAAATCGAAAAGGAATCCGTTTTTTTGACCGTTACCGGCACGTCCGCCGAAATGGGCGACGATGGGTCCGTCGGCCGCGGAAATCGTTCAAACGGTCTCATAACACCAAACCGCCCGATGAGCATGGAAGCCACCAGCGGTAAAAACCCGATCAACCACATCGGTAAGATCTACAATCTTTTAGCGACGCAAATTGCCCGCCAAATCGCGGTCGAGTTAGATGACGTAGATGACGTTTACGTCAAATTGTTGTCTCAAATCGGACACCCGATTGATCAACCGCTCATCGCAAGCGCTCAAATTGTCACCAAGCCGGGCGCCAAGTTTGATTCCGTCCGAAAGGAAGCTGAAGGAATTGTGGACGAGTGGCTTGCCAACACCCGAAGAATTACGGAAATGGTAGCCAAGGGCGAACTTGATACGTTCTGAAAACAACTTCACGTTGTTTTCTCTTTTTTTCATTTTTCTTTTAAATCTTTTTTTCACTTTTTTTATTTTTTATTTTATTTTTCCGAGTATCTCTTTGCCGGAGTTTTTTGATTCTATTTAGCATATATGCTCAGAAAATAGAATAATTACAATAAGTTTAGTATATATGATAAGAAAATGAAATTTTAATTGATTTCATAGCATATATGCAAAACTTTTTATTTAAACAACATTGTTTAGCATATATACAAAACATAAACATAAAATGAAAAATCATCATTAAAAGCGGAGACGGAAAATGGAAGATGAACTGATCGCTCGAAACCGATATCAAAATAAAATCCGGCCGTTTGTCGATAAGCAACTGATTAAAGTGTTAACCGGGCAGCGGCGCGTCGGTAAAAGTTATATTTTAAAACAAATCGCTGCCGAGATTGCTGAAAAAGACCCCGATGCGCATATCCTTTACATCAACAAAGAAGATATGAAATTCGACCATATCAAAAACGCATCCGACCTCCATGATTATGTTTTATCTCATACGCAAAAAAATGTCAAAAATTATGTATTTATCGATGAGATCCAAGAAATCAAAGAGTTTGAAAAAGCAATGAGAAGCTTTCTTTTGGATCCCGAATATGACTTGTATTGTACCGGAAGCAACGCTGCGGTATTGTCCGGAGAACTGGCAACATTTTTAAGCGGTCGGTACGTTGAAATTCCGATTTACAGTTTGTCCTACGCTGAATTTCTCACATTTCACAAACTGGAAAATACAAACGAGTCTTTGATGAAATATATCAAATACGGCGGACTTCCTTATCTGAAACACTTGGAATTAGAGGATGAAATTGTCTACGATTATCTCAAAGGCGTTTACAATACGGTGATTTACCGTGATGTTTTTATGAGAAGCGAGGTTCGAAACACTGTTTTTTTGGAAAATTTGGTCCTCTTTTTGGCGGATAATATCGGGCAACTCTTTTCCGCAAAAAAAATCAGCGATTACTTGAAATCACAACGAACAAGCATTGTTCCATCTCAAATCATCACATATATCAGCCATTTGGCAAACGCTTATTTGATTCATAAGGTCAAACGGACGGACATTGTCGGAAAAAAAATATTCGAAATCGGTGAAAAGTTCTACTTTGAAGATTTAGGACTTCGAAATGCCATCGTCGGCTACCGGCAAGAAGACATCGGAAAACTGATTGAAAACGTTGTCCACAACCATTTGCTGTACAACAATTATGACGTGAAGGTCGGACAACTCGGACAAAATGAAATTGATTTCGTTGCCAAAAAGAAAAACGAAACCATTTATGTGCAGACTTGCTACCTGCTGTCCGAACAGACAACAATTGATCGCGAATTTGGTAATTTAGAAAAAATCAAAGACAATTATCCGAAAATTGTTGTTTCCATGGACGAATTTTCCGGAAATACGCGGGAAGGAATCCGGCACATTTATTTGCGCGATTTCCTGCTGATGGAATTATAAAAATTGTGTGACTTTTGATGAAATTAAAAAAATTGTATCTATTTGATGGAATTACAAAAATAAAAAAGAAAAGTAAATCCGAAGATTTACTTACATATTATTTTTAAAGCTGCTTTTGAAAAATTAAGATTAAGCGTTTCTTTCGGCCATGATTTCATCGTAGAAACTGGTGTCAAAGAGGTCTTCTGCCGTCAACGATCTCGGAATTAATCCTTGCTCGTACTGGGATTGAGAGTAAGAGACAACATAATCCTCAATCATGTGCGGGTCGGAAACCCATTGCCCATCCCATTCATTGATGGAGGCCAGCACGACATCCTTGGAAACGCCGGTCATTTTGGCATAATATTCAGCGGCTTGTTCCGGGTTTTGGTTGGTGTATTCGGTGGCGTCAATGTGAACGCGAACGATTTCTTTCACAATATCCGGGTGCTCGTCAATGAATTTCTGGCTGACAGCAATCACGCAGCAGGCGTGGTTGGCTTCCATTTGACCGGAGTTGTAAACAATTTTACCAATGCCGTTTTGTTCAATAACGGAAGGAGTCGGGTGGGGCAAAAAGACAGCATCAACCGATCCGGATGCAAGAGCCGTTTGCGCTTCTCCGCCATCCATTCCCTTAATTTCAACTTGACTCAAATTGACACCGTTTTCCAAAAGCCATGCTTTTAAAAGAGTGTCTTGGATAGATCCCGGCGGGAAGGTCGCGATTTTTTTACCGACCAGATCCTGCGGACCGTTGTAAGTCGCGTTCACCGGAACAACCAAAGAAGAACCGTTAATTTGAACGGCAGCGACGATTTTCAAATCGGCGTTGTTCTGCGCAACAGCCGGAATCACCGGGGCGGCGCCGATATAAGCCACCTGAATGGCATTTGAAGATAAAGCAACCGCTTCGGACGGACCGCTCGGGAAGGATTTGTTGCCGACGGCGGTGACATTTAATTCTGTCAAATTGGATGTCCACCAGCCCAAAGATTCGGCGGACGTGTAGGCCATTTGGTGTGTGCTCGGCTGGTAGCCGATTGTGACATTTGTGCTTTTTCCGCTGTCATTGCCGACACAGCCGGAAAGCGCGACAGTTGCAGCTAAAAGCGCAATAAGAAGAACGGATAATACTTTTTTCATGATTTAACCTCACTCTGTGATTTGTCGGCCGGTTCAACCATTTCCGTAAAGTTTGCATTTGGCTGAACCGGATGAAATTGACGTACATTCCCAATATAGGAAACGATTTATAAAAATCAAATGGAATTGAAACGTTTAATCAAACAACTGTTTCAATCGACGTTAACAATTTTCAATTGAAACGCAATAAATTAAAACCGTGCCGGAGAGACTTGTTGACAAAATCTCGGACCAAACACAAATCCTTCATTTCTGAAAGTGAATATAAAAAACTATCCGATTTTAGAAAAATAATATCCTTATCGGGACAAAAAGGAAATTATATTGTAAAAAACGGAAAGATATATTTATGAAAACGGATTTTTTGAAAGATTGTCCATTGTGTCCATTAATCTGATTAATTGATTGACCCCCGGAGAGTTGACCCCCTATGAGCATGTCCGACCGCTTGATGAAAGCCGCTTTTGAATCGGATGAAAAATTCCAAATGGTATTGCACCGCGTGATTAAAGAAGACTTGAATATGAACGCCGTCGATTTTTCAAAAGAAGCCGGCATTCCGCACAGCACGCTTTACAAAATACTATCCGGCAACCGTGCCCCAAACATTAAAACGTTGCGCCAAATTGTCGATACCGTCAAAAAACATGAAACACCAACGGAAGAATTTATTGCCGTGATTGCGGCCCGAATGGTTCTTGATACCATCACCGAAACCAAAAGAAAAATCGGCGGCCGCCTGATTACAATAAAGGAATATTCGGCCAATTCCATCGAAGAAGCGATTATCGTCTCCGTCAAAGCCGAACGCGACGGCGCAAAAGCATTGGTTTGCGCCCCGATTGTCAGCCATACGGTGGAAAAAATCGTGTCGATTCCGGTTACAACGATCATGCCCAAAGAAAGCATTACGGAAGCGATTGAAATCGCGACAAAAAAAATCGGACGCTAACAGAAACGAAATAAAATCAAAATTAAAAAAACGAAAGCAAATAAATGCATAAAACAAATAAAAAATAGATTTGTGCAAAAAATTAAAATCAAAATTAAAATCAAAATTAAAATCAAAATTAAAAACAAAATTAAAAACAAATTTATCCAAAAATCAGAATTAAAAACAAAAAAAAGAGTCTGCCAAAGCGGCAAACTCTTTCACTTTATTTTTTTATTTTTTCATTCGATTCATTTGTTTCTTTTGAATTTACCCTTCAAGTCACTGGTCACTTGCCGGCTGACATCTTTATAGTTGCTTCTCGTTGCGCCTTTCACGCCGAAAAGATAGCCGAGGTAGCCGAGAATTGCCAAGACGATGATGCCGACAACCGCAATCACCGCGTAAACCGCCGTTGAAAGACCGCTGGACGGTCCGACTGAGATGGTTCCCATATTGGACGGGAGATTGCTGACAACATTATTGTCTTCTTTCAGAACCAAGGTGTAAGTTCCTTCCGTTTTGGGTTTCACGGACAATGTAACGTCCTTGGATTTTCCAACGTCCAAGCTGACTGTTTTTGAATCTTCGTCAACGACATTTCCGGTGGAATCCACCAACTGAAGCGTCACGGTGTGAGAGCCGCTTTCGATTCCGTTGTTGGTGATGTTAAACGACAATTTCGTGGTTTTTCCGGCGCTCAAATTTTCAGGGCTTAACGAGAAATTCGAGAACACGAAATTCACTTTGGAAACCACGCTCACCGTCTTGGTTGTGTTGAGATAATCCGTGGCGTTGGCCAGAACGGTGTAGGTTCCGCTGTTGTTGAACGTGTAATTGAACTGTCCGCCGGAATCTGTTGTTCCAACATTATCGCTGCCGACATAGATTTTGGCACCCGAAATATTGGACCCGGAAAGAGAATCATAAACACGGATCGTTGCCGCTGCTCCCGGATAAACTTCATCCGGAGAAATCGACATGGACATGTTTTTGGCTTCGGCCTGCACGGTCAATGACGCGCTTCCGTCAACATAACCGGCTTTCGTTGCCGTGATTTTGATGGTTCCGACGCTGTTTGGCGTGTAGGAAATCATGCCGGAAGAATTGGTTGTGCCAATTGTGCTTCCGTTGGCAATCACGGTGGCACCTTCAAGCGTTGTTCCGCGGTCGGAAACCGTAATGTTCACGGCTTTACCGACAGTAACCGGATTCGGCGACGCCTTGACTTCCAAAGAAGAATTGGATCCGATTTCACGAATCACAATCGGCGCATATCTCAGTGTGGAGTTGTCGCCGACTTTGAAAGACATGGTGGTGTTGCCGACGGTCAGGAAATCAACAGTGTTTCCGGAAGAAAGGCCGACAGTATCCTGATTTCTCAGCTCAATGCCTGTTGAGGAGTGAGAAGACACTTCCATTTTACCGTACCGAGCGCTGTCATCAAGTTTCATCGGGGAATCTGAAATTTGGAAGAGACCGCGGATGCTGACGATACTGCTTTCGGTTCCCTGGAAAACGGAATCGACGTGTACTTTAACGATGGTATAGTTTTCGTTTCCGATTTTCTTCTCGAAAGTCGCGTCATTTCCGGAACGGGTAATGTTTGAATCCACTTCCTTTCCGTTCTTTTCAAGAATCAACTGAACGCTGTTACCGTTGAGGTCAATCTGACTCACTTTTAAAGAATATCCTTCTTCAAGAGCGATATATTGTCCCATGTTGGCGTTTCTTTTGTCATCGTTATCCACAAGCACCTTTGACAAATAACCGTCTTTGAGCATGCTCTTGCTGCTGTTGTAGCCGGCAAAATATTTATCGCCCATGAATCCGACGACATCATATTTTCCCCAAGAGGAATAATTGTAATCGGTCGTGACCACGGTTGAGTTGTAAACCAAATCTCCTTTGGCGATGGTTCTGGTGCTGTTCAAATCCGTTGCCACGCTGATGGACTCGGTATTGAAATTGTCATCATCGATGTCATAGAAGAATCCTTCAAAGTTTTGAGGCGTCCATTTGCTGACGATGTAACCGGAATTATTGAAATCGGAAACCGTCCCGCGAACTTCATATTTTCCGGGGTCGGTGTATTCGATGTACGGCGCGAACCGGAGTGTGCCGCTGTCGGCCACTTCGATTTTCATCTTTCCCATCAACGTCACGTTGCTGCCGGAACTCAAACTGACGCTTTCGTGATTGGTCATTTCGATTTGAGAAGAGCTGACGCTTGAAATTTCCATTTTGTCAATCTTGGTTCCGCTTTCAAGCTTGGTTAAACTATCTGAAATCTGGAAAAGACCGTCGATCGTCACAATGGAGCTTTCCGTTCCTTGGAAAACAGAGCCGATGTGAACCTGAACAATGGTGTAATTTTTGTTGCTGAACGATTTGTTAAAAGCCACGGTGCCGTTTGATGAACCAAAACCGGAGTCCACTTCTTTTCCGTTCTTTTCAAGAACCAAACGGACTTTATCTCCTTTCAGGTCAATTTGATCCACTTTTAAAGAATATCCCTCTTCAAGAGCGATATATTGTCCCATGTTGGCGTTGGTTTTTTGGTCGGAATCCGTCAGCACTTTTGACAAGTTTCCGTCCTTCATCATGGTGTTGTTGCTGTCATATCCGGCAAAGTATTTGTCACCCATGAATCCGACAACGCTGTAATTACCCCATTTTGAATAGGCATAATCTGTCGTTGACGGTGTTGTAACGTATTTGATGTCACCTTTGCTGATCGAACGTCCGATGTTGGAAATCGTCATGCTTTCGTTGCCTTCGCCGGTGTCCAAGTTATAATAGAAACCGGAGAAACTGCGGGCATCCCAAGTGTAAGTCGTCGGCATTCCATCAGACCAAACACGGTTTCCGGTGGATTTTTCGGTGACTTTAATGTTCCAAACCAATTCTTTGGTATTGGAAGAGTTTGCTTTTTCCGTCACAACCAGCTTCAATTTGTAGTCTCCGGTTGCTGTTGGCGTCCATTTGAATGCATCGGTTTTGTTATCTGTTGCATTGCTTTCTGTTTTAATGCTCGGATTGCTGGAATTATTTAACGTCCAAACAAAGCTACAGTTCACCACGGTGGTTGCATTCACGACAAGTTCTTTACCGACCTCAGTTGTGATATCGGATGGATTGCCGGCTCCGTTAAAGTTTGTTGTTCCGGCGCCGTCAGATGGGAAAAGTTGAGTGGCTGTAAGAGAAACTGGACCATTTGATGTCCACAAGCCATAACCAATTGTCGAATTATTTCCACGGATACTAATGGTGTAAGTTTGACTCGTTGTCAAACCAGTCGCATTAATTTTACCGGAATCGTTCGAACCATTTGTTACTTCAGCTGTTGTGTTATTTAATTTATAATCAACGCTGCCCCAATCCGAAATTGTCGTAAAATTCCATTCAATAAAATCTGTTCCTTTGTTTGTAGGGTCGGTAATTGTGATCTTCTTGAAAGTAATATTCTTCACAGCACTCAAATTTTCACTATCATTCAAGCGGTAGTTAATGATATTATCACTGGCATTATTTCCAGCAATTGTGAAAGAACCGGGGGTAGAACCCTGTGACGTCCAAGTTGCTCCACTTAAATCTCCAACACACGTTTGAAGATTTCCTGAACCGGTCCATGTAATTTCAAAATCTGTTGTGGTGCTGTTCGTTGATTTAAAACTTGTAATATCGTCAATATTTAAGATTTTGTTTGTTTTCTCAGTTGTATCTGCGGGTACACTTCGACTCGTAACATTGATAGTGTAATCCGTGCCAACGGTTGCACCAGAGAATGTATAAGAAAATTCACCTGCGGTTGAACCCTCTACTCCCGTGCCAGTACCAACCGGAGAAACTCCGGCAGAAATAATTACATCGTATATTTCCCCAGCTGTACCAGTCCATTTCCAAGTAATGTCAGTACCAGCGTTATTAACGCCGCCTAACGTTATGACTGGTGCTGCAGCACTCGCCACGCTTGCCATCGCAAACAGGACTAAAAGCGCAATCAGTATTTTAAATATCATTTTGTTCATTATCGTTCCCTCCGTTTTATTAAATTTAACACATTTTTTACAGACCTCTGTATTTTATATATTGAACTATATATATCTTTAATAAAATTTAAATAATGGTGACAAAAATTGAATTTCTGACCACTTATAAATGTGAGTATTTCATTCATTACTATTTAAACTTCTCATTTTTGAAATTAATACAAATTTTTGATAAAAGATTCTTTCATTTGTCAAATTGGTCGTACCCTTTTTTCAAAAGAGGTTTTAGCTGCATTGAATTTTCCAAATTTGTTCTCAAATAAACGGTTTTTTCTCCGATCGCTTGCCCGATGACGGAAAACCGGGACACGTATCCTGATTTAAACGAAAGACCGGACTTTGATTTGCCGGCGGCGTTTAATTTTTCAAAAACGTCTTCGACGAGCTTTAATTGATTGGGAGAAATCGTAAACAAGAGTTCATAGTCGCCGCCCGTATAGAGCGCTTTTTGAAGAAGAACTTCTTTTGCCGAACTCGAATCCGGACAAACGCGGGACAAAATGCGAAAAGCTTCTTCTTCAGTCGGAATCTTTTCGGCATCTATAATAAAACCGACATTCGACATTTCCGCAAGTTCATAAACAGAGACCGCAAGACCATCGCTTGTGTCCATCATGGACGTGACGGCACCGGTTTTAGAAAGCGCGAGTCCTTCAAAAACGCGCGGATACGGTTCCGTCAAATTCTTTAAAAAGGAAGGGGGTGCGCTGTTTATGTCAACGCCGGCGGCTTGAAAGGCCGGGTCATTTAAAAGAATGTCAAGCGCAACACCGGCGGAGCCGGCAAAACCCGTGACACAAAGCAAATCGCCGGGCTTCGCGTTTTTTCTGTAAATGATATTTTTGTTCCCGGAAACACCGATAACCGTTCCGGTAATCGTCAGTTCGTCATGAAATTCCGTGTCGCCGCCAATCACTTCAGCACCGAATAAGGAAACACAGTCATGAATGCCAAGCGCAAGTTCGCGGGTGTCGTCCAAAGAAAAATCAGCCGGAAGACCTATGGCCGCTAAAAAAGCAACCGGTTTTCCACCCATGGCCGCGATATCACTTAAATTAACGGCTGCCGACATCCATCCGATTTGCCAAGGCGACATTGATGGCGGAAAATCTGTTTTCCGGTGAACGGTGTCGGTGCTGAAAAGAAGAGAAGCGGAATGGGCCGATGCATCAGCGCTTGGTTCGGAACCGGCACTTGCCGAAACAAAAAAATTCAAATCAATCGCGGCGCAATCATCAAATTCGGAACCGGATAAAACCGGCTTTTTTGAAAAATGAAAAACTTCCGAAAAAATATGGATGATGTCTTTTTCGGTGACTTTTCGAACATTGGAATCTTGAAGAGGGGATTTCATGCGATCACCAGCCACCGGATGTTATAAAAACGCGCAAAAGCACAATAAGCAATTAAAGTATGCGCAAATGATTTGTAAACATAATTTTAAGGAACGGTTTACATATTTCTTTATTTTATTTATATATTGCGTTCCGAAAAATCGGAATAAAATTTAAATTCAAGAGATAGCGCATTGATCATGATCACGTTGAAGCGCTCTATTAATTTTCTGATGGAGCATGTTTGTGCCGAAATATCGAAATTCGATAAACGGCACAACCATCATGTTCAAATTTGTTCTTTTAAATCTTTTGATCTATCTTTCGGCTGTTCTCTTTTTGGTGGATATTTTTCGGACCGAAATCGAACAAATTTATTTTGTTTCCCGGATAAATGACGGCAAAGTTTTCCTATACTCCATATCATGGATTTTTGCCGATTCATTTTCGTTTTTATGGTTTCGTTTTTGCTTCGTTTTCGTTAAGGTTGTTCGGTTATTTGTTATATTCGTTTTGAAGTCCCCAAAGATGACACTTTGAGATTTTTTTTCAGGTATAGGCTACTCGTTTTTCCATACATCCAAAAACCTTTCAAGTTTTTTCCGTTTTTGATTTCGTTTTTTGATCCGTTTTTGACAGTTGAGGTATCAAACTGCTTTATTTTTGAAAGGATGAACATATGATTCGTTTTGACGGGATAACAAAACATAAAAAGGACTAATGGTATATATCCTTTTTTTAAACTGCAAACCGGATTGAACTCTTCTCCTAATATCGATTTTCCATCAGAAATGGCGGTCGATTTCAAATATAAAAATGATTTTAAAATATTAGCAATATATTTTAAAATCGGATTCAAGGGATATCAATATTAAAAATTTAATTCAACGAGGGATTATATTCCTAAACTTTTTAATTTAAGAAAAGATTTAACTTGAAATCAATCTGAATCAACCTGAATCAACCCGAAATCAACTTGACTTAAAACAAAATTCTTTTTGGCCTTCTTCTTCCGTCCGCGTCAAAATCGGAATATTTTTTAAAACGGACCCCGCTGACTTTGCCAATTGGTCCATTTCTCTCGGTTCAAAAAATCGCGTGTTTTTCAAAACCGGATCCGGCGCGTTCCTGCCGTTCCCTTGCTGAAGAACGTAAACCAACTTTCTCTTATGACTGATGTTCTTGTCAAGCCAACCCGCAATTTTTAAAATATCTTCTTCGCTTCCGATAAAATTCGGAAAAACCGTTGTCTTAACTTCCAATTCGGCATCTGATGCATCAATCGTTTTGAGCGATTGCTGAATATTTTCAATCATTTTTTCACCGAATTTTTCATTTGCGTCCGTACCGGTGACTTTTAAATAAAAATCCGGCTCAAACGGCGCTTTTATATCCACAAAAAATTTATCCGCGAGGCCGTTGTCAATGAGCGACGAAACCGCATCCGGAAAATAACCGTTTGTGTGAACGCCCACCAAAAGACCTTTCTCTTTGGCGATTTTGGCGATTTCCGACACTTCTTTGACTTGCATGAGCGGCTCGCCGCCCAAAAAAACAACCGCTGAAATGAAAGGTTTGGATTCGGAAATTCTTTTTTGAATTAAATCCAAGTCGACCGGATTTTTCCGGTCAATCAAATCAAAATTGTGACAATAAGGACAGCGAAACGGGCAACCGTTGAAAAAAAGAACAATTGAAGAACGACCGTGCCAATCCACCGTCGAAAGCGGAACAATCCCGCCAATGTTTGCTTGCATGAAAAACAAATAAGAAACCATTTATATTTGAACTATTTGATTTTTGATAAACAAATGAGAAGAGACTTGAAGAAAAGAAAATTAAAACCGGAGGAAACTGTTTCCAAAATGGAAACGGTTCACATTTGAATTTATTTTAAATACAACCTGTTTAAAAAACAATTTTTAAATTCAGTTTTTTCCGGACACTGTTTTCAATGATTTTTCTAAAATCTGACAAACCACTTCATCGGAAATGCCTTCCAAACGAATCGTTTTTTTAGAATTGGTCGCGCCGTTTTCCAAAACAACTTGCGTGCGGGAAATATCAAAAAGATTGGCAATTTCCAAAAGAAGTTGTTCGTTTGCTTTTCCTTTTTGAGCGTTTTCCGACAATTTCACTTCGATGCGTTTTCGCCATTCGTTATAACCGCTCGGAACTTGAACAATTTTAGAACCGGGCGTCACCTCAATGTCTAAAAAAACAAAACCATTGCGAAAAGAAACAGCATCTGAAAACGGCATTTTGAATCCTTTTTGAACTCTTTCTGAATCCTTTGATTTTTTGATTTTTTTGGTTTTACTTTAATTTTGATTTTTCGTTCAGAACCTGAGCAATGCTGCCTTTCCGGTCATCCCGACATTGATTCCTTTCTTTTTGGCCGCCTTGCTGACCTCGACAACCTTTGCCGTCATCATATCGTCAAAAGTCTTCACACCTTTAACTTTGACGGCGCAGGAATTGAGCGCATCCGCCGCCTCAATGTCCAAAAAACCGCATCCAAGCATGCATCCTTCTTTGGAACGAATGAGCAGAAACGGCGCTACATCAACCGCAATCGAAAAGCCTTCAAATTCGCGGTCTTCGACAACCAATTTTTCAGTAAATGCATTTTCTCCAAAAACAATTCGGGACGAAACAAAAACCATAAAAACCACCTCTATAAATGAAAATCAAACAAATCAATAATCGCCGTTCAATTCCCTTGTCGTGACTTCACACCCGTCTTCCGTAATGATTAATGTGTGTTCCGCTTGGGAAACCAATCCGCCGGAAACTTCAACCAATACCGGATAGCTGGTAATGATTCCGTCGCGTTCCAATTGGTTGAGCGCAAAATCCAATTTTTCACCGGAAATCCATCTTTTCGCAAACGGAAGTCCGTTATAAGCGTCGATTTGATCCAAAACTTTTCGGACCATTGGAAGCCGAGTTTGTTTTTTGGAAATTCGGGAATAGATTTCTTTAATGCTCCCGTTATCCACATAACCCAAACCGTCCGTCGCAAACGGTTCAATAGCGATTGTGTCGCCGGCATTCAAAATAACATCGCGTTGGAACCGGCAGTTCGGAATGGAAGGTTCCGCATGCGCCGTGTACTGAGAAAGGCCGTGCCCCATCAAGTTTCGAATCGGCTGAAATCCAAGCGCTGTTATTGTATCTTCAATCGCGCCGCCGATTTGGTTCGTTGTCACGCCGGCTTTAACGGTATCAATCGCCGCTTTTAAAGCTTCTTCACTTGCCTTGACAAGCGCCGAATTTTTGCCGGACAAATCAATCGTCATCGCCCCGTCCGCAATGTAACCGTCCACATGAACGCCGACGTCGATTTTGACAACATCGTTTCCGAAAATCCGCGAATCTTCAAAAAGCGGCGTGTCGTGTGCTGCTTCTTCGTTCATGGAAATATTAACGGGAAACGCTGAGAGCCCGCCAAGTTCGATAATCCGCTGATCAATATAAGTCGCGTATTCATAAAGAGATAAGCCGACTTTGATTTTGTCGCGCGCGTCTTTCATCACTTGCTGATGAATTTTTCCGGCCGCGCGGTATTTTTCCAGAATTTCGTCTGTGTTTTTAAATTTTTTCGCATGAGAAAACATGAGTTAACGCCTTTAAATGTGTCAAATAATACTCTACGTTTACAAATTATTCTATAAATGTTCTATAAAAAACCATTTGGTCAGACTTCAAATATTTTTTCCATCCGGTTCAAATTCCGGCAGCCGTCTTTTGTAATCACGACGATGTCTTCGATGCGGATGCCGCCGGTTCCGGGATAGTAAAGTCCCGGTTCAATCGTGATGACATTTCCGGGTTCCAGAATGTGATTGTTTTCGGAAACACTGGGCATTTCATGAATATCCAAACCAACACCGTGACCGGTCGTATGAATAAACCCGACTTTGGACCCGCTCCGATAAGTGTGAAAGCCCGCATTTTCCAAATAATCGCAAACCGCATTGTGAACATCTTGGCAGGAAACGCCCGGCTTTGCCGCAGCGACGCCGGCCTCTTGCGCGCCGCGAACGGCCTCATACATCTTTAAAAGCTCCAACGACGCTTTTCCTTTAATAACTGTCCGCGTCATATCGCCGAAATACCGGCTGTGCTTGTTTTGCGGAAAAATATCAAAAACAATGGGTTGATTCGCAAAAAGAGTTCCAAGCGTTTTTCCATGCGGGTTGGCGCTGTCTTCGCCGCAGGAAACAATGGTTTCATCGCCGACGCAGCCGTTTTCAAGAAGTGCACGGTCAATTTCCCGCAAAATGCGTTCGCCGGTTAAAATCTCGCCGTCCAAAACCAAAGCGCCGGAATCATTCGGAACACTGCGCCGGATCATGGAAACAGCGGACTCCATGGCTTTTTCCGCCGCGTTTTGAGACTCTGCGATGTTGTTGATTTCCGACTCCGATTTGACAGCTCTGTTTTTTTCAAACGGCGTTTTGATGAGAATCACATCAAAATCGTTCCGAAGCTGATCAAAATAATAAGCCGGAAAATCATATGAGACGGCGATTTTTCGAATGTTTTTCCGAGTCAGCATTTCCTTTAAAACCATCGCGTAAGCCAACGTCCCGTTTTTGAACGTCTTGGCTTTTCCCCGGTAATCGAACGCGGATGTTGTCAAAATATATTCGTCAGGCACCCGGGACTCAAGGTCAGCGCGTTCTTTTTCCATATCGGAAACCAGTAAAATTTCGCCGGCTGCGCAAAGCAAATAAGAAAACGAATCCGACGCCAGAAAATGCGTGGCATAATAAATGTCGGCATCATGAATATTCCCATGCATCAAATAACCGTCCGCACCTTCTTTTTGAAGGATCTCAGATATGTTCGGCTTACTTGTTTTATTTGATTTGAAAGAGTGCATAGGAATATTAATAGAAGGGGTGAAATAAAAATATTGTCTTTTAAACGAAAAGCAACAAAATTCGGCGGCATTAAAAAATCGGGCAAGCCACCCCGCAAAATCAGATGCGACAGCATCTGCATTTTACGGATATCACGGACAACAATACAATCCGAAACCGTAAACAGGAGATGCAATCTGAAACCGGAAACGGTAAGGTGCAATCTGCTTCACCATTCTGCTGCCATACATTTCTGTATTTTATGACAATCCGCAAAATACAGACGCAAAGCGTCTGATTTTGCGGGATGGTTTGCACGATTTTTAAAAATACTGTGGACCGCTCTTTGTTGAATTGAAATATAAACTTGCGGAAAGTTGGCATTTATTGAATAAAACGCGCCCTCGTTTTTGAAGTTGTCAACAAAATGTGTCGCCATAACGCGCGCGTTGCCGCCGACAAAAAATCAATGTTTTAAACAAGCCCGATTTCTTTTTTAAATTGTTCCAAACCGTTCTCTTCAATTACTTTTCCAAGCCGTTTTTTGGAATTTTTTGCTTTCAAATAATCAATAATTTTTTCCGTGAGCAAAAGGGCGTCTTCTTCCGAAAGCCCTTCCGCGATCAGTTCTCCGACACGCGGGTTTGAGCTGGCGTTGCCGCCGACATAACATTTGAATCCTTTGGCGTCGCCGATAAAACCGATGTCGCGCACCGCGGATTCGGAACAGGAAAACAGGCAGCCGGAAACGCCGATTTTCATCTTCGCGGGAAGCTGCATGCTGTGATATTTTTCATCCAATTTAAGACCGAGACTTAAAGAATCTTGCTTGCCGCGCTTGCAAAACGTTGTTCCGGGACAGACGCGAACGCTTCGCACACAAACACCGATGGCCGAACCCGGTTTCATACCCAAATCATCCCAAGCGCTGTCAATGTCTTCCTCTTTTAAACCCACCAAAACAATCCGTTGGGAAGAAGAAATCTTGATGGCGGCAACGTTGTATTTTTCAGCAACGTCCGCGATTGTCCGAAGCTTTTCCGGCGTCAAAAGCCCGGCGGGGCTGTGCGGGGCAATCGCATATGTTTCACCGTCG
Organism: Methanolapillus millepedarum; assembly: GCF_032594115.1. Taxonomy (NCBI): domain Archaea; kingdom Methanobacteriati; phylum Methanobacteriota; class Methanomicrobia; order Methanosarcinales; family Methanosarcinaceae; genus Methanolapillus; species Methanolapillus millepedarum. The sequence continues at coordinate 1,255,639 of NZ_CP131060.1, forward strand.
CGCTGAAGAATGGCGCCTTTTTCCAAAATATCCGTCTTCTTTTCTTTTTCATCCATTTTTGTCCACCACTTTTTTAAAAATAAAAGACTTAAAAAGAAAAATAAATCGAGCCGTATATAATTTTAATCCATACCGTCGGACTTATTTAATTTATTCAATTTATTTTGTTCATTCTTTTATTTTAGTCTTCATCATAAATCAGTTCGCAAAGGAGCGCGTTCCCATCGCGCAAATACAGGTGAACCTTTTTGGAACCGAAAAGACCGTTTTCCAACTTGTTCCGAAAATCCCAATATTCTTTCGGATCGACATTTCCGCGAATGACCACTTTTCCGACATTGCTTTTTTGCAAAAACTCATGGACAGAAACAAAATCGTCTTCGGTTTTTGCCGGCATCGTCCGAAGAACAATATAATTGTTCTTAACCATCGGGTGAATCGTCAGCAAATCGGACGTGAGCAAGACTCTCTTTTTGTCAATGCGAATCAGCCGGACCGGACCCGTCGCTTTAATCAAATCATCTATTAATTCATGGAGAAGCCCGGCCGCGACAATTGCCGGGTCCGGCTCATACGCAAAAATCATTGATTTATCTGTTTCAACAACCGGCGGCAATTCAACAGGCGCGTCGACCATCGCGTTTCCGGAGGGAAGCGATACTGCCACGCGGTTGTAACGCTTGATTTTTCCGAAATAAAGCGTCAATCGATTGAGCTGACCATTTAAAGACAAATATTCCATTTCGCAATCGAACCCGTCCTCCAAAATTCGTTCGGGCGGCATCTGAGGCGGCGCTTCAAACGCAAAATTTTGACATTTGTCCGAATAAGCGGTCATGACATCCGGAATTCCCGGACGAAGGCTCGTCACTTTCCGGGTTTCCTCTTCCGGCGGACGGGCCGGATCGGAAAAAATAATATCGACCGGCGGAATTTGAGCGATGACAGCCGGATCAAGCGCGTTTCCGCAAATGAATGTGATGTTTGAAAGACCGTGTTTTTGGCAGTTTTGTTTGGCAAATTCCAATTTCATCGGATCAATTTCAACCGCATACACATGTTGACACTGCATCGCAAAATAAATCGTTTGTCCACCAATTCCGCAACTGATGTCGGCAATTGTGCGGCACTTCAAACGCGCTGCCCGATATTTGGCAACCGGTTCCGGCGTCGCGAACCGAAGACCATCCGCATCCGAGGACATTTTTTTTTCAAATACCTTTTTTTGAGACATAATAAGCAATCCCGAATTTTAACAATAAAATCAATAACCAATAATCAAATTTAAAATTAATCGCGAATCGGAGAGCCGAAAGTCACATCATCCAACAACAATTCTTTTTCCCAAAGGCGGCGACAATCGCAATCCTTTTTTTCCAATGTTTTCGTGTCTTGCGTTCTTGAAAACTCACGAATCATATCCGCCACATCGTAGCTGCAATTCTTACAATTTCTCGGACCGCGTTTTGCGCCGGCGCCGACCGGATCTGACATCAGATACGTTTCCGGATGTTGGGCTTTGGCGTCCGCCAAAATTTTCACCATGCTCCAAAGCCATGGCGGTCGATACTCTTTGTTTTCCCACATTTTTTCAACAAAAGTGCCGTTTTGAACGTTGCACAAGTTAATGGAAATGGTTTCGGCATAAGGCGCCGCTTCATCAATACTTTTCAAGATGTCGTCCAAAGCTTCTTTTTCCGACAAAAACGGCGGCTTAAGCATCAAATACGCCTTTGAAAAAATACCGTTTTGCCGGGCGAGACTGCAAGCTCTTTTGAAATCGTTAAAAGAAAAGCCTTTATTGATTGACTCACGCCGAATTTTGTCCGACGTCGTCTCAAGACCGTAAGCAAATTCCAGCGGTTTGTTGTTCATCGCCGACAAACAATCATCAATCGCCTCTTGATTGACAAATTCCGGACGCGTTTCCGCCAAAACGGCGGCGACGCGCGAATCTTTTGAAAGCCGGGACAGAATCTGAACGCGAAGGTCACGATTGATTTCCTTGGGGTCCAAAAAACTTCCCGACGTAAAAATTTTGACCATAAATCTTTGTTTTTCAGACGCGCGGAGAAGCGCCGTTTCAAGCTGTTTCATAATATCGGCGTCGCTCGGCTCTCCGGACGCGCTGTCATAAACGTACCCGCACATCGTACAGCCGCCCTTTTTTCCCCAGTAGCAGCCGGATGTCTGAAAAATAACCGTCAACACATCCAAAATTTCACCGCGAATGTTGTCGGTCCCAAGCCAGCAAGCGGCCGGCTCGTCAAACGGCTTTGATTTAATACGCTGCCGATTTCGAATTTCTAAGACTTTTTGATTTAATGTCATAAAATAACCTGTTAAAATAAAATGCATAAAAAAGAAAAATAAGATTAATCCAAAATAATGGTATAAAACAATATCTCATGGGTCTCAAAACCGAAATAAATCACTGTCAAAAACTAAAAGACATTTTAAATCTCACCATTGTTTTTCCGGACCGACTTCACTTTTATTTCTGCCATTTTTAATATTGCCGTTTTCACGTCTGTCATCCGTATTATCATTCTTATTGCTGCTTTTATTGCTGCTTTTATTGTCATTGCGGTGAACAACGTTGTTTTTTTGACTGTGCCGGTCATCAAATATGTCATCAATCTCACGATATTCAAAACCGTCTTTTTCGATATTTCTTTGCTGGCGGCTTGTTTTTTCAGCTGCATAAACACCACTTTGTTCCTCGGCAACGACAGCCAAGGCCGAACTTAACACAAAGATTGCTTGTTTATGTTCCTCTTTACTTTTATGAACATGAATCGGGCTGATGTTCAACTCATAATATTCGTTAAATTCACGGACATAGCCATGTTTTTCAAAACGTTTCTTCATTCTTGCCAAATCCGCGTGAATTTGCAATAGTTCATTCTTTTGAATAAAGATTCCTCCACATTCAACCGATATTCAAACAAGTCAAATTACCAAAAATTGTCTCTCTGTTTTGCATCGTTTTAATTGAAATCCTAACAAAACGAGATAGTTCTCAAAAAATTTGAACAAGCATAAAAACATTATTATATTTTAAAAATTTTATATTAATATATTCTATAAAATAATAATGAAAAAAATAATCGTGTACCTATATTTGGTACTTTTTCGGCGGATTTTAAAACGGAACTAAAACTGTCCAATTTCAGAATGTTTTTTTCACATTAAGGAAAAATAAAAAACAAAATAAAAAAATTATAACAAGGATATACAACTGTTCCCGATATTTTATTTTCCAACATTTTATTGTTTGAGTCAGGGCAATTTTTTAAAAAATATATATTAGAATATTAAAAAAGTAGATCCAATAAAAAAGAAAAGACTGAGGCTGAAAAATAAAATTTACAGAGCAAAAGAAAAGCAAAAAATCAACATTTAAAGTTAAATGTAATGAAAAATCATAACATTTGAGAAACAGCATTGTCGGAGATCGTATGATTTTTAAAAACGAAAGAAAAAAACCAAAATAAATCTCAAAATGTATAAAATCCAATGGGGCTGCTGAGATTCGAACTCAGGTCGCAAGACCCCCAGCCTTGCAGGATGGACCAAGCTACCCTACAGCCCCTTGATGTTTTTAAAAACAAGCCTAAAACCCGTTTTTATTATATAAACTTTTCATTTTTCCGCGTTCATTTAAAACAAATTCGGGAGAGAATATTCATAAAAATACATTTACAAAAACGTTCAAATAATATCATGGGTATCCGAATGAATAAGGTCTTTTAAACACATTTTAAGCGCAAATTCCCGGATTTGAATTTGCAGCTGACTGTATTTTTGTTTATTGCCAATGGTATTTATTTTTAAAAAACCGCCAGGAGCTTTTCAAATGGAGAACGTGAAAGAATTCATTGCGACAGAAATTGAAAAAATTAAAAAACAAATCAATGGCAAGGCTATTATTGCTCTTTCCGGCGGTGTTGACAGTTCCGTGTGTGCCGAACTTGCTTACCGGGCAATCGGCGACCGTTTGTACCCGATTTTCATTGACACCGGTTTTATGAGAAAAAACGAACCTGAACAAGTCAAAGCGGCCTTTTCTCACATGAATTTACAAGTGATCGACGCAAGCGACCGTTTCTTTACCGCCGTCAAAGGAATCACAGACCCTGAACTCAAAAGAAAAGCAATCGGCGAAACTTTCATCAAAGTGTTTGAAGAAGAAGCCAAAAAAATCAAAGCCGACTACCTGATTCAAGGAACAATTTATCCGGATGTGTTGGAATCCGAAAAAGGCATCAAAGCGCACCACAATGTGGGCGGCATGCCGGAAAAGATGGAATTTAAAGGCGTTGTCGAGCCTCTTTATTACCTTTACAAAGATGACGTTCGGGAAGTCGGACGCGAACTTGGCCTTTGCGTGGCGCTTTCCGAAAGAATGCCGTTCCCCGGCCCCGGACTTTCCGTCCGCGCCATCGGTGAAGCGACCCGAGAAAAAGTGGCGGCCGTCCGCGAAGCCAATGCCATTGTCGAAGAAGAACTGATGGAAAAATTCAAGCCCTGGCAAGCATTTGCCGCCGTCATCGGCAAAGGAACCGGCATCAAAAACGATGAAAGAATTCACGGCTGGATTGTTGCCGTCCGCGCGGTCGATTCTGACAACGCGATGACCGCAGAACCTCTCAATCTGCCGTTTGAAACGCTCATCAGAATTCAACAGCGGATTACATCGGAAATTCCGGATGTTTGCCGCGTGGTTTACGACATCACGTCCAAACCGCCGGGAACCATTGAATTTGAATAAAACGATGATTCAAATTCATTTTTTCTTTTTTGTTCTGTTTCGTTTTCTCTTTTTTTGGCAAGCGGCACCGCGCGCGTTATGGCAACACATTTTTTGAGTTTCAAAAAAGTTCGATCGTTTTTGATTTTAAATCATGAATCCCGATTCATCATTTTTGCTTTTCGTTCGGCAAATGTTCCATCAAAATAAACAAAAACGGTCGCTTCATTTCCCTTTTCATATTCCCGTGTTTTCAAATCATAAATTCTTTGAGCAAATTTGAGATTATTTTTTTCAAAATGATCCGAAAGCGCCTTTAAAAACCGCTGCTCCTGTTCAATATATTCCTTTTCATATTGAAATGTTAAATCATAAAGATCGGAAGCGTCCTCTGTATCGAGTTCCGTTTCATAAAAACCATGTTCATTAAGACCGCTGATTTGCCGCCAATCATAAGTTCCGTTTTCATCGAATTCCCGATGAAGCATATACGGATAAACCCGGCAAATGAGCGGGCGTTTGTCATATATCCGGCAACGGCCGTTTTCCAAAAAGGAACAGGTTCCGATTTCATCATTTTTTGTTTTCAAACAAAAACCGGATACATAAAAATTCCCATATTGGTCGCAAAAATCAAAATAAGGAGAAGGTATAAGAACCGATTCGCCTGCGTCTTCAATTTCCAAAATTCGTTTGACATCGCTGTCCAATAAAAAAACATGATCGTTAAAGGCTTTTGTGCAACATTTGCCGCATAAATCGCATTCAAATCCGACCTCACGGACAATACGGATGAAATCCTCCTTCGGATAACGGAGAAGAGCGTCCGATTCATCTTTAAAATAGGCCAAATCCGATTCAATTTTTTTCATCGGCAATTGTAGGCATCCCATATTTTAATATTTACGGGTGGGGACCAAAACAATGAAAAATAAATTTTAAAATAGAAAAATCGCAAGATTTATATCATTAAAACGGCGTTATAGTCAAACCTCAAAGGTTTAACGAACACCGTATCAATAAAATATCAGTCGGCGGGATTGATACTGATTAACGTGTTTTTGTCAACATTGACAATTCAATCTTTACAAATTTGATCTTTATAATTTTTTATGATTATCATTCAAAATTACATTCAAATTGATCACATTAAACGCGAAATACAAATATATAAACGAATTAGGAGGCTTGATTATGGGCAAAACCGGCAGCATCATCTGGGTTAAAGTAAAAGGAAGAAAAGGAAACGCAAAAAAAGTCGAAAACGGATTAAGCGCAAAAGCGCACCCGGGACCGGCACAAAGATTTACGTCTTCCGGCCACAAAAGAAGATACTTGAAGAGATCCCCAAAAGCTCTCACCAAATAATCTTTTTTTCTTCTTTTTTATTTGATTTTTTCACGTTTTTCTGAATTCTTTTTATTTTTGCGTCGGCGCCGCGCGCGTTACGGCAATCGCTTTTGAAGACAGCTCTAAAAAGAGGTACCGGTTCACTATTTGTGTCGTTTACTTTTGTTTTTGATTGAACTTGTCAATCGCAACGCCGGTGTTCTTCAAAAGTGCCGCCGCCAACTCTTGCGTCGGCCAGGAACCGAGACCGCAATCCGGACCCGCGTATTTGATGGAATCGCCAAACCGTTTTGAAATATCATTCAGCCTCTTTTCAATCGTTTTGGGGGTTTCCATGTCCGTCACGATTTTTTGCAAAATATCAGGCTTGTTCCACACGTTTCCGCCGTATTTTTCATTCAGGACGCCCGCCATATTAAAAATATCCGTCCGGGAAATTCCGGCGCGAATGAACGTGTCTGTGTCGCTTAAAACTTTTTTATCAATCATGTCCATGTAAGAAGGCGTTGCCGCGGATTCCATGCCGATGACATTAATGGTCGGTGTCGCGCAAGCCAAATCGTAATAAAGCGGAGAATGAATGTGAATCTGAACGTCAGCGCCGTGTTTTCCGGCCGCGCGGGTGGCGTTTGTCATCGCCGTAATGATTTCATCAGCGGGAAGCGATAATTCCGGATTGATGCCGATGCTCGGCTCGTCCAAAGAAACGGTTTGGATTTTGAAATATTTTGCCTTTCTCATTGCGTTTCGGACAAAAAAATTGACGTTTTTGGCGAACAGCTGATAAATGTCAGCGTAATTGGCGCTACCGAATTCTTTTAAATAAAGTTCCGTCGGACCTGTGACACACATCCGGACGAGAGGTTTTTCGCCGGTTTCATCATATTTTCCAAGTTCGCCGTTCTTCTTCTTTTGTTTAAAATAAGCATCAATCACGTCCATTTCAACCGTTCCGGCACATTCCTCTTTGAGATTGAACGGACCGTCGCAACACTTTTCATCGCGAATCGGGTGAAGAAACTGCTCGGTCATATCTCGAAACTGCGCATAATTCGGAACATGAACGCCGGCATTGATTTTTTGTTCAAAAACTTGATTGAGAAGCGGAAATAATTTTTCATCAGAATCACGATTAAAAGCCGCGTTGCTGACAAATTCTTTTGTGACGCCGGACGGAAGCGGAAAACTGCCGATGTCGTCGAATAAAATTCCAGGCATAAAAATCTAATCGCCGTCTATGAATATAGATTTTATCCAGATTTAATCCAAAATTAAAGATTCAAAAAAGTTTTTAAAAATTATTTTAAATAATACGGAATCCGCCGTTGTCCGCCGCATTCAAAACAGGTTGTCAAAACAAAACCATTTTTCATCCGGACACGGCAATTTTTCCCCGGAATCAAATAGGCATAGCAGTGCTGACATATTTTGCGCTTTTGTTCCCGTTCCAACCGAACATTATAGCGCATGGATATCAGGCGCGCAAGCGTTACGTATCTTTGCGCGCGCTCCGGATGAATTTCATGATTCATCTCCGCCAATTCAAAAAGCTTGAGAATCCGTTCCTCGGCGATTTTTTTGGTTAAATCTTTATTTTTTTTTCGAGTTTGTTTGGACATTTTCTTTTTCCGGTGGATTCAATGACATATTTCAACTTTTCAATTATTTTTTCATATCTCGATTTGGCTTATTTTTTCATTTCTCAAATTGACTTATTTCTTTCATTTCTCAATTTGACTTATTTTTGTTTTTCGCGTTAAGCCATTCCGGTTTATTTGTCTGGTCCGTTTTTCAGGAGGGAAACAACCGGATGATAATTTTCGGGAATGTCCACCGAATCTAAATTGGAAAGCATATAACTGAGGGTCTTATAAATAAAACTGACAATCGCGTTTTCCTGATAAAAGCCGTTTAATTTATCCTCTTTGTATTGAAGGAACAAGATTTGCTTGTTGCTTGAGAAAATGAAACAACCATCCTTTGTTTTCGTATTCTCCATTAGATCGCTGTAAAGAGAAACGATGTTAGACGGGACTTTATTGACCACAAGCGATAATTTCTCATAGTCTTTGACATCATTCACCAAAATCAAAAATGATATTTTTTCTTTGGCAGCCTTTAAAATGTCTTCGATGTCAAATAAAATTTTCGGCGTTTGACAAACGATGATGGCGCTTTTATCTGTTTTTTCAAACAATTCCTTGATTTTGTTCCGGACCGTCCAATCACTTCTTAAGTACCAAACCGATATGGCATCCTCATCCTTTTGGAATTCACCCAATTCCATTTGATCAAAAGATTCCAATAGAGAATCCGTCGTTTTCTCAAAATCATCCCGAATCATACGAATCATTTCATCGGGTTCAATCGGCCTGTAATGAACCGGTGTTCCTTGAAGGATATCGACATACTTTTTTTCAACCAAGTGGTCCAGAACTTCATAAATTTTAGCGCGCGGAATACTTGTCAATTCATGAAGCTCACGCGCGCTGGCTTCCTGAAGCATGACAAGCCCCGCATAAGCTTTGGCTTCGTTCTCAACAAAACCGATTTTCTTTAAATTGGCAATTAATCCTTGATCAATCATAAACACCAAAAACCGGTCAACGGTTAAAAATGTTACCCTGAGAAGGACAACAGATTTTATATACATTATATACATTTTGCAGCTGTATAAAGTGTTACCTGAAAAGGAGTAACAGATTAAAAACAAATGAAATGATATCAATAAGAGGAATGTTCACGTGGAACGACACAACGGTTCACATTTAAAAATGTTACCCTGAGAGTAACAACACCGTTATATATATCTCATTCAATTGAAATGAAACTTAATATCCAAAATATATCAGTTGTTCAAAATAATAATAATTGTATACAATATAATAAATGAAAATGATATGAAAAATGTAAAAATTATGTAAAATAAAGTTTTATACTTCTGATTCATTCTGTCAAAATCTTTCAAATTTTTAAAAATAACAGAGGATAATTTATGTCATTGTCGTTATCAAACCTTTTCAAGAAAACGGGAGAACTCACGTTTTCAAAAAGATGGTTTGTTTTTTTCGGTTTCCTTGTCTTAATTTTGGTCAGCATGTATGGGATGAACTCCATTGCCATGTACTCCGGTATGGATACATTCATTCAGAAAGATTCCAAAATGTATCAAGATTTGGATCTTTATACCCGGTCGTTCAGCAACGAATCCGTTGTGATTATGATTGAAGGCGCCGACGTAAAAGATCCGGCTCTTTTGGAGGCTTCCGTCCGGTTTAGTGAAATGATGGTCAATGTTTCGGGCGTCAGCTCCGTTACAAGTCCGGCCGGGATCGTTGAATCTATAAATGAAAGGGTAACGGGCCGGTCAGAGATTCCGGCGACGGCTGAAGAAGTGGACGCTTTAATTGCGTTAGCCCCCGGTATTTTCGGTTCGCTGATTTATGATGACACTCACTCCTTAATTTTAGTGACGTACGGGAACCTGACGGAAACTCAAAAATCAGATGTTTTGGCCGCTTCAAAGGAAGCTGTTCTGTTTGCGGGATTTCCGCCCGGATACAATATTATTGTCACCGGACAAACGGCTCTCAACGAAGACATGAATATTGAAATGTCGTCCAGTATGGGAATTTTGTTGCTTCTCGCCGTTGTTTTAATGTTGGTCGCCTTGGTTTTTGTATTTAAAGGCGTTCGATGGAGACTTTATCCGCTTGCCATTGTGATGATGGGAATTATTTTTACGTTCGGATTTATGGGATTCGCCGGCATCAACATGACGATGGTATCCATTGCCGCGTTCCCGATTCTTATTGGTCTTGGCATCGACTACGCCATTCAGTTCCACAACCGCATTGAAGAAGAATTAAGAGAATGCACGACGCGCAAAGAAGCCGTAATTTCCACTTTTAAATATATGGGCCCCGCCGTCATTACGGCACTTGCGGTGACTTGTATCAGTTTCATATCCTTGTTGACATCGTCCATTCCGATGATTCAGGATTTCGGAAAACTGCTGATTATCGGCTGTGTATGCTGTTACGCCGCCGCCTTGTTTTTCGGCGTTTTGTCTGTTTATTTCTTGGACAAATTGTCCGAACGGCTGGAAAGCAAAAAACAAAAAACGGGAAAGCCGTACAAAGTGGCAAGTTTTTTGCTTCCGGAAGGATACAAAAAACAACAATGTGTCATTGATGCAAAAGGGAATGTTGCGCCGGCCCCGGGATCCGTCAAACAAGAAGATGTGCCGGAGAATTTCATTACGTCCACACTCAACAAAACGGTCAGTTTCACACTCAAACACAAAAAACTCATCTTCACGATTGCCATTATCACCGGCATTTTAGGCGTTTACGCGGATTCCACCATTCCGGCCGAAACAGATTACACAAAATACATTCCTCAAGACATGCCGGCTTTGGTTGATTTCAACCACATGAACACCGTCATGGGCGGATCTGACGCTATTAATATCATGATTGTGACGGAAGACATCGCGTCGCCTTACGTTCTCAAGTGGATGGACGAATTCGGAACATATGAGACGCAAAATCAGCTGTATGTTCTGAGCGCCGACAGTTTGGCGAATGTCGTCAAAGAATACAACGGCGGAACGATTCCGGACACTGAAGAAGAAATCCGTGCGATTTACGACCAACTTCCGGCGGGAACAATGGAGCGCTACTCCCGCGGCAACTCCATGCTGCTTCTCAACTTGAATATGGGAAACGCCTTTTCCACACTGCCGATGGAGAGCGTTAAATCATTCGTCGAATTGATTGAGGAAGACATTTCCTGGCACGGACTGCCGCCCGGAACAACCGCAACCATTACCGGACAAAGTGTTCCATACACGGAATTGCTGACATCCCTTTTGTCGGGACGTGTCGAACAGACCGTTCTCGGTCTTTTGCTTGTGTTTTTCGCGCTCCTGATCATTTACCGTGATTTTGTAAAAGCCTTTGCGCCCCTGATTACAATCGCGCTTGTGATCGGTTGGTCCGGACTTATTATGTATGCATTTAATATCGTTTACACACCGATGACGGCGGTGATGGGATGTATGATTCTCGGCGCCGGGTCGGAATATTCCATTTTATTGATGGAGCGTTTCTACGAAGAAAAAGGAAAGGGATTGATACCGATTGAAGCGATGCGAAAGACGGTGAAAAACACGGGAATTGCGCTGGTGGTTTCCGGAATTACAACAACTTTCGGATTCCTGGCGCTGACAGCGTCCGCATTTGGAATTATTTCCAGTTTCGGATTGGTGACCGTGATTAACATGCTCATGACGCTTTTGGCGTCATTCGTGATTTTCCCGCCGCTCATGCTGACGTTTGATAATATGAAAGAAAAGGGATTGAAAGGAACCTTATCAGAATTTAAAGAACATATCGAAAAGATGATTTATCGAAATAAAAAACAATCGGGGGCAACCCAATGATCGAAAATGATGAGAACAGCTCAAACAAAACCGTGAAAAAGCCGGCCAAAAACAAACTTCCAAAAGGAATGCGTTGGTTTGCGGTTGCGGTTTTCGTTTTAATTTTATTGAGCCCGATGGCATCCGCCGCATCATCCGCATACAGTTTTTTGCCGGTGATGGAATCGGATACTGTGGACTATTATCAAGGATACGGCGAGCCGGCACTTTCCGCATCGCTGGTCGGCAACCAGGAAATCGGCAAGGGCAAATCGGCGACACTGCAATTCGCGATTGCGAACAAAGGAACGCTTCGGCAAGTTAAAAGTATTGAATATGTCGGCAGCGCCGGTAGCGTATCGACACATACGATTGATGAACTCTATGACATCACCATCATACCGACTGATGCGGGAGCAACATATACGTCGGCTTATCCGATATCAGGCACCAACGGAAGTACAGCCGTCATTCTCCAATCCGACCTGTTGACTTTTACAAAAAGCAGCATGTACTTTGATGCCCTCAACCAAGTGGCTTCCGCCGAAAGGCAAATTGAAGCGGGCCGTGTGAACGCACAGGCTATTAACATCAACATGAGTTGCGACAGTCCGTATATTGAAGTGCTGACCGGATCGGATTATGTATATCTCGCCTCTTTGCAAAGCGGCGCTTACGATATGGTTTCCGCACCGATCCGAATCAGTCCGAATACGCCGGCCGGAACATATTACATCAACATGACCATCAATTATCAGTATCCGGATAACGCCAGGATGTTTAAATTCAACTCGTCCACGCTGTCCACATCTTTTATTTATTCCGACAAATACATTCAGGAATACAAAACGGAAACGGTGAACCTTCAAATCCCGTTTGTCGTCAAATCAAGCCCGGTCTTTGAAATCACGGAAATTAACGGGACGCTTCAAAACGGAACAACGAATACAATTGCCGTCACCTACACAAATGTCGGCGACAAAACCGCTTACGACGCCGAATGTAAAATCGATATGATGTATCCGCTCAGTTCCACCCGCAACAAGGGACTTTTGGGAGACGTGGCGCCCGGAGAATCCGTGACCATCAATTATCCGATTAAAGCTGATGCGAAAGCCGTCCCAAAAGTGTACGGCATCAACTCCGATATTCGTTATTATGATGAAAATGGCGACTTACAAATTTCTCCAAGCATCAAAATGAACATTGAAATGGCGGAACGGGTGACATTCCTGACACTTAAAAATATCATCATCGGCGTTGTCATTTTGTTTGTCGGCGCCATGGCTTATGATTTTTACAAGAAAAAGGGCCCAAAAGGAAAAGAAAACAATAAAATTCAATAAAAATTCAATAAAATAAAATTAACAATAAAAATAAACAAAAAACAATTCGAAATGTGATCTTATGTCAAACAAAATGTTTAAAACATCTTCTAAATGCTTAAATATGGCGTTGTTATTGGTTCTGCTTCTATCGGCAACGCTTTCCGTCGCGATTTGCGCGCCTGCCAACCAATCGTATTACGGAGATTTGGATAAAAACTATTATTCATTCTATGGAGCGCCTGACATTCACGCAAGTGTTCAGGGAAACGGGCAGCTCAACCGCGGACAAACATCTACCCTTTCTTTGGTTCTTTCAAACCAGGGTGTTCTTCAGGGATTTAAAACCGAAGTGGAGGTCAAAAGTTCCGGAAACACGATTGACCAACAACTCAATGCGACCCTTCAACAAATGGAAGTCGAAAACGTCGCCGGCGTTCTGACCGCTGTCGGCATGGTCGCGACACTTGAATCCTCAAATCCGGATATTCTGATTAAAACCGGACCGCAGGAAGCCGGAAGTTTACCGACCGGACAGACCACCATGCAGCCGATGCGTTACACTGTTGAAATCGGAAAAGATGTTCCGGCCGGAGAATACAACCTGACGTTGAATGTGACGTACAAACATCTCAGAAATGTCATTTACAGCGCCGATGCGGTTGACGATGGAACCGGAAACTTGAGCCGTGTCCGCAACTTAAACGCATCTTACTGGTATGATGAAAATGTAACCCAGTCCATTCCAATTAAGATTAATGTCAAAGAAGACACAAAATTTGAAATCGTCAGCGTTGAAAACAATATGAGAGCCGGAAGCGGCGGCGCTTTGAAGGTGACGTACAAAAACGTCGGCGAAATCCCCGCCAAAGACGCCTTTGTCCGCCTCAACACCGCAACGCCGTTCAGTACGACCGACGACCAATCTTACCTCGGAACCGTGAATCCGGGAGAGACGGCCGTAGCGTCATTCAAAATGAGTGTTGACAAAGATTCGGTTATTTACAACAAATTGTATGCCATTAACAGCGAAATTTTGTACAACGACAATTACGGTCACCAGCAAATTACGGATTCGCTCATGATTGAAGTTCAAATCGCAGAGGAAGAGGGAATCTCTCCGCTTGTCATCGGCATTGTCCTTGCGGTCATTGTCATTATCATTGCCGGCGGTGTGTTTTATTACTTCAACTACTACAAAAAGGGAAAGAAACTCAGTTTGAAGAAAGAAAAAGCGAATTAAAGTCGCTTTTCCTTTTTTTCTTTTTTACATCTGAAACTACTAACATTCCCTAAACATAAATTAAAAATATCTCATTTTGTTCTTCCTTTGGCTTTTTTATAATGGTCTATTTCTATTTTTACAATATTTTAACATTAAATAAATTATTTAAATTAGAACTAATTATAAATAGATTTAAATATATATAAATAAATATAGAACATTCCCACTACTAACATTCCCTATCAACATTCCCACTATCAACATTTCCACTATCAACATTTCCCTATCAACATTTCCCTATCAACATTTCCCTATCAACATTCTCATTACCAACATTCCCCTATCAACATTCTCATTACCAAACCAACACAAAAAATGAGACTTAAAATGAGATTCAAAAAAATATTTCTCTTTTGCTTTATGTTTTTGATGGCAACAGCTTCGCCTGTAAATGCTTATCAAGCAATGGATTGGAAATGGGAAGACTCTAATATTACGCTGACTTATACGCTGGAAGGAGAAGGAGCCATTCCGCCGGAATGGGTCGAACCGCTGAACGCCGCTCAAGAAACATGGAATGAAGCCGGGTCCGCCGTTCATTTTTCAAACGGTGAAAATGGGAACAATGTTTATTTGACTCAAATGCCGGCCGGTTACGCCAATAAAATCGGTTTGGTCTGGATTTCAATGCCGCCAAACCCGTCTAACGCAAATGTCACTCCGCCGGCTTACAATTCTTCCGACGTGCCTCTTCGTTACAAATACGTGGAAATTATTTTTAACATCAACACCACCGAATGGACAACCAACGGAAGCCGAACCGGCCCGGATGTTCAAGGCGTCGCAACGCATGAATTCGGACATGTTCTCGGCCTTGACCACAACACAAAAATTTCCACCTCTGAAACAATTATGGTTCCGAGCGGCTCGGATACAATCGCTCTCAGAAAACTTAAGTCGGATGACATTGCCGGTGTCCGGGCACTTTATCCAAAAACAAATGCAGGCGCGTCAATGGAAACCTCGGAAAATAATCACAATGAAAGCACCAACACAACAGCCAATTCCGGCAACAACCCGGGCTCCGGCAATACCGCCGACCAAAATGAAGGCGCCAAAAAACAACCGATTTTCGATTGGATTATCCTGAATATAAAAGATATATGGGCTTCATTTAAATGAAAATAAATGGACAAACGGCATATTTTGCCGATTTAAAAATATGTTCATCAGATAATACAATATAATTATAATATTTTAACTCTGTTCATTTTATAATAATAAATAGAATTAAATATATATGATTTATATTGTATTCAAAATAGTAAAATGGCTTCATTTATGAAAAGAATTACTGTCTTTCAGTTCAGTATTTTGATTGCCTTTACCGCAATAATATTGGCGGCTTGTATAGCAGTTGCTGTTATGACCCATGAAACAAACGCGTCAAATAATCCGTCAAATCCAACCGAACGCCGCGCTTTAACGGAAGCTGAACAAGCCTATTACAAAGAAATGTGGCGTTCTCACAACACTTCTTTTTTAACAGAAAACGAACCGGATTTTGACGGGTTGGATTCTAATTTATCGATTGCTGAATGTAAAAGTTTATCTGATATCGTCATCGTCGGAACGGTCGAAGAAGTTTACCCGAGCCGTTGGAATACAGCTGACGGCAACGAGCCGAATACCGTATCAATCGTAAACGGATATATCGTGACGGAAACCCTCATTTCCGTGGATTATTATTTGAAAGACAATCCCGATTTGTTTGAAAAATACAACATGAGCCACCAGGAAATTTTGATTGCCACCTATGGCGGAGAAGTGGACGATTGGTGCATGACCGGCGACAGTTGCTACAATTTTGTTCCGGGAGAACAAGTTCTTCTGTTTTTGCAACTCAATGAGACGGAAAAGATGACATCCGTTGATGAAGCCCCTCATTTTGAACCGTTCGGGCCATCTCTAACCTACCGGATCGTTGGCGGGGAACTCATCCGCGGACCACCTTATGATTCAACCGAAAATCTCGGTTTGTTCATGAAAGAATTGGAAACCGGAACGGGAAACGTGTGGAGCCGGATTACGGATATGGTTTTAAGAAGTAATTAATGTTCTAAATAATACTCATCTCTGGCTGCCACGAACGCTTTTAAATTTTCAAGCGGCGTTCTCGGCGCAATACCGCACCCTGGCGACAACATCCTTGTCCCGTCCGCAAGACATTGCTTTGCTTCTTTTTTGACAGTGTCCGGCGTTCCCAAAAGAAGTGTGCGCGCCGGCGAAACGTTGCCGATGAGACATACTTGGTTTCCAATCAATTTTGACGCGTCAGCCATATTCGTTTTTTCTTCAATGCTGATGCCCTGAAATCCCGATTTTGCCATCGGCTCAAGAATGGCGGTCGCGTCTCCACACATGTGAAGAAGCGAAAGCCCCCGAATTTTTTGAGTCAAATTTTTATAAACCGGAAGAACCATCGATTCAAACAGTGGCGGCGGAAAAAGATCCGGGCCCGCTTCCGAATCAACCAATAAAACGCCGTCAACATCGGCATCGTAAAGCATATTCGTATATTCGGCACAAACACCGGCGCACAAAACCATCAGTTCGGAAAGAAGATCCGGTTCTTGAATGCACCAGCGCAAATAGTTATGAACGCCGCAAACACAAGACGCCAACGCCGCCGGACCAAGAGCGCCGGCAATGAGCGGAATATCATCATTTCCGCCATCAAGTCTTTTTTGGATTAAACGAGTGGCTTCCAAAACAACGGAGACGCCTCTGCATTTGGAAAGATCAGGGAGATTCAACTTGGAAACATCTTCCTTCTTCTTGACCGGAAAATCAAGCTGATGCGGCTGCGAATCAAAAGTTCCTTCAGACATTGTGCATCCGAAAGCTTCCGGAAGTTCGAGTAAACTGAACGGATAGCGGACTGCTTCAAAGCCGACAAACGTATGGCCGGCAACAGCCAATGCCGCCATTTCTTCCGGATTGTAGTGGGCCTTTGGCCAAAATGCTTTGGACAAATTCATCAGGTCCACAGTTCCCGTTTGGGTGATGCTCAAAACCGGAACCTTATCCACCGGTTCCATTTTTACGGAGCGAATAAAACGTTCTTTCATTGTCAAATCCATAATGCCACAACCATTCAGAATATGAATACCTCATTGATAAACAGAAGTGAAAGTGTAAAATGACAGACAATTCATTTTGAAAAATATAAATTATCTGTTTGAAATAAAATACCCCGGGTTTTTTCAAAAATACGTTGTTAAAATCCAACCCGTTCTATTGTCCGCATACGCCCGCCTCACTCGAAAAAACAGAAACCGCCCCACACTCTTGCATGAAACTGCCAGATAGAAACCGCCCCGCCACCTTGCATGTACCCATCAGATAGAAACGCCCCTGACCTTCATTCATACGCCTGCCCGCTCTAAAAAATAGAAGCTGTGCAGTTCTCATATGTTGCAGCCGGACAGAAAAATGAAACCGCGGGTTCAGACGAAACACGGTCAAAACAGAAAATGAACTTTTAGATTCAAAAAGAATAGTATTACTGAAAAAAGTAATAGCAGATATATAATTCATAAAAAATGTTGGATGTTTGTGAATATATAAAGAAAGGCCTTTGGCAGCGATCAGTATTTCCCGAAGGCTCGCACACTTCAGTACCGTAAAGAACGCCGGCTGGCTTATCTTCTGTGTTCGGTATGGGTACAGGAGTTTCCCCGCCGCTATGGCCGCCAAAGACCTTTGCTTTAAGTTGGATGTAGGAACGGATTTTTTGTTTAAATTTGTTTTGGCATGTAGGGTGGATTGAGATTTTTTTTAAGAGAAATATTTTATATTTCGCTTAGATTTTTTTTCTTTTGGTTATATTCAGATATCGCCCGAAGAAACGTGTTTGTGATGGAACGGACAATTAGTGAACGCGGACTTAACACCTCGTTGCCTTGATGCTTACATCCCGTTTCTATTGACCTCATCTTTTATGAGTGTCCTTATTGATGTCTCTTTTTGAGTTTGATTTCGAGCTTAGATGCGTTCAGCTCTTATTCATTTGCGCGTAGCTGCCCTGCGTTGCCTTGTCAGACAACAGGTAGACCAGAGGCGCCGTTGCTCTGTTCCTCTCGTACTAAAAGCAACTTACCCTCAGACATCGGGCACTTCCGGTAGATAGTAACCAACCTGTCTCACGACGGTCTAAACCCAGCTCACGATCTCCTTTAATAGGCGAACAACCTCACCCTTGGCCGCTGCTGCACGGCCAGGATGGAAAGAACCGACATCGAAGTAGCAAGCTGCCGGGTCGATATGTACTCTTGCCGGCAACGACACAATTATCCCCAGGGTAACTTTTCTGTAGTTTTTGGCCCGCACCAAGCGGGCTCAAAAGTTCGCTAGAACCGACTTTCGTCTCGTCATCCCTTGTTGTGCGGAATAACGTCAGGCTGACTTATGCTCTTGCACTCTTCAGTGAGTTTCCGACCCACTTGAGTCAACCATTGCGCACCCTTGATATCTTTTCAAGGGCGTCCCGCCCCAGGCAAACTGCCCACCTATCGGGGTCCTCTCGGTTGAGAGTTAGAATCGTAATTCCAAAAGGGTAGTGTCCCACTTTCGGCTCCACGGATGCTGGCGCACCCGCTTCGACGCCTCCTACCTACACTGTACATTCGAAATCACAATTCAGCGACAGGCTGCAGTAAAGCTCCATGGGGTCTTCACTTCCCCCCGGAAGTCTCATGACTGTGCACATGAAAGTAAGCTTCACCGGATTCCAGTTTGGGACAGTAGAGCTCTCATTGATCCATTCATGCAAGTCGCCAATTAAGCGACAAGGTACTACGCTACCTTAAGAGGGTCATAGTTACCCCCGCTGTTTACAGGCCCTTCGTTCCGTTGAACCGGAGGTTGAGGTACCTGCACTGAGCAGGATTCAGAGATCGTACTCATCCTTACGGATTTGCGATCTCCTATGTTGATATTAGACAGTTGGAGCTCCCTGGTCACTGCGACCTGCTGTCTTCACAGCAGGCACTCCTTCTCCCGAAGTTACGGAGCTAATTTGCCGAATTCCCTAAACTGAATTACTCCGTCACGCCTTAGCCTTTTCAGCTAGGGGCACCTGTGTCGGATCTTGGTACGGACGTTTGACACCCTTTTCACGGGCTCATGGGTGCAACCGGCTTTCGTCATCACACATTCTCGAACTTCTCGCCATGACGGCTCTCCATTCGTTTCAATGCTTAAACGGCGCGACAGCGCCGCCCGGTCTTCCCTTAAGCGTCAGGATTTTTTGTCAACGGTACAGGAATATTAACCTGTTTCCCAATTCGATGCACTCGTGTTACGGTGCACCTTAGGACCGACTAACCCTCGGCTGATGATCATTGCCGAGGAAACCTGGCCCCTTCGGCGGTCAAGATTTTCACTTGACTATGCTGCTACTATTACCAGGATTTTCGTTTGCGCACGGTCCACAGGACCTCACGGCCCTGCTTCTGCCCGAACGCAACGCCCTCCTACAAGATTACCTTATACGGTACTCCATGGTATCGGTGGTCGGCTTAAGCCCCGTCAATTTTCGGGGCCCCAAACCTCGACTGGTGATCTGTTACGAACTCTTTAAAGGGTAGCTGCTTCTAAGCTAACCTTCCAGCTGTTTTGGGCTTGGGACGCCCTTTAGTGTTTACACTGAGCCGACACTTGGGGACCTTAACCATGGGCAGGGTTGTCTCCCTTACGCACTACAAGCTTACCCCAGCAGTGCGGACTCCGGCCGTCTTTGGTGTGGGTGGGTTTGGAGTTTGACAGGGGAGCGAAGAATTTCTTCCCCGGATTCCCCAATCAGTGCTCTACTCCACCAACGACCTCAAGCCAGGTCATGCTGCGACATGTTTCGGAGGGAACCAGCGGATGCCGGGCTAGATTAGCATTTCACTCCGAGACGTGGATCACGTGAATGATTTGCAGATCAATACCACTTGCGGTCCTCCACGCGGCTTTCGCTACGCTTCAACCTGTCCACGCCTAGATCGCCCGGCTTCGGGTCTTATCCCGGTGACTCCGCGCACTTGTATACGCCGTGCCTCACCTTGCGGTTGCGCACTTGTTGCTTTCGCTTTGGCTTCTTAAACGATTAATTAGCCTTCGCCACCAAGATAAACTCCCTGGCCCGTTCTTCAAAACGTAGGATACGACGCCGGCAGTTTCGCTCGTACACAAGCCTCGCGGCTTTTTCCTTCGCGAAAAAGATCCTTTCGCGCCGTATCGTTCCATAACCAACAGGTTTCAGGCACTTTTTACCTCCCTTCTCGGGGTACTTTTCAGCGTTCGGTCACCCTACTAATTCGCTATCGGACTCAAGAGGTATTTAGTTTTGGAGATTGGTGTTCCCCTTATTCGCGCGAGATTTCCGACCCACGCTACTCCGGATCAGGCCTTTTTCCTTTTATGTTCACCGACGTGACTATCACACTCTATGGTCTGCCGTTTCAGGCAAGTTTGGTTTGATAATGCCGGAAAAATATAGCCGTCCATAAACCACATCTCCGCCTTATTCCTAAAGCGGATTCAGTTTGAACTCTGCCGTGTTCAATCGCCTTTACTAACGGCATCTCATTTGATTTCTCTTCCTGCCCCTACTAAGATGTTTCAATTCGGGGCGTTCCTGATCATGACTGATCGACGCTTTCGCGTCAAGATTCCCATTCGGAGATCTCAGGTTCATCGGCTCCTTGCGCCTACCCTGAGCTTTTCGCAGCTTGGCACGTCCTTCATCAGCCCTTGAGCCGAGCCATCCACCTGTTGGCGTTATACCAGCACAAACCGTTTCTTCAGTTAGCGTCTGATATAACCAAAAGTTGTTTTCATATTCTCTGGTTGGTTATGAAAACGTTTAAACAAATTCATGCGGTTTTGGCAGCATATCCAAATTTCCGCACTGTCGTCGAATTTGTTTTTTTGTCTCAATCCTCTACATGACTTCACGCAAACCCGAATGGCTGTTCAGGTTTAATCCGTCCTTCCCCCGCGAAAATTCACGGAGTGCATTGAAATATCCTTTGAGGAATCGAACCTCAAACTGTTTTTAAGAACAGTTTTCCGATGGACTTGTGGGGATTTGAACCCCAGGCCTCTCCCTTGCAAAGGGAGCGATCTTCCAGCTGATCTACAAGCCCCTGTTGTTGAAAACGGGTTTATTCCCGTTTTGGGGGTTTGCGCCCGCTGCTTTTGGCAGACTTTTTTGTTATCTGCTGTTTTTGTTTTTATATTTTATTTGTGACCTGATGTTTTTTCGGCATCTGACGGTGATTTTTTCTTAGGAGGTGATCCAGCCGCAGATTCCCCTACGGCTACCTTGTTACGACTTAACCCCCCTTGCAAAATTCAGGTTCGAATACGGCACTTTGTCCATACCCTCACCCATACCTCACTCGGGTGGTTTGACGGGCGGTGTGTGCAAGGAGCAGGGACGTATTCACCGCGCTATGTTGAAACGCGATTACTACGGATTCCAGCTTCACGAGGGTGGGTTTCAACCCTCGATCCGAACTTAGAACGGGTTTATGAGATTAACATCCCCTTTCGGGGTAGTGACCCATTGTCCCGTCCATTGTAGCCCGCGTGTAGCCCAAGGGATTCGGGGCATACTGATCTACCGTAGCCCGCACCTTCCTCCGGTTTAGCACCGGCGGTCCCCACAGAGTCCCCAACTATCCGAAGATATTGCTGGTAACTGTGGGCACGGGTCTCGCTCGTTGCCTGACTTAACAGGATGCTTCACAGTACGAACTGGCGACGACCATGCACCTCCTCTCAGCGATTCAGGTAAAGTCTTCAGCTTGACCTACATATTGCTGTCTCCCCTGGTGAGTTTTCCGGCGTTGAGTCCAATTAAACCGCAGGCTCCACCCGTTGTTGTGCTCCCCCGCCAATTTCTTTAAGTTTCAGCCTTGCGGCCGTACTTCCCAGGTGGCTCGCTTCACGGCTTCCCTTCGGCACCAGACATAGTCACGCCATGCCTGACACCTAGCGAGCATCGTTTACGGCTGGGACTACCCGGGTATCTAATCCGGTTCGTGCCCCCAGCTTTCGTCCCTCACCGTCGGACTCGTTTTGGTAAGGCGCCTTCGCCACAGGTGGTCCCACAAGGATTACAAGATTTCACTCCTACCCCTGTAGTACCCCTTACCTCCCCCGATCCCAAGACCGGAAGTATCCGCTGACAGCCCGGATGTTGAGCATCCGGATTTCCCAACGGACTTCCCGGTCCGGCTACGGACCCTTTAGACCCAATAAAAGCGGCTACCACTCGGGCCACCGGTATTACCGCGGCGGCTGGCACCGGTCTTGCCCGGCCCTTGCTAACGCTTACGACTTAAGTAAGCGGACAGCCCGCATTTGATGCGAGCACTCGGTGTCTCCTTATCACAGTTTCCTGCATTGTAAAGTTTTCGCGCCTGCTGCGCCCCGTAGGGCCTGGATTCATGTCTCAGAATCCATCTCCGGGCTCTTGCTCTCACAACCCGTACCCGTTGTCGGCTAGCGGGTACCTTACACCCGCTACAACCTGATAGGCCGCAGACCCATCCTCAGACGAAATTCTTTCACTCTCTAAGCAATTCCAGCAGAAGAGAATTATCCGGAATTATCCTCAGTTTCCCGAGGTTATGCCGGATCTGAGGGCAGGTTATCCACGTGTTACTGAGCATTACGCCATGTTCACGAAGAACATTTGACTCGCATGGCTTAGGCAAACACCGATAGCAGTAACCTCCGGCAGAATCAACCGGAATTACATGCGCAACATTTTACTGTTGCCTGCACAACTTTTATCTTTTTTTAATTTTGGAAAGTTAAAACTCAAATCTATATGGCCAAGGAATTACAATCAAAGAATAAAGCGCTTACACAAATCTCTAAATCTTAGTTCTAAAATTCAAAAACTTGGAAAAACTACCAATCTCTAATATTGCATTCGCTTGCATCACATTTGGTTTTAATGTTTCAATACACTCTTTTAAAAGTGTTTTTTGGTTTACCTTAAACTTGGTTAAGATTGTAAAAAACACCGTCAGAGTTTACCGAAACATCAGGTCACATATCAGTCAGGAAAAAACTCCGGACCTCATTAATAATTGAATAATCGTAATTTTTTAACTTGAAACAATACCATAAGACATTGTAACAAGCACTTTTCATCGCATGATGAGAAGGAATCCTACTACATCACTGGGAATATATAAGGATTTTGCTGAATTCAATTATTTCCATTTTTAAAAAAAAAGAATGATTCGTCGTGCATGAAATTAATTAATTAATTCCAAAAACTCAGCCATGTCCTGATTTCGATAAATGGACATAAACCCGATAACAATGAAAAAATATAATTAAAAATAAAAACAAAAATAATACTCATGGCGAGCGATATTGACACTTCGTCTATCATTAGCGTTCGCCAAGAAATGGCTCCCCCCTCTAATAATCTTACTAACTCCGGCATAAAATACAAATGAAAGCAGCATCTACGGAAATGATAAAATACAACATTCTATCAAAGAGATGATGTTTTGTTTATTTAATATTTGAATTATATATACCACCCGGATTTTCCAAAGAAACCGATATTGTACCCCGAGTTCATGACATTTCATTTTGAGATTCTGCCCTGTTAAAGCCTATCTCCTTTCGTTTTCTTTCATCTTCTGCACGTTTTTTTCTATCTTCTGAACGTTTTAGGCTATTTTCATCACGTTTTTTATCTTTTTCTGCACTCCATCTTCTAAAATCTTCAATTGTGCCATTTGGATTTTTAATTTCCCATTCTTGAAACTTTCTATCTTCTGAACGTTTTTTTCTATTTTTTTCGTTACGTTTTTTATTTTTTTCGTTACGTTTTTTATTTTCTTCTGCACGCTTTTTTCTATTTTCTGCACGCTTTTTTCTATTTTCTTCGTTACGTTTTTTATTTTCTTCGTTACGTTTTTTATTTTCTTCTGCACTCCATCTTCTAAAATCTTCAATTATACCATTTGGATTTTTAATTTTCCATTCTTGAAATTCCAACTCCTCGCATCGTTTTTTATTTTCATCGTTACGTTTTTTATTTTCTTCTGCATGTTTTTTGTTTTCTTCTTTGCACTTTTTATTTTCTTCTGCACGTTTTTTGTTTTCTTCTTTGCACTTTTTATTTTCTTCTGCACGTTTTTTTCTATTTTCTTCGTTACGTTTTTTTCTATTTTCTTCGTTACGTTTTTTATTTTCATCGTTACGTTTTTTATTTTCTTCTGCACTCCATCTTCTAAAATCTTCAATTATACCATTTGGATTTTTAATTTTCCATTCTTGAAATCCCAGTTCCTCTCGTTTTATTTCGTCTGCTTTATTTTTCTTTGCTTCTTCTTCTAGTTGTTTTTTATACCCGTATTTACTACTGTATGGGTCGTCACCCGCCATTATAAAGCCCCCCAAAATCAATATTGACAAAACTAAAACAACAAAAAAACATAATTCGTATAAGATCACGATAAGAACACAGATATAACTTGGTGTTCAAAATATTAAAAATAATATACCTTAATAATAAAAAACTTCACCCCTAATTATAAATACCAAAACTTAATTTTAGATTTTGATTATTATGATCAACCAAGAAAACATGGGGTGTTGTTTTTTACACACCTGAACGGAAAAACAAAACAGTAACGATTTTTGATACAACACTTCGGGACGGAGAACAAACCCCCGGGGTCACGATTCCGGTTGAAAAAAAAATAGAAATCGCCCGTCAACTGGATAAACTGGGCGTCGACGCGATTGAAGCGGGTTTTCCGATATCTTCTCCGGGAGATAAGGAAGCCGTGAAAAAAATTGCCGGTCTTGGTCTCTCTTCTGATATTTGCGGTCTCGCACGTTCCGTCAAAAAAGATATTGACGCATGCATTGATTGTGACGTGGATTTGATTCACGCATTTATCCCGACATCTGATATCCAAAGAGAGCACACGATCCGAAAAACGCGTGAAGAAACACTGAATTCTGCTGTTGACGTCGTTGAATACATCAAAAGCCATGGTTTTAAATGTATGTTTTCGCCGATGGACGCGACCCGTACGGATTTTGACTACTTGGTTCAAATTTCCAAAGCTGTCAAAAATGCCGGATGCGATATTGTCAACATTCCGGATACTGTCGGCGTGATGGTTCCGACCGCTACCTACCGTCTGGTCCGCGACCTGTGCGAACGCGTTGACATGCGGTTTGATATGCACTGCCACAACGATTTCGGGCTTGCAAACGCCAACAGCATCACCGCTGTTGAAGCCGGCGCCTCCCAAGTTCAAGTCACCGTGAACGGAATCGGAGAACGGGCCGGAAACGCTTCCTTGGCGGAAGTCGTGATGGCGCTCACATCGATTTATGGTTATAAAACCAACATCAAAACCGAATACCTGACGGAAACATCCCGAATGGTTGAAAGAATCACCGGCGTTAAAATGCCGCCGACCATCCCGATCGTGGGCGACAACGCTTTCTCACATGAATCCGGTATTCACACGCAAGGCGTTCTTGAAAAATCAGCGACATTCGAACCCGGCATCATGACACCTGAAATGGTCGGGCAAAAGAGAAGAATCGTTCTTGGAAAACACGCCGGAAAACATGCCGTTTTGAAAAACTTGGAAAACGCAGGCATCGTTCCGACTGAGGAACAACTTCAAGAGATATTGACCAAAATCAAAGAAATCGGAGACCGCGGAAAAACAGTGACAGATGCTGATCTTTATGTGGTTGCGTCCATTGTTCTTGGAAAACGCGGTATTGAAGAATCCATTAAGTTGAATGAGGTGTCGGTGATGACCGGAAACCGTGTGACGCCAACGGCTGTTATTCGTGCGGACATCAATGGAAAAGAAATGATTGCCGCCGGAACCGGCGTGGGTCCGGTGGACGCCGCGCTTGGCGCCGTTGAAAAAATCGTCGGCGATACCAAATTCAAAGTTCAGGATTTCAACATCGAAGCCATTTCCGGCGGTTCAGACTCCTTGGCCAAAGTGACGATTACACTTGAAAATGAAAAAGGAAGAACCGTCACCGCAAAATCTGCCAACGCCGACATTGTGATGGCGTCGGTGGAAGCGCTGGTGAACGCGATGAACGCTCTTTTTACGATGGATTGAAGCCTCGCTTCAATTCATATTTTTTACTTTTATGATTGCCGTCTGTTTTTTGCAACTTCGCCAAAAGTCATTGCTGTAATGCGCGCGTACGCCGTCCGGTACCGAATCAGTATTCAATTCCATACTTCTCCAAAACCAAATCAATTGAACCAATAACGATTTGTTTCAAATCAGCAGATTCAATTCCCGTCACCGCCGACAATATTTTCAATTTGGAAACCGGCACTTCCGCTTCAATGATTTCAAACTGTGGATCCTCTTCCGATGTTGTTAAATTGATTTTAAACGTTTTGCCGTTGTTTTCCAAAAACAACTTGATATGTCCCAAAAAATTCGGGCTTTTCGCCAAAACCTGTTTTTGAATATCCGACATAATTATTTTGACAATATTTTCACAATCAGAATCACTTAATTTTTGAACCGTTTTTTGATTTTTGAAAATATATTCCGTCGCAAACGACCCGACACCGGAATCTGCAATGGATCCGGCTGACGGAGTGCCGCCGGCCATAGAAAGAGCGCCGGTTGCGCTGATCAACGGTATTTCCTTTTTATCATTTGTTTTTGGTTTGCTGCTTCCCAAGAGGCTAATCAAATTTTCCATACTTTTTTCATCTTTGGAAGAAATCCGGATGATTTGTGCTTTCGGATTCATTTGCTGAATACCGGATTCAATCACCGGAAGCATCGTTGGATCCACCAAATCGCATTTGCTGACGGCGATCACCTCGGCGTCTTTAAGCTGTCCGGACGCGAAATTTTTGATTTCTTTCATAATTTGTTTAAACCGGCTGCCGTCAAAAAGAGTGAGAAGCGGCGCAATTTCATAAGCCGACTGCAAATTCATCAAATCAATTTCATCCCGAATCAAACCCGGATAAGCAACACCGGTCGATTCAATAATCACAATGTCCGGATTGAAATTTTCAATCATCAACAAAAGCGTTGCCCGAAGCGTCGTTTTCAAACTGCAACAAATGCAGCCGGATGTGATTTCTTTGGTTTCAAGACCAAATTGGGAAATGACATCGCCATCAATTCCAACCTCACCGACCTCGTTGACAATAATGCCCACCGATTTACCGAGGGATGAATAATAAGTGCCAAGCTGAATAACCGTCGTCGTTTTCCCGCTTCCCAAAAATCCGCCGATAACAATAATTTTCAAAATACCGCCTCGTTTTATGATGAAATGATGATGAAACTGATGAGATTAATGAAATTGTAACACGATGAAATCATTAAAGAAAAACGGAACCGCAAAGCGGTTCCGGTTGCTGTTTCCAGCTGCTGTTTCCAGCTGCTGTTTCCAGCTGCTGTTTCCAGCTGCTGTTTCCAGCTGCTGTTTCCAGCTGCTGTTTCCAGCTGCTGTTTCCAGCTGCTGTTTCCAGCTGCTGTTTCCAGCTGCTGTTTCCAGCTGCTGTTTCCAGCTGCTGTTTCCAGCTGCTGTTTCCAGCTGCTGTTTCCAGCTGCTGTTTCCAGCTGCTGTTTCCAGCTGCTGTTTCCAGCTGTTCAGCCTCCACGCTTGGTTTCCATATTTAATTTTGGTCTGTTCAATCCTCAGCTTCAACCGGTTCCGCACCCGGCACCACGTCTTCCACCGTCAGCAGATTCCAGCTGAAAACTTCCTTCGGCATAAACCGCGTGCATTTCTTACAGTTGGAACCGTCGCACAAATCAGAGCGGATTCTGACGACATTGTCCTTAAAACTCATCGCGTGCGTCGGACATTCCCGAATCCTTTCCTTGCAATCGGAACAGTTGTCAATTTTCATGGACAGGTACGTTCCGGTCTGCTTAATCAGCTCATAACCTTCGTCGCCGAATACCGGAATGTCGCGCTCCACCATTTTATCAACGACCGGATCCCCTGTCGGCTCATCAATTTGCGGCAAATCTTTCTTTTTGAGGAACTTTTTTAGCATCTTAAAGTCCATGCCTTCGCCCCAATACGCCAACTCCAAAATATAAGCTTCCTTAAAAGCCGGATCGGTCGCAAACATGACGTGCGTCCCGACAATTTTGGTCGCAATTTGCTGAAGTTCTTTGAGACGCTCATCCGACAGCAAAATTTCGCGCGCCATTTTAAGCGACGTGTTACCGATTTGTGTAATCCGCTCCGCGTTGTAGGGATTCATACCGATTTTTTGCGCTTTTTTCGCATCCATATACGTACCGGCCGCCCCCGACATGTGAGATACTTTCAAATCCGCCATCTCGACGCCGGCCGCTTTACAGAGCGTGATGTGACCGGCACGAAGCGCGCCGATTGCGTTTCCGGCTTCTTTGACATCGTGTTCCGAAAATGTAATGCCGTCCTGCAAATGAATCAGGCCGTCCGGCGTCTGAATTTTTGGAAGCTTAATGATACCGTTTTTCATTCCTTCTTCCAAGAGAGAAATGACACCCGTTCCTGTAATGGCTTTGGCGCGAATCGGTCCTTCCTCCACGACGGAGCCGTCTTGCGGGTTGACCAAATCGCCCTTAATGGTTTTCATTTCTTTGTCCAAAACAAAACAACGGACATTGTTCCCTTCAAAACCGACGTCGCAAATGACATAAGGAGACGCCAGGGCACCGCAACTGATTTCCTGACCTTCAAGCGCTGGACCGGCGGCAGCCGACCCTGTATAGATCACATTGTTAGCCTTTAGCGCCATTTCCGCATTCGTTCCAAAATCCGTCGCGATCGCCAGTTCGTCGCTGTTAAGCATACCGGAATGGACGATCAATGCAAGCGCGTCGGCACCGATTTCATGCTTTATGGCCGGCGGGATGATAACGGAACAATTCGGAAAAATTTCAAGTCCTGCCACCTGGCTGCTTTTCAAAATAACAGACTCACGTTTTTGCTCTTGAATATTAAGCTTCTCACGCTTTCGTTCGCCGGCATAAGCCAAATCGTCGATGGGGATTCCCTGAAAAAGAGACAATTGAATCGGGTTTCCGCAAACAGACAAACGTTCTAAATCATTCGGGACCACACCCAGATGATCAATAATCACTAAAATCGCATTGATCACCAGTCGGTGCGCTTTGTCAAGCCCGTAATTGATCGCAAAATCCATATGGTCCATCACATTTGCACCCGGAAGGGGATTTCTCATGGTGACAACGGTTTTTCGAATTTCGCCGGTTTCCAAATTCACTTTCTGCGCACGAAAACCGCTTGTCCCGAGATCTATGGCAACTCCTGTTCTCATAATTTGATACTCCTTTTAACGTCCATCACATGATTAAATTACAAAGGAATTAAAATTATTTACGTCCCCATGAATTATATAAATGCCTGTTCAAAAATCAAGAGGACATGATTTCATCAATTCGGTCAGAATTTGATGACGAAGCAATATCTTTATTAGAAACAATTCCTATTAAAACCTGCCTCATATTAAAACAATGACGTAAACAAATAAACAAATAAAAATAAATAAAAAATAATGAAAAATAATGAAAAAGATGACAAAGATGACAAATGAATAAATAAAAAAAGACAAACTTCTGATCAATAATACAAAAAGGTTAATTTAATAATCGTTTAAACCTATTCCGTATAAGCTCCAATGAATAAAATTCGATACATTTTTATTGAAATATAAATGATGTACAAAAAAATCATTTGCAGAAGACCGGTTTAGTTCCATTTTAAATTTTTTTAAAATTTTAAAATCAAGTTCTATCAACGGAAGGGAAAAGATGAATTCGTTAATTGACACAGTCTTTTTTTCGGAAAAAAGAAAAGCGGTTCTTCTTTTGCTTTTGAAAAATGAAATAATGACCCTTGACGACATTAAATCGGAACTCAACGAAACATCCGTCTCCATTCTCCCTCAAATTAAAATTTTAATTGACCGAAAACTCGTCACCCAAGAAGACGGAAAATACAAGCTGTCCATGCTTGGAAAAATTATTACGGAAAACGTGTCGCCTTTTGTGAAAAATTTATCCGTTCTCGTCAAAGATTCTTGTTTTTGGAGCGAGCATGAGCTGAGTCCGATTCCCGACAAACTTTTGAAAAGAATCGGCGATATCGGCAACTTTGAAATCATCAACGTCGACCTCCGCTCTGTATATTACGAACCCAATCCCATCATCAACAACCACATCAAAAATGCTGAATCGATTAAAACATTCATCACCTACTACGCGCCGGAATACGCGCCGGCCTATTACGAACGGCTGGTGGCCGGCGCTCCGATTTCGGTCATTACGACGAATTATATTGTGGATATGGCTGCTAAATACAGAAACGAAATCAACGACTTGCTCCGGCGGGATAACACGGAGCTTTACATTTGTTCGGCCGACACCAAAATCGCGGAAGTAACGGTCACCGATAAAATTCTTCTTTTATTCTTTTATTCAACATCCGGAAATTTGGATTATTCTTATTTAATCAGTTGTGAACCCGGTGCGGTGGCTTGGGGAGAAGAATTTTTCGAATATTTAAAAAGCCGGTCCGGCCGAAAAAAAGAGATTTGACGAAATGAGATTGAACCAAGGAGGTTTTGGATGAAAGAAGAATCACTCACAGACGCTCTTTTTTTATCGGAAAAAAGGCGCCAAATCTTACTGTTTTTACTTCAGGGTCCAAAAACCATCGAAGAAATTAAAAAACATTTGGATGCAAAATCAAGCCCGATTATGGTTCAAATGCGTATTTTGGCTCGAAATCACTTGATTACGGAAAAAAGCGACGTTTTCATGTTAACTGAACTCGGAAAAAGTATCGTTCCGGAAATGATCTCCATCCTGGATATGTTTTTGGTTTTTGACAGCTGTTCGGATTATTGGACCGACGTGGATTTGGAAGCCTTTCCCACTCATTTGTTGAACAGAATCGGGGAGCTTGGGCAGGTGCATCTCTATGTCCCGGACCGCGCTCACATTTTCGATTGTTCGCGGCAAGTTTCCGAAGATTTAAAAGATGCCGAATCGATCATTGAGATTTCATCTGTTTTTCGAAAAACATACATCAAAGACTATTTAACAATCGCCGAAAAAGGGTCAAATGTTTCTTTTATTTTATCCAAAGAAGTGTTGGACCGGATCGAAAACGAATATCCGGAAGTCTATTACCGGTATATGCGCTTGGACAATGTCCGCTTTTTTATCGCGCCCGATATGAATTTGGCGTCCTGCCTGATTACCGACAAATTTGTTTCACTGTCCCTATTCACGAAAGACGGATTGTTTTATAATCATGACCTGGTCAGCCGGAGCAAAAGCGCCATCAATTGGGGAGTTGATTTGTTTTATCACTACCGGGGACTTTCAACCATTCATCAGTTACAAGAATAAGGCAGAAATAATCAAAAAAACAATCAGAAGAAAGAAGGCATTAAAGAGCTGCAATTTATAAAAATTATTTACACCGAACATTGTTCATAGAACCACATTCTACAAATACTACATATAATGTATAAAAACCGCCTATTTATCATTTATAAATTCATCTCTATTCATCACCTATTGCGAAAGACGCGCGCATGATCAAAAACAATATGCTGCCGGCGTCACTTGGAGATCTTAAAAATGCCAAAAGACACAAAATTACCCTACTTTGAAATCGGAGAAGCTTTAATCGGAACCGGACCGGAAGTTGCCCACGTCGACTTAATGATTGGCGCTAAAGACGGACCGGTTGGTCAAGCGTTTGCTGCCGGCCTTACCCAGCTGTCTGCCGGTCACACGCCGCTTCTGTCAGTCATTCGTCCGAATCTGCCGACAAAACCGTCCACTTTGATTGTTCCGAAAGTAACGCTGAAAAAAGGCACCGACACCGCCAAAATCTTTGGCCCGGCACAATCCGCCGTTGCTAAAGCCATCGCGGACGCCGTTGAGGAAGGAATCGTTCCGAAAGAAATCGCAAACGACGTCGTTGTCATTGCCAGTGTTTTCATTGCGCCTGACGCCGAAGATTATAACAAAATTTACCGTTTCAACTACGGTGCCACCAAATTGGCGCTTAAAAGAGCTTTGGAAGGCTTCCCGAGCGTGGAAAAAATGCTTGAGGAAAACAACAAATCCACGCACGCCATCATGGGATTCAAAGTCTCCCGCCTTTGGAATCCGCCTTATTTACAAGTGGCGTTTGACACGACCAGCCTTGACTTTGTGTTATCCGCTGTCAAACAATTGCCGCAAAACGACCACCTGCTGATTGAAGCCGGAACGCCGCTCATTAAGCGTTTCGGAACCGATGTGATTTCAAAGATCCGAGAAGCAAGACCGGACGCCTTTATTGTCGCCGATTTAAAAACGCTTGACACCGGCAATTTGGAGGCGCGCATGGTGGCCGACGCTGCCGGAGACGCCATCGTCGTTTCCGCTTTGGCCCCAATTGAAACCATCCGAAAAGTCATCGAAGAAGCGCACAAGACCGGAATTTACGCAATTGTCGACACATTGAACTGCGCCGACCCGGTTTCCGTCGTTGAAAAATTAATTGCCTTAAAGGCTATCCCGGACGTTGTGGAACTTCACCGCGGCATCGATATTGAAAACACCAAACCGGATTGGGAAAAAATCAGCGCCATCAAAAAGATTTCGCCCAAAACATTCATTGCAGTCGCCGGCGGCGTGAAACTTGAAAACATTCCAAAAGCTCTCAGTGACGGCGCCGACATTTTAGTGGTCGGACGCGCCATTACGGGATCAAAAGATATTCGCGGAATGGCTGAACAATTCATTGCCAAAATCGGAAACCCGGAAATTGACCAATTCAGAGTCATGACCGACTTCTGATTTGAACAAATAAATATCTAAAAATGGGAACCGCTTCCCATTTTTAATTTTTCTTTTATTTTGTTTTCTCATTAATTGTGTCTTATTTTACGGCTTTTTTGTTTGGGTTTTCGTTTTGTTTCTTTATTTTTTGTTTTTCTTTTGTTTTCTGTTTTTTTGTCTTTTATTTTCCTCTTTGTTTTTTATTTTCCTCTTTGTTTTTTATTTGCTTTTTGTTTTCTATTTGCTTTTTGTTTTGTTAATATTTTGAATATTTGAATAAAAAAAACATGAAAACTAATTTTTTGTTACTTTGTGCCTATAATAAAATAATGGCTTTATCATTTTTTAGTATTTACATCATATTAATATGTATTTTTAAAATGTTAAAGTCGTATTTAAAATCAAAAGCAGAAAGAAATTAATATATAAACTTGTCTTATCGAAAATAAATATTTAAATTAATATTCATTCATAATTAAATTAATGTTTATATAATTAAAATTTTATATTTAATTTTTTGAAATTTGATAGTTGAATCAAGATGAAATATATGCCCAAAATATCAAAATTTTTGATGATATTTTCATTATTGCAGGGTTTAAAAAAAGGTATACCAAAAATAATTTCTTAAATATTTTTTTCAAAAACGTATATTGGCGGTCAATAATAAAGATTAATTGTTTTAGTTTTTTTCAAAACCGAAAAAAAAAGAAGATTTGCTTCAAAAAAAAAAGATGCGGTTAATGTATATACCTAAATCCGAATGATTGAATTGTAGAAAAAACTACTCAATGAACAAATCGAATTTCATCCCGGAAAAATGAAAACAACCATCGGGGGAATTCAATTATGTTTTTGGTTTTTTCTTCAATCTGTGGTTTTAGAGTTGCAGAGATTTAGAAGTTTCAGCAGAATGAATACCAATAAAAACGTTGAAAAATGGTTTTAAATGATTCAAAAAGATGCAAACTTTCAATCAAAGCTGCTTCCTCAACAATAAGCAGTTTTTGTGTGTGTGTATGCGGTTTGTGGATCACAAAAACCGACGAATCTAACATATTTGGTTATTTTATGATGCTTCTTTTCTCTGTAAATATGTACTGAAACGGAGGAATAAAATGTTAGACTTTAAAAAAGAAGATATCGCAACGATTCTTGTCAGATACAATGTTGCCATGGAAAAAACCATGACACCTGACGAAGCGGCAGAACAGCTTTATCCGAAAGACGCGCTCTTCAAGGCCGTCGCAAAAGCAATTTACGAGGGCGAAGAAGACGATGTGATCGCCGCACTCGACGCTTGCTTAAAAGCCGGAAAGAGCCCGATCAAACTCATCGACGAAGCTCTTCTTCCGGGAATGGCCGTTGTCTCTGCGCTTTATGATCAGGGAATTATCTTCCTTCCAAACGTCATGATGTCTGCTGACGCCATGCTTGAAGGAATAGACTACTGTAAATCCAAAACCAAAGAAATTCCGAAATCCAAAGGAACTGTCGTTTGCCACGTCGCTGAAGGCGATGTTCATGACATTGGTAAAAACATCGTCGCTGCACTCCTTCGTGCCGACGGATTTGAAGTCGTCGACTTAGGCCGTGATGTGCCGGTTGATGAAGTCGTTGCCGCGGTCGCCAAAGCAAAACCGGTCATGGTTACCGGAACCGCACTCATGACCACCACGATGTACGCGTTCAAAGAAGTGAACGACAAAATGGTGGAAAAAGGATTAAAAATCCCGTTCGCCTGCGGTGGCGGCGCTGTGAATCAGGAATTTGTCGAAAGCTACAGCCTCGGTGTGTATGGTGAAGAAGCATCGGAAGCAGCCAAATTTGCAAACTACATTTTGAAGAACGGTGCAAACATCCAAAAAATGAGAGATGAGTTCCACTACCACTAAGGAGGCAAAAATATGGCAATCAACAGATACACAAAAATGGCATACACCAATGCAGACGAAATGGTTTTCGGACATGCCAAATTCCCGGTCAAAGCGGGATTAGGACTTGAAATCGGTGCAGGATACGCAATTCCTGAATTAAACTATGCACCAAGACCCCAAGCCGGTGTTTCCAAAGAAGCACTTGTGAAAGAATACGAAAGAATTACCAAAGACGCCATGGGCAGAATTGTCCAAATCGGCGCGCCGGCCGTCTGTTTAGAAACCGAGCACGTTCAACAGATGTCCAACAACCCGTCCTGGGGAGCGGCTGTTGCTCACGCCCAAAAAACCATCATGGAAGAATACCACGATGAATACGGTGTGAAATGCGCACTCAGACACACCATCGGTGACATTCGTGAAGACCGCGACTACCTCGCACTTCGTGGAAAGAAGAATGACGTGATGCTTGAAGCCTTCGACCAATGCGCCGCACAAGGCGCCGACCTTCTGTCCGTCGAATCCATGGGCGGAAAAGAAGTCTTCGACTACGCGATCATCCGCGACGACATCGCCGGAGTTCTCTTCGGTATCGGCGTCCTCGGAACCAGCGACATGGACTTTGTTTGGCAAAACATTGTCGATATCGCCAAAAAGAGAAAAGTCGTCGCAGCCGGTGACACAGACTGTGCCGAAGCCAACACCGCCATGTTCATTGCCGGCGGATTGCTTGACAAAAACCTGGCCCACACCACCGCAATCGTTGCCCGGTGTATTTCCGCTGCCAGAACCCTTGCCGCCTACGAAGCAGGCGCAACCGGCCCCGGAAAAGACTGCGGTTACGAAAACACAATTGTTAAATCAATTGCCGGTGTCCCGATCACCCAGGAAGGAAAATCCTCCACTTGTGCTCACTCCGACGTCATGGGTAACTTAACCATGCAGTGCTGTGACATGTGGTCAAACGAATCCGTCGAATACCACGGCGAATTCGGTGGTACAACCGTTCAAGTTTGGGTCGAAACCCTTGCGTACGACTGTTCACTCATGAACACCGCCATCAAGACCGGAAACCAAAAGATCCTCCGTGACCTTTTGACCCTTTCCGACAAATACAGAGACCCGCAAGGCTATGTCCTCGCTTACGACAACGCTTACCGCGTCGGAGAAGCCATTGCCAAGAACGGAAAAGACACCTACCTCAGATCGAAGGCAGCCGCTGAAGAATGCTGCAAGATTTTGGATGAAGGTATCAAGGGCGGCAAGTTGAAACTGACCAAGTTCGAAACCAATGCCCTCAACGACATCAAGAAAGACCTTGCTACACTCCCGACCGAGAAGAGCAAGTTCGTTGACCAATGCATGACCAAATACAAAGCAGAAGTTCCGGTCTTTAAGACTGAAAACTATGTTTTGTAAATGAGCAACTTCCTGTAAACAGGACACGATTCAATCGTGAAAGCGGGGCTAAATTTGTGGGGGAATTCCCCCTCCCTCACCTTTTTAACTCTGTGTTTAAAACCTCTCGGATAAATCCTATTCATTTTCTCATTGACTGAAACTGCTGACCCATTCAGAAATGTTTTCAGCCATTGATGAAAACCTCACAAATTAAACATCAACCGACCATATTGGGATTTTGAAAACGGTTTTCAAAGAATCGGCAAACGACTCTTAAAAAACCGTTTTCACGCCCGTTTCTAAACATTTGCTTTTGTTTTTTATTTTTGATCATTTTATTTGAAAAAGTATTAAAAACAAACCGGCCGATGAAAAATAATAAAACAAACAAAAGTGAAAAATGTAAAAAACAGAAATATTGTGTGTACCTCATGTGTGTATTTATGGTTTTATGGGTGCAAAATGACCCAAATTCAAAAAACGATTTTAAAATAATTAAATGTGTCAAAACGAGTTTATTGGTTTAATAAAATGTTGTGGAGTTTAGATATTATGAGTGATGAAAATACAATAAACATTGATATTTTAGAAATTAAAGAAAAAGGCGTCCGCCTGTTTGACACGACCGCCAATTCCGCTGTCTTAGGATTTGCAGGTCTTGCCTTGGCGGCAGTTATGTTGGGACTTCAAGGCATGGGCATTTTCGGCGATGCGTTGATTGTGATTTCCATGTCGATTTTCATCGGCGGCTTTGCCCAAGTGTTTGCCGGCATTCAGCTTTGGTGGAAAGGAAACAACTTTGCCGGAACGGCATTTACGGCGTTCGGTCTCTTTTGGTTCTCGTTCGCATATATTTTAATCGCGCCGTTCGGCGCTTTGATTGCCGGCGCAACTTCTCTGGCATGGTTCCTGCTGTTTTGGGGCATTTTCGCAACCGGCCTCACAGTCGGATCCTTAAAATTGGGATCTAAATCATTGATCGTCGTCTTGGTTCTTTTGGATCTGACGTTTTTCTCGACAACGATTGCGTTCTTCGGCATCAACTTAAGCATTCTTCCGGGAATTATCACGCTGCTGCTGGGACTGGCGGCACTGTACACGTCCTTGGCCATCATTTTGAACGAATGCGGATATAAATTGCCGGTTTAAACAAAAGAAACTAAAAGAATAAAAAAAAGGGAAGGAGCGATTTTTCGGCCGTCAACAAAAAGTTCACATCCTTTGACCGATTTCGGTTCTTTTCTTTTTTTGTTTTTTTGTTTTTCTTTTTTTCCGTTTTATTTTGACGGCAGTGGCGGCGCGTTAAAACTAATAAAACCTCTTTTTTATTATTGCTCATCTGCAATACGGAGAAATTTCAATGAACTTGAAATGCGTTTTATGTCTGTTTGCTTTAATGGTTTTGATTCTGGTCGGATCCGTTTACGGATGTATGACCGTTTACATCAACAAAAGCAAATGTGCCGACATGACGGAACAAGATTTTGAAAGCATCCGGCAAACTGTCAATCAATACGGTGCCGCTCAGGGAATTGAAAATGTGCCCTTGATTATTCAATGTCAGGTGACGGAAACCAATTTGTTGCTCAACAATACAAAACATGAGACGACACCGGAAAATGAATCCAACCAACAGGCAACGCAAACGAATTCTTTTTGGCAAAAAATTTTGATTTTTTGGCAAAATTGGTGGAATAATTTGACGGAATAACTTTGTTGATTGTCGAAAAATCGAGTTTTCAGGTTTTATTTTTTTCGTGAATAGTCGAGTTGTGTTTTTTGTCCTTCAAATTGTGTTTTTTAAAAATTCAACGATGGGAAACTTAAAAATGAAATCAATTTGACTGAAAAGCTTTTTAAGCGAACCGAAATATTATCGTCTGATTTGTCACGAATTATTCTGATGAATCTTTAAAAACAAATTAAAAACGAGTCTAAAGAAAAACAGGGTCTAAATATTTGTCGAAAGATTAAAACGAAAAAACAGTGAAACGAATAAAGCAGCTTAAAGCTGTTTTAAAAACGATTCGTTCTACGGCAATCAAAAACAAAGTAAATCAACGACAACAACACAAAACAAACACAACAAACAAAAACAGGTTTTTGAGTGTAAAATATTGATTCTTCCCCTGGTTCTTGGAAATAATCCAAAAAACCAAACAGGAGAAAATCTATGAGTGAAATTCAAATCGTAAAAACACAAGACACAACTGCAAATCCCGGTCCTCTCGGACTGACAGGTTTTGCGCTGGCCACTTTAATGCTCGGACTTCACAATTCCGGTCTTTTTGCCAACATTTTACCCGTTATCGCAATGGCAATTTTCGTTGGCGGGCTGGCTCAGTTGCTGGCCGGAATGATGGAATGGAAAAAAGGAAACACATTCGGAATGGTGGCTTTCACCGGTTTTGGTGTGTTTTGGCTCAGCTTTGCCTACATCCAAATACATCCGTTTGGCGCCATGATGGCCAGTACGGAATCGGTCGGACTCTACTTGTTACTGTGGGGACTTTTCGGTCTCGCATTGTTGCTGGCGACACTTAAAATGAAATCCAAATCGATGATTGTCATCTTTGTTCTTTTGGTTTTGACATTTTTCGTGACAGCCATTGACCATTTGGGTGTGTCTCTCGGCATTTTCCCGGGTATCTGCGCGCTTCTTCTCGGGCTTGCTGCCTTTTACAAAGCCATGGCCGATGTTTTGAACGAAAACGGATACAATCTGCCGACTTAAATTAAAAATTCGATTGATAAAAATCAATCGATTCTATTTTTTATTTTTTTGCTTTTTTCATTCTTCTGCTTTTTTATTTTTCTGTTTTTTATTCAAGCAATTTTGGCGCGCGCGTTACAGCAACACATTTTTTTAAATCTAAGAAATGTGAAGGGATATTTTTTGAATTTAAAAAAATAAGAAATAAAACATTCTTCAATTCTATTTCGATTCAAATAAGCCAGCTGTGAACAGTTTCATGGTTCATCCTTTTCATTTGCTTTAAAAATGTTTCGATTTTAACAAAATCAATAGGAATATATACAGCCACATCTTTTTTAGTTTTAAATTTAAAATATTGAAACTGAAAACAAAAGGAAAAATTAAAATGACTTCAGATGTTGACTTTATTTTAAAAAAACTGGAGGCGGAAAACTGCTTTTTAAAAGATGCGGATGGAATCAAAAGTCGGTTTTGTGAAAAACCGAAAATGTTTGACGCTCTTTTATTCATGACTTCAACGGTCAAAGACAGTTACGGATCCTTTATTGATGATAAAATAAAAATTTCAATCAATGAAGAATTTGACCATTTGGAAATTCAAGTTCCAATGCATCACTACGAATATTCAATTAATAAAGAATTTTTTGAAATCAGTGAACAAGCCCGGGAAAAATACGGACTGAACGACGAATACATTCTCTTAATCACTCAATATGAGGCGTGGTAATGACCAATTTTTGTCCGAAGCATTTTTTAGAAATTTCTGAGTAGCTCAATGATTTGGCACGTTCCGAATGCCCGAAAGCGAATTCTGCCCGCCGGTCAGCAATCAGTCGCGCCTATTACAGCGCCTATTTGTAAGCAAAAAACTTTGCGATTCAAAAAATGAATTTTACACATCTCAAAAAAAAGTCAGATCACCGCCGGGTTGCCGATTTATTTTTGTTGTCAAATGATTCAACCCACAAAGAAATCGGGTATTATTTATTCAAACTCAGAATGTGGCGAAATACGAGCGATTATGATATTCCTTCCGAAATTGATGCTTCTATGGCAGAAAAAACAGATGAAGCCATTCGGTTAGCACATGAAATTTTTTCTAAATTAAATTAACTCCACTTTGTTTCATTTATTTTTCTTTATTTCCCGGGTAGTTCCGATACATGTGTTACAGCAACATATTTTTTTGATAATTCAAAATGAGAGACGATTTTTTATTTGATTCGATATGCTATTATATTATTGCAACTCATTATCATTAAGTGTTTATTTTGTTTGATCTTTTACTTTTTACTTTCCAATCATAAAATAACAAGTGGTGTGTGAAATGACTTTCAGTTTGGGAATTGATGCCGGCGGAACGTATACGGACGCCGTTTTAATCCAAGACGTTGACGGCTGTGTGGTGGAATCCGGAAAAGCACTCACGACATATCCGGACCCGATCGGCGGTATTAAAAAAGCGATTGAGCTTTTGGATGCCGAAAAGCTCAAAAATGTCTCCATTGTATCGCTCTCAACAACACTTTCCACCAACACGATTTTGGAAAACAAAGGGTTTCCG
Source organism: Methanolapillus millepedarum (assembly GCF_032594115.1). NCBI lineage: Archaea > Methanobacteriati > Methanobacteriota > Methanomicrobia > Methanosarcinales > Methanosarcinaceae > Methanolapillus > Methanolapillus millepedarum. Next base: position 1,296,201 of record NZ_CP131060.1, read on the forward strand.
GTCGGCCTTATCATGGTCGGTGAATTTCACATCCCGGATACGATTCCGGCAACAATGTATTGTACCGTTGCCGGCGGACATGACAGCAACGGCGAAGAAATTTGTCCACTCAATATTGAGCCGGTACGCGAATTCGCATTGTCCGTCAAAAACAAAGTGGCGGCCTTTGCGGTTTCATCTCTTTTCAGTACCCGAAATGCTGACCATGAATTGACCGTTAAAAAAGAAATTTTCAAGCTCACCGGGCTTCCGGTGGTTTGCGGACATGAACTTTCCCAAGATTTAGGCGCCTATGAACGCGCTGTTACCGCTTTTTTAAATGCTCAACTGATTCCGATCACGTACAAATTTACGCAATCCATCGTCGAAGAAATGAATGAAATCGGCATGAACGCAACACTTTTAATGCTCAAATGCGACGGATCGGTCGTCGGCATTGACGAAGCGCTCGAAAAACCAATTGAAACTATTTTTTCAGGGCCGGCCGCAAGTCTTATGGGTGCGGCTCATTTGTCGGGACTGAACACTTGCGCTGTGATTGACATCGGCGGCACCAGCACGGATGTCGCGTTGATTCAAAACGGACTTCCGGAAATGGATGATTCAGGCGCTGTCGTCGGCGGATGGTCGACGCGCGTGAAAGCCATCCGGATGGAAACCATGGCGACCGGCGGCGACAGCCATGTTTTTGCAACCGACGATCCGAATCAAAAAATTCATTTGGGACCGATTCGTGTGATGCCCCTTTCTCGGGCCGCCGTTCTTTATCCCGGTTTTTTGGAAAAACTCAATGATGTTAAACTCCCGCCCCGGAAATATATTTCCGAATTCATTCTGCCGTCCGTCTTTTACGTTAGAACCGGATTTGAACCAATCGAAATGACGTCGCTTGAAAAAACGCATTATGAAATCATTGACGCGTTCCCAGCGTCATGGAACGACATGTTTGACCGTCTCGGAAAAAAAATGCCGCTTTCGTTTGCGCTTGAATCGCTCGTCAAAAAAAGACTCATTCAACCGATCGGTTTTACACCGACCGACGCGCTCCACGTTTTGGGAGATTATACGGAATGGAGCCGGGAAGCGGCTGTCGTCGGCGCCGAAAAAATTGAGCGGTTGACCAAGAAAAATCCGGTCGAACTTTCCGAATACACGAAAAATCGTGTGGCAAAGAACATGGTGAAAAGTTTGATTGAATATTTGGTTCCGGGAATTGAGGAAAAGGACGTCGAAAAAATTCTCTCCGGCAACTATCATACGAAATTTTCAATTTCGGTTCCCATCATTTTAATCGGCGGTCCGTCAAAAGCATATGTGTCGGAAATTCAGAAAATCATTGACGGCAATATTTTCGCGCCGAAATATTCGGACGTCGGAAACGCTGTCGGCGCTTTGGTCGGAAAAGGCGTCCGCCGGCTTGAGATTATCATTAAGGAAAATAAAGTGAAAGCCGAAAAAATCGCCGCCGGCGAGGACGAATTTGAAGATGAAAACGAAATTGAAGAAGGAAAGGAAAGCGAAGGCAGCGAAAGTGAAAGCAACGAATACGAAGGCAGATGCGATGGGAGATGTCATAAAAAATGCAGAGCCAACTGCAAAGCTGTCGCAAAAACAAAAGGCACCGCCGGAAAAGACCGGGTCGAATACATTGTTTTCCATGACGGAAAGCGTCAAACCTTTGAAAATTATACTGAAGCCTATGGCTTTGCGTGCGACGCCGGCAAAAAATCAGTGACGGAATACATGAAAAAAACCGGATTAAAAGACGAACAAATCAGCGTTAATTTCACTCAAAAAGAAATTCGTATCGGAACAGACAATCCGATTGAAACGAAATTGACATTTGTAGGCGTTGCGACGGCGCAATTTGAAGACGGAAAATGCAACATCCCGGATTTTGTCAAGTTTATCAATCCGGAAAAAAAGTATCGGGAAGAGAAATGATTGGATTGGCGGACGGTGCCGGCGCGCGTTATGGCGACCATTTTTTGGAAAAATAAATCAAAAACCGGAATCCGGCTTTGGATTTTTCAATTTGTTTTATTTCAAGCCCCACCGATTCATAAAACACTTCAATTATTCCCACCGGTTTTTAAAAAATTCCTGAGAAATTTTGTACTCTTTGGACCGGATCAAATAAGTCAGTATTTCCCAAACGGCAGCAATCAACAGCAGAGCTGCAACAAAATAATTAAACAACGTCGTGCAGACTAACGCTGCCGCCAAAATAATAATACTTGAGAGAAGCGACTTATTTTCCCATTTTTCCGTCTTTTTTAAAATTTCAAGGGCTTCTTCTCTGCTTGCCGAATCATACAAATCTTTATAATAAGGATTTGAACCGGCCCTCATGTTTGCGTTTTCCTGATTTGAATAAGCGTCCTTTTTTTCATCAAATATCTTTAACATTTTCTGTCTTTCGAGAGACAACAAATAAGTGTCATAAAGCTTTACGATAACGAAAATAAAAACAATTATGACCAAAATAATCATCAAAAAATTAATGAGAGAAATAAACAATGAATCCTTAAAACCTGATGATAAAAGTTCATGAACCGATTCTAATGTAGAGTAGCCGCCGGGGAAAAAAATGAACAATAAAGCCATAAAATAAAAAATAAAACTTTTAAGAATATCTGTTTTAATTTCAGCCAACAAATACGTTGCGACGTTCTTGTCGTTTGTTAAACTCATGGCTTCTAAATATTTTCCCCTTTCTTTTTTCATTTACAATCCCAAACCGTTGTCATGTTGAAATATAATTCATTTTGAACGAATTAAAAATTTAGTTGACAGGATAGAATTTTTCCGGATTCGGTTGACCTTTTAAAACGGGAAGTTTATAATATTCTGAAGAACTCAGTTCCCAGATTTCCGGATTCCAATTTTTCCAAATACCGCTTGGAAAGGTATTCCACATCATTTTTGAATTTATTTTTTGACCGTTGTGTGATGGAAAAATTTTATTCGATTCAATGCCGTTCCAATAATAACAATCGTTCACTTGAACACCGCTGTTGTTTCCGGCAATATAACCGGCGCCCATTTCTATTTTTAAAAGAATGTAAGTGGTTAATGAAAATTTGGGGGGAATCGGAACAAGAGGCGTTCGTTGGTTAACGGCATGATTCAAAGAAACACAATCTGCAACGTGGCACCCGCTTCCGACACCGATAATCCCACCGGCATTCCCAAGACCGCCTTTTGAAGTCACAAAAGCCGTTGAATAACAATTTTGAAGACTCACATTGTAATTGCTGCCGGAAATACCGCCCGCGTTTGCGGCAAAACCGTCCGATGTAATATTCCCGGTGGCGTAACAATTTTCAATGACCGTATCAATAGACCACCCTGAAATACCGCCGGCGCCGTAACTGTTTGATTCAACCGTCGAATCAATGGCCGAACATGTTTCAATTTTGCTTCCGAAATTATTTAAGCCTGAAATCCCACCGGCGCTTGAACCGGCCGTAACAGAAATGTTCACGACGTAAGAATTGATGATTTCCCCTTTATTATTTGTCGCAACAATTCCCCCGCCACATCCTTCCGTCGATGAAATTGTCGAATTCAAAACCGAACAATTTTGAATTTGACCAATTGCGAATGTTCCCGCAATACCCCCTGCGTCCATATTTGAGCAAACGCTCGAATTGGCAACATGGCAATTCGATATTTGTATATTGGTACCGTTCGCTGCAACAATTCCGACAGAGTTGTTTCCTTTTACCGTTGCGTTTTCAATGTTTAAGTTTGAAACAGACCCGGCGAAGCAGCCAAAAATTCCGATATTGTCTTGATCCGGTTTGTCAATAATCAAATGATAGATGGTTTGATTGTTTCCATCAAAATTGCCGGTAAAATATTGAAATCCTGTGGATTCTGAAAAGTTTCCAATCGGTTCCCAAATTAAATCCGAACCGTCAAAACTCAAATCATTCATTAAAATATAAGAAGCGGAAAGGTTGTTTCGGATTTCGTCAAGTTGATTGATTGTTGTAATTTGAAAAGGGTCGTTTGGCGTTCCGGTACCGGTACCTGAAAAAGCGGAAACTGTGTTTAGGGATAAGAAGAAAAACAATACTACAACCAAAAGGGTTATTTCTAATCTTTTTATCATATTTTGACCCTGTTTTTATTTTCCTTTGCCAAACAATAAAACAACGCCGGCAAACATCAAAACGCTTGAAATGAACTCAAACCCGGGAATGGATTGAGATGACCCGGAATTTGAATTTTCAGGGTCTAAATAAGAAACATCTCCCGGAGATTCGCTCTGCCAATCAAAAATCGGCAACATGTTGTCGGAAAAGTTTTTCAGTATCCAGCCATTATTAAATCCGTTCCAATTAGATTTTCCAAACGTTCCCCAAATATCCTCGCTTGTAACGGTTCTGACAAGCTCGCTATCAAGATTTTTTCTAAATTTGGCGTTTGTCGCTATTTTGTCCCAATAAGAACATTCATAAACGGAACCTGCGTTAAAATAATCTTCATTCCATCCGATAATTCGTCCGATCGTTTTTTTGTCAACATTTTTGTCTGAAAAATATTGGCTTCCGACATCGACACGTTCATTTAAAGCGTAACTGTACTTGACAAATCCATGATTTTGGCCAATCAAACCACCGGCGCAATCCGTTTCCGTAAAAACGTTTCCCGTTGCGTAACAAGCGTCAATCAATCCTTCATAATTGTAACCGACAAGACCGCCAACGCCGGACTCTGCCGACACAGATCCAAGTGCATAACAGTTTTGAATTTTTCCTTGATAATTCAAACCGACAAGACCGCCCGCATAATATTTTGAATGTTCAATGGTTACGGAAGCGTAACTGCGATCAATAAAACCACCATTGCGGCCGGCAAGACCGCCGACTTTTTCCCGACCGGATAGAATTGTCCCGGTAGCAAAACTGTCAAGAATTGTACCATTGTTGATGCCGACAAGACCACCGATTTCATCTGAATGTCCTCCAATATTGATGTCCGTCGCCGAACAATTTTGAATCAGCCCTTCGTTGAGGCCGGCCAAAACTCCGATTCCGCCATAACCGGAAGCCGTTGCATGAGCCAAATTTAAATTGGAGATTTCGCCGCTGCGGTTTACATAACCGAATAAACCGGAAAAACTGTTTATTTGGGGCGTTATTTGAAGATTTTGAATCGTTTGATTGTTGCCGTTAAACTGACCGAAAAATGGGTTTTCTTCTGAACCGATCGGCTCCCAAACCAAATCCGAGCCGGCAAAATCCAAATCATTCATTAAAATATAAGAAGCGGAAAGGTTGTTTCGGATTTCGTCAAGTTGATTGATTGTTGTAATTTGAAAAGGGTCGTTTGGCGTTCCAGTGCCGGATCCTGAAAAGGCGAAAGTTGCATTCGGAAATAAAATAATTAAAAAAAGGGTGACTAAAATAATAATTACTGCTTTTATCACTATTTTATCCCCTTATTTAATTTAATACAAATATCCTGAAGAATATATTGAATCGACCAAAATTGATTCGTTGAAGTCAATACCAACCCCAGTATTTGGAATAGTATATGAAAAGGTTGTTGGTGCCTTAGCATGTGCATAACTTACAGAAAAACGTATTTGTGAGACGCTTTCGATATTACTTGGATATTTTAAATACACAATACTTTCAGCTCGATCTGCATTATATATGTCACCTTTTTTCATATCAAAATTAATTTTGAAAGTACTGCCGCCAGATAACATATCCATTGTTTTAACATCAATAACATTATTATAAAAAGAATTGATAGGAACATAAACAATTGGAATAGTTACTCGCCCATTCGGGTGATTTGAATTAGAGTTATTAACCCCAAATCTATTGTCCCAACCAATAGAGAAAGCGTCTGTGTATTTCATTGAAGGAACTCGAGTCCAATCAAAACCATACCTAACTGCAATAGTATTTACCCCATTTTGATATTTTAATCCTTGTCCAGGCACTGTAGAGAAATACATTGATAAATTCGCAGCCAGCGCACTTGAATATTTCAACACATTATCTGATCTGAGCAACTTGACTTCTTCTGATGTATATCCCAATTTTAGAAGTTCTTCATCAGAATAAGTTGAGTTCAAATAATCAATATGATTATGAAATGCCTCTTCATAGTTCTTAATTTCTTTTATTTCATTGAGAGAGTAACCTGCTCTCATCAAAGATAAATTACTTTCCTTTGCAAGTGCAGTAACCGTATCATATTCATTATATGTAATAACGTATTCGATAGACTCGTTTTCTTTAAAGATAAAAGTTGTAGTTGTATCATTTGCATCTTTATCCTCATTTGCAACTGCCGGCATAATTAAAGCACATGCAATAATGAGAATAACAAAAATGTTCATAATTTTCTTTAACATTTATTTATTCACCTATCGTATTCGATTCTTATTTTGAGTTTATTTTAAATACTCTGAAATACAATATGTGAATGAATCCGTGCTCTGAGCAAGTTACAGATTCACTCACATAAACGATACCGGCATTTTGTCGGTATCTGTGTGAGTTCCAATCAAATAATTCTGATTTTCACTCAAAAATAAATTAAATATGATAATATATTAACCTTCCTATCTTTTGAAAAAATTAATAATTATATTATTTTGCAAATATTTATGATTTTTTTTATATTGTTTTTCAAATAGGGTAGACTCTGTAAAAACAAAAATCGCCCGCAAAATAACTTCTGATTTTGTTTTAATATTTTTAATTGTATTGATTTCGATTTTATTAAAATTCAGAATAAAAAATCATTTAAATTTAATATTTAAACAAATTTAATTGATTTATTTTTGTTTCTATATACAAACTTATCTTTTCATATTAAACAAGCACAGCTCATGGTCTTTTCATTTTTATTCAAAAAAACTGCTGCCATAACGCGCGCGGCGCCGCCCGCTGAATCAAGTGTCTTCCGGCTTTCTTTTCTTCAAAGAAAAAGTTTTGTAATTTGGCCGGAGCCCCAACAAAATCTGTGAAATCACAACCAAAACCGGAAGCTCAATCAAAGGACCGATGACAAGCGCGAGCGCAATAAGCGGATTGTCCGGGAAAGCCGACACGGCAATTGCAAGCGACAGCGGTGAATTCCGGGCAAGCGTCGTCATGTTGAGCGCAGCAGTGTCTTCATAGGAAAAACCGAGCAGGCGGCCGGCGAGTTGTCCCAAAATGAGATTGGCGGCAAAGAAAACCAAAACCGGAATCAACATTTGAATAAGCAATTCAGGATTTTCCAAAAGAATTTCACCTTGAGACGCGAACATCGCAACGACGGCCAAATTCAAAAACAAAAATTGCATGTTATCATTATGCCGAAGAACTTGGTTTTCAAATTTTTCGGGACCGAGCTTCCCCAAATAAATCCACCGGAAAAGAGCGGCAGCGACAAACGGAACCAACAAAACCACGACAATGCTTTTCAGAAGAAGCAACATATCGATTTCAACAACGCTGCCGGCAAAGATATACAAATAGACGGGCAACAAGACAATTTGAAGAACCAAATTGAGCGGAAGCTGCGCGGCGCCAAGCGGCACGTTTCCTTTGGCAGTGCCGGTGAAAATAATGTACCAATCCGTACACGGCGTCACCATCAACATTAAGAATCCGACTTGAAGGTCCGGGCTTCCGGTCAAAAACAAATCCGCTAAAAACCAAGCGAAAAGCGGCGTCCAAATGAAATTAAAAATCAGACCGGTTGACGCAAATTTGACATTTTTAAACGCTTTTGTGAGACTTCCCAGATCCACTTGAAGAAAAACGCCGAAAAGCATAATCATCAAAAACGGCTCAATTAAAACGGCGGAATGGCTGCCGATGAAAGCCGATTGACCGAGAACAAGACCAACGAACATCGAAATTAAAATGATGAAAGTTCGGAATTTGCTTAAAAAATTCATAAGATCTCAACCAAAATATTTTTGATTTATAATATTACTGCCCGGTTTGAAAAATCAAAAAATGAAACAATATGAATAAGGAAATGATATTCAAATATAAGATATTCTAAAATGTCCGGCAAATCATATAAATTCTTCTTTTTTGTTTTTTTCTTTGAGTCTGTCAGAGGTTATTTTTTATACAATCAATCTAATGAGACGCTGTATGTCAAAATTGAATCAAACGTGTCCCGAAGCCGAAAACCACATTTCCGGCCGCCAAAAAAATATTAAAACCGGGGCGGATGGCGTTGAAATTGATCAAGTTCCGGTCATTGATTTTCAGAATGTTTCCGTAATCAAAGAGGGACGTCTGATTTTGGACCACGTTTTCGTTCAAATCGGCGCCGATGAACACGTTGCCATTATCGGCCCGAACGGTTCCGGAAAATCGTCGCTCATTAAAGTAATGACGCGAGAATACTATCCGATTGACGTGCCCGGCCTTTCGACAAAAATCATGGGGGACGACGTGTGGAACGTGTTTGATTTGCGAAAACGGCTCGGTATTATTACGACCGACCTTCAAAACACATGCCTTCGAGACACAACCGTTTTCGATACCGTTTTGTCCGGATACTTTTCAAGCATCGGCATTTATGATATTTTTGAGGTGACTTTAGAAATGAAAGTCACTGTTCTTGAAATTTTAAGGTTTTTGGGAATCGGACATTTGGCCGAACAAAAAATGACAAAAATTTCCACCGGCGAAGCCCGAAAAACATTAATCGCAAGAGCCTTGGTGCATGACCCCAAAGCGCTCATTTTGGACGAGCCGACAAACAGCCTCGACATGAAATCCATCTTCCAATTCCGAAAGACCATCAGCACGATTGCAAAAGCCGGGAAAAACATCATCTTGGTCACACATGATTTGGCGGATATTATTCCCGAAATATCCCGTGTGATTCTCATCAAAGATGGAAAAATATTTGCCGACGGCAAAAAAGAAGATATTTTAACCAATGAAAATTTGACGGCACTGTTTGAAGTGCCGGTGACCGTTGAAAAACACGGCGACTATTACGCTGCGTTCTGTTAATAAACACTTTTTTCATTCTCTTTTTTCGTCTTCGTTTTCTTTTCTTTTTTCCGCAACGTCGGCGCGCGCGTTATAGCAACACATTTTATTTGTCTTGAAAAAACCGCCGGCGGTTTTATCGCATATAGCGTCAAAAAAAGAAAACAATTGAAAAAGAAAAAAAAGAAAAACCCGTTTCAGAAACGGGGTTTAAACATGCGGGGGGTTTGGTTTTAAAAAAGGTTTTTACGGAGGTTGTTTTTGAAATTGATTTATTTGATAGAGAGGTTTTACGTATGGTAATTGAGTCAAGAAGACACTTAAATTAAAGCAACTAAATTTAAGTTAATTCCTAATACTATTCAATGGTATATAAATATTACTATTTTGATTGAAGTGTAATCTGCATCTTATTTTTGCCTATATTTAAAATCGATAAAATGGATTTTTTATTTTAAGACAATAAAATTTGAATTACATAGTTGATTGGTCCGAAATAAGTCGTTCAAAATACGAGACCGGGAGAACGTCTCAAAAAACAAAAACCTTCATTCAAGAAAAAACCGGGTCTGAAAGATTGAATCAGAAAAATGGAATTAAATGCGAAAAACAAAAAATTTAAAAAAAGAAACAGAGCAAACAAAACAGAAGACAGGCCGGATAAAACAGAAAATAATCCAAACAAAATAAGCGACAAATAAAAAACAGATTTCAAAAAATAAAAAAGAAGCGGAATCAATTATTTTGATTCCACAATTTTTCCGCTTTCTTCCAATGTTTTCTTTTGCCGGATCAAATCTTTCAAAATCGGAACCAACTCTTTGGCCGGAACTCGGATTTGTTTCATGGTATCTCGGTCCCGAATCGTCACCGTGTTGTTTTCCAAAATTTCAAAATCAACGGTGACGGAAAACGGAATACCGATTTCATCGTTTCTTCTGTAACGTTTTCCGATGGTTCCGGACTCGTCATAATCCGCCATGATGCCGGCTTTGACGATTTGGTCGAATAAATCCTTTGCCGGTGCTGTTAATGCCGGTTTTCCCATCAGCGGATGGACAGCAACTTGATACGGCGCGATTTCATTTTTAAACCGCATGACTGTTCGCAAAGCGTCGGCATCATCGTCCCCATCATCGCTGTTTCCGGTGGCGGCTCCCGCGACTTCTTCTTCGTCAAAAGCGTGTTCCATCACGCAGTAAGTAATCCGGTCAATACCGTAAGATGGTTCAATCACGTGCGGAACAATTGTTTTACCGCTCACTTTAACGGTTTCCTCGCCGAACGCAACGATTTCTTTCGGAATTTGGGCGGTTTCACCGTCAACTGACAGAACGATTTCATTTCCTTTTGTTGCTGTTTGGATCTCTTTCTCAGTCATCGACTTCAATTTGTCAGCAACCACTTTTGCTTTTCCTTTAAAAAGCGGACCCATTTTCCCCATGTCGGGTTTCACCACGAACCGGGTTTCAAAAACAGGTTCGGGATATTCCACATAAACCGACAACTCAATTTTACTTTGCCGGGCATGGGCGTTTAAATCGTAATCGGTCCGGTCAGCAATACCGACAACTTCTACCCAGCCGAAGCGGTCCGTTTTCACTTCAGCGTCCCAACAATCCATCGCGTAGTGAGCCATTTCATCTTTCAAATGCTGCCGGAAGCGCAAGCGATCGGGAGAAATACCGACGCGGATTAAGAAATCGCTGGTGAGCGCCACGCAATACGCCAAAAATTCGTGCGCGATGACGCCTTTTTTCACGGCTTCTTCAGCCGTCAGCGGAATGATTTTTCCGCCGGATTCCTGTTCAGACTGCGGGTATAAGAAAAGCTGGTCTTTCGCGTATTTTTGAAAATTGGCGTGCCTTTTTTCGCTCGGATCGACGAAAATTTCACACTCGGCTTGCGTGAATTCACGAAGCCGGAGAACGCCTTGGCGCGGCGAAATTTCATTTCGGTAAGATTTCCCGATTTGAACGGCGCCAAACGGCAACTTTTCCCGATAAAAACGGGACAGGCGTTGGAAATCAACAAACATGCCCTGCGCGGTTTCCGGACGCATATACCCCGGACGTCCCACACCGGGTCCGATTTTAGTTTGGAACATTAAATTGAATTCATAAGATTTTCCAAGACCGCAGCCACATTCCGGACATTTGATGCTGTGCTTTTCAATGAGCGCGTCCAGTTCATCCGTGTTCAGCGCGCCCGCACCTTCAATGCCGACCGCTTCAATCAGATGGTCAGCTCTAAACGGTTGCTGGCAGCCGGTGCATTCGCAAAGCGGATCGGAAAAACCGCCGACGTGACCGGAAGCGATGAAAATGTCCTCAACGCCGATGGTCGGCACTTCGATTTCCATGTAACCTTCGTTCAAAACATAATATTCGCGCCAAATGCTTTCGATTTTTCTCTTAACGGTGCAGCCGAGCGGACCGTAATCATAAAAACCGGCAGCTCCGCCGTAAAGTTCAAAAGAATTCCATAAAAAACCGCGCCGTTTGGCGAGATCAATCACTTTGTCGTATTTGTCCATAAAAATTCCTTCAAAATCAAATTTGTATCTAAAAGGATTGATAGAATTTAAATTTTGACGTGCGTTTGATTGTTCAAACGCCCCGATTTTCCTTGCGCGTGAAAGAAAAAGTGCCGCCATAACGCGCGCAATGCCGCCGCCATTTACTAAATTCACGGGTTCAGATGGATTCACATATATTATTATGTAGACAATCTTAATTTACACAATTTATATATTGCAGGTTTTCCATATTCGTTTTAAATTTTTTAAAAGCGGTGATAATTTTGTTCAGAAACCCCAATCAACCAACTGATTCTTTTTCAAAACCGGACACTGATTCCGTTGATTACAAACGGCGGTTCAACACCGGATTTCAATTGCTTTCTCATTCGGAATTTGCGGACGCTTTTTTAATTTTCTCCAACATTTCCGAAAAAACGGAAGATGTCGCCGCTTTGTTTAATTTGGCGCTTTGTGAAAAAAATGCCGGCGACGATCAAAAAGCAATTCTGACGCTTGAAAAAGCGCTCAATTTGGCCAAAAAAATCCAATCGCCTGAAATCGACGCCGCGTTTTCTTCTGCCGTTTTGTCCAAAAATTACGCCGCGCTTTCTCAAAAAGAAAAAGAATCAGCAGCGTATTTATCGCCGATGCCGCAAGAATACCCGCGGCTGTTTTCAAAATCCGCCAAAGAAAAAATCACGCGCGTCTTAATTGACGTCTGTCTCAAATGTGAACTTTGGGATAAAATCATTATCTTGAGCGCATCTTTGCAAGGGAAAGGATATATTAATGTGGAAAAGGCGCTTGAAACGGCAAAACAAAAAAAATAACGCGTCCGGAAGATTTCAGGTTTAATTCATTCAATTCATTTATTCAATTCATTTATTCAATTCATTTATTCAATTCATTTATTCAATTCATTTATTCAATTCATTCATTTGAGCACAGACAATTCAAGGAGAAACAACAATGGATAACGTATTTTTAACGGCTTGTAAAAACGGTCAAAAGGGCGTCGTCGAAGCTTTTGTCAAAAAAGGAAACGTGAACATCAACAAACGCGACGAAACCGGTTCAACGCCGCTTTATTACGCCTGCCTCAAAGGATCCAAAGATATCGCGAAAATTTTAATCGACGCGGGCGCCGATGCCACCATCGCGAACAACCAAAGCATGTTGCCGATTCACGTTGTTTCCAAAAGCGGCAACAAAGACATCATTAAAATGTTGTGCGACAACGGCGCCGACATCAACGCCACTGACAAAACCGGAAAATCGCCTTTGATTTACGCCACTGCCGAAGGAAAAACGGAAGTTGCCAAAATGATGCTGTCGCTTGGCGCCGACAAATCCATAAAAGACAACGACGGCCACACCGCATTGGATTATGCCACCTCAAAAGGTCTTCGGGACATTATCATTCTTTTGTCCGAAGAAACTGAACAAAAGGACAATTACGGCAACACGCCGCTTCATCAGGCTTGTTACAACGGCCAAAGCGAAGTCGTCGCCGTCCTTTTGAAATCCGGCAAGTCCGACATCAACGCATTAAACGACAACGGCGAATCACCTTTGGTGTTGGCTTGCATGAATTCTAACGTTCACATCACGGAAATGCTTCTTTCTGCCGGTGCCGACGCGAATATGAAAATACTCAACGGAAACGCGCCGCTTCACTACGCCGCGTCCATCGGCAACAAATTCACCGGAAAAGCGCTTATCAACGCAAAGGCGGACGTGAACGCCAAAAACACGGCCGGTGAAACACCGCTCATCGTCGCTGCTTTGCGCGGACAAAACGATTTTACAGCTTTGTTGATTGAAAACAACGCCGATGTGAACGCTGTTGACAACATCGAACACAGCGCGATGTACTACGCCGCCGAAGCCGGTTACACGGAAATTGTGGAACAATTGATTTTGGCGGGCGCCGAAAACTAAATTAAAAATTTTTTTTAATTTTTATCGTCGAAGGTTAAGCTCGGGTTTTTAGTTTTATAATAACAAATATATATAATAAATCCCATTGATGATTTATACATTACTAAGAGGAATGTTATGAGAGGACAAAATAATAAAATAAAATCCCCCACATCCATACAAAATGGCAGAAAAAAAATTCATGTCTCTGTTCTGTTGGCGAGCGTTTTGCTTCTTCTTTTGTTAGCCGTTTCTCCGGCCATGGGCGCAAACGTTTCGGTCGATACGTCAGATTTAAATTCCGGAACAGTACCAACCTACAATGCGGGAGATACATTGATATTAACCGGAGCTGATTCTTTAGAAGGCCCCGGTTGGATAACTTTAGAAGGATTGACAAATCCGTATCATCTGGTTCTGAACGACGCGACGGTAACAATATCAACTTTTCGAAATAATTCAAATATTTTATCCATAACCGGTAATGAAACGGACTTCATAGATGACAATTGTTTTTCAAATTGTTCAAACCTAACATCAATCAACCTGCCAAATGCAACAACACTCGGAACCTGGTCTTTCTCAAAATGTTCAAATTTGACATCAATCGACTTTCCAAACATAACAACAATCGGAAACTGGTCTTTTTCCTTTTGCCCCAATCTGATTTCAATTAACTTTCCAAACGCGATAACTGTCGAAAAAGATGCGTTCGTAAACTGTTCAAATCTGACATCAATCAGCCTGCCAAACGCAACAACATTCGAAGACGATGCGTTCGCAAACTGTTCAAATCTGACATCAATCAGCCTGCCAAAAGCAGAGACATTCGGAAACAGAGCTTTTCAAAATTGCTCAAATCTGACATCAATCAGCCTGCCAAGCGCAACAACACTCGAGGACGGGGCCTTTTCCTATTGTTCAAATCTCTTTGTTGTTGATTTCGGAGATGAAAAACCGACTTTTATTAATACCGATGGATTTATTTTTTATAACATTAATCACGGATTATGTGTTCTGACCAACGAATCGGTATACGACGACCTGGACGATTTTCCCGACGGTTCATTTCAAAGAAAAGGATCGTTCATGTCCGGAAAAATAAGCATCAATGTCGGAGATACGTTGACCCTGAACAGTTCGTTTACACCCGAAACAGATGATGTTTTAACTTGGACTTTCAACGGAACACAACAATCCGCAACCGAGGATGTTTATTCAAAACAAGATGTTCAAAAAACAGATGCGGGCGTATACAAAAGATTTGCAACCATCAATGACCAAGACTATATGATCGCTTTTTACGAAGTAACTGTTCTGGATAACGCGGATAACGAAACCAACGGAACCGGCGGAACCGGAAATGCCACCGTTGTTGATACAAATCAAACCGAAACAAACACGGACAACAGCAGCACGAATACGAACACAAGTACAAACAACAACTCGAGCACGAATAATTCAAATAATACCCCTGAGCCGGGCGATAACAAAAACGGAATGCTAATATATATCATTTTGATTTTGTTGATTTTAATTTTGACCGGCCTTGTCATTTACGTTTGGAAGCAAAAAAATAAAAATAAAAATGAATAATTTTTTTGCTTTTTCTTTTTTTCGAGTCACGACAAGGACACAGATATGATTTTGTGTTCAAATGACGCCTTCGGATATGAAAAATAAATAGGGGATTCTTTTTAAATTTTCTGAAGAAGTATTTTGACAAATTATCAAGCCTTTTGCTTTAGATTTTGATGCCGCACAAATATCCCAAATCGTTAGCGTCAAACGCATTACGGTCAATGCTTATCATGACCCATAAGTAATTATACTAAAAAATAAATTTGGTTTTAATATATTTTGATTTAAATTAAAATTGAAATATATTAAAATAAATTATTAATAAATAACGTAATGAATGCGCACTTTGTCCGGAGGGAGAGGACGATGGCAATGCAAAACCAAAAAACAAAAAAGTCAATATTTTCACAAAACAACAGCAAAAGGTTTAACGCCTCATTTTTACTGACCGCCATTTTATTTTTTTTATTGACCATTTCACCTGCGTTGGCAGATAATGTTTCCGCATCGGTTTCGGATTTAAATACCGGAATGGCTCCAACTTACAGTGCCGGTGACACTTTAATGTTAACCGGAAGTGTTTCCTTGGATGCAACAGGTTGGACAACTTTGAATGGATTAACAAAAACTTATCATCTTGTTCTGAACGACGCGACGACAACGATACCCGATCAAGCTTTTGAAAATAATGAAAAAATTATTTCCGTCACCGGTAATGAAATAAATTCAGTTGGAGAAAATGCTTTTTACTTCTGTTTAAATTTAACAAAAATTGAGTTGCCAAACGCAACAACATTCGGACATTATGCTTTTACCTCTTGTTCAAACCTGACAGAAGTAGCGTTACCAAACGCAACAACATTCGAAGACTATGTTTTCAACGAATGTTCAAACCTGATAGAAATTGAGTTGCCAAACGCAATAACATTCGGAAACTATACTTTTTATAGCTGTCCAAACTTGACAAAAATAGTATTGCCAAACGCAACAACATTCGGAATCTATTCTTTTGCCTTCTGTTCAAACCTGACAGAAATTGAACTGCCAAACGCAACAACATTCGGAAACGAATCTTTCGGCAGCTGTTCAAACCTGACAGAAATCGAACTGCCAAACGCAACAACATTTGGAACCGGAGCTTTCGACAGCTGTTCAAATCTGACAGAAGTAGCATTGTCAAACGCAACAACATTCGGAGACGATGCTTTCGACAGCTGTTCAAATTTGACAGAAATTGAACTGCCAAACGCAACAACATTCGGATACAATGCTTTCAGATTTTGTTCAAACCTGACAGAAGTAGCGTTACCAAACGCAACAACATTCGGAGACTATGCTTTTACCTCCTGTTCAAATCTGACAGAAGTAGCGTTGCCAAACGCAACAACATTCGGAGAAAGGGCTTTTGATTCCTGTTCAAACCTATATACTATCGGTCTTGGAAGTGTAAAACCATCATTTGGCACAGACTCGTTTAAAAACATTAGCAACAGGTTGCTGGTTTTAACAAACGAATCAACTTATGCCGACCTGAATGAATTTCCGACTGATTCATTCCAAAGAAAAGGATTGTTATTGTTCGGAAAAATAAATGTCACCGTTGAAGAAACATTGACATTGAGAAGTTCGTTTACACCTGAAACGGAAGACGTTTTGGATTGGGTGTTTGAAGGAACGCCGCTGTCTGAAACAGGAGATACATATTCAAAAACCAATATTCAAAAAACAGACGCCGGAAATTATGAGCGCAGAGTCACAATCAGCGACCAGGAATATAAAATCGCTTCCTACAAAGTGACTGTTTTGGATAAAATCCCGACCGACAACAACGGAAGCGGCGGCATTGGGAATGCTGTCGTCATTGATACAAATGAAGACGCTGAAACGCCGACAAATGTTGAAAACAACACACAGAACCAGACAAATAATGTGACCGACACCGAAAACAATTCAGCTGTCAACAGCTCAAACGAAAGCACTGCATTTGACAACAACAAAAGTGGACTGAACACGTCAACTGTTGTCATTTTTGTTGCAGGCGTTTTAATTTTGGCCGGCATCGCTGTTTATTTTACTTTGTACCGGAAAAAATAAAATAAAATAAAAAAGCGGGAACACATAATAAAAATGAAACCGTTTCGGATTTTGAAACGGTTTTCATCTGCTTTTGACTTTATTTTCACTTTTTATCTTTCATTTTTTATCTTTCATTTTTTATCTTTCACTTTTTATCTTTCATATTTTATTCACTTTTCTTACGTTTTATTTAATTATTTTAGACACTATTGTCGGAAAATATTAATAAAACAAATCACATTATTATAAAAATCTTGAAATATTTTGATATCAGGAGTGATAAAATGACTGAAAACCAAAAGAAAACATGCGGTTGCGAATCAAATGAAGACGAAATGACAGATGACGATTTGAGCGAAATTGAAGAAATTGACATTGAAATGAATATGATTGAAATAGACGGCGATTTTGACGAAAATTCCGAAGAATATCAAAGAATGGTCGCGCAAATTCAAAATCAAATCCAAGAGCAAATGCAAAAAGCCATGGGCCAGAACTTTAACTTCGCTGACTTGGAGGCTTTGGAAGAAGCTTATGAAGATTTGCTTTACGGCGACGCGATGTCGGATGAAGAAGTTGAACAGTTTTTGGCGGAACATGCCGTTTCGCCGGAACTGGCCAAATATTTAATGATCGGCGCCGTTTTAATCGGCACAAACGGCGAACTTTATGAAACATTGGCACTCACGGGCGACCCGGAAGATTATTTAATTGAACTGTCCGAATCCTGGGATATCAACACCCCCGACGATGCGATTGATACGTTGAATTGGTTGATGGCAGAAGGCCACGCCGCCGTTTACCAGGAAGACTTTTTGTCTTACAAAATCGGAAAAGAATGCGGACTGGACGACATTGACATTGAAAATTATGAAGCGACCGTCGAAGGCTTGATTGAAATTCTTGAACTTCCAAAAGAGCTCGTGGACGCTTGTGATTCTCTCGGCGCTTGGGACATCGACCGGATCGGTTATTTGGCCAGAATTTTTGCGCACGTCGGCTTTATCAATGAAGACGAAGCTTGGAATTATCTCAAAAAAGGAGCGCAGCTTGCCAAAGAACAATTCAAAACCTGGGAAGAATATTTCATTTCCCTCTTAATCGGACGCGGATTTGCGATGGGCGTTGATGAAGAGCCGTTTGCCATCGTTTATGATTTGCTCACGGACAGCCGGGATTTGATTGAAAAATATCCGATTTCGAAATTGTAAATCGTTCATTTTTGATTCAAAATTCATTTGAGCAGCAATCTGATTTTTTGATTGCTGCTCTTCTGTTTTTCCTTGTCTTTTTTTTGTTTTTCGTTTCTTCAGTGGGCGGCAGCGCGCGCGTTACGGCAATCGCTTTTGTTGATGTTTTTAAAAATTGGGGATCGCTGTTTTCGAAGTCACTAAAATTTCAACGAATGGAAAAAATTTAAAATTATTTATTTTTTTCTGTTTTTCGAACGATAAATATAAGAATGATTTCAAAATATATTCGATTACAAAAACTCGGCCGAAAAAATGTAAAATTTAACAAAAACTCAGCCGAAAAAATGTAAAATTTAACAAAAACTCGGCCGAAAAAGTGAGAAATGAGAAATAAAGCATTGGAGTGAATTGCCGTGAAAAGAACCGCCGTTTCAGAACTTTTGTTCTGGAAAAATAAAAAAGACCGAAAACCGCTGATTGTCCGGGGAGCCCGACAAGTCGGAAAAACCTGGCTCATGAAATCTTTTGCGGAATCGGAATATGAAAATTATGTGTACATTAATTTTGAAAATAAACCTTATTTGCAATTGTTTTTGCAAGATTTCAATATTGAACGCATTTTAACAGCGATTTACGCCGAAACCGGAATCCGGCCGATTCCCGGAAAAACATTGATTATTTTGGATGAAATTCAAGAAGATCCGAAAGCATTGACATCCCTGAAATATTTTTATGAAAATGCACCCGAATACCACATTGTCGCCGCCGGTTCATTTCTCGGAATTGCACTTCACCAAGGAACATCGTTTCCGGTCGGAAAAGTTGATTTTTTGGACTTGTATCCTCTTTCATTTTTTGAATTTTTAAGTGCTTTGGGAGAAAGCGAATTTTTGAAATTTTTGCAAGAAAAAGAGTGGGATCTCGTTAAAACATTTAAATCAAAATACATCGACTGGTTAAAACTTTATTATTACATCGGCGGAATGCCTGAAGTCGTTTCGAAATTCATTGAAAATCAAGACTTTGAAGAGGTTCGAAAAATTCAAAATCACATCCTGGAAACATATGAAAATGATTTTTCAAAACATGCTCCCCCCGAAGTTGTCCCACGCATTCGGATGGTTTGGAATGCCATTCCGGCGCAACTGGCCCGGGAAAATAAAAAATTCATTTATGGATCTTTAAAATCCGGCGCTCGGGCGAAAGACTTTGAAATGGCGATCGAATGGCTTTTGGATTGCGGTTTGATTCATAAAATTAACCGTGTGGAAAAACCAGGAATGCCGCTGAAAGCTTATGAAGATTTCAGCGCTTTTAAATTGTTCTTAAACGACGTCGGCCTGATGTCGGCGATGGCCGGCTTAGACATTAAAGTCATTGTAAACAGCGAATCCGGTTTTTCGGAATTTAAAGGCGCCCTGACTGAACAATTCGTTTTGCAACAACTTGTTTTTGCCGGAAACTTTTACATTTATTACTGGTCGGCTGAAAAGTCAGACGGCGAAATTGATTTTTTGGTTCAATACAAAAATAAAATTATTCCGATTGAAGTGAAAGCGGCCGAAAATTTACAAGCCAAAAGTTTGCGGGCGTTTGTTCAAAAATATGATCAAAAACAAGCGGTTCGGACATCTTTATCTGATTATCGGGAAGAAGATTGGCTGACAAATGTACCGCTTTACGCCATCGGGAGCTTGGGAAAAATCGTAGAATAATTCAAAAACGATTTCCCGTTTTTAAAGATGGTAACAAAACCGGTTGCCATAACGTGCGCAGGGTGGCGTCGCAAAAAATAAAAAGAGAAGAAAAAGAAGAATAGAAAAAAGAATAGTGCAACGGAATTTATTCCGTTGCGTAGTTGTCAAAATAGTTCTGAATTAAAATAAATGGCGTTCCTTTGTCGCCGCTACCGCTGGTCAAATCGCACAAGCTGCCGATTAAATCCACATATCTTCTGGGCGTCGTGCCTTGAGATTCCATTTTTCCGGTCAGGTCTTTTTTGCAGCGGATACTGTCGCACATCGCCGCTTTTAATTCATCGCCCGTTAAATTTTTGAATTCGTTGTCGGCCAAATACTTCAACTTCAATTCATTCGGCGTTCCGACAAGTCCTTTTGTATAACCGGGCGACACGACAGGGTCGGCCAGTTCCCAAATGCCGCAAACCGGATCTTTAAAAGCGCCGTCGCCGTAAACCAAAACTTCAATCCGCTTTCCGGTTTTGTCTTTGAATTTTTGCTGCACCGCATTCACGAATGTGTCGCAATCGCGCGGGAATAATTTGATGGTTTCTTCGGTGGCTTTGTTGGCACCCAAAATACCAAATTCCGGATTGTAGCCGCTGCCTTCTACCGATTTGTTGAGCAAATCGTCCATGCCGTAAACGGTTTTGGCGCCGGCGGCTTTTAAAACTCTTTTTGTTCGCGCCCGATTGTGAATATCCGCCGTCAAAACATGCGGCGTATATTTTAAAATCGCCCGCGGGTTGTTGGCAAAAATAATCTCAATATTATTGTTGTGCGCCAGACTTTTGTAATAATCAACATAATCAACGCCCGTGTACGGGTGTTTGAGGACGCCGAAGTGTTTTCTGAATTCGGCTTCCGACAAAACATCCGTGTACGGATCAAGGCCGGCTTTTTCAATCATGTCCAAACTGATGAGCTCGTTGCCGACTTCATCATTCGGATAACTCAGCATCAAATATAATTTTTTGACACCGCGCGCGATTCCTTTGAGCATAATCGCAAAACGATTGCGGCTGAGAATCGGAAAGATGACGCCGACTTCCCCGTCGGGAAACTTTTGGGCGACATCTTTTGCCAACTGGTCAATCGTCGCGTAATTTCCTTGCGTTCGCGCAACGACCGCTTCCGTCACGCCGACAATGTCGCCGTCCGATAAAGAAAAAATTTCAGAATTTGCTGCCGCAAGAACGGAATCAACGACAATCTGAACCAAATCGTCTCCCTGTTTGACGATGGGCGCCTTAATTCCTTTCGATTGCGTTCCGATTAATTTCAAAATATTTGCCTCCGATACTCATTGAAAAATAAAAGCGAAAAATAAAATGTATTCAACCTTGATGAAAATTCAATCAAATAATAGGATAAAAGGATTTTGGGAATCGGATTTTATAAAATATTTTTTTGTTTTAAATTTGTTCGTATTTTTTTGTTTTTTTCAATTTTTTCGTTTCAATTTTTCCGTTTTTTTCAATTTTTCATTTTTCACTTTTATGCTTTTTTATTTTTCAATTTTTCCGTTTTTTCAATTTTTCACTTCTATGCTTTTTTATTTTACAACTTCTTTTCTGTCACCATGCCGAATCCCATGGAATTTTTCTCACCAAACCCGCACTCATATCCGAATCGAATCAAATCATAATCACCATTCACGGAAAAAATCAAGTTGGAACACCGGACGAATGTATCTTTAATTTTCATTCTTTTCGGTTCAGCCGACAAAACCTCAAACTCGAAATTCATATCACATTCTTTTTTGTAATAGATTTCATATTTTTTCTTGAGCTGCTGACGCATATTTTCATAAAATTTAGAATGGTTCGGCAACAAATCACGCTCTTTTAATTCGCCGCCGATTTCTTCCTTGGTTCGAAGACAGATCGGAGAAATTGTCTTTAAAACCGAAAAGGACGACGGTTCTTCCTCAATTCTGATTTCCATCGGATACGCGTCCATATTCCCGATTTTTAAAACCGGTTCCTGAAAAAGCCCCTCTAAAAAAACGGTTAAAAATTCAGTGTTCGGAGATGACAATTGCAAATAAACGGTTCCGTCCTGACTTTGAATACCTTTACCCGGAACGGTTGTTCTTTTCGGAACGTCCAACCACGAAAAGGTGAAAAATTTATATTTTTGGTAAACGTGCATTTTCTCGGCGTATTTCCGGTCGCCGGCACTTAAAGAGTTGTAAATCATGGATGCCAAATGGTATTGGTAATCAAAAGGAATGAGAATATTTTTGTCAATTTCAAGTTTTAAAATAGATCGCATGTTTATCGTTGCTGAAAACGAATGAAACAAATAAATAGTTTTATATTTAATTTCGGTTCAAAAGTATTTTTTTAAATTGTTGTGATTATATTTTCATGTTGTTGTTTGAATTATAATTTAGAATTGTAATTCAATATTATTTTAGGGTTATCTTTTTAATCCCGTAGAGTTATTTTACTCCCTGACGTTTAATTTATAACTTCATTCCGTAACCGTTAAAAGGAATAAAGTTATAGGGTATTTGACTATTTTCAGGAAGGAAAAAATATGACAACGCTTAAAGAAAACTTATTAAAAGCATTAAACGGCGAAGCTGTCGCAAAAACCCCGGTTGTCTCGGTAACCCAAACCGGGATTGTCGAATTAATGGACGCTGTGAACGCACCGTGGCCGGAATCACAATCTGACGCCAAAAAAATGGCGGATTTGGCGATTGCCGCCCACGAACTTGGCGGACTTGAAGCCGTCAGAGTGCCGTATTGTTTGACCGTTCTTGCGGAAGCGATGGGCTGCGAAATCAACATGGGAACCAAAAACAGACAGCCGTCTGTCACCGCTCACCCGTATGAAAAGCCGGAAATGTTGGACAGCATGACCAAACCGGATTTAAAATCTGTCAAAAGAATTCCGGCCGTTATTGAAGCCATCAAGATCATCCGCGCAAAAGTCGGACCGGATGTCCCGATCATCGGCGGCATGGAAGGACCGATTACGCTTGCATCTGACCTCTGCAGCGTGAAATCGTTCATGAAATGGTCCATTAAAAAACCGGACGATCTCAAAAAAATTATTGATTTCGCCAACATTGCCGCGATCGAATACGCCAACTTAATGGTGGACGCCGGCGCCGACATCATTTGTATCGCCGACCCGGTTTCATCGCCCGACTTAATGAGCCCGCAAGACTTCCATGACAAACTCATGGGCGCCATCACCGAATTTGCCGACAAAGTCAAAGCGCCGGTGGTTCTCCACGTTTGCGGCAATGTGACCGCCATCTTAAACGACATGGCCGACTGCCACTGCAAAGGACTGAGCGTTGAAGAAAAAGTCGAAGACGTCAAAGGCGCTGTTGAACTCACCAAAGGACGCGCCGTTATCGTCGGAAACGTTTCCAGCCCGTTCGTTCTCTTAAGCGGCGACGAAGCCAAAGTGACCGAAGCCGTCAACCACGCGCTTGACGCCGGCGTCGCTGTTCTCGCGCCGGGATGCGGTATCGCGCCGATGACGCCACTCGCCAACATCAAAACAATGGTGGCCGCCAGAGACAAATATTTCCAAAAATAAGCAAAAAAAATAATCGTTTGAAAACAGCCGGCAGCAAATCTTGTTGCCGGCTTTTTTTATCGAAAAATGAAAATAGAGCGCATCTTGCTTTGAACTGTTTTTTAAAAATGACGGCAATAACGCGCGCGAACGCCGCTCATCTCCGCCGTTTTCCAGTTCATTCGACGATTTCAGATTTGGTCATCTGATTCAGTTTCACTTTATTTTGAATGGATTTTCCTTCAAATCAAAAACAAAATTAAAAATGAAAGTAAAAAATTAATTCTTCAGATTCCGTTTCAAATACTTTTCAAAATCCGCTTGCGTTCCCGGCTGCATCCCCATTGTTTTCAATCGCTCAATCACACTTTTCGCGTCGCGCTTTCGGGCCGACAGCGGAATGTCGCGGTCAAAATTGACAACGCCTTCCAGTGTGGAATCAGCGGAAATGATGGATGTCACCACGTTGGCGCCGGCGTTAAGCCGGTCTACCATGCCGTCAATGCCGGCCACATCCAAGGACGCCGGAATCAATTTGTCCGGGAACAAGAATCGGAGAACGGAAATGATTTTAATTTCCATCAAATACGGTGCCTGGATTGTTTTTTCAAGCGGCGTTCCGGGCTGCGGCTCAAAGGTCATGACTCTGACTTGGTCGGCATCAACCTTTTGCATTTCCCGAAGCGACAAAAGCGCCGATTCAACATCGTCAACGACAAAATTTGGGGTGTTCAGAACTGATTTTGAAAACCCGGTTAAAATGCCGTCTTCAACACACATGCCGGCGGCTTTCGCCGCGGTTCTTGCTTGAATGCGTCCTTCAAAAGATTGGCCGATGCGGAGTTTTTCATACAAATTCCGCTGATAAGTTTCCTGATAAAGCGCAAAAAAATCGGCACCGGCGGCGGCCAGTTTTTGAACAAAATCGTCATCAACGACTCCCGGGGAAATCATAACCGGAAGACCGGCTGTTTCTTTCGCGATTTTAACGAATTCAATCAAATTTTCCGGGTGGTCGTGAAAGTGCGGATCTTCGCCCATCGTCAAATCAATCATGTGAACACCTTCGTTTTTGAGCTGCCGGCACATGTCCCGAAGCTCGTCCGGCGTTAAACGGTAGCGGTCGATTTTATTGGCGGCCCGGTAATAACAAAAAGCGCATTTGTTTTTGCAATGAGTGGAAAAATAGACGAAACTGTAAAGATAAACGTTGCTTGAGAAAAAGTGATTGCGAACGGCTCTGGCGGCCGAAAACATTTTTTGAAGGCTTTTCTCATCGGTTGTTGAAAGCATGTTTCGAATCGTTTCATCTGAAATTGGTTTTTTGGAAATGATGTCGGACACAAACTTTGAAATGTCCGCATCATTCATGTTTTTGAAAAAATCTGTCAAATCGGACCCCCCAAGAAAGATTTGAAAATTTGAAATTGAAAACAGCTGTTTGTTGCCGGTTTTTCAATTTTATAATTTGGTGTAAATGCCGTTGTAATAAAATTCTGAACGGCTTCCACGCTTGATATTTTTAAATTTGTGGCGTGCTTTTAAAAGGCGTTCGAGTCCAAAGCCGGCACCGATCCAGGGTTTGCTGACGCCCCAATCAATGTCCATCGGAACCGGACCGACAACCGCTGACGACAATTCCATGTCGCCGTGCATCACGTCCACCGTCGCGCCGTAAACCATGCATTCGTCGCCTTCGATTCGGTAATCAATTCCGAGATAGGTCAAAAACTCATCCAAAAGTTTGACCAGATTTTCGCGTGTGGAACCCTCTCCCATCTGACAGAAATTAACCATCGTA
Organism: Methanolapillus millepedarum; assembly: GCF_032594115.1. Lineage (NCBI taxonomy): Archaea > Methanobacteriati > Methanobacteriota > Methanomicrobia > Methanosarcinales > Methanosarcinaceae > Methanolapillus > Methanolapillus millepedarum. The sequence continues at coordinate 1,321,556 of NZ_CP131060.1, forward strand.
AATTCTTCCAAATGACTGCTGCCATCGGATTCTTTGCGGTAGCAAGGACCGATTTCAAAAATCTTGACCGGATCCGGCAAAATCTTATCAAACCGGGCCAAATAATTATAAAGAACAGGCGCCAGCATCGGACGCAGGCACATGTTGTCATCCGTCCGGAAAATTTGCTTAGATAATTCCTCATCTCTGTCAATGCCCATCCGGATAATGTATTCTTCCGGAATCAGAATGGAGGATTTGATTTCGGTAAAACCTTTGGAAATCAAAAACGCGGAAATGTCACGCTCCAACTTCGCCAGCATGTGTTCGCGGCTGTTTTCATACATGTCGCAAAGCTCTTGCTTGCGGCGGGCCACCAGAACAGATTCGAGTTTCGCAAAGTCCATGTCCGTCTTTTCCAAATCAAATTCATCATCGGAAACCAACAAAGATTCGAGACGGCTGAGCTGAGACGGCGAAAACGATTTTTTGGACGGTTTGGATTCGGAGTTAGATTCCATATTTTGATTTCCTGATGCGTTTACCGCTGCATTTTGATTGAGTGCGGACTTTGCGGTCTGATTTGAAATTTGAACAGCCGGCTGTACTGCTGATGGGACTGTTACTGATTGCGCTGCTGTTGACGGTACTGTTGCTGACGGTACTGCTGACGGTACTGCTGACGGTACTGTTGCTGACTGTACTGCTGCGGATTGAGTGAACGCCGGCGGAACCGGAACCGGTCTTGCCGTATCTTTTTTGCCGACTTTTTTCGGCGCGGATGTTTTCGCGGCCGGTTCGACAAAAGTGATATTTTCATGGAAATTTTTGGACACGAAACGTTGGATTCGCTCTTCCGACAGCCTGCATTTTTTACAAACTTTTTTGTATTTGGAATTTCGAAGAGAACGCGCCGACGCGCTGTTTCTGGAATTTCGGGCCGTGATGACTTCGCCGCAATCCGTCGTGATGCGAATATTCATTCGAGAGACGTCATATTTGGACACGCCATGCAAAACATCTTTTCGGGAAAGCCAAACGCCATTGAGTTTGACAAGTCTTTCAAGATTCGGGCGGTCCATAATATCATCCTGTTATTGTTTTTGTTTGATAAAATTTGATGTAAAAAAAATAAAATTAAAACGGAGACCCCGGGAATCTAACCCGGCTAAACGGATCTAGAGTCCATTCGATCTACCTGACCAGATCTCCACTGCCGATTTTTACAATTTTTTCTTGTTCCAATGGAAAGTTTGGTAGTATAAGTTACTTTTTTAATTAATACTTTCCCACCAAAAACCGCGGCAAAGCCGCAACAATCATAATCCAATTGCCGGTTAATATAAAAATCGAGACATGTACGATTCCGCAAGGACAGCCAAGCACGTTTTGTTCAAATCGTCTTCAAAAGAGCCGTTTTTTTGCTGAGCCGAATAAAGCCACGGGATGGAAGCAACACAGGCCGGATTGTCGATTCGGGACAACGCCATCAAAACCAAGCAACTGGTTGCGATGTGGTTCCAATGCCCATCCTTTCGCTCTAAAATCAGCCAATTGGCTTTCCGATCAATAAACGTCGAAATTTCCAAATCTTCTTCCTCGGAAAAAGAATGAAGATCCTGCTGTTTTTGAAGCGCCGTCAAAATAAGCGCTGTCGTTCCCGGAAATTTCCACTCCGGATTATCTTTACACAAATCCAACGACATTCTTTTTTCAAAGATACCGGCGTCCGCGATCGCGGCAAGCGCGTAAACCCAATCATAAATGTCAGACGACCAATCATTTTTTGTCAAAAGAAGAAAATCCGTTGCCGGTTTCAGACTTTTTTGAAGGCTTGCCATCAAACCGACTGCATCAAAATCTGCATAATGCTCTTGATATTTCGGATGAGAAATGATCCGGTCCAAATGCTTCCAAACGGCAGACATTGAAGAAACCGCACGCGCCGTATCTTTGATATCGCCAAACGACCCGTCCGGCTGTTGCTTCTTGAGAAGCGCCGCCGCCGCCGGAAAAAAAACAGATGGCCGATTCCAAAAAACATAAACCAAAATCAAATTCGACAGTTCTTTGACGGAAAAATCAAAATTTTCCGGCCTTTTTGTTCTTTTGTTATCGATTTGAGCGGAAATCCACGACAATCCTTTTCCAATGGAAACAAACGCCTGTTCCGAAATTTCAACGACTTCCGCGTCAAAATACCCGGAAACGTCATGGTCCGGACTGTCTGCGAAATTGAATTGTTCAAAATCAAAAAAGTCGATGTCCGGTTTTTGAGTCATGATTTTTCACATGGACAAATGAAAACGGAGTATAAAAAAGTTCGTTGAAAAACAAACGGCAAAAGCAGGTTAATAATAGATAAAATAGATAAAAAGTCGAGTTTCCACAGGTGGAAACTCGTGTGTGTGTGTTTATATGGTTTGTGGTTTATAGAATGTGTGGTTTTAGACTTTTTGAACTTGAACATCTTTCAAAATAATCCAAAAGCAAGTTTTAGAAAGAAAACTCCTCTATAAATACCTATTGTTATTTTTGAGGATACCGATGTATAAAATTGTGAAAATCGGTGTAGAAAAACGACCCTTTTTTGAATTTTAACGTTGTAATATGTAAACGCTATTACTTTGTATTTTTTATTTTTGGTTATAATGTTATAAAGATATTGTAACCAAATATAATATCTTAAAAATCCGATTTTGGAATGGATTGTATTTTTATAGTTGAAATTACGTTGTATATTCAGAATTATATATTTATAATTCAATTTTGAATTAAAAGCAACTGCAAACAATTCAGAATAATTTAAAAATAATAAACCGGAAAACAGAGGCATAACATGTTTTGGATGATTGCGGAACACCTTTTAGGAGTCGGCGGACTTCGGACGTTAGATAAAAAATCGCCCTTTAAATTTGAAAGAAATATCGGAAAAGAAGACCGGCTCAGAAGAGCGATTATCGGCTCAATCTCATTGATCGCTTTGATTTTTGTCCGGAAAGGATTCCTTCTTCGGTATGTTCTTGGTCTTGCGGCTTTGGCCGGACTGGTGACCGCTTACACAAAATTTTCACCGGTTTACGCGCTCATTGGCGAAAACACCGCTAAAAAAGGAAAGAAGAAAAACAAATGATTTGTTTTTCCAACCTTTTCTATTTTTAACATCTGTTGCTTTTTTTGTTTTTGGCGCCGGCCGGCACGCGCGTTATAGCATCCGTTTTTTATAAGTCGTCAAAAACAACCGTTCTGTTTTTACAAATTTTCAAAGATTGAGCCGTTTTAAACCGGTTTTCCGACCGCTGTAAACCGCTGATTGTCTTCAAGTCCGGCAAACAAGAATTGATCATCTTTGTTGTAAGCGATTTTTTTGGAACTGAGAAGTTTCAAAATACACGATTCACCGGGGCCAACTTTTTCCTTTTCAGCGCCGCCGACAATTATTTTTTTGACACGAACCGGTTCGGACTGAAGTCCGACAAACATGTGAACAACATCTTCAAGCTCAATGCCGCCTTTTGCGAATTTGGAAAGCGTGCAATTGATTTCAAATTCTGTCGCCACGATTTCATCGTTGGACAACAAATAACCGCGGTCAAGTTCACGTTCTAAAAGGCCTTTTAGCGCAAGACCGACGCGAGCGCCGGTTGCCGCCGATTTGACATCAATGTCATGCGTCTGAATGGAGCGGATATCTACTTTCTTATCAACCGGCCAAAGCCCGATTTTATCGTGCGTGTGAATCGTTCCTTGAAGGACTTTCCCGAGAACAACGATTCCGATTCCGGTGACGTTGAAGAAATGGTCGATAACAACGCGTGGCGGAAGGTTGTCTTTTGTTTTTTGTTCCGGTTCAATGATGTCGGCCAAGTCATGAATTTTATTTTTAAGCTCTTCAAGACCTTCAAACGCGTTGGGTGCGTCTTTGTTGGTGTTTATGACTTGGATGTCCCATTTTTCAAGAACGGTTCCGACAATCATTTTTCGAAGTTTTTGCGAAAACGCGTCAATTTCCATCGGGTAACTGGTATCCGATTTGGTAATGACGATCACGCCATGTTTCATACCGAGAAGGTCAAGCGCGATGATACATTCGCCGGTATGCGGCGTCATGCCGTTTGGCGTCACGCAAAGGAGCGCCATGTCCGCCAAATTGAGAGCGGCCATAATGGATTTAATGGATTTTGGATAAGATTTCGCGTCAACATAAACATATTTTCGTTCGTGACGGTCATCGTCAAAAAGCGTGATGTCCGAATCCGTTCCTTTTTTTCCGAGTTTGGACGCCAAAGACGTTCGTCCGGTTTTCTCATCCCCGATAATCGCGATATTGGTCATAATTTTCAATCCTTATACCTGATTTAAAATGTCATTTGATTTGAATTTTGATTGAAGCAAACTGAATAATTTCATAAATTTGTTGATTTAATCGGTTTTCAGATATATGAGTTTTATTAATTTTATGAGGGAATGATTTTTAAGAACCGATTTCTTCTATTTATTTCATCGATTTTCTCATAATAATCCCGGTTCCCGATTTCGGATCCGAGCTGATTTTCGGAAAAAACCCGTCGATTTGTCCGATTTCGGCAAATCCTTCCTTTTGATACATCCCATGTGCGTTTTTCCAATCGCTGTTGACGATTAAAATAGAGCTGACGATATCATATTCCGATCTGAGCGATTCCAAAAGTGCTAAAAAAAGTTTTTTGCCGATTTTTTCACCGCGGACATTCGGATAAACCGCAACGGAAGAAATGTAAATTTCATTTCCCATAGGTTTGTGCGTGTCACTAATGGAGTGATTGATACTGAAATGAAAATACGGAATTTCATCGGAATAATCCCAAAGTTCGGAAGAAATGTAACCGACAACCCGGCCGCCTGTTTCCGCCACCAAAAATCCGTTCGCAAAAATAGAAATCCGGTCTTCAAAAACATCTCTTGACTCCATAATTTTCGAATGAAACGAATATTTTTCAATATCCATGATGGCATCAATATCGCTTGGAACGGCTTTACGGATTAAAACGGTCGGGCTGTTTTCCATACGAATGAGTCGGATTTTTAATTTATAAAGATTTCTTCCGGAAGAGAAAAACACAAAGAACTGCAAAAACCACACCGGTTACCAAAAACTCAAACCCCGGAATTTGTTGTTCATTTTCACTTTCAATATTGGTACTGTTTCCATAAACCGCAATCGGAATATTACGTATGCCGTTTTCTTCTCCGGCAACTGTTATCATTTGAATGATATTATCCAGTTCCTGATTCGTCAGTTTAGATTCGCCGGACAAAACGATGGAAATGTAATCATAATTAACAAAAAACATGTCGATCAGACCGCCATTTTCGGACAAATACTTTTCAAATTCGGAATCGGATTGCAAACCGGATACAATTTTTTCCAAATCTTCATTCCAGCTTTGAGCATCGGCCCCTTCCGATTTTCGCGGAACCTCACCGGATGTTTTTAAAACACCATCGGCTTTTTCCAGATTTTTGAATGCGGAGCGGTCAGTTTCCGGATAAAGGCGCGGAAGTGGATCGTCTGGTTGAGAAATCGATATGTTTTCATACTCGGATTCATTCAAACTGACTTCTTCCGCAACCGAAGCGGGAACTAAAGACAAAAAAAGCAAAAAAACAAAACACGATGTCAAAAACCAATTCAATCGTTTGAAATTCATTATTATGGCTTCCGGTTTTGAGTGGTCCAGCGAAAAAAAATATGAAATGAAAAAATGATAATGCTGCAAAATAAAACATAAAATAAAACATAAAATAAAACATAAAATAAAACATAAAATAAAACATAAAATAAAATCATGACCAATAAGCTTGATTTTTCATCTGATTTTGTCTTTGACTTTATTTCTGATTTTATTTTTGATTTTATCTCTGGTTTTCCAGCGTTTTAGATAAATCAACGTACCAAGCCGCATTTTTAATGGTTTCCTCAACTTCCTGATCCGTGACTTGCCGAATCACTTTTCCGGGAACGCCCAGCACCAAACTTCTTGGCGGAATGATTTTGCCGGCCGGTACCAAGGCGTTTGCGCCGACAATGCTGCCTTCTCCGATAACAGCTTTGTCCAAAACGGTGGAATTCATGCCGATGAGAACGTTGTCTTCAATGATGCAGCCGTGGACCACTGCGCAGTGCCCGATCGTCACGTTTTTGCCGATGATGACCGGGGTGTCAAAAGCGCTGTGAAGAACGCAATTGTCTTGGATGTTGCTGTTTTCACCGATTTTCATCTTGGCGGCATCCGCCCGAATGACCGCACCATACCAAACGCTTGTGTTTTCTTCAAACTCAACGTCGCCGACAACCGTCGCATTCTTCGCAATTCTAAGCATATTCTGTCTCCCTTATTTGTTATTCCAATCAAAATAAACCGGCGATGATATCTTTAATAATTCCAACGATATCGATTCCTGAAATTTGTAAAACAACATATGTTCCGATGAACGTTCCGATAATGCTTCCGACATTGGCGAGCGCAGCGACGAGAATGACTTTGAAAAACGGATTGCTGTTCATTTCTTTGAACGTTTCAGCGTTCATCATCTTTTTTAAATCGTTTGTTGTCGGCTTTCTGATTGCCGCTTCTGTAATGCCTGCAAACCAACCGGCCGCAACGAGCGGGTTTAGAGATGTGAACCAAGCCAAAAGGAATGCAACTGCTGCGGATTTGAGCTTTCCGCCGGCCAAAAGGACTCCGAGACCGCTGAGAGTGCCGTTAATCAAAAACCAGCTGGCAAAGGCAATGATAAGGGTTTCCGGCGTCATTTCGGGATAGGTGATGATGCTGTAAATAATGTACAAAAATGCCAGAAGCACCAATCCGATAAAGGTATAGCTGATGATTTTAAGCAGACCGAATCTTTTTTTGGGAATAGTAACCAACGTGGACAATTCCGGAATTTTGGCGGGATTTTGAAGATAATTGATCACGCCTTGGCGGTGTCCGGCACCGATGACGACAACGATTTTTTTGCCGGGGCCGGCAGCTTTAATGGTCCGAACAATGCTTCCGGCCAAATAAGCATCTCTTTCGTCAATCAAAACAGAAGCGGCTGTCGGTGAAAACTTTCTGAATTCTTCAATCAAAGCGGAAACGACATCTTGGTCAGTCATCGAATCCATGCTGAACTCAACCATATCCTCTTTGCCGCCGATTCCAAGGTAGCCGGTGACCAACGCATAAACCATTTTTACTTTTTCCCAAAAGCTCATTTTCGCAATGAACCGCTTGAACGTCACTTGGATATCGCGGTCGATGAGCGCCAAATCCGCGCCGATTTCCTGTGCGCCATCAATGGCCGCAAACATTTCCGTTCCCGGCGGAACGCCCAGTTCTTCACCCATTTTCTTTTGGATATAAGACAAAAGACCATAAAGCAAATAGTAAAAAGTCTGACCGGGAGACAGAATATCCCGAAAAGAGATTTCCTTATTTTGTTCCGGCTCCATAATGCTTTTGTAACGATTGGCGCAAAGTTCAACGGCAACGATATCGGGTTTTTCACGCTCAATCGTTTCTTTAACTTCCTTGACACTTTTTTCGGAAACGTGTGCTGTTCCAATGATAATAATTTTCGTCGGCTCAACTGCTTTTTGAGTTGAAAGCGGGATTCCGGATAGATCGGAAGATTCCGAATCCTCCGGATATTCCGACAAAACCTCATCGGAAACAACCGGAACTAAAACATCCGAAATTTCCAACGACGAATTCGGTTCCAATCCAGGTTCAGACTCCGGTTTGGAATGATCTGAATTCGTTGCGAAGTGAGCCGGGTCAATTGAGGTTGTTATGTTCGTCGAAGAAACAGAAAACTGATTGGGTGATGTTTCGGACGATGAAACGGTTATAATGTTTTCACTCTTCTCAACAATGCTTTCGGGAGAATCCTCGGGTTGATTGAAAGAAGAAGATTTTTCAGATTCGTTTTTCATAATAATGTCACAAACGTCATAATGGATCATTCATTTGATTGGCGATACGCCGATTAATTTGATTATATAAATTGTATTAATTAATTGATTTTTATCTTAGATGTTCCTTCTAATATTTAAATCAAGTATTTTATTCTGATAATGTTTAAATCAAATATTTTATCTGATAATATTTAAATCAAGCATTTTATCTGACAATATTTAAACCAAGTATTTTATTCTAATTTATTAAGTTGCCGAAATTTCAATCCATTGGAAGATCTTAACTTCCAATTTCAGATATTTTCTGAGATTATATTTTTGCTCCTCATTTTAATAATTTACCTTAACTTCAAAATCAATTGACATATCTTTATTTTAAATTTTTATTTTTTATAATTTTGATTTGATTTATAACCCCTTCATTTCGTCTGGAAAGTATATAAAGAGACCAACCCCTATGATTTCCTCTGAAAAGATTCAGAATTGAAAAATCAAACACAGAAAAAGAAAAAATGAAAATAAATTTTATTTTTTAATGAAAATTCAATGTTGTTGTGTTATGGAATTTTTTGTATTTATAGTTTTTTAAAAATTTTATGAAAAATGAAAATATTTTTAAAGAAAGCGTTAAAAAATTGATAATTTTATGTAAAATCAGAAAAAATAAATGTCGATCACCATTAAAAAATAAATGATTGGCAAATTAAAGTCATTTTTGCCGCCGGATTTTTTTGGTTGGATTTTTTAAATCTTTCCAGACGAAATTGCAGGGTGGGGTTTCCAAATTATCAAAAGTCTTTTATGACCTTCTTGAGTTCTACAATGATTTCTTCAGCTTCTTGAATTGTTTTTTTGGCTTCACTTTTGAGATTGATCATGACTTTTTTTTCGTAATCGCATCTCTTTCGAAGCTGCTTCATCCTTTCAAGGCTTTTTCCAATTTTTTGATGTGTATCTGATTCTGATTTTCCATATTCTTTGACCAGATTTAGATGTGAATTTTTTCCTTTTGGTACCTGATAGTTGAAATATTTGATAGCATAACTTTCCGCGTAGAGAAATGCGGCATAGTAAGCCCGATTGATTGCAGAGCGGTAAGCAGCTTCCGAAAAAGAGCAATCCTTCTGGTTTCCCTTTTGATTTAACCATTTTGAAATATCTATAAAATCTTCCGGAAAAGCCATATTTCTTCCTTCTCGTTGTTTATATCTTGTCTCTAACTTTATCGTCAGCTGCAATGTAGTTCATTAAGAAAACATGTTCTGAGGCTATTCCAAACTTTTTTCGGGTAGATTGACTGATTTTAAAAAAATCATGATCCATATCAGGATTGCTTGTCTCGATCGGAACCAAGACAATAATACATTCATCTTCCCAATCATATTCAATTTCTATTTTGAATACCAAAGAAGAAGCATAATTTTTTTCTAAAATGGTTGTTGTAAACAGCAAAGCTTCTGCAACCTGTGGTTGTCTTAAAAAACGTTCTTTAATCTCATCCATATCTTTTAAGTCATAAAGCTCCGCTTCTTTAAGTTTGGTTAAGGCTGTTTCAATTTTTGAAGTACGACGATGATATTTTATTTTTCCAAAAACATTTGGCATCTTAATGATGTTTGAAAATTTAGAAATGTAATTTCCCATAAATATCTCCTGTTTTAGCTAATTAAATTTACAAAAAAAAGAAATGTTTGTACAGTATATATGACTTTCGAAAAAAATAAAAACACAAAAAATATATGTTCGGAAATAAAAACAGAATCGGTGAACATAATTATTAAGAATAAGCAGGTTAAAAATATTCAATAAAAAGATGAGAAGAGATGAGAAAATATAAGAAAAGATGAAGAAAAGATGAAGAAAAGTAAGAAAAGATGAAGAAAAGTAAGAAAAGAGAACGGAATGAAAAAAATAAAAAGTGAAAAATAAGGGAGAAAAGACCTGTATTAGAAAATTTCACTCTTCCGGATTGTCTTCTTTTTCAATTCCGTTCCTGACAAAAACACCGACGCCGTAATTACCGGCTAAAATTTCATCCGGTGAAAGCGCCAGCTGTCCGGTTGCAAGCAGCCGGTCATTTTTGTCGGTAACCAATATTTCTTCTTTGGCGCGCACGTCCGGATCAATGGAAATAATATGTTTTGCAAAAGCGGTTTTTCCTTTGGAAACAAAAGGCACAGCATCTTCACAGATGATTGCGCGAAGCCTTGGTGCTTTCAGATGTGTGTGAATTCTCTCGGCGCCTTTCATGCTGAGCGTAAAAAATCCGTCTTTGGCTCGGATTGTTGCAATCCGTTCGCCGTCAGCCGTTCGAACTTGGCGAATTCTCTTTGTTTTAGATAACAAAAAAGTGACATTGTCATCGAAAAGAGCAATTCCGGCACCTTTTCCGAATTGATAATCCGCCATCATGCGGACGCGCCGAAGTCTCATGTTTGGGTTTGTGGAAGTTGTTGCGTTCATGAGATTTAGAAAGCGCCCATACATTTAAATTCATTTCGCAAATAAAATCATCTCTATGACGGATGTAATGATTCTTTGGAATCAATCGGTTTTTCTCGAAAATTTGTTCAAGGAATACAAAATCAGCTGCCGAACAGCAATGCCGGATTCTCTCAACACGCCGCATATCGGAACAGCCAAGATGGTTCTCATTCCGGCCGGATTTTTGTCCGAATATGCCGATTCTGATTTCAAATCATCGCTGTTCAAGGAAAAAACCGTCAAAAAACTGTTGGCTTTCGTCGAAAACGGTGGAAAACTCTTGATTTTTTCACCCCTCAAAGATTCGGATTTTTCATGGCTCAATTGCGGCTTTCCAATTTTTTACAGGAAAGAAGATATTACCGTATCCAAGAAAACACAACTTGTCAATCAAGATGAGTTCTTCTGTGATGGATTTTTTGAAATACCGGGCAATTTGACAAAATTTCCTTTATCCGTCATTGAAACGGACAACTCGAATCGACCCGTTCATATTTCAATCTCTTTTGGAAAAGGAGAAATTATATTGTCATCCATTCACGAATTTTTATCAAAGGAATATTTTGAGTCAGTTCTGGCCCATCCGGAAGTAAAAATATAAATCAAATCAAGTCAAATTCATTCAATTCTATTATCAGATTCAATCATCTAAATTTCACATTCAGATTAGGTTCAATTGTTCAATTCAAATTAAGTTCAATTCCAATCCATTTTAAATTGATTAAAATCAAAGCGGGAACACATATGAATCCGAAAAAATCGCCAACTGATTCCGATTCCATCATTCACGTTTTGGATAAGGACACCATCAACAAAATCGCAGCCGGAGAAGTCATTGAAAAACCGGCATCTGTCGTCAAAGAATTGGTTGACAATGCGATTGACGCCGGCGCCAAAAACATTTATGTTGAGTTAAAAGACAGCGGCAAGAAGATGATTCTGGTCCGGGACGACGGAAAAGGAATGTCCCGAAACGACGCGATTTTGTCCTACACGAAACACGCCACAAGCAAACTGAAAGACGCCTCCGATTTGGAAAACATATTAACGCTCGGATTCCGCGGCGAAGCTCTTTCGTCCATCAGCGCCGTTTCCAAATTTGAACTCATCACCAAAAGAAAAACAGATGCGGTCGGAACCCGCATCAATCTGGAAGAAGGACACGATCCGGAAATTTCAGACATTGGCGCCCCGGTCGGAACAACCGTTTGCGCAACCGATCTTTTTTACAACACACCGGCACGGCTTAAATATCTCAAAAGCGACACAACAGAATTGTCACATGTCGTTTCCATCGTCGGAGATTTGATTTTGGCGAACGCCGGCATCTCCATAACATTGGTCAATAACAACCGGACCGTTCTCAAAAGCGCTTCCGCCGATTTGTTCAACTCCATTGTTAACATTTTGGGTCACGACGTTGCCCGAGCGATGATTCCGCTTCAGCCGGATCCAAAATCCGAAGATGAAGCCGACATTCAAATTTCAGGCTTCATGTCAAAGCCGGAATACACACGTTCGGCAGCGGACAATATGTATTTTATTGTCAATGACCGCCCGATTTCATCCAAAGAATTGATTAAAGCCGTTCGGTTGGGTTATTACACAAAAATCCCGAACAACCGTTATCCGGCCGTTGTTATTTGTATCACAGTCGATCCGAAAACCGTCGACATCAACGTTCATCCGCGAAAAATTGAAGTGCGTTTCCAAAATGAAAAAGCTCTTTTGAAATTGGTCTCGGAAACGGTTGAAAGAACATTGAAAGCCTTTGAGTTGGCGCCGCAAATCAAAGCGGAAAATACGAAAAAAGTCATTGAAAAATCGTTTTCGGATTTCGGCCAAAAACCCGAATTAAAACCCGGATCATCTTCTTTGCCGCCGACGGCGACCGCCAAAACAGAAAAAACAGCGTCGCCACCTTTCGCAAAAGAAGCGGAAAAAACAAAATCCGAATCCGTTTCAATTTCTGTTCCAAAAGATTTGGCACTAAATCCGGTATCGGATCCGGCGTCCGACTCAGCCCTTTATGTTAAGGAATCCGTTTCCGAATATGTTATTTCTAAAAACGCGCCGGAAACCAAATCTGAAAAACCATATGTTGCGCCTGCCAAAGATACGGAAAAAAGGCTCAAAGCAACGGAACGGCTTTTGATGAAAAACGCTGAAAAAGAAATGCAAAAGACCGGATCAGCAGCCGGTCCGCTTCCCTCAAAATCAACATCCGGTTTTGACACAAAAAGCAAAAAGTCCCCGTCTGAAATTGATTTGCTTGAAAACATTCGGATTGTCGGTCAGATTTCCAATCTTTACATCTTGGCCGAAAAGGATGGCGGTCTTTTGATGATTGATCAACATGCCGCTCATGAACGTATTTTTTATGATTTGTTCAAAATTATGGACAACAAATCCGTCCAGGAATTGATTTCGCCGGCCGTCATTCATTTGTCGCTCAAAGAGAAAGTTCTGATGGAAGAATACATTCCGTTGCTTGAAGAGGTCGGTTTCGGCATTTCCGAATTCGGCGACAACTCTTATGCCATCAGTTTTGTGCCGCTTATTTTCGGCCGGATGGAAGATATGTCTGTCGTTTCCGAACTCATTTCAGACATTTTGTCGTTTGGCAAAATCAAGGATGAATCCGGCGCCCGGGAAAATATTATCAAAAGAATGGCTTGCCGCGCGGCGATTAAAGCCGGCGCCGGCTGCACGATGGCGCAAATGGAAAGTTTAATCGCTCAACTTAAAATGACGGAAAATCCGTATTCATGCCCGCATGGAAGACCGACGATTCTGGCTTTTTCAAAGAAAGAAATCGAAAAAATGTTTGAGCGGACTTGAAATATGAAAGTATGAAAGTAATGAAAAGGATATGAAAAGCAAAAGGATATGAAAAACAGAGAAGATATGAAGAACAAATAGTGAAAAGTAGGGAGCAATCTAAAAAGACAAATGATGAAAAAACCGAAGCAATGTAGATTTGAAGCCAATGTAATTTTATGAATTGCATGACTTTGTATTATTTTTCCTGAACAGTTCTTCCAAATTCATTTTTTGATCGAAATATTTTCCGTTTTCAGTGAATATTTTGATATTTTTATTTTTGAAATCAATATCGTTCGTCCACAAGCAAAAATCATATCTTTGACAGACATTGATAATATGAAAATCATTAAAATCAATCGTGTTGAATTGATTTTCGCCGATTTTCAAACTCAAATCTTTTGAATCATATTCAAAATTGACAAGATTGACTTTGGACAAGATTTGACAAACCTTTTGACAAACATCGTCAATGGAAGATGAAAAGTCCTTTGTTTCCCGATACTTTTTGTAAGAAAACCGGGTTAGATTAACGTTGTTTTCCAGACAATAATCTTTCCATGATTTTTTCAATATTCGATTGAACAGCTCGGAAATGACGGTGAAATCCGTATACAAATTTGTTTTATTTTTTAAAAAATTATGATAATCTTTCTCACAGATCTCCGAAAAATAATTGTTTTGGGAAAAGTAAACGGAAAGAAAAACGTTGGTATCAACAAAAATATTCATGGTGAAATTTCTGTTGATTTCTTCCGATTTGAAAACTTTCAATAAAACTCCTCCCAAAATTGGTTCATAATCTCTTCATATTCTTTGGGATATCGGTAACAAAGTTCGGCATCCCGAAGTGCGGAACAGATCAACTTTCGGTTACCATCAGAAATATCAACAAATTCGATCAGATCGTTGATGTTTTTTCCGTTAAAATCTTCCGGAAATTTCCATACAATCCCGTTGAGGAAATTGCCGGTAACAATTTCAAAATCCTTAAAAGAAACAATGGCCTTTCCATTTTTTTCAATCTCCCGTTTAATTTCAGCATATACTTTTTTTCCATCCGTTGACATAACACCCATGCCATCGTTGACGATTTGACGAACATTTAGCTTGTTCATATTGTTTCCTCCGTTTGATGATTGCGGAATGCATTCGCAAAAAGAATTGAAAACAACAATCTATAAAAAATTGACGAAAATATTAAAAAGTAAAACTATATATCTTGGAAATTTAAAATGACGCATAGAAAAGCAGTCTATCCATTAAAAACAAATCGGCGTCAGTCTATCGTTATCTTCATTCTTTGCTCAAGGTGGGGTAACTCTCATCATTCGCCGTTTGTCCTTATATGGATGGCCTTATTTATGATTACTGCCTGTAAGGAGCAAAAGGAGATCTTACTTTGGAATTGACGTTTAAAGCGGTTGACAACATTCCTCTGATTCAAAAAGGAGACGATTTGGCAGATTTGATTTTTAAAGAAGCTGACCTTTATGATAATGATATTGTGGTCATAGCGTCTACCATTGTTTCAAAGTCTCTCGGACTTACTTTTTATTTGTCGGACATTGTTCCGGGAAAAGAAGCCAAACGGATTGCCCGCCTCAATCAAAAAGAGCCGGAATTTGTTCAAGCGGTTTTGGACGAAAGTTTGGAAGTTTTTGTCGAAACACCGTTTATGCTGGTCCGAAACAAAAATCGTCATATTTGCATTAACGCCGGTATCGACGGGTCCAATGTTGGCGGAGGCCGGCTTTTAAAACTTCCGAACAATCCGGACGGTTGCGCAACTGCTATCGGTGAAAAACTCGAAAAACTGACCGGTAAAAAAATCAGTGTCATCATCACCGATACAAACGGGCGGGCTTTCAAAGAAGGGCAAACCAACGTTGCCATTGGTCTTTACAAAATTAAAGCACTTCGAACTTGGATCGGCGAAAAAGATTTGTTCGGCTATGTTTTGGAAATTTCGGAAGAAGCGGTCGTTGATGAAATTGCGGGAGCCGCCAATCTGATTATGGGCGAAGGGGCAAACGGTTATCCGGTTGTTATTGTTCGGGGACTGGATCTTTATACACCGGAAAAAACAAGCATCATGGAATTTTATCGGAAAAAAGAAGACGATGTCATTGTCAAAGGACTTTTAGAAATTAAGAAACAAGATAATCGGAAAAAAATAAAAAAATAAAAATAAAAAAACAAAAATAAAAAAAACAAAAAAACAAAAATAAAAAAATATTTTATTAAAATCCTCACATTTTTAATTTTAAACTTTTCTCGCTTTTTCATCACTTTTTAAAGATATCATGATAATTTCATCATTATTTCATCTTTCATTTATTAAATAAAAATTATATTACAAAAACTATATATATTTTTAATGCCTTTGAAAAAATAACAATTATTTTAAAAGTAATATTTTAGAAATAATTGTCAATAAAAACAATAAAGACCTCCATTAAGACATAGTCAGACCCCGAATAAAATTAAAATCGAAAATAACGAATGATTAAAAACGTTGAATCAATATCGGCGGTGTCGTTCCCGCCGATAATCTGTTTTTCGTTTCATTTTTTTCTTGTTGGAGAGTCCTTTTTTAAAAATCAAAATATTTTAAATAAAAAATCATTCAAAACCAAATATTGGTGTGTTTTGATTATTTCTCATCAAAAACCGCATAGAGCATACTTAATGTTCCGATTCCAAGCGGTTCTTGAACAATTTTGACGCCGTATTTTTCCTGAAGCGCTTTTGAAAGCCCGCATGGAATCCCCGGTGTCGATAAAACTGAATTGTTTTTCAAGCAACTTTCCGGAACGGTATTGGCTGCCGGGGTCGCTTCAAAAATTTTATCAAATTGACTGTTGGAATTTGGATCGTATGGTTTCACTTTTCCGGAAGAGCAGTCGGCATGATCCGCGACCACTTCATTTAACCGATTGGAATCCGCATCAAAAACGGAAACAGAATATCCTTCAATCAAAAAAGTTTCAAGGGCGGGTGTTCCGACTTTTCCAAGGCCGATGACCAAAACTTCTTTTTTCGACATTAAGTTTGAGATTTTGGTGCGGCATAAAATTTCGGCGTACACACGGCCCGTACAAATTTGATTGTGCGCGATTTTTTGATTTCTCAAATTATAGGCGATAAAGGCCAAATCGTCGGCCATCAAAATAATATCGGCGCCGCCGGTCACCGCTTCATAAAAACCGGCAACATCCGTATTTTTTGTAATGAACCCGTTCATTCCGAAGTGTTTGACTGTAAAAAGCAGAGATTCGGAAAAGCGGCCGATAATTCCGCAGCCGGCTGTCACCGGGATAATCGCGATTTTTTCATTTTTCTTTTCTGTTTTGTAAACGTCGGCGCATAACCGGTCCAGAGAAAAGCCGGTCAATTCGCGAACCAAGTTGTCGTTTTCGACCAAAGCATCGGTCATGTTTTGTAAGTCGTCGGGAGTTAAAAGTGCCATAAATTTGTCCTTTGAGTTGAATTAAAATTGAGATGGGGTGTTTATTTGAAATGTCTTTTCACTTTAAGTTTCATTTTTGTTTTTGGCTTTCATTTTCATTTCAAATGTTATGACTCGCAAGGGGCGTTTTTTTCGAGGACCATTAATTGAGCCGCCTGATGGTATTTTTCAGCTTCTTCTTGAGATTTGCTGTGGCTGATGATTGTGTAAGCTTTGTATTTTTGGTCGGCAAATTCATAAATTTCGATGTTTTCGCTCACGAATACCGGTGTTAACTTCTTTCCTTTGGACACCAAATGTTCGCCGCCGGATGTTAATTTTCCGTAAAGAGGCGCGGTTTTTGTTTCTTCGTAGAGGAAGTGTTCCAAAATACCATAATGATTTTTGTATTTTTCATTCGTCGCCCGCTTCAAGCTGTCGGCATCGAACGGTTTTTCAAAGGCGTCAATCAACAGGGAAATCAAGTTCACGCCGGATGAGAAGTAAACGCAAATCGGCGTCTGACTCGGGAAACGCGCGTCAATTTCCAAAACTTTAAAACCCTTTTTGCTTTCAATCGCCTCGACATCCATGATTCCTTTCAACGAAAGACCGCTTGCCAAATCCAATGTGATTTTTCGAAGATCCGGATTTTTCGGGAGCGGTGTTACTTGATTGCAATCGTACACATCATCCAAATGAATATACGTTTCTTTAACCACTTCATAGTGTTTTCCGTCACCGATAACTTCAAGAGACCAAACGGGACCTTCCACATATTCCTCAATCAAGTAATCGGCCGGAACGGATTCCAATTCTTTTTCGGTTTTCACGATTCGGGCGTTTGAACTTCCGCTTTCATTTGGCGGTTTGACAAAAAATGGCGGTTCTGTCGGCCGGTCGGTTGGCGTCGGAACGTTCACGGAACGGAAATATTTTTTGGATTTATTTTTGTCGCAACTGATGCGGTAAGCGTCAAAATCAAAAAGAAGGGCACAACGAGGATTGATTTCGTGTTGAACCGATTCCAAAAAATCAATCGTTTCCTGGTTTTCGTTGACCGGAAGCATAAAATCCGATTTTTCGGAAATTTCAATGAACGCCTTTTTGTCTTTCGTCACGTCAAAACAATGGAATTCGTCGGCGAATTCACGGGCCAAAGCGTCTTTGTTTTTGTCGATTAAAATCACGTAAAGACCGGCTTTTTGAGATAAATAAGCGGCTTCGACGCCTTGAAGTTTTCCGCCGATTAAACAAATACGTTTGCCGGATTTTTGAAAGTCCGGACGAAAAACAGTCATCTGTTCTTGAGGTTTTACTGATTTATCGGATAAACACATAGTAATGCCCATATCATTTTTTACATTTTAGTTTTATGACGCGTTTTTAGTCTGTTTTATTTAAGTGTGTTTTTTAAGGAAATTTTTAATTTCTTCCGAACTTTCCCATCCGGAATCCAGTTCAGAAATAACGTCTTCGATCCGGTCGCATTCCGCTGAAATTTGTCCGGCGACGTTTTTATCGGCAACTTGCTCGGTCAAAAGAACAATGGACGTCAAAGGGTTTCGTATATTGTCCACAATAGTTGCGAATTGCTCAATGTTGCTTTCGATTTGCATGTATGATTTTCGCCGGGCTTCTTCCGCGATTTTTTCGTTGGTAATGTCAATCGCCATCAAAACACAACCAATACCGGCACCCAGATTGTCTTTTGCCGGGTTTACAGTCACGTACCAATACCTTCCGTTTTCTGTTCTGATTTCAATGGATCGTTTTTCTCCAAAGCGAAGCGCTTCTTCAATGACTTCTTGCGGGAAAAAATCATATTGAAGGTCGTTCATTTTTTTGCCGATAAGGTTTTTTGCCAAAATATTAAGTTCTTTGTAAAAAGCCGGGTTCCCCCATTGGATTTCTTTATTTTTGTCAAAATAAACCAAAATTTCCGGAATGGCGTTAAGTGTCGTATTTCTTTGAACATCTTGTTCCTGAATGATTTCCTTCGCTTTTAAAATCCGGGAAGTGACGTGCGCCAGCAAAATACCGAAAACAAGACACAACAAAAGGACGGATACGCTAAAGAAAATGTTTTCGTTTGTGGTCAGAGGCGAAAACAGGAAATCCAAAATCGTAATCGGTGGATCAGAGTCCGCAACCAATCGTGAAAAAGATTCCGCCAGCAAAAATAAAAATCCGATCAAGACGGATAAAATAATGACTTTATATTGTAGTTTCATGGGAATCACGATTTTGTTTTTAATTGTTTTTGGTTTGTTTTTTTAAATTATTCAATTCTTATTTTTATTTAAATTGTTAATTTTTAAATTTTTATTCAAATTACTAATTTTTTAAATTATTATTTTTGTTAATTTTAAATTTTTATTTAAATTATTATTTAATTGTTAATTTTTAAACCTTTATTTAAATTACTAATTTTTTGAACTCTTATTTTTCATAATTTTATGATAACTTTGTTCATTAACTTTACTCTTCTGCCATTTTGCCTTTTGGTTTGTTAATGTCTTTCATTTATTTTTTTACCAAGCATTTCCATTCATTTCCGATTAAGTCTTCCCGTCCGGCTTTAATGAGTGTTTCTTTAATAATTTCCTGATGATCCGGATTTCTGAACTGGAGAAGCGACCGCTGAATCTTTTTTTCCGTCCGGGTGACCGGTACATGTATTTTTTCCATGGTAAACGGGTCCAGTCCCGTGTGGAACATGCAGGTAGAAATTGTCATCGGCGTCGGCGTAAAATCTTGAACTTGCTCGGTATAGCGGTTGTTGTCTCGAATGTATTCCGCCATCTCAATCGCGTTTTCAACGGTACATCCCGGATGCCCGGAAATTTGGAACGTGACCAAAAATTGATTCAGGTTGAAACGCTGATTGATTTCCTTGAATTTGGTTTCAAATGTTTCAAATGTTTTTCGGTCCGGTTTTCGCATAACAGCGGTAACATTATCGCAAAAGTGTTCCGGTGCGACTTTAAGCTGTCCACCGACATGGTATTTGCAAAGCGTTTCCAAATATTCGTCATCTAAAACCGCCAAATCGAAGCGGACGCCGTATCCGGTGAAAACCTTTTTGATGCCCGGAATTCCCCGCAGCTCTTTTAAAAGAGAAAGCAATGGACGGTGGTCTGCTTCAAGAGACGGACAGATTGACGGAACCAAACAGTTTTTATGGGTGCAAGCGCCCCGCTTTTCCCAGTTGGCACAGGTCATTTTGTACATGTTGGCGCTCGGACCGCCGACACCGGTAATGATTCCGTGAAATCCGTCCATTTTTGAAATCAAGCGGGCTTCCCGAACGATGGATTCTCCGCTCCGGTTGCTGATGGCACGCCCTTGATGTTGGGTAATGGCGCAAAACGAACAACCGCCGAAACAGCCGCGGTGGCTTGTAATCGAAAACCGGACAACATCAAGACCCGGAACGGGTTTTGTATAAGACGGATGTTCCATTCGGGCATAGGGAAGTTCGTACACAAAATCCATTTCCGTTTCCGTCAGCGGACGCATCGGCGGATTTTGAACGACCACGGTTTTTGGATGAACTTGAGCAATGGCTTTTCCGGTAACCGGATTCTGATTTTCGTAAATTGTTTTAAAAGCCGCCGCGTATTTTTCTTTGCTTTCAAAGACGTCGGAGAAACTCGGGATTTCAATAACCGGCGCGTTGTTTAAATCAGATTTTCCGGCAAAATCGCTTTTCCAATCCTTGACCGGCATTTTCCAAACGGTCCCCGGAACGTTCCGAATGCTTTCAATTTTTTCGCCGTCAGCCATTCTTTTGGCGATTTCCGCCATCTGAAGTTCGCCCATTCCGTAAACAATCAAATCAATTGGCGCGTCCGCGAGAATAGATTGCCGGACATGATTCGATAAATAATCAAATTCGGCAAACCGGCGAAGAGACGCTTCAATGCCGCCGGCAACGATTGGAACATCCGGATACGCTTCACGAATTCGGTTTGCGTAGGAAATCACGGCGCGGTCGGGACGAAGACCGGATTCTCCACCCGGTGAATACGCGTCTGATTCTCTTTTGTTGAGAAGCGGAGTATAATTGTTGACGAGCGAATCCGTGTTTCCGGCGCTCACGGAAAAAAAGAGCCGCGGCTTTCCAAGAACTTCAAATGATTCTTTTTTGGTCCAATCCGGCTGCGCGATAATACCGACCCGAAAACCCGCGTTTTCAAGAACACGTCCGATGATTGCGGTTCCGAATCCGGAATGGTCCACGTAAGCGTCGCCCGAAACCAAAATAATGTCCAGCTCATTCCATCCTTTTTGGCGGGCTTCGGACAGACTCATCGGTAAAAAATCGGATGTTTTAAATTTTGAGTTCCGGCGACGCTCTTCAAAAGCGGGGTAACCGGCAGCTTCTTTTTCTTTTGAATCCGGTTTGCTGTCAGATTTCGGCTTGCTGTCGAATTTTGATTTATTATCAAATTTTGGTTTGTTTTCGAATTTAGATCTGTTGTCAAATTCTGATTTTGGACCATCATGATATGGCTTTAGATCTTTTTTTTTATTGTCTTCAAAATTTTCTCGGCGCGTTTTTTTTTCAAAATCCGATTCTTTCGGTTCCGGTTTTTTATCGGCGCTGTCCGCCCGTTTCACAACGCCCATCTGTCCGATATTTCGTCCGGCCAGGCGGGAGTGTTTGTCCGCCTTTTTTTCCGCTAAGGGAGAAGGTGCTCTTTTGGCTTCCATTTGTTTTTGTTTTTCAAAATCCTGTTGCCGCTTTTCAATTTCGGCAAGAGAGGGAATTTTTCCCCGAAAACCCAGTTGCCCGACTGATTTTTCGGAAGCAACAACCTGTTTTCGTTCTCCTTTTTTTCCGATTTCAACCGTGCTTTGAACGCCGGCTTCTCCAACCTTTATCTTTTTAAATTTTGGTTTTGATTTGGAAACCGGTTTGGGTTTCGGCGTTGACTTGAAATTTGAATTCGATGCGATTGAATCGGATTTTTGTGCCGACGAACTTGGTTTTGAATTTGAGTTTATGTTCGGCTTTTGATTCGGTTTTGAATTTGATTTGAAATTTGATTTTGGGTTTGATTCCGAATTTGGTTTTGACCCTGAGTCGGATGAATTTTGACCGGATTTTTTAAAATTCGCGTTTGAAACCATACCGGCCGGTTTTGAAGTTTGTCGGGATTTTTTCTCCCTCTCAAAAGAATCACCGTTTTTGCTATCGTGTGCCATCTTATTTCCTCTATTCCTTTACGGATTCATTCTTTCCGAAAATTTCAAAGACAATTCAACGGAACGGTTGGCATTTTTGAGCGTCGGCGTTCCATGTCCCGGATACAAATTTTGAATGTCAAGAGCTGTTAATTTTTGAATGGATTTTGTCATTTTTTCGGCTGCTGAATTTCCGAAATCGGCGCGTCCGATTCCGCCTTCCGAAAAGAGTGTGTCTCCCGAAAAGAGTGATTTTGAGCTCTTTTCATACAAACACATGCAACCGGATGTGTGCCCCGGCGTGTGAATAACTTCCAAAAACTCCTCTTCCCCGTTTTCTCCCTTTCCGATGGGGATTTTATCACCGTCGTGACACAAAATGTCAGGCGTTAAATTCGGACAGGTGTGCCCAAACATAAGCGCGCTTGAAAGATCTTCGTCCTGAAGAGCCGACGCTTCCGTTTCATAAATCGCCAGTTTTGCGCCGCTTTTTTTGATGATTGCGGGCGCCGCTCCGAAATGATCATAATGCGCATGCGTCAAAATAATCAACTCAATGTCGGAAACCGGCGTCACATTTTCCAAATGAGATAAAATATAGTCCGTTGACATTCCGGCGTCAATGAGTATCTTTTTGTTAATAACGTAAATGTTGGAATCGTAATAAGCCGGAACAATCCTTTCGACAATCATAATTTTGCTTCCTCTCCGTTCGCTTTTTGATGTTCCTTTTCCCTTTATTTTTTGACGGCAATCACGCCCAAATGGTCGGCATGGTACGGCGCCAAGTCAAATGTTTTTAAAATTCTAAATGAAGCGCCCCAATCATTTTTCTCCAATTTCCGAATTTCATCCTTAAAAACCTTTTTCGGGTTTTCAACAACGTCAATGCTTCTCGCTTTGATGGACAGAATCAAATGTTCTCCCTCTTTGAGGAAATATTTGGCGTTTTTGCAGGCGATTTCCGCCTGATTCGCTTGGGCAATGTCTTGAAAAATCAAATCTACCGGACCGACGGCCGGCACATAAAGTTCCGGGCGGGACGCGTCCGCCAAGACTGGAATCATGTTTTTTCGCCGCTCGGCCAAAAGAACCAAATCTCTCATCGGACGGTCTGAAAACTCAACAGCGTAAACAATCCCGTTCCCCATTCCTAAAATGTCGGATACATGGCTGACAGTGGTTCCTGAAGCGGCGCCCAGATACAAAATTTTGGAATCCGGAACAATCGGGACATTTGCCCGTTTATAATATAGAGCGCCCAATTTGCTTCTTTTCGGGTCCCATACCCGAAGTTCGCTGCCGTCATCGTTTAAATAAATTTTTTCACCGTAAACGGAATATCCCGGCGACGCGTTTTTTGTCAATAAATTGAATTTTCCCCACAAGCGGCCTTCAAAAACGCCGTCAGAGAATTGTTTTAAATTCGATTTCGAATCGTTTATATCGGGACGGTCGCAACCCTTTTCGTCTGTCATCAAATATCCTCCCGTTTGACACTTGCTGTTTTCTTTTGTTTTTGCGCGTCATTTTTGTGAATTTGTCCGATTTTTTGAGTTAATTTTTTCTCAATATCCGGATTCAATTTTCCGGCATAAAAATCGGTGCGTGCCGCCAAACTGAGGGAAGACGCAAACGTCCGCGCGATTTTTCCGCGCAGGCGCATCGGTGCTGTATTCAGAACCGGATGGCTGAAAATGATGCCGTGCTTTGGAGACGGCGCTGTTGAACGCAAGTGTTTCATCATCGCCTTTTCCGCGCCCATCACTTGAATACTTCCGGCAGGCATTGACGCTAAATTTTTAAGACCGCCCGACAGGCTGATGAGGCGCGCGCCGAGAACCACGCCGGCGATTTCGGAAATATTTGGCGCCACTGAACTCATTTTTTCATAAATATAGGCTTCAATCGCTGATTTTTGAGAATTTAAATTTGAAATGTCTTTTGCGAATGATTGCAAAAGAACGATGTCTTTTGAATCCGGCACGGCGCCCATTTTGGATTCAAACGCGATTTCCGGCGTTTCTGAAACCCGGGACACGAACTTTTCATCAAAAGCCAGTTCCGGATAGTAAAATCCGTACCATTCAAAAAGCCGCTCTGATAAGTGGTTGACGGTTTCATTCAAATCATCCAGCGTTTCAACCGCCTGAATGATTTTTTTGTCATCGGTCAGCGACGATGAAATTTGAAAACGGGAAACCGCAATTGAAACATCCCTTAGAAGAGAATAATATTCATTGGAAGAATTAACAAATCCGGCATCAATCGCGATTGAAACCAAATTCGGAAAAATACTTAATTTTTGAATCGACCCGGCGTTTTTTTGGTTGTTTAAAAGGGACAACCATCGGTCCTTTAATACGGAAATTTCTTTTTTTTCCAATAAAACAACTTCAAATTCACCTTTCCCCTCTTCGAATTCCAAGTCGCCGAACCAAACCGATATTTCAGACATGCCATTTCGCTCCGCTGTTGTTTGCTTTTGTGATCATGACGTCGCTTCCCGGCGGCATTTTTTCAAGGAGAGCGGACTTGATATTTTCAGAATCCTTTCGATTTTCTGAAAATCCGTAAACCGCCGGACCAAAAGAACTCACGCCGGCGCCGTAAACGCCGCATTTTTTAAAATCTTCCATCAAAGATTTCACTTCCGGCGGCTGAATTTCAACTTCGTGTTTTTTAAATCCGACTTTTTGAAGGCGGTCAACAGCGTCTCCCAGTGAAGCAATATCTTTTTCGATAATTGCCGGAACCATTTGCATAAGAATGACGTGGGAAACTTCAAAAGCCTCAACTTTGGGAATCGGGCAGACGCTTTGGAAAAAATGTTTTTCCGTATCGCCGCTGATTCCGGTATCCGGCGGAATCGCGACAATCACGTCCCAATCCGGAAATTCTGTTCGGAGAATCAAATCCGCCGGCGGCGCCGTGCTTCTTGACGACGGCACAAACCCGTTTTTGTCCTTGGTTTTGTGGCCGGCATCGACGATAAATCCACCCTTTTCAAAAGCGTGAACGCCGATTCCGGATGTTCCGCCGCGCTTGGTGAGAGCAGCCAGTTCCCGAACGCTTTTTTTGAGGTCGTACAGCTCATTGAGGGCCATCGCGGCCGAAAGCGCCAGCTGCGTTCCGGAACCAAGACCGATGTGTTGCTTCACATCCGAAAGCAAATGAATTTCAATTCCATCTCCTTCTTTCAGAAGTGGAGAGATTGATTTTTGAATATAATCGAAAAGTTCTGTTCCGGGACCGAAACAGGTTTTGTCAAAACCGGCGATTGAAATAACATCGGACTTTTTGGCACGCAAGCGGATTCCGCCCTCCAGAAGCGTCAAGCCGGCGCTTCCATCCTGCCGGCCAAAACCGCCGTTCATATCGATTAATGTCATATGAACACGGGACGGAGTCGTTATTTCAAACATAAAATCACCGAATTTAAAAAATTAAAAAGTCTTAAATTTATTTAAATGATTAACGGACAGAATAAAACCCGTTCACATATAAATAGTAATGGAAAAAAGCGAATACGGATTTAAAGTTAATCGTTAAAAGAAAATTTCATACAACCGATTAAAAAATGATCAACCGCCGGAAGCAGTTGATTTTCTGTCATCCGGGTTTTGATTTTTTTGGGATTTGTTTTTTTCTTTTTCTTGCTTTTCGCTTCTTTTTTTGTTCTGTTTTTCCTCTTTGTTTTTGACAAAATGGAAACGAATGAAGTAAACATAAACGTAGTGCCGGATCACCCAGCGTGTATTCTTGTGGAACAAAAATTTGAGCGTCGGGATGTAAAGCGACCGAACCCAAAAAGAGAAAGCCAGGTCGGAGTCCAACCGGAATGCTTTTTCCGTTAAAACCGGATGAATCAGAACATTTTCTTCAATATCCCGAATCAAAATGTCGGCGTTCTTTTGGACGTTTTTGTTTTTTGTCCGATTTTTGATGTCCTCCAAATACGCAATCATGGAACTTTTAAACGAATATAAGACGCCGGAAGAAACGGCGGTATCGGCCGGGTCCGCCAGTCCGTAAACCAAATCCAAAGACATTTTTCGGATTTTCATTTTCAAAAGGATTGATGAAACAAACCGGGTTGTCGGCTGAATCATTTTGATGCCGGCAGTTATGGAATCGGTTGCGAACTGAACCGGATCGGACAAATCCACATATTTTTCAATACCGTCCTCATCCGAATCAAACTCTTCATCTTTATTGCTATCGTTTTTAATCTCTTCATCTTCATGAATGTTATTTCCAATTTCTTCCACCGGTTTTTCCCGGTTCGTTTCGTCACAAATTTCAAAATTTTCACTTTCATCCAAAATGTTCTCAATCCGAATATCTGTTTTTCTCTCATCGATCGGCATACTTTCATCAAAAAACCGCCCCGACCCATTCAAAAATTCGGTTTCTTCTTCCCGCTTTTCCGTTTCCACCATCCATTCTTCAACGCAGACTTTCGGTTCTTCAATGTCCGATCCCAACTTTTCCGATTCTGTTTTCTGTTCGGTCCAATCCGGTTCGGTTTCGGCAGTTTCAACAATTTCACTTGGCGGAACAATAATGATTTCGTAATTTTCACCGAATTTTTTGGATTTATTAATTTTGAGATTGATTTTTCCGTCCGCGTCAAACGAAAGTGTGTAAACATTTCCGGAGCTGCTGTCATTTTCGGCGGATAAGTCTTCGGGAATATCTTCCGTTTTATTTTCCTTTTCCGAACCGGTCATGTCGTCCGTTTCGAATTTATAAATGTTGAATTTGAACAGCAACAGAAAAACGGATATTTTCTGTTTCAGTTTTGTCCCGTCTTTTCGAACGGAAACATCGACATCCAGCCGCAAGAGAAGCGTCAAAAGAAAAGCTGCGGCTAAAAGAACAACAACGGCAATCAAAAGAAAAGCGAAAACCCACAAAAGAATGTGTCCGATTTCGGCTAAAGTTGTTTGAAGCGTCATGAAAACAATACCGGTTGAAAGATTGGCGAATGTTTGAGCGAAACGATTCGTGAACTCAAGTTCAGCGAATCAATTTGAGCGGCAATGATAAAAATAAAAGTTGAAATAATTTTATTTCACTTTTGTTTAAATTTCGCAATCATCGTCCACTTCGATGATTTTAGATTTCGGTTGCCGTTCTTTTCTCATGGCTTTGACTTTGTCGATGACAGCCGGGACCATTTCCAGGAATTTGAGAATTTCCGTTTCGAGTTGGGTACTGTTGACGGTTAAGATTTCGGATGAATCGGCGGTCAAAATGATGAACGCGACCGGTTCGATTTTCGCGCCGGCACCGCCGCCGCCACCGTATGCGCTTTTTGCGGCGCTGTCGGATTTATCCTTTCCGGCGCCTTCATATCCGCCGCTTGCGAATCCGACGGACACTTTGGTCACCGGGATGATGGTTTTCCCGCAGGCTTCAATCGGTGTTCCAATAACGGTTTTTGCGCTCACGATTCTTTCAAGTTCTTCCGTCACTTCTGAAATAACATCTTGAATGGTCATGTTCATACTTCCTGAAAATAAAAATGAAAATAAATATGTAAAAAATGAATTAAACCGTTGAAGGATTTTCATATGATTTTGTTTCATTTAATCCGAACAGCATTTTATTTTTTATATTTTATTAATATTATTCAATCCATTTAAACCCTCTGACGGCACAAAGATAAGGTTAAAACCCGGTGGCTCATTTTATGAATGGCTTTAAAAAGTCTTCAGGAGATTTTAAGAATGAAATATGAAATCAAAGGAACGCCTTTTCCGGTTGTCACGTGCTATTTGGAGAAAGGCGAAACCATGGTCACCGAAAAAGGGGCCATGTCTTGGATGACGGACCGAATGAAAATGGAAACAAACACCGGCGGCGGATTGATGAAAGGGCTCGGCCGAATGCTTTCCGGAAATTCTCTCTTCTTAAACAATTATACGGCGGAAGACGATTGCCAGTTCATCGCGTTTTCTTCGTCGTTCCCCGGTCGCATTTTGGATTTTAATTTGGACGGCGGAAAAACAATCATCGCTCAAAAGGAAGCCCTGTTGGCTATGGAAAAGACCGTGAACATGGAAATGCATTTCCGTAAAAAACTCGGTGTCGGCTTTTTCGGCGGCGAAGGATTCATCATGCAAAAGTTCACCGGAACAGGTCACGTTTTTCTGGAAATCGACGGCGATGTCGTTGAATACGATTTAAAAGCCGGCGAAAAAATGTACATTGAGCAAAGTCATTTGGCGGCGATGGAAAGCACGGTTGCTTTTGACATCGCGACCGTTAAAGGCGCCAAAAATATTGTTTTCGGCGGCGAAGGCCTCTTCTTAGGAACCGTTACCGGTCCCGGAAAAGTCTGGATTCAGACGATGCCGATGTCCGGTTTAATTGACATCATTTTATCAAGAATTCCGCCAAGCAACGGCTGAAAATAAAATAATCAAATAAAAACCGGATTCGGTTTTTAGCGGCGGCTCAAAAAAACGTGTCGCTATAATGCGCGCGCCGGTCGGACGTCTGCAAAAAACAACCAAAACGACAAACCAATCCGAGTTCGTCGGTTTGGTTAACCGGCTTTTTCTTCAAAAAACGTTTCCAGTTCTTTTTTCAAACCGGCCGGATCAGTATCTATGATTTCCGACCGCTCTTCTTCCGGAAAATTATTGTAAACGGAATATTTCCGGAGTTTTGCGACTGATTTTTTCTGAAACCGGGCGTCTAAAAGCAGGCGAACGCCGAAATCGTCGGGAGAGCGGACCACACGCCCCATCGCTTGCCGGATCCGTCGGGTGGTCGGAACGGAAATCGCGAATTCCCAACCTTTTCCGTCTCCAAAAACGGTGTCATAAGCGGCTTCTACGGCCCGAATCCGGTCATTGAGCGCCGGGTATCCGACGCCGACGACAATCACTGTTCGAGCGCGGTCGCCTTGAAAGTCCACGCCTTCGCTGAGCGTTCCGAAAATGTAACTGATGAGAACACTTCGGCCGCCTTCCTCCCCGATTTTGAAAAATTTTTCCCGAACGGAATTGGAAGAAATACCGGCCTCGTCAAACAAAATCGGAATATTTTCCAAAACGATGTCATCTTGTTTTTTCAAAAAGCTGAAGAACCGTTCCGCTTCCGAAAAACTTTGGAAGTAAATGAGCGTGTTTCCGGGCGTCGCCAATATCGCGGAAACAATTGAATTTTCGACGGCGGTTAATGTTTCCGGATCCTCCCGTCGACTGGAAAACAAGGGGGGGACAGAGACGGCAAAAGTCCGGCGGTTTTCCAAGGGAAACGTGAGGGGAAACGCAATTTCCGTGCATTGCCGCTCAATTCCAAGCGTTTCTTTAATCATGGAAAACGGACGCAGGGTGGCGGACATCAAAACCAATCCGCCCAGGGAATCAAAAAGCGGCGCCGTTACATTTTTGGGAATACAAGTGAACAGTTCCATTCGGCCGTAAATTTCGTCGTCTTTGGTTTGCTGGTCGCGCCGGATGTTTAAAATCGGATAGTAATTCGGGTTTTCGGAAAGCAAAAGATAGGCGGACAAATAGTCAGCCGCAAGGCTGACGCTTGATTTTTTCCGGACGATATCGGCGCCTGATTTGTACCGCTCATGGTAAATCAAATCGATTTCGTCTCCGACCGCCGATACATTTTCAAGAATCATCCGAACGGAATTTTCATTCAAGTTCCGGCCCTCTTCCTCACTGTATCCTTTTATTTTTTTCATCAACCGGTCTTTAACGACGTCGAACCGTTCGTAGGGGTCGCTGATCCGAATGTCTTTCCAGTTTTTTCCGATTCGGTTGCGTTCGCCAAACGCCAGCGCCAAATCATAAGTTTCCCGCATCGCTGAAATAAAACACAAAAGTATTTTTTGGGCGTCCAATTTTAATTTTTCGGGAAATTTGTCGGAATGGTCTTCGATTTCCATGACCGCTTTTTCAACCGTTCTTTCCGAAATCACCATGGACGAATGCGACCGCGCCGCGTTTTCAATGTTGTGCGCTTCGTCAAAAATAATAATCAAATCTTCCGGTAATTTTTCAAGCCAGCCGAGCAGCGTCAAAAAGATTTCCTGGCTTAAAACGTGGTGATAATTGCAAATAATTAAGTCAGCGCGTTTGATTTCGCGTTTCAGCAGTTCGTAACCGCACATACCGCGCTCGTTTGCGTAATCGTTGATTTCTTCAGGACTTCGCACATCATCGAAAAGCCAATTTTTAAAAGAGGGCGACTCCAATTTTAAAACTTCGTAGAGATGGTTGCAGGACAAATTCCGTTTTCTTTGGACTTCGCTTTCTCTATTTTGAATTTCCTTTTCAAGCTCCGCTCGCAACCGGTTATATTCCGGATCTTTGGTCGCTTTGTATTTTTCAGTGGCGTCTGAAAACTCTTTTTTGGATTTTTGAAGTTCCCGTTCCATTTCAAGAAGCTCATATGTGTTTTCGGAAAACGCCCGGCATTCTTCATAATCCATTCGGCGGGGGCACATCGCTTGTTTTCCTTTCATGACAACGGCATTGATATCGATTTGCCGTTTGATGTCGCGGGCTTCGTTGATGAATTGGACCATTTGTTGGTGAACGTTGGTGACAATGATCACTTTTTTATTTTGGCGGGCGGCAATGTCAAGCGCCGGCGCGAGAGCGCTGAGTGTTTTTCCCGTTCCGCAGGCGCCTTCAAAAAGAACAGTTTCTCCCTTTTCCAAAGCATCGGCTATTTGCCGCATTGCTTCCGCTTGATTCGGGTAGCAGCTTTCTTTGGTAAAGTATTTCATAAATCCCGGAACGGGTGCGCAGTCCATAGTTCTGTCCGAAAATGTGTTTTAGCTATAAAACGATGAAATGTGGGGAGTGAAAATATTCATGTGGAAACGGATGTTGAATGTTGAATCTGAATGTTGAAACTGAATGTTGAAATTGGACGGATTTGAAAAATGTTGAATCATAACGATTGGGTTTGAATTTATATATTTCCTTTTATTGCGATATTTTAAAAGCCGGCATTCGAAAAATTCGAATGATAGCGACGCAGTCTCAAAAACACGGGCGGTTTACTTTTTCGGAATCAAAAAACGATTTTTGAAAATGATTTTTTGAATATTTTTTGGGTTTGTTTGAAAGGCTGTGATTTCAATTGTTTCTCCGGCAGCGAGTCCGTAGTTGTTTGACGTTGAGAAATTGCCGTCAATTCCCACAAAAACGCTTGAAACCGTTGAATTTTTGCTGTCGTTTCCGGTTAAAATCAATTTTTCTCCGGGAGACCAATAACCGTCTTTGAGCATTTCCGCATTCATTTTTTGGTAATTCGGATTTTTATCGGAAATATTGAGATGCGTGTACAATATTTCAATATCTCCGGAAACCATTTTGCCGTTTTGTCCCGGAATTCCTTGGTACGCGTCTCCTTTTCCAATGATTTTTAAGGAAACGTTATCAATCGGGACAGCGTTTCCACCGGAGTTTTTGAGAATTAAAATATTGTTTTGAAAACGAACGGAATCATCGGCGTGATTTCCGCAAGAAACATTCTCAATTTCAATTTTGATTGGTTTTAAGGCCGACAAATCATTGGTTCCCATCCATCCGGTCGCGTAAATAAAAAATCCGCCGCACATCAGCAATACAATAAGAACGAGCAGCAGAGATGAAATCACCGGGCTGATTCCTTGATTGAAACGGCGCGATTTTAAAAAACGGTCTTCGGATTGGTCAAAATTTTTCATAACAACCGGAACCAAAAACCGGGATTCAATTAAACGTATCGATTTTTTCAAAATCGGAATCTTTTTAAGGATGAAAAAAAGAAAAAACGGAAAAACAGAAAAAAAGCGGACGTTTCTATTTTTGAAAAATAATAAAAATATGTTGCTGCAATGCGCACGCGGCCGCCCACTCCAAAAAACCGTCGCCTTGGGTCCGGACGAAAGATTATAATATTCTTTTGCCGTTTTTGAATCATGTCATTTTTATCAGATATCGAAATTCGCGAATTGATGAAAAATAATCCGCCGCTCGTGGAAAATTATACGGATTTGAATCTTCAAATTCAACCGAACGGTTTTGAAATGACGGTTCGGGAAATATATGAATTATCCGGCGCAGGCGCCGTTGATTTTGACAACAGCAAACGAAAAACACCTTCTAAAAACGCGTTGGCTTTCGGAAGCGACGGTTGGATTCATTTGAGTCCCGGCATTTATTCCGTCGTTTTGAATGAAGTGGTCAACATTCCGAATGATATTGCCGCCATTGCGCTTCACCGTTCCAGTTTGGTCCGCAGTGGCGTGATGCTCGGAACAGCGGTTTGGGACGCCGGCTACCGCGGGCGCAGTGAATGTTTGATGGTGGTTCACAATCCGGCCGGATTTGATATTCGTCAAAATGCCCGCATCATGCAGCTTTTGTTTTACCGGCTCGGAACCGGCGTTGAAAATTTGTACAACGGCGTTTACCAAAATGAAAATTTGAAAAAATAATTTTTGTTTAATTGCAAAAGCGTCCCTCGGTTTTGGACGTTTCAACAAAAACGGTCGCCATAACGCGCGCGTTGCCGCCGCACAAAAAATGAAAAAAGTACGAAACAAATTTGTTCCGTACTCAATGATTTTAGCTGACAAACCGAATGGGTCAGCTCATTTATTCCAATGTCGGAATGGCTGTAATCAGACTTCTGCGGGTAATGATTCCGACCAATTTGCCGTTGTCGACGACCGGAATAATTCCCACATTTTTGTGAACCATCAAGCTGACAATTTCTTCAGCCGGCGTATTCGGCGTTGCCGTAATCGGGCTTCTTGTCATCACGTCGGCCACGAGCAAATTTTTAATCCGGGCTTCCTGATGGTTGTCGGGAACGCTGTCTTTAAATTCTTGGAAGGCGACGGCAACGTCTTTTTCGGAAATGACGCCGACCAATTTCCCGTCTTCCATGACCGGAATTCTTCCGACATTGTGTTCCAACATCAAATAACGGGCGTGAACCAACCGTTCGCTGGAATTGATGGTGATGATGGTTTTTTGGAACATGACATCTTTGGCTTGACCGTTGAAGTCGTAGGCGCCGATGAGTTCGTTTGGCGTAATCCAGCCGAGAACGTCCTTTTCGTTTTCGGATACCAAAAGCACGCCGCCCTTTTCTTTAATGATTTTGACGGCCACCAAAAACTTGGTTTCAGGCTTCACAAATGTGAAATTTCCGGAAATGGCGGTCACCACGGGAAGAGAAGAAGGCGGCTTCGTTCTCTTTTTTGTTCCAAGCTCCTTGGCCAAATTTCTCATTGTCAAAATACCAACCACGTCATTGTTGTGCGTCACAAGAAGACGGCGCGTATTTTTTTTCTCCATAATTCCGAGAGCGTTTGAGATCTTTGCGGATTTGTCAATGCTTGGAGGGGACACCATAATGTCTTTTGCCTGCATGGTTTTTCACCTTTTGTTCTTTTTTAAGGTATGAAACGTGTTAAAACACGTTTTAATTATTTATTCTATACAAATTTGTTTATATATTTCTTGAATTTGTTAAATCCGGTGTTTTCAAATTTTTCGTTGTTCATTCCGACAACAGGGAAAGACTTTTTATGATATCGTCTCTTGAAATCATCCCGGCAATTTTTCCGTTTCGGGTGACCGGAAGGGACATCACATTATTGTCGATGATTTTTTTAGCGGCGGTTGCAATCGAAGCGCTCACATCTACCGTGATAATATGGGTCATCAAATCTTCCGCGACAAACGGAAGGTCAATGGAATGCCGCCGGAATTTTTCTTTTTTTGTCTTTGTGTTCTTTTCATTCTTGCTGTCGTTGACAAGCAAATCGTTTGCGGACAAGTCTTTGATCGACACGATGCCGACCGCCTTTTCATTGTTGTCCATCACAACCACTTTTTGAACATCGTTCTTTTCCATTTCGCCGATGATGTGATTGATGGTGTGGTTGGTGTTCACCGTTACTGCTTTTCCGGACATGGAATCGGAAACCATGATTTCGGATCCGATACCATTTTCCGAAACCAACCGGACGATATCGGTTTTGGATACAATGCCCAAGATTTCTTTGTCGACAACAGGCAAGTGGTCAATGCATTTTTCCGTCATGATTTGAGCGGCTTTTATGACGGTTGTGTTTGGTGAAACCGTTGTAACGTCGGTTGTGCAAATGGATTTGATTGGAATTTGATCGATCGGACGCCGTTTCCAAGCCGCTTCTTCTTCAAACAGTCTGGTTTTCAAATCGGATTTCGTAAAAATTCCGGCAATAGACTCTCCGTCCACCACTAAAATTGATCCGACTTTATGTTTCATCATCAAATTTCTGGCACGAGCGACCGTTTCGTCGGGACTGACGACATAAACCGGCGCGCTCATGATATTTTTCATCTTCATGGATATTCCTCCTGGGCGACTTGAAAATTACAAAAATCTGTCCTGATTTTGATTGAGTTTGTTGTTTGCTTTCATCGATCATTTTTTCCGAAAATACTTTTTTATTTTTATTTTTCAGGTTTTGATTCAAAATCGTCTCCGGTTTATTTCTCTTTTGATTTCGTTAAAATCCGAAAGTTTATTTATTCGGGTTTACCGTTGAAAGAGAGCGTCACCTATTCGTCAAAGTGTGCAGAAAGAGATTTGCTGCCGGTCAAGCCGCAATGGGATCACTTCCGCAAACTCGTTTTAAAGAAAGCGGTTTTAAAATAAAAACAAACAGCGCTTTTCTTTGGAACGAATTGCAAAAGTCAGAAATGACGAACAAAAAAGTTCTGAAATTGGGATATTGATTTTGTATCATTTTTTTCACCCAAATATTTCCGGATAACAGAAGAAAGGTATCTCTGACTTATATATTTTTGTGTAAATTTATGTAATTTTAAATGTATAATTATGTACAACAGACCCCCCCGTTTCCAATGGAAGAGAATGGGGCAGCAATATGATTTTTAAATCAAGTGAATTCCAGAGAAAAAATAAAATCTAAAATATTGGAAATAATCATTATTATTTATTATCATTGAACTTTTTTAAAAACAGGAAAAAAGAAAGTGTCCGGCTTTCAGCCGTCTCAACAAAAGTGATCGCCACAACCTGCGCGCATGCCGCCCGACGTAAAAAATGAAAGAAATATTTGAAATAAAGAGCTGCTTTATTTCAAATTAAACGATCATGACTTTTGTTCGGTTTCCGGCACTGAGTTCGATTTCTTCATTCATTCCGAATTTTGAGAACGCGTCTGTCACCCGGACCATCATGCCGAACTGAATGTCATTCACAAATTCGGCGTGCTCTCCCCAAAGAGTGACCTTGATTTTTCCGGTTTCATCTTCCAGCTCCATGTTTGAGACGGAATTTTGAGTGCCGTCCTCCCGCTCAAATTCGCGGATTTCGCCGATTTCAATGACGCGGCCTTGAATTGAATAAGATTTTCCGGGGAGAATGTCGTTGATTTTATCCAGTTTTTCCTGATAGGTGATTGCTTTTGTTGACGTTGCCACGCTTCCGCGGTTTCCGACGTTGAGTTCCACTTGTTGGCTGAAATTGTTGACGCGGGAATAAGCGTTCATGACATCGATTGTTTCCCCGAAATCGAATTCATCCAAGTGTGCGGTTTTGTCATCCCAAAGGGTCACTCTGATTTTTCCGGTTTCGTCGCCGAGAACAAAGTTTCCAATTGTCCCTTGAGATCCGTCTTTTTTGGAAAACGTTCGGACATCGGAAATGTCCAGAATGACACCGGTTAAGTTGACACCGTTCATGTTGTCGGCCACGTCGACAATTTTCGTAAACGGAAGAACGTAGTCCACCGGCTCATCGGAAATTTCGACGCTGCCGGCGTTTCCGACGGAAAGCTCCACTTTTTGGGAGAAATTGTTGATTTTGGCGTAAGCCCCCTGAAGTTGGACAGATTGGCCGGGTTTTAATTGATCGACAAGTGCCGCCCGCTCATCCCAAAGGCTGACCCGGATTGTTCCGGTTGAGTCTCCGAGCGTCATGCCGGCGACTCGTCCTTCTCCGCCGTCTTTTCGGGCGAATGTCTTAACGTTGCCCAAATCCAAAACTTTTCCGGACACGGTAATATCATTCATGCCGTCTTTGATGTCTTCGATTTTCCGGTCCGGGGTGCTGTATTCCACGTCTTCGTCGCTGGGCGCGAAAACGCCGTTGTTTCCGACGTTGACTTCCGTTCCGTTGAGACCTTTTTTCGTATAACCGGCAACGACGACGACTGATCCGACATCCACTTCGCCGGATTCCAAGACTTCCACTTTTGAATCCCAAACCGAAACCCGGATTTTGCCGGTGCTGTCTCCGACAACCACATTCGCGACTCGTCCGACCGTTCCGTCATTTCTTTTAAACTCGCGCGGTTCGTATGCCGCCAAAACTTTCGCGAAAAAAGAAATGTTGCCGCTGTTTTCATGGATACAATCAATGGTCACCGGTTCTTTGTCGGTGTTTGAAACGCCTAAATCACTTAAAACCAAACGGGCACACATTTCATCATCACAAAGGCCGCCCAGCGCTTCTTTTCTTTCGTTGACCTTTTCCAAAAAGTCGTCATAACTGATTAAATGGCTGACTTTTTCATAAATTCCTTTCATTTCTGTCATTTCCGACACCTGGCTCTAAAAATTAAATTAAAAAATTTTAACATCAAAATAGATTTATTAATTTGTCGATTTAAACTGAAGTAAAGAACATAGAGGTACTTATTATTTGATTCTATTGTTTGCCGGCTGAAAGTGATATCATTCCAACGATTTCAATACTCGGCGGTCCTTTTTTTCAATGAGTTTTTTTTCAATTTGTCAATTTAATTTTCTGATAAAGAAATAACTCTAAAAGAAAACCATTTTTATTAAACTTATCGAAATAATCCCGATTTTTTTCAGCCTGTTTCAATGCTATTCTATTTATATCAAAAAACCATTTATTAGATTCTATGATTCGCAAGTGCAAGGAGCACGGTTGTTTTAGAGGCGAGGCTTGCCCGTATTGCGGTGCCGTTGGTGACTTTATTTTAGACGATGACCGGGAAGACCGTTTGGGACGTTTTGTTTCGGGAGCGCTTCGGCACTTTCCGGAAAAACTCGAACTTCCGATGTACATCGACGGATGGGTCAGCATCAACGCATTAACGGCGGCAGCGGCCGGAAAATACAAATGGCCGAAAAAATATCACATCTATGCACTGGTCGAATCGGACGAAAAGGGACGTTATGAAATCGCCGGCGGAAAGATCAGAGCCCGTTACGGACACTCAATTGGCGTGATTTTAAATTATCCGGCTTACGAGGGTGAATTCGCTTATTATGGCGTGAGTCCCGAAGAAGTGGATGTCATTTTAGAACAAGGCATTCATCCGGTCAAACAAAAATATCTCCACTTGAGCACGACGCTTGAAAAAGCGATTGAAGTGGCGATGATTCACACGGAAAACCCGTCCATTTTTAAAATTGATGCAAAAGCCGCTTGTGAAGACGGTTTAAATGTCATGGTCGCAAATGACGACATTTTGCTCACGGATGAAATTCCGGTGGATTATATTTTGGAAATTTATGAATAAAATAATCGAAAACAAATAAAAACATCGGAAACAAAGACAAATTGATTTGTTTTTATTGTTCACCACAAAATTATTAAATTTAAAAGTGATTTAATCACTTGACTTTTTAATTTCCGAATTTGAATAAAAGTAATGCAAAAGGAAATTTAAAAGGAAATATCATACCTTTGCCCTTATCATGGCTTGTTTTTAGAAATTTCATTTTTGTCAAAAAAACAAAGCCGTTCACATCGTCCGTTTTCGGATCAAATCAGATGAACAGGTTAGCCAATTTAAACTGGCTGATCTCAATCACGCAGAAATCGGGTTTGATTGGATTCTTTTCTCAAAATCTAAGACGAAAACCCGAAAATCTCTATTTGAAAAACATTTAAAAAAAACTAAGATTAATTTAAAAATTAAAACAAGTTTAAAAATTAAAACAAGTTTAAAAATTAAACTGAAATAATATTATAAATTAATTTACTTAATTAATTTACTTAATTAATTTACTTAATTAAGTTTAGATTAATTACAAAATAATTCATTCAAAAAAGAAAAAAGCAGATTTAAAAGAAGGAAAATTTAAATCGCAATTTCAAGAACTTATCACAATCATCCACTCCCCAAATTTATTATTTAAAAGACAACGATGCTATCTGTTTCAATTTATCTTATATTATGCGTCAAAATATGCATTCAAAAGTTTGATTTTCCCAATCCGACGTTTCAAAATCAATAGATTTCGTATCCCCGACTGTCTTTTGACAGATAAAATGATAAAATAAATAATAAAATTAAAGCTTGCCGAAAAAAATCAATCATGATGACCCATCAAGTTATTTTCAAGAAATCAATGAAATAAAGTTAAAATAACAGACATTTCAATTTGAGTTCATTCGCTTGAAGTTGTTTTTACCGGCCTTTTATGTTTTATTATTTTTAAAATCTGTTGAGATGAACCCGATTCAAAAATCAAAAATCTCTCTCTTCGTTGTCAATTGTAAATAGGACTGTTTGATGATTTCTGTTCTTTTTTGCGAATTTTAAATTTGCTTTTGCTTTTTTGACTCTCAGGAGCTATATTTATGCAAAATGCAGATACAACCAAATATATTATCCAAACCAAAATCAATGCTGACGGCGTCATTGAACGTCCGGATATTGTCGGCGCGATTTTCGGACAAACGGAAGGACTTCTCGGAACCGATCTTGATTTGCGGGAACTTCAAAAAACCGGCCGGATCGGCAGAATCGAAGTGATGGTCACCACCAAAGGCGGAAAAACCCGCGGCAACATCTTCATTCCGTCGAGCCTTGACAAAGTCAAAACATCGGTTTTGGCAGCGTCTCTTGAAACAATTGACCGGGTCGGCCCGTGCTTGGCAACGATTGAAGTCATGAAAATTGAAGACGTTCGCGCCGCGAAGCGGACAAACATCATCGAGCGCGCCAAGGAAATTTACAAAACCATGTTTGACGAGGACCTTTTGGAAGCGCAGGAAATCGCGGACGTCATCCGTGAATCCGTCCGTGTGGAAGGAATTACCCACTACGGTAAAGGCAAGCTTCCGGCCGGTCCGGAATATGATTCGAATGAAATCATTATTGTCGAAGGCCGTGCCGATGTGCTGAATCTGTTAAAATACGGCATTAAAAATACAATCAGCGTCGGCGGCACCAACATTCCGCCGGAAGTCGTGGACTTGGTGAAAGGAAAAACCGTGACCGTTTTCACCGACGGTGACCGTGGCGGCGAACTCATCATTCGCGAATTGATCCAAGTGGCGAAAGTGGACTTTGTGGCCCGCCCGCCGGACGGAAAAGCGGTGGAAGACTTGGTGCAAAAAGAAATCATCATGTCTCTCCGGCGCAAAATGCCGCTTGATCAATATGTTGAAAAATACGGTATTATTTTGCCCTCAAAAAGGCCGAGTAAAAACATTGTTTCAAGAACCGAAAGAGAGAAAGAGCCCGATAAAAGCGTTGCCAGTAAACTTCTTGAAAAGAAAACGCCCAAACGTGTTGCTAAAATCCGAAAGACGGCCATGTTGGTCGGCGGTAAAAAATCGGATTTTGACGAGGAAGCTGAAGATGAAGTGTTTGAAGACGAGCCGGAAGAACGGGATGTTCAAGAACGAGAGGTTCGCGTTCCCCGAGATGTTCGCAAGAAAAAGCCGGCGGACGATTTAGACGGTTTGATTTCCATTAAATATGTTGATTTGGATGAAGAACAAGGAGAGCGTGAACCGGTACGCCGAGAACGAGAAGTGCGCCCGGAACCGCGAAAACCGGAGTCCGATTTTGAGTCTCGGGAAAGAAAACCCCGTTCTCGAAGATTTGAAGACCGGGATGTCCCGTCCGACGATTCCGAATGTTCTTGCCCGCCGGAACGGGAAAAAAGAGAGGAGAAACCGAAGTCTTCTCTTCCGCCGCAATATGAAAATTATATGACGGAACTTTCCGGAACGCTCGGTTCCAAAGTTTTGGATGAAAACGACGCCGTTCTTTGCAACCTTCCGGTTCGGGATTTGGCGACGACGCTCAAAAAAGGAGTCAATGGCGCAAAAACGATTGTTTTTGACGGCGTTGTGACGCAAAGAATTATTGACATCGCGGCTGAACAAGGTATTGAAAAAGTGGTCGGGCTCAAAATCGGAAACATTGTGAAAATGCCGGCCAATATTGAAGTTTTAGTCGCTCAAAAGTAAAGATTCAGATGTTTGTCTGATTCTTTTCTTTTTTATTTATTTTTCATTTTTGTTTTTTTCGGCGGCCGCCGCGCGCGTTAAAGCAATCATTTTTTCTGATTTTAAAAAAGAGAGGGTTCGCTTTTTTCAATCGTCAGCAAACGGCACCAAATCGCAACCGCCGCACTTGGAACACATGGTTTTTGATTTTTCGGGATGCAAATCATATTTTTCACAAATGCGCTTTTGCATCGCGTAAAGTTTCATCAGCCGGTTTTTTGACGGCCTTTGCATGAAACAATTGCCTTTTCGGAGTTTGTTTTCAAAAACCGGCCGCAAGCAAGTAATGACGCCGATTTTCGCCAGTTTTTCCACCGTTTCTTCCACGTCCGCATTCGTTTCTCCAAGGCCGACAATCAAGTTGCTGTAAACGTTTCCTTTCCCAAAAACCGACACCGAATTTTTCAGTTCTTTGAAAATGTCGTCATAGGAAAGTCCCGGACAAACCGCGTCAAAGATTTTTGCGCTTGCCGCTTCTACATTAAATTTGACTTCGGAGACGCCGGCATTTTTTAATTTTTGAGCGCCGTCCTTTGTCACATAAATGGAAACACCGATCGGAACGCCGTATTTCATCAGTTCCGGCATCAATTCAAGAACGCGGTCAAGTTCTCCTTCCGGCGATTCTTCAACGCCGGACGTGATTGAAATCGCGGAGACATTTCCTTTTTCAAACGCTTCGCGAATGATCTGGAGTGTTTCATTTTTGGATTTTGTGTGGCCTTGCAGAAGCGGAACCGTGCAGTATTTGCAGTTGAAAATGCACTTTTCCGACAGATTGATGTACGCTTGTTCCGGACAGTGCGCCGGCACGCTTTCAATTTTTCCGATCACAATCGGTTCACCCAAATAAGTGACAATGATATCGGCGTTTCGTTCGGAATCTGCCATCGGTTCAATTCTTTTAATTTTGACCGGCGAATCCGCGTCTAAAGACAAACGAACCCGGTGTCCGCCCGAATTGATAAAAACGGAACCGCCGCTTCCCGCGCTTGGGCCGGCGGTTGATTTTCGAGTCACCGGAATAAGTCCGGGTTCGGCGTTGGCCGTTCCGATGGAAAGCAAAAGCGCTTTTTTTTCGGCGGTCATGGGAAGCCGGATTTCTGTTTTTGTCGTAGAATTATGAGTCATGGTATTCGGCGTTGATTGGTTGAGTTTTGGATTTGATAAGAATCGGATTTGTTAATGGGTTGAATTTGATTTGGAATTTCGTTTTGGTTGTATTTAAAAGTAGCAGCAAAAGAGTGAGCAAAGTCAAAACAAATTCAATTGATTTTAATTCAATCTAATTTTTCTTTCAAATTTTATAAATTATATTATTTTTATAAACAATTTATATTTGACAAACCAATCAATTCATTTTTCAAATATTTTTACACTACTTAAAATATATATAATCGTTTAACAATTTAAAAGTCATATCGGTTGGCACTGTATTGTAAACTCCATTCAAAAATTCAGTTTACTATAAAAGATTTTAAATAAAAATTCAAGAATAATTTTTCGGCATTCAAATAAGCGCCACTGATTCGGGTTCATACTTAATATGAATGAGTTGACACAATGAATTTCAAAGGAAACCTTAAAAAAATAATTATCGTTTGCATTGCTTTGATGATTTTAACGCCTTCTTTTGCCTTTGCTGCGGAATCCGATTCCGGCTCTTCCGGTTCGGGTTCCGGCTCCAATTCTTCCGGCGACAACACGCAGTCGTCCGGCACGCCTTCGGACTCTTCAAATTCAAAAGACTCGTCCGGAAAAGATTCGGCGTCAAATTCCAATCAGTCTGAAAATAAAGATCTTAAGGACTCGTCCAATCAAAGCGAATTGGAGAATGAATCCGATCAAAGTCAGCTCGAAGAGAACGAATCCGAATTGGAAGAACAATCTTTGACGGAAGAGGAACAAGAGCAAAATATGGTCATGGCCGCCGCCGCGACGAACAACACGACGCCCGAAATCAACTTATCCACTTATACGAAACCTTCTGCAGACTTTGGTTTTGTCAACGACGCTTATTTGACCAGCCTGTTTTCCGGCGCCGCCGTTTATTCTTATCCGGTTCAAGTTCCGAAAGGAATTGCCGGCTTTGAACCCAAAATCGAAATGGTGTACAACAGTCAGGGGGCCGGCCGCACATACGGATGGCTCGGGGACGGTTGGCAGCTCAACGACAATTACATTCAAAGAGATGTGAA
Organism: Methanolapillus millepedarum; assembly: GCF_032594115.1. NCBI lineage: Archaea > Methanobacteriati > Methanobacteriota > Methanomicrobia > Methanosarcinales > Methanosarcinaceae > Methanolapillus > Methanolapillus millepedarum. The sequence goes on from NZ_CP131060.1 coordinate 1,363,905, forward strand.
TTTTACACCCTTAAACACAACCGACGACAAATTTAAATTGGTTTTTGACGGGCAAAGCTACGATTTAATTTATAATGCGACGCAAGACCGTTATCACACGGAAATCGAATCTTTCTTTTTCATCCAAAAAGAAACCGGCGCATCCAATCAAAAAGGAGATTATTGGATTCTTAAAACAAAAGGTGGAACAACATACCGTTTCGGTTATACCGCCGATTCCGAACTCATGAATTCCGTAACCGGGAGGGACTATGCCGTCCGATGGAGTTTGGACCAAATCGAGGACGTGAACGGTAATTTAATCGTTTACAATTACGTTGAAAATCCGGCAACCGGCGAAGCCGGCGCAACTTACTTGAAAAATATCACTTACAACAATGGCGACGTTGTGATTGATTTTGAAAGAATCGCCAAACCGATTACATTTAATCAATTCAAAGACGGAACGCAAGTTTTGGAAAAGTCTTTGCTTTCTAAGGTTTTGGTTTGGAACAAAGAAGAACTTGTTTATTCATATGATATTGAGTACAATACAGTCGATAGCCGTGTGTTTTTGAAATCCATTCAATTGGTTGGGATGGATGAAGAAAGTTTGCCGGAGACGAGTTTTGAGTATAGTACGGGACCTCGAAGCTATGTCAGTTCTAATTTAATCCTTCCGACATATTTGATTATTAATGAAAACAGAGACATGGGCGTCCAAATTGCTGATATAAACGGTGACGGTCTTCCAGATATTATGCAATCCACATATCTTTATCCTCCCGGCGGACCGACTTATATTGATGTTAACACTTGGATAAACAATGGCACTACCTTTGTCAAGAATGCAACATGGGATTCACCGGTATATTTTACAACTCATTATGATGGCGCTAATCATTGGCAAGGTGTTCAGATTGTGGATATTAACGGCGATGGTCTTCCGGATATTGTTCAAGCGGCCCATTTTAAAAATAATGCCAATCCGACCAAAAAAACATGGATCAACAACGGGTCCGGATTTGTTTTGGACAATAATTGGTCACTTCCGACAGTCTTCGTTTCCAACGAAGAGGACAAAGGTGTTCGAATCGTTGACTTAAATGGTGACGGTCTTCCGGACATTGTTGAATCTTATTATGCTTCTCTTCCATATTATACTTATAACATAAAAAAAGCTTGGATTAATAACGGCAATGGATTCACAGCAGACAACAGTTGGGCAACATCTTTGCCTCATTTTTCAGTTGGGGGACATGATCAAGGCGTCCGTTTTGTTGATATTAACGGAGATGGTTTGTCGGATTTGGTTCATTCTTATGTCAATTCTGGACCTTACTCAACAACTCAAATCAACAACGTCTACATAAACAATGGAACCGGATTTACATATGATCCAAATTGGAGAGTTCCGAGCTGGATTGTACATTATGGGGAAGATTATGGATTTCGGTTTGGAGATGTGAATGGTGACGGTCTTCCGGATGTCATTCATTCCTATAGGTATGCAACAAGTTCAAGTTCATATACAAATTTTAAATATATTTCTATAAACACAGGATCCGGTTTTGTTCAGGATCCAAATATAAATCCTCCATCTTATACGAATTGGAAGAGCGGCGTTGAAATTACGGATATCAATGGCGATGGCCTTTCAGATTTTATCCAAAGCAGTTATGTTCAAAGCGCTCACACTTTCATTTACAAGTCTACTTCAACAATGTCTCCATCTTCTCCCAATCTTCTCACTCAAATTCATCATTCGGCTGGCGCAACGACAAAAATCGAATATGATGTTTCCACAAAATACAACAACACAAAAGAAGACGGAAAACCCGGTCTTCCCGTTCCGATTCGTGTCGTTAAAAAGATTGAAACCGACAATGGGATGACGGGAGACCAACGTACAGTTTCAACAATAAATTATGATTACAAAGGCGGTTTGATGGTCATCAAACCCAAAGGAGAATCCGAATTCAGAGGATTTAAACAAGTGACTGTCAGTGACGGTCGTTCTGTTGCAGACCATTATTTCCACCAAGATGAAGCCAAGAAAGGAAAGGAATATCAGATCATCCAAAAATCGATTGGTGGCGTTCTTTATTCAAAAACAGAGAACGTATTTGACACGGTCAACGATTCCGGTGTTTACACGGTTTTCATGAACAAGTCAACAAAATATTTGTACGACGGGAAAACAACGCCGATTGTAACGGAAACAGAGTATTCTTATGATCTTTACGGCAACATTATTCGTATTTTCAATATGGGTGACGTTTCCGTGATGGGAGATGAAAAAACCGCCATTATGGATTATGTTTACAACACAGATGCTTGGATTTTAAACTGCGTCAAACGTGAAAAAATCGAAGGCCTGAATTTTGAAAAATTATCGGAGAAGACTTTCTATTATGATGGAAACGCGCATTTGGAGACGGAACCGTCAAAAGGCTTGGTCACAAAAGCTGTTGCTTGGAATAGCTTGGGAGCCGATGTGACAAATGAGTTCAGTTATGATTCCTACGGAAACTTGATTTCTCAAAAAGATGGTGAAGGTCATATCAAGGCCGTTGAATACGATTATGATTTCAGCGCCGTTTATCCGATTTCGACGACAAATGCGCTCGGACAAACAACAACTTTTGATTTCAATCTGATTCTCGGAAAGCTTCAAAAGATGACAGATCCGAACGGATTTGAAACGTTTATGGATTATGACGGTCTTGGCCGGGTGACGAAAATTGTCAGGCCTTACGATACGCTTGATTCGCCGACGATTCGTTATGTTTATTTTATCGGCGAATCCATGCCGAAATACATCAAGGTGTCTGTCAAGGAAGAAGAAAATGGCGGCTATTTCGATTCTTGGAAATACTTGGACGGTCTCGGCCGCGTCATTAAAACGGAAACGGAATCTGCTGTTGTTTCCGAAAATATTATTCAAGAAACATATTACGACAATTACGGCGCCGTTTCAAAGATTATCGCTCCAAGAAAAACAAACGAACAGGCCTTGGAAACGGTGAACGTCTATGACTCATTCGGAAGAATCACTCAAACGACCAATCCGGACGGCACAACCCGAAGAATGGCGTATGACCAGTTGAAAACAACATACTTTGACGAGCGGTCTAACAAAATCCAAATCAATAAGGACATTTATGGAAACATTGTTCAGGTCACAGAGTTTAACGGCAATGAAATTTACGAAACAAAATATGAATATGATTTGATGAACCGTTTGGTCAAAATTATTCCGATGCAGAATTATGCGGTGTCGTCCATTTCATTTTCGGGTGAATCCGGATCTTCTGACTCCGTTTCTTATCCGTATGCTTACCGCGTTCAAAACACAACTTTTGAGTACGATTCTCTCGGTCGGCAAGTTGAAATCGACGACCCTGATATCGGTGTTTGGACATATGAATATGATCAAAACGGAAATCTTGTCTCCCAAACCGACAACCGTGGAACTGTTACACAATACGAATACGACAGTCTGAACCGGCGGACAAAGATTGATTATGAGAATGATCTGGACGTTATTTTTGAATATGACGCCGAAACCATCGGAACTTTATCGTCTGTCACGTCCGACGTTACGCTTAAATCTTATTCTTATGACCAGCGGTTAAGAGTGGTTGAGGAAATCATTTCAATTGAAGAAACCGTCATCGACAATGATATCGAAAATGGTATTGGCAATGAAATTGAACCGATGTCGATGATGACAATGTCCGGCAAATCTTCTGCATTTGCTGTTTCGGAGTTTAATTCGACGCCTTATTATTCAAAATCCATCGAAATGACGCCGATTAATCCGGTGTCGGTCAATTTGAAATCCGCGGAAACTGTTCAAATTGACTCGATGACAAAAGAAGTGATTTCCTTTGAACCGTCGTCGTTTAATTCAACGAGCGGCAGTATTTTTGATTTCAAAATTTCGGATTTGAAATCAAAGACTGATTCGATATTGATTTCACAACCTGTCGGCTCAAAAACAATTGAATTGGAAGTCACCAACCCTGTTGTTTTGAATTCGCCGGCTTCAGCGACTTTACCGACTAATCCGGTCACCGGTTCTTTTTCCAACGAGGAAAACATCACTCTTCAGTTGGGACAAGAAGGTTTTAATGTCAAACAGTTGAACTTGACGAATTTGCGTGTTTCGATGCATGCGAACGATAAAGCGTCTATTTATCTGAACGGTGTGGAAGTTCTGCGGTTTACAGACTCTGCTTCCGGCGGAACGCTGCAAATTTTGAATGAAAACGGTGCTCAAATCGGAATCATTCAAAGTGTGAACGGAAACCCGAGTTATGAAAACACAGTTTTCAATGTTTCGTTTACGTCCAATCCATCAGAGAGGACGATTCATATCGAAAAATTAAGAAGCGGGCAATCTCTTGGAACATATCAGTATTCCTATGCGACAAACGCACCGATTACAAATATGCGGGCTTATATGATCGGCTATCAATCCGGCTCCAATTATATCAATAGCAGTTACAGTGTTCTCTATGAAGAAATAAATGAACCGGACCCGGAAGAACCTGAACCATCGACGGAAACCATCTCCGGAGATTTTGTTAATGAGGACGAAGTTGTCGTTTCATTGGCACAGGAAAACGCCGTATTGAAGGAATTGAATTTGAAAAATTTGCGTGTTTCAATGGGTGCCGGTGATGTCGGCCGCATTTATTTCGACAACAAAGAATTGTTCAAATTCGTGGACACATCTGCCGGCGGCACTTTGTACATTTACAATGAGCAAGGCACACAAATCGGAACCATTTCAAAAATTAACGGAAATCCGGGCTATGAAAATATGACCTTTAACATTACTTTCACGGAAGATTCCGGCAACCGGTCGATTCAAGTTCAAAAGTATTGGAAAGGCAATTTAAACGCGACATACAACTATTCTTATGCAACAACAGAGGAAATTTCAGAAATGAAACTTCATCTGGCCGGTTATCAATCCGGTGTTAATTATCTTAGCGGCGAATACATTGCCCTTTACGAACTGATTGATAACGGAGAAGATCCGCAAGATCCCGAGGACCCGCAAAATCCCGAGGATCCTGAAGACCCACAAGACCCTGAGGATCCCGAGGACCCTGAAAATCCTGAGGACCCCGAAGATCCGCAAGACCCTGAAGACCCGCAAGATCCTGAGGACCCCGAAGATCCGGAACCGAACGTTCCGTTTGAGTATCCGTCATCCTTTACAACAACATACGTTTACGATTCCATGGACCGGGTCATTCAAAAAACTCTTCCTAACGGCGACGTTATTCAATACAATTACAATAACCAAGCCCTTCTCTCTTCGATTCCGGGAGTCATTGACAACATTGAATACAACTCTCTGAATTTAATCACCAAAAAAGAGTTTGCAAACGGCATCACAACCGACCTCACTTACGACGGTTGGACAAAACGTCTTCAAAACATTAACACGCCGAATCTTCAAGACCTTGATTATTCTTTTGATGAAAAAGGAAACATCGTTTCAATCGCAGATCATATCGTTGGTGAAACGCAACAGTTTGCTTACGATGACTTAGACCGACTCACTTCCGCAGGCAGCGAAACATATTCGCAGCAATTTATTTACAACCCGCTCGGAAGTATCTTGGGTCACAAAAACGGCACCGACGTCATCTTGTTCGAATACGGCAACGGCGCCGGCATTCACGCCCCGACGAAAGTCGGCAATTCAAACCTTCTTTACGATGCAAACGGCAATCTTGTCGAAGACGAGACTTTCGTTTATGTCTACAATGACGCCAATCATCTCAAGCAAGTCGTTAAAAAATCCGAAGAAAGAGTCGTTGCTGAATTCTTCTATGACGAATCCGGAAACCGTGTGAAAAAGATTGAGGAAGGAATTGTTTCGTATTATGTGACCGACGATTATGAAGTTGAAGATAATATTGAAACGGTTTATTACTTCGCGGACGGAAGACGTGTCGCTAAGGAATCTTCTGAGGGCAAATTCTGGTATTTGGACGATCATTTGGGTTCCACGAGCGTCATGATTGACGAAAATGGTGAACTTGTTGAAAGAACGCTTTATTATCCGTTTGGAAGCCACCGTGAAGGCGGAACCGAGAAATATTCTTTCACCGGCAAAGAGTTTGATTCCGAAATCGGACTTTATTATTACGGCGCTCGGTATTATAATCCCGAAACGTTTGTGTTTACGCAGGCGGATTCGATAATTCCAAATGTTTATAATCCACAGGCTTTGAATCGGTATTCATATTGTTTGAATAATCCTTTGAAATATACGGATCCGGATGGACATCATCCGGTTTTATTTGTTTTAGCTGTTTCCGCATTATGCGGAGCGGCGGCTTCAGTAACAATGTTTATAGGCAATACTTTAAATAATTCCTATTATGGTCACGAATTTGATTGGGAAGTTTCTACAAATCGAATGGAAGAAGCTTTTATTTTTGGGTCAGGAATTGGATTTGTTGGGTCCGCAACGGCAGTTGTTGGTATTGAAACCATGGCAGTACTTGGGGCAACGTTGGCACAAGTAGAAGTTGCAACAGGATTGACTTATGTTACAACTTCCGTCATATCTTCTGCATATGAACGGTATTCAATGTCCTTAATTAACGGAGGTAACACGACCCAAAATATTGGGGCGGCTTTGGATGGAAATGCTCTTGTAGCAAGTTTTATGCAAAGCTCTGTGGCTGTTTATCCTTTCAAAGACCCAGCTATGGGTTATGCTATATCCGATTCGGTGAAAGATATAAAATTTAGTGAAATACGAAGTGTAGGGATAGATTATGTCAACAAAAATTTTGTAGAACCTGCTAAAACTACAATGAAAAGTGTTGAAAATAATTCGGCTTCTGCATATAATTCAGTTAAAAAATGGTGGGAAAAAACAACAGGAACAAAAAAGCAGTGAAAAATAAGTAAGCCATGATGAGAATCATAATAACTTATCTTGAATCATGGCTTATAAGATTTTCAAACATCAAAATTAATATCTATCATCTCTCTAATCTACCATTGAGGAATTCATCATGCTCTCTCTTCGAAAAATAGGATCCGCATTGTTTTTGCCCCTGCTTATTGGGACTTTTTGTCTTTCATTTTTAATTTCGGAATATTTGTCCTTGGAACTTCTGATTCCTTTGGTTATTTTTTATGTCCTTTTTTTGACGGTTTATTGCTTTTTCAAATTTAACTCGGCTTATATTTATTCAAAGAGCTCTTTCATTCCGTTATTTAAAATTAATTTTTTGATCGTCTATTTCGTTTATTCTTTTATTTTTATGGGTGTTTTTTTTGTTCTTTTATCGGAAATTTTTGATTATATCGCCCCGTCTTTTTTGAATGATATGTCCGGCCGAGGATGGCTTATTTTTTTATCAACTCTTATTTCAAGTCTTGTTTTTCTGCTGGTTTTTGGTTTGATTGACCGTTTATTTTCAGAACCCGATTCCGGAAAATATCAAAAAAAGGAGGGTATTTAATGGACTACTTTTACCCGATTTATTTTTTAATCTGTATGCTTCCGGCGGTTTATTTGGCAACAAAGAAAAATTTTATTGTTATTCCGAATTTAAAATATAATTCCTTTGTTTCTCGATTTATTTTTATTTTTCCGTTTACTTCTTATGTTTTTATATTGTCTGTTATACTTGGTTCATTTTTTAAAAACGGCTCCATGAATATTTATTTGATTTCAGCTTTTTTAGTCAGCGTCGTTTCTATTCTTTTGCTCGAAAAATATGCTTTAAGAAAAGACCCGATCCCTCAGCTTCAGCCGGATTTTATGAAACATGATTTATATATTTTCTCTCCGCCTTACATAGACATTGGCAGCGGATTTCTTCGAGACGTTGAATCCGAAGGAGATGAAACCGAAGAAAAATACGGAAAGTTACACCGTTTAAAAATAGATGATTATGCTTTCACACGGTTCGGTGATTTTTTAATAACAAAGGACACTCTTGATGTGTTTCATGAAAACAACTTAACGGGTTTTCAGGTATCGCCGGTTCAAAACGATGAGAGTGAAATTTATTGTCTTTCGGCAATGCATACAATGCCTCCGTTTTCAAATAAAACAACTTTAAAATTGGAGTTTTCGCCGAAAAAACTTGTTTTTGACGGAACCATTTTTTATGATAAAGAGGTGTTGTCTAACGCTCTTGATTTTAACAGAAGTCATGAATCTTTTGGTGGAAACAGTCGGTTTTTGTATTCATCCTACATTTCTCAAAAATATTGGATTTTGTCAAACAAAGCGGTTCATGTCCTCATTCACAAAATTGGTGTTTCTCAATGGAATTTTGTCCCGGTCGTTTTGTCAGATAAGGCAGAAGACGGGGAAATTAAAACAAGCAATAATAAAAATAATAAATTCAAAAATGAAAGCCACAAGTCAATATTGAAGAATTAAAAACAGCTTTCTTCACCGCTCATCCCCGAAAAACCGCGACCACGAAATCTTTTCCCACACATCAAAATTGAATTCTTTCAACCGGATCAAATAATCATCAACATCGCCAACAGCATGAATAAAATAAACCATCAAAAGCATCAGGTCTTCATTTCCGGTGATTTCTCCGTATTCGGCCAAAACACGGTAAGATTCATAAGCCGTTTCCTTTGAATTCAAAAAAAAATGTCGGGCACATTCTTCTATTTTCCGGTCGGAAGCCGCTTCAATACTTAAAATTTGACTTTTGTTCAAAAACGATTCAAAATCGTCAATAACGGTCGTTCTCTTTTGAATTTCACTGTCATCGTTTTCGTATTTTTGATTCAAATAATTTGAAAAATTAGAATTTTTCATTTTACCACGGCGCATCTTCCCGAATATCGTCCCAAACATACACCAAAGATTCGTATGAAAAGACCGGTTCCGATTCAAAATCCGGTTTGCCGCCGGACCAAACCCGGCCGTTGTAAACGACGATCCTTTCGTCGTTTTCAAATTCGCGCTTTTCTTCAACGATTTCAAAGCTTTTTCCCGAGATCTTTCGGGCAAAATCTTCCCAATCGGCGGACCGGGTTTTGGCGTCCCGCAGAAGTTTTCCATTTTTCAAAATAAGCTGCGATTTTCCGGTTCTTAATGTCATATCATACGGGTTTTCCAAATGGTCCTCATCCACGAAAAATCCGTCTTCAAATTCAAAAATCAAATCCTCTCCCGCGGCGGTAACGCTTGTCATTTTGCAATCGTAAAGAAGAATCATGTCTTGAGAACCGTTGTCCCGGAATTTCCAGGTTTTTGCGGTCCGGTTCTTGCGCCGGTTCAGACAAATAAAGTTCGACGAGCTGTTGAAAAAAACCCGCTCTTCAATGCCGGAAAGGCACAAATACATGAAAACTTCCGTATCTTCATCGCCCGGATTGATTTGGTTGGCCGTTTCAAATTCTCGGAATGCGTCGGCATATTTGCTCATATAATAGTATGCGTATCCGAGCCGGAAATGCCACAAAAAATCGCCTTTTCCTTCGTCGCGGACGCTTTCCAAAAGATCAATCGCCGCCTCGTAATCATCCACATTGTTGTACGCGCGGGCCAATTTGCCAACCAAGTCGTAATCCCAATCCGACGGCGGAATTTTTCGAATGGCATCAATGATTCGAACGTGATCGTCCTCATCATGCCACCGGTCCAGTTGCGCTTTAAAAATTTCATCCATAAATTTGTTCCTCTCCAATATGTTTTATTTCGAAATTACATATTCTTGAGTAAAAATTTCACCAGCATTTCGTTATTTTTCTCGGTCGCGATTTCAAGCGCGGTTTTGCCGGCATTGTTCACCGCGTCCGGCAGCACGTCACCGAATTCAAAGAGCATTTCCGCCATTTCTTTTGCCCTTTTCATGTCCGCGTTGGACGCCGCATAATGAAGCACCGTGTTTCCGGCATTGTCTTTGGCGTCAAGTGCTGCGCCTTTTTCAAGCAACAAGAGTTGGACCTTTTCAGCTTCCGGGAATGTGCGGTCGCCGATACAGGAGAACATGAGCGGCGTTTGTCCGTATTTGTTTTTTGTGTTCACGTCGGCACCGTTTTTAATAGCAGCTTCAGCCACCAAGCGGCGGAAAGATCCGTTTCCAAAATCGGAATTTCCGTTGCCGGTCGCACAGGCCAAATTCAAAATCGTGTGGTAATGCTCATCAACCGTGTCGTTGATATTAAGTCCGGCAGCCGTCATGCTTTTAATGATTCTTTCCGGTTCAACTTTGCGAACGCTCATCGGAATTTCCCGCCAAAAGAGCCACGAAAGCGCGGTGTTTCCGGTTCCGGATTTGACATTCGGGTCGGCGCCGCATTCCAAAAGCACATCGATGGAGTCCGCATCAAAAGCAAAACATGCGGCTGAGAGCGGCGTTCCTTCGCCGTATCCATAAATGTCGGCGATTTCATTGATGTCCGCGCCTAATTTCACAATCGCGCGCAACCCGTCCAAATCGCCGATCGCTTGGTGAAGCGTTCTTCCGCCGGCCAGTGTTTTAAGTTCCGTTTCCGGATCATTAGCGTCTTCATCACCCGTAATTTCGCCCTTCAAAAGAGCGCCGATTTTATTCGCGCCGGCACGTTTGGCCAGAACGTGTGCGCTTTCCATCATATTATTTTGATCTTCCGGATCCACGCCGGCTTCGTAAAAGGCTTTTGCCGCCATGAATGTCCCTTCAAGTGCGGTCTCCAATTTTTTCTGATAATCCGCCAAATTTCGTTCGGCAATTTCGATGCTTGGCGCATTTCCGGAAGTTTTGGCGTCATCGAGCCGCTTTTGCGCACTTCTGACATCGCTCATCGGGTTTTGAAGAGAGAAAAACACAAGATGAAGGCCGTTATTTCCGTTGTCGTCGGTTCCGGTGATTCTCACGCCTTTGTCATAAAGAGCCTTGACGAATTCGCCGTTTCCGTCTTTGGAAGCGGTCAGATAGCATTTGCTGCCGCGCGCCAGGTTCGGATTGGCGTCCAAAAGCCGGACAGTGGTTTTGTAAACATCACCGGGCGTCGGCTGATAAAAGTAAGACGGGCGCTTTTTTGCCATCAATGTCAGCGCGTTTTCTTCATTCGGGTTTTTGACAGCCGGGTCAAATCCGGCCGCCAGAAGAATTTCCACGGCTTCCGAATCGGCGTGTTCGGTGGCGACATGAAGCAAGTTGTTTCCGCTTTGATCCAAATCATCCGGATTTCCATTCCGGTAAAAATCTAAAATTTCATCCCTCGGGTTATTGTCACGGTAAGCGCTTTCAATTTTAAACGAATCCATTTTTAACGCCCCTTTTATTTTTATTGTTTATTTTGATTCGATTTATTTATGAAGCAAGTTGTATCAAATGTATGGCGGATACTCTTTTTTCTTCATTTTGGAAACGCTTCTCTCTCGTTCCTCATACCACTTTTTTGCGTCGCTCCGGTCATTATTTTCCGGAATCGCCCTTCTTTTTTCTTTGACAACCGGTTCTTTGATCATGAATTCTGAAATTTGAACTTCTTTAACCATTATTGAGCTCTTCCGAGTTTCTTTTTGAGACGAAAATTCGGTATCGTAAGCCGGATAAACCTTCGGTTTTTTCATTTCACTTTCCGGACCATCCTTATTCGTGCCGTCTTTCATTCCGCTTTTTTCATTTTTCTTAAACGGGTCGTCTCTTTTTCCGTAGGCGTTTGAATTATTCTTCTCATACATTTTCGCCGCGTCCGTCGGAATCGTCGGGTCAAATTCCCCGTCCCGTTCAATATCGTAAATCAATTCAGCGCCGCCCAATTTTCTTTTCCGGTTGAAATTCACATAAGAACTCTCTTTCTTTTCATCTTCATAGACTTCAGCGTCGTCGTCTTCCGGTTCAATCGTTTTTTTCGGAGAAGAAGTGTGTTTTAAAAATTTGGGTTTTGATGTTCCGGTTTCATATAGTTTTTCAATTTTGTCGTCGTCTCCGCCGGAATTTACATCACTTTTTTCCTCGTCAATGTCAAAATCAAACTTGGACTCGGTGTCATAGCTGTATTCTTCAATGGTAACCGGACCAAAAGCTGTTTCAATAACGGTTTGAGTGACGGTTTCCACGGCGTTGTCACCAATAATTTCAGCATCCTCTTCTTTTTCTTCTTCGGACGCCGCCGGCGCAGAAACGGAATCAATCTCTGTTTCCGGTTTTATTTCCGCCGTTACGGGCGATTCAAAAAAAGATTCTTCCGATTCGATTTCAATTTCAGCCGCGATAATTTCAACGGCATCAATTTCAATCATTTCGGCGATTTCATCCGTTTTCGCTTCACTTTTTATTTCGTTTTTCGGATTTTCGTCTTCCTCTTCTTCCTCATGTTCTTCAAAGAGGCGGACTTCATCGGTCCGAACCGTTACTTTCGTCACCGGTCCCAATTTTTTAATGTCGGCTTTTCCGAGAATTTCAAGCGTTTTTTCAGCGTTGGCGTAACCGACAACACTTCCGTCCATAATCACCAAATGTCCGCCGCAATCGATCGACTGAACCGTTGCGTTTTGAAAAACAGAAGCATTCCATTCCGTTTTGATTTTGTCCACTTTTGATTTGGCGCCGACAATCGCGGTTTTGGCCTTTAAAGTTCCGGCGACCGTACAGCCTTTTCCGAGTTGCGCGTTTCCTTGCACAGCAACATTTTTCCAAAAGTGAACGCCGGGACCCGCAATCATATTCCCGTGAATGATGACGCTTTCATCAAAAAAAGCGCCTTTCGGAATGACGTAAGTATTGGAAGAGGGATAAAAACGAATTTTAGAAGTTTGGGCAGTCATGACTAATAAAAACACTTTTACTTATTTAAATATCATCAATGAAAAATAAACATGAATAGAATAAAAATGAAAGAATAGAAAAAATAGAAAAACAGAGAAAAAAACGGTGAATGGTTTTGCTCGATTCGTCAACAACAGGTGCATAACGTGCGCGCAGCGGCGCCGTCAACAACACGTGCATTCCAAATCTTCGTTTTCAAGAATATATTTCAAATCTAAAACAAATTGGTCGATGTCTTCCATGGTCACATGCGGCATGAGAACCATTCGAAGCGCCGTTTTGGTTTTGGTTTCCGACACATACCAGCCGAATTGCTCGCGCAGGCACCGCCGGATGTGTGTGGTTTGTTGGACGCCGCCGACTTCCACGGTTAAAATATTGATGGCGGGATATTTCGGTTTGAGTTTGATGCCGATCAATTTTTTGAACAGATGTTCCGTCAAACCCAGGCAATGCTCGACGTTTTTCTCGTAACCTTCCCGTCCCAAATGTTTCATCACGGCATAGGTGGCGGCGACCGCTGATCCGGGACGTGTTCCCGTGAGCGTGGATTGAAACTTGCTGGTCAAATACGGCGTTTTGACTTTGATTTTGTCCAAAGAATGGTCCAAGACCGAATCGTCTTTAAAGAGAATAATTCCGGCCGGAATCACGGAAAAACCCATTTTATGCGGGTCCATGGAAACGGAAGTGACGCCCGGCAAATTGAATCCGAATTGGTTGAGTTCATTTTGGTCTTTCAAAAACGGATAAACAAAACCGCCGAAAGCGGCGTCGATATGAAGCGGCAAATTATATTTTTGAGCGATTTCCGACAGCGCGCCGACCGGATCCATTTCGCCGAATTCCGTGTTGCCGGCGATTCCGATAAGTCCGATGGTGTTTTCATCAATCTTGGATTCGACGGATCTTGGAAGCGCACGGTAACTGGAGTCCAAATCCGTTTTTCGAAGTTGAATGTTAAACATATTGGCGATTTTCTCAAAAGAAAAGTGAGCGGTTGCCGGAACGACGAGATTGAGTTTTGTGTCTTTGTCGCCGGGGTGGCGCGCTTTCATATGGTAAACCGCTTCGATATTAGATTCGGTTCCGCCGGAGGTTAAGTGTCCGGCCGCATCGCTTGGATTCGGATGTTTCAAAAGAGAGGCGGCCATCTCAATGACTTGCTTTTCCATTTCGCATGTCCCGAGAAACAGACCGGGGTCACCCATGTTGGATTGAATGAACATTTGATGCGCTTTCACCGCAATCGGATGGGGAATCGTACACATGGAACTCATCACTTTTTTAAAGTTGGTGTCCATGGCGGAGAACTTTTCAAGTTCCGAAAAGATCTCTTTTTCCGAAATTCCCTTTTCCTGCATGACAGGAGAAAACAAAACGAAATATTTATAAATTTGGTTCTTGAGGTCAAAAATAAAGAATTTTTATGCAAAATGGCTTAGTGTAAAAAATTCTAAAAATTTTCGGTTCATACACATATAAAAATGTTTTTGAAAGAATACGCATTTGGATTTTGACCAAACAATATAAGTTGCATGCAAGTTGCCAGCAAGTTAATAATACAAAAACCAGCTTTTGAAAAACAATGGCGACAACGCTGAAAATAATTAAATATACAAAGTTATTCAACTTGATAAGCAAATTGCAAGCAAGTTAAAATCCAAAAGATCAGCCTTTAAAAAACAATGGCATTCACGTTGAACATAATTAAATATGCAAAGTTATTCAACTTGATGGGAAGTTACAAGCAAGTTAAATTATTATTTATCCCCATATTGGAATATACTTCATATAGCGTGGGGCTGTTGTCGGATCAAATGGCTTAATTAATTTATTTTCAACAGCCGACTTAATTAGGCGACAGCAATGCTTTCATTAAAAAATAATATTTTTATGGCAAACCACGGAATTTTCCGACAGTTTACAATAATTTTAAATCCCTAAATGCTCATCCTTATTGTCAATCAGAGAATTATTTCATTCCATATTTTCAATTATTTGTTTCAATAATACTAAAATAACATGTTTTCATTTCAATTTATTCATTTCATCCATTACTCATCCGTTTACTTATTCACTCATTATAAAGGAGCTGACGCCACTGCCCGAAAATATCTTCATGACTTTTATTGTTCCCGACCACACGACGTTTGAAAACGGCACATTGGAAACGCCGGCAAGCATGGTCATCGGGAACCACGCCGTCATCGGTTGCAACTTATCAATGGACACGCTCATGGCCGGTGAAGGCGTCCAGGTTTCGGGTCAAGTGGATTCGAAATCCGACATCCGGGCGGACGTTTGGTGCAAATTCGAAAAAGACGTCAATGCGGGCGGCGACGTTTATCTGGGCGAATTTACAACCATCAACGGCAAAATCATTGTTGAAGGCGATCTTGACATCGGCAAAGAAGTGAAATTAAACGGCGGGTTCTTATCTCGGGGTTGGGTTGTCGTTCGAAATCCGCTTCCGATAATGATTTTTATTTTTTTGTACATTCGCGAACTGATCGGTCTCGGGAAAACCAGTGAAGAAATCGACAAAGCACTCACCGATCTTTTTGAGGACGACGAGGAAATTGATTTGGAAAAACTGGCGGAGATGGATTTGTCAAAAGTGATCGGTTTTGATCGCCTTCTGATTATTCCGATCGGATCTAAGATTTCGGCGGACAGTATTAACGTTCCGGAAAATACAGTCGTCGGAAACAATTGCGTTTTGTCCGGGAAACTGATTTGTAAGAATTTCGAGTCCGGCAAAAATCTTCTCCTCAACGGCGACATTCGCGCCAGAGGCGACGTCGTTTTGTCGGAAGGAACGAAAGTGGTCGGCAACATCAGCACATCCGGAAAGCTGATTTTGGATAAAAACGTTACCGTTTCCGGAAACCTGACGGCGAAGTCCGTTCTCATTCATGAAACTTCCTTTGTCGAAGGCAAAATTTCCTCCGGAAATGTCCGTTTCGTGCTTGGCGAATTCGATCCGAAAAATCCGGACGCGGAAGGAACCAAAATTTTATCCAAAGCGGAATCGGTTGATTGGATGAAAACAAACGTAAAAGAAAAACCGGCGGAACCGGAAAACGACTTTCAAATTGATGCGGAACCGGATGCGGATTCGGAATCGGATTCGGAAACAGAAATACAAGAACAGATTGCTGAAGAAACAGATGCTGTTGGGGCAGATGCCGGACCCGGCGGTGCGGAATCGGAACTCTCGGCGGCAAATACGGATGATGCTCTTCCGGACAGTGTTTCCGGTTCAAAATCATCCAAAAGAAAAACTCGGAACCAAAATCGTAGAGCTGCTTTTGAAAAGAGATCAAAGAAAGACGACTTAGTGATCGTGGATATTTTTTCCGGTGAAGAAATGAAAAATGAGCCGACATCGGAACTCGAAGTTGAAACAGAAGTTGATGTTGAAATTTTTGAAATTGAAATTGAACCGGAACCAAAACCCGACGCTGATGTTCAATCCGATTCGTCCGAAACGGCGGACCCGGCTGTGGACGATTATTTAAATGCTGTCGGCGGCGATGATGATGTGGCGGCGGTGGGCGGCGACGCAAAGGAAAACGAACCGGTTTTGGAAAAGTATGCAAGCAAAGCCGAAAAAAGCTTTTTTGACGCGGCGGAAAAAGGCGAAGTTGAAACCGAAAAAGAACGGGAAGACGCTAAAAGAGAAGCGGCCAGCATTTCCAGGGCGAAAAAGAAAAGAAGCAAAAGATAAATGAGTTCCGAACCTCAGATGAATAAAAAACCAAAATAAAAAATCGGAAAACTTACGGTTTTCCGGTTTCGACTTTGTGCCCTTCCTGAATTTCTTTCACCATGTCTTCCTCTCCTTCTATCACAAAGGTTCCGACATAACTGCATTTTTTACAGTGGTAAATGTTTCCCATAATACCGCCGCTTTCCAAATAAAGTTCCGTGCTTCCGCATTGCGGACAAATGTATTTCATTTTTTTCACCTTTTTTGGATTCATTTCAGAAATTAAATATAAGATTAGATAAATTACTGCAATCAAAAATGAATGCATTAAAAATTAAATTTAATTTTCACAGATTTATTATTTTTAAAATATTAATATTTATTGATTTTATTGGGAACATTATTCAAAACAAAACAGGCCGATAAAATGGACCAATCAACGCCGGCCATGCGCCAATATTATGAAGCGAAAAAAGAGTGCCCGGACGCGCTCGTTTTCTTTCGCATGGGAGATTTTTACGAATCGTTTGGCGACGACGCCAAAATCATTTCAAAAGAACTCGAAATCACTTTGACCAACCGTGGAAAAACAATCGAAGGACAAAAAATGCCTCTTGCGGGAATTCCTTATCATGCGATTGACACTTACCTTCCCCGCTTGATTAAAAAAGGGTACAAAGTGGCGATTTGCGAGCAGCTTGAAAATCCCAAAGAAGCAAAAGGCGTTGTTAAGAGAGGAATTGTTCGCGTTGTGACGCCCGGAACCGCTATTGATACATCGATTATTACAGATTCGGCCAACAATTATCTGATGGCGATTTCCGGATCTTTCAAAGACAAAAACGAAAACAAAAGCGAAAGCAAAGGCGAAAACGAAAACAAAGACGACGACGGAAAGGAAGCGGAAAGAAAAGAAAAAGTCGAAAAGAAAGATTCGAAAACCGGCAAAACAGAACCGGCTGCTGAAACTTTCGGGATTGCTTTTTTAGACATTTCCACCGGGGAATTTTTAACCGCGCAGTTTGAAGACGCCGCTCCTTACGAAAAAGTGATGAGCGAAGTCGCCAAATTTCGGCCGTCCGAATGCATTTTACAACCCAATCTCCTGAAAAATTCTGTTCTTTCGAGCCGGCTTGCCGATCATAAAATCAAAACGGACGCGTTTTTGATGAGCAAAAACTTTGCGACCGAAGTCAAGTTGGCGGAAGAAGAGCTCAACGTTCAGTTCAAAACATCCACGCTTGACGGAATGGGACTTCGCGGAAACGATTACGCGGTGCTGGCCGCCGGAAAGGCGCTTTCCTACGCTTTGGAAACGCAAATGCGGGAACTTGAGCACATTCATTCCGTTCGAACGTATTCAACATCGGATTCCATGGTTTTGGATTCGATGGCGCTTCGAAATCTTGAAATTGTCAAAAACGTCCGCGACGAAGAAACCAACTATTCGCTCATTCGGATTTTAGACAAAACCAAGACATCAATGGGTTCCCGTCTTCTCCGAAATTGGCTTTTGCGTCCGCTTTTGTCTCCGGCTGATATTCAAAAACGTTTGAATGCGGTTGAATTTTTAAAGGAAAACAATTTGCTGCGGTTTGACCTTCGGAAATGCTTGTCCGAAATTTCCGATATGGAGCGGCTGGTCAGCCGAATGATTTACGGCAACTCTAACGCGCGCGATCTCATTTCCATGCGCAACTCCCTGCTTAAAATTCCGGAAATCGCCCATCTTTTAGATACGAATCTTCTCGGCAACGAATCCGCCATGATGGCCGACATTCGTGATCAGTTGATTGGTTTTGATTTTTATGAAGAATTGATCGATCTCATTACAAACGCGATCGAAGACGAACCGCCGATTACGGTTCGTGAAGGCAAAATGATTAAGTTTGGTTACAATCAGGAGCTTGATGAGCTTCGAAACGTCGCCGGCGACAGCAAAGATTGGATTGCGAAATTCCAGGCAGACGAGCGGGAACGGACCGGCATTAAAAGTTTAAAAGTCGGCTACAACAAAGTTTTCGGTTATTTTATTGAAATCACCAACTCCAATAAAAATGCGGTGCCGGACAACTATATCAGAAAACAAACGATGGCGAACGGCGAACGGTATTATACGCCGGAATTAAAAGAACGGGAAAGCCTGATTTTGTCGGCCGACGACCGTGCGATCGCCATTGAATACGAGATTTTTCGGGAAATTACCGTCCGGGTGGCGGAACATGCCAAAGATATTCAAAAAATTGCGCAGCTGGTGGCGCAAACCGACGTTTTGTCCGGTTTTGCCGAAGCGGCGCTTGAAAACAATTACATTTGTCCGGAAGTGGACGACAGCTTTGAAATTCTCATTCGCGACGGCCGCCATCCGATTGTGGAAAAGGCAACCAACGACGCCAAGACCGTCAAAATGTCCAGGGAAACGTTCGTCCCAAACGACACGGAAATGGATTGTGTTGAAAACCAATTTTTATTGATCACGGGACCCAACATGGCCGGAAAATCCACTTACATGCGCCAGGTGGCGATGATTGTGATCATGGCGCAGGCCGGATCGTTCGTACCCGCCGCTTACGCTAAAATCGGAATTGTGGACCGTATTTTTACAAGGATCGGCGCTTACGACGATTTGGCCGCCGGGAAAAGTACGTTTATGGTGGAAATGGTCGAGCTGTCCAACATTCTCAACAATTCGGATGAACGCAGCCTGATTTTGCTGGATGAAATCGGTCGTGGGACCAGTACTTATGACGGTTACAGCATTGCCAAAGCGGTTGTCGAATTCATTCACAACAAAGACAAAAAAGGAATCCGAACGCTTTTCGCGACACATTATCATCAATTGACAGCTCTTGAAAACAAACTCAAGCGGCTTAAGAATTTCCACATCGCCGTTCTTGAAACCGGGAAAGAACTTGTTTTCCTTCGAAAAATCATTCCGGGCGCCACCGACAAAAGTTACGGTATTCATGTGGCGAAATTGGCCGGCGTTCCCGATAAAGTGATTGAGCGGTCGTCTGAAATTCTCAGAGAACTTGAAAACGAAAGCATGATCGAAGCGGAAAGTGAAAGCGACGGAAAACGAAAACGAACAAGCGCCCGTTACACGCAGCTTTTGCTGGTAGACCCGTCGGTGGAAAGCGGACAGATTGTTGAAAAAATCGTTGAGAAAACGGTTGAAAAATACGTGCCGGATCCGAAAGCCGAAGAAATCAAATGCGAACTGGCGGAACTCGACGTTGACCATATGACGCCGGTCGAAGCGCTTTTGAAGCTTGGGGAAATTAAAAAGAAAATGTTGAATTAAGTAAAAATGATGTTAAAGAGGAATACAAATGACTGAAAAAAAACTCGACAAAATGACTCTTATCATTTTGGTTCTGCTTCTTGTCAATCTTTTGGCGACAGCCGGTATCGCCGGATAGCTTTACGTTTCCAATCACGGTGACTCAAGCCAATTAGATTATCAAAACGTTGAAAAATATACGATTTACATCGGAACGGATGACCAAAATGGAAATGCGCTTTATTCTTCGGAAGAAGTCAAACAAATTGTGAATCCGATTTGCGACAAATATGCGCCGGGCTATACGTCGTTTGAAGCCCAAGGACATTGGACGACGCCGGAAGGTGTTGTGATTGATGAAAACACGCTTGTTTACGTCTTTTACCGGACGGATGAAGAACGGGTGATTGCCATCTTGGATGATGTTTTAAAAGAACTCAATCAAAGCGCGATTTTGGTTGAAAAGAACGATGTCAGTTACACCTTTTATGATGGGTTGCAGTGATTTTTGATTTTTCAAAAATCTCTTCTTCTAAAAAATGATGGAATTGTTTCTCAACAATGATTATTGAGACGACTGTTATTTGGAAAACACAAAAAAAGAATGAGAAAGCCCCGTGCGTGATTTGAACACGCGACCTAGTGATTACAAATCACTCGCTCCACCGCTGAGCTAACGAGGCGTTATGAAACAAACCCTTAACGGTATTCTTCTAAATAAATCTTATGGATTCCGAGCGGATACTTTTATATTTTTTTGAATTCTTTCATTGTTATTCCGTTTCTATTTCATTATTTATTTTTCATTTTTTATTATTCATTATTCATCAATTGTCGGTGAAAAAATGTGGCAGGAATTTCAAACCATCGGAAAAAAAGTGGTTGAATCGGGTTTGGTTGAATCCAATTTTGGGAACATGAGCGTTCGGTCTGCGTCAGGCGACACGTTCGTGATCACAAAAACCGGCGTGGCGATGGATGAAATCGACCGAAACGGAATCGTTGAAGTTCCGATTTTTCCAAGCGGCAACGAAAAATCATTAGCGGAAAAATCAGCGTCGTCGGAGACGGCCGTTCATCGTAAAATCTATCAGAAAACAAATGCAATGGCCATTCTTCACGCGCATTGCCCGTATTCGGTGGTGATGTCGCTTTTGGAATTTGAGGCCGGCAATTTGTCGATTGTTCCGGTTGACAGCGAAGGAAAACTGTTTCTCGGCAAAATTCCACTCGTTGTCGGCGGCATCGGAAGCGATGAATTGGCAGCAAACGCGGCAAATGCTTTTTGCGGCGGGACGGGCATGAATGAAAAACAAGTTTTCGGAATTGTTGCTCTCGGGCACGGAACATTCGCGGTCGGCAACGATTTAAAGCAAGCTTTTCGCATCACGGCGCAGCTGGAATATGCGGCAAAAATCAAATATTTGTATGCTGCCGCTAAAAATTTGTTTTGAAATTGATTTTTTATCAAACAATATTTATAAAATAAAGATGTAGAATTAAACTGAGAAATAGGATTATAAAGGAACTTGCTCTCTTACTTTCATCATTCATATATGGGGAAAATATTCAATGGCAGTCGATTCTCTCAGACCTTTTGCGACGGATAAGTTCATCAATCCGGTTGCGGTCCGTCTTGTGAAATATAAAATCACGCCCGATGTCCTTTCCGTTTTATCTCTTCTTTTTTCATTTCTGGCCGGCGTTTCTTTTTACTTGGCGGGGACGAACTATGTTTCTTCTTCCTCTTCTTACTGGATGCTTCTGGTGGCCGGTTTTTGTGTTTTGGTCAATTCCGGGCTGGACGCTTTTGACGGCGCTGTTGCCCGCATTATGGGCGTTGCCGGAAAACGCGGCGACTTTTTGGACCACGTTATTGACCGCTACGCCGATGTTTTCATCATCTGCGGCATCATTTTCGGCGGACTTTGTCCTTGGCAAATCGGGCTCGTGGCAATTGTCGGCGTTCTTTTGACCAGTTATCTCGGGACGCAGGCGCAGGCAATGGGAATCGGACGTTATTACGGCGGCATTATGGGACGGGCTGACCGCCTCGTTATTATTTTAGCGGGAACGTTTTTGGATTTCATTTACATTTTGATTTACCACGGCGCAGCCTCCTTTTACGGTTTGTCATTCCTCGGTTGGGTCATGGTCATTATTGCGATTTTATCTCATGTCACGGCGCTTCAACGCATTTATTACATTTGGAAAGCCATTCGCGCTGAAGAAAGAAATGAAAAATCAAAAAACACGTCGTAATTAAAAAATCAAAAGCATCAAAAACAATCAAATCAAAAGAAATTCAAAAACAATCAAGTCTAAAGAAATTTAAAAAATAATGAAAATAACCAAAAACAGTTGTTCTTATGACCGCGAATCTGCCTTTTATTTATCTGGACCACATTGCCGACACACGTTTTATTGCGTACGGTGATTCGCTGGAACAGGTTTTTGAAAATTCGGCGTTGGCGATGTTTCATGTGATTGCGGACGTTTCAAACATTATGCCGGAGGTTGAATTTGATGTCGAAGTTTCCGCTTCGGATTTGGAAGACCTCTTGGTTCATTTTCTTTCCGAACTTCTTTTTTTGTTCGACGCTGAAGAAACACTCTTCGGAAACATAGCGGTTCGGAAAATCCAAAAAACAAACGACGGATATTCCGTTTCAGCTGTCATTTCCGGTGAGCCGATTGATTCGTCCAAACAAAATTTCAGAACGGAAGTCAAAGCGGTTACTTATAACGGAATCCGGGTTGAAAAAACCGGCTCCGGGTTTGAGGCGGAAGTTGTTTTGGATTTATGATTTAAATTTTTAAAGCCAACTCGTTGTGTTTTTAACTCCAAAAGAGAATATGTCGCTGTAACGCGCGCGGCGGCCGTCCGCAATAACAGCTTGTTACGAATTTTCTCCAATCAATTTTGCCGGAATTGTTTTCAAATCGGGGGAAACCGTTACCGAAAATGGAAGTTGGTCTAAAATATCTCTTTTTAAATCGATGCCGTTCACGATTTCCGTGAGCATAAGGCCCGATTCCTTTAATTCAAAAACACATCTTTCCGTGACGTAAAGAACTCGTTGACCGGATTCTTTCGCGTTGATCGAACTGAAACTGACGGAACGGACGCCGTTTACAAATTTCGGATATTTTCCTTCCGATTCAATTTTTAACTTTTCGTTTTCAATTTTGACTTTGAGACCGCCCGCGGTAAACGTGGCGCAAAAGACGACAACCGGTGTTGATTGCGTGATGTTTGCAAAACCGCCGATTCCGGTAATTCTTCCGGAAGACAGGTGACCATTTACGTTTCCGGAACCGTCAATTTCCAGGGCGCCGATGAAACAAATATCAAGGCCGCCGCCGTCATAAAAATCAAATTGTTGCGACATATCGTAAATCGTGTCGGCGCCGCTTGTCGCGCCAAAAGAAACGCCGGACGCCGGAAGGCCGCCGATTGCGCCGGATTCCACCGTGAGTGTAATGTCTTTAAGAAGTCCCTCTTTGGCAGCAACGACGGCAACAGCTTCCGGAATTCCGATGCCGATGTTGGCCACTTGTCCCGATGAAAGTTCCAAAAAAGCGCGGGATGCCACAAGCAAACGCTCCGGATCGCTTAAGTTGGCTGCGCTTTTCTCTTTGGCTTTCGCCCATTCGGCTAACTCCTGCGGCGGAATGTACGTATCGCCCGAATAAGTCGGCTCGTAGCCGTTCACACTCAAGATTTGACTTTGATTGGAACAAACGACGATCGCGTCCACCAAAATGCCGGGAACGATCACATTGCGGGGACGCAGATGGTTGGAGATGACCCGCTCCACCTGAACAATCACTTTGCCGCCCCGGCGGTGAACAGCCTGAGCGAGCGCAAGCGCGTCAACGGTGGCACATTCTTTTTCAAAAGAAATATTTCCTTGGGAATCGGCGCTCGTTCCTTTAATAAACGCGATATCAAGTTCAGGTGTCTTGTAAATCAAATATTCATGGCCGTCCATTTTTGTTTTGGACACCCATTTTTCTGTTGAGATCTTGTTGAGCTGATAGCCGCCGACGTCGGGATCGGTAAAAAGATTCATTCCGATTTTGGTCACGTAAAAATCTTTTCCGCCTGCAGCGGCTCGAATCATGTGTGACATGGTTCCCAGCGGCAAATTATACCCTTCGATTTCTTCCGTCAATATTTTTTTGGCAACAGTCGGCATGGACCCGAGATGTCCCAAAACAGCGCAGGATACAGCCCCATCTTGAATATATCCTTCAATCGGGGAATTTTCAGTCCAATCTCCAAATCCGGCGGAACAAAAAATCGTCAAGTCGCGTGGACTTTGTGTTTTTTGAAAGCGGCGGGTGAGTGCCAAATGGAGTTCCGTCGGGTTACAAATCGACAAAAAAGCGTTGACACCAATCACATCTCCATCTTTGATTAAACCGACCGCTTCATCCGGGGACATGAATTTGAACAACTGAAAACCTCCGTTCTAAAGACCATTTTAAAAAATAAATTTAATTTTCGGATTCCAAACAATTAAATCAATGAATGACAATGAATTGATAATCATTAACTATTAACCCCAAATTCTTTATATTTCAAGCTATCTTCTCAAATTAATTTTATAAAAAATCAAAAATTCCGGGAAAATTATGGTTCAGCAATACAAAAATCAAAATGAAAAAGACGGTTCAGCCAAAGAATCCGCCGACAACCTTCCGGAAGACGTTTCGGGCGCGCTTGTTCAAGTCAATGAAAACACATGGGACATTCCGGTTTCACATATACGTGGAATGCGCGTTCCCGGCCGTATTTTTTTATCCAAAAAACTCCTTTCCAGTATCGATTTGGCGACCGTCGATCAAATTGCCAACGTTTCCATGCTTCCCGGCATTTTAGATTATTCGATGGCGATGCCGGATGTCCATTTAGGATACGGATTCACAATCGGCGGTGTTGCCGCTTTTGACCCGCAGGACGGTGTGATCAGTCCCGGAGGCGTCGGTTTTGATATCAATTGCGGCGTCCGTCTGATGAAAACCAATTTATCTCGCGCGGATGTTGTTCCGCACATCAAAACGCTCACAGAAAGCCTTTTTCATAAAATCCCGTCCGGTGTCGGTTCCAAAGGGCAGTTCCGCGTCAATGACACACAGTTGACGGATGCGTTTTTACACGGATCGGAATGGGCGGTCGAAGCCGGATACGGTATTAAAGACGACACCAAAAATTGCGAGTCGGGCGGATTTATGAAAGACGGGGATCCCGAAAAAGTCGGCACCAAAGCACGCCAACGCGGGCGCCCGCAATTCGGAACGCTTGGGAGCGGCAACCATTTTTTGGAAATCCAGTATGTGGACAAAATTTATGATCCTGCAGCGGCAGCGGCTTACGGTCTTTATGAAGGGCAAGTGAATGTCATGATTCACTGCGGTTCCCGCGGCGCCGGTCACCAAATTTGTACCGACCATCTCCAAAATTTGAATGAAGCGGTTAAAAAATACAAAATCGCAATTCCCGACAAACAGTTGGCCTGCGCGCCGGCGCAGTCCAAAGAAGCGCAGGACTATTTTGAAGCGATGATTTGCGGCGCCAATTATGCTTGGGCGAACCGGCAGGTCATTATGCATTGGACACGTGAGGTTTTTGAAAATTTTTACGGCAAAGACGTCGATGAACTCGGTATGAAGCTCCTCTATGACGTGGCTCACAATGTCGCCAAATATGAAACCCATACGGTTGACGGCAAAAAGAAAGATGTTTACGTCCACCGGAAAGGTGCCACCCGTGCGTTCCCGGCCGGGCACCCGGAAGTGCCGCAACATTACCGTGATGTCGGGCAGCCGGTTTTGATTCCCGGAAGCATGGGGACGCCATCCTTCATTCTTAAAGGCGGCCCGAAGTCAATGGAACTGTCTTTCGGAAGCGCTTGCCATGGCGCCGGCCGTGTGATGGGTCGCGGACAAGCCAAAAATAATATGAGCGGTGAAGCGATTCGGGATGAGTTGGAACGCCAAGGAATCACGGTGCGCGCCGATAAACCATCCGTGATTGCCGAAGAAGCGCCAAGCGTTTACAAACCAAGTGACGAAGTTGTTGATGTGGTCGATCAACTCGGGATCGCGAATAAAGTGGCGCGGTTGATTCCGATCGGCGTGATTAAAGGATAAAACGGATTGTTCAAGTCAAGATTCCTATCAAAAACGTGAAAAATTTTGCATTATTCATATGAAAAATGTTCTATTTTACTGCGTTATTCATATGAATAATGTGAAAAACAGATGCGGACAAAAAATTCAAAAAAAAGATAAAATATCAAAAAAAGGAAGAATCTCCTTCCAAAAATTATATGGCAATTATGCATGGGTAAAAATAGAACAATGTATTTCTTCGCTCACGCCAAGACAAATAGTTATAGATATATTATTTATTATATGTTAAATAATTATAAAAAAATTTATTTTTTCTTCGCCTTTCCTTTTTTGGCGGATTGCTGCAAAATCACCGGCAAATCGATGGCGTATTGTCCTTCTTCTTTGATCCCGACGACGATTTCCTCTTTGTCCATGATAGAGCCCAGATTCAGTTCGTAAGACCCGGTATCCAAAATCCGAATAGAATCCACGCGTCCCGGTTCCGGCTCTTGTTTGGTCATTTCTTCCGAATCAAGCACGCTGTCGATATTTTCGAGAACTTTGTTAATGGATTCGGACTTTTCATTTTGATCCGGCCATTTCGTTTTTTCGATTTCATGAAGATCGGTCTCAAGACCCGCGTCCACGTGGACATTTCCGGCCGTCGCCGCAACTGTTTCTTCTCGAACGTAAAGGAATTTGTTCCATTTGCAGGTCGGACATCCTGTTAAAATGACAGGGTCGCCGTCACTGAAAATGGCACCGCATTTCGTACATCTGTGTGGCATCGGATTTCACCGTACTGAAAAAGAATTAAAGAATTGAATCGGAATAATATTCATTGTCATTGGCTATTTAAATCATACAAATGTGAATATCTTCATTACAGCCTTACGGTATTTAAAGATTTATTATTTTCCTTTATTGGATTCATTTGTTTTCTTTGTTTCGGGTTTTTATTTTTTTGTTTTTTGTTTTTAATTTTGCAATTTGTTCAATCCATTTTTGTTCTTTATTTTTTGATTCCGTCTTGATTGATTCCTCTTTTTATTATATCTCGAATTTTCCCAATCCATAAGTATTTATAAAATCAATTAGTTTTAGGATTGCAAATTGAGCAGGGATTCAATAATTTGAGTCGTTGCATTGCTTTTTTATCTTAATTTTGTTTGTTTTGGCGAAGCGAGGTAGGGTAGCCAGGAGATCCCGACGGGCTCATAACCCGTAGACCGATGGTTCGAATCCATCCCTCGCTATTTTTTTATGTTTTTGTATTGTTTTTTCTTTTATATTCTTGATTTGCGTCGGCTCACGCGCGCGTTATTGCAATCATTTTTTATAGTATTGAAAAAAGAGGAGATATTTTTATTTTTTTCCGTTCCGGTTTTTATGAAGCACAAATAAATAAGATGAAAGAATTAAAGGTGAAAAACAAATTTGAATTTTATTATGTGATATTATGCTTCAATCGATTGATCCATGGAATGTTACCGGAGTTACTGATTATAACAAGCTTATTGAGTATTTTGGCATTTCGCCTTTCGATGAAGAAGTGTTGAATGAAATTCCAAATCCACACAGATTAATGAGACGAGGCGTTATTTTTGGTCATCGGGATTTTAAACAAATCTCGTATTCTTTAAAGCATAAAAAGCCGTTTGTCGTTTTAGATGGGTTCATGCCGACCGGAAAAGCGCATCTGGGTCACAAAATGGTTATGGACCAAATTGTTTGGTATCAAAGCACGGGTGCTATTGCTATTGTCGGAATTGCAGACCGTGAAGCGTATGAAGCGCGCGGTTTGTCTTGGAAGGAATGCAGAAGAATAGGCATTGATGAATATTTGACCAGCTTAATTGCACTCGGATTAAAACCTGAAAAAACTTGTCTTTATTTCCAATCGGAATGTCAGCCGGTTAAGGATTTGGCCTTTGAGTTAGGAACAAAAGTCAATTTTTCAGAACTTTCTGCTATTTATGGTTTTGAAAATTCAACCCGTCTTGCACATATGATGAGCACTGTTACACAGAGCGCGGACATTTTACATTTTCAGCTTTCGGAAGATGGTCCTCTTAAGCTGGATTCCGATCTTGAACTCATCGGAGGGGGTCCGATTCCGGTGGTCGTTCCGGTTGGAGCTGATCAAGACCCTCATATTCGCCTGACACGTGATCTTGCTTCCCGAATGAATTTATTTTCAATCGATTTAATCCCTCAAAACGAAAAGAGTTCGTTCAGCTATTGGAGAATTTCACAGAAACAAGGCTCTACAGAACCAATTGAAGATTTGTTTAAAGAAATAAAAAAGATCTCCAAAAAGATAGCTCTTGAATCTTCAAATGATTTTATTATCGTCAAAAACATCTCTCCAGAAAAATTAATTCAAGTGATGCAAAGCAATCATATTGATTTTGATTTTTCAAAAGCTTGTGTTTGTGAGGAGGGTGGTTGGAAAATTATGCGTCCTTATCTTTTTCCAAACAATTCTTCTGTTTTGGCAGGCTTAGCAGAGGATTTTATTCAAAAAGGATACTCTGTATCTTTGAACATTGCTCAGGAATTCAAGGAACATATTACTGTCCCGGAGAGCAACATTTCAAAAGAAGAATTATCGAAAGTTGTTCAAGAAATTGAATTTAAATATGGCGGATATGCTTTTATTCAGCCTTCGTCAACTTATCATAAGTTTATGAGCGGGCTTACCGGCGGGAAAATGTCAAGCAGTATTCCGGGAAGTAACATTGCATTAACAGAAAACCCCGAGGAAGCCAAGAAAAAGGTCATGAAAGCCAAAACAGGCGGACGAGAAACGGCGGAAGAGCAAAGAAGAATCGGTGGAGATCCGTGTAATTGTTCCGTTTATGAGCTATATGTTTTCCACTTGATTGAAAATGATTGCGAATTGGAAGAAATAAAGACCAAATGTGTCAATGGACAGATGCTGTGCGGAGAATGTAAGAAAATAGCCGGCGAAAAACTTGAATCATTTTTAAAGGACCATCAAGAAAAAAGAGAATTGGCAAAAGGAAAATTAAATGAGTTTTTGATGAATTACAAAAAGCAAAAAGTATGATTCTTGTGAGAGTGTTTTTATGGCGGATTACGATTTAACGAATAATGAAAAAAAGGTTCTATTGGCTTTAAATGAATTGGAAACGGCCGAGCTCAAAGACGTGGTCGAAATTTCCGATCTCAATGCTGACGCGTCGATGCAAGCGGCTTTTCTTTTGGAAGAAAAGGGACTTTGCCAAGTCATCGAATCTTCTTTTGAGCTTTACGGGCTTTCCTGCGAAGGAAAACAATATGCTGAGGCCGGGCTTCCGGAACGGCAAATTATGGACAACATCGACGGTCCGACGCCGCTTGAAAATTTAAGAGAGCTTTTTTCACCCCAATTTGTCGGCATCGCGACCGGTTGGCTCATTAAAAAGAAATGGGCGAAAATCGAAGACGGCGTTCTGATTCCGCTCGGCGATATTTCAAAAGGGGAAGATGAAAAAGTCTTAAGCGGCCTTTATGAAAATTCTTTGGAAAACGATACGTTCGATCCGGTTTTTGAATTGCCGGAAGAAGCCGCGTCCAAAGCGACCATTCAAGACCTTTTAAAGCGCAAATTGCTTGAAAAAGACGACTACGTCACCCGCAAAATTGTGATTACGAAAACCGGAAAAGCCTTGGCGGCCAAAGGTATTTTCATCACGGAAGAAATTGCTCAAATCACGCCCGAACTTTTAAAAAGCGGCGATTGGGAAGGAAAAACGTACCGTCCCTACAAAGTTCAAAAGCCGTTAAAGCCGCTTTACGGCGCGAAAATTCATCCGTACCAGCGCTTGATTGATGAAATGCGGCAAATCTTTTTGGAAATGGGTTTTACGGAAATCAAAGGAAACATCGTCCAATCGTCTTTCTGGAACTTCGATGCGCTTTTCCAGCCGCAGGACCATCCCGCCCGGGAAATGCAAGACACATTCCATCTCGGAGAACGTTCTCCGGTTCCGGAAGAATTTGTGGATAAAGTGCGCGCCTGCCATGAAACCGGCGGCAACACCGGTTCGACCGGTTGGGGAGGTAAGTGGAGCGCCGACATCGCGGAAAAGAATGTTCTTCGGACGCATACGACATCGGTGACCATCAAATATTTGGCCGACCATCCGAAAGGTCCGATCAAAGTGTTTTCGATCGACCGTGCCTACCGCCGCGAAACGATTGATCCGACGCATACGCCTGAATTTGAGCAATTGGAAGGCATCATCATGGACAAAGACATGAGTTTTTCAAACCTTCTCGGCTGCCTGAAAGAATTTTACCACCGCATGGGATTTTCGGAAGTTCGCTTCCGTCCGGGATATTTCCCGTACACGGAACCGAGCGTGGAACCGGAAGTCTACATTGAAGGTATGGGTTGGGTGGAGCTTGGCGGCGCCGGCGTTTTCAGAAAAGAAGTGACGGAGCCGTTCGGCATTACCGAGCCGGTTCTTGCTTGGGGATTGGGCGTCAGCCGGGTGGCGATGTTGAAACTCGGGCTTAAAGATCTTCGGGAACTGTATCAATCCGATATTGATTGGCTCAGAAAGAGCGAAGTCGGAAACGGCATTTAATTAATTCCCGTTTCTTTTCTTTTTCTTTTTTAAACGTTATAAGAAAGCTCTGTTTTAAAATTGAATTATAAGTGGCAGATTGAAAAAATGGCAGCCACACATTTTATAATTAATTTGAAAATAGATCTACAACACGTTTTTATACGTTGGATGTTTATTGATATTTAATAATGCCTACCATGCCTAGTTATTGAATCCTTTCTTTTTGAATTGGTCATTAACGCACACTAGGGTAGGCTCTTCTCTTTATCTTTTTTCAATCTTTTTGATGATTTATATGAACAACAATCAACCTTTATCTGTAGACAATCAAATTATTCTTTTAATGAATAAAGGCCTTGTTATTCATGACTCGCAGCAGGTTCGAACGTTTCTCTCAAATAATACTTATTACAGATTAAAGGGTTATACGCACACGCTTCAAGATAATAATGTTGGAGAAAGACTGTTTGTAAACCATGTTTGTTTTGAAGATGTGTTGGATATTTACAATTTTGACATTGAGCTGCGGTCTTTGATATTTAAGGCAACGGAAAGAATTGAAATAGCTTTTCGAACGCAACTTATTCAACAATATTCGATGGTATATGGAGCACATTGGTATTTAGATGAAAGCCATTTCCGAAATCAGTCGAATTATAATTTGTTTTTGGACGATTTTTATAATACATTACAGCGTAGCACGGAAGATTTTATTGAACCGTATAAGATGAAACAAGGAATAACATGCTGGATGGTACCGGCGTGTTGGATTAGTTTTGAAATAATTAGCCTTGGAAAACTTTCAAAGTTGTTTACAAATTTGCGCAAATCAGATTGTAAAAGAGAAATAGCAGCCCATTTTAAAATGAAATCTCATTTTGTTTTAGAAAATTGGATTTATTGTCTCAGTGTTATTCGAAATATATGCGCTCATCACGGTCGGTTATGGAATCGGACAATTCCGATGGACATGGAATTTCTTAAAAAACCTTGTTCAGAGCCATTTATCATGAATTTAAACATCCCTTCTAATAAAATTTATGTTTATGTTTGCGCTATCCGATATTTGTTAGATGTTATTGAACCGCAAAATGATTTTAAAATCAAGCTCATTGGCCTGCTTGACAGGTATCCGTCAATTGGTTTAAAAGAAATGGGATTTCCGGTTGATTGGAAATCTGAAGGGTTTTGGACATAATTTTTTTGTTTTTTGCGATGGGCGGCGCGCGTTATGGCGGCATATTTTCCTTTGATTTCAAAAATTTGCGGACATTTTTTCAGAATCATTCAAATTCGTCTTGGCTTTTTTAAAAATATGCAGACATTTTTGATGATACATTTTATATCCATCGTCACATTTATCCTTTAATTCTCCAATTTATTTTATAATTCAGATCTCCAGGTGAATAGATGGTTTTTATTTTGCTCAATTACAAAACTTTTGACGAGGGAACGGGTCAAAAATCCGTTGATATCGCACGTGCTTGCCGGGATGTTTCGGAAAGTTCGGGCATTGAAATCGCTGTTGCGCCCCAATTTGCAGACCTTTTCCGCGTTTCTTCTTCCGTCGACATTCCGATTTTTGCGCAACACGTTGACGGCATCGGTTCCGGCAGCAACACCGGACAAGTTTACGCGCGGTGCCTTCGGGAAGCCGGCGCAACCGGCAGTTTGATCAATCATTCCGAAAAGAGAATGACGCTGGCCGACATTGAACGGTCGCTTTTGTCGCTTTACGAAAACAGGATGAGAAGTGTGGTTTGCACGAACAATGTTGCGACAACAGCGGCAGCAGCAGCGCTGTCGCCGGATTATGTCGCGATTGAGCCGCCCGAACTGATCGGAACCGGTGTTCCGGTTTCAAAAGCAAACCCCGGAATTATTACGGATTCGGTCGAAGCGGCTCGAAAAATAAATAAAAAAGTGATTGTGCTTTGCGGCGCCGGCATTTCAAAAGGTGAAGATTTGAAAGCGGCAATCGAGCTTGGGGCCGGCGGCGTGTTGCTGGCGTCCGGCATCATTAAAGCAAAGGACCCGAAGGTTGCGCTTGAAGATTTGGTTTCGTTGATCTAAATCAAAATCCATCAAATCAATGGTAAAATAAAAAAATAAAATCAGAACAGGTTAGGAATTTCACATGCGGGTTATGATTATCAGCGGGTTTTTGGGCAGCGGAAAAACAACGTCGGTTTTAAAAATCGCGAAAATGCTCACCGACGCCGGGAAAAAAGTCGCCATTATTGTTAATGAAGTTGGTGAAATCGGGATTGATGGTGAAACGCTTGACATTGCCGGAATCCCGTCCAAACAAATCACAAACGGGTGTATTTGTTGTTCTCTTAAACTCAGTTTGAGTCTTACCATTTCGGAACTCTCGGATACTTACAATCCTGACGTTTTGATTCTGGAACCGACCGGTCTTTCTTTTCCGCAACAAATTCGAGATGAGCTGTGCGAACTCAACGTGATGATGACATTTTCCCCGATTACGGCTCTGGTCGATACATCCCGTTTTTCGACCGAAATATCTCAAATTCCGAAATTTATCACGCAGCAGTTGATCGAAGCCGAAATAATCGGCCTGAACAAAATGGATTTGGCGGACGCTTCCAAAGTTGCCGAAGTCGAATCATTTTTAAAGGAAATCAACCCGAATGCTCTTCTCGTTTACATGTCGGCGGCAACCGATGAAAGTTCCGTTGCCCGGCTTTATGACCTTCTCATGAGCGCGGACCATGAAAAATGTTCGTCGGATTATGAAAAAAGTGAAACCACCTTGAATTCCGTTGAAATTTCAAACGTCAGCACCTATTCCGGGCTTTACGATTTTTCGGGGAAAGTGTTGTCCAAAGAAGATGCCGGAAAAATGCTTGAACATATCATCTCATCGGCCGGAATGGATTTGTCCAAAATCAATTATTATTTTGTCGGGCATGTCAAAATGGCTGTCAAAATCGGTGACACTCTGGTCAAAGTCAGTCAAGTGTCCGCGTCCGACGACCGGAAAATTGAAGCGGAATACATTGTGCAAGAGCCGGAAGACAATAACGGCAAGTATGAGCTGCGGTTTTTGTCGGCGGTGACCAATATTCCAAAGGACCGATTGACGGTGATTATCGACCAATCGATTCAGGTTTTTTTAAAGGCAAAGGGACTTGAATTTGAAAAAAGAAAAAGCGCGGAAGGAAAAAAGAATTTGATTGAATTGTAATATTTTAAATTACAATTCAATATTTATTTTTTTATTTTTATCATCTCTTTTATTTTTATCATCTCTTTTATTTTTGTTATCTTTTTTTATTTTTTATTTTTCTAATTCTAAGCTATTCATTCCGCTTTTTTATAAAATATACAAAAATTCATATGTATTCATCTCATTATTCTACAATCAGATTATCAAATTTAACTTCGGATTTGATTTTCTATTTGTATTGTTAAATTAAATCTGAATTAAATTTTGTAATCATATTATCATATCAAGTTCGGATTGTTCAAAAAAAGTGTGTGATTGTTTAATCCGATTTTTTAAAAATGTGTGTTTTTAATGGTTTGGTGATAAAAAATGATAAGAGTTTTAATTCTCAGCGGCTTTTTGGGAAGCGGCAAGACAACAACGATTCTAAAATTTGTCAAAATGCTCAATGACGCCGATCAAAAAGTAGCAATTATTGTCAATGAAATTGGTGAAATTGGAATTGACGGTGGAACGCTTGAAACATCCGGTATCCCGATCAAGCAAATCACAAACGGATGTATTTGTTGCTCTTTAAAAATGAGTCTTCCCGCCACAATAACGGAAATTAATAATTTGTTTCACCCGGATGTTTTAATTATAGAACCAACCGGTATTTCTTTCCCGGAACAAATTCTCAATCAACTTTTTGAAATCAATGTCATGATGATGTTTTCACCGATTACTGTGCTTGTGGACGTTTCAAGATTGGAAACAGAACTCGTTCAAATTCCCAATTTCATCAATGAGCAATTGCAGGAAGCGCGCGTGGTTGGTCTTAATAAAACGGATTTGGCAACTCCTGAAAAAATAAAATCGGTTGAGGCTTTTGTGAAAAAAATAAATCCGGACGCGACTTTAATGCATTTGTCGGCGTCAAAAGATGACGAATCTGTTCGCCGGCTTTATGAGTTGTTGTTCAATAAAGATAATTCGTCTCTATCTTCCGATTATGATGCGGATTTGATGACAAAACAGCATCTTGACTCCATTGAAATGTCTAACGTGACCACGTACTCCGCCCTTTATCATTTTAAAGCGCCAAAAACGTTTTCCGACAAATCGGCCGGAAAATTGCTTGAAACCGTTGTGACGGCCGCCGGGGCTGATATTTCTAAGATAAATCCTCATTTTGTTGGCCACATCAAAATGGCGATTAAAGTCGGGAATATGATGGTCAAAGTCAGCCAAACATCCGTTTCAAATGATCGAAAGCTGGAAGCGGAATACATCTTGCAAGACACCGTTTTTTACGATGAGGATGATGAAATTGAACTTCGGTTCTTGTCGGCGGTGACCAATATTCCCAAAGAACAATTGACGCAGATTGTTGATCAATCCATTGAAGTTTTTTTGAAAGCAAAAGGCTTCCCGTTTGAAAAACATGAACATGATGACGACCATGTTCATGAAGATGGCCAAACGCACAGTTAAATTATGGATGACATAATTGGTTACAAATGAAATGAATGGATGAGATTTTATCCATTTATTTTTTATTTTTTTATTTTCTTTTATCCGCTCCTGTTTTTCAATTTCTTGTCTCGCAACTTATATATAGAATATCTGACATATGAAAGCTGTATTTTTCCGATTTGTCCGGAAAGATGATCCAAAATAAACCGGCATGAACTCCCGGTTTTAGACATTTTTCAGGCGAAGGATATGAAATTGAATTTGGAAGCGGTCCCTGCAAGACGCAAACCCGGGAAAAAAATTCAATTTCGGGAAATGTAAACAGCAATTCGGAACCGGTTCGATTTTTATACATTTGTGCATATTTCGCAATCTGTCATAAAATATGCAATGCATTGACGCTATTTGTGTCACGCTCCATGAATTCAAAATCATTATCATCAGGAGACATAAAATGTCAGGACAACCCATTTTTATCTTAAAAGAAGGAAGCAAACGCACTCGCGGACGCGACGCGCAAAGCAACAACATTATGGCCGCAAAAGCGGTGGCGGAAGCTGTCAGAACAACACTCGGTCCCAAAGGCATGGACAAAATGCTCGTCGACTCCATGGGCGACGTCACCATCACCAACGATGGCGCCACGATTTTAAAAGAAATGGACATCGAACACCCGGCCGCTAAAATGATCGTCGAAGTGTCAAAAACCCAAGACGAAGAAGTCGGCGATGGAACCACCAGTGCGGCGGTTGTTGCCGGCGAACTTTTAAAGAAAGCGGAAGATCTCATTGAAATGGACATTCACCCGACCGTGATCGCATCCGGTTACCGGTTGGCTGCCAACAAAGCGATTGAAATCGTGAACGGTTTGGCGAAAGAAGTCAAAACCAACGATGAAAAACTCTTGACCAGCATCGCCTCCACCGCGATTACCGGAAAAGGTGCCGAATCCGCAAAATCGCTTCTCGCCGGAATTGCCGTAAAAGCCGTCACCAGCGTCGTCGATGAAATCGGCGGTAAAAAAGTGGTTGACCGTGAACAAATCAACGTCGTCAAAAAAGTCGGCGGCCGTGTCGAAGATTCCGAACTCATCAACGGCATGATCATTGACAAGGAACGTGTTCACACCAACATGCCCGAAGTTGTCAAGGATGCCAAAATTTTGCTCCTTAACGAAGCGATCGAACTCAAGGACACCGAAGTCGACGCCGAAATTTCCATTACGTCGCCGGACCAGCTCCAACTCTTCCTCGACCAAGAAGAAAAAATGATTAAAGACTTGGTTGACAAAGTCGCGAAAAGCGGCGCAAACGTCGTTTTCTGCCAAAAAGGCGTGGACGACATGGCCCAGCACTTCTTAACCAAACTCGGACTCTTCGTTGTCCGCCGCGTTAAGAAAAGCGACATGGAAAAACTCTCCCGCGCAACCGGCGGAAATCTGATCTCCAACTTTGACGAAATCTCCAAAGACGATTTGGGATACGCCGCCGTTGTGGAAGAAAAGAAAATCTCCGGCGAACCCATGGTCTTTGTGACCGGCTGCAACAACCCGAAATCCGTGTCCATCCTCCTTCGCGGCGGAACCGACCACGTGATTGACAGCGTTGAAACCGCTCTTGAAGACGCTCTCCGTGTTGTCGGCGTTGCCATCGAAGACCAAAAATTGGTGGCCGGCGGCGGCTCTCCGGAAGTCGAAATCTCTTTGCGCTTAAACGAATACGCGTCCACTTTGGAAGGCCGCGAGCAACTCGCCGTTCGCGCTTATGCTGAAGCCTTTGAAGTCATCCCGAAAACCTTGGCCGAAAATGCCGGTCTTGACCCGATTGACATGTTAATGGCGCTCCGCTCTGCTCACGAAAAAGGCATGAAAACCGCCGGACTCGATGTGTTTAAAGGCGAAGTCGTTGACATGTGGAAAGAAGTCGTTGTCGAGCCGCTTCGCGTCAAAACCCAAGTCATTAACGCCGCAACCGAATCCGCCGTTATGATTCTCAGAATCGACGACGTGATCGCGACCACCAAATCCCAAGGCGCCGGCGGTGCTCCGGGCGGAATGCCGGGCATGGGCGACATGGGCATGGACATGTAATTTGAAAAACGAGAAATCAACCGGAAATTGAATCTTTTCAATTTCCAAAATTATTTTTTATTATTTTCAGTTTTTTTATTATTTAAATATTTAAAATTCAATTTTTTTTAAGTTCAATTTTTTTAAATTCAATTTTCAACCTTTTCTCACACGTGGAATTTCATTGTTTTCTCAATTCATTATTTTAATGATTTACTATTTTATCTAAAACAAATTTATATACTATTGATAAATACACTGGTTCTGATAATTTATATACTCTCTAAAATATTATATATTTGTTATTAAAAAAGGGGACTTGTATGGATTCGAAGTGGAAAACCTGTTTTAAAATTGGCATTATCTTATTAATTGTTATTTTGCTGGCTCTTCTTTTAACAACTTGTCTCCAATCTCAACAAACAGAACAGGACTGCGACTGTTCGGTTTCAAATCCTCCGATGGGAAACGAAATCAATAATTCAAGCAGCGGGTCAAACAGTTCCGGCGGATCTTTGGGTCCGGTGAACGTGACGCCCGGCGGCGGTGGAACGCCGGTCAGCCCGCCGGTTCCGTCAACCTTGTCTTTGTCGGCGGAACTTTACGATTATAATGAAACGACAAACACACTTCGTATTTTAGTAACGGCCGACCAACCGATTGCGGCAGCTGACCTCACCACCGTCGGTTACAATCAAATCAACGGCGGCCCGGACAGCGGCACTTTAGCGCCGACAGACGTTGAAGTTTATTTGCCGAAAGCCGATTCATTTTTAGTTTCCGTTGCGGGAGCGCCGCTGAGTGCACCCGGCAGCGGTAATATTTATACGTATTCCGTGTCGGATGGAAATGCGTCAACAACCGCCGGAACCGTCAACTATCCGTTTCAATCCGGAACCGGCGCTGATGATTCCGGGAATGAATTTGTGATTGACCATATTGTTCAGTTCGACGCGCTCCGGTATTATACGGGGGCTGCCGGCAACAACAAATATTTCAGAATCAATTCAAGCCTGGAACTTCCGGCGGCGTGGAACGTTCCGACGTCGTCGAATCCCGCTGTTCCGTCTTATTACAAGCGCGCTTATTCGGATGAAAAAGGCTGGGTGCCGGCCGGAAACGCAACTGTTGGCTTTAGCGGAAAATTGGACGGCGGCAACAAGGAGCTCAGCGGTTTTTCCATGAACCGCCCGGCGGAAAATAACCAAGGTATTTTCGGCGTCACCTCTTCCGTTTCCGAAATGAAAAATATGAACTTGAATTTGACCGGCGAAACAATTGCCGGAAATAATTATGTCGGCAGCCTTGTCGGTAACAATTCCGGAAAAATTAATGATTCAGCTGTTGTTGGCGGAAATATTTCCGGCGGTATGTATGTCGGCGGCCTGGCCGGTTGGAACAACGGTTCCGTTTCGGAATCAACGGTTGGTTCTTCGGGAATGCCGGTCTCCGTGACCGGTAAATCCTCTGTGGGCGGCTTCATCGGACAGAACAACGCTTCCGTGACAACTTCTTCCGTAAACGCCGTCGTCTCGGAAATAACAAACGGTGGCGGAGATGATATCGGCGGTTTTATCGGCAGCAACAGCGCCGGCGGCGCCATCACTGTCAATAATTCGACGGCCAACTCGTCCGTCTCAGCCGGCAAAACAAATACAGTTGGCGGTTTAATCGGTTACAACAATGGAACGATTACCGTTTCCGAAAATGTGGAATTTTCAAAGAGCGTTCACGGGAACAACATCACCGGCGGTTTCATTGGCAACAACACAGGATCCATTTCAAACGGCGCCAACAAAATCACAATGAAAAGCAACGTCACCGGAAGTAATATTGTTGGCGGCTTCATCGGCTGGAATAACCGGTCGATTTCAAACGTCAGCGTCGGTCCTTCAACTGGGCAGGTTTCGATTATCGGCGGCAACAATACCGGCGGTCTCTTCGGTTTCAACAACGGTTCCATTTCAAACGCGTCGGCCGGCATTTCCGGCGGGCAAGTTTTTGTTTCCGGCAACCAAAATATCGGCGGTTTTGTCGGCTATAACCGGGGAAATATTTCCGCGTCCGCCGCCGGAACAACGACGGTTCCGATTTCCGTTTTCGGAAAAACGGATGTCGGTGGTTTTATCGGCAACAACGCCGCGTCAATTAATAATTCTTCCATCTATTCGTTGGTGAGCGAAAACGGAACCGGAAATTCCGTCGGCGGTCTCATCGGCAACAACACGGGAAACATTACTTTGGCGAATATAACGTTCAATTCGACGGTAGCCGCTCAAAACAGCAACGATGTCGGCGGCGTTATCGGGAAGAATTTGGGCAATATAACAGCCGACTCCTCATTGATTTTTTCAAGTAATGTTACCGGAAAAGACAACGTCGGCGGTTTTATCGGTCAAAATTACGGGGCAAGTCCGGTCAAAACCATCGCGACAACCGCAACAAATAATATAACGATGACCGGAAATGTTTCCGGAAACAAATCGGTTGGCGGCCTGATCGGCATCAATTTTGTTTCCGACATCGGTTATGTTCGTTCGAACGCGACGGTCGCCGGAAAGGAATATGTCGGCGGTTTGATCGGCACAAACGGAAACGGTACCGGCAACAATAGAGGCGGCAACATTTCCAATGCCAGCGTCGGTTCTGCAATGGACCGTGTTTCAGTGACCGGTTTTAATTATATCGGCGGTCTCATCGGTGAAAACCGCGGGGAAGTTAAAAATTCAACCGTAGTAACGGCGGTTACCGGAACCGGAAACACTTCCGCAAACGGCAATTACATCGGCGGCTTCATCGGAAATAACACGGCAGCCGGCAGCGTTACTTTGAATAATTCGACTTCTGACTCCACCGTATCTGCTGATTACAGCAATTATGTCGGCGGTTTTATCGGCAACAATGCCGGGCCGGTTACGATTTCCAATAATTTGGTTCTTGCGGTCAACATTAAAGGATTGAATTCTACCGGCGGTTTTATCGGTAACAATTCCGGCGCTTTTGTAGGTTTAGGCACTTACAAAATTGATGTGAGTGGAAGTGTTCAGGGACATGACAATACCGGCGGTTTTGCAGGGTACAATTCCAACGTCATTTCAAATGTCACGGTTGGTTCTCAGGCATCTCCCTTTATCGTTTCCGGCAATAATAACACGGGCGGTTTTATCGGATGGAACCGGGGCGGAACGGTTTCAAACGTCACATCTTTTTCGTCGGTGACCGGAAACAGCAACGTCGGCGGTTTGGTGGGTAACAATTCCAATTTATCATCGGCGGCGGGGACAATTTCTAACGGCCGTGTCGGAGATGCTGCTCATCCGATTTCCATAACCGGTAACTCTTCCGTTGGCGGTTTGGCCGGCTCAAACAGTGGAAATACGGCAGCGATTGGAGCGATTTCTTCGTCCGAAGTTTATGTTGAGATTGACACAAACAACGGCGCCGGTTCCGGCGTTGGCGGGCTTGTCGGGTTTAATAACGTCAATGGTCAAATCACATTTGATTCAAATACCGTTATCCATTCCACAATTTATGCAAACAACAGCAACAACGTCGGCGGCGCTGTCGGTTCAAACGGCGGATCAGGCGCAATCGTCATTGATTCTCCGGTTGTCGTCACGGATATTGATCCGGCTAAACCGGTCAAGGGGCAAAACAATGTCGGCGGCTTTATCGGCTACAACAACGGAACGATTGCGGTCAATTCTCCAATCGAGCTTTCTAAGAATGTGACCGGAACAGTTTCCGTCGGCGGTTTTATTGGCAATAATTCGGAGAGCGGAACATTCACAAATCTCAGTTCCGCAAACAGCATTACAATGACGGCCGGCAAAAACGTAAACGGAACCGGAAGTTCCGTCGGCGGTTTCATGGGCAATAACAACAATACAGGCGGCCTCTCCTACGTTCGGGCGCTCAACAATGTCAACGGGGCCGAACGCAGTGGTGGTTTCATCGGCCTGAACAAAGGAAATATTTCAAACGTTATGTCCGGCGGAAACGTGACGGTTGTCGGTGGTAACCATGTCGGCGGCCTCATCGGTCAAAGCGTGGGCGGTCAATTGAACAATTCCTATTCCGAATCGAACGTGTCCGCCGGAAACAGCGCCAATGTCGGTGGTTTAATCGGGTCGATGGACCATACCTCAAAAGTTTTGAATTGTTACGCTTCCGGAAATATTTCCGGCAATTCGCCGGTTGGCGGTCTTGTCGGGACAGCCGCGCCGGATTCTGGTATTTCAACATCTGTCGCCTTAAACAGCGGTCTTGAAACAACCCTTCCAATAGGCGGCCGGATTCATCGGATTCTCGGATCGGACGGCGATTCCGGCAGCGTTCTTTTAACCGGCAATTACGCGTTGAATAGTTTAACCGGAACAAGCAGTTTAACGGGATTTGATGGTGAAAATATCACGTCATCCGATGCAAAAACGCAAGCTTTCTACGACGGAACTCTTCCGTCGTCTTTGTCCTGGGATTTCGCAACGCCGATTTGGACCATTGATGAAGGAATCGCTTATCCGGTTCTTAATTGGCTGCCGTAACGGCGGTTAAATAAAAAGTCATTTGTGAGTTCAATCGCAAATGATCTTTCATCTCTTTTTTTGTCCGACGGCGCCGGCACGTGCATTACAGCGACATATTTTTTTGAGTTCAAAAACCAAAGATTGGTTTTTCATTCGTTCTTTTTTCCCAAAATCACAAATAATTTAATATATGGTGAATTTGAACATATAGTATCTTTCAGCTTGTTTATTCACTATTTATCCTTTTATTCATCCTCTATTCGGATGATTTTATTTCATCATCTCACAAGCTTTGCCGTTATTTAAAAAGGCTTTTCGAGCATGCTGAAAATATTTATGAATGTTGTCGTATTGATCTAAAATTGTCAGACATTGGCTTTATTGTAACACTGATTTCAAAGTTGTGATTTCTCTTGGATGCGTTTTATTTTCTGGCCCTGATTGTTCTTTTGCCTTTTTTGATGGCGCTTTTCGTACCGCTTGCGTACAAAGTCCTCAAAGATAAGGTCGGATGGTTCGCGGCGTTGGTCGCTTTTGTTTGTTTGATCATGGTGGGCGCCATCGTTCCGACAACCTATGCGGGTGACGTTTTATCCGGGGCAATGTCTTGGATTCCGGGACTTTTTGTCAATTTGGCCTTTTACGCGGACGGGCTTTCCGTTCTTCTCGGAATCATCGTCTCTTTCATCGGTATTTTAATCCTGTCGTATTCCAACAAATACCTCTCCAAAAGCGAAGACTTGGTCCGTTACTACCAATATCTTCTCGTATTCATGGGATCCATGCTTGGCATTGCCTTTTCTGATAATTTAATTCAACTCTTTATCTTTTGGGAATTAACCAGCATCAGTTCATTTATGCTCATTGGTTATTATCGAAAAACCAAAGAATCCATTTACGGCGCAACAAAGGCGCTTCTGATTACCGGCGGCGGCGGACTTTTCATGTTCGCGGGCTTTTTGCTGCTCTTTTCCATCACCGGAACGTACGGTATTTCCGAAATGCTGACCAGTCCCGACATGATTGCTGTTGTCAAAAGCAGTCCGCTCTTTACGGTCACTCTCCTCTTCATTCTCATCGGTGCTTTTGCCAAATCCGCGCAAGGCCCGTTTTATGTTTGGCTCCCGAACGCCATGGAAGCGCCAACGCCGGTTTCCGCCTTTTTGCACTCGGCGACAATGGTCAAAGCCGGTGTTTTTTTGGTCGCGCGTTTTCATCCGATGTTTTCGGGAACAACGGACTGGTTTGTTTTGGTCTGCGGCATCGGGCTTATCACCATGGTCGGTGCCGGCTTTTTAGCGCTCCGGCAGACGGATTTGAAAGGAATTCTCGCTTACTCCACCATCAGTCAGCTGGCTTACCTGATGACCATGTACGGCTACACCACGCTGGCGGAGCCCGGAATCGGTGTGGCCGCGGCAACTTTTCATTTGCTCAACCACGCGACTTTCAAAGCGTGCCTCTTCCTTTTGGTCGGCATTGTCGCGCACGAACTCCACACGCGTGACATCCGAAAAATGGGCGGTCTTCGAAAAGAAATGCCGATAACATTCATTTTGACCGTGATCGCCGCTTGCGCCATGGCCGGAATCCCGCCGCTCAATGGCTTTTTGAGTAAAGAATTGTTTTACGAATCTTCCATTCAAATGGCGGAGGCGCTGGGCGGCGGAATGGCCTGGATGATTCCCATTTTAGCGGTTGTCGGCGGTGTTTTGACGTTTGCCTATTCTTTCCGCTTGATCCTAAAAGTGTTTTGCGGCAAACGGACCACTGATCCCGATGTTCCGGACCACGTTCATGACCCGTCTTGGATTCTTTTGGGTCCCGCCGCCATTTTAGCGGCGCTCATCATTCTCATCGGACTTTTCCCGACGCCGTTCATTGATTATTTGGTTCAGCCGGCGATTAACGCCATTTTGCCGGGCGCGGAACATTTGCATGTCGCGCTTTGGCACGGCATCACGCCGTCTCTCATCATGACGATTATTACGTTTGCGTTTGGCATATTGGTTTATTGGAAATATGACGCGATTGCCGGTTGGCAGACCCGTTTCAGTTCCAAACATCCCAAAATCAGCATCAATTGGATTTACAACACTTTGGTTGACAACGCTTTTGATTTCGGGGCGACGCTGGGGAAAATGCTTCAAAAAGGACCACCGGCCGGATATGTCAAGACCATGCTTGTTTTCATCATCGCGATGGTTCTCATTCCGATTGTCTATGCCTTATTCACGGGGCTTCCTATTTTCCCGAATCTGGATTTTGCCGGAATGCCGTCCGAGATGCTCGTCTTTATTCTCATTATTTTAACCGCCTGGGGAGCCGCCTCGCTTCCGAAATATTTGTCGGCGATCATCTCTCTGTCCGCTTGCGGTTTTGTCGTGTCGCTTCTTTACGCTTATCTCAAAGCGCCGGACTTG
Organism: Methanolapillus millepedarum; assembly: GCF_032594115.1. Taxonomy (NCBI): domain Archaea; kingdom Methanobacteriati; phylum Methanobacteriota; class Methanomicrobia; order Methanosarcinales; family Methanosarcinaceae; genus Methanolapillus; species Methanolapillus millepedarum. The sequence goes on from NZ_CP131060.1 coordinate 1,408,032, forward strand.
GCGATGACGCAGCTTTGTATTGAAACGCTGTCCACGATTATGTTTTTGGTCGTCATCATGAAATTTAAAAATAAAGAAGCCGTCCGTCCCGAAAAAACGCGGGCAAAAGTCAAAAATGTGCTTTTGGCCGTCGGGTGCGCATTTGTTTTATTTATGATGCTTGCCGGCGCCGATCTGATTGCGCCTTTTGAAACCTTCTCTCACTATTTCATTGAAAACGGTCTTGAAATGACAGCCGGCCGAAATATCGTCAACGTGATCGTGGTCGATTTCAGAGGATATGATACGATTGGCGAAATTTCGGTTATTTGTATTGCGGCGCTTGCGGTTTTCAATTTGATTAAAAGCCGTTCCAAAGACAAGCAAGAAAAAACAGTCACATCTACCATGACGGAGGAAAAGAAATGACCACAATCATTGCCAAAACCATCTCTAAAGCTTGTCTTGTGATCTGCCTGTTCTTTTCCATTTACTTGCTGCTTAACGGCGGCAATTATCCGGGCGGCGGTTTCGTCGGAGGCGTTTTGTTCGTGTGCGGTATTGCGCTTGTTTATGTCACCTACGGCATGCGTTACATCAATGTCCGGCTGCAGCCGGATTGGCTCGGCTGGGTCGGCTACGGTTTGTTATTTGCTTCCGTCACGGCGCTGGCCCCTCTCTTTGTCGGCCATAACTATTTCAGAAGCGCGTTTGACGACTTCCCGATTGAAATTTTGGGTATACACATCGGTCACATTGAGTTGATTTCATCCATGTATTTCGATGTCGGCGTTTATTTTGCCGTGATCGGCGGTCTTTTGTTCATTTTGACAAATATCGCGTCTGACAAAGTTCGGGCGAAAGAGACGGAAAGTCCGTTTAAATATACGGGGACAGCCGACAGTCCGGTTCGAGTGGACACATCGATGCCGGCGGTTTTGAGTTCAAAAGTTGCCGAAAAAACGGAATCGTCTAAAAATTCGGACACTCTTTCTTCCGAAACGTCCGGTTCGGCCGGCTTTTCCGGTTCAACCGCCTCCTCGGGAAAGCATCACCAGCATCACCATTACCTTTATGAGGATTCAAATATTGATGAACTCAATCGCGCGTCGAGTTTTCACAATCCTAATCTTGATCTTTTCAACAAAGACGACGATCTCAACGCAAAACAGGAGGAAAAGAAATGACGAACGTATGGCTTGCGCTCACGATATCAGTTCTTTTCGGGATCGGTATTTATTTGATTTTGCGCCGCGATATCATTAAAATTGCGATGGGATTTGGTTTAATCAGCCATGCCATCAATTTGACAATCGTCTCTTCCGGCATTTTAAAAGGAAATTTGGTTCCGATTTTGATGAGCACGATTAACAAATACGCTTCTTTCATTTTCACGGATGATTATAAAAATGGTATTTTGGCGCCGATTGTGCTCGGTGTTTCGGAAGATTATTTATTTACGGACCCGCTCACGCAAGCGCTTGTTTTGACGGCGATTGTTATCAGTTTTGCGACCACCGCCATCTTTTTGACGCTCGCGTACCGGATCGGCGAAGAATACGGGACAACCGATGTTGACGAACTCAGGAGGCTGCGCGGATGAACTTTGATCCGTCTCTTCTCTTTTCGGCGCCGCTCGATTACGTGACGTCCTTTTTCATGACCAACATTGTCGTGCTTCCGATTGCCATTTGTTTACTGATGGCGCCGGTTATGATTCTTTTGCGGAACCGGAAAAATGCGCAGAAATATGTCGCCCTTTTCGTTTCCGCCTTTTTGTTTTTTATCGGTATTGTTTTGTTTTTGGACGTTTACAAAAACGGTATCTTGGTCTACGATATCGGCGAATTCGGAAAATACGGCATCGTTCTCGTCGGCGATCTTTTGTCGGCGCTCATGGTTCTTCTCAATACGTTTATCGGCTTTTTGGTTTTGATTTATTCGTTAGATTACATCGAAAGAAAGTCTTTGAGCGACAGCTATTTCGTTTTATTCTTCCTGATGCTGGGCGGCATCAACGGCATCTTCCTGACCGGCGACTTGTTTAACATGTTCGTTTTCTTTGAAATAATGTTTTTGTCGTCGACCGGTCTCATTATGGCCAACGAGTCTCTCAGCGTGACCGACATATCTCATAAGCTTGAAGCCACGTACAAATATTTGGTTTTGGGAATGCTCGGGTCGTTCGTGATGTTGATTGCGATTACAACCATTTACGCTTCCGTCGGATCTTTAAACATTGCCGACCTCGCCGCTAAGATTCAAACGCTGACGGATTCCGGATCGGTTCCCTGGGTGGTTATCGGGGCAGCTCTTCTGTTTGTCGTGGTTTTCGGAAACAAAGCCGCGTTGGTTCCGCTTCATTTTTGGCTTCCGGATGTTCACCCGACCGCGCCGACACCGGTGAGCGCGATGCTCAGCGGCGTTTTAATCAAAGTCGGCGTTTACGGCATGTTGCGTATTTTGTTTGTCGTTTTGGCGCCGGCGCTTTCGTTTGTTCTTCCGATTGTGATGTTTTTTGCGCTCATGACGATTGCGATTGGCGCGTTTTCCGCGATGGGGCAGACCGATCTCAAAAGAGTGCTTGCTTACTCAAGCGTTTCTCAAATCGGTTATGTTCTTTTAGGTTTATCGTTTGGAACCGCCGGCGCGATTGCGGCAGCGATTATGTATTTGATTAACCACGCGGTTGCCAAATCTCTCTTATTCCTGACAGCGGGCGGCATTATTCATGAAACCAAAACGCGCGACCTTCGGAAGATGGGCGGGCTCATTACGGTTTTGCCGCTTTTCTCAATGGCGTTTTTAATCGGCGCCATGTCGATTGCCGGGATCCCGCCGATGGGTGGTTTTATTGCGAAGTTCGCGCTTTTCCAATCGTCGGTTTCCGGTGAATTTTATTTGGCGTTTTTAATCGCGCTTGTTTGCGCGATTGTCACCATTTTTTACATGTTCCGCACATGGATTTCCATCTTTTGGGGTGAAAACCGGAATGTAGATGCCGGTGCCGGAACAGGTGCCAACACGGGTGTCGGTACCAATGCAGCCGGTTCTGTTCCGAATGCGGCGGACGCGCATGCTGATGGGGCGGTGTCGGTTCCGCATACCGATATGCTGAATCCGCACGCTGTATCGGGTCCGCATTCGGTATCTGATTCGCACGCCGTGTCAGATTCGCACACAGTCGCACCGGATTCTTCCGGGCCGGCGACCGGTGTTTCGCATAAAAAACATAAAATACCCTTCGAAATCGTCATTCCGATTGTGGTTTTGTGCGCCGTTGTTATTTTGCTCGGTATTTATCCGGAACCGCTTTATGAGATTTCAAACTTAATCGCCACTCAAATTTTGGATCCGGAAACATATATTTCAACAGTCCTCGGGAGGGCTCCGAGATGAAAATAAAATTTAATTTCATGCGAACTTTGGTTTATGTGATGCTCGGCATTCTTTGGATGCTCATCAGCGGCAGCTTTTCAATCGGCAATTTCATTTTGGGCGTGTTTTTTGCGTTTTTAATTTTGTATCCGTTCCGAGACATGTTTACGTTTACGGATTCCTTCGGTCATTTTGTCCGCCAGTTCCCGAAAAAATTATGGTATATTTACATTTTGTTCCGCGAAATTGTGAAAGCGAATTTTTTCATGGCTTATAAAATCCTTCAACCGAAGCTGGATATTCGTCCGGGAATTATCGCTTATCCGTTCACGACGACGAAAAGCATTTCAACAACCGTTTTGGCCAACACGATTTCACTGACGCCGGGAACGCTCATTATTGACGTTCATGTTAAAAACCCGACGTTAAAGGGTCCGGGCATTTATTATGTTCACTCGATTTACATCGACAGTCCCAAGGATGTGCGTGACACGATTCGCGACGATTTGGAAAAACCGGTCTTGGAGGCTTTTGAATGATTCATGCGCTTTCAGCTTTCGGCTGGGTGACCGTCATTGCTTTGTTTGTTGCGACGGCCGCCCTTTTTATGGCGATTTACCGTGTTTTTGTCGGCCCGACCATTGTGGACCGAATTGCGGCAGCGGACGCGATCGGGAACACGATTGTTATTATTTTGGCGATTTACGCTTTTTCTCAAGACTCTCAGTTTTTGATTGATATCGCGCTTCTCCTTGCGATTATTTCATTCATCGGAACGTTGGCGATGGCCAAATACGTTGACAGAGGAGATGTGGTTTGATGGATTTGTCCGTTTTCCCGTTTGATTTTTCATCCTTACGCCTTTGGATTTGTTACTTTTTCCTGTTGCTGGGCGTCTTGGATATTTTAATCGGAATGATCGGTCTTATTCGGCTGCCTGATATTTACAACAGGCTTCATGCGACCACAAAGATCGCGACAACAGGCGCTTTTTTCGTTCTCTTGGGCATTTTGGTCGCGGACGGGTTGACGCCTCTTGGCATCAAATCCATTGCGATTGCGGTTTTTCTTCTCATGACCGCGCCGGTTGCCGGGCATGTGATCGCGCGGGCGGCGTACAACATCAACGTACCACCATGCGACCAGACGATTTTTGACGCATACTGCGGAAAACGTCAGGGCGATTATTGCGATGACTTCGATTTCCACGAAGGTTCTTACGTTTATGTGGACTTGGATAAACGTGATCAAGCACATTCCTTTAACAAATATAAGGAAAATCTGGCGACGCAGTTTTCAAAGGAAATCACGGATTTGGCGACCGATGTTGTTGAAACGACGCCGGATACGGTGGTTCCGATTGAGGACGAAGTCATTGATGATGGTTTGAAGACAGTGGTTTCCGAGCCCAAGTCGGATGTTTCAAAACCGGAACAAACGGAGGCCGAGACGAAGCCGGTTCTCACTGATTTGGATGACGTTATTTCAGCGCCGGAAGATTCGGACGAAAAAACAGAGCTTGAAGCCCGTCCGGAACTCACGGAAGGATTTTCAGAATCCGAGCTGGAAGAAAAGTTGGAAGAAAATCCTGACCTTCAGACAGCGATTCCTGAGAAAAAATTGGAAGAAATACGTGAAAACGATGATGGTAATGCCGACGCAAAGGATTCTGACGGCAAGGACGAAAAATCATAAAAAGAAGAATTCGTTCTTCTTTTCTTTTTTTTGTTTTATTTTTTTACTGTTTTTTTCTTTTTGTTGTTTCCTGTTTTTGTTTTATCGGCCGCCGCGCGCGTTATGGCGTTTGCTTTTCCCGTGATGTGAAAAATGGCGAATCCTTTTGTTTTTTTATTTTTTAAATATTTTTAAAGATTGAATTTCGCAGAATAAGTTTTAAATATTTAAAATTTCATTCTATTTTTTAACACGAAATTAAAAAAACGTGTTAATTATTTGTTTTTATTTTTATTTATTTGACAGATTTGGAGAAATATTATGTTTAAAAAGATGGCATTTCTGGCAGTTTTTGCCTTTCTTGTTTTAATTTGCGCGGCGATGCCCGCATCCGCCCATTCGCTGATGATGCTGGCCGGGGACAACATAACTGACGCGTCTGAAGCGGATATCAACGATTATTTGATTTCCCCGGGCGTTCAATCGATTATCATTGTTGGCGGCCACGGTTACGAATATGATTTCGGAAACACATCCGGTCCGCTCACGGTTGTGATTACGGCGCCGGACGGGACAACAAAGAGTGTTACGACAAGGACTGTATCCGAAAATATCACCAACGTTTTATCAGGCGGTCAATCCGTTTTGAGTTACCAACAAGTGAACGTCACTTTTGATCAAGAGGGCATTTATTATTTGTCCACCTCTTTGAATGAAACATCAACCTCGAACAACCAAACGACCACAACGACTCAAATTTCCAAGATGATGGTTTTTGTCGGCACAGGCACTTGGGACGGTTGGGCACGGGATTTGGGACTTCCGCTTGAAATTATTCCGTACACCCGTGTCGGCGGTCTTGCCAGCGGTGAAGCACTTTACGGAAAAGTGGTGGCAAACGGTACCGGTGTCGGAAACATTACGTTTTACGGCGAGCCCGTGAACACCGCCGCTGAAGCCAAACAACGGTATGATGAAATCAAAACCGCTTATCCGCAAATCGGTGAAGATATTTACCTCATCTATTCCAAGCGGGCTTACACGGATGCGTCCGGCGATTTCGTTTCAACCCCAAGCGAATCCGGCGTTTGGATGTATGTCGCCGCGTCCAACCAAACCGCGGACGGTCACAGCTACAAAACAACATTAACGGTTCCGGTTCTCACGCCGCTCTCCGAAAGTTCGGCAGCCGGCGCAAATTCCGATTCTGAAAAAACAGTTCCCGGATTTGAGCTCATCGTCGGCGTTTTAGCGGTGATTGGCGTTGTTTTGTTCATTTACAGAAAAAAGTAAGATAACAACTCTTTTTTATTATTCTTAGAAAACCCTCCCGTTTAAACAGACGCGCATCGCGTCTGTTTAAGCGGATATCTTTTTTGCTGATGCCGTTTAAAGCGGTATAGACAATACAGAATTTTATTTATATTTTTCAAAAAATTCAATATGTTTTTATATTATCTTGCCGAACATTTTTTATGATTTCTCAAAGAAGGCCGCTTCATTTTCTTTTTATTTGTTCTCTTATTTTTGTTCTGTTTTCATTTTTTATTGGGCCGGCAGCTGCTGCTTTTTCGGGAGCCGGAAACGGAACGCCGTCCGATCCCTATCAAATCACGACGATTGCGCAACTCGACGAAGTCCGCCATAACCTTTCCGCTTCTTACATTTTAATGAACGATTTGGATTTTTCCGGGTCAAACCTTTCATGGGAACCGATCGGCGAAGCCGACGTCGATTCAAAATCCGGCCAATTGTCCGGTTTATTTTCCGGACAGTTTGACGGTAACGGCAAAACCATTCGAAATCTTTCGGTTTCATATCCGGAACGGTCGGGCGCCGGACTGTTCGGGCACGTTGGTCAGCGCGGCGAGATTACAAATTTAACGCTTGACAATGTGACGATTTCTGCACAAAGCAGTGCCGGAAGTTTAGCCGGTCAAAACGACGGCATCATTCGAAACTGTTCGGCTGTTCACGTCGCAGCGGAAGCATTCAACGATTTGGGCGGTCTTGTCGGCGTCAACAATGGATTTATTTCAAATTGTTTTGCAACGGGTCATCTTTCGGGCGGAAATATGATCGGCGGTCTCGTCGGTATTAATTGCGGCGTCGTGAATGAAAGCTATGCATCATTTTCGATATGTGGAACCGGTTATGATGCCGGAGGTTTGGTCGGTTATAATTTCAAAGGACGAATTTGGGACTGTTATTCCTTTGGTTCCGTTTCCTCGAATTCCATCGTTGGCGGTCTGGCCGGCGGAAATTATGAAGGAATTATTGATCGTTGTTATGCTGTCGGAACGGTTTATGCGACAAGGGATTATGCCGGCGGATTGGTCGGCTTAAATCAAGGTTATTTAAAGGACAGTTACGCTTTGACGGAGTCTGTCGACGTTGGTACCGATTATTCTTCCGAATACGCTCAGCAAAAATCAATCGGAAAAATTGCCGGTGTGAATGATGATTATTGTACGGGCTTTATTTTTTGGTGCTATTATTGGGATGAAATGACGACGAATGAAAAATTCCGAAAAGACGGCGACAATGAAGTCACTCTGTCTGTCAGCAGCAAAGACGTTTGGGGGACAGCGGGACAACATTTTTATTGGAATGCATTTGGCGTTCCTTGGGAATTAAAGGATTTTGCGGATTACCCGTTGCCGGTTTTCGAGTGGCAGGAAGAACCGCCGGGTGACGTTTCTTATTTGAATCCCGACAATTCAATGGAAAAACCCAAAAAGCTGCCGGGATTTGAATTGGCAGCCGGAATTTTCGTTGGTATTGGCGTTGTTTTGTTCATTTACAGAAAGAGATGATTGATATGGATACAGATACGATTTACAGATATGGTTTGAGTTCGCTTTTTTTCGGTTTCGTTTTTGTTCTTATTCCGACGACCTTTTTGTCCTTTCTTTTTTATGACACCCCTCTTTGCGGTCCGTTATTGGTTTTTTGGCCGGCGGTGGTTGTGATCTATTGTACATTTTTGATTTTGGATAAAATAAACGATTTGAAACCGGATGAATAATGTAAGGGGTAAAATGAGGTATTTATTTGAAGGGCAATGTTCTTGATTTTGAAAAAGGGAGATGGATTAGTATTATTCAAAAAAATTATTTTGTTTTTTGTTTTCTCAACTCTTCCAAAACAGCCTCGACATGCCCGTCCACTTTCACATTATTCCAAATCTTTGCGATTTTTCCGTCCGGATTGATCAAAAATGTCGTTCGGACGGTTCCCATGTTTTCTTTGCCCATGAATTTTTTCAGGCGCCAAACGTCAAACGCAATGTTTGCCGTCAATTCTTCGTCCGACAAAAGAATGATTTTGAGTTCGCGTTTTTCCGTGAATTTTTGATGCGATGCGACGCTGTCTTTACTGACGCCGATGATGGCCGCGTTTTCGCGTTCAAAATCATCCTTCTTTTCGGAAAAACTGACGGCTTCTTTGGTACAGCCGCCGGTGTTGTCTTTCGGATAAAAATAAAAAACAACCCATTTTCCGAGAAAGTCTGTTAAACATGTTTTTTTCGATTCTTGATTCGGAAGGCAGACGTTTGGGACGCCATCTCCTTCTTTAATGGATGATGTCATGATTTTCTCCTTTCGTTATGTGTTGTTTTTATTCTTTTATTTGTCATTCATGCAAATGCCGGTGATGAATGTCCGGATTGTGTGTATGCGCATGCTCTTCTTTTTTATGCGTGTGCGCGTGGGTGTGCGTGTCGGCTGAATTTGGATGCGGCGTTGTCCATTCATGATCATGGTGACCATCGTCGTGGCCGTGGCGGTGTTCGTGAGTGATTTCTTCATGGAGGTGTTCATGGTTGTGATTTTCTTTGACGGCAAGCCAAACGCCGATAATCATCAATGCGGCAGCAACCCAAAAAGAAGCGGTGACATTCGTTCCAAAGAGAATGAACGAAACGATCACGCCCATAAACGGCGCTGCGGCGTAATAGGCACTGGTCCGGGCGGCGCCCAAATGGCGCTGGGCTTTGACGTACAAAAAGATACTAAGGCCGTAGGACACAAATCCGAGAATCATGGCGTAGAGAAGAATTTGGGGCGGAATCTCCGGCAAAAATTCGGAATGCGTGCTTTGTCCGAACAAAAAGAAAATGAGCGCGGCGCCAAGTCCCGATCCGAACCCTTTCAAAATAACAATTTGAGCGGGATCTTTTTCCGACATATTTCGGGTACAATTATTTTCAAGTCCCCAGCAGCAGCAAGCGGCCAAGACCAACAATGAGCCGGTGGAAAACCGGAATGTGGAGGCAGTCCAATCAATGGATAAAATAATGGATGCAAGCGTAATGATTCCAATGGACAGCCACATCCGCTTTCCGACGGCTTCTTTGAAAAAGATGAGGGCAATAACGGAGGTGGCAACCATTTCAAAATTAAACAACAGCGACGCATTTTCCGCGGTTGTCAGGGACAAGCCGAGCATCAACAAAAACGGCGCAACGATATCAAGAAGAATCATCAAAATTGTCCATGGCAATTCTTTTTTGGTAATTTTCGCTTCTTTTTTTTCGGAACCGGCTGCATGAGAGAAAAATCTCAAAATAAAAATACCAATTCCGGCGCCCAAATAAAGAAGAGAAACCATAAGCATCGGAGGGATGTCATCGAGGAGCATTTTCGAAAACGGTGCGTTCAAACCGAATAACAGGGCGGCCAAAAGCGCCAAACCGATAGCGGAATTATTAATTTTCACTTTACTTTCCATTTGTTTTCCTTCTTTCTTATTTTCCTTTTTCTGAATTTCCTTCTTTTTTATTTCCTTCTTTTTTATTTCCTTCTTTTTTATTTTCTTTTTTTATTTTTCTGATTCTTTTTTCTTCTTTCCATCACTTTTATTTCGTATTTTTCGAATCCTTGCTACGTTTGTCTCTGTAAATTATGCGGAAATTCATATTTTTTGCCTACTTTCTTCAGACGGTTCTTTTTAAAAACATTCTTCCGTGTATATAAATCTAATTTTTGAGCAATTAAAATTGAGTAAAACAAAATGTCATATTTTGGATAATAAGTATTAAATATACAGAAAAGAATAACACAAAATCTTATCATCTAAAAAAGCGTTTCTAAGATCAGTGGTGGAAAAATGATCGACGATAAAAAAACCGAAAAAGAACTCATGAGAATCGGCGTCTCGCTCCCGGACAACCTTTTAACGAAATTCGACAACATTATCGAAGAACGCGGGTATTCTTCCCGCTCGGAAGGCATCCGCGATGCGATTCGAAGTTATATTAACCATTATGAATGGATGAACGACATCAAAGGAAAACGCGTGGGAACGATCTCTTTGGTTTACGACCACACCAAACGCGGGCTTTCCAATATGATGGCTGACATTCAGCATGAACACTCCAACATCATTAAAACGTCCATTCACGTTCATTTGGATCATGAGAATTGCTTGGAAGTTGTCGTTTTGGAAGGCGACGGCATTGAAATCAAGTTGCTTGCCGAAAAAATTTTGTCGTTAAACGGCGTGAAGTTTTCAAAATTAACAACGGTGCCGTCAACGGATAAGTTGTAAAAATTTGTTTTTCATGGCTGAAAAACACGAAAAAAGTGTATGGCGGGCCCGAAGGGATTTGAACCCCCGACCTATGGATTAAGAGTCCACCGCTCTGCCTGACTAAGCCACGGGCCCACGATTGTTTATGATGTATATATGATTGAAGGGTTGTTAAAAAAAGAACTGCTTTTTAAAAACAGTATCTTGTCCGTCTTTTCGGATGAATCCCCTTGAAACGGATATCCCATAATCCGTTTGACCTTATATAAAGGTTTCCGAAAATCTTTTTTACGGCTTTCCGCTTTGTTTTGAAAACGTTTGCCCAAATCCGGGATCCTCACGATATTTTTTATAAACTTTTGAATTTTATTTTTTAAAATTTTATTAATCGGGAAGGATTTTTATAATCGGGAGTAATGTCGGAACCTATTTATATCATCCTCACCATGAATGATTAATTAATTTATTAGAATTATACTAAGCCTTCTGTTTTTGCTTTTGCAATTTGACACATATGGATTGGTCTCTTTTAAATTAGTTTTTTGTGCCGTTTTTGCTTTTAAAGCGGAGCCGGCAACACAAATTCAAAGGTAGATTAAAATGTTTAAAAATTCAATGTTTAAGAATAGTAATGAAAATGTCACTGCCCCGGTTTCCGAAGGCAAAACATATGATGTCAAAATCGAAGATATCGCTCAAAAAGGCGACGGCATTGCCAGAATTGAAGGCTATGTTATTTTTGTTCCGGACACCGCAGCCGGCGAGGAAGTTACTGTTAAAATCACAAGAGTGCTTCCGAAATACGCATTTGCCACCGTTGTCGAGTAAACCGGTTGGTTACTGATGGTTCTTAGGATGTTGATTTTTTCAACGTCCTTTTTTTATTCAAAAAACATCTTCCAAACAAATTAACGGATGTCCACTCTTAATGTCTCTTTATCAAGGTTTGTTCCCAAGTTTGTCGCAAAAGGACTTTGGGTAAAAATAAAAAAAACCCTGATGAGAAAACTCATCAGGGCTTTATTTTCTTTAATTTTTTCTTTAATATTTTTGGTCATTACTTTTGGTGGTGTCTGCCGGCCAAGAAGTGGAGCATAAAGGCGACAAGGCCGATGATAATTCCGTAGTAAGCCAATTTTTCAACTTTCTTGACTTTGCTCTTCTTGCTCTTTTTCTCTTTTTTCATGTACATGTTGTTTTCCTCCTCGTAATCTTCATCATCGTAAAATAAAATCTCATTGACATCGTCAAAAGACAGCTCGATATCAATATCATCAATGTCATCTTTGCCGGCATTTTTAACCGGGATTTTCTTGGCGCTTGTACCGGAAGGCTTTGAAGCGGATTTCGTTGCCGGTTTTTTGGCAGCGGTTTTGTTTGCGGCAGTGGATTTCGTTCCGGATGCCTTGGGTGCGAGTGATGATTTGGATGTTGCCGGTTTTGCTGCGGCCTTTGTGGATTTTGTTGCAGCGGGTTTTGCAGCGGCTTTTGTTGTTTTGGATGCGGCCGGTTTTGCGGCAGATTTAGATGCCGGGTTTGCAGCGGCTTTGGCGGCCGGTTTTGCAGTGGTTTTAGCGGCCGGTTTTGCAGTGGTTTTAGCGGCCGGTTTTGCAGTGGATTTCGGTGCTGCGGGTTTAGAAGTCGCCGGTTTTGATGCAGCCGTTGATGACATAACCGGTTTTGCGGTCGATTTTGGAGCCGCAGGAGCGGATGCCATCATATTTTCTTTTTCAGCCATTTTCGGCATTGTGCTTGTTGTATCAACCATGAATAATCCTCTTTATCTGAGTCTGAAAATATTTTAAAGAAATGAATATTTCCAAAAATGATTTGAAAAGATTAAAACATCATATATTATATTAATGTATATATAATTAATGTTTAAGATGACCGTTGTTTTATTTTTCAAATCATACAAAAATTTAATGTCAAAAGAAAGGAAGGAGAAAAGGAAGAAAAAAAAGAAAAGAAAAAAAGAGAAAAAAAGGAAGGAGAAAAAGAAAAGCAAACACAAGAGAAAACCAAAAAGAAATTTCAGAAAATCAAATCAGTTTTCCGATCGGTAATTTTTCCTCGCCGGTTAACTTGATGCCAAGCTCTTTTGCGTTTTCTTCCAGCATAATGTCCACCATCGCAACGGACGGCGCCACATATTTTGCGTTTTCAATCGGTCCGTACAGCAAGAAATCAGCGCCAAGCGTTTGCGCAACCAAGTTTGTGCCAACGTCGGCCGGTAAGTAATATTCTTTCGGATTCTCTTTTGTTTTCTTAAAATCGCGGATCCAATCCCAAGCGGATGCCGTATTATGAAAACCGCCGCCGACCGGATAGCCGAGATGTCCTTTAATCGCGGTGATGCCGCGCATCGACGCGCCGGCGCCGGATCCGAGCGGGACGGCCGCAATATCAATGAGCGGTTTTTTGATGCCGCAATCTTTGGCAATCTGAAGAAGGCCGCCTTTTAAGCCGGTTCCGCCTTTTTCTAAAATTTCCACTTTTCCAAGAACAGTCGGATTGACGGCGTTAAACGCGAGAACAATGGAGGCTTCAATATCGCTTTCGACAAGAGCTTGAATCTCTTTTTCTTCAATGCTCGCGTTCACGGAGTTATAAACGGCCCGGTTACAGATCCCGATTTCGGTGGCATAGCGCGCGGCAAAAGACCGAACAGCGCCGTCGGAAGAATCCATCAAAAAAGGCGCTTGATCATCAATTTCAACAAACCAGTCGATATAATTTCGAATGGCTTCCGGTGTTTCGCCAACCAATTGATTGGCGCAGGCAATCCCGGTTTGATCGCAAATTTCCAACTGGTCGTTCCACAATTTTTCAGCGGCCGCCTTGTCAAAAATGCCGGCTTCCGCATTGGTGACAATTTTATGGCGGTTGTAAAACATGGTTCCGATAATGACCGTCGGAACTTCGCCGGGTTGCCCGCCGAAGCGAACGCCGCCGATATCGTAAATTTCCTGGGATTTGTCAAATTTAAACATAAAATTCCTCTTAAATCAGTAAATAAATTAAAATAAGCACCAGTCCGGCGATTAAACCGTACAGGGTACCGACTTCCCGCCCGATTTTCCGGCCCATTCTTTGGGCAACTTCGGCGCTCGCAAATTCCGCTTTTTCATCCAAACGGTCCAGACGGTGCAGGATTTCATTATATTCCGCCGTCAACGATTCCATCATAACAAATCCTCTCTTCTCTTTTATTAAACATATTATTGAGTCATTATTGAATAAATATTATCATCAAATCCCAAAAACCCGTAAAACCAAAACCGGAATCACAACAACAAATAAAAAGACCAAAACGAATCCGATGGAAAACCCGACAACTCTTGTCGATTCGATGCCGGAGTCTAATTTCAGGGAGCGTGAAATCAATTGGCAGCGCATTTGAATGCTTTTCACCAACCGGTCAATGTAGATTTCTTCCGAATTTTGCACTTTTTTTGCCATGTCTTTCCCTTTCACATCAAACTTACAGGATCAAAATCAAAAGACCAAGTATGATCAAAACGGCCACAAATCCGATGACAAATCCTTCAATCCGTCCGGCATTGTATCCGGCCTGGAATTTGTTGTAATCGCCGATCCCGGCCACTTTTTGATCGACCGCTTTTAAGCGCATCGTCATCATCAGCGCCGACATGTTTTCAATCCCGATAGGACCGGTTGCCGGCATTGTTTTTCCGTCAGCGGTATTTTCTTCGCTGTTCGTACCGTCCGTTTTGCTGTCATCCTCTTCCCCTTCTTTGGGGTCCAAAAGAAGCGCCGGCTTTGAAAACGCGCCCGGATCTGTTTGAATACATTCCCGGATTTTTTTCGCAATCAAATCGACATCTTCTACATTAATCATGTTGATGCATTCGATTTGTTCACGGAACCGGTCAACAGCGGCCGATGACAAATTTTCAACATAAGGAATCGCGCCTTTTGCGCCGACAATCCGGTTGTTTGAAATTCCGTTTTTGTGAAGCATTAAAATCGCTTCGCCGGTGATATGTCCTTTCACTTCGGCGCCCGAGACGATTAAGTATCGGATGTTGGGATTTGACACAATATGCGTGACAAGTTTCTCAATCCCCAGATTTTCTGTTTTACAGGAGCCGGACACCGCGGCGCCCGCATTCACAAGTGCTTCATCATTTAAGTGAGATCCGCAGGTGACAACCGCAACACAAGATTTTGAATCTCCCGCGCGGTATTCTCCTTTGAGCATCGGCCATCCGGCGGCAGCATCCCTTTTTTCCGGCATTTAAAATCCTCCCGTCAAAAAGATGATAATTAAAAAAACACCAATCACCAACAAGCCGGCAACGATTCCGTAAAAAATATTGGTGACCATTCCGGCGCCGACAGATGTTTTTTCCCGTCCGCGCCAGGAGTTGGCGAGAGGTTTGTCGGGAGCAAGCGCATTGATTAAACTGTCCACCGCCCGCTCCGTTTCATCGAGTTTTTGAATCAACGCGATCATTGAACGCTTTTCCGTCAATGTTTTTTGTTTTGAAATCACGGATGTCAGCGGGTCCATGACAAGTTCCGTTTCCGGTGAAATTTGAATTTTCATAACAATTCCTCCTCGGCCGGAAGCAAACCGGCTTCCCTGACCGCGTAGGCGTCCCTTTTGACCAAAGTCCAGTACTTGCGGTACAGCATAACTATGAAAACAATTGACATAAAGATTGTGACCAACGGGCCGATCGGATCTTTGGACACAAATGAAACAATACCCAGAACCAGCATCAACAAAAATCCGTCCAAAGCCGCGAGCGTCCGCGTCCGGTCCAAAGATTCGTCCGGTCCGAGATTGGCGTTATAAGCATGGTAAATCACAAACACGCACCCCATAAATCCGAGGATGATCGCGCCGGTGATCAAGTATGTTAAAATGTCAACGATTGCCGTTTCCCCGAAAATGGTTACAAACGATGCGTAAAACCCAAGCATGCTGCCGGCGGCAACTTCCGCCATTCGTGTTTCCATAGACGGGATTTTAAGTTGGATAACATGATTCACCAGCCATCCGCCGACCCAGCCGATGGCCGCTGCCGCCAAAAGTCCGGCAATCGGCCCCCCAATTCCGGAAATTGAAAGCGCAAAAAGAGCGGCGATCATCCCGATGCCGATGCCGTACATACCGACGGACGGAACACCGGTTCCCAGGCCGTATTTCGCAATTCTTCTGACATTGTCGGCCGCCCACACAAGCGCCAGCACCATACCGATGCCGGCCAAAAATGAAAAAGTAACAGCGGGAACGTAAATATTCCAAATATTTAATATCAGATGCGACAATGCAGCCGGCAAGTAAATACCGATTAAAGACCCGGCAATTCCCATGGCGGCAACCGTCTTATGCGGTGTAAATTTTTTGAACCGTCCCGGCGGATTTTCGGGCATGGCCGCGCCGTTTGGAGTGGCGTTTAAACTCATAAAATTCCTCCGATATTTCCGACGGCAAAGAAACACAACAAACTGCAAATAAAAGTCATGACGGCGGAAACGATAACCGCTTTTGGCCATTTTTTAAATTTCGGGTCATGATATCCTTCAATGGTTCCCGCGATGTTGTAAGACGCAATGACCGCATTGATAAAGAAAAGCGCGATTGAAAGGACGACTGCCAGAGATACCGCCGTTATCGGGTCAAAGAAACGTCCGCTTGAGGCGTATATGTAGAGCAATTCAAAAATCAGCGCGCCGCCAAAACCGCCCAAAAGGCCGCCCAAGATGCCGCTGATAAAGCAGATGGTTGGAATGCCATGTCCTTCGGTTCCTTTGGAAACGTAAATGTCTTGCCGGTCCTTGGTGACCGGATCACGTTGAAGCTTTCCGGAAGCAGGCGTGCAGCCAACGCCGTACACGTAAACAATGTTTGCCATAAACATGACAATCACAATCATCAGGGCTGACCCGATGGCGCCTAAACAGAGAATCAGCCAAAAACTGTTCGTGAGAAGAGAGACGGATGCTGAAACCAAGAGGCCGGTCAGTCCGGCGCCGGCAGCCAGCTGTGTTGTTCCGGTTCCGACACCGGTCGCTTGAGCCATCGCGGCCGGCGCGCCGCCGACGGGAATAAAATGAACGCTGAGTGAAATCAGAACGCCGCCGATTGTTATTAAAACTGTGAATATTAAAAACGCCCACAGGATTTCGATAAACCATAACGAATACAAATAATCAAAAACGCCTTCAATCATTCGACCATCTCCGTTTTTTCTTCTTCCCGATACGGCCCGAATTTTTTGCGGGCGGATTTTTCAAGAACACGGTTTGCGGCAAAAAGAACAAGTATCATTAAAAGTCCGGCCAAAACGCCGGCCCACCCGACAATCGTTCCGTAAGCCGGGTTAAATAAAAGAATAATCCAAGACGTCAGAAAAACAACCGCAGAAACCGTAATTCCGGTAGCGGGCCCGCCGAACTTGGCGCAGAACCATACGTTGTCAAATCCGGAACGTATTCCGGATTCCGCTTTTCGGACAATATTTCCGGAGTAAGACGCGTTAATACCGGCGCCGAATTCCATATTTTGGAACAATCTTTCAGCGCCGTAGTGAACATCTCCAATCGCAGACCCGATGGATCCGGCGGAAATTCCAAGCAAAAACGCAATGATCGGAAGCGGAATCGGCGCTTTTAAGTAAACAATCATCAAATCCGATATGATCAGGATGGACACGATTGTCAAAAAAGCGTAAGCGACAATGACCGGCAAATGGGACCTCAAAACATCTTTGTAAAACGGTTGTTTGAATCGGCTTTGGCTGGAAATTCTTCCCATAAAAGACGTTGCGGAAAACATTCCATGAATTGCTGCCGCCAAAAGAGCGCCGGCGACGATTGAGAAAAGGTCTGTCATTCCGAAAACAGTCATGAAAATGACGGCAACGGTTCCGCCGATGGTACACATCATGGCATTTGAGAGCGGCTCTCCGGAAATGGCTTTATTGAACAGCCGGTGCGGGAATCCCATTTGGGGCGCCAGCTGTACCTGAGAGTTCGGGTTGCTTTGGGAACCGACGTCGGACTCCAAGTCCTCGGACCAGCCGGCAATCGCGGCGGCCGCGCCGACCAATGCCAAAAATCCCATACCAAATAACGGATCCATTCTCCCCTCTCATTTCTTCATAATATTTTTAAAATATCAAAAACGATTAAAATAATTCAATTGATTTTCAATTTTTTTGTATGAAAAAAGTTCTTCCCTTTAAAAGCTTTCCGAAGCTTGGATGAAAAATCTTCATTTTATAATCAATCTTTTAAAAAATCTGTCACAAATCCAATAAGAATGTAAAAGCCCTTTTTTAAATCCCTTCTCTTCATAATTTTCGGATTCAAACAAATCACATCATTCTGCTAAAAGGCAAGGTTTAATTATTTTTAATCTCTTTTCCACTTTATGAAATTCGGGGCTTCCACTTTTGCGGGTTCTCTTTCCGATTTAAATGAAATTGTCGATTCGATTGAGCTTTATATTCCAAAGATGCGCCTTTATGAAGGCCGCGTTCTTCAAAAAGACCGTCTTCATGCTTTTTTGGACGAGTTTTTTTCCTATGATTTGCTTTCGACGGCGCACGCGCCTTACCATATTGAATTTTCGGTTGAATATCCGATTGAGCTGTTGGTGGACATGTCCAATATGACGGGCAAGGATTTTTTGCTGATGAACGAAGCCGTTGATATTGCGGTGCTTTCGGGCGCCGATGTTTTGGTTCTTCACCCGGGGCGGATTACGGACACGCCCAAAAAATCGTTTTGGCGGATGGTTCAAAACTTACGGATTTTGACCAAATACGCCGAAGACAACGGTATTCTTTTGGCGCTTGAAAACAAGGAAAATACCGACCCTTTGAATTTGTGCTGCGAAGCGGAAGAACTCCTGTCCGCTGTCAAAGCCGTCAATTCCGATTTCTTAGGCGCGGCGCTTGACATCGGACACGCGAATCTGACTTGCGGCGGCGACCAAAAAAAGTTGGCGGATTATGTTAAAAAATTGTCGCCGGATGTCGTTCACGTTCATGTTCACGACAATTACGGCAAAAAAACGGAACCGTACGGCGGCGACGAACACATGTGCCCGGGACGCGGCGTGATTGACTACAGCGTTCTTAAAAATTTGGGCGATTACGACGGCATTTATAATTTGGAAGTTTTTTCAACGGAAGAAGCGGCCGAAGGAAAAGAATATTTGTCCAAAGTGCTGACGCCCTAAAAAGAAAGTATTTATTGAATTTTGGCATTTGGGTAAGTATTATATTTTATTTTGTATTTTTACAATCTATATTTTGTCGAGGCTTATTTATGATGATGAAAGACAGAGGAAAATTGGTTGTCTGGCCTGCTTATTTGGACAAAGAAAAGACAAAAGCGGAAGGCAGAATCATTTCCAAAAAAAGCGCGGTTCAGGAGCCGAAGCCGGATGAAATCTTAAAAGCCGCGCAAAAACTCGGGTTTGAACCGGAATTCGAGTCGTCCAAAGCCTACCCGCGTTCCTGGTGGGAAAAAAGCGGCCGGATTATGATTGTGAATGCTCAGCCGAAAACGGCAGCAGTCCGGCAGATCGCGGCGCAAATTAAAAAAGCAAGAGGCGAATAATTCCCTTCTTTTGTTCTATTTTTTTTGATTTGAGCGTGCTGTCCCGTGCGCGTTACAGCATCCATTTTTAAAATATGAATCAGAAGAATGTATCAAATTTTTGGATAAACAAAAATCCGAAATCATCATCCGCTTTTATTGGGTTTTGACTTTTTCCTTTTCCGCGTTCGTCTCTTTATTTTTCGGTCCGACATAATACGGCAGTTGCGCATTTTCCGGAATCGTGTGGATGTATTTGGAACGGAAGTCTTTGTCTCTCATGAGGCAGACCATGGATTGTTTTTTGTAAGCCGGGAATTTTCCGATATTTTCCCAAATTTCGGAAAGCGGCTCATCTTTCACATTTCCGAACGAAAGAGGCGTGTAAGGACACGGTAAAACATCCCCGGTGGACGCGACGTGCATCCAGCGGCTGCCGGCAAAACACCCGAACATATCGGGGCCAAGGAGATACGGAAGGGCGGAGACGCGCGGTCCGCCGGGCGTTGAATTAATTCTTTTGTGGAATTCTTCAAGGCGCTTGGCGTCAACGCGCGTGATGACTTCATCCTCATGGTTTTTCCAGTTCCCGACGGCGATAATTCCGGTCATGGACATTTCATCCATTCCAAGGTCAGTGGCGAGCGCGTATAAATCTTCAATGTTGTCGATGTTGTAAGGTGAAATTGTCAGGTACATGTCCGTCATAATGCCGGCGGCTTTCGCGTTTTTGACGGCGGCAATCGCGTCGTCAAAGGCGCCTTTTCGGCCGCGGAATTTGTCGTGAACTTCCGGGTCGGCGCTGTCAAAGCTGATTTTTACGGAATTAAGGCCCGCGTCCGCCAAGGCTTTTGCGCGCTCCTCATTGAGCCGGAATCCCGAGGTGAACATGGAAACCGTCGTTCTTTCTTTGTCAATGGCCGCCACAATTTCCGGCAAATCTTTTCGAAGCATCGGCTCGCCGCCGTCAAGCGTGACCAAATACGTTCCCATGTCCAGCGCCTGATTGATGGCTCCCGTAATTTGCTCAAACGTCATTTCATTGTTCGGCTGCATCATGTCGGCGGCACCGCAGTGCAAGCATTTGTTCGGACAACGCGGCGTCACGCCGATTGAGAATTGGTCCGGCGTTCTTTTTTTGAAAAGAGAGAAGTTGATTTGAGAATGAATCATCCGGTTAAAAACAGGTCCCGGAATCGGCGGAATCCATGTTGAGAAGATGATTTTGTCATCCGTTATGGAAATCGGCTTTTCTTCCTGAAACACTTTATTGATCCGGTCAACAACCGGTTTGGCGGCCAAAGAGAGCGGCCCGGTCGCGTCAAAAACGACTTTTCCGTTCACCACGTCCGCGTTGATTTTAACGACTTTGTAATCATAAATTTGCATTGAATTTCTCCATTGTTGTAATTTGCGCTTTTATTTTTAATGTGTTTCATTTTTTAATGTATTACTTTGATTCAGATTTTTATTTGATTCGGGTTTTTATATTTTGTGTTAGTTGCAGGGTCTTAGTATAAATACGATACTGTAATTCTTTTATTTTGAGTTTCATCTTTTTTTCTTTAATTTGTTTTATTTTTGTTTTATTTTGTTTGAGGAATTTATGCAAAATACGGACCGGTGTAAGGAAGCGCTTGAGGTGCTTGAAGAAATTTTAAACGCCGTTAACGAAGCGGCGTCTGATTCCATTCTTGTTGTCGAAGGCCGACGTGATGTTTTTTCGTTGAGAAATTTGGGAATTTCGGGCGACATTCGTCCGTGCGCGTATGAACCGTTGGCCGCTTTTTGTGAAAATATTGCCGAAACCGGAAAAGGTGTTATTATCTTGACGGATTGGGACCGACGCGGCGGGATTTTGGCGTCCTCTTTGTCCGAACAATTCAAAAACCTGGACGTTAAATGTGATTTGATGTTTCGGGAAAAAATTTTGTTTTATTCCAAAAGAGAAATCAAGGACGTTGAAAGCCTTTATTCTTATGTCGGCAAGCTCCGGCAGATGTTTTACCCGGAGATTGATGACGAAACGGTCTGAATTTGAAATAAAAAGTATTTAAAATAAAAAGTATTTGAAATAAAAAGTATTTGAAATAAAAAGTATTTAAAATAAAAGTTTTGAAAAAGGAATTTTAAACAAAATATAAAATCAAGAGTCAAAAACAAATAAAAAGAGTATGCAGAGATTCAAAATGAAAAGGTTGAAAAACGAAGAAAAAATTAAAAATGGAATAAAATCCGACCATTTTTAATTCATGTGTCTTCCTTTTTCGGTTTGATCGCGTTTGTGAATTTGCGGTCGAAATCCGGAAAATTGTTGTAATTATTCATCAATTCTTCGTAGACTTTTTCATGCCTTGGGCTGATAATGATGATGTGTGCCGGCGGATGAATCTTTTTCAGATTGCTGATGGCGGCTCCGGGCGGCGTGTCCAATTGAACTAAAGATGCTGAGCAGCACTCGTTTTTAAGCGTGACGCTCATGACATTCATCAAGATTTGGTCGGCATATTTTGTTGCGATATTTTTCGGATTATCACTAAATTGCATGTGTCCGTATGTTTCTAAGTCATGCAATGCTATTTTTACTTTATCAGGGTCATCTGCTCGAATTAAAGCGAAAGATTTCATTTTTATTCCACCACATGTTACATTTTTAATTGAATCGAGAACATTTTTATTCAATTATTGTCGACTGTTTTTGTTTTTCTTTGTTTTTGATTGGTTTATCGTTTTGGGTCGTTTTTTTTATTTTCGTTTTTCATTGGTTCTATAGAAGTTGGTGTTTTTATTACTATTGATTCATTTAATTATTATTATGTTATTATATTGTTATTCCCAATGTTTTGAATTTTATTGAATTTCAAGGTTCAATAGAAATATTGTTTTGCAATGTATCATTTTTTATGTATTTCGATTAAAATTTTATTATCTTATGTCAATGATATTCAAATGTTTTTAAATATTGTGTTTTGATTTATGGCTTTTATTCGTTTCATTTTGTGAAAATTATAATGTTTTTAAAGCGGTGAATTTTTCTGAAAACAGACACTTTCCGCCGTCAAGTTTCACAAATCGTTAAAATTTGTTAAGAATATCTTTTCATATTTGAAAAACATAAAAAGTTAAATTTTTTATTTGAAATAATTAAGTGTATTATTATAGATATGCTCCCTTATAAATATTATTGCTATAATTATACGGTTTTTGTTTACAAAGCCTAATCGGAAGACTCAATTAAATTGGATTAAAAAACATAAATAGTTGATTTAATTTTATATAATTATTTCTTTATAATTTCAATCTATCCCTGTCCCGGGAATAAAGCCCCTGTTCATAACTTATTTATATATCGCTGACAACACCAAAGCAAAAAAACAAATTATTTATATCTGATTTTTGAAAGCCATTCATTTTAATCCACAGAAATTTACAATTTAAGCAACGGGACAATCATTCATGAACCACACAATTGAGGAAAAAGCTTATTCGGCGAAGCGTGCGTCTGTTCATTTAGCCAACGTTTCAACAGACATTAAAAACAAAGCATTGGCGGTTATGGCGCAGGAACTTCAGAAGAATAAAGAATTAATTTTAGAGGCCAACCGGAAAGATTTGGAAGAAGCGGAAAAGATGAAAAAAGAAGGCAAAATGTCGTCTTCTCTTTATGATCGTTTAAAACTCAGCGACGCCAAATTCAACGACATGGTTTCCGGCGTGGTGGATGTCGCGAAATTGGAAGATCCGGTCGGAAAAACATTGTCGACCGTTGTTTTGGACGAAGGTTTAACTCTGTATCAGATCAGCTGCCCGATCGGCGTGATCGGCGTCATTTTTGAAGCCCGCCCGGACGTGGTTCCTCAAGTCATGTCTTTGTGCCTCAAAAGCGGAAACGCGACGATTTTTAAAGGCGGAAGCGAAGCCAAAAATTCCAACCGCGCTCTTTTTGAGACACTGGTTGGTGCCATCTCAAAAGTTCCGGAAATTCCCAAGGAAGCTTTCCATTTGGCGGAAAGCCGTGAGGATGTCGCCAAAATGCTTGAAATGGATAATTATATCGATTTGCTCATCCCGCGCGGGTCCAATGATTTTGTCAAATACATTCAAGACAACACTCGGATTCCCGTTCTCGGTCATTCCAGCGGCATTTGCCACGCCTACGTGGACGAAAGCGCTGACATTGAACTTGCGAAAAAGGTGTGCTTGGATTCCAAAATCCAATACCCTGCGGCGTGTAATGCCATTGAGACGCTTCTTGTGAACGAAAAAATCGCGGGCGAATTTTTGCCGCAAATGGCAAAACTGTATGCCGACAACAATGTTGAACTCCGGCTGGACGGGGAGTCCGAAGCCGTTTTGAAAAAATCGAAATTCGATATGAGCAGCGCATGCATCCAAAAGGCAACCGAAAAAGATTGGGATTCCGAGTATAACGATTTGATTCTCTCCGTTAAAATTGTCAAATCTGTTGATGAAGCCATTGAACATATCAACAAACACGGATCTCACCACACCGATGTCATTTTATCCCAAAACCAAAAGAATATTGATCAATTTGCCGGTTTGGTTGATTCCGGAAATGTGATGATTAACGCCTCTTCTCGTTTTTCGGATGGGTTCCGTTACGGAAAAGGTGCGGAAGTCGGAATCAGTACCAACAAAATTCATTCCCGCGGACCGGTCGGCATGGAAGGTCTCATGATTTACAAATACATTTTATCGGGAAGCGGGCAAGTGGTGGCCAACTACACCGGCGTCGGCGCCAAAAAATACGTTCACAAGCGGACAGATGAAAAATACTGCCGGCTTCAATAAAAACACGGGATGAAACGGACATGTCGGACGATAATATGGCAAAAAATACGGTAAATAAAGCGGTAACCGATATTGAAGTTGATCGGTCCCGTCTCTTTGAAAGTTTGTCCCGTATCGTGATTAAAATCGGAACAACATCCGTGACAAATGACGATTCCACGGTCAACACATCGTTTCTGGACGATATCGCCGCCCAAACATCGGCGTTGATGGCCGCCGGCAAAGAAGTCATTATTGTGACATCGGGAGCAATCGGTGTCGGTTTATTGATGCTCGGCATTCCGACCAAACCCAAAGAAATTCCGGCGCGTCAGGCGGCGGCAGCCGTCGGGCAGGGCGAACTCATGCGCTATTGGAGTGAAGCGTTTCAAAATTATAACACCCAAGTCGCTCAAATTTTGCTCTCTTACGATTTCTATTCCGACCGGGTCAAGTACTTGAACTTAAGAAACAGCATCGGAACGCTTCTTGGTTATGGCGTTGTTCCGATTATCAATGAAAACGACAGCACGTGCACGAATGAAATCGAAACGGTTTTTGGCGACAACGACCGTCTGTCGGCTATGGTCGCCAGCAAAATCGAGGCGAATCTTTTGATTATTTTGTCCGATATCGACGGCCTTTACGACAAAAATCCGAAGGTCTATCCCGACGCGAAATTGATCAGTTTTGTTGAAAAAATCACGCCTGAAATTGAAGCGTACGGCGGCGATC
Organism: Methanolapillus millepedarum; assembly: GCF_032594115.1. Taxonomy (NCBI): domain Archaea; kingdom Methanobacteriati; phylum Methanobacteriota; class Methanomicrobia; order Methanosarcinales; family Methanosarcinaceae; genus Methanolapillus; species Methanolapillus millepedarum. The sequence continues at coordinate 1,432,707 of NZ_CP131060.1, forward strand.
CGACCAGCATGAAAGGCGTCGGCGGCATGCGCACCAAACTCATTGCCGGAAAAATTTGCGAAAAGGCCGGCTGCCACATGGTGATTGCGAACAGCAAAATTGAAAACGTTATTGAACGCGTTGTTGCCGGCGATAACATCGGAACGCTCTTTTACGCGGCGGAAGAAAATGTTTCCAATAACAAAAGCCGTTGGATCTCTTTTTCAAAATCTGAAGGAACGATTTCCGTTGATCGCGGCGCCATGGACGCTGTCATCAAAACAAGCGGCCTTCTGCCCAAGGGAATCAAGTCGGTTTCTGGAAATTTCAAACGCGGAGACGTCGTTTCAATCGAATGCGGCGGCGCTGTTTTCGCAAAAGGCATCACGGATTATGATGCACAAGACATTGAAAAAATAAAGGGCGTCCATACGGACGATATTGAAAAAATTCTCGGCCACAAAGATTACGACAACGTGATTCGAAAAGAAAATATTGCACTTTTGGACTGAATCCGGATTTTCTGTTTTCCTTTTCATTCAAAAACCATCCTCGGATTTTGGACGATTTGAATAAAATGTGCGGCCATAACGCGCGCGACGCCGGCGCGAAAAAAGCGAAAACAAAAAACGAATCTTAATACAAGGAAGGATAAAAGCGGGCCCGGGAGGATTCGAACCCCCGACGTTCGGGTTAGAAGCCCGACGCTATATCCTGGCTAAGCCACGAGCCCAAAAAACGCATTGCCGATTTTCACCGACTGGGGATGAGAAACGTTTCTTTTTGCATATATAGTTTATGATAATTCCTGAATCGAAACAGTTGATTTTAAAATTGTTGGGATACGGGTCTTCAATTTTTTCTAAAATATTTCAAACGGGAAAAATATTTAAATGAATTGAGGTTTGATAGTTTTTGATTTTTAATTATGAATCAAATATGAAAGGATGAAAAGTGATTTTCATGAGTGAAAATGAGAGTTTAATTTACATGAACGGCAAATTTGTTCCGCAAGAACAAGCCCGAGTATCGGTGTTTGACCACGGTTTCCTTTATGGGGACGGTGTTTTTGAAGGTATCCGCGCTTACAACGGCCGTGTTTTCAAATTAAAAGAACACGTGGACCGGTTGTTTGATTCCGCCAAAGCCATCGATTTGAACATCGGTATGACCAAGGAACAAATGGCAGAAGCCATTTTAGAAACGCTTCGGGTCAACAATTTGACTGACGCTTACATCCGTCCGATCGTGTCCCGCGGAGACGGCGACTTGGGTCTGGACCCCCGCAAATGCGCCAAACCGAACGTTTACATCATCGCCAAATATTGGGGTTCCATGTACGGCGACCTGTATACGGTCGGTTTAAAGGCCGTTACCGTCGGCATTCGCCGCGTGGCGCCGGACGCTCTCCCGCCGAACATCAAGTCCTTGAACTATTTGAACAACATTTTGGCAAAAATCGAAGCGAACGTCAAAGGCGGCGATGAAGCGATTTTCCTTGACAGCAACGGCCGCGTTGCCGAAGGTTCAGGCGATAACATTTTCGTGATTAAAAACGGCGTCGTTTATACCCCGCCGACCATCGGAAACTTAAAAGGAATCACCCGCGCAACAGCCATCGAACTTTTGCAGGAAGCCAAAATTCCGGTCAAAGTAGAAGAAATCGGCCTTTTTGACGTGTACACTGCCGACGAAATTTTCGTCACCGGAACCGCCGCCGAAGCTGCGCCGGTCGTTTACGTGGATGGGCGAAACATCGGAAACGGAAAGCCGGGACCAATCACTTTGGACATGGTGAAAAGATTTGAAAAATTAACAAGCACAACCGGAACGCCGATTAAAAAGTAATCGGCTTTCCATTTTCTTTTTTCTCTTTTCACTCATTTTATTTTCTTTTTTGTTTATTTTTTTCTTTTCAGTATTTTCTCTTTTTGTTTATTCTCTCATTTCGTGTTTTCGCACACATTGTCGGTGACACACATCGTCGTGATCATCTTTGAAAGAGTAACTTAAATTGTGAATGATTTTTTTGCAAAAAAACAATAAAACCATATTTAGATAAAAATAAAAAAGAAAAAATAAAAAAGAATATCGGTCAATCCATTTATTAAAATAAAATTATTTAAAATTGAGAATATTGGAAATTGAATCAACGAATTCTGTTTTTCCATCGGAAGATGCGGGGCAGAATTATTTTGATAGTTTTATCCGTATAATCCATTAGTTTACGATAGATATACTCTGTTGACGAATCATGTCATGCTTCTTAAAAATCTTAACACAAAAATCATTCCGAAAAGTTTCTTTATTTTTCCAAACAATTCCGGATAAAAGACGGATAAACTTTATCGATGATGGTTTCCAGATTCACAATATCTTCTTTGTTGTAGCGCAGAAGCGTATCCAAAGCTTCCTCATCACCGCGTTCATACCGCCGCCACAGGCGGACGGCTTCAAACCCATCGACGGATTTGAGATCCTCAGCTCTTTCAATCCCAAGCGTCCGCTCAATATTTTTGAGACCGCCCGAATATCCGATGCGTTTGAGCGGGTACATAAGATCCATGTGCAAATGGTTGAATTCAATTTCCGGAAACTCACGTTTGATAAACGGCAAATCGAAACGAGCGCCGTTGAATGTGACCAACATTTTGTACTTTTGAATCTCCTCGGTAATGTCGTCAAGGTCAATGCCTTGTACATACGTTTTTGCTTCTTTTCGATTGTAAATTCCAACCACTGTTATACTGTCAAATCCGGGAGCAAGGCCGGTCGTTTCAATGTCGACAAATGCTACCGAGTCTGAAAACTCGGAATAGGCGCGCCAATGTTCGGCCGACGGCAAACGCTCTGCAAAAAACAAATGATTTTTGTCGCCAAGTTCCGCGGCCGATTCGTCAATCCCTTTCTCAACCGCCGCTTTTTTTGTTTTGGAAATCGGAAGGCTGTCGATTTGAGCAGCGGCATCTTCCCAAGATTCGATGCCGGCGTCCCAAATATTTTTTTCCGCGCATTTTCCAATGCCTTCCATTTGAATGTAAGAGTTTCGAAGCATAATCTGAAAAGTCCTTTCGATTTATTGAACCCTGCGGTAAACAATTGTATTTTTTATCAATCGCATCTCTTTTCAATCAGATCTCATTTTAAAATTTTTTACTTTCTTGAAGCTTGTTTTTCTGTTCCAGCGCAAACGTGAGCGCATTGATTTGCGTCGGAATTGCGCCAATCGCGGTGCAGGTTTCCAAAGAAATCCGCTTTGACGTAATGTCCAAATGATATTCCGCCCGCTCAAACAAGTCTTTCGGCAGTCCTTTTCGTCCGAGACCAACCAAAAACATATATGACTTTTTTCTCATATTGCCGTCGGCGACATCAAGCGGCGTCAGCGTTTTTTGAGGATACGGTTTGGACGTCGTCACAACAATTGAGCCGAAATGCGCCGGAAAGCCTTTCGGCGGCAAATCCGAGACATAGAGATGGTGTTCATTGTTCAAAAGTTCCAGATATTTGCCGGATTCACCGATCGTCGTCTCGCCCCGAACAAATTCGACCAGTTCGTCTCTTTCCATCTTAAACGGAAAATCGAAAAGCGCCAAAGAAAAATCGTAAGCGTAACAAATCGGTGCCGCCCGCGCAATGGCGCGGTAGTGGGCGTCCACGATTTTGATTTTGTCGTACATGTTGACAATGCCGAGTGTTAACATAAATTCACATCAGTTCAAAAATTAAATCTTATTTTTTTATTTTTTTAACTTTGAAACGTTCCCGTCAAACCGCCGGTTGCGCTTTATCTGCTTTTGTCTCCCAAAGTTTTCGAATTCCTTGAACAGATATGGAAATGCCGAGACACAAAAGTAAAATGGCGAAGAACAACTGAAGACCGTCGCTGTAGATGATAAAGTCATGTGTGATAAATAATTTTTCGACCATTTTTAAAATTGTGAGGAAAAGCGCTGAAAATGTCACCGCCTAAGGATAACAAAAATCCGAGGAAAAGCGGACAATCATTGCGAAATATTTATTTTCCTGCAATCACTGTTTAAAATCTTAAAAACTTGAAAATTTCAGTTATATTTGACCAATTTGGACAACGCTTTTTGGATGCACGTTTCAAATTTGGCGCAATCGCGGCATTCCTGCCAAAGCTCTTTTTTTTCATCGTTTTCGATCATGGAAAAACCTTCCCGTATGAAGAATTCGGGAGAGGTCGTCCGAGTATAAACGGTTGTTGACAACGCCGGTTCGCCCGATTTTAAAATATCCGACACGAGCGCCAGAAGTAATTGCCTTCCGATACCTTTGTTTTTATAAGACGGCAAAACCGCGATCGTATGGATTTCATAAAAAGATTCAAAGTTGGGAGAACGAAACCGATTGTAAACAGCGCAGCCGATTATTTTGAAAGATTTGCCGGATTCCATTTCGGCAACGATGAAATTTTCATAAGGAATGTCCTCCCGGTCCAAAAAGTAGGTGGAGAGAATGATTTCAATCGATTCGGCATCATTTGCCGTCGCCGGGCGGATCCGGATATGAAGGCCTTTTGAGGTAACATTTGTTTCGGCGGCAACATCAGATTCCGCAACAAAAACCGACTCCATTAAAAAATCCGGTTCCGGAGTGTTTTCTTTCTCCGGCTTTTCATTTTTAGTCATAAGTCCATGCTCCCGCTCCTGAATCCTTCAAGATCCAGAGTCACATATGAAAATCCGCTCTTTTTCAAATAATCAATCGCCGGTTGAATCTTTAATTCCTTTGAACCGTCTGAGAGTGTTTTTCCGAAAAGTTTATCCATTTCGTTTTTATCGAGTTCGATCCGGGCTATTTTCCGCTGACCGGAATCAATGTGGCACCGAATGCGGATTTGAGAAAAGCCGGCTTTCACCATCATTTCTTCCGCAATGTCGATGGTTTTGAGCAAATCGGGCGTCAGAACCATACCGTATGAAAAACGTGTGGCTAAACAAGACATGGTCGGCTTGTTCGACGGCAAAAAACTTTTCTTTTTGGACATTTTCCGAATATCGTCTTTGGTAATCTGAAACTCCACAAACGGCGTCAGAATCTTCAGATCTGATTGGGAGTTGATTTCCAAAATGGCATTGTAGCCCGGGCGGAAAACCGTTCCCACGATGTCGGAATAATTCGTTCCGTCAACGACTGTTTCATAATTTTTCTCCTTGGCGATTTGAATCAACGACTCCATGATTTCTTTTTTGCACACGAAACAACGATTGAGTTCATTTTTCCGAATACCTTTCAAGTCCAGCATTCTCTTTTCAAGAACCATGTGCGGAATGCCGATATCAGCGGCTATTTTTTTAGATGTTTCAAGCTCCCGGTCCGGAACCAAAGGAGACGACACCGTCACCGCTAAAACTTTTAAATCCGGCGTTCCCGCGGCAACGGCAGCCAAAAGAGAGCTGTCAACGCCGCCTGAAAACGCGACCAAGACACTTTTTTGTCGGGAAAAGAAGTCTTTTAATTCTTGTTCTTTCCTCTCGGTCCGGAAAGATTCGGAAATTGCCATGATATTCACCGCCTGTTTTGAAAAATTAAAATATCGGTTAAATTCACCCGTTTTTATTTTTATGGATTTTGTTTTTAACACTTCTTGTATTTTCTGTTCTATGTAAACCAAGTGTACAAGTTTAAATATGAAACAATAATGTATGTCGTTTTGAGATTATTTAAAATTATTCAATACAAAAAATTTAAATCATCGTAGAAGGAAGTGTAAGCATTATGGCATCAAGTAACATATTTCAAGGAAAAGCGTTCAAATTCGGCGACGATATTGACACGGACGCGATCATTTCCGGAACATGTTTGATTTACAACACGCCCGAGGAGTTGTCCAAATATACGTTTTGCGGCGTCCGTCCGGATTTTGTAAGTCTTGTCAAACCGGGAGATATTGTGGTTGGCGGCAACAATTTCGGATGCGGTTCCTCTCGCGAACATGCGCCGCTCGCATTGATCGGCTCCGGGGTCAGTTGCGTCATCGCCAAGTCGTTTGCCCGCATTTTCTTCAGAAACTCTATCAACATCGGGCTTCCGCTCATTGAGTGCACCGACGCGGATAAAATTTCGGAGAGCGACCTTTTAGAAGTCAATTTAAGCGCGGGAACCGTTAAAAATCTCACCAAAAAAGAAGAATATAAATCAACGCCGCTTCCGGATTTTCTCATGGAAATCGTCAACGACGGCGGACTCGTCAAGCACGTCCGGCAAGAGATTTTCGAATAAATTTCTATCCGAACCCAATGAAATTTAAAACTCGTTTATTATCTAAGTTAAAGAACCAAAAATAATTAAAAAACAATCCAATTAATCAAAAACATATTCATGGGAAGTTTTCAAAATGACTCAATACAAAATACCGGTTATCGGCGGGGACGGCATCGGTCCTGAAATTGTGCGCGAAGGCAAAAAAGTCATTGATGCCGCCGGAGACGTTTTCGGATTTGATGTGGAATGGATCGACTATCCGCATGGCGCCGACCACTATTTGGAAACAGGCGAACTGATTTCCGAAGACACGCTCAAGGAGCTTTCCAAATACAAAGCGATTTATTTGGGCGCTCTCGGGGATCCGCGCATGACGCCCGGCATTCTCGAAAAAGGAATTCTTCTCAACATGCGGTTTTACTTTGACGAATACATTAACTTGCGCCCGATTAAGCTTTTGGACGGCGTGGAATCTCCGATTCGCGGCAAAACCGCCCAAGACATCGATTTTGTCGTCGTCCGCGAAAACACGGAGGATTTCTATATCGGAATCGGCGGCCGTGCGAAAAAAGGAGAGAAAAAAGACTTGTTGGAAGTGAAGCGGCAGCTTTATTCCGCCAAATTCGGTCTTGACATTGAAACCGACAGCGAAGAGATTGCTTACCAAATCGGCATGATTTCCAAAGAAGGCACCCGCCGCGTGATTGAATATTCATATGATCTCGCCAAAAACCGCCGCAACCATTTGTCGTCGGTTGATAAAGCGAATGTTTTGTCCGACATTTACGGTTTTTGGCGGGAAAATTTCACCGAAATCGGAAAAAAATATCCGACGGTGCAGACGGATTTCAATTATGTGGACGCTGTTACCATGTGGTTTGTTAAAAATCCGGAATTTTTCGATGTCGTCGTGACGCCGAACATGTTCGGCGACATTATTACCGATCTTGGCGCCATGATTCAGGGCGGTCTCGGCCTGGCGCCCGGCGGAAACATCAACCCGAGCGGAACCAGCATGTTTGAGCCGATCCACGGGTCTGCGCCGAAATACAAAGGCATGGACAAAGTCAATCCGTTGGCAACGATTTGGGCCGGCGCGCTGCTTTTGGACACGCTCGGCGAATCAAATGCAGCAAACGCGATTGTGAACGCCATTGAAAAGAACGTGTCCGCGGGAATTGTGAAAACATCCGACATGGGCGGCACGAACAAGTGTTCCGAAGTCGGAACGGATGTGGCAAGAATTGTGAAAGAAATCGGGAAAAAGTGATTCCTGATTTTTCTTTTCATTTTCTTTTTTTCATTTATCTTTTTAAAACAGCCATCGGCTTTGAGTCATTTTTCCCAAAATGGTTGCGATAACGCGCGCGCAGGGCGCCGGAAAAAGCGGGCAATAAAAATGAGAAAATAAAGAAATAAAAAAAGAAAAATTATTCTTCTTCTTTTTCGTCTTCCTTTTTGTAAATCATGGTTCCGACGCCGATGTCGGTGAAAAGTTCTAAAAGCAACGAGTGCGGGGTGCTTCCGTTGATGATGTGAACGCCTTCGACGCCGCTTCGGACAGCCACTTCGGCGCCCCGGATTTTTGGAATCATTCCGCCGGTGATAATTTCATCCTCAATCATTTTATCGATTTCGGAAACTTCAATTTTGGAAATCCGGCTGTTTTTGTCTTTCACATCCCGGAGAACACCGGAAATATCGGTCATCATAATCAGTTTTTTAGCGCCCAGTGCGGCGGCGACGTCACCGGCGACGGTATCTGCGTTAATATTGAGCATGTGTCCTTTCTTTTCGGCGGCGACCGGCGAAATTACCGGGATGTAGCCGTTTTCAATCATCATGCGCAGAATTTTCGGGTTAATAATTTCGGTTTCGCCAACCCATCCGATATCAACATCTTCTTCGTTGCCGTCGACAACGACCTTTTGACTCTTTTTCTTTTTGGCTTGAATCAAATTCGCGTCAACACCGTTTAAACCGACACCTTTTCCGCCGTATTTATTGATAAGGGATACCATTTTAGTGTTGATGTTCCCGACCAAAACCATGGTGGCAATTTCAAGCGTATCGTCATCGGTAACCCGGAGGCCTCCGATGAATTTCGGCGTTTTGCCCATTTTTTCCATTTTTTCATTGATTTCAGGACCGCCGCCGTGAACGACAATGGTCTTAATGCCGACAAAATGCAAAAGGACAATGTCTTGGACAATTTCGTCCATTAAGTTTGCCGCAGCTTCCGGTCCCATCATCGCGTTGCCGCCGATTTTGATCACCATGACCGATTCCGAAAAATCCCGAATGTAAGGAAGGGATTCGATTAAAACATCTTCAAACTTTAATCCCATGTGTGGTCTTTCCGCTGTTTCTGTCAATTGCTTGCCATTGTGTATAAAATATTAGGATAAAAATAATCCAATATGCCTAGTCTCTTTGTTCTCTTAAAGATTTTGATGACAAAATCGAATAAAAATAAAAATATTTCAAATGTAAACAAATGATTAAAAAAAGCGGAATCGAATTTCGTTTCCGCTTTATGTGGGTGTTGTAAATGAAAAATGAACCTTCATTTATCGTACTTAAATCTCGTCGAGTTTAATGATTTCGACTTTTTTAACGAACGGCTTGTTGATTTTTGCCGGCATCCAGGACGGTCTGTTCTTCGGAGCGTCAACAAGTTCTTTCCAGGCTTTGAAGACGTGGACTTTCTTGGTTCCTCTCTCGCGGAGCATGATTGTTTCCGGTTTCTTTTTGTTGCCGTTGCCGCGGTTTGCAACTTTTAAGGCTGCTTGTCTGGGTTGTTTACCGGTAAAGACACCGGATTCTGTGCCATCTTTTTCTCTTAAAACAAAGTTTCTTGTTTCTGCCATCTTAATCACCTTTGCAATAATCTTGGATATATTGCTAGTGAGTGAATTGGCATTTCTTATATATATAGTTTGTCTATATATTGACTCTTTTAACGCCGTTTTAACGATTTTTTTATTTTTTTTCGCAAAGAGGATAATTTTATACATGAATGTGAATATTTTTCAATTTTGGGCAGAAAAAAAGGTCTTTTGAATCTGATTTTTGAAAAACTAAAATTTAGCGAAATCATATTTTTTTTGCATACTATCGTGACGGTCCCAAAAAACATGCTTTGAAAAAAAGCATCGGATGATGCAACTATATAGATTTGAAAAAAATACTAAAAATTGAAAATTGAAAATTGAATAATGAAATTGATGAAATTAAATGAAAAAGAGAAACGAAAAATAATGCGTCCGATTTTTGAGAACAAGCTTTTATATCCGCAGAAAATATTGGCTACTCGAATAATATATTTTATTTTTTAAAAACAATAGAGGTAAACATTCAATGAAAGCATGTCCGATTCTTCCGGACGTTCAGGCCAACAAGCCCAATGTTCCGATTAATTTGACGCGCGTCGGCGTGACCGACGTCAAAAAACTGGTTGAAATCAAGCGTGAGAACAAGCGCCCGATTATTTTAATGTCGTCGTTTGATATTTTCGTCGATCTTCCGTCCGATCGAAAAGGCGCTAACCTGTCCCGTAATTTTGAGGCGATTGATGAAACGCTCAACAACATTTTCCATCTCCCCGTTTATGAAATTGAAGATTTATGCGGCGACATCGCCGAAAATTTAATCGGACGGCACGAATACGCATCAAGGGCAGAAGTGCGTATGAGAAGCGAGTATGTTCTCAAACGGAAATCGCCGGCAACCGAAATCGAATGCCAGCAATTTGTGGATATTTTCGCGGACGCCGTTGCCGAGCGCGGGGAAAACGACAGTTGCGTCCGGGTTCAAAAAATGATCGGCGCGGAAGTAATGGGTATGACCGCCTGTCCGTGCGCGCAATCCATGATGCAGGAAGAAGCGGAGATGCAACTTCAAAAGTTGGGCGTTGAGCCGGAAAAAATTGCCGAATTTTTAAAAGCGGTCCCGATGGCGACGCATAATCAACGCGGCCGCGGCATCATTTCGATTCAAACCACGGATACGAAAGGCGTAAGTTTGGACCAAATTATTAAAATTATTGAAGAATCGATGAGCTCCAACGTTTTTGAAGTTCTCAAACGCGCGGATGAAAAAGTGGTTGTTGAGCGCGCGCACAATAATCCGAAATTTGTGGAAGATTGCGTCCGGACGATGGCGAAAAAGGTGGTTGAGACGTTCCCGAATTTGTCGGGTGACTCGCTGGTCACGATTAAGCAGATCAATGAGGAAAGCATTCACAAACACAACGCTTTTGCCGAAAGAATCGCTCGAATCGGTGATATTCGGGATGAACTCGCAAACGGGTAAAAAGCGTCAATGAATGAAAGCAAAGCGTAGCCAAATGCCGAATCATTTCAAAAAATGAAATGACGAATATTATAAATCTGTGGAAGACGTAGGAAAAAGCATGGCAAATCAAGACAAAGAAAATAAGGAAAGCAAAGAAAAAAGCGGAGGCGGCAGCGAACTTCAAGTCTTTGACGTCCGCGGCGTTCCGATGAAAGTCGGCGACTTTGTCAAATACATCAATACGGGAACAGTCGGCCATATTCTTGAAATTATGGAAGATGACGAGGGCGTTTGGGCCTATTTAGATTCCACCGAGCTTTATTACAAAATCGGCTTTTTGGAAATCACACTCGAAATCAAAACGGCTGCCGATAAAAGAAAAGATTTGGAAGATGAAATTCAGGAAAAGATCCGTCTGCGCGAGGAAGTTGCGGGATCGGCCAGTACTGAAAATGTCGAAATGGGCGGCGCCGGTTAAATTAAAACCAGTCTCCCATTTCTGTTTTAATTTTTAATTGAACAGATGAGTTGGTTTTTATTTTCATTCTTTTCCACATTTGATTGTTGTGAATTTTGTTTTGGTTTGATTTGATTGAGTGCCTGTCTCTCGGATAATTATGCAGCTTGCCGTTATCGTTCTCTTCTTTGTTTTTATTTTGATTGCGGTCCGGCGGATCGGACACGTCCGTCTTCCGATTTGGGGAATTATGACGGCCGGCGCAGTGGTTGTTCTTCTTCTCGGTCAGATTTCAATTTCGGATGCGTTTTTTGCGGTTCAGTGGGAAACCATTTTATTTCTTTTCGGGATGTTTGTTATCGGCGCCGCGATTGATTTATCCGGCCTTCTCCGGTCGTATGCCGATTCGTTTTTCTCCGGCATCCGGTCTCAAAAGAAAATGTTATTTTGTTTTATTTTTGCCGCCGGTTTTTTTTCCGCCATATTGATGAATGACACGGTGGCCATTATCGGAACGCCGTTTGCGCTTTGGTGTGCCAAAAGGTACAACATGCCGGCAAAAACGATGTTGTTTGCGCTGGCGGCTGCCGTCACCACCGGAAGCGTCGCGTCTCCTATCGGCAATCCGCAAAATTTGCTCATTGCGTCAAGCGGCATTTCCGATCCGTTTTTACAGTTTTTGTATTATTTGTTCATTCCAACCGCCATCGGTCTTTTGATGGTTTACGTTCTTTTGGCTTGGTCTTTAAAATACAATAAAACAATCTGCAAAAACCCGGTTTTGGATGAAAAAGGAGAAACTGTCGGCTGCGAAGTTCCGAACGAGCAAAAGGCTTCTTCCGGGTTTATATTGCTGACAAAAATATCGGTTGTTGTTGTTTTTGTGATGATTGCGCTTTTGATTGCATCTTCCATCGCCGGATATGATTTTTTACTTTTGTTTATTGCGGTTGCCGGCGCGCTTCCTCTCTTAATTTTTTCAAACCGGCGCGTTGAATTGATTCAAAAAGTCGATTGGACGACGCTGCTTTTTTTCGTGTCCATGTTCATTCTCATGAAAGCTGTTTACGACACCGGCTTTTTCCAAAACCTTTTGCCGACGGGTTTTGAAACATCGGTTCCCGTTTTATATTTGACGAGCGTCGTCATCAGCCAATTCATTTCCAATGTTCCGTACGTCACATTTGTACTGCCGGTTTTGGAAAACGCGGCCGCCCCGATTGTCAGTTATATGACCCTGGTTGCCGGAAGTACTCTTGCCGGAAACTTATCCATTTTCGGCGCGGCCAGCACGATTATTATTATTCAAAACGCGGAAAAACAAAAAGAAACGTTGACTTTTACGGACTTTTTGAAATTCGGCGTTCCGCTGACTGTCGCTCAAACAATATTGTTTGTCGGATGGCTGATGCTGTTGTCTTGATATTTCAAAAACCGGGGTGACATTCCCGTTTTTGGTTCTGTTTACGTGTGCTGTTTCCGGCATGGACTGCATCTCCTGTTTCCGGTACAGATTGCATCTCCTGTTTCCGATACAGATTGCATCTCCTGTTTCCGATACAGATTGCATCCACCAATTCTGTATCCGATTCATTTCACTGAAATCCGAGAAAATCAAACGCAAAGCGTTTGATTTTTCGGGATTTTTTGCTTGATTCGGAAATAAAAATAGTCCCTTGGTTTGCTTGATTCGGAAATAGAATGTGTCGCCTTACGCGCGCGCAGGCCGCCGAACTTAAACTTGCTGGAACCGCTTCCGCTCCGACAAAATGCAGCCGCCACCGCTGTTTCCGCCGAGCGGATTTTGCGGGCAGCCGAGAGAATTCATACACCGCGCCATGACGGCCGCACCGCGCGCCAAACCGTCTTCGGCAAACAAAATCCGCCTTTCCGGAGATTTGATCACCCGGCTCATTTTTTGAAGAGTCAGATCCGGTTTTTTGCCGGTTGTCCCCGCTCGTCCCGTTATTCCGATGGCGGCACCCTCCGGGAAAAGGCCGGCGTCAATGACGCATTTCACCAAACCGACCGCCATGTCCGACATGACTTCGTCGATTAAACCCGAAACGGCCGAAAAACCGCGGCTTTCATAAACCGAATAACCGATGTCGGAAAGTGCTGAAAGTCCGGACCCGTTTTCACCGACGTCGCAGCCAATCAGAACAAAACCGCTTTTCTTGGCCGCCGCCGGATTGACCAAAAACGGACCGAATTGAGTCCGGTTTTCGGGAATTTCCGTCACGGATATGAGCGACCGGATTTCATTTTGTGCCGACCGGATTTCGCGGCGGGCGGGAGATGAAAAGAACGGGACCGGCGGCAAAAAAGAAGAACGTGGGACGGATAAAGTTGATAAAGATGAAATCGGCTGTTTATTTTTTGCCATTCCGAAAAGTTCAAACGCGCTTTGTTTGTCCGCGTCAATTTTTTTGATCAAATAATCTGAAACCGCGCCGGCATAACCGCAAAAGTTGCCATGCGTTTTCGCGTATGGTTTTTCATGACCGATAATCCGCCCCGAAAGTGTCGTTCCCATATCGATTGCCAAACACGGGTTTCGAAAATCAATCCGGGTGTGTTTGCCTGCCTCTTTCAGGCCGGCAGCAGCCAGTTCGCCTTCCATTTCATTGGAAATGATATTTTCGGCAAAACATTTCGGCGGAAGGACGCCGGCAACGGCGCCGTCAAAGTAAACGCGGTCCAAAAGCGAATAGGGGCGGATTCTTTCCGGTATTTTGTTCAAGCTTAAATAACCGGTCATTTTGCGGGGAGTAAATCCGGCCATCAAACATCCGTCCGCCAGCGCTTGGACAATCGTTTCCATATAATCCGGAAGCGGGCCGGAATGATTCGAACCGGTTTTGTCGGAAACAGAGGAGGAAGCTGCGGCAGCTGTTGCCGCACCGTTTGTCACGCCGGTTGACCGGACCACAAAATGAACGTCGTCCACCGTCATTTTATTTTCGGAAAGGACATTTAAAATCGTATCCCGAACCAATTCCGCCAGAGATTGTTTTGTTAAGTGAACACTCGATATTGTTTCTCCAAAGATAATTTCATCCGGATTTGGCGGGCGCACGTCGCGTGTAAGACAGACATATTTTCCGATCAGTTCCGCCTTTCCTGTTTTCAAATCGGTTGCCGTCAGAATGCATTTGGTGGTCGTGTTGCCGACTTCAACGGACGCGACGATGAAAGAAGAATCTGACAGCGTGAATTTTTGGCCGAGATAACGGCTGTAAATCATTTCAGGCGAAGACATTTTTCTCAATTTTCATTTTTAAAAGAATTCAGTCAATTAAACAGGGTATGTAAATCACTTGTTCATTTAATATTTATCCGAGAACATTTGTGTCCGTTGCAAATGCCGGTATTTGCCAATACTTCGTCAACTCAATTCTTAAATTGGTTAAATATAATTTTCAAATAGATATCCTTTTAATATATAAAGCGGAATCAATCAAAATCATTAGAAAATTATTTATTTCATGTTGTTAAAGACAGAAGCATGAACAAGGCAAAAAAAGAAAAAATGATGATTCAAGGAAAAGAAATTGTTTGGTTTGAAGAAGAAAAGGGAGATTACATTTCACTGACAGACATCGCCCGTTATCGCGATTCTAAAAGAAGTGATTATATTCTTCAAAATTGGATGCGTAATCGAAGCACAATCGAATTTATCGGACTTTGGGAACAATTTAATAATCCTAATTTTAATCCCATCGAATTCGATGGAATTAAAAGTAAATCCGGGTCAAATGATTTCGTGTTAACGCCAAAAAAATGGATTGAACGTACCGGTGCAGTTGGAATTATTTCAAAACCCGGTCGTTACGGCGGCGGAACGTTTGCGCACAAAGACATTGCTTTTGAATTTGCCACTTGGCTCAGCGCCGAATTCAAGTTTTATTTGATTCGGGAGTTCCAACGGCTCAAAGAAGAAGAACAAAAACGCCTGTCATTGGATTGGAATTTGCAGCGGACGCTTGCCAAAATAAACTATAAAATTCATACGGACGCCATTCGGGAACATATCGTTCCGCCATTTGTCACTCCGGAACAAGCGTCGTATATTTACGCGTCGGAGGCGGATTTATTGAACACGGCCTTGTTCGGAAAAACCGCTCAAGAGTGGCGTTTGAAAAACGCGGGAGCAAAAGGAAATATTCGGGATGAAGCAACGATTGAGCAGCTTGTCGTTTTATCCAATCTTGAGAGCATTAACGCTTTGTTGATCGAACAAAATCTGCCTCAAAGCAGCCGCTTAATTCAGTTGAACCAAATTGCGATTACTCAATTAAAATCGTTGGTTGGCAACCGCCAAATCTTGAAACTTGAACCGGAAAATCAGATTTCTCCAATTCATATTTCCGATTAAGCCACTTTATGTATTTTCAGTTATATTTTGCGCAAACAATTATTATAAATTATACATATTTTATTTTTTAATACTTCGAAACGCTTGTTTTTTTAAAGCATCCTGAATCTATTTTTATTCGGTTTAAAAAATTTTAATCCGAAACCGATTCGATTAATAATCATGACAGTTTTTTATGCAGATAGATAATGTTTTATTGGATAACTGTTACACTTAAAAATAGTATTATTTAAAACAACCAAAACCCGAATTTCGTCGATTCTTAAATCGGCGGTCAAGGGGGTATTGTATGATTCAAAAAGATGAGACGAAAACTTTAGCATGGGCCGCTCGAATTGCCGTCAAAGATGAGGACATTCCTGAATTTTGCGACAAACTCAATCAAAAAATGGATTCTTATTCCATTCTCGGCGGCGCGCCAACCGACGGTGTCAAAATGACCGTCAACCCTTCAAAACTGGCAACCGTCCTCCGAAAAGATGTCGTGGTTCCGTCGATGAGCGTCGAAGAAGCTCTGAAAAACGCGCCGGAAACCTATGAAACGTCTTTTAAAATCCCGAAAATCCTTTAAACAAATTCTAAAATAAAAGGCAAACAGAGGAATAAAATGGTCAAAGACATCTCGGAATTTAAAAAATCGGCTGCAAGCAGTCGTGAAAAAACGGTTGCTTCAAGTCTTGATAAAATCAAAAAAGACGATTTAAACGCGGTCGTTACCGTTTCGGACGCCGCTGTCGCTCTTTCCAAAGGCGAATGCAAATGTGAATGCGGCAGCTCCGAAAGTCCGCTTTTCGGTGTTCCTTATTTTGTGTCGGACAACTTTTCCACCAAAGGCATTGAAACGACGTGCGCTTCCAAAATCATGAAAGGCTACGTTCCGCCGTTTGACGGATTTGCCATTGACCGGATGAGAGAAACCGGTGCGGTCTTACTTGGAAAAGCCAATATGATGGAATTCGGAATCCTCGGCGCGTCGAGCGCTTATGGTCCCGTCAAGAACCCGTGGGACAAAACCAAAAAGGCCGGTCCTTCCGGCGGTTGCGCGGCGGCTGTCAGCGCAGGAGTTGTGCCGGTTGCGCTGTCTTCTGACGCTGGCGGCATCTTGCGTGTTTCCGCATCTTACTGCGGCGTTTACGGATTCCGCCCAACTTATGGCGCAGTTTCCCGTTTCGGACTGATTTACTGTACCGGTTCCATGGATCAAATCAGCGTCGTCGCAACGAAAGTGGCGGACATTGCCGCTGTGATGGAAACAATTTCCGGGCACGACGGCCGGGATACGACTTCTCTTCCGGAGAAAGTGTGCTGCAAAATCGGTGCCGCAAAATCCGACAAGCCGCTTGAAGGCGTCAAAATCGGCGTTCCCGAAGAATACTTAAAAGAGGTTGATCCGGCTGTTGAAAAAGTCTTTAAGGACACGCTTTCGGTCTTTGAGAAATTGGGTGCCAAAGTCAGTCCATGTTCTCTTCCAAACACCCGATATTCAATGGCTGTTCATGACATCATCTTTGCGGGTGAAAGTTCCGCGATGCTTGCCAAATTCGATGGCACGCGGTTCGGACCGCGCGTTCCGGCAGACAACTGGCATGAAATGATTGCGAAAACCCGCGGGCTTTTCGGTCCGGTCGTTCAACGAAGAATCATGCTCGGTGTTCACTTGCTAACCGTCGGTCAATACCAAGATTATTACATGAAAGCGCTCAAAACCCGAACCCTTATCGTGTCGGAACTCGAAAAAGCTCTTGCCGAATATGACTTTTTGGTGTGTCCGACCACCCCGAAAACAGCGCCGCCTTTGGGAGACGCTTGCAGTGCCGGTTGCGCCGGAGAAATGAGCGCGTTTTCGCCGGCGATTGCGGGTGTTGACTTGGCCGGTCTTCCCGCCATTTCAGTTCCGTGCGGATTTTCGAATCAAATGCCGGTCGGATTCCAACTGATTGGCGGCTTCTTGAAAGACGCCGATTTGCTCAAAGCGGCGGAAGCCTTTGAAAAACAAACAGATTATGTCAAAAACCCGGAAGTGATCTAAATGGTTTACGAAAACCCGGACCAAGTGATGATCGGACTTGAAGTCCACGTTCAGCTCAACAAAGCCAACACCAAAATGTTTTGCGGCTGCACCACCAATTATACGGATGAGGAAGCCAACACCTGTCTTTGTGCCGGTTGTTTGGCCCTTCCCGGAACGACGCCGGTTTTGAACGAAAAATCCGTCGAATACGCGATTAAAATCGGGCTTGCGCTCAATGCGGAAATTTCTGAAGAGACGGACTTTTATATGAAAAATTATTTCTATCCGGATCTCGGAAATGGCTATCAGGTAACTCAGTTTGACAAACCGATCGTCAAAAACGGACATGTGGTTATCGAAGGCGAAGACGGGGAATTAACCGTCCGAATCCGCCGCGCCCACATGGAAGACGACCCCGGAAAGATGGCACACTTCGGAACGATTGAAAAGTCAACCGGCAGTATCATTGACTTTAACCGCTCAGGAATGCCTTTGGTTGAAATCGTGACCGAGCCGGATATGAGAACGGCCAAAGAAGCCCGCCGCTTCCTCGACAAGCTCAGAAGCATTCTGGAATACTTGGATGTTTTTGACGGTTCCCGCGAAGGTGCCCTGAAAGCCGACGCCAACGTTTCCGTTTATCACGGCACGCGTGTGGAAGTGAAAAATATTTCTTCCCACAAAGCTGTTGAGAAAGCCATCAATTATGAAATTATGCGCCAAAAGGACGCTGTCCGAAAAGGCAAAAAATTGGTTCAGGAAACCCGCCACTACGACGAAGCCCGGAATGTAACGATCAGTCTCCGTGTGAAAGAAACAGCCGATGATTACCGCTATTTCCCGGACTTTGATTTGGTGCCGCTTTATGTCGGCGACAAAATCGAAGGAATTCGCGCAAAAATGCCGGAATTGCCGGACGCCAAACGTGAGCGTTTTGTAGCGCAGTACGGCATTTCCGATGCCCACGCGAAAAGTTTGACGTCGGAAAAAGCGTTTGCCGATCTCTTTGAGCGCGTCGCCCAAAAAGTAGACCCGAAAGTTGCCGCGTCGTGGGTTGCCGATATTGTGAAAGGCGAACTCAACTATCGGGACATGCCGGTGACGACATGCGATCCCGACGACATCATCTGTGTCATCGACATGGTCTGCTGCAAGAAAATCAGTGATGAAGGCGGCGTTACCGTGGTCCGCGCACTTTTGGACGAAGGTAAAAAACCGGAGCAAATCATCGCCGAAAAAGGCCTTTCCATGGTTGGCGGCGATTTCCTTGAAAAAGCTGCCAAAGAAGCCATTGCCGAAAGCCCGGAAGCGGTTGCCGATTACAGAGCCGGAACGGAAAAAGCGCTCAATTTCATTGTCGGAAAAGTCATGCAAAAAGCTAAAGGAAAAGCCGACGCGCGGCAAGCCCGCGAAATGGTTTTGAAAGAATTGGGAAAATAAGATAAATGACGAGAGTAAAATTTCGTCTTTTATTTTTTTGATTTTACTTTTTATTGAGTTTTGTTGTTTATTTTAATTTTACTTTTTTATTTTGAGTTTTTGTTTTTTATTTCCATTTTCTCATTTTAAAAGTAGAAGACCGGCATTTCACCGGTCTTTCGGGTTGAGTATATTTCGTTTTTTGTTTTTTTGTTATCTTGGTTTGGTTTTGGAATGCGGGAAACCGCATTATACCATAAACAAGAATAACCGCGATTTTACGGATTCTATTCGTGTTCTAGTGTTTTATTTTTTCGCTTTAATCGTTCTTTATTCAATTTTCGGGTTTGAGGTGTTTTGTTTTAATTTTGATTTAATTTTCTGTTCTTGTTTTTGATTTTGTTTCAATTTCTTAAGTTCAAATGCTTTTATATTCAGTTTGACGGAGACCGCATACCTTAAATATAAAACATATTTTCCAATTTTGAGATTGATCATGGTTATCCGACATCGTAAACAACCTGTAACAAAAACGAAAAATAATAATTCGTCCTTTATTGGTGACGAAACGAAGCGTTATTGAATAAGTATTTTGTCAGGCATATGATCTTCAATACTATATCTGTATTACTTATATATAAGATTTATATCAAAATCTCATAAATATAGTAATTATAATAAAATGACATGTATATAGCAAAAACGATAATATTTTAAAAAACGGTCATAAGAAATATGAGTGCGACAAAGCGCAGAAAGACGTCGATTTCTTTGACGGTGAACCAAAAGTTTCTGAATAAGATGAATCAGCTGATCAACACCAGCGAATTCTCATCCATTTCAGACATCGTCAACGTTTCCGTTTCTATGTTTATCGGAAAACTTTCGGTCTATAAAGACGATCCGGAGTTTGATTGCGCAAAACTGGATGCGTTTTACCAGGATGATAAATCACCACGTGAGAAAATCTCGGTTTCTTACAGCGAGTTTTTGGACAAAGAGCTGGAGGCACTTTGCCTTGTCACTCAAAAGAATAAATCTTATGTTGTTCGAATCGCCTTAGACAATTTTTTGGATTATTACAATAAAAATGGCGAAAAAAAGCTCATCCTCAATCGGGAGACAAATCTTTCCATTACGAAAGAAGACTTAAAAAATATTGTCAAAGAAATTATGGATGACATCAAAAAAGAAAATTCATAATTTGGAAAATGCAATTTTAAAAATTATTGTTTTTCAACATATGCTCCGATTTTTTCCATATCCTCAAAAAATGATGGGTAAGAGATCCGAACCGATTCCGCTGTGTCGATTGTTGTATTTCCGACAGCAAGTCCCGCAACAAACAGCGCCATCACAATCCGATGGTCGTCCCACCCGCAAAGATTTGCGCCCTTTAATGAACTGCTTTTGCCTGAAATGATTAATCCGTCCTTTGTTTCAACAATATCGGCGCCCATTTTTGAAAGTTCGGTCGCCATCGCTTTTAACCGGTCAGTTTCTTTAAAACGGACATGTTCCGCATTTTGAATCGTCATCGTTCCTTCCGAAAAGGCGCCTAAAACAGCCAGTGTCGGCACCAAATCCGGCGTTTTTCCGGCATCGACGCAAATCCCTTTCAGTTTTTTTCCCGAATTTGAAACGCACACAACGCCGGTTTTTTTGTCCCAGGAAATATCGGCGCCCATTTCTTTTAATATTTCAATAATTGCCGAATCGCCTTGCGCCGACGGAAATATATTTTTGACATGGACGCGCGATTTCGGAATCAGCGCCGCGGCTGCCAGGACGTAGGACACGGATGAAAAATCTCCGGGAACTGTATAGTCGCCCAAATTGTAAATTTGGCTGCCTTCGATTTTATAAGAAATTCCGTTGCCGGAACTCCGGTTTTGTTCAATGATTTTGACGCCGGCTTTTTCGGCGACATCAAGAGTAATGTCTACATATGGTTTTGATTTCAGTTCTCCATCAATCCAAAGTTCAGTCGAACCGTCCAGAAGCGGGCATGTCAAAAGAAGTGCCGAAATAAATTGTGAGCTGACACCGCCATCAATTGAATATTTTCCCGGCTTCATTTTTCCCGAAACAATCAAGGGCGCGCAACCATTATTATTTTTTGAGTAAGCGGTTGCGCCCATTTGTTGAAGTGTTGATAAGAGAGGAACATTGGGACGTTTTTGGATTGATTCGTCGCCCGTTAATATGATTTCTTTGTCACAAAGCGCCGAAAGCGCCGTCATAAAGCGCAATGTCGTTCCCGAATTTCCGATATCGACGGTTTCATTCGGAGCCGCCGGAGATTTTCCAAATCCGGTCACGGAAATCATTTCCGGCGTTTCTTCAAAGCGCGCCCCGAAAAGACGGCAAGCGTTCATAGTCGAGCGTGTGTCATCTGAAATCAGGCAGTTGTAAAGGTGTGTTTTTCGAGTCCCAAGCGCTGAAACAAAGACAGCCCGATGGGTATAGCTTTTAGAAGCCGGAGCATTTACTTCTCCCGCTAAAACGGATTTTTGGACGGAAACAATCATATTTTTTCTGTAAAACCTTGAAAGATTATAAAGCTTTTAGAGAACACAAAAATAAAAACGAAAGGTAGAAATAAAAAATAAATAGAAAAAAACGGATTTTCGTCTGTTTGTTTTATTTCTTTTTACCGATTTCTTTGGATTTTTCGGCGCCGTTAATCACCGCATTCATAAACGCCGCTCGAATTTTGTATTCTTCCAACGTTTGAATGCCGACGATCGTGGTTCCGGCGGGCGAACAAACCATGTCTTTGAGTTCGGCCGGATGGTCGCCGGTCTCAATGACCATTCTCGCGGCACCAATTACGGTTTGCGCCGCCAAAATCATTGCGGTTTTTCGGTCAAGTCCTTCATAAACCCCGCCGTCGGCCATGGCTTCGATGATCGGGAAAATATAGGCAGGACCGCTCCCGGAAAGACCGGTGACGGCGTCCAAAAGGTCCTCGGGAACTTCCATCGCAACGCCGACCGTTGAAAATACGGCCTTTGCCAAGTCAACGTCTTCTTTGGTCGCGTTTTTTCCGGGACAAATGCCGGTTGCGCTTTCAAGAACCGTTGCGCAAATGTTTGGCATAACGCGGACAACACGTGCTTCTTTTCCAACCATTTCTTCCAGGCTGGCGGTTGTCACGCCGGCAGCAATTGAAATAAACAGTTTTTTCCCGAGAGAACCGGCGGTTGACAAGGCGGCGGCAATGTCTTTGGGTTTGACGGCGATGATTAAAATGTCGGCGCGGTTGACGACGTCGGCATTGTCGGCGGTCACGAAAATACCGAAATCTTTTCGGGCAATTTCGGCGGATGGTTCATATTTTTCCCCGGCGAAGATGTTTTCTTTGGGAATACCGCTTTTCAAAAGCCCGCGAATGATAGCGGACGCCATTTTTCCGGCGCCCAAAAATCCGATTTTTTGTTCGTTGAGTTTCATAGATAATTCCTTCCGGTTAAAGATGGATGAAATAGTATTTCCGCTTATTTTATCCTTACCGATTCTTGAATCTATCGTATTTAATTCTTGGAATAGAATTTCAGAATATTTCAATTTCTCAAAAAATTTTAGACTATTTCAAGCTTTTGGGAGATAATTTTTTTGTCTGTTTGTTGACGTCCCCCTTTAAAAAATTATCCGAACTCGATTTCAATTTCCGATACGACAATTTCAATTTCAAATGAAACGTCCGATTCAATCCGGAGAATTTTATTTTCCGGGTCAAATTCCGTTTTCCATTCCGGACATTCGACGTTCCATTTCTCAACCCATTCGATCATTTGTTTTTCGACGGCTAACTCCCGGTTTTCATAGTAGTCTGAAAAATCCGCCGGCGGTGAATTATTTGGAATATATTGAATTTCCAAATAGTTAATCCGATCTCGAACGGTTGCGGTTTTGGTGACATAGAAGCGGATGTTTTTTTGATCGGATTCAACGGGGGGCGTTTTACTTTTGAAAATTTGGCCCGACAATGAAATCATTGTTTGATTTTCCGCATTCTTTGTGACAAATATCGACAGGGGAGAGACTTGGGTGGCACCTGTTCTCTGGCTTAAAACAAATGAGGATGGCCCGTAAAAATACATTCGGTCCGGTAGTTGCTGATATGTTTTGAAAAATATAACGGAACCGTTGCTTAATATTAAAGCTTCAAAAGCATTGCCGGATTCGTTTTCATTCTCATTTTCCTCCTTTTCGGATTCCGGTTCCGAAAACGAATGATTTCCCGAAAATTTCAAAAAATCTTTGTTTGGCGGAACAGTCGCATTGGTCCAAATCAGAAACCCGCCGGTATTTTCGTCAACGAAAACCGACGAATTCTTTCCGATAATAATTTGGCTTTCCGAGAGTGAATAATTTTGTCCCGTGAACGAAATTGATTTTTTCATCAATTGATCTGTTTTTTCCGAAAAGGAAACGACAGAGGCTAAGAATATTTTATCTTCTTTTTCTTCTTCCTTTTGAGACAAAGCGGGCAAGACGTTTGCGATCATCAAGGACACAGCCACCGCTAAAATGCCGAGCAGCAAAAGAGCGCCGAAAACGGAGGAAACGCCGGATTTGCTTTTTAAAAATTTATGAAAAAAGTTTATTTTTCGCCTCATTTTCATCTCTTGACGGAAAACCGGAATCTATTTCAATCTTTTTAAATAATTTTCATTTGTATTATTTTTGAAAAATAAATCATTGTATCGAAAAAAGAAGTATCGTCAAAGCAGGAGAGCAAAAAAGTATTATATCATAAAGAATGCATAATAGTTAAAAACCGAATCAGAGATTTAATTTTTAAATTAAACCCTATTTGACAGCCGTTTAATTTTCAGCCACGCAAGTTTTTGATTCTTTGCTTTCACATCATTCCTGTTATCACACACATTCGTATGTTTCACACCTGTCACACAATTTCAAGAGCATCGTCATGACCGTTTTAAAACAAGCGCCACTCAAAATCTGTTTGCTGCTGATTCTCCTCTTGGCGGCGGTTTGCCTCAGCGGGGCAGCCGCAGCCGACACCAAAGGAAGCAACATTTGGGACGAAGACCAAAAAATGCCGTCCACTTACACATGGACGCCGCACATCTATTCCGGATTTTATTTTGATACGGACGCCAATCTGTATACCGAATATCTGGAAATGACCATCACGACATCAAATCGGACCATTGACTCTTCAAACGCCCGCTACACAACGGAAGTTGAGCCGGCCCATTTTGCTTATTCCGATTGGGGCAGTTACAATTTCATCGCCTGGTTGGGCGACCCGTATTTTGCCGGTTACGAACGGTACAATTCAAGCGACCGAAACGACACCGCCTATTTTGCCAATTCGAATGTGAGCACGCTTTCCGAGAAGAAGTTATATGAGGTTCTCGTCAATGAAAAATCGGAACGCAAAATCAGTTCCGGCGACACTTTCAATCTTGAAAATGATTACAAAATCCGGATTTCCGATGTGAACAGCAGCAATCAGGAATTCAGAATTTCCCTTGAAAAAGGCGGCAGTTCCGTTAAAAATGAAACCGTTTCCCGCAACTCCACATTTGTCTACGAAAAAAGTTTGGATAACATCGGAACCACGCCCATCATCGCGATTCACGTTAAAGAAGTTTCTGACGGAAAAGCCGTTATTGACGGCATTTTTCAAATTTCGGAACGGTCCGCCGACGTTTCTCTCAACAAACGTGTCGACGCCATGGAAATCACAAGCGTGAACAACACAACGATTGTCATGAAAAATCCGAGCCGGATTGATTTGTCCGCCAACCGGAACATCACGCTGATGGACCATGTAAAAATCAAAGTCGGCGACTCTTCAAAACTCCGGTTTGAACTCATGTCCGACCCGAAAACGGACGCGGAAAAGAAATATCCGTCCCGAAGTTCCGTTTACGACAACAACAGCAACAATATGAAAAGCTGGACCGGCCGCAGTTATGACGGATTTGCGTATGTTTGGAGCGACGGATCGACCCCTGAAAATCTGACCATTGACATTAAAAACAATATTGGAAGAACGCTCAATCCGAAAGAAATCAGTTATGAAATTTTATCTTACAATTCCACCTTCAATTATTCCGACTGGGGCGGTTTCCGTTCTGTCAGCATTGCCGGTGATGAATATTTTGCCGGCTACACGGCGTACAGTTCGTCAAACCGGAACAACACCACCAATTTCACAAGCAGTGATTACAACATTCTTGAAAAAGGTCAAATTTCAAAAGTATTGGTGAATAACAACAGCAGCCGGAGTTACGGCACCGGTTCGGAAATCTCTCTTGAAAACGGCTATTCCTTAAAACTTAATAAGATCGAAGGAGAAGGCAGCGGCAAAACGCTTAACATGTCTCTTTTGAAAAACGGGTCTGTTGTGGAGAATGTCAGCGTTTCCGAAAATCAAAATTACATATATAAAAGAACAATCGGCGATGTCAGCAATGTGCCGACCATTGTTGTCCGGATCGGTTCGATCTTTGTCGGCAGCAGCAGCACCGAAATTTCCGTTCCGGGAATTTTTCAAATTTCGGAAAACACAACCAATGTAACGGCCGGACAACGCATTGACAACATGCGGGTGGAATACACCAGCAGAAACGGGTTCTACTTGCTCAACAACGACACCATTGATTTATCCCGCGGCCGCGACATCAAGTTGGTGAACAACCTTTCCATTCACGTGGCCGATTCCGATGATGTTCGTTTCTTCTTCTACAATCAAAACGGATCGACGACAACGTCCAAGTCTTTAAAAATCGTTCTTCCGGACGCTGTCTTCCCGTATCAGGACATCGACATTCAAGTGTTGGCGTCCGACGGCAACAGCTGGATTAATGCGGAAGGCGCCCAAGTCAAAGTCAATGGAAACAGCATCGGAAACACAAGTTCTTCCGGAACGATTCGGTACACGGTGAATGAATCCGGAACCTATCAATTCTCCGCGGAAAAGAGCGGATACAGCTCGGCGTCGACGAGCAAATCCACGACGGATCCTGAAAAAATATTGACGATGACCGCCCCGGCTTATATTTTTTCGGGTGACATGTTCTTAATTTTCGTTCGGGATGACACCAACATGTATGTGCCGGACGCTTCCGTCTATGAAAATGGTGTCCTCATCGGAACATCCGACGACAATGGTTCCGTTTCGGTGACCGCGAAAACGGCCGGAAGCTATGACTACAAAGCGACGAAATCCGGCTACACTCAGGGCTCAATGACTCAAAACATTTTGCCGTACGGTCCGTATTTCGCGGTGACGAACGTGTCTTTGTCGGAAATGAACTTTTCGTTCAACCACCGCACAAAAATTCCGTTTGAAGTGACCAATGTCGGCAAAGAAAACGGAACGCAAAACGTTTCCATTACTTACAACGGCCAGACCACTGTCAAAAAAGTGACGTTGGATGTGAATGAAGCAAAAACAATTTCGTATACGGTTAAACCGGATGCGGTTGGCTATAATGTCATTACGGTGGACAACCAAACCTTCGCGTTTTACGTGAATGAAAACACCGGCAACGGGCTTGGATTTGATTTGGGTTCGGTCTCTTGGAAAACAGTTGCGTTGGTCGGCGGCGTCATTCTGCTGATTGTTTTGATTGCGGGCGGCGCTTGGTATTATACTCAAAACAAAGATTCGGACAAATCCAAAGGCAAAAAATCACCCTCCAAAGGCAAAACTTCCGGCAAAAAAGCGGCGTCCAAACCAACCAAATCACAATCAACAAAGTCATCGGGTCAACCGGCAAAACCGGCTCAGAAGCCCGCCTCTAAACCGGCAAGCAAATCGGCAAGCAAACCGAAAGAAAATACGCACAAGTATTCCAGCAGCAACAAGCCGGCGGAATTGAAAAACAGTCAGAAAAAAGCGCGGGCTGCTCAGGAAAAGAAAGGCAAAACTTAAAGATAAGCTTCGAACATAATGAATTAAAATAATCATCATCGAGGAAATATCATGAAAACAGCATGGATCAAAGCAGACGAAGGCGATTGGGAACAAAAGAAAGACAGAATTACAATGGGTCTTGAATCCGGAATTGATTTCGTTTTCGCCAATCCGGCTGATATTTCCAAGATCAAGAAGCTTGGTACTGTCAAAGTGGCTTGTTTTTACGATGAGGAAAAAGAGGGCGCTGACGTTTTGGTCATGGACATTACGCCGGAAAACAGCGACGTTTTGGACGATTACACCGAAGCGCTCAACATCAAAATGATTCGGGACTTAAAGCGCGCCGGAAAAACGATGGCCGGTTATGTGGATATCCAAAGCAAAAAGGCGGAAAAATATGCCGCCGAGGCCGGAAAGCAGTTGGACTATCTGATCATTTCCGCCAACGATTGGCGAATTATTCCGCTTGAAAATCTGATTGCGGCGCTTGAAAAGTATGAGGTTAAAATTATTGCTTGCGTCCATTCCGGCGATGAAGTCAAAACCGCCGCTCAAATCTTGGAAAAAGGCGTTGACGGTGTTTTAATTGACTGCGACGACCCGGATGAAATCCGAGAGTCGGTGTCCGCCATTAAGTTTTCCGACCGCGTTTGTGAAAAATTGAGTCCGGCAACCGTGACCAAAGTTCAAACTCTGGGAATGGGTGACCGTGTTTGCGTGGATACATGCAATTTGATGGAACCCGGCGAAGGCATGCTGGTTGGTTCTCAATCGTCCGGCATGTTTTTGGTTCAAGCCGAGGTTGAAGAAAGCCAATACGTCGCGTCCCGACCGTTTCGTGTCAACGCCGGCGCTGTTTATTCTTATGTGAAAGTCGGGGAAATGACGCGTTATTTGTCCGAACTTCAAGCCGGCGACGATGTGACGATTGTTAATGAAAAAGGCGAAACGCGTCCCGGAATTGTCGGGCGCGTCAAAATTGAGTCCCGGCCGATGATGCTTGTGGAAGCCGAAGCGGACGGCAAAAAAATAAAAGTCATTCTTCAAAACGCCGAAACCATTAAACTGGTTCGGCCGGACGGCAAAAGCATACCGATTACGGATTTAAAGGAAGGCGACAAAGTTTTGGTCAAAACCGAAAAATCCGGGCGGCATTTCGGCATGAGCGTGAATGAAAAAATTATTGAGAATTAAAAGTTGAGCGTTATGAGTGAATATCGGAATTTAACATTTTATCCTGCCGCGGTCGGCACGATTACGGAAGACGCAATTCATTCCGCTTTTTTCGGACGGGAGCTCGGCGCTGATATTTTGGAAATCCGGTTCGATTTGATTTTGGACGGCTTGCTTTCCGAATTGAATGAAAAGGCGGTTCGAAAGGAATGCGTCTCTTTGATTCGAGAAATTCGAAAAACCGGTTTGCCGGTAATCGGAACATTCCGTTCCAAAAAAGAAGGCGGGAATATGGATTTGAATTCTCGCGACGCCTTCAAATGGATGCGGTTTGTGTTGCCTTATGTTGATTTCATCGATATCGAATGGTCAAGCCCGAAGGGCAAAATGAGAAAATTGATTGATTCGGCACATCAAAATCAAAAGCAAGTGATTATTTCGTCTCATTATTTTGATCAGATGCCGTCCAAAAAACAGATGATGAAAATGATTGTTTCGTCTCAGAAGGCAGGCGCTGATATTTCAAAAATCGCTGTTATGCCCAAAGACGACGCCGATGTTTTAAAATTGTTTGAAGCCGGTCTTTTGTCTCAGAAAAAAGTTTTACAAAATGATGGGACCCAAAAAACCGGAGACGAACCAAAATCCGACGTCCGGCTGGAAGCAAAGCTGAAAACAAATGCGGGTCTCGGATGCGTTTGTTTGATTGCCATGGGCGGTTCTTACCAATATTCAAGAATAATCGCACCCGTCTTCGGTTCCGTTTTATCGTACGGCTATGTGACGATGCCGGCAGCACCGGGGCAGCTCCGGGTGGATGAAATCAAGTCCGGACTCAAAAGTTTGAATTTAAGATGACGTTTAAAGACCATTTCTTTTTTATTTGATTCATTTCTTTTTTTCATTGATTTGAGATCATTTTATTGACAAGTTTGAGAAGGCAGGTGAAAATGAATTCCAATCCTCAAAAATACGGCGTTTTTGGTGACCCGATTCACCATTCGTTGTCTCCCGCAATGCACAAGGCCGCCTTTTCAAATCTCGGTCTTTCGGCGGTTTATGATGCTTTTTTAGTCAAACCGGAGGATTTGGAAAAATCAATTTTAAAGGCAAAAGATGATGGTTTTTGCGGTTTAAACCTCACCATTCCGCATAAAGAATCTGTTTTAAAATTTGATTTCATTTCTCCCGACCCGTTTTCAAAGATGGTCGGCGCGGCAAACACACTTCGTTTTTCCTCAAACGGAATCGAAGCGTTTAATACGGATGCGATGGGCGCGCTTCTGGCGCTTGAATCTGAAAATTTCCACACGGACGGCAAAAACATTTTGATCATCGGGGCCGGCGGCGCTTCACGTTCCATTTCCTTTTTATTCGGTTTACGAAAGAATCCGGTTAAAATCGTCAACCGGACGGCAGAAAAAGCGGAAAAATTGGCGGTGGAAATTCAAGAGAAAACCGGTAACTTGAATGTGTCCGGCGGCGGTTTTTCAAATCTTCTTCCTGACATTGCCCGAGCGGACATTATTATTCAGACAACGGAGCTTGGCATGGGAAAATATGAAAATGTTTCTGTTTTTGACCAATTAGAATCTGATTTAAAAAATGAAAATCTGAGAGTTGCTGAGCTCAAAAAATATTTAACGCCGGAATCGGTTGTTTTTGATATTGTTTACAATCCGGCAGAAACAAAATTTTTAAGGGAAGCGAAAGCTGCCGGCGCTCAAACGATGAACGGAACCATGATGCTTGTCTATCAGGGGGCGTTGGCTTTTGAAATTTGGACCGGAAAAAAACCGGACATTTCCGTGATGAAAAATGCGGTTTTAAAAGCGCTTGACAGTCGAAAATAACGGGGTGAAAAATATGGATCAAAAACCGGCCTCTGAGTCAAAAGAGATGAGAAAACTCATCGGCCTCATTGAACAATTTGCTGTTTTGAAACACGCGACTGTCGCGATGGGCGTTCGGATGGCGGATGCGGAAACGATCGAATGCGCCAAGCGCGCGGTTGAAAACGGTTATGCCGATGTTATTTTGGTCGGCAACCAAGCGGAAATTGAAAAAGCGTCGGAATCGGTTTTGCCGAAAAATTCGCCTCTCCCGTTTAAAATTGTGGACACGGACGCGCCGGAAGAAAAAATTATTTCTTTATTGATGTCCGGCGAAGTCGATGCTGCCATTCGCGGAACTGCCCGGGCAAGCGATTCTCTTTCCAATCTCAAAAAAGCGTGCGACATCAACGAAATTCATCGGATTGCCATCCTTCTGACCAAAAAAGGCCATCCTTACTTTTTCGCGCCGGTCGGCATTGACGAAGGAACGACTGCCGAAGACAAAGTCAAATTCATCTGTCTCGGGACGCATCTCTTGCGGCGCGTCGGTGTTTTGCCCGGCGTCGGCCTCATCACAACGCCCGACGAAGCCGGGCGAAAAGAAGCGGCCATCATCCTTTCGGAAATGAAAAAACGGGATATTGTCGCGATGGATTACGGTTTAAATTTGGAAAAGGCGTTTGAGAATTCCAACTACATTATCGCGCCCAACGGCATTTCCGGAAATTTGATTTTTCGGGCGCTCACCTTTTTGGGCGGTGGTGACGGCCTCGGCGCTCCGATTTTGATGGACCACCACGTTTTTGTGGATACGTCCCGGTCGGCCGGCCATTATACGAAAGCAATTATGGTCGCAAGCGCGCTTTCGAAAAAACGGGGGAATAAGGAATAATTGGAAATAAAAAAGGAAATGAAAGTGAAAATGAAACAAAGAACAGTTAAGAATTTGTTTCGCCCACTTTTTCTGTCAATTCTTCAAAACTGATAAAGCCGCTTCCATCCCCAAATGTCATATTTTCGCCCGCCGGCTCGATGTACAGACCGGAAATGAAATTATCGGGTTCGCTATTTCGAATAAACAAAATATATTGTCCGCCGATTTCCAAGTCTTGCGAGCAGTTATCATAAGTAAATCCGTCGACGGTTCCGCCCCACATTTCTTTTTTGAAGGTGTCCGGCATTTCTCCTTTCAAAACAGTGTTTGTTTCAAAGGTGTGTTCGGTATTGATCGGCATATCATACGGCATGTCATCAAGTGATGTTGCCCATTTTTTCAAGTTCCAGACACCGCTTGAATCCGTTAATGTTGCAATGACAATCGCATCGGACTGCGCAATCTTTTCATCCATCGTCATTCCGGCGTAACAAATGCACATCCCGCCAAGAAATATGGTTTTGTCAGCGGATTGACTTTTCATGTAAATACCCATGAAAACAACCGGCAAAATCAGCAGAACAATAATAATGACTGCGGCAGTGATTTTTTGATTTCGGTTCATGAATCCACCCAGTTTATGAAAAAATGCAAAGAATTTCAAAATAAGCAAAATAAAAAAGAGAAACCGCTTAAGTCGCGATCTCTTCTTTCACTTGGGTTTCGGAAACTTCGCCGTAATACTCGTTGGTAAAGTTGCCGTTTTCGGTTTGAACAAAGGCGTCCGGCAGCCCGATTTGGACGAAATCTTTTTGGATGACGTTTCCATTTTCATCTTTCGGATATTGGATGAACAACAAAACCGTGTCGTTTACGTCAAAAGTCGGCACTTTCATGGCAGTAAATGTGTATCCGTCCAGTGTTCCGCCTTTCACGCGGCCGGTAAACGTGTCGCTGATATTTCCTTTTAAGATTTCATCGGTTTGAAATGTGTATTCGGTAGAGATTTGTCCGTGATTGTCTTTGTAGTCGGTCATGTTTGCCGGCTTTTGCCCGTCAGGCGTGTCCCAAATGCTCTTTTCACCGGTGACAGTTGCGGTCACAATCAAATCGGAATTGTCAACCAGTTGCGAAAATTCCGGGAAATACCAGTTAATCATGATTGTTCCAAGATCCGTTTCATTCGCCGTGTCTTTGTCTTGTTTGTTCATTGCCGTGTAAACCCCGATGGCTGCGATCACAATAAAGACAGCGGCTAAAATGATAATCCATAATTTCATGTGCGACTTTTCATCCATAACTTTCACCTTCAACTCCTTAATGATTTCAATAAAATGCTTTTAAATTGCCTTTATTCAAAATCTGAATCCAAAAAGGGCTGGTTTTTATAAAGCCTTTACTTTAACTGCAAACGGAATTGAAGTCATTTGAAAGCCGGTTCCTGTTCAACGCCCCCGGAAAATGTGATGCTGTAACGCGCGCGATGCCCGCCAAACGAAGAAAAAAAGGAAAAAGGAGAAGAAGAGAATAATTAAAAAAACTCAATCAGGGTTTTGCTCAATACGGTCTGTCCGCTTCCGGCGCTGATCCCAAGATTTCTTTTTCTTCAAATCCCCATTTTTTCGAAATATCGTCGTTTGACGACGATTTAATCATTTCGTTGTATTTTTTGGCGGCAACATTGTATTTTTCCTTTGCCTCATGAATCTTTCGGGCATGATTTTCGATTTCGTTCATTAATTCCGCATACATCGGGTTTTCCGGGATTTGCGGGTTTTTCCCGATCATGCTGTTCATGATCCGGGAGGCCGATTGAATGCTTTTGTAATGTTCGGCAACGGTTTTTTCCTCGTCCCGCGCATCGGCGACAGTTTGTTGAAGTTTTCCGTCTGCATCGTATTTTTGAAGCAAAACCGCTAAGTAACTGAGGCGTTCGGCTTGATCTCTCAGGAGCAAATCCAAGTCATATTCTTTGTTGCCGGCGTCTTGTTCGTAAAATGTCAATTCGTTTTGCTTTTTGGTCATCTTTCGGGCAAAGAACGCGAAAAAGAGTAAAAAAACAGCCAGACAAACAATTAAAGCCGCAATGAGAATAATTATCGTATCCATGAATGATTCCTCTGATTATTTTATTAAACAAAGAACTCATTCGTTAAAATCTTTGTTCAAAACAGTCGATTCATTTATTCAACCTTTTTTATATTGAATTTCTCTCAGCAGGTTTCTTAAAAATATTTTATATGATGTCTTCTGATCTAGGTTATTTTTTATAAAACTCTCAGCACCATCGGTCGGCTTGTTTTTAAAAGTGGTTGCTGAAATCAGCATTTTAATTGCGCGTTTACTTTAATTTTACTTGATTTCTCTCAGCACTTTGTTTGAATTATTTCAATTTAATGTCTCTATATGTTATTCTTTTTTAATAAAACTCTCAGCACTATCGGGTGACTCTTTTTGGGGTTTTATTTTATACAATCAAAATGTATCTATTTCTGAAAAATTAAAAAGCCATTTAAATATGTTTTTTCTTTTGCCGTTTATGAAGCAAAACATGAAACAAAAACAATTTGAAGATATTGTTTTCCTGATAAAACAGTCCCAATTTAATGCCATTAAATTGGTGAACGCCGAATTAATTAGTCTCTATTGGAATGTCGGAAAATATATCGGTGAACGTATTGAAAAGTCAGAATGGGGCCAGTCGGTTGTCAAGGAGTTAGCTGATTATCTATCCTTGAAAAATTCAGACTTAAAAGGATTTTCCGACAAAAACCTTTGGCGGATGAAACAGTTTTATGAAACGTATAAGAATTATCCGGAATTGTTGTCATTGTTAAAGGAAATCAGCTGGACAAATAATTTGATTATTCTCAGCAGAACAAAATCCATGAAAGAAAAGGAGTTTTATTTACTTTTAAGCGGGCGTGAAAAATACAGCTCAAGGGAGTTGGAGCGGCAAATCAGCAGTAGCATATTTGAACGAACCATGATTGGGAATATGACTTTACCTCCTTCCGTGAAGGCTCTAAACTCTGATATTACGAACTATTTCAAGGACAGTTATGTGTTTGAATTTTTGGGTTTGCCGGTTTCATATAGTGAGGATGAATTAAAAAAGGGATTGATTCATCAACTTAAAAATTTCATGTTGGAATTCGGGAAGGACTTTCTGTTTGTCGGCGAAGAATACAAAATTCAAGTCGGAAGCGGTGATTTCTTTGTTGACCTTGTTTTTTTCCATCGAGGACTTCGGTGTTTGGTTGCGATGGAATTAAAATCGGACAAATTCAAGCCGGAACATTTGGGTCAGCTCAATTTCTATTTGGAAGCTTTGGACCGTGACATCAAAAAACCGGATGAAAATCCGAGTATCGGCATTTTATTGTGTTCCGATAAGGATAACGACGTGGTTGAATACGCACTCAATCGAACGCTGTCTCCGGCAATGGTTTCGGAATATAAAACTCAATTACCGGACAAGAAGCTGTTGCAGCAGAAGTTGAGAGAATTATTCGGAAGTGAGGACTGAAATAATGAATTATTTTGTATTTGATCCGAAGATCTCTTTCGATTTGTATTTTTTTCCATTCATCCCTTCAGAATGCTCTTCGACAAGTTGAGTCGATGATTTAAAAAGCGGTTTTTTTTCAAATCCCCATGTTTTTGCAAAAAAAGAATATGGTATCATACTGATTCTTTTGTTATAACTGGAAGCAACAGTGTTATATTTCCTTTTTGAATACATCGTTTTTTCAGCTTCGGCTTTTATCTGGCCATTCAAATCTTTATACATGGACGTTGCTGTTATTGTTGGCGTTTGCTCAACAACTTGATACATTTTTTGCATCGCCATCTCCATGGTTGCTGCTCTTTGGAAGACATTTCCGGATTTAGCAGCAGTTACATCTTTTACAAAATCGTATTCTTTTTGATCGTATTGACGAAGAAGACGAGCCATTGAGTCTATAATGTCAAATTGTTTTTCAATTTGAAGATCGACAGCTGCTGCTCTTTTCTCAACATCTTCGCTGTAATATGTAAATTCGTTGTGTTTTTTAACAAGTTTTCTATAGGTAAAAAAGCCAATGAGTGCAATAATTGCTAAAATAATGATGATTATCCAAGTCTGTTCCATTCAATGCCTCCTCATTTTTAAAAATAATGTTTGAAATACGTTTCATACCCTGTTTTCATAAATAAATTGATGGTTCTGTTTTTATTTTTCCGAAAACAAAAACTGTTCCAAATCTTCAATTCCGACCCGCTCAATCACAAAACCCAAACGTTCTTTCGGGTTCGCGTTCTTTTGATACCATCCCAATATTTTATCCAAAATCGGCGACAACTCTTCTTGCCCAATCGGTTTTGAAAGCGGTGTTCCGGCTCTTGTCTTTCGTCCCCACATGCCACCGACATAAATCTGAATTTTTTCTTCTCCTTTCTGCCGGCGAAAAACAAGGCCGATGTCATTCAAATCCGGTTTAACGCAGCTGTTTGGACAGCCGCCGACCGCCATTTTGACTTTGCTCGGAAACGCCGTGTTTGACAGGCCGAGGAAATATTTTTGATGCAAAAGACGCGCCAATCCTTGGGTGTCGCCGTTTCCAAAAACGCATGTCGTTCCTTTACATGCCGCAATCGGACGGATTTTCGGACCGGTGCCGCCGAACAAAAGTCCGGATGCCAAACAAGCCAAATAGTCGCGCGCCGGATCGATATTTTCATACGGAATGCCGACGATTTCCGCAGACTGGCGGGATGTAAACGCGACGGTTCCGTTTCCGAACAGGCGGGCGCATTCCGAAATCTGAGCCAGTTGTCCGGCACTGTAAACGCCGCCGGGAGCGACGATTCGTCCCGAAAAACAGTTCGTGTTTTTGTTCAGCAAAAATCCTTTGGATTTAGCGTCGGTGATTTGTTCGGGTGTGAGTTTTTCCATTTTTGAAGTCCTCCGTTTTTATTTTGTTTTTGAAATTTTTGGATTTATTGATTTAAAAATTCATCAACAGTCATGCTGTCATAGTAATCCACCATTCGGAAGTACGGCATCCCAATCGGGATTTCCGGATTGTAAAGCATTTTAAATGCCAATGTATCGGTTTTCGACATTCCGGAAACCGGGTTATTGTAATTCATAATACTTGTTTTTCCGTCGACGTGATTATAAAATCCGATCATATGGGAAAATTCATGCAGCTGCACGCTGTTTCTGTAACCTTGCGGTCCGCCCGGTTCCATAATGATGTTGGCTTGATAAATTTCTCCGTTTCTCACGTTGAAATCACAAAAGCTTTTGTCAAAACTGTCGCCGGTGTACATATTTCTGATTTGTTCATAGTTTTCGTTTGTCGTAAATATGATTTTAACATTTTCGCCGCTATTGACGATTTGCATTCCCGGAAAACCATCAACAGTGTTAAACGCCGCGATAATTTCGTTGAGCGCGTTGAGATCTTTTTCGGACGGATTGCCTTCCACCTTAATTTTAATCGGCGTTGCCCATTTTTGGACGCCGCTCACGCTCGGTTTCGTAAAATGCGTATCGTAAATGAACACCAGCGCTTCGTCAAAGTCCTCGGAACTTTTTTCGTTCAGGACTTTAAAACCCCATCCCGGGTTGATGATTGCAAAAGCGCCGCTCTGTGACAAAACAACAGCAATCACGGCAAAAACAACAACCAAAATGACGATGCCTTTTATGGTTTGAGCTGCCGTCTGTTTTTGAGGCGTCGAACCACCGGTTTCGGAATTATTATTTTCTTTCATTTGTGAGACCCCATTAAAAAATCCCGGAAATCAATTCTATGGATTCAGTGATGAAAAATATAATTCTATTTGATTCCAAACGCAAACTCCTTCGCGTTTGTTTAAACTCAAATATTATATTGTACCGGTTATTTATGAATGTTTTTACAAACCAAAAAAAAGCCGGACAAACTTTCGCTTGTCCGGCTTAAATCTGATGAATCTTTCAATTTACTGGTTTTATTTCCTTTCTCTTATGTCTTTTTTTCGGATGAATGTTTTTTTTGGTATCTCCATACGATAATTGCAGTAAAGATAACGGCCAATATTAAAAGTAAGACCGCCGGCCAAAAATTCTTAATTTTTGTCAGCGAAAGGTCGGATTCTTCAACAGTTATTGAAACCGTATGAGACAGACCGTCTATAGAATATATTGCAGTCGTATTACCTTTCTTGAGAGCTTCAAATGTATATTCGCCGCCATTTTCAATCATCTTAAGGCTGTTTTTGTCGTAAGTCCATGTTCCGCCTTCAGGACTCGGCGTCCAATTAACTTTTTCTCCGATGTAAAATGTGAATGTATCCGGCAAGCCGGTAATAACAATAAAACCACTTGATGACGCAATTTTATCTATCTCCCAGGCTTCAATTTGAATTTTCGACGGTGTAACAACATTGGCTGATCCGGAAGAACTTGATCCGATTGCCCGTTTGTTCACCGTAAAACTCACGTTCAAACTTTCCGAAATCCCGTTTGTTCCCGATACGGTAACAGTTGCTTCATAATTTCCGACGTCCAAATCGTCTTTCGGAACAACTGTAAAGTTATCGGTTCCTCCGACTCCCAATGAAGCGATTGAAGACGCAGACAATGTAAATGAATCAGCATTGGTTCCGCTTAAAGAAATTGCTAAGGATCCCGTACTGTCGGTACCGGTGTTTTCAACGGTAATTTCATGCGGGGTTTGCGCAGCATATCCTTTTTCAGCGGCGCCAAATATTTTATCGGTTGACGGCGTCAGAGAAATATCATAAATATGATTCACCGTAAAACTCACATTCACACTCTGTGAAATCCCGTTTGTTCCCGATACGGTAACAGTTGCTTCATAATTTCCGACGTCCAAATCGTTTTTCGGAACAACTGTAAAGTTATCGGTTCCTCCGACTCCCAATGAAGCGATTGAAGACGCAGACAATGTAAATGAATCAGCATTGGTTCCGCTTAAAGAAATTGCTAAGGATCCCGTACTGTCGGTACCGGTGTTTTCAACGGTAATTTCATGCGGGGTTTGCGCAGCATATCCTTTTTCAGCGGCGCCAAATATTTTATCGGTTGACGGCGTCAGAGAAATATCATAAATATGATTCACCGTAAAACTCACATTCACACTCTGTGAAATCCCGTTTGTTCCCGATACGGTAACAGTTGCTTCATAATTTCCGACGTCCAAATCGTTTTTCGGAACAACTGTAAAGTTATCGGTTCCTCCGACTCCCAATGAAGCGATTGAAGACGCAGACAATGTAAATGAATCAGCATTGGTTCCGCTTAAAGAAATTGCTAAGGATCCCGTACTGTCGGTACCGGTGTTTTCAACGGTAATTTCATGCGGGGTTTGCGCAGCATATCCTTTTTCAGCGGCGCCAAATATTTTATCGGTTGACGGCGTCAGAGAAATATCATAAATATGATTCACCGTAAAACTCACATTCACACTCTGTGAAATCCCGTTTGTTCCCGATACGGTAACAGTTGCTTCATAATTTCCGACGTCCAAATCGTCTTTCGGAACAACTGTAAAGTTATCGGTTCCTCCGACTCCCAATGAAGCGATTGAAGACGCAGACAATGTAAATGAATCAGCATTGGTTCCGCTTAAAGAAATTGCTAAGGATCCCGTACTGTCGGTACCGGTGTTTTCAACGGTAATTTCATGCGAGGTTTGCGCAGCATATCCTTTTTCAGCGGCGCCAAATATTTTATCGGTTGACGGCGTCAGAGAAATATCATAAATATGATTCACCGTAAAACTCACATTCACACTCTGTGAAATCCCGTTTGTTCCCGATACGGTAACAGTTGCTTCATAATTTCCGACGTCCAAATCGTTTTTCGGAACAACTGTAAAGTTATCGGTTCCTCCGACTCCCAATGAAGCGATTGAAGACGCAGACAATGTAAATGAATCAGCATTGGTTCCGCTTAAAGAAATTGCTAAGGATCCCGTACTGTCGGTACCGGTGTTTTCAACGGTAATTTCATGCGAGGTTTGCGCAGCATATCCTTTTTCAGCGGCGCCAAATATTTTATCGGTTGACGGCGTCAGAGAAATATCATAAATATGATTCACCGTAAAACTCACATTCACACTCTGTGAAATCCCGTTTGTTCCCGATACGGTAACAGTTGCTTCATAATTTCCGACGTCCAAATCGTCTTTCGGAACAACTGTAAAGTTATCGGTTCCTCCGACTCCCAATGAAGCGATTGAAGACGCAGACAATGTAAATGAATCAGCATTGGTTCCGCTTAAAGAAATTGCTAAGGATCCCGTACTGTCGGTACCGGTGTTTTCAACGGTAATTTCATGCGAGGTTTGCGCAGCATATCCTTTTTCAGCGGCGCCAAATATTTTATCGGTTGACGGCGTCAGAGAAATATCATAAATATGATTCACCGTAAAACTCACATTCACACTCTGTGAAATCCCGTTTGTTCCCGATACGGTAACAGTTGCTTCATAATTTCCGACGTCCAAATCGTCTTTCGGAACAACTGTAAAGTTATCGGTTCCTCCGACTCCCAATGAAGCGATTGAAGACGCAGACAATGTAAATGAATCAGCATTGGTTCCGCTTAAAGAAATTGCTAAGGATCCCGTACTGTCGGTACCGGTGTTTTCAACGGTAATTTCATGCGAGGTTTGCGCAGCATATCCTTTTTCAGCGGCGCCAAATATTTTATCGGTTGACGGTGTGAGTGAGATTCCATAATCTGCTGCCTCATATTCAAAACCGTCTGTAAGAGTTGCCGTACCATCCGGATTTGTGACAGAAACATCAACAAATCCTGCACTGTGTGCGGGAGTAACAACATGTATTTCCATAAAATCGCCATTTTGCATTATAGTTCCCGACACCGGTGTATTATTAAACATTACCGAAACATCCCCCAGATTCGTTCCGGTAATTGTTACAAGCGTGCCGCCGGTCACAGGTCCGGAAGAAGGGGAAACGCTCGTGATGGTGGGCAAATGAACTTCGGGATTGGAATACGTGAAAACAAACTCATTGCTTTCCTTTCCGTTACAAGTGACTTTAACCAAAGCGCTGTCTTCGTTACTCAAAGGAGTTACGCAAGTAATACTTGTTGAATTAACAAGCTGAACATTTGTTGCCGGCTCACTTCCAAACATCACACTGACGGGCGTTTCAAAATTACCGCCGGTAATTGTCACCGCCGTTTCTTGTAATTTGTTGCCGGAAGACGGTGTAATCCCGGTAATGTAAGGCGTATTGTAATAAATAAAAGGAACAGCATTGCTGGTTCCGACAGAGTTTACAACTGTTATATTTACCTTACCGGTTCCGGATGGAATTATTACCATGAAATTCGAAAGGTTGGGTTGTTGCATAGTAATTGTTGCTTCATTTGTCCCAAAATAAATTTTCATATCCGGCGAATGATTAAGAACAGTAATCCCATAACGATCACCAGCTGTTCCTTGCGCATTTGAAACGTATGTAATTTCCGGCGCATCCGCTGCGGAAGCACCGTTTGGAAGAATCGTCAAAATAAAGCAAAGTGTCAAAAGAACGTATAAATATTTTTTCATTTTTCATTTCCTGAATCAAATTTTGATTTCAGCTTAAAAGAACTAAATTATATTCGGATATTATTCGGATATTATTCGGATATTAAATGATTATGAATATATCAAATTGTTGCTTTTATACTTTTTCCTTTTTAATATGTTTCCTAAAATAATTATGAGTGTTTTATAAGCCAAAAAAAGGCCGGACAAGCAAAAGTTTGTCCGGCTTAAATCTGATGAATCTTTCAAGTCATCGGATTTTGTTTTTTAATTTTTATTTGAGTTTCACGCTTATTTTGCGGGGATGATCAAAGATCTCTCGCCGGCCGGCTCGAATTCTCTGAGGGCACCGCGGCCGAATTCGTATCTCGGTCTGGTGAAGTCAAACGGCAAAAGGTCGTCGGCGAAACAGACTTTGACGAGCGGGCTCACGGTGTAGGCGTCTCCTCGGGTGGAGTGAGCAGCCATTGTGATACCGGCGTAACCGCCCTGGTGACCCACGTTCATGGCGTAGTTCGGGTAGTTCGGTCCGCGGAGTTCAGCCGGACATCCTTCGTCGCCCTGGTAGGAACAAACGTTGGAGGCACCGCACTGGTCCTGCAAGTCGTAGCCGTAGAATCCGAGACGTCCCCAGGCTTCCTTGTGGAGGTACATGGAGAGGTACCAGCCGGAGAGACCGGCGTTTGCGTTTCCGGTGGCGATGGAGACACCGCATCCGGCAGCGGCCGCAAGGGAGGTTGCTCTTTGGGAGCCTCCGAAGTGGTCTTCAAGGGCGGACGGGTATTTCTCGTATTCCTCGATACCGAAGAGGGTGGATTCCGTGGTGATGTCTTTGATGATGTCGTTTGTGGCTTTCACCTTGTTGTTGGTTCCGGTCTTGGCAGCTTGGTTGTACTTCTTGTTGATGTAGTCCATGTTGTAGTACAAGTTGTTGTCCAAGATATCGTCAGTGTATCCTGCGGTTGCGTATTGCGTAAATCCGACACCACCGGACATGTAGGAACCGAGCCAGATTTGGTCGTACATGACACAGCCTGCGCCGACAACTTCGAGGGCGACTTTGGCCGGGTCATCGACGTTCACACGGCTGGACTGGACGATGTCACAAAGGTGACCGAAGGAAACTCCTCCGGGCTCGTTCGGCGCTCTGACACGGCGGGCCGGGAGAAGTTCTCCCATGTTGATAACTCCGGCGTGTTTGGCAGCGTAGGACAAGTCGGCGACAGCAGCTTCACCGGCGCACATGTTGTACGCGGAGATGAAGGACATACCGATTTGCATGGCAGACCATCTGCTGGTCTGACCGCCGTCAGTGGATCTGATGACGATGGTCGGGATGTGGAGCGCTTGCCAGGAAGTGTTTCCGATGGCGGCTTTCAACTGTGCGGCTTGTTCGGCCGGGAACATTTTGTTGATGTCGATTAAGAATTGTTTGTCGATTTCATCAGCGAGTTCATCGTTTCCGGTGAAGATCTTGACGTAACAGTCGTCAACAAGTCCCGGGTGACACTCGACCATCATTTCCTGAACGACGGCGCCGCCCGGAAGGGAGTGGTTGAGGTTTTCGAGGTAGTTGTTGATGGTTTCCGGAGTCACTTCTTTACCGAGTCTTTTCTCAAGGGTCTCATGAGCCATGTCAAGACCGACGATGTTAGTTCTCTTGATATCGTCAACCATTTGCTGCATTGCGGCGTTGTTGACGTAGTGGAGGTCATCGGGGTCAACGACCATGTCGGTGCCGGAAATTCTGTACGGGGTGATACATCTCTGACCGAGCGGAGCACCGGTGTGCATCATGGGGTTGTAACCGGCAAGGCCTCTCTTTTTCGCGATTTCTTTACCGGCTTTGATCATTTCTCTCTTTCTCGGGCTCTGTTCGGGGCCTAATCTCAAGAACTTCGCGGTTTTTGAG
The DNA here is from genome assembly GCF_032594115.1 of Methanolapillus millepedarum. Classification (NCBI taxonomy): domain Archaea; kingdom Methanobacteriati; phylum Methanobacteriota; class Methanomicrobia; order Methanosarcinales; family Methanosarcinaceae; genus Methanolapillus; species Methanolapillus millepedarum. Next base: position 1,474,741 of record NZ_CP131060.1, read on the forward strand.
GTGATGTCCGTGCCGCCCTGTCTGTTGTCTCCATAGTCCTCACCGAATTTGATTTCCATGGATCTCTTAAATCTTGCAAAAATATCTTGTGCCATTTTTGTCTCTCCTTACTGGGCTTTGTTTGATCCCGGTTTGAAACCGTACTGGGTTCTCTGTAAGTACACTCTGTGGACCCATTCGATTGCTTCTGCATCGGATCTGTACGGGACGTTGTCCACACGGTAGATGGTGGTTCTCTTGGCCAATTCTTCTTCGGACATCGGCTTTCCAAGGACGACTTTGCGGTCGAGCGGGATGGCCACTTGGTCTTTGTCCATGATAATGACGTCGCCTTCTTTTCTGCTTCTGTCGAGCATGTCGAACATCACGCCGTCTTCTTGAAGTCTGACGGAGTGTCCGTGAACGGTGGCGCCGCGGATGCTGGAGCGGGCCGGGTCGCTCATTTCAGTTTCAAGTTGGTCTTTGGCGATGATTTCCATGTCTCTCTCACGGGCCTCAACGATTTGACGACCGGAAAGGGTTCCCGGGTCGACGCCTCTGAAGTTGATGGCGGCGTAGTAGGAGCGGACGTACGGAACGGACGGTGCGTTGTACATAGAGTCAACGAACTGAACGTATCTGACACGGTCACCGGCTTTTGCGCCGGGGGTCGGCTCAACAATTTCTCTGACCGGGCACGGCGGCTCTTCCATTTCGGCGAGCGGCGGGTGGGTGCTCGGGTAGTCTTGACCCGGAGCGCGGTGTCCGAGAATTGCGGTTAAGTCTTCGTCAGAAATTTCTCTCAATTTTTCTAAGTCGTGACCCATGTGTTTTCTTCTGTTTTTTGCAACAGAGGTTGTACCTGGATAATATTGTGCTTTGTATGCCATATTATTAACTCCTTATTGGATTTGGCCTAATGCTTCTTTTGTTTTGACGATAATCTCACTCAACTTCTCTCTTGAACAAGCGTCGCCTCTTGCGACTCCTGTCACAATATTTAAGATCATACCGTCGGATATCATGTCTTTCTCTTTGGGTTTTACGTTGCGTGTCTTGATGCCGACTTTGGCGAAGTCTTCAAAATCCACAAGCGCTTGGCAAATGATGATTGCGGGAATGTGCACGCCGCTGAAAATATCCCGGGCTTTTTTCACAAAATGGTTCCGGACGTTTCCGAAATGAATGATGGCCATTTTGTGCATGTTGATTTGGTCGATTTCTTTCGGGTCGATACCGAAAGATCCCATGGTTCCCGAATCGGGATAACCGGTTCCGGCATAAAGGACCAAAACACCGGTGTGAATATTTTCTCTTCGGATGGCATAAGTGATTTCGCAAATCGGTTTTGTAACGTGTCTTCGTCCCGACCCCATCGCCACAACGACGACTTCCAGTTTTCCGGCTTGGGAAAGTGTTCCCGCGCGGGCGAGACTGCCGCCTTTTCCGTGGCTTAAGCCGCAACGGCAATCGACAACTTGGGTGTTCCGGTTAAAGTTCATCATTTTTTCACCGATCGGACAGATTTGTGATCTATCATTTAATCTCTTAATCATTGCATCCGCAGGTGCTTTTGCATTCTTCGTCGCTTATGTTGTCGTCTTCGCTGTCCTCATCTTTTTTAATGTAGATGATTTGGTCAAGTTTTGCTTTCGGATCTGTCATTCCGAGAAGGGTTTCATCGGCACAGGGTCCCATTTTGGCGTAATCAACAACAGTTGCGTGTTTCTTGAAAAAAGTTCCGACATAAAATTCAAACGGAAAATTCAGGACTTCTTTGCAAGCCAATCTGATTTGTTCCACACATTCTTCGTCGAGAACTTCAATCCGGAGCCGCCCGAGGCTGACTCTCATGTTGATTTCTTGTCCTTCCACTTCAATTTGCTTTTTCAGCGGATGGCTGACTTTTTCGCCTTTTCCGGGTCCGTATCCGACCATATCGGGGAGACGCGATCCTTGAACCATGACTCTGACAATTCCGTCGCATTCGTAAATTCTTCCGAGAAGCTTTTCCGAGGTCTCAGGACTCAAAATTCGCTGCGGGACGATCTCAATTTGGAGTGTGTCCCCAAGTTCCGGTTGTTCCGGGCATTTTGTACCTGATTCTGTGGGATTTGTCATACACATCAGACCTTGTCTTGGTTATTTTAGACGGCTCCTGCGACGGCTTTAATGGGTTCTCTGAATTCATCAATTGTTCCAAAAACGTCTCCGATGATGGCGGACGTGGATTCAATGGTGAACATCTGAGTTCCGGCGTCGAGTGAAACGGCTGCGGCGACACAGGGGATGGCAAATCCTCTGGAGTGTCTTGTAACGACGTGGTTACCGTTGAAGATACCCGGTCCACCGCCACCGTAAATGGAGTGGCTGAAGAAGGAGAATCCGACGGACGCACCCTGAACTTTACCATAGTCACAGCCCGGAAGGCCTGTTTCTTTTTCAAGGATGTCGTTGAAGTAGAGCATGGTTGCGGCAACGTCTTGTGCGGCACGGGAGGCACCACAGTTGACCATGGTTGCGGCAAGGGTTCCGACAGCGGCACATGCGTTCCACATGGCGACGTCGTTTGCTTTGTAGAATTTGTATCCGGACGGGCCGGTTTTGTCGACGGTGATGATTTTTGCTTCAATTGCACGGTTGACAACGGACTCAACGACGGTTCCGATAGTTCCGGACTTTCCGTTTTCTTTGACGATCTCGTAGACCAAGTTGTTGGCGTTTAAGCCCTGGTAGGCTAAGCCGAGGAGTTGGTGTCTTTCGAATTCGCCAACAGCACCGCCCATTTCAAAGATGCCGGCTTGCTCATAAATGGAGGAGAGCGCGGCTGCGTTCATCGCATTTCTTTTGGTGATAGCGGCAACGTGATTGGATGTGATGTTTCTGAGCGAGTATCCGAGACCTTCGTTGTTTTGCGGGATGTCGAGAATTCCTTTGATCGGGCTTCCGGCCATACCGACGGTTTGCGGGTAGCTGCCCCAAATGGCGGCTTTGACCATCATGGAGTCGTACATGTCGGTGTTGTATGTGTCAAGAATCGCTTGGGTAACTGCGGCGGCAGTGACGGTCATGGAGGTGGTAGAGTCCGCACTCGCTATTAATCTGGAGGTTGGGACTTGGACCAAGAGTTGTTTTCCGCCGGCGAGGGGCTTTACAACTGTGTCGTCGCCTGCGTCAACTTGGACGAGCTTTTTGATGGCGTCGGAGAGCGCGCCTGAGTCCGCAACGATTTTGTACTCAAGTTTGCGTCCGAGAATTTGCTTTGCAGCGCCGCCCATCTTTCCGGTGGAGAGTGATTTCTCAATTCCGGCAAGGTTGACTGCGACCGATCTTTTAGTGTCCATAATGATTTTTTGGACTGCCTTGTTTTTTGTCGGGGCAAGGTCTCTAATGTTGACATTGCTCTCTAAGAGTTTTCCTCTATCGCTGTAGATATCTACTGTGTCAGACACGGATATATCCTCCTTAAATATTTAAAACAAAAATTGGCTATGATAAAAAATTCAAAAAGCAGAGATAATATCACTGCACTTCTTTACCATTCCAATCATCTATCCAATTCGTAAGTTTTATACTTAAAGCTTTTGAGATTTGTTAACCAAAAATCATTTTGAAAATCGGTGAGCGAATACGACAAAATATATTTTTAGCACGGGGTATTATTTTGAATTGAAAACGTGTTAATACTTTGAATCTCGGTCATTTTTTTTAAAAATCGTTGTTTTTTTTCAAAACCATCAATTTATTGAATCAAAACATTTTTAATTAATGTTTATGTATCCGTCAAAAAACGTCATCAACCATTTTCGAAACAGAAGAATTATTTTATGCAAATTTTTATTTTCGGTTTGAATTCTTTTATTTTTCTTTGAATTCTTTTTGCCGAAAAATAGTAATGATCTATCATTATGTTTTGTTTCTATTTTTTTCGATTCTTTTTGTTTTGTTTTTTTGAAAGGGCGGGGTGCACGTGCGTTATTGCGACACATTTTTTGAAAAATAATCAAGTTACGGGTCGGTTTGTTTATTTTTTACATTTTGTGGGGACGTTTTTAGTAATTTGTCATGCAACTTCATCAAATATTGAAAATGGTTTCCATCGGTCACTGAAAATATGTCCCGATTCTTTCAAAATCCCAAGCAAACCATCCCGGTTAAACAGACGCGATGCGTCTGTTTAACCGGATTTCAATGAAATGAATGAATTTCATAAACAGCTGGTGCAATCGGAACAGTCAACGGCAGGTGCAATCGGAACAGTCAACGGCAGGTGCAATCGGAACTGTAAACGGCAGATGCAATCGGAACAGTCAACAGCAGATGCAATCGGAACTGTCAACGGCAGGTGCAATCGGAACAGTCAACGGCAGGTGCAATCGGAACAGTCAACGGCAGATGCAATCGGAACTGAAAAATACAGGCAAGCACCAAATGGTTCAGATGGCGGATTTCCGTCCTTCATTTCCCAAGCACATATTATTAATAGAAGACTTTTCTTTTTTCTGTCATGGATATCTTGATCGATGTTGGTGGAAATCCCGGGGTGGATTGCCGTGGATTTTGTCAATATTGCTATTTCAAAAAAGTCAAAGATGCCGAACCTCTCGGCTGCAAATATTGTCTTCCGTTTAAAAAAGGCTGTGACTACTGCACGCGAAGCGTTCGGGAATCATATTCCGGGTTTAAGCCGATGCGCCAGGTTTTGGATGAAACGGCTCAAAAACTCTCACAAGCAAACCCGGATGACATCACTGGATTTATGATCACCGGCGGCGGCGACGTCAGCTGTTATCCTGATTTTTATTCTTTGCTTTCTTTTTTGTCCGAATTCGGGCTTCCGGTCAAAATCGGCTACACCAGCGGGAAAGGTTTTTTGGGAAAAGAAGCGCCGGTTTTGCTCGGCTCAGGCGTTTCCGAAGTTAATTTTACACTTTTTGCATCCGACCCGGCGCTTCGGCGTGAATATATGCGCGACCCCGAACCCGAAATGTCGCTGGCGGTTTTTGAACAATTGTGTGCCGGCTGCAGCGTTTATGCGGCGATTGTTCTTGTTCCGGGCATCAACGACGGCGCCGTTTTGGATGAAACGCTTTCCTGGCTTGAAAAAGCCGGCGCTAAAGGCGCGCTTTTGATGCGGTTTGCCAACAGTTATGAAAACGGTTTGATTCTTCGAAACGAACCGGTTATGCCGGGGATTGTGCCGCATACGATTCCGGAATTTTCTGAAATTGTGAAAAACGCCGCCAAAAATCATCCGAATCTCCGAATTTCAGGAACGCCGCTTTGCGATCCGATTTTGGATTCTCCGTTTGCGATTCGTAATGATTCAAAAGCTCTTCTCAAACTGCCGAAAATCACAAAAGAAGCGACCGTCATTACCGGAAAGGCCGCAGAACCTCGATTAACTGAAATTTTTGAAAAACTCGGCGGACTTGTCAATGTTGTTGCCGTTCCTAAGGACATCGGCTGCTTGATTACAATTGAAGATTTTAAGAGATTAAGTCCGAACGATATGAAAAAGATTAAGGAAACGGTTTTTATTCCGGGACGTGCGTTTGTGCATGACCGCGAACTCAAAGAATTTATGGAATCCGATGGCCTCAATCGAATTGTTCGACGAGGGCCGGACACGCTTTCAATGGACGGGGAAATGTCGGCCGGCATGACACAGGAAGAAATCATTGAGTTTGAGGTTCAGGCATTTTCAGAATTGATCGACCGAATCAATTCACTCGGTCTTCCTCCGAAAAAAGATTAAAACATAATCTTATATATAATTTATTTTATATAATAAAAAGCCGGCAAAATCGATTGATTTCGCAATTATTTCGGTTTCTGCTATCTTGGTTTCCCATAATTGCTTTATTTCAATCGATTCGTAACCGGTCGCATATGCTAAAAACGTTGCAAAAACGAAGGACCCATAATCCAAATGCATGCAAAAATTCACAAAACGGAAAAAAGAAAAACGGTAACAAAGTGTCTTAAAAAAAAGAACAACAGAAGAACAACAGAAATTAAAACGGACCAACTCGCAAATCCAATCATATCCACGAAAAGCATTACAAATGACCGCACTAAAAACGCCTTGAACAATCAAAATAAATCCATGTGCGGAACGGTGAAAAATCTTATGTCCGGACGATTATTCCCCGTTTAATACGGGGACATTTTTATATACTATCTATGTTTTTATACCATCGGTATATCCGTTAATCCGGATTTTTTATAAAATGCATTGGGTTGGAATATTTTATGAAAAATTCATTTCAATATTCTCAATAAATATTATAAAATAAAGGTAAGGGTACTCATGAAAAATTTTAAAAACTTAATCTCAATTCTCTTTGTTTTTTTGGTTTTGCTCTCATTGGCGAGCGTTGCCGTTGCAGCCGATCCGATTGGCGGCGACAAAGGCACGTATGTCATTAAAAGCAATGTTGAAGGTGCCAATGTCACATTAATTGACATCAATGGAAATGCAGCTTATAACGGTACGATCAAAAACGGTCAAGTCTCCGTTCCGGTTTATTTGACCGGAACACCGGTTGAAAAAGTTAAAGTCGAAGCGGACGGATACACCACCGCTGTTGTGACCATCAGTGACGGTTGCCGCCCGGCCGTTAACGGAACAGCGACCATCACGGTGAACCTTGAAAAGAAGACCGTTCCATGGGTTCCGATTATCTTAATTATCTTGATCATTATTTTGATCATTGCCTATGCTTACCTTTACTACAAAGAAAAAAAGGAAAAGACACTTGGCGGACTTAATTAATCAATCTTAAGTTCTAACCCCACTTGAGACAGGATAAAGCTTTGGCTTTATCCTTTTTTTAACAAAAACTTAACATTCACTATTTTTCAAATCTGTTTTTAAAAAACCATTTTCAACTTTTTAAAAAATCATTTTTTCAAACATTTTTTAATTTCATTAATTCTGAATTTATTTAATTTCATTAATTCTGAATTTATTTAATTTCATTAATTTCTCAATTTATTTAATTTTATTAACGTCTAAATTTATTTAATTTTATCAACTTCTCATTTTTTTCATTTATGAGGTTTTTTGATCTCCTCTTTGACACAGCATTAATCCTTATTTTTATTGCTCTTATTAAAATACATAAAAATAAATAAAATCTTTAATAAAATATAAATAACATATTTACTATTTAATAAATATCTTTTAATAATTTTGTCCTGCCGTTAAAAGAGTTCAATATACGCAGAGTGACTTTATTAAAAGTATTATATGAACCCATTACAAAATTCAAAAAATTAAGATTAACGATTAAAATTTAGCAAATAAATTTCGATTCAATGTTCAGGTTGGAAATATTGTGAGAAGTATCAAAAAAATATCATCCCTTTTTATCGTTCTATTTATTTTGTTCGCTCTTTCCGGTGCAGCTTTTGCGGCGCCGGGCAGCGATCAAGGTGATGTTCGCGTCAATTGTAACGTGAACGGCGCCATCGTTCAGCTCCTGGCATCAAATGGCAGTGTTCTTTATACGGCCACCATCCAAAACGGCTATGCCGTCATTCCGGTTTACACAACCGGAACGCCCGTTACCGAAGCCGTCATTTCCGCCGACGGTTATCAAACGGCTGTCGTTTCCGTGAATTCTCCGGCATCCGGTCAGACCACAACCGTTTCGGTCAGTTTGGCTCCGACAGACAGCGGCGACGATTATAACGGTGAAAATATTGCTTTCATTGAAGTGGATTGTAATGTCAACGGCGCGCTTGTCCAGCTTGTTAACGCAAACGGAATGATTGTTTATACCGGTTCGATTCAAAACGGCTATGCTTGGTTCCCGATTTACATTCCGGCCACGCCGATTACGGAAATCCGTGCGTCTGCCAGCGGTTACTACAACACCAGCGTGCCGGTGTACACCTATCCGATGGATCAAGGGCAAGTCGTTACTGTTAATATTACTTTGTCTCCGGTTTCCCAGCCGAGCAGCACCAGCACCTACATCGTCAATTGTAATGTCGATGGCGCCAAAGTCACTTTGATTAACACGAACGGCCAAGTCGCTTACACCGGATACGTGACCGGCGGGTCTGTCACCATTAATACGGACAGCAACGGTCCGACCATTGCTGAAATTATGGTCGAGGCCGGCGGTTACCAAACCGAGACCATTGCGATTACAAACAGCAACCGTCCGGCTCCGGGAACATCCGACACATTTAATGTTGATTTAGAGACCGACAGCATGTCTTCCATGACCTGGATTTGGGTTGCTTTGGGCATTGTCGTGATTGTCATTGCGGCAGCCGGCGTGTACTATTTCTATACCACGTCGAAGAAATCGGAAAATAAATAATTAAATAACTCATAAAGTAAAGCCAAGTTTGTGAAAAACAGGCCTCTGCCTGTTTTTCCGATTCTATTTTCATTTGCAGGCGTTTCTTCAGTTTGCGGGCGTTTCTTCAGTTTGCGATGTTTCTTCATTTGGAATTCTGTTTCAATTTTATTTCAATCTTTTGAGTTGCTCATCCAAATCTATATCTATTTCTTCGACTAATTTGCAGTAGCATTGCAAAAAAGTCGAGATATTTAAAAATCACGTGAAGAAGGGTTAACATGTATTTTGAAAGAACTTTGTCCGGCGTCCTGAAAAAAGTGACGGCGACATTTCCGGCGGTCTTGATTACCGGGCCGCGGCAAGTCGGCAAAACGACTCTTTTTGAAAAAAACAAGGAACTCGGGAGAACTTACGTGTCTTTGGATGATCCTCAAATTCGTGAACTCGCCCAAACCGACCCGAACTTGTTTCTTCAAACATACAAAACACCGCTTCTCATTGATGAAATTCAATATGCTCCGGAACTTTTCCCTTATATTAAAATGGCCATTGACCGGGAAAAGAAAAAAGGGTTGTTTTGGCTGACCGGTTCGCAGCAATTTCAAATGATGAAAAATGTTTCCGAAAGTTTAGCCGGGCGGATTGCTATTTTGGAACTGCAAGGTTTGTCTTTTTCCGAAAAACAACAAAAACCCGAATCTGAACCATTTTTGCCGGACGGCGGTTTTAAAAATAAACAACAGACGGATATTCGTCAAATCTATGATTTGATTTTACGAGGGTCTTATCCGGAATTGTTTGCGGTGCCGGATTTGGATAAAAATATATTTTACGCCTCTTATCTCAAAACATACATTGAACGAGACGTCCGCGATTTACTTAACATTTCTGACGAACACAGTTTTCTCAAATTTATGAGAGTTGCCGCCTCCCGAACCGGGCAACTTTTGAATTACAGCGATTTGGCGAAAGACGTCGATGTGAGTGTTAATACCATCAAGTCTTGGATTTCTATTTTAGAGACGTCCGGTCTCATTTATTTGCTTCAGCCCTATTACAATAACATTGCCAAAAGAGCAACAAAAACACCGAAAATGTATTTCTTAGACACCGGACTATGTTGCTATCTCAGCGGATGGGACAATGCAGACGCCTTGTCAAACGGCGCGATGAGCGGTGCGATTTTGGAAACATATGTCGTTTCCGAAATTCTGAAAAGTTATTGGTATAACGGCAAACAAGCCGGGTTTTACTTCTATCGGGATAAAGACAAAGATGAAATTGATTTGCTGATTGAGCAAAACGGTACTTTTTATCCGGTTGAAATCAAGCGAACAGCTTCACCGCATCAAAAAGACGTCGCCAATTTTGAAATTTTGGAAAAAATAGGACTCAAAAAAGGAAAAGGCGCAATCATTTGCTTTTATCAAAATTTGCTACCGCTAACGAAAGACGTGAATATCATTCCGGTCGGATACATCTAACCAATGGTTAAAAATTTGGTTTTATTTTTTGATTTATAATACAACCCAATTTATTGACTAATTTGCAACGTCATTGCAAATTAGTCGGACTTTTGTATAATTCCGTCTTTTCGATCTGTTTTTAAATATTTAATTTTCGGAATCTTTCATTTCTCTTTTAAATTTCCCGAATTTTCAAACTTTCCGGAAGCATCAGCAGAAACGGAAGGCAGCGTTCATCATCAATCGTCTCGTAAGACAGCCCGGTCAGCGTATTGACATTGTACCGGTCTTTATTTTCAAAATAATATTTTTCGGACGGCAGTTTGACAAAACAATTTCCGAGTTTTTCTTTTAAAAACCATTTTTCGAGCAAAACCGCAGCTTTGACATTGTTTGCCGTAAACGGATGAATTTGAATCACTTTCAGGTGAATGAGTGTCGCGTGATAAAAAATTTCGGAAGCGGAAAGATCTTGTTTGAGCAGCAGAGTGATTTGATTAAAAACAGCTGACATGAGCGCGCCGACATACTCCGGCGCCGGCGGCGCATAAACGCGCTTCCCGCGTGTGTTAAATATGGCAACCGGCACACGACGGTATTCAACACGCGGCGTTTTTTTGTTCGGTCCCGACAAAATTCCGGACAAATAATGAACCGCTTCATGAAAATTCTTTTCCGTCAGTTCTTTTTCAAAAACAACATGATACGCCAAAATCGCCCGCTCGATTTCCTCGACGGTCGGTTCATATAATTCCGGAACCGCTTCTTTTTCTTTGATAACGTCCGTCTTTTTGTCCAAATTCCACAAATAAAAGGCCAGTAGCATGAGAATTTCGTTGTCGGAATCTTCAAGTTCGGTTGCGGTCGGGAAATCTTTCTCAAAATCATTGATTAAGGGTCTCAATTTCCGTCCGGCGGCGTCGTTGAATTTCATAAAATACTTTTTATCGGCCACATCCATCCTGATTCCTCCTCTTTTCAAATCTTTCCGCTTTAATCATCTGAATCTTTAAAACATTATCTTTCTCACACCGTTCTGAGACACAGGGATTCATTTCAACAATAGGTGTGCCGGAAACAGGTATGGAATCTTTGCGGCGGATTATGCGGCGGGTTATTATCATAAGGTTTATATCCGATATTGCCTATTTGTTGCTCTGTGTCCTGATAGGGTAGTGGATATCCTGGAAGCCTGCGGAGCTTTCGACCTGAGTTCAAATCTCAGTCGGGACGTTTCTTGGCGGTCGTTTTTCTGCAAAACGGCCGCCGTTTTGTTCTTTTATTGATAAAGTTAAGTTGCCCCGATAGGGTAGTGGATATCCTGAGAGCCTCCGGAGCTTTCGACCTGAGTTCGAATCTCAGTCGGGGCGCTTATTTTTAAAATTTATATTTCTTCATTCTTTTTTTCATTTTTCTTCTGATTGTTTGTCTGTTTTCTTCTTTTTTCAGATTGGTTTATAATTTATGAGTTCATTTAATCCAAAATTCTAAAACTATATTATTATCCATTTATTCAGATCATTCAAAATGATTCAGCAATTCATTCATCGACAATGATTCTTTCGGAGCATTACTAAAATGGCAGAAACGTCAGCACATGACAAATATGAATTCAAAAAAACGCTTGAGATCCTTCGCGACAAGCACGGGCGCAGTACCGAATTGGTTTCTCTTTACATTCCGCCGGACAAACAAATTTCGGACGTTGCCGCCGATCTTCGTGAAGAACACAGTCAGGCGGCCAACATCAAGTCCAAACTCACCAAAACAAATGTTCAAGGCGCGATTGACTCTCTCCTGTCCCGGCTGCGCTATTTGGACAAGGTGCCGGAGAATGGAATTGTTTACTTTACGGGCGCTGTTGATATCGGCGCCAACAAAACCAGCATGGAAAGTTATGTCATCCACCCGCCGGAACCGATTGTGACGTACAAGTATCACTGCAACTCCGAATTTTATCTGGAACCGCTTGAGGAAATGTTAAAGGAAAAAGGAACGTTCGGACTTTTGGTTTTGGACCGGAGAGAGGCCACCGTCGGGCTTTTGACCGGCAAAAAAATTGATTCTTACCGCCGATTGACATCCACCGTTCCCGGAAAACAAAGAAAAGGCGGTCAGAGTGCGCAGCGTTTCCAAAGCCTTCGTTTGATTGCGATCCATGAGTTCTACAAACGCATCGGCGATGCTGCCAGCGAAGTTTTTTTAGCGGTCGAACCCAAACATTTTAAAGGTATTTTAATCGGCGGTCCGTCCCCGACGAAGGAAGAGTTTCAGGATGGCGAATTTTTCCATCACGAGCTCATGAAAAAAGTTCTCGGGCTTTTTGATATCGCTTATACGGACGAATCCGGCCTTTACGAACTTGTCAATGCCGCCGGCGAAAAATTGGCGGACTTAGAATTGATGGAACAAAAAAACATCATGAAAGGCTTTTTCAAGGAACTCATCGCCGAATCCGGACGCGCGTCTTACGGTGAAAAAAGCGTTCGGTCCAACCTTGAAATCAACGCGGTTGAAACGTTGATTTTGTCCGAAGATTTGCGTGCCGAAATTATGTCGTCCGTTTGCCAAAGCTGCGGCGAATACAACAATAAAACGCGTATGTGGCGTCCGGGAGAACATGTTCCGGATATGGGAACTTGTAAAAAATGTGGCGCCGTTCTTGAAAATATTGAAATCAAAGATGTTGTTGACGAACTTTCCGAATTGGCCGACAAGTCCAATGCCAAAGTTTATTTCATTTCCACCGATTTTGAGGAAGGAAATCAGCTGATGTCGGCTTTTGGCGGCGTCGTTGCCGTTTTAAGGTACAACACCGGCCAGTAACAGCCGCCGGGTTCGTGCGGCAAAAAACAAAAATACGGGTTGAGGTGAACTTATGACGTTTTCAAAAACAATTGTCTTTCCGTTGTCTGTCAAAGAGAAACCGAATCCGGCCGATCGGATGGTTTTTGAAACCGTTATCGAGCACGCTGCCGCGGCGTTGATGAGCGGTCAAGTCATCGCTTTTCCGACCGATACGGTTTACGGCCTTGGCGCGAGCGTTTTTGATGCCAAGGCGGTTGAAAAAATTTATCAAATAAAAGAACGGCCTTCCGAAAAACCGCTCAGCGTTCTGATCGGGTCCGCCGACGATATGAAACAAATCGCTGCGGATGTTCCGGCAGTTGCTCTTCTTTTGGCGGAAAAATTTTGGCCGGGGCCGCTGACCATTATTTTAAATAAAAACTCCAAAATTCCCGACAATGTCACTTGCGGTAAAAAAACGGTTGGCCTTCGCGTGCCGAACCATCCGGTCGCTTTGTCGCTGATTCAGAAAACCGGTCCGCTTGCCTGTCCAAGTGCGAATCTGTCCGGGAAAAAAGATCCAAAGTCCGCCGCGGATGTTTTGGCAGATTTGGACGGCAAAATTGACATTTTAATCGACGGCGGCGAAACAAAAATACAAATCTCTTCCACGATTATTGATCTGACGGAAAATCCCCCTAAAATTCTCAGACAGGGCGGGCTTTCCATTGAATCTATCAAAGAATGTATCGGAGATCTCCAATGAAATCGGAAAAGAAAGAAAAAATCAAAAGCCGGCAGCAAGTAGCTCAGCTGGGCGAATCGGTTCGTATTTTAAATATTATCAACTTGGTTGTGATCGTTGGCGGTGTGCTTCTTTATTATTTCAGCACCGGAGCACTCATGACAAAAATCGGTTCCGGACTCATTATGGCGGGAGCCATTATGGTCGTCGCCACCATTGTTATTCAATTGTATTTCACGTCAAAATTGCGGAAAAAGAAATAATTTAAAACGTCATTCAATCGGAAAAGCCGTATTAATCAGATGAGTTGTTCATTGTTTTTTGAATCGGGTGATGGAAATGGAAAAGAAATTAGCGGTCAGCGACGATATGGCGGACTATTTCAGCCGTCTTGAGTCGAAGCTGTTTCTTGAAATTGAAATTGCCGATAAAGCCCGTTCAAACGGTGAAGATCCGCATCCTCATGCCGAAATCCCACTGGCAAAGGACTTAGCCGACCGTGTGGAAAATTTAATCGGTGTCTCCGGCGTTGCCGTTCGACTCCGAGAAATTGAGCTTGAAGGCAAAAATCGTGAAGAATCCGCTCTGTTGATTGGTAAGGAAATTGCGGAAGGAAAAGTCGGAAAGTTTCGGGACAAACAGGAAGCGGTCGATGCCGCAATCCGTGTTTCAATGGCGGTTTTGACGGAAGGTGTCGTTGCGGCGCCGATTGAAGGAATTGCCGAAGTTAAAATTGACAAAAACAATGACGGAACTGAATATTTAAGGATTTATTATTCCGGACCGATTCGAAGTGCCGGCGGAACCGCGCAAGCGCTTTCGGTTTTGGTGGGCGATTACGTCCGGCGCAGCATCGGGCTTGACCGGTTCAAACCCCGAAAAGAGTTGGTGGAGCGTTATGCGGAAGAAATCCGAATTTACAAGCGGACGGCTTCGCTTCAATACTCCCCGACGGACGATGAAATTCGTTTGATTGTTGAGAATTGTCCGGTTTGCGTGGACGGCGACGCGACGGAAGACGCTGAAGTTGAAGGTTACCGGAATTTGCCGGAAATTCCCGGAAACCGCGTTCGCGGCGGAATGGCGCTTGTGGTGGCGGAAGGCATGATTCTAAAGGCGCCAAAAGTCAAAAAACACGTCGATGCTCTTGGTATGGATGGCTGGGAATTTTTGGATAAATTGATCGCAGGCTCCAAATCCGGCGACGATGACAAAGACAAAGCTGACGCCGGAAAAGTTGAAACAATTAAGCCGGGGCAAGTCACCAAGAAAATTAAGCCGAAAGACAAATATCTTCAAGATTTGATTGCCGGGCGGCCTCTTTTTTCACACCCGTCCCGTCCGGGCGGTTTTCGTCTCCGCTATGGGCGCGCCCGAAATACATCCTTCGCCGCCGCCGGAATCAGTCCCGCTTCCATGAGCCTTCTCGGCGATTTTATCACCAACGGAACACAGCTCAAAGTCGAACGTCCCGGAAAAGCGGCCGGAATGGCGGCAGTGGATTCGCTAGAAGGACCGACAGTCCGTCTCAAATGCGGCGATGTGTTTCGAGTGGACGACGCCGAAACGGCCGAAAAAATCAAACCCGAGTTGGACCACCTGATCGACCTGGGAGAGATTTTGTTCAATTTCGGAGATTTTCTGGAAAACAATCATCCGTTGACGCCGTCTCCTTATGTTTTCGAATGGTGGATCTATGATTATGAAGACGGATACCGCGTGGAAGCGGACAAAAAAATAAAAGGAGAGCCGACAGATTTTGATTTTGAAAAGTTTCCGAACCCTCAAACAGAAAATGAATCGTCTCCTTATCTTGAAATTTTAGACCGGCTTTTGAATTTGTCCGCGGAAGATGCCGTTTTACTGACCAAATATGGAATTCCGCTCCATCCTCGCTATGATTATTTGTGGCACGACCTTTCTTTGGATGATTTTTTCCGGCTGGCCGCTTTTGTTTCTGAAACCGGAAAACTGGCGGAATATAATCCGCCAGCACTGGATTTTGCCGGAACGGCTTCATTTGGGGAGTTGCTGTCGGATTCCCGATTTGCCGGGAAAGTTTGCCTGACTCTTCCTGATGAGGCGGCAGCCGATTGCGGCATCAAATCTCTTCTTGAAAATATCTTGCTCCCGCATATCATCCGCTTTGTTCCTGAAAAAACCATATTGATTCAGGATCCGGTTCCGTTTCTGTGTTGTTTGGGCCTTTGGAAAAACGGGAAAATTCAGCCTTTCGATTCGGCGGCGGCAACCAAAATCTTTGAAGAAAACGGCGCGGATACATGTCTTGAAGCGGTCAATTTGTTGTCCGGGATGATTGTCAAGCCACGGGCCCCGTCTCGAATCGGTGCCCGGATGGGGCGTCCCGAAAAGTCAGATATGCGCAAAATGTCGCCGGCGGCGCAAGCTCTTTTTCCCATCGGCGATCAAGGCGGAAAAACGCGAAACATTGTTGATGCTTCCGAATACCGTGAAACCATGAACAGTTCGACCGGCCAAATTAAGGTAAAAATGGGAACCCGGACTTGCCCGCGGTGCGGCCGGGAAACGCATAAATGGCGGTGCGGATGCGGCGAATACACGACTGAGAAACTTTTCTGCCCGCGCTGCGTGATTGAAACAACGGAAGATAAATGTCCGAAATGCGAAAAACCAACGACGGGTGTTCGGATTGGAACGATTGAGTTTCGCCCGATTTATAAAGAAGCGATCGAACGGCTGGGTGTCCGGGATAATTTTGATATGATCAAGGGCGTCAAGGAATTGATGAGCCGCTCACGAACGCCGGAACCGCTTGAGAAAGGAATTTTAAGGTCTCTTCATGATGTTTATATGTTTAAAGACGGGACGGTCCGCTACGACATGTCCGACATCCCGCTCACGCACATCCGGGCGGATGAGCTTGGAATTACGGTAGACGATTTGAAAAAAGCCGGTTATAAAAAAGATATTTACGGAAACGAATTAACGGATCCGAGCCAAGTGGTTTGCCTTTTTGTTCAGGACCTGGTGATTTCAAACGATTGCGCCGATTATTTGGTCAAGACGACCCAATACATTGACGACTTGTTGGTCCGGTATTACGGTGTTGAGCCGTACTACAAATGTGAAAAGAGAGAAGATTTGATCGGCGTTCTTGTGATCGGTCTTGCGCCGCACACGTCGGCCGGTGTTTTGGGTCGGCTGATTGGCTTTACCAGCGCGTCTGTTGGCTTTGCGCATCCGTATTTCCATGCGTCTAAGCGCCGGAACTGCGACGGGGACGAAGATTGTGTGATGCTTCTCTTGGATGGTCTTCTCAATTTTTCCCGGGCATATTTGCCGGACAAACGCGGCGGACAGATGGACGCGCCTCTTGTTCTGACGATTCGGATCGATCCAAATGAAATTGACAAGGAAGCGCATAATATCGATATGTGTGCCCGCTATCCGCGGGAGTTCTATCTCGCGACTGAAAATTTCAAAAATCCGGGCGAGATTTCAAAAATGATGGACCTCGTGAGCAGCCGCTTGAAAACAAATGATCAGTATGAAAATTTCATGTACACGCATCCGACGACGAACATTGCTAAAGGTCCCGCTTATTCCGCGTACAAGACGCTTGAAAGCATGACAGACAAAATGGACGCGCAATTGAAATTGGCGGAAATCATCCGGGCGGTTGACGAATCCGATGTTGCCGAGCGTGTTTTGAAGTCCCACTTTTTGCCCGACATTACCGGCAATTTGCGCGCCTTTTCCAAACAAACGTTCCGCTGCATCAAATGTGAAGCCAAATTCAGGCGCCCGCCGCTCACGGGAACGTGTCCGAAATGCAACGGCGGAAATGTGATCTTGACGGTCCACGAAGGCGCTGTTCGGAAATACGTTGAAGTTTCAAAGCAGGTGGCGGAGAAGTATAATGTATCCGTTTACACAAAGGAGCGGATTGATTTGTTGGAAAAAGACATTGAAGATACGTTTGAAAATCACCGGATTAAAAAGACGCAGCTGTCGGATTTTATGTAAAAAAAATTCCTACGCTTCGCTTCGGAATTTTGTTTTTTATGGCGGTCTGCGCGCGCGTTATGGCGACACATTTTTCTAAGTGTCGAAAAAAACAGGGGTTCGTTTTGATTTTATTTTTAAAGCCTGATGCCTCAGTTTTTATTTTTGATTTTAATTTTAGTCTGTTACTCTTTTTGATTTCAAGCAAACCATCCCGTTTAATCAGACGCATAGCGTCTGATTAAACGGATTTCCATGGAATGAATTGGGTACAGTGATGGCAGATGCAATTGGAAAATAGAAAACCGCAGATGCAATTGGAAAATAGAAAACCGCAGATGCAATTGGAAAATAGAAAACCGCAGATGCAATTGGAAAATAGAAAACCGCAGATGCAAACTGAAAATAGAAAACCGCAGATGCAAACTGAAAATAGAAAACCGCAGATGCAAACTGAAAATCAAAAGGTTCCGATTTTCGGAACCTCTGGAATCCGGTTTAGATTAAACGGCCGCTTTTTCTTCAGGCGGTGCTAAAACGCTTGGCGCGATTTCTTCCGGGTCATTTGGATCGACCGGGTCCGGATATAAAACCACCAATTGCTCATAACAAGATGTCAGAATGATCTTACAGAAAATATAAAGCGGCATCGCAAATATCAGTCCGAAAACCCCGAACAATTTCAGTCCGGCCAATGCCAATATGACGGACGTAAACGAACTCACTTTGATGCCGATGTTTGACGTCACGACGTTTGGCATAATGAAGAAATAGTCGAACAACTGAATGACGATGATGATTCCGATGACGGCAAGCATGGTGTTCATGCCGAAATTGTAGGAGTAAACCACAATCGGCAGCGCCGGAATCACGAATCCGATGTACGGCGCGGTATTAAATATTCCCATCAAGACACCGCTGATGAGCCAATGCGGAAGACCTGCGATATAAAACCCGATGCAATAGAGGAATGAAATGATAATCGCTTCCAAGATTTTCATCGACATGTAGGTGTCCAAGTCTTTGAGAATTTTCTTAATTGTCTTCGCGACGCCATCTTTGTATTGGTCCGGCGCGTACGATACAATTTTGTCGCCGATGTATCCTTTTCTTTTAAAGTAAAATCCGGTCATAATCGGAATCACCAACAAGGTCGCAAAGATGATGGAAATCATCATTGAAATCGAGCTTTTGGCCATCGTCAAGATACCGCTTCCCGACACCAACATGGACCGGATCAAATCCCGCCAGGTGAATGAAAAGTTAAACGGCTGAATTGATGAATTGCCGGTTGTGTTGTTACCGGACACATTGTTGGCAGTTGCGTTGCTGACGGTTGTGTTGTTGGCAGAAGTGTTTGTCGTATTGCTGGCCGGCGGCGGAGGCGTATTATTTTCACCGGTGGCATTTGGATTGGTTGTGTTGTCGTCTATTCCGGGAACAAATTCAACAACGGAAATGTTGGTTAAATTTTCAGCGATATCTCCGGCGGTTGTGTTATAATCAGCGTTGAGTTCGTCTAAACTTTCCGTAAAGCTGTTAAAATAATCCGAGAAATAAGCGGCTTGGCTGACAACCAAAGCGCCCATGGTCAGAAACGTGACAATGAGAATGCCGGCAATCATAACTTTTTGTTGGTTTTTCGTATAATTTACCGTCATCTTGTTGAATATTTTGAGCAGACGCTCAATGAAAATAATGGCCAAAAGACCGATGACCAAGGCGATGAAAACGACTCTTAAATAAAAGACGAACGAAACCATCAAAACCAAGAGCACGAAAACAATAAACATGTACTGCCAAACTTTCTTATTGACCGATAACTCCATTGACTCACCAAGTTTCGTTTAAAGATGTGAATAAAATTAAAATATTGTTTGATAAACTTATTTTTATTTAAAACAACATAGTCTTTAAAGTAAATTTTAATATATTAATTTATTTAATTTAATGTTTTTGTTTTTATTTTATTCCGTTTTTATTTTGTTTATTTTATTTGTTTTATTTGTTTTGTTTTTTTGTTTTATTTTGTTTGTTTTATTTTATTGTTTTATTTTGTTTTATTTTGTTTTATTTTGTTTTATTTTGTTTTATTTTTTTGTTTTCAATTTTAATACATTTGATTATTCTCTTTTGAAAGCTTTTAAATCTTTAAAGCCCGTTTTATATTTTATGTCAATGACCATCGGACTCGCCGGAAAACCGAATGCCGGCAAATCAACATTTTATAAGGCGGCAACGCTTGCGGACGTTGAAATTGCCAATTATCCGTTTACAACGATTCATGCCAATCATGGCGTGACGTATGTTCAAACCAAATGTCCATGCCTTGAACGCGACGCCCGCTGTCGCAAATGTGATAACGGAATCCGTTACGTCCCGATTGACATTATCGATGTGGCCGGTTTGGTTCCGGACGCTCACAAAGGAAAAGGTCTTGGGAACGCTTTTTTGGATGACCTTCGGCAAGCTCAAGCCATCATTCATGTTGTTGACGCATCCGGGGGAACCGACGCGGAAGGAAATCCGATTGACATCGGCACCGGAAGTCCGGCCGCGGATGTGAAATTTTTGGACTATGAACTGGAAATGTGGCTTTTTGAAATTCTGAACCGCAACTGGTCAAAGTTATCCCGAAAAATTAAAGCGGAAAATCTCAAATTGGAAGAAGTCATCGCCGACCAATTGAGCGGCGCCGGAATTACGGTTGAGCATGCGCTTTTCGCGCTTCACGAAACAAAGTTGGGGAACAAAGAAGCTCAACATTGGACGGAAGAAGATATGGTCACGCTTTGTCAGGTTATCCGAAAGGAAAGCAAACCCATGATTATTGCGGCCAACAAATGCGATGTGGCGCCTGAAAAAACAAAATCCGAGTTGTCAGACGTCGGAAAACCGGTTATTTTTATCAGCGCAGCGGCAGAACTGGTGCTCAAATCGGCGTCAAAAGCCGGTCTTATCAAATACATTCCCGGCGACGATCATTTTGAAATTTTAGGAACGCTGACGCCCGCACAGGAAAAAGGCTTGAAGTCGGTGGAGCATTTGCTTCAAAGCAATCACGGAACCGGCGTTCAAAAGTGCATTCATGAAGCCGTTTTCGGTATTTTGGACATGATTGTCGTTTATCCGGTCGAAGATGAAGGCAAATGGGCCAACAAAATGGGAGAGATGCTTCTGGATGCGTATTTGGTGAAGCGCGGGTCGACATGCAAGGATTTGGCGTACATGATTCACACGGAAATCGGCGACAAATTTTTGTATGCAGTCGACGCCAGAACCAAAATGCGTCTGGCTGAAAAGCATGAGATGAAAGACGGCGACGTGATTAAAATCGTGTCAACGGCAAAATAAAACAGATTCAGATAAAATTTTTATCGTCGTTACAAACCGACGTTCCTTTTTTAATTTTTTTACCGTAAACCGGTTGCTTTTTTTCGAACTCTTTTGCCGTACGCCGATTGCTTTAGCGCGCGGCAACGTCCCTCTAATAAATATCATAAAATTTCAGCCAAATTAAGGGACAAGCGCCACGATTCCTTTATCCGGCCGGTAAACATCTCCCTTTTGGATCAGTTTTTGAAGCATTTCTTGGAATTTTTCAGGCTCAAGTCCTTTTTCTTGACAATAATATTCACAGTCGGCAACGATGAGCGGTCCCTTTTCCCGAAGGATTTCGCAAATGATTTCATCGGCCTTTTTGGATTTTGTTTTCAGCGGCGTTTTTGTTTCAAATACGTGATCGTTTGCGTGGTAGACTGTTCCGTCTTCTTTTCTTTGGACCGGAATTCCATCCGGTTGGTTCGCCAGTTCGGCTTGAAGCTGAGAACGAAGGAAGACGGCTTCTTCTCTTTCCTCAAAAGAGCCCAAAACGCGCAAACTTTTTGTTTGAATGATTGACGAGCAACGCTGACAACGCACGGTTTTATGTCCCGGCTCAAGCAGCTGCGCGTTTCTTTCGCATTTCGGACAAACAAAGACGAGATACATTTTTCCCCTGATTAAATTGAATTTTAAATTGAGTTTTTAAAATTGAAAAATGAAACGAAGAGGTTATTAAACGCCATAACGCCGTTGCCGGGCTTTAAAATCCGAAAACGCTTTGTCCAAATCCGCCGCTGTCAGTTCTCCCAGGCTTTTTTGAACAAAAACATATTCCGAATAAATCGTTTGCCAAATCATAAAATCCGTCAGCGTTTCTTCGTGGCAGGATAAAACCAAATCCGGCTCCATCGGCAAGAATAAATTTTCGGAAATGAATTCTTGAGCGCCTTCCGGCGTCATATTTTCAATATCGATCAATCCGTTTTTACTTCTTTGGACCAATTCGGAAAGGATTGTTTTTAGTTCTTCGCGGCCGCCGAGTCCCAATACAAAGTAAACTGAAAAATCATTCAACTGATCGGGTTTTGCCGAAACGGCATAATGGTTAATCACGGTTGCTTTTTCAAAAGTTTTTTCGATTTCCGCCGTCAAAAAGTGAATCAAAAGATTCTTTTTTTCATCGCTGATTTCATCCGAAATATTGATGTGAAAAATGATGTTTCGAATGCCGGATTCCTGAATAAATGAAATATGGCGGCCTATTTTGGATAGGGCGTTCTCTTCAAGGTAGTCGCACTCGTTTGCCGTGATTAAAAGCGTTTTTAAGACGTTTCCCATATTTTCAAACCTTACCGATTTTTCAGAATTCCGGATTCTTTTTTTAAATTTTGATTATTCGATTTTTTAGATTTTAGATTTTTTGAAATTTAATTTTTTAATTTAAATTTTCCTTTGATTATTTATATGAACATCCCGTGTATTTTATTTTAATCTGTACATTGATATTCGTTCTTAAAGTTTCGCTTTCAAAAGACAGAAAACAGGTGGAGAGTTTGGAAAATAGGATTCGATGCGCTTGGGCCGGTAATGATGTGTTATATCAGAGTTATCATGATAACGAATGGGGACGTCCTGTTCATGACGATCGTCTTTTATTTGAAATGCTGATTTTAGAAGGCATGCAGGCCGGACTCAGTTGGATCACGGTTTTGAAAAAGCGGGACGCTTTTCGGGACGCTTTTGACAATTTCGACCCGAAAATTGTTGCCGGTTACGGTGGCGATAAAATTGAACAGCTCATGAACAATTCCGGCATCATCAAAAACCGTCTCAAAATCAATTCTGCCGTTGTAAACGCTCAATCTTTTTTGAAAATTCAGGCAGAATTCGGTAGTTTTGACCGTTTCTTGTGGGCGTTTACAGACGGCCAACCGATCCAAAATAGTTGGACATCTGTGTCGGAAGTTCCGGCGCAAACGGAATTGTCCGACAAAATCAGCAAAGAATTGAAAAAACGCGGGTTTAAATTTGTTGGATCGACCATTATTTATGCTTATTTGCAAGCGGTGGGCGTTGTCAACGACCATACGGCGGATTGTTTTCTGTATGACGGATGTATCCGGTATTGACAATTTTTTGTTTTTGATTGGGTCAGCTGTTTATCGTTTCAGATGACTTCTATGGTTTCCGATTTCTTGATCTTTCAAAAACATCCCCCCGTTTCTTAAATTCTAAAACAAAATGTGTCGCCATAACGCGCGTGCAACCGCCCGTCAAAGAACGAGGAAAGAAAAAAGAAACCGTTAAAATGAATTATTTCTTCAAAAGCGATTGCCCGGTCATTTCTTTCGGAATCTCAAGTCCCATGATCTCAAGAAGCGTCGGCGCAATATCACATAATTTTCCACCCTCTCTTAAGGTGCAAATGGCTTTTCCATCTTTTTTATTTTTGTCGCTCACATAAATGATTTTCACGGGATTTGTCGTATGAGCCGTATGCGGTTTTTTGTTTTCGTCCACCATCTGTTCCGCGTTTCCATGGTCCGCTGTAATGATGGCAGCGCCGTCTTTTTCCAGGATTTTTTCCACAAGAATTCCGGCACATTCGTCCACAGCCTCCACAGCTTTCACGGCCGCCTCAAAAATACCGGTGTGACCGACCATATCCATGTTGGCGAAATTCAGGACGATCAACTCATATTTGTCCTCGTCAATCGCCACCAAAAGCGTTTCTGTCACTTCGTAAGCGCTCATCTCCGGCTTTTCATCATAGGTCGCCACCTTCGGAGACGAAATCAAAATCCGGTTCTCTCCGGCATTCGGCTCTTCCACGCCGCCGTTAAAGAAGAACGTCACATGCGCGTACTTTTCCGTCTCAGCAATCCGAAGTTGTTCAATTCCGCAAGACGACAAATACTCTCCAAGCGTATTTTTAATATCTTTGGGCGGATACGCAATCGGGATGTCAAGTTCTTCGTCGTATTGCGTCATGCACACGAAAAAAACATCCGGCCGGGTTTTG
Source organism: Methanolapillus millepedarum (assembly GCF_032594115.1). Lineage (NCBI taxonomy): Archaea > Methanobacteriati > Methanobacteriota > Methanomicrobia > Methanosarcinales > Methanosarcinaceae > Methanolapillus > Methanolapillus millepedarum. The sequence goes on from NZ_CP131060.1 coordinate 1,498,372, forward strand.
CGAACAAATCCGGAAAATTTGTTGTCCGGAAGCGTCATCGCATATGTCAGTTGGCGCGCACGGTCCGGACGGAAGTTAAAGAAAATCACGGAATCGTTATCGGAAATAATGCTGATACGTTTTTCGTTTTCCATAAGTACGATCGGTTTCACGAATTCGTCCGTTTCACCTTTCTCAAACGACTTTTGAAGCGCGGATCTCCAATCTTGCGTATAAACAACTTCTACTGGACTGTTCGCCGCCGGATTTCCGGTCAGAACATCATATGCCGCTTGCGTCCGTTCCCAGCGTTTGTCGCGGTCCATCGCGTAATACCGTCCCATGACGGTGGAAAGTTGTCCGATATTTTCCCGTTTCATGAATTCTTCCAAATCTGAAAGGTCAGCCATGGCGGATTTTGGCGCCACGTCCCGTCCATCCAAAAAGGCGTGAACAAAGACGCGGTCTAATCCTTCTCTTTTCGCAAGGAGAAGCAGTGCCTTTAAATGGTTCAGGTTGCTGTGAACGCCGCCGTAAGATACAAGTCCCATCAAATGAAGCGCCGACTTTTTCATTTTGGCGTTTTCGACTGCCGACAGAAGCGTCGGGTTTTTGAAAAAAGTTCCTTCTTCAATTTCCTTGTTAATCAGCGTCAAATCCTGATAAATCACACGTCCGGCGCCCATGTTGAGGTGACCGACTTCGGAATTTCCCATCTGGCCGGCCGGAAGGCCGACGGCGGTTCCGGACGCTTCGCAAAGACAAGTCGGGTAATGCTTTTCAAAAAAATCCAAGTTCGGCGTATTGGCGGCGGCGACCGCGTTTCCGAAATGAGCGGATTTAAAACCCCAGCCGTCCAAAATCATGAGGAGAAGCGGGGATTTTTTAGAAAAATTATTTTTTGAATTCACAATATTTGTCATGCGTAAAAAAGAGAAACCAAAGAATTTGAATGTTTCTTTGAATTTAAATTTGAAATGTTTTCTTAGAGTTGTTTCGCTCTGTTTTTATTTTTATGTTCCGTTTATGATGACGGTTCGCCACATGTGTATAAATTCACATTCGGGTTCATGTTGAAGTTCAGATTCTTTTTGAAATCGGAATCGTCTGTTATGTAATTGAAACAATTTCGGCTGCATCTTGAATCTACGGCGAAAAAATCAATCGGATCATACAGGTGGGTGTCAAAACTTGAAACAAACGCTTCAATATCTTCGATTTCAACCGAATCGCCTTCAACGGAATAATTTTGAACGATTTGTTGAAGAATTGATCCCAATTTCATTTTGAGTTCTTTTCTCTCACGATGATTACGGCGGTAGCGTTTCAATTTGATTTTACAGTGATTTTCTTTGCAATAATTTTCATATTCTTTTTTTTCAACAACATGCAATACTTCTTGAAGATTTAAAGATGAGATAAACAATGGATTTCCATTGTTCTTTAAATATTTCATAAATTCCGAATAAATTTTAATTTTGTTTTCATTCTGTAATTGATCGTCATCCATACAAAAATAAAAGAACATTTGCATCAATAAAATATTTCTCTTTTGGGTCAACTGTTCCACGGAATGGAATTTGATAAATCATTCGGAAACCCCCAAATCTTCCATCATTTCCCGAATACATTGTGTGTGTATCTCTTGTTCTTCGGGGGTCAAACGGTAAAATTTAACAGCAGTCCGATAACACTGATTGTACACGAGATTACCCAACTCCGACAAGTTTTCAACTTTTATTTTTGATTCATATTCATCAGGTGTCATCGAGCCCAAATGTCTGATCAATGCAATTTTAAAAAATAATGCTGTATATGAGTCAATATTTGAAAAATCAATGGCAACAGATTCTCCTTTGTCCAATATTTGATCAACAGCCGATTGAATAACTTCACCATCACTGTATGAAAACCCTTCCGAAATGTAATCTTTTGCTTTAATCTGAATCATCTTTCCTTTCCCCTACGTTAAAAATTTTGGATATTTAGTGGGATGCGTCTGTCTTATAAATCAGTTTCGAAATTTTCAAAAAGAATAAATTTAAATACTGTTTTGAAAACCGTTTTTATAATATGGGCGCCATAACTCTTATGTGGTGACTGATATGACTCAAAAAAATCTGCTTATTGCGGTTTTTGTTTGTGTTCTGCTTTTATTGAGTTTTTTTGCAGGCTATGCTTTGGCAAATTCCGAATCTTTGAACGCACCTTCTCAGAAACAGACGGCCGGATCATCCGTATCTTCAAACCCGGTGGCGACGGTGATTTCGAATATCACTTTTATGATTTATACGCCGCCCGGTTCTTTAACCGAACAAAGCGATCTGATCGTTTTCGGAAAAGTGGCCGACGTCCATGAATCCAAATGGACGACCGTTGATGGAAAGCAGCCGGAAAATGTGACTGTTTCCAACTCCACGGATGAAAACGGCAATCCGATTTTAGTTGTGCAGTCCATTGATTCAAAAGGAAACGTCATTGAAGGACTTGGTCCGTTCCCGACAGATACAATTTACACAGACATCGTTTTTTCAATTGAAAACGTTTACAAGGGGACGTCTAATTCGAATGAAATTATTATCCGTTTGCCCGGCGGAACGGTTGACCAAATTCAACAGTATTACATTGATGGTTTGAATCCGGATGATTTTTCGAAAGGGGATGAATTGTTTTTGTATTTGGCAGAAGACGACGGTCTTCACAAAGACATTGGGCCGGAACATTATGTTATCATCACGCCATGGGGAAAGTTGAATCATAGGGGCGATATCTTTTACAATGAAGAAATTCGGGTCTATAAAGAAGGATATCTGTTGTCGCTGATTAACGGAACGCAATATCAATGGGTTGAAGAACATGGTTGGTATGGAAGATAACTTCCGACAAAGAGTTGAAAATGAGATTCAATTCAAAAATAAACTTTTAACATGGTCATAAAAACCAAAATTTAAGCATTAGACAACAGCGGCCTTTTTCGCCGCATATTTTTCTTCTTCTTTTTTCAACACGTTCAATTGGCGGAAAACAAACCACAATGTCAAAATTCCCGTCATCGTATCCACAACCGGAAAAGACACCCAAACGCCGGTGAGTCCCATATAAATCGGAATCACGGTCAAAACCGGCAAAATAAAAATCTGGCGCGCAATGGTCAGCAAAAATGATTCTTTGGCTTTCCCAAGCGCCTGCAAAAAAGCCGATCCGACAATGGCAAACGCGACAATCGGAATGCTGAGGTCGGCCAGCCAATAAGCGATCACCGCCTCTTCAATGAGCGGCAAATCAGTTGTAAATAGGGCAAATATCTCGGCGGTAAAGATGTAGCTGACAACACCCAAAACCAAGCTGCCGACAACAGCCCAAATGGCGGCGGTTTTGAAAATTTCCCGCACCCGGGAAAAGTTTTTGGCGCCGTAATTGTATCCCGTCAGCGGAATCATTCCCTGAACAATACCGATAACCGGAATAATAACGACGCCGAAAATGCGGTTGATGAGACCGAAAATCGCGATGGAGACATCGCCGCCGTAAATGACTAAGTTCCGGTTGACGATAATAAACATAAGCGTGAGCGATCCTTCCCGAATAAATTCAGAGACACCGATTTTAACGATGTCAGAAGACACGTGCCGGTCAAACACAACCCAGCGCAAACTGAATTTTAAACTGCTCACCCGATACATGTAAAAGACCAAAATCAAAAAGTTGAGGATTTGAGCAATGACAGTCGCAATGGCGGCGCCCGCGATTCCCCAATCGAAAATGAATATAAAAACATAATCCAAAACAATATTGGTCAAGCTGGATACCAGATACATGCCCATAATATATGTGGCGTTTCCTTCCGCCATCACAATCGCGGTCAGTGTGATGGTCAGCACTTGAAAAACGCAGCCGATCAAAATCCAATACATGTAATCTTTCGCAAACGGGAGAATTGTATCCGTTGCCCCGAATAATCTCAGCGTCGGGTCCAATAAGAAAAATCCAACCAGCGTAAAGATCAGGCTGACCAAAAGTCCTAAAATAATCATGTTTCCGATGCCTTTTTTGACGCGTTCTTCGTCTTTGGCGCCGAATCCGCGGGAAATGTAAGATGAACCGCCGACACCGACGCCGGACGACGCGGCGACCACCAGATACGCAATCGGAAACGCGATGGTGAGCGCCCCCAGACCAAGAACGCTGTCGGCGCCAAGACCGCGTCCGACAAAAACAGTGTCGACAAAGCCGTAAAGCGTTTGAATTGTTAAAGAAACAATGGCCGGCGCGGCAAGCCATGCCAGCGCTTTTTTAACGCTTCCGGTTTCCATCATTTCAAATTTGTCGGTCATAGGAATCAAAACAGTAAAATTGTGTAAAATTGTGAATGAGTATGTTGCTTATAAATTTTGGGTCATGATAAGAATAGAGGATTTTCTCTGACAATTTTTAGGATTTTAAGATATAAATCCTCATTCCTATAATTATACCTAAATTCACATTCCTTCAAGTAAAGATTAAAGTATCTTTTATCAATTCCTCTGTATTTACTCATCCTGGTTTTGGAGAATCCCCAGAATCCCTCAATCCCATTAATGTGACTTCTTCCATTGACGAATTCATATTTGCCATGATCTACTCGATAGTGTTTATCATATCCCACATCAACTAATCCATCATATCCATGCCAGTTGTCGGAATAAATAACGCTATCAAGATCAACTTTTCCTTTAATGATAGATTGTAATGTGGATTTAGAACAATCCGGAACAATTTCTGTGTAAACCTTCCCTTGCCGTTTCACCAATCCAAATACAATCGTTTTATTGCCGGCGCCGCGTCCTCTCTTTCCCTTTACACGTTTCGGGCCAAAGTATGACTCATCAACTTCAATTTCTCCTTGGAAGGGAGATTCCAATTTACAGAATTCGGCAATCCGCTCGCGGATTGCCATGAGGTATCGGTTGATCGTAATACGGCTGACTCCAACAATTTGGGATATTTGTGTTGCATCCAGATCCAAAGCAAAAAGCTTGACAATTTGACGAAATTTTGCTTCAGAAATTTTTGAACGATTGACATATTTGTTTTTCATATTCTTGAGCATGATTTGAACACCAAATTATATTTGTGTTCTTATCATGACCCTAAATTTTTTATAAAAATAACTTTAAAATCGTGGCTCTGAAAACATCCTTGATGTATAAATAGTAATTCACGAACGAATTTCGGTTTTTTTGAACTCAAAAAGGGAGCATCAATCTTAAAATCTAAACGAAAAAGTGTCGCTGTAACGCGCGCGTCGTCGCAAACTCAAAAAAAGAAAAGTGAAAAAAGAAAAGTTAATGCAGGAAATGCCGCATGCCGGTAAAGACCATGGCAACGCCGAGACGGTTGGCGGTTGCAATCACTTCGTCGTCGCGGATGGACCCGCCCGGCGACAAAATGTATTTGAGTCCCGCTTCGCTTGCGAAAATGACGCTGTCGTCAAACGGGAAAAAGGCGTCTGACGCCATCACACATTCCGAAATCACTTGTTTTTGATATTCTTCAAGCGTGATCGTCATCGGGTTTTCTGCATTCATCCGTTCGTACATGGTTTTTAAATTGTCGTAGGCTTTGGGCGCGCCGAGTTTTCGGATGGAATCCACGCGATTCGGCTGTCCGGCGCCCATGCCGAGAAGCATGTAATATCCCGGTTCATATTCGTAAGCGATTGAAATTGAATTTGATTTAATACATTTGCAGGCGCTCATCGCAAATTCGGAAACGCCTTTTTTGGCGTCCGGGAATTTTTCTTGGGTGACAAGGTCCCATTTTTCAAAAAGACCGATGTCGCGGTTTTGTTCAAGAAGTCCGCCGGTGACGTGTTTATACACGAATTTGTTGTCAAACGCTTTGTCAAATCCTTTGAGTTCCAAAAGGCGAAGGCTTTCGCTTTTCTTTTTCAGAATTTCTAAGGCTTCGGGTTCAAAGCCGGGAGCGACAATGATTTCAATAAATTTTTTGTCCAAACACTTTGCCGTTTCAACGTCAAAAATCCGGTTGACGCAAATGATGCTTCCGAATGCCGAAACCGGATCGCCGTCCCAAGCCGCCAAAAAGGCGGATTTGAGTGTTTTTCCGGTGGCAAGGCCGCACGGGTTGTTGTGTTTCACAATCACGACGCTCGGGTTCTTGCTGCTCAGATCTTTGAGCGTTAAAAGGGCGTTATCGATGTCGATATAATTGTTGTAGGAGAGTTCCTTCCCGTGAAGCTGAGTCGCGTTGGACAAGCTCGGTCCGGCGCAACGCGTGTCTTTATAAAATGAAGCTTCCTGATGCCAGTTTTCACCGTAGCGGAGTTTGGTTCCGCCGACAAAAGAGAAACGTTTCACCTTTTCATCAAGAAGCGTCCGGCTCAGATAGGTGTCAATCGCGCCGTCATAATCAGCGGTGTGACGGAAGGCTTTCACCATCATTTTTTCTTTGACCGGGAGAGAAACGTTACCCGCGTTTTCTTCCAATTCCTTTTTGATTTTGGAATAATCGGACGGGTCGCACACAACGGTCACAAATTTGTAATTTTTCGCCGCCGCCCGAAGAAGCGACGGTCCGCCAATATCAATATTTTCAACGGCGTCTTCCAGCGTCACACCCTCTTTGGCCACCGTTTCCCGGAACGGATAGAGATTGACGACGACCATGTCAATGGCGGCAATTCCCTGAGCCATAGCTTGCGCCGCATGAACCGGATTATCTCTCAAATAGAGAAGTGCGCCATGAATTTTCGGATGAAGGGTTTTGACGCGTCCGTCCATCATTTCGGGAAACCCGGTAATTTCGGAAACGTCCATGACTGAAATGCCGGCGTCTCGAAGTGTTTTTGCTGTTCCGCCGGTTGAAATGATTTCAAAATTGTGCGCAACCAACGTTTTTGTAAAATCAACGATACCTGTTTTATCGGAAACACTGATAAGTGCTCTTTTGACCAAAAAAATCACCAACTCGTCTTAATCCGGAGGACTCGGACATCATGATAAGATTAAGATTGATAAGTATGAAATTGTAAGGAATAGAGATTCAGTTACAAATTATGCGAAACCTATCAAAGAGGAAAGTCAAAAAATAAAAACCTTGTGTTACGTCCCTTTCCTCTATAATTTTTTAAAACAGATTTTTCAACATCTGTTTTATGATTCAATCCCGTGTCCGATGCAAAATAAAATCAAATATTTAGACAAAAATATTTATCAATCTTGTTTGCCTGTGCATTCATACATTTACTTATACATTTGAATCCATATTCAGAATCCATATTTAATATTCCATTCATATTTCCATCCTCTGAGAATTCAAAGCAAAGGAAATAAAAAACGTTTATAAATCGTGGTCTGTTTGTTTTACGGCGCGGTTTTATTGACAATTGAAAAAGGTTTTCAAAAATGAGTCAACCGGATAATCGCTTTGAGCAAGGAAGAACGCTTCTGCTGGACGGCCGGTACAAGGAAGCGGGAGACATTTTTGCGCAGCTTTCAAAGGAAATGCCGAAATTTAAAAAGGCATGGGAAAGCTTGGCGTATACGTATGTCCAGTTGAACGCATATGATAAGGCAATCGAATGTTACGAAGAAATTTTAATCCGCTATCCGAAAGACCATGTTTTTTGGAATCAAAAAGCGGTTTTGGAAGAACAGGCCGGTCAGTTTGACAAAGCGATGGCGTCGGTTGAAAAAGCCTTAAAATTCGATCCGGAGAATGCCGAATATTTGTATTCCAAAGGATTCATTCTCTCCCGGCAAAAGAAGTTGAATGACGCGATTGCGTATTTTGACCGGGCTCTTAACGCGGATCCGTTTTTATTTTCAGCGGCCGACCTCAAATGCGTTTGCTTAATGTCTTTGGGCATTTACGATGAGCTTGCCGCATCCTGTCTTCTTTTTATCGACCGGTTTGAAGGTTTTGTCGCCGAAGGCAATGAAGAAGACCGCGAAGGCACGCTTTTTGGGAAAGACGATGAGACGAAACTCCGGCAGGAAGACCTTCGCCGGCTTTACAGTTACCAATCGTTTGCGTTTATGAAGATGGGCGCTTTTGAAAAATCGGAAGAAGTTTTGGAAAAAGAACTTCTGATCAGCCCCAACGATGCCGGCGTTTATTATTATTTGGGATTGATGCAAAACGCGACCGGGAAGCTTCAAAAAGCGGTATCGTCTTTTGAAAAAGTCATTGAGTTAGACCCTAATTTCATGAATGCCCGAATTCAGCTCGGATTTGTGTTGTCCAAAATCAATACGTTCGATTCGTTGGAAAAGGCTCTTTCTGTCTTTGACAAAATTGTCGCGGCCGAGCCTGAGAATTTGAGCGTCCGCTATGAAATCGGTAAAATTCATCTCCGGTTAAACGAGCCGGAAAAGGCGTTGGCCGCTTTCACTTATGTTTCTCAAATGGATCCGGCGTTCATTCCGGTGTACGAAGAAATCGGAAAATTAAAGTTAGCGTCCGCCATTCAATATCCGGCCGCTTTGGATGAAGCCATCGTTCTTTTGTCAAAAGCGCAAAACATTGATCCGTTCCACTACGAAATCACGAATATGCTCGGCATCGTTTACGCTAAAAAGGGCAGCAATGAACAAGCCGTTCAAAATTTTGACCGCGCGATTCATTCCGACCCGTTCAATCCGAAAGCGTATTTTAACAAGGCGCTCATCTTGGTCAAAATGAACAATTATGAAGAGGCGGCAAAGTTCTTTGAGGAATCTCTCAAATACGACGCGTCAAATCCGGATGTGTTGGATAATTACGCGACGACGCTTTTTAAGTTGGAGCGGTATTTGGACGCTTTGAATGCTTTTAAAAATTTGAAGACGATCGATTCCGGTTATGAAAATGTGGATATGAATATTCAAATTTTAGAAGGCAAATTGAAAGTTTGAAGTTAAAAATTCCTACGCTTTGCTTCGGAATTTTTCAAAGGGCGGGGGAGAGTCTGTTTCTAAAAAGTTCGCTTCGCGAACGACTCCCTTCGGTCGCTAAAAGTTTGTTTTTGCCATACGAATCCGTCAAGCAAAATGCCCCGCAAAATCAGACGCTTCGCGTCTGTATTTTGCGGATTTCCATAAGCAGATGCATTCTGATTGTCAGTTGACTGTTCCGATTGCATCTGCTGTTTACTGTTCCGATTGCATCTGCTGTTTACAGTTCCGATTGCATCTGCTGTTTACTGTTCCGATTGCATCTGCTGTTTACAGTTCCGATTGCATCTGCTGTTTACAGTTCCGATTGCATCTGCTGTTTACAGTTCCGATTGCATCTGCTGTTTACAGTTCCGATTGCATCTGCTGTTTACTGTTCTGTTTGCATCTGCTGATACTGTACTCAAATCATCTTATCAAAATCCGAGAAAATCAAACGCAAAGCGTTTGATTTTTCGGGAGGGTTTGCTTGATTATCAAAAAATATGTCCTTGCCGCTTGAATTTTCAAAAAACCGTCCCCGTTCCCTTTTGAATCAAATGAAAATGTGTCGCCATAACGCGCGCGCCGGCACGCTGCAAAAAAGAGAAAAGAAAACAGAGAAAGGAAGAAAAGTGAAAAACGTTATTGTTTCCCGCTTTCTTTTCCCATGTCAAACGCTTTTAAATTCACGTCCAAAAACTTGGGCGGAACCAACGCTTGAATACATTCTTTAAATGTTTTTTCCGGAATCGGAATAAAATTAGACGCGGCGCCAATCATCACAACGTTTGCAGCTTGGCGGTTCCCGGCGGCTTTCGCCACCTCCGTCGCGTTAAACGGAACCACTTTGAAATGTTTGGACAACTTTTCCGCGAGTTCCGAAACGTTCGGATAAACGGCTTTTCCGGTCGTCACCGTAAACGGCAAAACTGTTTCCGTGTTCATGAGAATGACGCCGCCTTTTTTCATCAAATGGGCGTACCGGACGGCTTCAATCGGCTCAAGCGCAATCATTAAGTCGGCGCTTCTTTGCGGAATCAAAGATCCGTAAGCGCTGCCGATTCGAACGTGATTTTCAACCGAACCGCCGCGCTGAGCCATGCCGTGAGTTTCCGCGGCCTGAACCGCCATTTCTTCCAAAACGGCGGCGCGTCCCAAAATGTCGGATGCCAAAATCGCGCCCTGCCCGCCAACGCCGCAAATGACGACATCGTACTTGACGTCTGTTTTTCCGCCGTTGGGGACCGTTCCGAAACATTGAGTTTTATTGTTAACCGGAATCATTCTGTCACCTCCAAAATGGCATGGAACGGACAAATTTGCGCGCAAACGCCGCAGCCGATGCACTGTGAATTGATAAAAGCGACCGCTTCCTTCGTATTGAATTCCGTTGCCGGGCAGCCGAATGAAATACATTTTTTGCAGCCGCGGCAAAGCTCTTTTGAAACAGCGTACGGCTTTCTTTTGACGCCGTCCTTTCGAGCGACAATCGCGCAGGCTTGTTTGACGATCACGACGGCGGTGCCTTCAAACGCTTTTGCTTCTCTAAACGCGTTTTTCATTTCGTCATAATTGTAAGCGTCAACAACCCGGACAAACTTCGCGCCGACGGCAATGCAAATGGCTTCCAAAGACACGGCAACCGTTTCTTCGCCGGTGGCGGTCAGCCCGACATTCGGGTTCGGCTGGTGTCCGGTCATCGCCGTAATCCGGTTGTCCAAAATCGCGACCGTGATGTTGGATTTGTTGTAGACGGCGTTCATCAGCGAATTAACGCCGGTGTGCAGGAAGGTGGAGTCGCCGATTGTACAGCAAATTGATTTCTTTTCGCCGGCAGCCGACATTCCGGAAGACATGCTGATGCTCGCGCCCATGCAAATGGTTGTGTCAACAGCGCCGCTATGGATTCCGAGTGTGTAGCAGCCGATGTCGCTTGGGAAAACCGCGTTTTTGCCGAACACATCTTTAATGACTTGAAACGCCGAACGGTGAGAACAGCCGACGCACAAAGCCGGCGGCCGCGGCGGCAAAACAATTTCCGCCAACTCTTTCGGAAAAAGCGATACATTGGGAACTGTCACAGATGATATCAATTCCGAGTCCAGTTGCGCCAACACGGCCGGATCGCATTCATCTTTAAAAACGGAAAGAAGTGCGTTTCGGCAAATGTCAAAATTAAGTTCGTTCATGCGCGGAACCGGGTCTTTGCCGAAAATTTGAGTTTTGACGGTTTCTTTGTGTTTTTCCGCGATGATCCGGACATTGTTTTCCACGATCGGTTCCAACTCTTCAATCACCAACACTTTCTCGCAGCGGGAAAGCATTTCTAAAATCAAATTTTCCGGAACCGGATACGCCGTAATTTTCAAAAACGAGGCGTTGATGCCCAAATAATGAAGCGCCTCTTTGGCGTAAACAGATGCGATGCCGGATGCGATCACCCCGATTTCTGACTTTTCGCACAGTTCCAAAACGTTCCACGGAGAGCTTTCCAATGCTTTTCCCATTTCCGGATATCGGTCCAAAATCACTTTGTGGCGCGCTTTCGCGTTGTTCGGCATCATCACCCAGTGTGCCGGGTCTTTGGTAAAATCGGCTTTTCTGTCATTCGGTTTAACTTCTCCGAGAATAACGCCGGATTTGCCGTGACTGGTTCTTGTCGTCGGTCGGAACAAAACCGGGGTTTCAAACTTTTCCGAAAATTCGAACGCATACGAAATCATGTCTTTCGCATCTTGAATTGTGGCCGGGTCAAAGCAGGGAATTTGCGCAAATTCCGCATAACGTCGCGTGTCTTGTTCGTTTTGGGACGAGTGAAAAGACGGGTCATCCGCCGACACAATAATCATGCCGCCTTTGACACCGGAATACGCGACCGTCATTAAAGGGTCGGCGCCGACGTTGAGACCGACATGTTTCATAGTGACAAGCGAGCGAACGCCCGTAAAGGCCGCGCCGATCGCCACTTCAACCGCTACTTTTTCATTGACGGACCATTCCACGTAAAAATCGCGGTCTTTTTGAACACGCAAAATGTCAATGATTTCGGAAGACGGCGTTCCGGGATATCCGGACACGACACCGACGCCTCCTTCCAAAACGCCGCGGGCGATGGCAGCGTTTCCAAGCATATATTCTTTGGTCATAGAAAAACTCCGATTCTATTTGTTCTATGTTAAATGATGAAATTTAAAATGAATGAAACTCCGATAATGTTTGATGATTAATCAATAAGATATAGTAGGATTGAATTTGTTTTTAAAATCATTTTGGTTCAAAATCGTTTAAGATTAAATTATTTGAAAATGCGGATACTGTGTGCGGATAATGTGCCGGCGGTCGCCCGCGCGTTATGGCGACTGCTTTTGATGCCGAATCAAAAAGCAGACCGCCATTTTTAAATGACGAAATCAGTTCGTCCTGTTTTAATGTTAAATAATTCCGACAATAAAAGCAACCAGTGCCAGCAACATGGCGATTTTAAGCAACTTTGAGGCTTTGGTGTAATCTTTTTTCACCAGCACGTAAACTGTGTAGAGGAAGCAGAGTTCCACCGGAATAAGCGCGTACAAATAGTAAACGCCCATTTCTCCCATAAAATACGGCATCGGGCTTAATATCATTGCGAAAATTCCCATGGCGGCGGCCAAATAAGCGGCCGGTTTTTCGCCGTATTTGATCGGGAAGGTGACAGCGCCGTCCTCAGCGTCTCCTTTAATGTCTTCAATGTCTTTAACAATTTCACGTGAAGCGGTCGCGAAGAACGCCAAAACGGCAAGCGGCAAAAGCGCAAAAATTCCATCCCAGCCGAAAAACGCGGCGCCGAAAAGGAATGTGGATCCGGTCAGATAGGCGATGGACAAGTTTCCGATGAGAATTGTGCGTTTTAAGGATTTGGCGTACCAAATCAGCATGAAAACATTTAAGAAACCAAAGACACCGGCAATCGGGTTGATGAGAAACGCAATCAAGAGCGCGACGGAAAAGCCGGCGATCGCCAAATAAACGGCTTCGGTTAAGCTGACACGTCCCGCCGGAAGCGGGCGGTTCGGCTTATTGACTCGGTCGATATCGATATCGTAATAATCGTTGAGAACATTTCCGGCGCCGGACGCTAAAAAAACCATGATGAAAATATCCAACAAGATGAACGCATCGTACAAAGAATAGATGTCGGAAACGGCGGAATCAAGAATGGATGCGGCGATGAAAACAGCAACGACGGATGAAAAGCCGGCCATGACGCAGTTTTTGTACCGCATCAGTTCCAGATAATCTTTTGCCTTTTGAATCAATTGGACCATTGTCGCGTCTCGTTTCTCTGTTCGAAATTGATGAATAACAATAAATTTAGGAAGAATCCGTTTATTTTTTCGGGACAACTTCAAGCATTCTGTCCAATGCTTTTTTGGCGCGGACACGAATGTCTTCGGGGACGGTTACTGCCGGTTGTTCCGTTTCAAGCGCGCGCGAGATGGACGGGAGCGTCGCCATTTTCATGTTGGAACAGTACGTGTATTTGGAAACCGGATAAAAGAGCTTGTCCGGACTGTCTTTTTTAAGCTTGTGAATCATTGCCTGCTCGGTTCCGATGATGAATTCTTTTTCCGGAGATGCGGCAGCGTATTTGATAATTCCGGCCGTGCTGTAAATGCCGTCGACGAGATCCAATACTTCGGGGCGGCATTCCGGGTGCGCCAAGAAAATGGCGTTCGGATGCGCGTCTTTGGCGTCCAAAACATCTTGTTTTGTAATTTGTTGGTGAACCGGACAAAATCCGTTCCAAAGGTGGACAGTTTTATCGGTGTGCCGGGAAATGTAGTGTCCCAAGTTTTTGTCCGGGATGAATAAAATTTCGTCATTCGGAAGGGAATTGACGACTTCTTTGGCGTTGGCGGACGTGCAGCAAATGTCGGACTCAGCTTTGACCGCCGCCGAACTGTTGACATAGCAGACCACCGCTGCATTCGGATACTTCTTTTTTTCCACCCGGAGCGCGTCAACGGTGACCATATCCGCCATCGGACAGCCGGCATCGGCGTCCGGCATCAATACTTTCTTTTGGGGAGATAAAATGTAAGCACTTTCCGCCATGAAGTGGACACCCGCAAAAACAATAATGCCGCAATCGACGTCGACAGCCGCTTGGCTGAGCGCGAGCGAATCCCCGACGATGTCGGCGATGTCTTGGACTTCCGGCCGGGCGTAGTTGTGCGCGAGAATGATGGCGTTTTTTTCCGATTTAAGCTCGGCAATCCGAAGAACCGTTTCTTCCGCATTCATAAGAATCACAAAATAATAATGAATCAATCAAATGATGAGTAAAAGGAATCATTCTATTAATATTAAACCATTTCCGAATTTGAGATGATTGAAAAAAGACCGGATTCCGGCTTTGACTGTTTTTTAAAAATGGGTGCTGTAACGCGCGCGGACGGTGCCGGCAAAAAAAGAAAGAGAGTCCGAAAATTAAAAATGTTAATCCTTTGAGACTCCACTTTCTTGAATTATGTTCCCGTCATCATCCACCAAACGAACGGGAAAAAAATCGTATTCATCCTGTCCCAATTCTTGAATGAAAATATCTCTCGCTCTTTTTGTGATGATCCAAAACCGTTGAACCGGATAAGGATTGTTCATGATGTTTCCGAAATATTCTTCTGTTTGATTCAAATCAGAAACATTTTTCATCACAGTTTGATGGTAATAAAATTGAAGACGATAAACAAATGCGCCAACAGGGTACTTTTTTCTTTGAATAATCGTCGGAGGAGACAAAACCGGCGGCATTAGACTTGTCGAAACGAGTTGAAAGCATTTCTGTCCTGTTTCATTCTGTTTGTGAACTTTTTCTTCATATTTTATTACGTTGCGTGTATAAAATCCGGAAATATTTTTATTGTTCAGAACCGAAAGTCCGGACAGCGTCGCCACCATTTCTCCGAAATTTGTCAACGTTAAGTTACGGTCTTCCAATTCCGCCGACCGGATGATCAAGTCGGTGATTTGTTTTTCGATGAGCAGCTCATTTTCTTTTCGATATTTATTGACGATTTCAAATTTTGTTCCGTTGAATTTTCCGCCGCTGAGTTTTCGTCTCGGATAATAAACATAGAGTTCACTTTCCGAATCGAATACATCGGATTCATCGGTTGAAATAACAAATATTTTGAGAAGGATAATAAAAATCAGACTGACAAACAGGGGCGCTAAGGAAATGGCGGCTTCTCCGAAAATACCGGTAATTTGAAGTGTTATTTCCGGAAAAATTCGGGCAAATAGAATGACAATGACACCGGAAATGAGAACATTCAGACCTGAAAACAATGGTGCCGTTAAAAAGGCACGGATGATGAAAAAGTCGTATTTTTTAATCGGCGTGTAGAGGAAATTTGTTGTGGCCAGATAAATTCCAGGAAACACCGTCATTAAGAAAAACAAAATGAGAGATGTAGATTCCATTATTCAACCCCCTCTTTTTGTGACATGTCGGTTTTTTGCGCAATCGCATTTGTTTTTCTAAAAAGAACTGAAAACAATAAAATGAAAAATGTATCGAAAAGGCTTGTACAAAGATAAAAAATGATACCATCTTGAATAGGAATTGATGAGATTAAATAAGTTGTAAGCTCATACAGAGTAATAGGGATGAATATGCTGTTTAAAGTGAACCCTGACAATACCAGGATACGGCCTTTTGTCGGGGTATATGGAGGCGGATCTAATCTAGAGTGTATACGATAAAAATTGAAATATCTATAGCAGTAAAATGAGAACGCGATTTGAACGGGAGAATAAAATAAAAATAATATGCCGACGTTTGAATAAAATAGGAAAAATAAAGTAAAAAGCACAATCTGTAAGATCAAATAATCACGGAGAATGTGCGGTTTTTTGTTGGTTTGTTCTAAAATGTTCATAATTTAATTCCTCAATCCGTTTCAGGAAATTCAGTTTTCATTTACTTGTGCCATCTCAGAAACATCAGATAGTTGATTTTCAATCACGTTCCCGTCCTCGTCTACCAAATGAACCGGGCTGAAATCATCTTCCGTTTGGTCAAACCGTTCAATGAAAATATCTCGTGCCTTTTTTGTCAAAATCCAAAATCTTTGAACAAACACGGGGTCACCATACTCGCTTCCGAAATATTCGGACGTTTGATTAAAATCAGAAATTTCCGATAGAATTTGTTGATTGTAATAGATGTCTCCTGAAACCAAAACTTTTAATGGGTATTTTTTGGTTACAATTTCCGTTGGTGGAGACATCTTCGGCATAAAATGGTTGCAGACAAGCTGTTTATATTTGAAATTATCCGCCGGGTCTGCTTTTGAAAAAACCCGGTAAGATTCATCTTTTTTGACAGGGCGGGTATAAAATCCGGATATACCGTTTTCTTTCAGAATTTCTAAAGCTTGGTTTGAAACAACAATTTCTCCATGCGTCGTCATCATTAAATATTCTCCTTCAAGATACCTGAAGTCGGCTGCTAAATCCGTTAATTGGGAACGGATTGGCAATTGATCTTCTTTTCTTTTTTTGTTGGCGATATCAAATCTGGTTCCCATCGTTCGACCATCCGGCATTACCTCGTTTGGATGAAACACGTACAAGTCAAAATCTTTGTCAATTATTTCTTCCAAATAATTAATTTTTAAATCTCTTGGTGGAACAATGTATATTTTAAGTAAGATGATTAAAATCAAACTGAAAATGAAAGGAACAAGAACAACGGCATAATTTCCCACCAATCCTTCAAAATACGAGGAAATTTTTGGGAACAAGGAAATAAAAATTCTGGCGAAAATCATTGAAATAAGCACATTCGCAATAAAAAACAACGGAATCGTGAATAAAAGACGAATAATGAACAAGTTATATTTTTTATTCTCCGTGTAGATGAAATTTTCTCTTGCCGCTAAGTAAATTCCGGGAAGGGTTGCCATAAGTATGAAAACATATTCATATTGAATAGCCATCATTTTGAGTTCACCTTAGCTTTACTCTTTTTAATTGATGGTGCTTTTGTGGCATGTTTTGTTAAATGGCGGAAAAACAAAATAAAAATTAAATCAAAAATGAATAAAAATGGGTAAACAAACAAATAATTTCCCATAATATCCAAAGCAGGCAATTCTGGATTTAAATAACGATATATGGAAGCAATAAGGTCTATTAAAATTAATGGAAATGCAAATGCGTTAAATAAATAACCGATAAACGAAAACAGAGTGTGTAACGTCTTGTCTGCTGCATCTGTTTTTGAGTGAATTTTGAAAAATTGATAGTGTTCAAGGCAATAATAAGAAACGAGAAGTTGTGTAAGTCCATAAACTGATACAAAAAAACTGGCGTTTTTGAATAAAAATGAAAACAAAACAGAAGCTAGAATTATTAAAATGAGTACTCCTTTAAAGATGAACCATAAATAATCCTGAAATAATCGTGGTTGCATAATTTGTCTCCCAATAAATGAGAGGAAAACTTTCCTCTCATTTATCTTGATTTTTTACTTGTTGGCAGTATCATGCTCCTGAATTTTCGTTACATTACTGCACCGCAAACCGGACAGTATTTTATACCGTTACTTCCTCCACCAAATAAACCGGACGAAAATCTTCTTCTTTTTGGTCAAATTTATGGATCAAAATATCTTTTGTCTTTTTTGTGATAATCCAATATCTTTGAACAAAGTATGGGATCCCCGAATTGCTGCCAAAATACTCAACCGTTTGGTTCAAATCGCAAATCTCATCCAATACATTTCGGCAGTAATAAAAATCAGAATAGGACACAAAAACCGAAGCTGGATTTTTTTCACGACGAAAGATGGTTTTTGAAGATAGTGGCGGCATGATGTGATTGCTGATTAATTGAACGGTCTGATTTGAAATTTCAGCCTTTGGAAACAAAGTATTTCCGATGCTGTTCATTACGGGTCTGAAATCAAATCCGGAAATCGCATTCTCATTGAAAATATCAAGTCCGATTTTGGTGAGAATGAGTTCTCCAAAATCTGTCAAACTGATATTCTTTCCATGAAGTTCTTTTTCTCGAATAATCAAATCTGAAATTTGATTTTGGATCATCAATTCGTCACTTTTTCGACTCTTGTTTATAATTTCAAATTTTGCGCCGTAGTAGTTTCCGCCGTGAATTTTGTAAGACGGAATATAAACGTAAAGTTCACATTTACATTCCTTCCGGCGAAGAATCTCCGGTTTGTCCGTCGGAGATATTTTTCGGAAGTATAAAATGAGTATAAAGTCAAAGATAAGTGGAATAAGAAGAATTGACAGATAACCGAAAGTATTGAAAAAGATGTAGGCCAGATCGGGAGATATAAAATAAACAATAATTTCAATGAAAACAGATACTCCGAAATTCAAAAAGGCTAATCCGGGAACGGTAAAAAACAACCGAGTAACAAAAAAATCATATTTTTGGTTCAAAGTGTAAAGGAAATTTTTTCGAGACGCAATGTAAACTCCAGGGATCATTGTGGAAAAGGCCATCAAAAGAACATATGCTCTCGGAACAACCGATGTAACGAAGAATAAAAATTCATAAAATGAAGCAATCATAAAAAACCCTCTGCAGATGGATATTTTTTATTCGTTGGCATTTGCGTTGCTTTTTTAGAAAGATAATTAAAAAGAAAGAAAATAACGGTATCACAAAACCAAACACTGAAATAAAATATGACCGGAAATTCAAGAATTTCTATCCAAGTCCGTGCCGGGTCAAGCACGGAAATGAAAAATGCAATAACTCCGGCTAAAACCATCGGAAGAATGATTAAATTAACTAAAAAGCCTGAAAGTTGGAAAAAAGCCGCAAACCAACTGTTAGATAGATTGCGTGTTTTTGAATGAACCCGATAATAATGAAAATATCCGTAATAATAAAATGTAAATAAAAGTTGAATCGAAACATATATTTTTAGAAAACTGAGGCTTGAATAAAATAAAAGAAATGCAATTAGAAATATGATTTGCAAAATCAAATAGTCACGTAATATTTTTTTTTCGTGAAATCGTTTTAAAGTGTTCATATTTATCCCTTTTTGAAAAATGAGTAATGAATATGTATCATTACTCACAGAATTTTAGAAACATCAGATAGTTGATTTTCAATCACGTTCCCGTCCTCGTCTACCAAATGAACCGGGCTGAAATCATCTTCCGTTTGGTCAAACCGTTCAATGAAAATATCTCGTGCCTTTTTTGTCAAAATCCAAAATCTTTGAACAAACACGGGATCCCCATAATCGCTTCCGAAATATTCGTACGTCTGATTAAAGTCAGCAATTTCTGACAGAACTTGTTGGTTGTAATAGATATTTCCTGAAACCAAAATTCTCAACGGGTATTTTTTGGTCACAATTTCCGTTGGTGGTGACATCTTTGGCATGAAATGATTGCAAATAAGCTGTTTATATTTGAAATTGTCTGCCGGATCCGGTTTTGAAAAAACACGGTAAGATTCATCTTTTTTGACCGGACGCGTATAAAATCCGGATAAATCGTTTTCTTTCAGAATTTCTAACGCTTGGTTTGAAACGACAATTTCTCCATGCGTCGTCATCATCAGATATTCTCCTTCAAGATACCTGAAATCGGCTGCTAAATCCGTTAATTGAGAACGGATTGGCAAGTCATCAGGTTTTCTGTTGGGGTTGATTATTTTATATTTTGTTCCATAGGTTCTACCGCCCAGCATTGTTTCCATTGGATGAAAATAGTACAAATCATAATCTTTAACATCTTTTTTAGTTATTGTTTCAATTTTTAGACTCCTCGGCAGAACAACGTATCTTTGAAGTAAAAAAATTAGAATTAAACTGAAAATGAAGGAAACAAGTGCAGCTGCATAATTTCCCATTAATCCTACAAAAAATGAGGAAATTTTTGGAAACAACCAAATAAAAATTCTGGCAGTTATCATTGAAATAAGCACATTCGCAATAAAAAATAATGGAACCGTAAATAAAATCCTGACGATAAACAGATTGTATCTTTTATTCTCTGTATAAATGAAATTTTTTCTTGCCGCTAAGTAAATGCCGGGAAGAGTTGCCATAAACATAAAGGCAAATTCATATTGATCAACAATCATTTCGAATTCACCACGTTTTTGCTTTTTTCAATCGATGGTATTTTTGTAGCATGCTTTGTTAAATGACGGAAAAATAAAATAAAGATTAAATCAAAAGTGAATAAAAACGGGTAAACAAACAAATAATTTTTCATAAAATCCAGGACGATTAATCCGGGATTGAAATAAATAGATGCTGAAATAAAAAGATCCATTGAAATTAATGGAAGTGCAATGGCGTTAAATAAGTAACCGGCAAGTGATAATAGGTAATGGATTGATCCTTCCGGATCTCCTTCTTTTGAATGAACTTTAAAGAATTGATAATGTTCAAAACAGTATTCAAAAACAAGATATTGGGTACCCATATATACAAATCCGAAAGAGAGAACATGATGGGATAAGAATGAGAAAAAAACGCAAGCTGCTATTCCCAGAATTAATAATAACTTAATAATTAATATCCCATAATGTTGAAAGTCTTTTGGTTGAATGTTGATGCCTCCTTACTAGATGGGATGAGGAAAACTCCCCATCCTCTATTTTTGATACAGCTTTCAAATACTTATCCGATTACTGCACCGCAAACCGGACAGTATTTTACGCCACTACTTCCTCCGCTGCTACTTGTTCCTCCGCCGTGGGTGGAGTCAACAACATGATCACCGACAATATTCACAATATCAGAAATTTCTTTCTCATTGTGCATTGATTTGGTAAATGTTTCAAGTGGTGTATTTCTGAGAGTTTGTTTTCCGGTACTTTTTACAAGGTACTTCAAAGCAGGAACATTACCCATTTTTAATACTTCTTTAAATTTCGTTACTTTTACTGGTTTTACAAATCCGCCGCCAACAGCTCCAAAGGCAAGATCTTCAATCATGCATTTTGAATCGAAGACATACTCCTTATCAATTTCGCCTGCAACATAATAACTTTCGGCAGCTCTTCCAGCCATCCCACTGATAAGGCTTGCACCAGTGGAGGTAACTCCCATTACGAATGAGGTTTCAAATGCAGTTGCTCCGGCAGCGGCCATTAATCCTGAACCAACTCCTAAAGTCAATCCAAATATGCCCCCTGCAACGGCACCGCCAAGAGCGGCACCACCGACTTGTTTCCAATTGACTTCCCCTGTCGTAGCATATTGAATCGCAGCAGACATACCTCCTGCAATAAGACCGCCCGCTATGGCTCCTGCTGCCGCCGTTACCAACAATGGCGTATGCCCATCCGGATCCGTATATGTCACCGGATTATTGTAACTGTACGCATACCGGTTCAATGCTTGCGGATTATATACGTTTGGAATCATGCTGTCCGCTTGCGTGAATGTAAATGTCGTTGGGTTATAGTATCGGGCACCGTAGTAGTAAATGCCGATGTCCGACTCAAACTCTTTTCCGGTGTAGGTGTATTTGGAGGCGGCAAAGCTGCTTGCGCCGGAAGACGTTGATGTGCTTTGAAGCGTCACCGTTTGTGTTCCGGTGAAATACGGAATATTTTCGTGGCACCATTCGACATCCGGTTCGTTTCCGGCACCGAACGTCTCGGTCAAGTCAATGAGAATCGGTTCGGTTACGGCAAAAACATCACTGTTCATGTTTGATGCCAAAATGTTTTCAATTTCCTGGCGATCGCCGGCATGATGCGTGAAAATTCCGGAGACGGAATCCATTTCATGGCCGTGTTCCAAAAGTGAATGCGCTGAATGGTCATGAATTTCAGCTTTGGAAGCGGAGAGTTCAAATTGTTCAGCATAAGCATTCTCACCATTTCCGGCTAAGTTCGAACGGATGTAGTATTTGTGACCGTTCACTAAATCTTGTTTTTGATAAACGGCTGCTGTTTGATTCGTTCCGAATTCTTTCGTTTTAAATCCGCTTGGCACAAGAATCTTTGGCGGCGTAACTGAAGCTTTTTGGATTTCAGCTGATGAAATATGGGTTGCAGACAAAGACGCGGAAGATGACGAATTCACAGCCTAACCCCAAAATTATTGATTAATATAATTTAAATTATTATATTATAGTAAAAATTATATTAAATTAATTAAAATCAATTTTCATAGTTCTTTAAGGGATATAAATTATTTTATTTGGGTAATATATATTATCCTAAAAAATAACATTCAGGGTTAAAAATAAAATACGATTTAAACATATTTCTGTGAACAGGATTCAAAAAGAGACACGATAAACTCAATTGGCGGATATGGCCATCGTTGACAAGCTTCGAATGGAAAAAAAGAAAATAAACATTTCTGTTTATTCCCATTACTTTTTAAGGATTCAAATAATCCTCAATTTCCGATTCAAAAAAGAATTCTTTATCTTCAAACGCCGGTTTCAATTGGTCAAACTAATTTTTTTGAATTGAAAGTTCAGAATCTCATATTGGTTTATATTATGCGGTTTAGTTCACTGCAAAATTTAATATATTATTCTATCAATACCATAAATTCGGACTAATTTTCAATACTGATAAATAGCAAATAAAGGTGTGAGCAGATGGTAAAATCTAAAATAATTTCTCTTTTTTTTGTTGTTTTTTTCATACTCTCTGTAAATATAGTCATGGCGGATATTACTAAATCAGGTAATGATGCTATTGAATCAGACAATGATGCTGATCCGTTCAACGATGCTGAATTTATGGAATTGGTGTCAGTTGAGGATACTGGCGGATACATTATTGAATTTTATACAACTGATCCACAAAAAATTAACGAATTGATTGAAAGGGGATTTATTGAACCTCTTAATGGAGAAATACCTTCAGAAGTATCAATGACAACTTTCCTCTCAAAAGAATTACTTTCGGAAGATTCCAAAACTATTTTGTCTGAAAAATCTGAAGAATCTGCCTCTTAAATATTCATTCCATCCGAGTGGTTCTATGTTTTACTCGGACAATTTCATCTGTTTGTTTAAAATGACATTATTTCAAATAATTTTTTAAAAATCAAAAATCAAGGATTCAAATAATCCTCAATTTCCGATTCAAAAAAGAACTCTTTTTCCTCAAACGCCGGTTTCAATTGGTCAAACCAGGTCGCATCGGGATTGTATTCTGCAAAAAAAGGTTTGGCCACCCAATCCGGATTGCGTCCTTGGATAAAACGAAGAACAAATATTTTTTTGCCGTAAACGTCGCTTGTTCCGAGAATTTGAATTTTTCCGGCGTGGTCGCTCATAATCGGACCGCGCACCGTCCGGCAAATGCCGCTCACTTGTTGGTACGCTTCCCGGAAAACTTGCTGGGCGCGTTCCAACGGCAGTTCGAAATAATGCTTGGCACCTGTATCTCTCGCGACAAACATGTAATACGGAATGCAGCCGAAATCGGTTTGCTTGCGCCACATCTTTGCCCATAAGGCGGGGTCGTTATTGATGTGGTTGAGGACAGGTGATTGCGTCCGAATTTGAGCGTTGGTGCATAAAATCCGGTGAATGGCTTCACGAACGGCTTTTGTTTCCATTTCTTTCGGATGGTTAAAGTTGGCCATCACCGCCAAATGTTTGTCGGCGGCAACAACTTTTTCAAACAAAGCAATCATGCTATCGGCGTCGGAATCTGTTGTAAACCGGTAGGGCCAGTGCGCCAATGCTTTGGTACCGATGCGAATCGTTTTGATTTGCTTCATGTCCTCTTCAAGCAAGCGGTCGATGTATTTTGACAAAACCGGCGTTTTCATGGTCATCGGGTCACCGCCGGTCAACAAAACATCGGTGACGTCCGGTTTGGATTTGATGTAGTCCATGTATGTTTCGTAATCCTCCTTGATGGCGAATTTGGAGTCCGTCATGCTTGAAATCTTGGAAAATTGAGGCCAACGAAAACAAAAAGAACAGTAAGCGTAACACGTTTGTCCTTGATTCGGAAATAAAAGAACCGTTTCCCGATATTTGTGCTGAAGGCCGTTCAATGCGGTTCCTTCAAAAACCGGAACATTGTGAGACTGCCCGGACGGGTCCGGGTTAAGCGACAAGCGGACGGCCTCAACGGCGTCGCTCAGTTTTTTCTTGTCGGCCGGATCATTTGTTTCCTGATACCGGCGAAGGAACATCTTGACCGTCTCATAATCATGGTTTGAGATCATGTCTTTTCGCGGGAAATGAAGGGAAAACATCGGGTCTGTCGACGCATTTTCCCAATCGATGAGCTCGTCGGTGGCGTAATTGTTGGTCTTAAACGGTAAAACCTGCCCGACCACTTCAACGGCTTCGATATCTTTTTCGGACAAACATGCCGCCTGTTCAATTTCTTTGAAATTATAAGATGTGTAGGCTTTGTATGTCCGAGGGTTCGTATCTGTCATGATAACCTCCTGTCATTTCTGACACTTTTTCGGATACTTCGGATTTTCAATTATTTCGGGCTCACATTTTATAAGTTTTACGAAAACATTCTGAAAAATTATA
Source organism: Methanolapillus millepedarum (assembly GCF_032594115.1). Classification (NCBI taxonomy): domain Archaea; kingdom Methanobacteriati; phylum Methanobacteriota; class Methanomicrobia; order Methanosarcinales; family Methanosarcinaceae; genus Methanolapillus; species Methanolapillus millepedarum. Next base: position 1,522,793 of record NZ_CP131060.1, read on the forward strand.
ATATTCAAAAAATAGAAAAGCAGCGTGTGTCGGGCTAAAATACAAATAAAATTTTCAAAATTTAAAATATATAAATTGTTTTATGTTTTGAAATTTGTGAAAAAATGATTGATGAAAAATAAAAAATGACGTTTTGTCTTTCTTGCTATTCTTTTTGCGGCGCCGCGCGCGTTATGGCGACACATTTTTAAAAAGTCAAGAAAAATCAAGGATGGGTTTTTGAAAAAAAGCAAACAATCCGTCCCGCAATGCTTTGCGTTTGTATTTTGCGGAATTCCATACGCAGGTACATTCAATGAGCAGTTTTCAGTTTCAGATTGCATCTTACTGTTTACAGTTCTGATTGCACCTTACTGTTTACAGTTTCGGATTGCATCTTACCGTTTACTATTTTCAGCTTGCACCTTGCGGTTTCCAATATCGAGTTGCATCTGCCTTTTCAGCGGTATCCGTAAAATACAGATGCTTCGCATCTGATTTTACGGGATGGCTTGCTTGATTTTGTTCAAACTTTTATCTTTTTGAATCATTGCCAAGACAGAATCGGATAAGCGGTTCCTTCAGCAATCATCCAAATTTCATTGTTGTCGTTGTCCGTTGAGTTTCGAATGCTCCAGCCAAGACCGTTATAGAATGTTTTGGTTTTGGCGTCAGAGGCGGAAACATCGGCCCCGTCTTTTCCATTGGCATTTGACATCCAAGTTCCGCCGGTCATTTCGCCAAGAGCGTAGTTGTTTTCCAAAGTTCCGGAACTTAAACCGGCGATACGGCCTTTATTAGGACTTGTCGTTGACAATGTTTGGATGAACGAGGTGCAGTTTTTAACGGCCGTATCCGAATTCACACTTCCAACCAAACCACCGGTGCTGTTCTTTCCGGAAACGGTATTGCCGCTTGAATAGCAGTTTTCAATGAGATTGGTTTGGGAAGTGTTGCCGACCAACCCGCCGACCGCGTAACTTGCGTTGTTGCTGGTTACATTTCCGGCGGCGTAGCAGTTGAGTACAGTGCTGCTGTTCAAATAACCGACCAAACCGCCGGTTCCGGTAATGCCGGATGACGTTCCGTAAATGGCGGTTGAATTGAATAAAACATCACCCGTGGAATAACAATTTGTCATCGTACTGTTCACATAAATGCCGGCCAGACCGCCAACCGTATGGTTTCCGGAAACAGAAGGACCTGTAAAGCGGCATTTTGTTAAGTTAAAGTTTGCTTCATGCGTACTTGTCAGTCCGGTTCCGCCAATGAGGCCGCCGACATATTGAATGCCTTCAACTTTTCCGGTTACGGTACAATTTGTCACAGGCGCCTTAAAGTCTGAACCGATGAGACCGCCGACATAAGCGTTTCCGGACACGTTTGATTCGGATGTACAATCGGTAACAACTCCTTTATTCATGAACCCGACCAAACCACCGGCCTTTGTGCTGACAGCAAAAAATCCATTTCGTCCTTCCACTGTTCCTTCTGAACGGCAATTTTGAATGACCGAACTGCTTGCCACACGGCCAATCAGTCCGCCGACATCTTCCAATGCGACTGTGTCTCCCTTTGCTTTACAATTTTCGACAGTATTTGAAGCCAACGTGTTTTCACCGATTTCGCCAATCAGTCCGCCGAATTTTATTCCGCCGATATAGTCGTCTGATACATTAACTTCCGCTGAACACTCTGAAATAAGTCCGGTTGCGTAGCCCAAAAGGCCGCCGCTGCTTTCTGCTCCGATCAAATTTCCCGACACATTCACATTCCGAATCTGTGTGTTATTTCCATGACCCAAAAGACCGCCTGTATAAAAACAGCCGGTAACGTCAATATTTTCTAAATTCAAATTTTCCAGTTTAGAGTGTTCCGAATAACCAAAGAGCCCCATGAAGTTGTTTTCTTCGTCTTCGTACGGGTAACCCATAAAACTAAATGGCCGATAGATGTACAATCCTGAAATCGTTTTATTTTGTCCGTTTAAATTTCCGGAAAATGGATTCGGAGACTCTATTATATAATTGCCGGTATCATCAAGGTTCATTGTTGCCGTCCCAATCGGAATCCATCCGAAACCGTCCGCATAAGCCCGATCTTTTTCCACCGTTCCCGTGTTCCATTCCGCCGGAATATCAATGTCATCCGCCAGTTCGAAATACTTGCCGGCGTCGGCAATTCCCGTATAATACCGAAGCGCGTCCATTTGAACGACATCGGAAATCATATACGGATTTGCCGCCGTTCCTTTTCCGGATTCGAACGGATAATTCACGGTCTCGGTTCCTTTATCGCCGTCAATGTAGAACGTGTAAGTGTAAATTTTTCCGTTTCCGGCGTTTTCCAGAACGGGATCTTTCATTTTGACGACATAAGTGTTCGGTGCCGAAAGCAATTCATAGCTGACATTCTGAACCCAGCCGCCGGAACCATTTGTCGTGTAATAGACTTTGAGCTCCGAGCCCGTAATGGTTGTGCCGCCGTCCGGCGTCATCAAAACGCGTAAATAATAAGCGCTGTCCGACCACAGTTTGTAATCGTAAAGCGAAACGTCCGCGTCAATCGGATCGCCTCCGGGCGCCGGCGGAACCGGCGGGTCAACCGGTGAGATCGGCGGATTTCCACCGCCATCCGGCGTCACGTTTTTTGGCGGAATCCGGGGCGATGTGGAACTGTTTCCGGGAACCGCCTGCTCGAATCCTCCGGCATCTTGGGATGACAATGAGCAACTGAGGCAACTTGTTTGCGGTTCGCGATCGACCAAGAGTGTCACAAATAAAAACGCCAGCGATAAAATAACAAGAATAACAATGCCGATTCTGATTCGGCTTTGACTTTTCATATTCAATGGTTCACCTATTTTAATCCGTTATTTGTATGAATAATAATGACCAATCTCTCAACTCACTAAATATAATTTGAGATTGGGCGATGAACTATAAACTAAAAGCAAAATATAAACCTATCTCCGCAATTTGTAAAATAAAGCTCATTAAATAAAAATAGACACGCTATCGAAACAAAATGAAAAAAACAGCAGCGGCATTCGCTATAATATATTATTTTGATGTCAAAAACTCTAAAACCGGAAGATATCAATTAAAAATGAAGAATTATTAAACAACACATAAAAAATAAATCCTCTTAAAAAACAAAAGTAAAAAATCAAACCCCGATTTGAATCGGGTCGGTAATTCTCTTTAATGTCGAAATCGCGGACAACGCCGCCAAGTAACTGGTTTTCGGGTTAATCGGCGACGGTTTATTTTCAATGCGCATTTTCATGTGTCCGAAGTCGCCGAACACCTCCAGTTCGTGAATGTTGTCCGAAATTGTCGGGTCAGCAATGATTTTAACGACCGTTTTTTCAAAACCGATGCCGCACAAACTGATTGTTGCGCAAATGTTGACGTTTTTGGGAAACGCCACAACGGCGTCGGCTGCCTTTCCTTCAAAGAGAAGCGTCGGCGTCGTGATATCGGTGAGATTGATTTTCTTTTCGGTCAAATAAGGCGAGCCGATCAGTCCCGAAATTGGTTTTCGGGTCGTTACGGTGACCGATTTTAAACCGGCAATCGCGGCGGATTTTAAACCGTCTGTTCCGGCAATGGCGCCCGATGGGAGATAAACCTTACAATTGTGGTTGGAAGCCGCTTTTTGGATTTTGGCGTAAAAATCCGGATTTTGGAAAGCGCCGGCACTCAAAATCATCATGTTTTTGCCGTTTTCCAAAATCATCGGCGCGTATTTTAAAACCGCTTCTTGAGACGCGCATTCGATGACCAAATCGCAACTCTTTGCCATCTCTTCCGGTGTTACCTTTTTGGGCGATGAATTTTTGAGTTCCCGCAGGACAGAATCGACTTTCTCGCCGGAAAAATCAAAAATACCGGCCAGCTCCGCAACCACAAGCCCGGAATCAATGGCCATACAAATTTGAGATCCGATAAAACCGCAACCGATAACCCCGATTTTAATCATTAAATTCCCCCACATGAAAAACGAATGAAAAGTGAATGCGAAAGTATTGAATGACAAAAAGAATTCAACGGCTAAATATACCTTTTGAGTGATGTCGCAAATCAGACCGTTTCATTATATTTTATCCTTTCCGAAAAGCATTATGTCTTCCGCATATCAAAAACAACATCCGTCGGCAAAAATTTTGAAACAATTCAAAAATGTAATCGATAAACCTTTTATCCAATGAATGTGTAGTTTTTGTTACAATTCACAACTCTTTTCATTTTCACATAAAGATCATTTAGTTTTATTTTCCATGGGCGTGGAAAGATGATTTTAACAAAAGAAATCGAAACTTTTCTGGAAGAAGACCTTCGAGACGACGATGTTTCCTGCACGCTCGTCCCGAATAAAACGGTCAAAGCGGTCATTTTTACAAAACAGGCGTGTCTCGTCTCCGGACTTGAAATTGCGGCTGCCATTTTGGATTATATGAATATTTCTTATGTTCAAAAAAAGAATCCGGGAGATTCGGCAGGCAAAGGCGACGTTTTGTTTGAATTGTCCGGCGATTCCGTTTCGATTTTACGCGCCGAACGTTTGGTTTTGAATTTCTTGTCCCGATTGTCCGGGATTGCGACCAATACGCATGATTACGTTTCCATTGTTGAAAAAAGTGTCTCCGACTTCAACAAACAAAACAAAACAAGCATCAACGCGCCGAAAATTGCGGCCACCCGAAAGACAACGCCCGGCATCCGCAAGTTTGAAAAGAAAGCGGTCATTGACGGCGGCGGCGATTCCCACCGGAACAATCTGGCGGATTTGGTGATGATTAAAGACAATCACATCGAAATCATGGGATTTGAAAACGCGTTTTTGGAAGCGAAAAGAAAAGCCTCTTTCTCCAAAAAAATTGAAATGGAAGCGGAAACCAAAGAACAAGCTCTTTCGGCGGCCCGCCTTGGTGCTGATATTGTGATGTTGGACAACATGACGCCGGCCGAAATCAAAGAAACAGTTTCTTTGTTGGTTAAAAATAAGTTGCGTGACCGGATTCTAATTGAAGCGTCGGGCGGCATCAAAAAAGAAAATTTGCCGGAATATGCCGTTGCCGGTGTCGATATCATTTCACTCAGCGCCGTGACAAACGATGCCAAGTGGATAGATATCAGTCTCGACATTCGGAAATAATGTACCCATTTGAGGACAAAATGTCCGGCAAAAAAGACGTTGACGCTTGGGATTTGGAATACACGCATCTGGAATGGGGCGGCGTTTCCGACGCGGCTTGGATCAAACAACGGCTTTTGCCCGGTCGCGTTCTTTTAGACGCCGGCTGCGGAACCGGACGGTATGTCAAAGAGTTTTTTCCGGCAAACACATGTTTCGCGCTCGATTTTTCAAAACAAGCGGTTTTTCGTTCGGCGGAATCCACGGCGTCTTTTTATGGCCGGCTTTCTGCGAAAAAGAAAGAAACTGTTTTTCCGGAGTTTATCATCGGAGATATTGCACATCTCCCCTTTTCAGGCGGGTTTGACACAATTTTGTGCCTCGGCGTTCTTCAGCATTTGACGGCAAACGCCCGGAAAACAGCCGTCTCCGAATTTTTCCGTGTTCTTCAACCGAAAGGGCTTGTTTTTTTTGAAGCCTTTGGAACCCGCGATATGCGTTTTGGAAGCGAACAACAAAATGAAAGCCCGGAGCCGAACAGCTTTGTCCGGCAAAATGGCATTTTCTATCATTATTTTGAGGAAAACGAAGTGATTGAGCTGTTTGAAAAGAACGGGTTTGAAACGGTGGAAATCAAATCGGTTGAAAAAGAAAAGAAATATGACGGAAAAACGTACATCCGGCATCATATTCGCGGCGTTTTTGAAAAACGACAATAAGTCGAAAAACAACTGAAAACAATAAAAGGAAGTCAAAGATAAATCAAAAACGTTTGCTCAAACAACAAAATTAAAAAAATGGATAGTCCCGAACGGATTCGAACCATTGTCGTCGGCTCCAAAGGCCGACATGATTGACCACTACACTACGGGACTACAGCGAATGTTTGTGAAAGCTTACTTGAAGCGACTTAGAGAAGGAAAAAGTAGCATAAAAAGATTTTGATAAAAAATATCATTTCAGATATTTTTTGATGATTTTTGAATCGAAAATAGGAAATATGGAAAAAGAGATTTACTCTTTTTCATCGCCGCCTAAATTATCCAAATTGTTTTCGTCGGCGAATTTGATCAGCGCTTCCCCTAAAACCCGGGTGTGTTTCGGGCTGAGGTTGAATCGGGACCGCTTTTTGCCGGCGCGTTCCTTGGAAATTTCCACATATTCCTTGTCGTAGCGTTCGCTTCTTTCCAGAGAAATGGCCATGTACCAGCCGCCTCCCATTTTAATTTCGGCGTACGCGGTCGGTTCGCCGTCGTCTGCGTCTGCAATCACTTCTTCAAAATTGTCTTCTTTTGCCATTTTCATTCTCCTGTTGCTTTTGTTTTATTACTGATTTTATTTTTGATTATTTGAATTGTTTTTTGTTTTTTTGTCGTCGTCTTTAATGTCCCGGAAATCCCAATCGTTGGCCAGCCGCACTTTTCGGAGGTAACTCGGATCATAAAGCGCATGTGTTTCCCTTTTTTCTTTGAAAACCGGCTCTTTTCGGATTTTTTTCCAGATTTCCGCCATCGGCTCTTCATTGATGTTTCCGTATGACAGCGGAATATATGGGTCCGGCCAAACGTCGCCGGTGGTCGTCACGTGAAGCCAGCGGCGGCCGGCCATCGCGCCAAACATTTGTCCTTCAAAAATCGTATTTGAAAAGACGCGTGGTCCGCCTTCGTGGGAATTGATTTTTTTATAAAATTCATTGATTTTTTTGCGTCCTTCGGCGCCCATTTGTTTGACGCCTTCGATGGTTGGCGCCGTTTCCCAGATTGAAAACTCGTGAACGCCCAGTTTTTTCGCCAGCTGGTATAAGTCTTCCATTTCTCCAACACGGTCTTTATCCAAATGTGTGGCCATGGTCACCAAAAGACCGGCATCCAACCCGTATTTAATGGCAGCGACCGCTTTGTCGTACGCGCCCGGAATTCCTCTCATTTTATCATGAACGGACGGCTTGGTGGAATAAATGCTGACCAAAAGCGTTTGAAGACCGGCTTTTTTGAGGCGGCGCGCCTTTTCGAGGGAAAAGTCAAGTCCCCAGGTGTATGTCATGACGACAGCTTTTGATTTGTCAACGTATTCGATGAGTTCCTCAATGTTGTTGTTGAGAAGCGGGTCTCCTTCCGTAAACGTAATCACAACCGCGCCCATTTCAAGCGCCTGATCGATCGCGCTTTTGATTTGATCCGCAGACGGTTCGGGCGGGTCAATTTGTTTGAGCTTTTGACCGGCGATGCCGTAATTTTTGTGAACGTGCGGATTGTATTTGCAGGTCACTTCAATCGAAACCGTTTCCGGAACAAAACGGCGTGTTGCGATTTTCACTTCGTCTTTAATCAAACGGTCAAAAACCGGACTTGGAATCGGCGGAAGCCAAGTCGATGGAAAAACGGAATCATCCGTGACTTTGGCCGGTTTTTCATCGGCCAACCTTTTGTTCATGACAGACAAAAAAGGTTCGGCAATCGCTTTAAACGGACCGCGGCTTTCTAATTGTATTTTTGAATCATTGTCTCTTGAGACGGAAATGGTCAAACCCGGTTTTTGAAAGACGGGAATGGAATCTTTTATCACGAATTCACCACCGGTGTTGAACCTGAAATGTAGAATCAGGACGATAAGTATAAGGTCGGGATAAAGGATAATAATTCCCAACCATATAATTATACTTGTCGTATATCTTTATTTTATATTTGAATCCGAAACCAAAGTTTTCAAACCTTTTCGGCAAACGCCAAAAACCCGGTAATCTTTTTGATTTTGACACTCAGCGTTTGGCCTTTAGCGGCGCCCGGGACGAAAATGGTAAATTTATCAAACTTAGCGATGCCGTCTCCTTTAGACCCGACCGCTTCGATCTGAATCATGTATGTTCCGCCTTCTTCAAGCGTCGTTGCGGCTTTTGTTCCGGTGGTCTGTCTCTTTTTCACCGGCCGGTGCGCGCCGCAAGCCGCGCATTTGAGAATCAAAACGCGTTCGTTTTTCTCAAGCGTCGTATCTGGGCGGTTGCATTCCGAGCACATCACATATTCTTCGACATAACTTTGAATGTTTGAATCCATTTGATCGCGGGTGAACCGTCCTTGAAACACGGCGCGTCCGCCTTCTAATTTTCCGGCCGTTCCGAGTTCGCGGGTCAAGTACTTCATCAAATGGTCCGGGTCCCGGCGGAGAACATCAGCGATGTTTGCGAAATTTTCAAGAACGGTTGTTTTCCCTTCGGAAAAAATCCTGGCATCGGGAACGGTGAAACGCTCATCAGTGGTTTCTTCATCCGGTAATTGCTCAATCGCGCGGTTTAAAAGTTTTTCATAACTGTCCATCTTTATTCCTCTATTTGGTTTTGATTTCTACAACAAACCACAAGATATTATAAAAAGGTATTACACCAAAAATTTTTGACTTGAAGAAACGGCGAATTTTATAGCTTTTATAAAAAACAAGTCGCCCATTTGTTCTGTAAATCATGCAAAACGTGTCGCTATAACGAGCGCGTCGGCGGCGAAAGGTGCGGCAAACAAACGGAAATATAAATGCAAAAAATGAGACACAACGGAAAATGAAAACAAAAAAAGAAAAACTGAAATTCGGAAGATTTTTCCGAATTTGTCATAATGCGCCGATTTACAAAACAAGTTCTGCGCCTTTGTCGATCACGATTCTGGTCGGGGTCGGCAATTTTTGCCCGGCATTTTGAAGCGCCTTTTTGGCGGTCGCGAAATGTTCTTTGTCAACGGAAATGGTAAAAACTCTTTGGAGCGGAACAACACGGGCAGCAGTTCCGACGTTTTTACCAAACGCGGCTCTCATACCGCTTGAAACACGGTCGGCACCGGCGCCGGTGGCCTGTTTGTTTTCTCTTAAAACTTCGTGCGGATAAATTCTCAACTTGATGTGGAAGTTACCGCGGCCGGCCTTGTTGGTCATGTGTCTGTTGGCCGTAATACGAGCAGCTTCAAGAGCTGTGTGGCGGATCGCGCACTTTTCCTCCACAAGGAGGGACAATTTGACGGGGTAGTCTTGTCGAGTCAAGTTTCCCATGTCGTAGTGAATAATCTGAACACCCGGGACACCACCCATATATTTTCTACGGGTGAAGGAATGTTGTCGGATGTTTCTGTACATACTTGCCGGCTTTCTAACCATAATAATTTCTCCATTGATAATTTTTAAATAAACGGTGCAGTTGAATGCGGTAATAATATTATTTAATTTAATTAAAAACGGCTCAACTGAAAAACACTTGGGGATTATCCGCCTTTTACATCATTACACGCCGACCCAAATCTCTGGCGATGTATCCTATGCATGATGGTTAGCCCGATTCGGCACGGATTTTGGTTTAAAACAATAAAGCACGATTTTGCTACTTGTAATATCTTTCGGGTTTATAAATTTTACCGGAGATTTGCGTGAATTTTTTAAAACCAATGCCTATCAGCTTTAGACATGTCTTTGATTCTCACATCGTATGCGATTTTACCAAAAAATTAGCATTTTACTCAATGTATATAAATTAAATATATTATATCTTCATCAATATAATGCTATATTATCCCAAAACTTTATATGTTATAATAATAATTACTTATGATATCTGTTTAATACTTGTTTCATTTTAAAACAGCTCCTAAATAAAAGTAGAAGGTTTTTATGGCAATTAAATCATTATTTTTGACATTCATCATTTTTTCCGTATTGCTTTTGCTTTGCGGAACAGCAGCAGCGGCCACTTCGGTCAGTACAGTTTCGGATTTGGAAAACATCAGCAGCGTTGCCAACTTGTCCGGCGATTATATTTTAACGCAAAATTTGATAATTCCCGCGGGAACATGGGCTTCCATCGGCAACAACACAAATCCTTTTATCGGAAATTTCAACGGGAACAATTATACAATTACATTTGCGGGAGACACAGCCTTTACAAACGACATGACCGCCAATAATGGTTATGGACTGTTCGGAAATGTGAACGGTTCGGCGAATATTTCTAACTTAAATATCAACGTGTCCGGGAATTTGACAATACCGGCCGACTCAAACAGGTTCGGCGTTTTGGTCGGACGAATCGGAGAAAGCGGCACTGTCCTTGTTTCAAATTGTTCAATCACGGCAACCGGCAACTATTCCATTCTCGGAAACGCGTCAATTGGTGGGTTAGCCGGCTATATGGGAAACGGAACCGTCAAAAACAGTTCTTCAAACATCCATGTAAAAACAGCCGGAAACAATGCCGGTGGTTTTATTGGAGAAGTTTACAACGGAGTTATATCCAACTCTTACTCCATGGGAAACGTCAACGGAAAATTTTATGTCGGTGGTTTTATCGGGACGGTATGGGAAGCTGATGTCGCGAATTGTTATGCCACCGGAAACGTCAATGGAATGCAGTATGCGGGCGGTTTGGTGGGCCTGTTATGGTCCGGCAACGTTTTGAATTGTTATGCTTCCGGCGCGGTTGACTCTAACTATCAGGCAGGAGGACTTGTCGGGTTAGCCTATGAAGGTAATGTTTCTGAATGTTATGCAACAGGAGACATATTTTCGGCAACGGACTGTGCCGGCGGTTTATTCGGGCAATTTGAAGGAAACATTTCCGAAAGTTATGCCACCGGAAATGTAACGGCAGTTCAAAATGGAAGCGGCGGAATTGCCGGTGCGTTTAACGGCACGATGGAAAAATGTTACGCCACAGGAACCACAAACGGCATAAACTTTGTCGGTGGTCTTGTCGGAGATTTGCACAACGGAACCATTTCTGAATGTTACGCGACCGGATCAGTTATTGCGTCCGGAGATTATGCCGGTGGTCTTGTCGGACTGAATGAAGGGTGGATAGCCAGCGTTTACCAAATCTCTGACAGTTACGCATTGAATAAAATCGTAACCGGAAATGAAAATGTGGGACGAATTTACGGCAATTATTCTCTTCTTGGTCCGACGCCAGGTTTAAAACCGATCACAATTACCAACACTTACGCCTGGGAAAATATGTCCGGGGATTTTGATGGAAATCCGGCTGACAGAGGCATTGACATCTCTTCAACGGAAGTTTGGCAAACGTATCCAGCCGGTACCGTTTGGAGCAATTTGGACAGCACTGTTTGGAAACAGAATTCTTTCAGCAGCTCCAACTCTTATAATTACAGGCTTCCGATTTTGAATTGGCAAACTGAAATTTTAGAAGAAGACGCTTCCCACCTGCGCCCGAAAGTAAGTCCCGGCGGCGGAACAGGCGGTGCAACGGTTATTCCTCAAAATAATACCGCCGAAGTTAAAGGATACGAATCATCAAGTTCCGGAGCGATTTTGATTTTGGAAACGGTTGACAGCAGCAATGCGTCAAAAAAGCTGACCGCAACGTATGAACTCAAAGACGCAAACGGTAATTCCTTCAACCCGAAAATGATTTACATAACCAACCAATCCGGACATGCGGAACAAATTTTCTTAACAAATGGGATAACTTACACCATTTATGAAACAAAAGCTTCCGAAGGTTATCAGCCCTTAAACGGCAGTATTAAAATTGTCGTCAACGACGATTTAACGGTTCAACCGGTTTTGGGATACAATTTGACTCAAAACGGCGGCGTCTACACGCTGACAATTCCGAATTCACCGGAAACAGCGCCGGACAACGGCAACAAAAGTTGGTTTGGAACTTGGTGGTGGCTGATTCTTTTCATTTTGATTTTGATCATCGCTGTTGCCGGATATTGGTATTACAAAAATTCGTCCTCAAAATCGAAAAAATAAAATTGAAATTAAAACGGAATGACTGCTTTGGCAGTCATCTCTTTTTGTTCTTTATTATCTAAACGTTTCAATAAATGTTATTATTTTCTGATTCTTTATTTTCTCTTTTTTCAATCAGATTTTTCATTTTTCAATTTTTAATTCCTGAATTCAACGGAGAAGTGCATAATTTCCGAAAAAATAATGAGGGTGCTTATCTTCCTATATGTTGCGCAAAAAGGAAGTGTAAGCACCCCAAAAACAATTTGGAACTATAAAAAATATTGCCATCTCACAATGGCCGAACGAATTCAAATTTCCATATATTCCCACTCAGGTAAAACCCAGACGGAGATTGCGGCGGCCCTCGCGCCGCTCGCAATCTACCGTCTCGTGTGAATTGAGAAGGAATCAACCCCTCCAAATTACAGTAAAATACAATGCCCAAAAAGTTCACGAGCGGAGTACTCAGCGGAAACTGAATGCTGCAAAAAAGGAACGATTGAAGAATCCTGTAATCAAGGATTACGCCCATGATAAAATTAGACTTGTTTGGTCACCCGAACAGATTGCCGGTCGGATAAAAATAGGCCTTCCCGGAAAGCAAACCAATTATGAGACAATTTATCTTCATCTTTATCAGGAAAGAACTGACTTGATCCAATATCTTCCAAAGCGGCATCGAAAGAGGAAGAAAAGAGGATTAAAGATAAAAAACAGAGTTGGGAAAAGGGAACAGTTGAAAATACGATCGGGATTATCAGACGGATTTTCCCGAAAAGTACTGATTTCTCAAAGGTAACGGTAGAACAAATTATAATAGGTTGCAAATTGGATTAACAATACCAAGAAAATGCATGCATTTCATGACTTCTTTCGAAGTCATGAAATTATGCACTTCTTGATTGAAGATAAGAAACCAATGTTTGTCAGCTTTAAATTCTCTTTATATTCTCTTTAAAATTTAAGGACCTCTTCGGCGATCATTTTTTTGTTTTTTGATTGTTTTTTCCAATTGACTCTTTTTTTTTAATTTTTATAGATCTCTTAAAATCATTCAGATTCAATCTGTTTTAGATATATTCTATATGTTATTTTTATTATATTGATAAGAAATTATTCTGATAATCTTTTTATATGGTAATATTATTATAGTATTTTATTCCTATTTAATTATTTATCGAACTGTTGGAAACAACATGTTATCTTGATCTCAAAAATAAAGGATGATTTTTATGAAACTCAAAATGTTACTATTATCGGCAGCGATGTTTGTCGTTTTGCTTTTACTGTGCGGAGCTGCAGCAGCAACACCAGAATCTATTACAGATGTCCAACAACTGAAAAATATCAACAGTACCTCAAATTTATCTAAGGATTACATTTTAGCTCAAGATTTGATAATTAATGACTCAAACTGGGAACCGATCGGAAGTAATACTGACCCGTTTACAGGAACTTTTAATGGAAACGGGCATTCAATTACGTTTTCTGAAAATGTTACAACATTGGATGGTCTGGACAGAGGTTTTGGTTTATTCGGCGTCGTCAATTCGACCGGAGAGGGTTCCGGCTGTATTTCAAATTTAACAATAACAGTCTCCAAAAATCTGACCAACATTAAAGACGATTCCGGTATTTTGGTCGGGTCCGTTATTGACGGTTCAAACCGGGTGGTTATTTCGAATTGTTCCGTTAACATCGCCGCTCCGGGTATTTTACTTACCGGCAGCAGAAATATCGGTGGTTTGGTCGGATATATGAGCAACGGGACAATCGACAACTGTTCCTCAAACATTAACATTAAAACAACAGAATGTCATGCCGGCGGTATTGTTGGAATGCTTACTGAGGGCAATATTTCAAAATGTTACTCAACCGGAAATGTAACGGCAACTACTAACACATCCGGCGGCCTTGTCGGGTATTTTAGTAATGGAAACATCTCCGAATGTTATTCCACCGGCGATATCATCGCAGATAGTAGTGCCGGAGGTTTGGCCGGAAGATTGAAAAATGTAAATGTTTCAAAAAGTTATGCTACCGGAAATGTAACGGGTGCATCGGGTCTTGGCGGCCTTATCGGGGTGTCTGATAACGGAACTGTTTCAAAAAGTTATGCGACAGGAGATGTGAAATCAATAATGGGTGCCGGCGGATTTATTGGTCGTCTCCTTAATGGAACAATTTCAGAATGTTATGCCGCCGGAAACGTGACCGGCGAGAATATCAGCGGCTTTGAAGACTTTGCCGGCGGGTTTGTCGGCGATGCAGATAATGGATCAATATCCAAATCTTATTCGATTGGAAATGTAAATGGTGTGAATAATGTCGGCGGTTTTGCCGGATCATTGTATGATTCAAATGTTGTGGAATGTTACGCCACCGGAAATGCCACCGGAACCGGAAGAGAATTTGTCGGCGGTTTTGCCGGATCATTGGATACATCGGACATTTCAGATTGTTATGCTGCCGGAAATGTGAACGGAACAGGAGATTATGTCGGCGGTTTTACAGGAGTTCTCGTTGAAGGAAATATTACCGGCTGCTATGCTGTCGGCGATGTTATCACGATCGGGAATTATGTCGGTGGTCTTGTCGGCACCAGCAATGGGAATCCGATGGGTACGGCCCAACTTTCGAATTGTTATGCGCTGAATGAAATCGTAAGCGGAAACACGGAAGTCGGCCGGGTTTATGGAAATTATCATTTCTCCGGAACAACCCCTATTACGATTACTGACACGTATGCTTGGGAAAACATGTCCGGAAACTTCGGTAACAACCCGGACTATAACGGCGACGATATTTCTTCAACAGAAGTTTGGCAAACGTATCCAACCGGTACCGTTTGGAGCAATTTGGACAGCACTGTTTGGAAGCAGAATTCTTTCGGCGACTCCAAATCTTATAATTACAGGCTTCCGATTTTGAGTTGGCAAACTGAAATTTTAGAAGAAGATGCTTCCCACTTGCGCCCGAAAGTAAGTCCCGGCGGCGGAACCGGCGGCGCAACGGTTGGTCCTCAAAATAATACCGCCGAAGTTAAAGGATATGAATCATCGAGTTCCGGAGCGATTTTGATTTTGGAAACGGTTGACAGCAGCAATGCGTCAAAAAAGCTGACCGCAACGTATGAACTCAAAGACGCAAACGGTAATTCCTTCAACCCGAAAATGATTTACATAACCAACCAATCCGGCCACACGGAAAAAATTTACCTGACGGGCGGAGCCACCTACATTCTTTATGAAACGCAATCTTCGGAAGGTTATCAGCCCTTAAACGGCAGTATTAAAATTGTCGTCAACGACGATTTAACGGTTCAACCGGTTTTGGGATACAATTTGACTCAAAACGGCGGCATCTACACGCTCACCATTCCGAATTCACCGGAAACAGCGCCGGACAACGACAACAAAAGTTGGTTTGGAACCTGGTGGTGGCTGATTCTTCTCATTTTGATTTTGATCATCGCTGTTGCCGGATATTGGTATTACAAAAATTCGTCCTCAAAATCGAAAAAATAAAATTGAAATTAAAACGGAATGACTGCTTTGGCAGTCATCTCTTTTTGTTCTTTATTATCTAAACGTTTCAATAAATGTTATTATTTTCTTATTCTTTATTTCAATAAAAATTATTATTTTCTCATTTTTTATTTCACTTGTTTGTTTATTTTCCTTTTTTGACTTTTTCCGCGCTTTGAAAATAAGCACCGGTTAGTTCAATCCTAAAAAATGACGCCGAGCTCCTATAAATTCTCAATGAAAAAATTCAAATTATATAAGGTTAAAAAAATCAAATCAAACAAAAGACAGACCCAAAATCAAAAAAGGAAAGTTTATAATCCCTGAGAACTTTTCAAGGACTAAATTTTGAACAATTTTAAACAATTTTAAAACAGGAAAATATGTGAAAAACTTATGGATAAAGTCAAGCAGTATGCCTTAAAGAAAGAGTCTGTCAATTTAGATCCGCTCATCAGCATCGGAAAAAACGGGATTTCGGATTCCGTTGTTGACGAACTCAAAAAACAGCTGAAAATCAAAAAGCTGGTCAAGGTGAGAATTCACCGGAATTCGGATGACATCGATGATATCAAAGAAGCGGGAGCGGCGCTGGCGCAAAAGTGCAACGCGCGTTTAATTGACGTTCGCGGAAGGACCGTAACGCTTTACAAGCAATAAATGGCTTCTTGGCCGTTTACAGACGAAAATCATCAATCATCAACAACGAAATTGAAAATAACAGAAAAACTATATGGGTGGAATGACGATGCTCGACGACGAGTATAACATAGATTATTTTAAAGAAAACGGATTTGTGCAAAAAAAATGCAGCAAATGCGGTAACATTTATTGGACGCGCGACCCGAAAAGAGAAACGTGCGGCGACGCTCCTTGCGATTATTATTCTTTTATCGGAAAACCGATCTTTAAGACGCCGATGAATCTTTCCGAAATGCGGGAATATTATTTGAAATTCTTTGAAGAACGCGGCCATACACGAATCGGACGCTACCCGGTCATCGCTCGCTGGCGCGATGACATTTATTTAACAATTGCTTCCATTGCTGATTTCCAGCCGTTCGTCACGTCCGGCCTGGCACCGCCGCCGGCCAATCCGCTTACGATTTCTCAGCCGTGCATCCGGCTCAACGACTTGGATTCTGTCGGACGCACCGGGCGCCATCTGACCACTTTTGAAATGATGGCCCATCACGTTTTTAACAAGTCCGGCAAAGAAATCTACTGGAAAGACAAAACCATTGAGCTGTGCGACCAACTGTTGATGGGTCTTGGCGCTGACCCGAAAGATGTCACTTACATTAAAAATCCGTGGGCCGGCGGCGGAAATGCCGGCGCTTCCGTTGAAGTGATGGTCGGCGGACTTGAGTTAGCCACGTTGGTTTTCATGAATTTGAAAGAATCCAAAAACGGCGACATTGAAGTCAAAGGAAAAAAATACGTCAAAATGGATAATTACATCGTCGATACCGGTTACGGTTTGGAGCGTTTTGTTTGGGCTTCCAAAGGGTCTCCGACCATTTACGACGCCATTTTTCCCAAAGTCGTCGAGGAACTCATGAGTTTGGCCGGTATTAAACACGAGCTGAGCGATTCTAAATATGCTCAAATTCTCTCTCAAAACGCCAAGTTTGCCGGCGTGATGGACGTGAGCGGCAATGCCAATTTGATGGAGCTTCGCAAAAAAGTGGCCACTGAAATCGGTATGAATGTCGAGGAACTCAACAAAATAATGGACCCGGTCGAAAAGGTTTACACAATCGCCGACCACACCCGGTGTCTGACGTTTATGCTCAGCGACGGCATCATTCCGTCTAACGTCAAAGCCGGATACTTGGCCCGTCTCGTGATTCGCCGGACGATTCGTTTGATGAACGATTTGGGTATTAAGGTGCCGCTTTCGGATATTGTTTGGCTGCATATTGAAAACATGCCGGAATATCCGGAATTTGAGGAAAATTTTGAGGTTACGAAAGAAATCCTGGCGCTTGAAGAGGAAAAATACCGCCAAACGATTGAACGCGGAAAACGCATCATTCAAAAATCGGCTGTCAAGTACAAAGAACAGGGACAAAAGTTGCCTTTGGAAGAATTGATGGAAATTTACGACAGCCACGGCATTCCGCCGGAAATCGCTAAAGAAGCGGCCAAAGAAGTCGGCGTCGAGGTGGATTTCCCGGACAATTTCTATTCTCTGATTGCCGATATGCACAGCGAAGCCGGCGAAAAAGAAACGCACGAATTCAAATACGCCGACAAATTAGAGCGTTTGCCGCAGACGAAACGGTTCTACTATGACGAACCTGACCGGATGGAATTTGAAGCGGTTGTTTTGGATGTCTTTGATAATTATGTGGTCTTGGACAACACATTCTTTTATCCGGAAGGCGGCGGGCAGGAAGCCGACCACGGCATGATCATGGCCGGAACATTTGTTTATGATGTTATTGATGTCCAAATGATTGACGGGATCGTCATTCACACGGTTGATGTATCCGATCGGGAGCTTTTAATCAACCGCGGCGACATGATTATCGGCCAGGTGGATAAAAACCGGAGAATGGCCCACTCGCGCCATCACACCGCCACCCACATCATCAACGATGCCGCCCGAAAAGTTCTCGGAAACCATATTTGGCAGTCCGGCGCCCAAAAGACGGAAGATCGCGCTCGTCTGGACATTTCTCACTACAAACACATTACGCAGGAAGAACTCAATGAAATTGAGATGCTGGCCAACAAAATGGTGATGGAAAATAAAAAAGTCGGGTTTGAAAGTTTGGACCGGACGGAAGCTGAACAAAGGTACGGTTTCGGTCTTTATCAAGGCGGGGTTCCTCCGGGAAAAACGCTCCGTGTCGTCAAAGTCGGAACCGATATCGAAGCTTGCGGCGGAACACACTGCCAAAGCACGGGTGTCATCGGCCCGATTAAGATTTTAAAAACCGAACGCATTCAGGACGGTGTCGAACGGTTGGAATACGCGGCCGGAACAGCAGCTGTTGCCGCCATTCAAGAGATGGAAAAACTGCTGAAAACATCGTCGCAAACGCTCAGCATTCCGCAGGAAAATTTGCCGGCAACGGTTGAACGTTTCTTTGAGGAGTGGAAAGACCTTCAAAAAGAAAACGAACGGTTAAAAGCCGAAGTAGCCGGATCTCGCGTGCTTCAAATGGTGAAAAATGCTCAAGATGTCAAAGGCATCAAAGTCGTTGCTTTCGTTACCAAAGGAGAAGACACCGACGCGCTTCGGATGACGGCGGTCGAACTTTTAAAAGATGACGATGTGGCGGCTGTTCTTCTCAGCGACAAAGACGGCGTTAAGGCGGTTGCCGCATGCGGTAAAAATGTCATTTCAAAAGGAATCCGGGCCGGCGATTTGGTCAAAGAAATGTCAACGGTTGTTGGCGGCGGCGGCGGCGGAAAACCGGATTTGGCTATGGGCGGCGGCCCTGACACTCAAAATATTGAAAAGGCAAAAGAGGCTGCCGTTTCAAAAATCAAGCTGATTTTATCGGCTTGATTTTTTATTTTTTTATCAGCGGCTTTTTTGATTCGTCCGGTATTTTTCAAATTAATTCAATAACTCATGCTTTTCAATGAAAAAGTTATTGGGACAAGAGAAATTGAATCAAATTATAAAAAATACACAAACGGCGGTATTTCATAAATGTTTAAATAAAATAAATGGATTTATGATCATTGAGTGAATTATTTTGAGGTAATTATAATACTTGTATGACCAAATTACCGATATTGAATCTATTGTGTGTGTAAATCAAAACGTTTTCGGAAGAATAACTCGGAAACATTTGTTCTAAAAAAACGATAAATTATGGAGAGGAATCATTTTGAAATTTAAAAATGCAGTCGTCATGCTTTTCCTTGCGGCGCTTTGCCTCGTTTTTGCGGCAGCGCCGGCAGCAGCTTACGAAGTGACGGATTGGCTCAACAGCGGGGACGGTTACCAATTAAATAATATCGTGATTGATGTCGTTGTTGGTGTATCGGACGAGGTTAACAACAGCAGCGCACAAGTTTCCGTTTGGGAATGGAAAAATGATAAGTGGACCCAAATAGTCAATGCCACCCGGTTGAAAGTAAATGATACAATGAACTTTTCCGCGACAGACGGCAACTACACCATTAAAGCGGAAGATTTCCGGGCCAGCGGCCGCGGAAGTGTTAAATTAAACATGTGGACAAACGCGGACGTGACCACCAACCGGTATGTTACGGGCGGACATTCCAAAGTGGAAGGAACCGGAAAGCCGGTTTTAAAAATCACAAAAGTTGCCAGTCCGACAACAATCAGTGTTGATGGGACGGTTTCAGTGACCGTTTTTGTTGAAAATACCGGAAAATATGAAGCGCTTAATGTAACCGTGTCGGACCCGTCTCAAGAAATGTTTGTTTTGACAGGAACAACCATCAACAAGACCAGCGTCAAATCCATCGATGTCGGCGAAAATGAAACCGTGCTTCAATATACGCTCAAGGCGACGGCGCCCGGGACGTTCACCTTAAAAAATGTGACCGTTTCAGCGGAAAACTCGGCCGGAAATCGGTATGATTTCAACCAAACAAGCGGCGCAACCGTGACCGTTGAAGAACTTCCGGCACTTGAATTCAACAATACAGTCAGTGGCAACACGGTGGATTATCAAACCCGTTCCAAAATTGACGGAACTCTCCGAATCCGGAATACCGGAACTTCGCCGGCCCAATTTGTCAGCGTCGAATTTAATGTTCCGCAAAACGCCATCGTCAGCGGAAAGGAAATTTCTGATTCCGGCGGCACCGTTACTCTTTACATTGATCAAATTCCGCCGAACAATGAAAAGGTTTACACCTATACGGTGACAGCCAACGCTTCCGGATATTATGAAATCACGCCGACTTATAATTACACCTACAACAACGCCAAGAAAAGCGGAACAATCGGAACATTCAGTTTTAACGCGGTCGCGAATGATACAATTTCATCCATTTCCGACATTCCGGGATTCCCGTACATTCTTGTCGCTCCGTTGATTCTCATTCTTGCCGTCGGATTCTTCTTCTGGAGACGGCACAGAGAATATAAATTTTAATCCGTTCGATCAGTTCCATTGAATTCAATGTTTTGAATTGAATTCGATGGATTGATTTGATTCTGATTTGAATTCAAAAAACGAAACCGCTTCAACGGGCGGTATGATTCCTTTTTTAAAACTCATCCAAAACATACAATAGAGCAACTTTTTACAATTTGTATAATTTTTAAACGTGAATTATATAACTGAAAATTTCCTAAGAGAAGGAAACACATTTCTAAGATTGGACCCATATTATCCATTTAATCTAATTATTTTCACTTTTCATCCGGAGGAATTCTTTTGCTGAATGTTTTAATTATCGGAAACGGTCAATGCGGAAACAGAATTTTAGACTCGATTAATAAGCAGGCAATGAATCGCGGGTCAACCGCCAAAGAGGCAAGTGGCGGATTAGCGAAATATATTTCCAAACACAAGTACCACAGCAATGTGCAAACGGTTGCCATCAACACGGCAATTAACGACTTAAAAGAAATGAGATATACAAAAGCAAAAGACAGAATCCATATCAAGAACCTTCATGGCGTTGGCGCAAACCGGACGATTGGAAAAGAAGTTTTTGAACAACAAAAAGGAACAATTTTAAGAAATGTCGAAGAGCGCGGCAACTTTGATGTCGCTTTCGTCATCACGTCGGCTTCCGGCGGAACCGGTTCTTCTTTTACCCCGCCTTTGATTGAAGAACTTAAAAAAACACATGATTTTCCGATTTATGCGGTCGTCGTTCTTCCGTTCCGGGAAGAAGGAACGCTTTACCTTCAAAATGCCGCTTTCATGCTCAAGGAACTCCGAGACGGTCCGTGCGATGGTATTATTTTAGCCGACAATCAATATTTAAAATCGATCGGCGGAAATGTCCAGGATGCTTACGACGGGATCAATTCAATGATTGCCCGCCGTCTCATTTTCCTGTTGGATTCGCTTGACAGCGAAATGATGATGGTGACCGACTTGGGTGACTTTAAAACCGTGATGAAAGGCGGCGCGGGTCTGGCCACAATCGGTTATTTCAAAGCCGACAACGAAATGCCGATCCGGACGGTTATTCAAAACGCTCTTTCTCCAAGAGGACTCTTGTTCTCGACCGACGTTTACAAAGAAGCGGGCCGTGCCATGATTATTTTAAAAGGCGACAAAAAATATCTCGGCATGGACGATGTGTCGGCTGAAATTGAAAGATTGACCGGCGCCGTCGGCCACGTTTTTAAAGGGCTGATCGTTGAAAACGGCAGCCTTCCGGAAGCGCTTTGTGTTCTCACGCTCAATTCCGCCGAAGAACTGGAATCTTTGTATGAAGGCGCGGTTCAAGCCATCGGTATTGAAAAAGACAAAAAAGACCGCGTGAAAAAGAAAAAGGAAATGGAATCGGCGTTCATGACCATTGACGGTATGGATCCGGAATATTAAGAAATATTTTACTGACTCAGTTCTGATCCTATTCATTTGATCAAGAATTTGAGTTCAGTTCTTAAATTCTTTAATGAATATTTCAGAAATGAAACAGCCAACGCTGCTTTATTTTCTATTTTTATTTTTCAGAAAAGTCGATTCATCGTGAATCTATTTTGTAAAAATCAATGTTTTAAATATCAGTCAACAAAATCAGTATTGTAAAAAAGAATTCAATTCATCCGCACGGATGAATTGAAGATGATTTATTATTTTTGATTACGATTGGTTTCATTTGAAACAAGTTCAAATTACTTCTTTTTCGAGCCGCATGCTGCTTTGCTGTCTTTCTTTGCATCTGCTTTTGCCGGTGCTGCTTTTGCGTCTTTCTTTGCTGGTGCTGCCATGGAGATTCACCTCCCCCGCTATTTCTGCTTATTGCAGTAATTTGCTCAACGAATTCTCAGGTATAAAATCATTTCGGAAAAAAGGAGGCAAGCCCCATCCGTAAAATCAAATTTATAAAAAAAATGATTGTTATTGTGAATCCGTCCGATTTTTGTTTTATTCCGCCGGCAAAATTGAAAAAACGGTACAAAATCTATCCAAAAATTAATATACTCAGAAACGGGCACGTCATCATACGATGTTGTTTTTTGTGAAAAAATAAAATGAAAAGAACGAATTGTTATTTTTGATATTTTTCCGTTTTTTCAGTATTTTTTATTTTTCCCTTTTCAAGTTCCTGCTCCACGATTTTCATCGCGCACAAATTTCCGCACATGGAACACGCTTCCGACTCTGAATTTCGTGATTCCCGAATCTTTTTGGCGTGAACCGGATCGATCGATAATCTGTATTGCGTTTCCCAGTCCAGTTTTTTCCGGGCGGCCGCCATTTTGTTGTCCGATTCTTTTGCCCGTTCCCTTTGTCCGGTTTTGACCAAATCCACCGCATGCGCCGCGATTTTAGTGACTTGCATTCCGGTTTTGATGTCTTCTGCGGTCGGAAGCGCCAAGTGTTCGGACGGACTCACCATGCATAAAAAGTCCACGCCGGCCGCGCCGGCAATGGCACCACCGATTGCGGATGTGATGTGGTCAAATCCTGGGGCAATGTCAGTGACAATCGGCCCGAGCAAATAGAGCGGCGCGTCGCAACAAGTTTGTTTCATAAAATGAACCGCGGTTTGAATTTGGTCGATCGGCATATGCCCGGGCCCCTCGACAAAAGTCTGAACATCCGCCGCCCGCGCCCGAAGCACCAGTTCCCCGAGAACTAAAATCTCCTCAAACATTGGCGCGTCCGACGCGTCGTGAATGCATCCCGGACGCATACCGTCGCCCAAGCTGAGCGTCATATCGTATTCGGCAGCGATTTCAAGTAAATAATCAAACTCCTTATAAAACGGATTTTCAGCGTCGTTATGAATCATCCATGCGACCGTAAACGAGCCGCCGCGGCTGACAACATCCATGATTCTTCCGGATTTCATCAGTTTTGAAACGGTATTTTGGTTGATGCCGGCATGAACAGTGACGAAATCCACGCCCTGTTCGGCATGACGGCGGACCGCATTAAACATGTCGTCGGCGGTCATTTCAACCACCATCGGCGCGCTTGCCGCGGCGTCATACAGCGGGACAGTTCCGACCGGAACGGATATTTCGGCCAGGATCTGTTTTCGGATTCCATCCAAATCGCCGCCGGTTGACAAATCCATGATGGAGCCGGCACCATAACGCACAGCTGTTTTTGCTTTTAAAATTTCATCTTCCACATCGATATAATCTCGGGAGGTACCGATGTTGGCGTTAATTTTGGTGCTCATCATTTTACCGATGCCGATCGGTTTTGTCTCTCTTCTTTTGTTGATGTTTTTCGGAATGGTCACAAATCCTTTGGCGACGAGTGCCGCCAATTCTTTTTCATCCATCCCTTCATCGGCGGCAACAGCTTTAACGGAATCCCCAATCAATCCGTTTTTGCAATCTTTCATGAGCGTCATGGGACACGTCAACGCTTTTTGAATATATAGACTTTCGGGTTTCATCGGGTTGGTATGCCGGAATCATTTCAATCCGTTATTTTGACCATTTCATCTTCGATTTTTATTACGTCTCCTTCATTCACTAATTTTTTTGCCGGTCTGCATCTGATTTTATTTCGTCCTTACCTTTTATTTACATTGAAATCATTTTACACTCCGTTTGTGAAAAAAGGTGTGGATTATGACAGATTCCGATATGGAAAATGAACTGGAATTTATTTTAAACAGCAGCCCGGTAATTGTTTTTCGGTTTCGGGCCGCGCCCGGACTTCCGGTGGAATATATCTCAAAAAACGTGATTCAGCTCGGGTATCCGGCGGAAGAGTTTTCGGATTACCATTATAATTATGAAAATATCATTTATTTGGACGATTTGAACAATGTGCGTCAAAGTTTTGAAAAATATTCTTCGTCTCAGGATTTGTTCGGATTCACGATTACTTACCGCATTTATACCAAATTCGGATCGATTCGTTGGGTGGAACAGCGCACCATTATCGGTCGGGATAAAGCCGGAAACGTCACGCATTATCAAGGTCTTGTTTTTGACGTAACGGAGCAAAAAAAGGCGGAAGAAGACACAGCGCTCAGCATCGCCCGCCAGGAAGTTCTTCTCACGCTCAAAAAAATGAGCGCATCGCCCCTTCAGGAAATTGTGGATTTCGTGCGGGAAGAGGCAGTCCGGCTTTCCAAAAGCAAAGTCGGATATTTGGCGTTTCCGACGCCGGATGAAAGAACATTGATCATGCACTCCTGGTCAAAAACATCCGTCAGAGAATGTTCCATTGACGAAAACAATCGGCCGTATGTTTATCCGCTTCATGGCACGGGACTTTGGGGAGAAGCGGTCCGCCAGCGAAAACCGTTGATTTTGAATGACTACACGATGTCCAATCCGCTTAAAAAAGGATATCCGAAAGGCCATGTCACACTTCACCGGTATATGCACGTTCCGGTTCTTGACGGCGGGCGCGTTGTCATCGTTGTCGGCGTCGGCAATAAGGATACGGATTATAATGACAGCGACGTTTTGCACCTGACGCTTTTAATGCAGGGCCTTTGGGAACTCATTCAAAAAAAGAGGCTTGAGGAAGCGCTTCAAAAGCGTTCAAAAGAATTGTCGGACCACTATGCGAAACTTCGGACCATGTCGATGATGTCCAAAGAGTTTTTGGACGACGTTCAGAAATCGGTTGAAATTGCGGACCGGCACAACGTTTATAAATACAAAAACATTTTGGCGGAAGAGTTTATTCTCTTGTCTTACGAACAGCAGCAAAGCGTCATCGAACAAGGTTTGATCTTAGCTAACCGGGTGAAACATCTGGTAGATTCTATTCTTTATTTGAGTATGGAGAGAAGCGGTATGCTTCATTACCGGTTTGAGCGTGTCGATCTCAAATCTCTTTTCGAGCAAGTCGGTCTTAACACCATCTTGTTAATCGAAGACAAAGAAATCCGCCTCCGGAGAAAAATTCCTGAAAAAATGCCGGCGGTTCTCGGCGATTCGGAACGTCTTCTTGTCGTTTTTACAACATTGATTGAAAACGCGTGTATTAACACGCCTCCTTGCGGTGAAATTTCGTTGGATGTTTCTCTTTTAAACGAATCCGGCGAAGATTTGATTGAAATTCGGATTACGGATTCCGGAAAGTCGTTGGACGAGTTGGAAATTCCTTATTTGTTCCAAAGCATCACTTTTATTGATTCCAACCGGTCCTATTCAAACCACATGGAGGGTGTGGAATCCGGTCTTTATGTTGCGAAAAACATTATTTTGGCGCATAAAGGTGAGATTTGGGCTGAATCTTTGGATTCCGGCACGTCTTTTATTGTCCATTTGCCGGTTTTGAAAGATGATGATGGGAACTGTGAATTGAATGAAGATGAAACCGGAAAGGCCGGCAGTGAACGTATCATGAACGAAGTTCGGAGAAGCGGGATGGGGCTGCAAAAAAACAAAAAAACGCAAAAACATTGTCCTGTAACTGATTTCAAATCCGGGGGGATTGAATGACAACCGAATTGATCGGCACTCTCTTTTTGTCAGAGAAACGAAAGAACGTCTTGATTTTCCTGCTTTCGGGTCCTAAAGACATTGAGGAAATTAAAATAGAATTAAATGTCAATACCAGCGCGCTCATGACTCAAATTAAAATTTTGATGGACCAGGGCCTGATCGTTTATTCTGACAACCTTTATTCACTTTCCGTTATGGGGGATGTCATTGTTCAAAAGATGCTTCCGCTTCTTGACATGTTGGATACGTATTCCGAAAATAAAGCGTATTGGAGCGATCATAAGCTTTCCGCGATTCCGCCAAGCCTCTTGGAACGGATGGATGAACTCAAAGATTGTGTTTTGGTCGAGCCTGAACTCCATCGCCTTTATGAGCTGCCGCTTAAATTTGAGGAAAATTTGTTTAAATCCACTCGAATTCGGGAAGTCTCCTCTTTTTTCAGCCCGACGTATCATTCGGCGTATTTGGAACTGGCTCGAAAAGGCGTTGAAATTTCGATCATCATTCCGGCATCTGTTTTTAACCGGTTCAGCAGCGATTATCCGTTCCTCCTTGAGGAGTATTTGTCGCGTCCAAATGCGAAATTTTATGTTTATGACGAGCCGATCGAAATGGCGTCCAGTGTTGTCACTGATCATTTCTTTTCATTTTCGTTGTTCAACAACAATGGTGTTTACCACAACCATTCGATGATGAGTTTTTCTCCGTCTTCGATTCGGTGGGGGGAGGATTTGTTCCAATATTATCTGGAACGGTCGGTAGAAATGAAACTTGAAAATTTGAATAAGTGTTGATTTTGACATTTATTTTTAAGGTTTGTTTGCCGGGACATGCGCAATGTTTGCTGCCATGATCTCGGGTTTTTATTTTTATCGGCATCCGCCATCTGTTATGAGATCAACTTTTTTAAGATTCTCTTTTTTAATTCCATTTACTACTCAAAAACTAATATAAAAACATTTATATAATTTAACGTTCTGGTATTTTATTGAACGTGCTTCCGTTAGTATCATTATTGATTTTAAAAAGATGATGGTTGTCGAAGCAGTCGCCTGCTTCTTTTAAATAACAGTCCATCTCTTAAAAAAAAGATGATGATGATCGAACAGTATTTTTTAGAATAAAAACTTAAAAACGAAGGTGATAAATATGGAAAACCAGATTTTATCGGTGGAAAAAACTCATTGGTCACATAATTTGACGATATCCATCTTAGACCTTTTAGCTTTGCTTGTCTTTTATATTTTAATCTCTTTGGTGCCGATTTATTTGTTTTTGTTTTATTTTCTGCACGACGGCTCTTTGACAACGAACGTTGTGATTGAATCTGTCAATCCGGTGGTGAATCTTTTAACGATTGTTTTCGGTACCGGTATTTTATATGCCCTTTTCCGCCGACCTTTTCAATATCAAATGAATGTTTTCTTTCACGGCATCATCTTTGCTATCTTTTATGTTTTCGTCTATTCTTTTTTGCTGCTGACAAATCTGCATGATTTGATATTGTCAGGTCCGGGTCAAGTTTTATCCGTCTTATATTTGATCACGTTGTATTTTGCGCTGATTAATCTGCTTCTTGTACACAAGGAAAACCGTTCCCGTTCGGAAACTTTTAAGAAAAAGGTGGCTATTACCTTTTTGACTTTTATGGTTTTGCTGTTCCTTTTTGTTTACTGGTACGGTTTTTTCGCTTTAAATTTGAATCCGTCACTTAACTTTATGTTTTTGATGATTTTAATTTTTGAATTTTTCTTTTTGGTTGTTTTTTCCACACTTGTTTTTTACAAGCTTTTCTTTGGAAAGGGCCACTTGACGTCCCGTGAGATAGCCTATTCTCCGTTATCGCTTTTTGTGATTTCTTTGGGTGGACTATTGATTTTGTTGATTTTTGAGTATCTTCTTTTTGGACTCTTCTCTCGCTTTCTTGAACCGATTTCAATGGAAGCGTTAAACGTTATTGATCTCGTCATCAAAGCTGTTTCTTTTTTTGCGGCCGCTTTCATTTACATGGGTGTTATTGCTGTCTTTTTTAAAGGATACAAATTTGTCCGCCTGAAAATCCATTCGAAAAACGAATGAATATCTTTAAAATGAATGAACGATTATTAAAAACAATTTCAATGAAGTGAATTTGAAAAAATTCGCTTTTCAACAGCATATTTGTGAATCAGTCATTTCAAGGAGAGTTTTTTTGAAAATAATTGCGTTTGTCGGGATGCCGGCATCGGGAAAATCGGAGGCGTCAAACGTTGCGCGGGAAATGGGAATTCCGGTTGTGACCATGGGCGACGTGATCCGACGTGAAGTGGAACTTCGGGGAGCGGACCCGGCCGATGGCGGAAAAATCGCGACAGAACTTCGGCAAAAAGAAGGAATGGACGCCATTGCTAAGCGGTGCATGGCGATGATTTTGGAAAAAATGAAAACCAACAACGCGCATGTTTTGGTGATTGATGGTGTTCGCGGAATTGCGGAAGTCGATTATTTCAAAGAGCATTTGGGCGATGGTTTTATGTTGGTGTCGATTGCGATTGATTCTCCGGTGGAAGAGCGTTTTGACCGGATCGTTGTCCGAAAGCGTGAAGATGATATGGATTCCATTGAAAAGCTTAAAGAGCGCGACGCCCGCGAAATCGGCTGGGGAATGGGAGAAGCCATAGCCGCTTCCGATCGAATCATTGAAAACAAGTCAACTCTTGAAGAATACCGGAAAAATATTCGGAAATTATTTGAAGAAATGATGACGCAAGACCAAGCTTGTCAATAATTTATCCCGTATCTGAATGTAGAAAATTGCTGAGTTACCAAAATTTTATAAAACAACAAGACAGTTTCGAAGGTGTTCTTTTGGACTTGAAAACAGCTCCTCCCTCTCAATATGAAGTCACTTTTTCCGCACCGGTTTATCCGACGGAAAATCCCGAAAAAGTAAAACGCGGTCTTTTAAATTTAATTAATTACGGCCGCCCGAAGACAGACGGTTTGATTTCGGAAGCCGACATTTTGCAAACAAAATAGAGCGGACAGACTCCGGTAGAATTGCTTCGCATTTCCGGCGGTATTGATTTGCTTTACGGTGTTCATTACCTGATCCGAAAAGAAGAAATCGTTGACACGACCAAAGCCGCTCTTTTAGAAGGGATTACGGAGGATGAGCCGGAAATCCGTGTCTATTTGAACAAGCAGGTTGCTTATGTGAAACGCTTGAATTTTCCGGCCGATGTCGAACCGCTCGGTTCGATCGAACTTGAAATTAAAGCTGAATCGTCAGCGTCTTTAGCAAAGATTGTGGATTGGCTGGCGCCACCGACAAAAGACGGCGTTGTGCTTTTTGAATTAAAAGTTGAAGAATTATAATTCAAATATGATTTTCTCTTTTTTTTCTATTTTATTTCCATTTTATTTCCATTTTTTGATTTTTCATTCTTTTTCCTTCATTTTGATTTAAATCGACAGTTTTATTTTTTTGACTATAGCAAAAGATTTAATACCAGTGTGTTTATTTTACAATTGTCAAACAATTTTTTACATCATTTCGATTGTTTGACAGATTAGGGTCAGATTTTTCAAAATCGGTCGATTTCACAAAAACACCCTATAACTCTTCCGGTTTTGAAAAATCCAAAATGTTTATGAGTAAAGGATTTTTGTCTTTTGTCAATTCACTTTTTCAGAAATTTCGAACTGATTAACAAATGTTGAATTATGTACTTCTTGATTGAAGATAAAAATATTATGTAAATACGGTTCTATTCTTTTGTCAGCGTACGTGATCATTTTTTATTTTATGGGTCAGAATTGGTATCCTGATCTCCAATTATTATTCGCTTTGGTTTTATGATTTTCATTATTGCTTTTGGTTTATACGAAGGGATATATAGGAAAAAATTCAAATTATTTGAATGTTATTTTCTTTCACTTTTGATTTTATATTTTTTCATGGGAATACTAAACGTAAATTAAATAAGAATTGGAACTCGGTGAAAAAATGAAAATGGAGTATATCGTTGTCTTGGTCGTTGCGGCTTTTTTGTTGTTATGCGGTATTTTTTATGCGGTGCACGTTTTGACAACGGACTGGTGTTATGTTTCCACTGTTGATCCCCCATCCGGAAAAGCCGGTTTTGGGGAAGTTGACGGGTTTACTTATTCGCCTTACAGCTATTCCGAATTGAGTGAAAAAAGCGATGCGGTTATTTCCGGTGTCGTTATCAACGCAACAGATTCGGTTTCCATGAAAAACATTTCTCAGAATAATACTTCTTTTCAGGATTACATTTCCGGCGGCTCATCTTATTCCGACCTCACAATTCTTGTGAATGAATGTTATCTGGGCGGCAGCAGCATTTCCGATTTTGTTATCGTTCGTGTTTTTGACGATCGTTCTTATAAAAATTACAGATGGGGCGATGAGTTTGTTCTCTATTTGATTGAAGATCCCGGCGTTACAAAAGACATCGGCCCAAAACATTATCTGATCATGACGCCGATGGGTCAAATCCGCTGCGAAAACGATTCTTAGGTCAACGCGTTGAATGAACCCGTCACTTATGAAGAGTTGTATCATTCGCTGCCAAACGGATTGCTGGAAACAAGATCCGGTGACTTTACAACATACGACCGAATGGATCCGACAAAATACGGACTCAATCCGCTTGGCAAAAAAATCGGGCAGTTCATGTCAGGCGGGTTGTCTGCTGTTCCTCCAAGCGTCTTAACTTTTCTTTCCAATTCCTCTGATTTTAAAACAATGAGTGCCAGTTCAGACAAAAAATCAAGTTCAAATGCTTCCCTTTCATCCATTGCTCCGATAAAGCCGGGACCGGCAACCGCTCACAAGGCGGCAGCGGATTTGATTGTCAATTCCGATTTGATTTTTTACGGCGTTGTCAAAGAAGAAGCCTCTGATATTTCAATTGTTGAAAAAACAGATTCTGATTCAACAATTCAGTCGACGGTCGTTTTTAAAATTGAAGAACCTGTTAAAGGACCGGCAAGAGGAGATGTCAACGTCAGCGTTTACGCCGGAAATTATGATGGGGCGGTATTGTATTTGACAAATGATTTGGAAATGCCGACCGTCTGGGACTTTAAAGAGGGAGATCGATATTTGCTGTATTTGAAAGAGTCCGGTGATTCTTATGAAATCATGTATGGTGGACTTTATTCGATTGTATAATTTAATTGAGTAACAAATTGAATAAATATGGGAAATTGAATAATCAAGTTGAATAACAAAACGTTGCAAACATTTTATTTTTGCTTTTTTTGAGCTTTTGCTGCATGAGCCGAAGGAATACGCTATTGCCATTATCGTCGGTGCGCCATTGCTCATCTCCCTCTCGCTTTTGCTGACTGAAAGTTCCAAAATTTGGAATTATATCGGAATTCTGATCGTTCTCGGATTTTATGTCTTTTGTTTCTTCGGACAAGATTGGAATCGGAATTATTACACTTTTTATTCTTTGGCAGGAATTGCTTATGTGATGGTTTTGTATTCTGTAATTCAAAAGGGAAAATTGGATTGGGGGAAGCAAAAGAAGGGTAAAGATTGAATTTTTTGAAGAAGCATATTTTTTGTTAAATTTTATATTTATGCCCGAAAAATGTTCACTACTTTGCCAATTATTTATTATTTTTTATAATTTTGAACCATATGTTTTTCAAGATTGGTTAAAAAATAATTGGTTTTTGTTTTAATCTTTTCAACTACTTTTCATTAGAAAACGGTGAAATTTTTTTGATTTAATATTATTTTATATATGTTAAATTATTTGTATTACTCTATTTTCTTACATTCAAATATATATTTATATTATAAAAATTTAGTATGCTTGTCAAATTTTTCCGGAATTTTTGGCTTTTATTTGATTTACTTAAATAAAAGAAAAGAGGTTCATTTTAAATGAAAAAAATATTAATATGTTTACTATTTTTAAGCATTATCTCCTTCTTCATGAGTACAACTACCGCTTATACAGCAGGTAATGACCGATGGGAAGTTAAGCCGGTACAAGTCACTTACCCTTCAGATTGGGGTACCGCTGTGTACAAAGCAATGACTACTTGGAATAATGCAGGTGCCAACTTCACTTTTGCGAATAAAACGAATATAAATCATGTTACCGTTTCCAAATATACTTATGATAGAGATCCTAGATTAGCTTGGGAGTCTGGTACTCACTCTCAATATAATTCTACAACAGGAAAATTGATAAAAATATCTTCATCCATTCAAGTAAACACCTGTAATAAGCAATGGTCCACTGCAAATCCAACTCCTTCTAATGTATATTCCGTTGAACGTGTTGTTTTACATGAATTGGGCCATTCTCTTTGTTTGGGCCATAATGATGGGAACAGTGCAACAATTATGTACTCTACGATTGGTACAGGACCTCAAAATTGTTCCTTACATTCTGATGATAGAAATGGTATCAGATACATGTACGGGTGATGACAATGAAAAAATCTCAATTAATAATTGTTTCATTATGCTTTTTATTTTTGCTTGGTGTTTTTCTAGTATCAGGTCTTTCTCAAATCAGTTCTTCTGAAATAGAACTTCCTCCAATTGCAACAATGTCTTCAAATGGAACCTTTCCATACTATTCTTATGAAGAATTAAGTACTGAAAGCGATTTAATTATTCTCGGGAAGGTTGTTAAAAAAGAAGATGCCAAATGGGGTACTCCAACAGGTGAGCAACCAGAAGGTGTGAAAGTTGTAGAATCAAAAAACATACATGGGGATATGGTTGTCGACTATTACATGAATCTGTCTCCGGGCGAAGGAATTTATACAGATATTACAATATCTGTTGAAAAATGCTACAAAGGAAATCTTGAACCAAAAGAGGTAGTTGTTCGTTCTTTTGGAGGGACTGTCGGCTCATTTGAAATGAATTATGGTGAAAATATAAATCCACAAGATTTCAGGGAAGGTGATGAGTTGCTGTTATATCTTATCGAGGATGAGGCCATTTCTACTAAAGATATTGGTTCCAAACATTATGTATTTTTAAGTCCCATGGGGAAATTATATCTTAAAGATAATATG
The DNA here is from genome assembly GCF_032594115.1 of Methanolapillus millepedarum. Taxonomy (NCBI): domain Archaea; kingdom Methanobacteriati; phylum Methanobacteriota; class Methanomicrobia; order Methanosarcinales; family Methanosarcinaceae; genus Methanolapillus; species Methanolapillus millepedarum. The sequence continues at coordinate 1,555,787 of NZ_CP131060.1, forward strand.
TTCTATGCACATACAAATGAAAAATTGGATGAAGAATCTCTGTTGTCTTTGATTAAACAATAAACCTTTTTACACATTGAATGAGCTTATAGCTCATTCGATTTCTATTTTGGTGTTATCTATGAAAAATCAATTCATAACCCTTCTCATTATTGTTCTTTCAGTCATTTTTATTTCCGGTTGCCTCGAATCAAAAGACCCAATAAATCCTCTCGGAAAGAATATTTCCGAATTCCAAACATCAGTCTGCAATATTCCTTCGGGAGAAGACTTGTTGTTTTACAGAATCTATCAAAGTGAAAATGATTCCAAGCCCGGAATCATCCATTCCAATGAAACGTTAATGTCAAATGCGGATCTTGTTTTTTACGGGACGGTTAAAGAAGTCCGGCCTTCCGTTTGGACGACTCCGGATGGAAAAACACCAAGTCAAGTTCTGAACGCAAGCCCGGAGTTAGGTGTTCGGACGATTGGGGACGAAAATTGTGTTCGGAATTACCGGTTTGTTTCCGTACCCGGAACCAATGAATCGATTTACACGTCCGTTATTTTTGAGGCGGATGATTGGGTTAAAGGACCAACAATGGACGAAGTTGTGATAGAAATCCAAGGTGGGCAAGTTGACCGGTATGTCATGCTCGGGTCTTACGTCAATCCTTGGGATTTAAAACCGGGAGATAAATACTTGGTTTACGCCAACTTTTGGGATGGAAATCGAAGTCTTATTATGCCAAACGGGTTATTCGTTGTTGAAGATTGAATATTTTTAAATTATTTCTACATTTTTTGAATTTTTTCAACGTCTGCGCTTCGTAAATCTTTTAAATGATCAAAATCATTTTCTCTTGTGGTATAGTTTATTAACATTAATTTCCACCGCAAGAGCCTATCATGAAACAAAAAACGATCATCAATATTTTTTATATTGTTTTCAGCCTTATCAACTTGTTTTATTTAGTTTGTTTAAAATATTATATAGATTATGCCGCTTTTTCAACTTTATGTTTATTTTACATTTTGGGTCCGCTTTCATCCGTGCGGTTCTTTTAGAAGGGCATAAATTCCCCCAATCGTTGAGTCTTCTATTATTTGACAATAGGCGCCTATTCTTATGCTTTGCTGCTATTGAGTCCGTTTTTGTCGCAAATGCTTCAATATGTGTTTTTTGGAATTTTTATAATCGGGGTAATTATTTGTATTATTGCCGAGAACAAATATGATTATTTGAAATAATTTCATTTTTTATATAATCGAATTGTCATGAATCTGAATGAAACATCTATCGGACTACGTCGGCCGATTTATTTTTTTAATATATCTGTCCTTCTCCAAAACTTATATAAAAGAGGGATTCTTTATTCGCTTTGTCGTTTTGATGATTTCTCCTAAAAATCCTTCGCTTTCTGCTGTTTTTGAGTTTGCCGTCATAATCATGAACATTCATGAAAATCCGGTGAAAATAAAACAAAAAGTCGGGTCAAAAAGAGATTAAAAATCGTCAAAAAGTATAACCAACGTGCTTATATAGGGGGTAATTGTTGTCTAGTTACCCTTAAATTTAAATTAACGTTAATTATCATGAATGTTTCATTATGATGAAACGAATGATGATGACGGTAATTTAAAGTCATTTTTTTAAAACACAAGAGACGGTATTCGCATGGCTAACAATGAAATCTTATCTGAAATTAAAAGGGCAGAAGAAGATGCAAAAAAAGCGACCAGCGATGCTCTCGAAGATAAGAACAGAAAACTTGCCAAGGCCCGAGCCGAAGCTCGCCAAATCCTTGAGGACGGAGAAGAAGAATCCGTCAAAGCCGCACAGGCCGCTCAAAGAAAAGGAGAGCAGGAACTCGACGCCAAACGCGCTGAAATTATCAACGAAGGACTTCGCGAAGCTGAAGCTGTAGCTGTGAAATCCCAATCAAATATTCCAAAAGCTGTTTCATTTTTACTCGAGGAGTTTGAAAGGGAGATACGCGTATGAGTTACCCGAAACGAATGACCAAATGCATTCTTGCCGGTCACAAGAAATATCTTCAACCCACGATTGATGTTTTGCATGATCTTGACGTTTTACACGTCGAAGATTTCGTTGAAGGTGACGACTCTGATTTTACAATCGGCGTTCCGGTTGAGTACGGAGAAGAAGTCTCCCGAAAGCTCGTTAAAGTCCGCTCTATTTCCAACGTTTTAAATGTTAAGCCGACCGCTGACACTGTTCCGATGAAAACATCGGTTGTGGAAAGCGATCTTGACAAAAAACTGGATCAAATCGATGCGGAAATCAACGAAAACACCCAAAAAATGTCCAAACTCGACACCCGAGTGAAAGAAATTGAAGCCGCGGAAAAGGAACTCATACCGTTTTTGGGGCTTGATATGGATCTGCGTAATTTCCGCGGATACAACAACTTGGCCGTTTTTTCGGGAACCGTTTCATCGTTAAACGAGTCTCGACTTTTGGAAATTACCGATGCTTACGAATTGCACAATGAGCCCGGCTCCAAATTCTTTGTTTTATTTGTCTCCAAAAAGTATGAAAAAGAAGTGGCGACGCTTCTGGCCGACATGGGGTACAGAGAAACAAGAGCGCCGGACAAAGCCGGTAAGCCGTCCGTTTTGCTCCAAGAGCTCGACGCCGAAAAATCAAACATACACGCACAGCTTGAAGCTTTATCTGCAACAGTTTCAGAACTCAATCAAAAGTACGGCAATTTCATCCTTGCCAGCGATGAATTCCTGAGCATTTTGAGTGAGAAATCCGAACTGCCTTTAAGAATTGCCACGTCTGACCATGCTTTTGTACTCGAAGGCTATGTCCCGACCAATGACTATGACGCATTCGTCAAAGCGGTCGGTGTAAAAACTGATAATGGTGTTTTCATTGAAACTCAAAAGGTTGATATGCATGATCCGAAAGATGTTGCAAAGATTCCAATTGAATTCGAAAATAAGAAGTGGGCAAGACCCATGGAAACCCTTACGGGCATTTATTCAAGACCGAAATACACCGAACTTGATCCGTCTCCCATATTAGCAATATCATTTCCTCTTATTTATGGAATGATTCTCGGAGATATCGGGTATGCTCTCATTTTGATGTCAGTTGCCTTTTTAGTACTTAAATTCATGAAATCAGATGGTATCAAACCATTGATGTATGTACTTATTTATTGTCAAATCTCAGCGTTAATTTTCGGTATCATATACGGTGAGTTTATGGGATTCCCGCTTGCGGGATATGAATCGCATGGCATGTATACGCCGGGCCTGATTCCGGGATGGGATACTTATATTTCCAATTTCGCATTGGTTCCGGGCGAACCTTTCATGTTCCCGATTCACAGAACTCATATGATTATGACGATGTTAATCGCAACAGCTGTTTTCGGCTTTTTACATCTTAATTTCGGTTTCATCGTCGGTTTCTTTGATGTGAAAAATGAGCACGGTTTTAAACATGCTTTTTTCGAAAAAATCAGTTGGATTGTTATTGAGATTGGCGTGATTGCGGCAGTTGTAGCATACTACTTGTTGCATTCAAATTTACTTGTCGGCATCTTTGCGATTGTTGCCGTCGCCGGTTTAGTTATGCTTGCAAAAGGGGAAGGAATCAAAGGACCTGTTGAACTTCCGAGTCTTCTCGGAAATATCATGTCTTATACCCGTATTATTGCGGTCGGTCTTTCTTCAATTTACATTGCATCTACCGTCAACGACATCGCATTTGGTGGGATCATATGGTCTCCTGCCGATGGCTTTAGCCTGTTGGTTATTGTATCACTTGTGATCTTTATTCTCGGGCACTCTTTAAACTGCATTTTGAGTATTATTGCCCCCGGTTTGCACGCACTCAGATTGCAGTATGTCGAATTATTCGGCAAATTCTATACAGGCGGGGGCAGAGTTTACAAACCATTTGGACATAATAAGAAGTATACGGAGGAATAAATTTATGGAAATTACAGCAGAATCAATGAGATTTTTAGCAAAAGCAATCGCAATTGTCGGAACAGGTATTGCAACCGCATGGGGCGAAAAAGTCATCGGTACCGCCGCAATCGGTGCCATGGTTGAAAACGAAAATCTTTTCGTTAAAGGGCTTATCATGACTGTTCTCCCTGAAACGATCGTCATCTTTGGACTTGTCGTTGCAATCATCATGTAAATTCAAAAATTAAGAGCAGTTTATCTGCTCTTAATTTTTTAGAGGTGCTAGTATGGGACTGGAAATCGTATTAAATGATATTACTGAGGGCGCCAAAGCAGATGTCCGGCGGATTAACGAAGAGACAAAAGTCACTTCGGAGCAGATCATCGGAGAAGCCCGTCAGGCTTCCAAAGAAGCACTGGGGTCCCGTCTTTTAGAGGTCGAAGAGAAACTCGAACAACAGCGCCAACAGGTATTATCAAGTGCCAATTTAGAGGTGAAGCGCATTGTTTTAAACAAGCGTAAAGCTCTTTTGGATCAAGTTTATGATCAAGCCCTTGAAAAGATCGAAAATTTGCCGGCAAACGAGAACGAAAAATATCTCAAAACGCTGATTAAAAACCATGAGAAGGGCGGTTTCAAGATTTACTCAAATGCGAAATCCGAAGAACTCGTCAAAAAGAATTCCAAATTGGAATATGGCGGAAACATCGATTGCGTCGGCGGCATTGTCATTGAAAACAAAGACGGTACCGTTCGCTTGGATTTTACATATGATTTAATTCTCAAAACAGTTTACGACCGTTCATTGAAATCGATATCGGACATTCTCAACGGGTGATTTCGATGGGTCAGAGTTCGCAAAAGATTCAGGAATGGGCCGGAAAAGTCCAGAAAAAACTTCCGGACAACGTGGCCAAATACATTCCCACGCGTCTTCCGTCCATCGGGAAAGGCTCGTCCAATTATCCGTACGCTGTGACGCGTATTCGTGCCATGCGTGTGAAACTCATGCCGCGCGATACGTATCCGAGACTCCTCAACATGAGTCTTGATGAAATCACCCGGAAAATCGGAGAATCCGAGTACAAACAAGATATCGATGACCTCTCAAGAGAGTACAAAGGCGTCAATCTGATCGAACACGCCCTGAACAGAAACATGGCTGTTTCATTTCAAAAGATCTTACGAATTACCGAAGGCGAGCCGCACGAACTTGTTCAAGAATATCTTCGTGTTTTTGACATCGATGATATTAAAACCATTCTCCGCGGAAAGAAACACAACATTGCCGACGAACAAATCTTAGAATCCCTGGTGACAGGCGGCATGCTGAGATACACGTTTTTGTCAAATCTTGTGTCCAAATCCATGGATGAAATCTTGGCGGCATTTAGCGACTCGATTTACGCGCCGATTTTAAGCAAATACACCGGCGACAACCTTCAGGCAATCGAAAACGAATTGGACAAATTCTATTACGAAAACCTCTTTGAGGCCATCGGCTACCCCGGATCGGCAGACCGGAAGCAGTTTGACCAATTTGTTCGGCGGGAAATTGATATTCAAAACTTACTGTTGCTTCTCCGTGTCAAAAAGTATGACATCGGGGCATCGGGCGACGCATCAAGCAATGTTTGTTTGATTGAGGATGTCTCTTCTTTGTTGATTCCTCACGGACTTGACTTGGATGCCGAAAAATTAGAAAAATTGTGTTATGACGATTTTATTGAGGCCATTCGGAAAACGCCGTATTGGGAAGCCATCGGACCGGTTCTTGACAACAAGGACATTCACGCCGTTTCTTTGACGGATGTTGAAACCAAGCTTCTCCGGTACAACTTGACGAAAGTGACCTCGTATTCGCGTCGAAACATCATCTCCATTATTCCGATTTTAGAATACATTATTTACAAATCCAACGAGGTTCGCAATTTGAGAATCATCGTTCGCGGAAAGTCGGTCGGTATGGATAATGATTTAATCAAGGACCAGTTGGTGATTCTCTGATGGAAATATCGGTTGTTGGAAACAGTGATTTCGTGACGGGATTTCGGCTTGCCGGTATCCGGAAAATCTATGATACCGAAAATGTCAGCATCGATTCGGCCGTCAGAACTGTCCTCGAAGACAAAGACGTCGGCATCTTGGTGATGCACAATGATGATATTTTAAAACTGCCGGACTCTTTAAAAGCCATGTTGAATGACTCTGTTCAGCCCACTGTTGTTGCTTTGGGTGGTTCGGGTGCCGGTTCGACAAATTTAAGGGATAAAATCAAACAGGCGGTAGGTGTTGATCTGTGGAAGTAAAAGGTAAAATTTATCGAGTGGCGGGTCCCGTGGTTACCGTTATCGGCTTAAACACGAAAATGTATGACGTGGTCAAAGTCGGTCATGAAGGTCTCATGGGCGAAGTCATTAAAATCGTTGGAAACAAGTCCATCGTTCAGGTTTACGAGGACACGTCCGGGGTTAAGCCGGGCGAGCCTGTGGAAAACACGGGTCTTCCTCTCTCGGTTGAACTTGGGCCGGGATTGCTCGAAAGTATCTATGATGGGATTCAAAGACCGCTCAGCGTCCTCAAAGAAGAAATGGGAAATTTCATTCACAGAGGCGTTTCCGCAGACGGTCTTTCTCATGACAGACTCTGGGAATTTAAAGCGGTCGTCAAAAAAGGCGACGTTGTGAAGCCGGGCGACATTATCGGTACCGTTCAGGAAACCGCCAATATCGAACACCGCGTTATGGTTCCGGCGGACTGCGACGGCGGCGAAATTACTGAAATCAAAAGCGGTAGTTTCACTGTTGTGGACGTCATCGGCAAATTGAAAGACGGAACGGAACTCAAAATGGCCCACAAGTGGCCGGTCAGAAAGCCGAGACCTGTTCACAAAAAGATGGCGCCGAAAACACCCCTCGTTACCGGCCAGCGTGTTCTTGACGCGCTTTTCCCGGTCGCCAAAGGCGGAACGGCAGCTATTCCCGGACCATTCGGTTCCGGAAAAACCGTCACCCAGCAGCAGCTTGCAAAATGGAGTGACGCGAACATTGTGGTTTACATCGGTTGCGGTGAACGCGGCAATGAAATGGCGGAAGTTTTAAACGAGTTCCCGGAACTCGAAGACCCGCAAACCGGACGCCCCTTGATGGAGCGGACTGTTCTTATTGCGAACACCTCCAACATGCCGGTGGCCGCTCGTGAAGCTTCCGTTTACACGGGAATTACGATTGCGGAATACTTCCGTGACATGGGATACGATGTTTCGTTAATGGCTGACTCGACATCCAGATGGGCCGAAGCCATGAGAGAAATTTCATCCCGTCTCGAAGAAATGCCCGGTGAAGAAGGTTATCCGGCTTACTTGTCTGCGCGTCTTGCTGAATTCTACGAACGCGCCGGTGTTGCCGAATCTCTGTGTAACAAAACCGGATCTATTACCGTTATCGGTGCGGTTTCCCCGGCCGGCGGCGACTTCTCTGAACCGGTCACTCAAAACACGCTCCGTATCGTGAAAGTGTTCTGGGCTTTGGACTCCAAACTTTCTCAGAAGCGTCACTTCCCGGCGATTAACTGGCTCAACAGTTACACGCTTTACATGGACACACTCGCGCCCTGGTACACGGAAAACGTGGCGCCTGACTGGAACGACCTTCGAAACAAAGCGATGGAAATTCTCCAAATCGAATCCGAACTTTTGGAAATCGTTCAGTTGGTCGGTTCGGACGCGCTTCCGGAATCCCAGCAGGTGACTTTGGAAACCGCCCGTATGATTCGTGAAATTTTCCTCCAGCAGAACTCGTTCCACCCGGTTGACACCTACTGTTCCTTTGACCACCAGTACAAGCTCTTGAAAAGCATTATGTACTACGGCGACACGGCTCAGAAACACTTGGCCGACGGCGCGATGGTCAAACAGCTCATCAACATGGAATCCAAATCCGAACTCGCGAAAGTCAAATACGAAGAAAACTTTGACGAATTGCTTGAAAAAGTGATGAGCAAGATGGAAACCGAATTCGCAAACATTGGCGGAGGTTATTAAAATGGTCAAAGAATACAAGACAATCACGCAAGTCGCAGGCCCTCTGATTTTCGTCGAAAAGACGGAGCCGGTCGGTTACGGCGAATTCGTGAACATCAAATTGGCTGACGGTTCCGTCAAAAGAGGAGAAGTTTTGGATACCTCCGAAGATGTTGTGGTCGTTCAGGTTTATGAAGGAACAGGCGGTCTTAACGGTGATTGCAGTGTGATTTTCACCGGCGAAACGTTAAAACTCGCGGCTTCCATCGACTTGCTTGGAAGAATCTTATCCGGTTCCGGACAGCCCAGAGACGGCGGTCCGCAAATCATCCCGGAAAAGATGATGGACATTCACGGCGCTGCCATGAACCCGTACTCCCGCGCACAGCCGAAAGAGTTCATTCAAACCGGTATTTCCACCATTGACGGAACAAACACGCTCGTTCGCGGTCAGAAGCTTCCGATTTTCTCGGCTTCCGGTCTTCCGCACATGGACATTGCGCTCCAAATCGCGAGACAGGCCAAAGTTCCGGGTTCTGAAGAAAAGTTCGCCGTGGTCTTTGCGGCCATGGGTATCACCAACGAAGAGGCCCAGTACGCCATGCAGGACTTTGAAAAGACCGGCGCTCTTGAGCGCGCTGTCGTTTTCTTAAACCTTGCGGACGACCCGGCTGTCGAACGTTTGATTACCCCGAAAATGGCGCTTACCGCCGCTGAATATTTGGCATACGAACACAACATGCACGTTCTCGTTATCTTAACAGACGTCACGAACTATTGTGAAGCGCTCCGCCAGATGGGTGCGGCCCGTGAAGAAGTTCCGGCCCGCCGCGGTTACCCGGGTTACATGTACACGGACCTTGCCGGTATTTACGAACGCGCCGGCGTCATTAAAGGAAACAAAGGATCCGTCACTCAGATCCCGATTCTTACGATGCCGGGAGACGACATTACGCACCCGATTCCTGACCTTTCCGGTTACATTACCGAAGGACAGATCGTGGTTTCCCGTGAATTGAACAGAAAGGGTATCTATCCGCCGATTAACGTTCTTCCGTCTTTGTCCCGTTTGATGAACCTCGGTATCGGAAATGGAAAGACCCGCGAAGACCACAAAGCGGTTTCTGACCAGCTTTATGCCGGTTACGCCGAAGGCCGCGACCTCCGTGGTCTCGTCGCCATCGTCGGAAAAGAAGCTCTCTCCGAGCGCGACAAAAAGATTTTGGAATTTGCCGACCTCTTTGAGGACAAGTTCGTCCGCCAAGGCAGATCGGAAAACAGAACGATTGAAGACACGCTTAAAGTCGGCTGGGACATTTTGGGAAGCCTTCCCACTCAGTATTTGCACAGAATTGATAACAAATACATTGAGAAGTACTATCCGAAGAAATAACTTGGGTGATGTTCAATGGCAGTCCAAGATGTAAAGCCGACTCGTTCCGAGCTTCAGGATGTTCAGAAAAAAATCAAACTTTCCCAAAACGGGTACAAGCTGCTCAAAATGAAGCGGGACGGTTTGATTCTTGAATTTTTCAAGATTCTGAATCAAGCCCGAGGCGTTCGGGAAGAGTTAGACGCCGCTTACGAGTTCGCCGTTCAAAAGTCGAACTTGGCAAGCGCGGTCGACGGTTCTTTTACGCTGAAATCCGCGTCTTTTGCCGTCGACGCTGTCCCGACCATTGAACTCAAAAGCACAAACATTATGGGTGTTGTCGTTCCGAAGATTCACGGCAGCGGTGTTAAAAAACCGCTCCATGAACGCGGCTACGGTCTGGTCGGAACGGACACATATATTGATGAAGTGGCCGACGCATATGAAATCCTTGTGGAAAAAATTATCGTCGCCGCTGAACTTGAAACGACCATGAAAAGACTTTTGGATGACATCGAAAAAACCAAGCGCCGTGTGAACGCGCTTGAATTTAAGGTGATTCCGGAGTTTCAGGAACAGGTCAAGTTCATTCGTTTGCGCCTTGAGGAAATGGAACGCGAAAGCATGTCCAGTTTGAAAAAGATTAAACAAAAGAAAGCGGCAATTGATGCCAAAGATTAAGGAGTCTTTCGATTCTTTAATTTTTTTCTTTCTTTTCTTTGATTTTGTTGGTTTTGATCTCTTTTTTGGTTTTTGCGCGGCGGCGTCGCGCGCGTTATCGGTGTCGTTTTTGTTTTTTCAAAAAAAGGGGCACGTTTTTCTTTGTTTTTAAATCCGATGATTGTTCAGAATCATTCAATTTTTCTCAATTATAATTATTTTTCGTCCCAATTTATTTCATATATACGAATTTCGGTTATATGAATTATATTCGTCATATAAAAATATGTATTGGGAACACCTATGGTTATTTATACATCAAAATATAATTTAGTAATGTGAAAAATCTCTTTTAACAAAAAAGATAACTCACCATCGGATTTTGACAAGTCGAGTTGTCAAAATCCGATGCTTAGACGTGAGTGAATTCAAGTTAGGCATCCTAAAGAATTCACTCCTATCTTTGATTTTTAAGTATTTAAAATAAATGTAAAGATTTAGGAGATAAAAGAATATGATTAAGAAATATCATAAAATTCTAACATTACTATTCATTTGTATGTTAGTGGCATGTGTTCTCATGGCGCCGGCTGCTGCGTACAACCACCAATCTCGCAAGTGGTATGACAGTAAATCCGTACTGACATTTTCATCCAATCTCAACTCTTCTTTCCGGTCAAGTGTCTACAACGCAGCAAACACGTGGACATCTGTTTCGGGATCAAGTTTTTATTTCTATAATTCTTCGACGGATACGTGTTATACATCAGTTCAATTGGGGGCTGTGGCACAACCCAATTATTTAGCTCAAGAGCAAGCAATCATGTATAACAATAGTTATAAACAATTGTCTCTGGTTACATTTAGTAATACTAGGAACTGGACAACAAATTCTACTTTGGCATATTCGCCTTTTCATTATGATATTCAAACGGTTGCTCTTCACGAGCTTGGACATGCTGCCGGAATGTCTCACTCGAATGATGAAAATGCGTTAATGAGGGCATCAGCACTTCCTTCGGTCATGAGGACTTTAACGGTCGATGATACTGCAGGAATTCGCGCATTGTATCCATCTTACCGGCATAGTTCTAATGGAGTCCTGGATAATGTGGAAATTTATGTAAATGCCACAATAGAACCTATGACCGAGGAGGAAATGGCTGAAAAAGCAACTTTAATTGTGAAAGGATCTGTCAAAGAGATTCTTCCGGCCCAATGGGATACATCGGATGGTTCGGACCCGAGCATAAGGACCAAAGATACGTATTCAACAGAAGGATACATGCTTTATCATGATACGGTTATTGAAGTTGACAAAATCTATAAGGGAAAACTTTCCGAAGAAAGTGGCAAAATAATTGTCAGATTACCCGGGGGGTCAACGGGTAGCATAACCATGATTGATGATAACTCTGCCCAATATTCCAAAGGTGAACAGGTTCTGCTCTATCTGTTTGAAGATACAGGCACGCGATCTTACAGCTTGGGTCCGGAACACTACTTTGCATATCCCCGACAAGGTCAAATATTTATTGATAACGAATCAAAAATAGCTGTCAATGGATATGGTGAAAAAGTTGACATCAAAAAACTTTTGTCAGCTTCTGCTTCAAAAAATTAATCTTTCAAGGTAAGAACATCGTTCTTACTTTTTTATTTTACAGGAGGAAAATATGTTTTTTTATAACCCAAACTCAAAAAACAATAACCGACTTTTTATTTGTTTTTTGTTAATTTTTACAATATTATTTTCTGTCCCTTATTTATTTGATTTTACAGATCGTGACTTCGCAGTAGCATGCTGGGCTATTTTAATTATGATTTTTCTTCCTTTTAGCGGTCCAATCTATGGCTTTTTGTCAAAAATGAAATGGAGAGCTGTTTTTTTAGGGTTTCTTTTTCCATTTTTTTGGGGTGCGTCTAATCTCATTTCTGATCTGTATCTTTATCGATTAGTCCTTGATTCGGGATATATTATCACTATCATTTCGAATCATTTTCCATTTGTTTTAATGGGAGTTTCAAGCGGAATCGCCGGTTATTTTTCAGCAACAACTGAAGAGGATAATTTCAAGAAAGGCATTTCCTATTTATTGGTCATTATATTTTCGGCACTTTCTTTGTATTTGTTTTACAATCCGCCTTATAATCTGATCACTTCTGTTTTTTATCCATAAATTTTATTTTTTGACAAAAATATTAGTTTACGAAATAGTAATTGAATTCAAAATCTTGATTTAAGATAAGTTTTATTTTATGAGGTCATAATATGAATTTAGTAAAATGGTCTTTTGTTCTCCTTTTTGTATTGTCTATTCTCCTGTCGGTTTGTTTTGGCGCAACGCTGGAACAGATTGATGCGACACCCGCTACAAATCCGGAAGCTTTCGATGAACTCAATAACACTACCTATCATGTTTATAAAATTTCAGGTAATATTCCTGTCAAAGAGGCCGGGAATGAAGCTTACGAATGGCAGAAAAAATTACTTTCTATCTGCAATTCTTTTGGAACCGGCACCGAGTTTAAGCAAAATCAAGTTCCTTATGGACCTATCGTTCATTGCACCCCTTCAATCGACGGATATATTTATGTCGGCATAAATCCGGATTTTCATATTATGAACCAAGATTTTGATGTGATCATTAATAGTTTGACAAAGATTGCAAAAGAAAATGAAATCCAAAATGTTCCGTTTGTTATTGGTGCGTCGACACAGCCGATTCCAAGCGTTTTGCCAAGTTCCGGGCTTTTTCCGTCGACACGTCCTTCTTATTTTGAAGGTTTGAAGGAGAATGATACAGTTTTAATGACTTACGGCAACGTTCCTAAAAAATCGAAAGGAATGGAGTCTTCGGAATGGAATGATAAACTGACGTCTATTGTTTCGGATTTAAATTCGGACCCGGAATACAAAGAAAATTTCAGCAAATACAAGGCAGATAATCATGGCTTTATTGAATGGGTTCGCGTCGATTATGATTTTATCAGCGTTCAAGTGTCTGATTCGTATCCTATGAAAAGCAGCGAATTAAATAAATCCATGGAAATTATCACTCAAATCGGTAAAGATCAAGGGGTTAAAGCGACACCGATTGTTGTTTATGGGAACGCCCAAACGTTTACGATTGAGGAAGAAGAACAAAATTCATTACCTATCCCCGGATTTGGTATGGCGGTTTCAATCTTCGTTCTGGTTGGATTAATCGGAGTGATTCGAACCAAAAAATTATAAAAGAACAGAAGATTTATATTTTAAATTCTGGAAAATATAAGAGAAAATCCTATGTTCTTATCATTGACCTTTTATAATCTATTCTATTAATAATGGGAGGTATTCCATGAATCAAAAATTGAAAATTATCCTATCTTCTCTTATATTTTTTATATTTTTAAGTTCGGTTAGTATTGCTTTGGGAGAAGAAATCTATGAGGATTCGGAAAACGTATTTTTAGCAGACGGTGAAGTCAAGTCTGTTCCTAAAAATACGCCTCCGACAAATCCTGAATTCTTTAAAGAAATATCAGATTCTGATAAATCTTTGGCTTCTTTTGGTGTTGTTCCTTTGAAAACCGGAGAGGATGCTCACTCTTGGTGGATGTCTTTAAAAGGAGTTACCGAATCCGTTCATGAAGATCAAGCCTTTGGAAACTATTTGGCGGTTAACGGTGGTCCGATTTGCGGGTACAGTTGCAATATTTATGGGTTTGTTTCCGTTTATCTGGATCCGGAAATGAACAATCAAAAAACTCCGGAAGATCTTGAATCTATGAAATCTGTTCTTGAAAAATATGCGCAAGACGAGGGAATTGAGGACCTTCCAATTATATTTATTAATGGTAGATTAAATGTCGTTCTTGATAGCAATGATAAATATTCGTTGAGTGAAAGCAATAACAAATATGGATATTTGTCTTATATAATGATGAAGATCAGGGGGGTTTTCTGATTTTCTTCTCCTTTATTATTTAATAAATATTGATTTTGTTCTCAATGGTTTACTTGATGGCATCTGTTTACTTTAAATGGAAGAAACTGATATCTTAAAGATTTTATAAATTGTTTTCGGATGCGGACTAATTTTTTGGTATTCATTTCTTAAATATTCGGATAATTTTTAAAAGGAGATAATTTCATGATGAATTATTTAAGAAATTATTTAAACAAACCTTATGTTGGTGGTTTATTAACAATTTTTATGTTTATTTTTGCAGGTATTTTTTCCATATTATTCAATTATAATATCACCAAATCCATCCTGCTTTTTGCGACTTTTCCATTATTGATTTTGATATTTCTTCTTTCTGATGCTCCCAAAATATGGAATTTTGTCACTTTTTTGTTTGCGATTACTGTATTGTATATTTCGCTGAAATCGTCCGACACGTCATTTTTCGACATTATATTTTTAATTCTTCTTATGGTATATCTTGTCATTTTTATTTATTTCAATGAAAAAAAGTGGAAAAAGAATATTAAGGCATAATCATTAATTCTTTAAGAGTGATTCTCATGATATGACAACAAATTACATGTGCATACTCTATATTATGAAATCGATTACATAAATTATTAAAGTTAAAGATAAGAATGATTTAATCATTCTTATTCATTTCAATTTAAATTCAGGAGTAAAAAACATGACTCACTCAAAAATCACAAATTATATTTTTTATATCTTGATTTTGGGTGCGTTTTTCCAATTATTTTATTCTCATTTCTATCTCAAAAATCCGAACTATTCCGGATTTTATGCCTTGATTCTGGGCGCCTTTTATTTCTATTTTAGTTTCAAAAAAACAAATTTATCAAGTATATGGAATGTTATTCTTTTTTCATTTTCTGTTCTTATGTATCTTTTCTATTTTCTGAACCTTTATTTAGAATTAAGAATCGGGACAGGACTCCTTTTGATTTCTTTCCTTTATTTCTTATTATTTTTAATTGCAAAGGAGAAAAATGACACAAAATCTTAATCTTAAAAATAAAAAATATTTCCAATTAAATTTTTAGGATTTCTGTAACATTTATCTAAAAAATCAAATAGAGTGGATTACTATTTCCAATTGTACCCGCGCCCATTCTATAATGCCAGCCCGGCTGTTGGTTATGCACATCCAACGGTACCGGTTTATGGAGAATCATCCGACACACCAATTTTTGACATTGTTTTTTTAACTCTTTCAGTACTTATAATTGTCTTTCGTCCATGGTAATATGGTTAAAATAGAAAACAAATTTTTTCATTTTTTAAATTATAAAAAAGGAGCGTGGTTATTATCATAAACCCATTTCGAATTTTAGCAGGTCTTTTATTTCTGATATTATGTTTTTTCATTTACATCTGTTTGAGCGACGAGTCTTCTTCTTATTATCTGCCGCAGTTGGCTTTGTTCTCTTTTCTTTTTGTCTCCTCTCTCTTTTATGAGAAGGAATACAAATCGCTTCATAAAAAGGACGATGAATTGCCCGCCCGAATGATTTCGTTTTACATATTCTACGTTTTAATTGCGGTTTCATGGGTCATTTTTTTAATTTATGTAAAACGTTCGGATTTGCTGACTCAGAATGATCCTTATTCATTCGGACGGTTTGTTTATGTCTTTGGAACCGTAGCAATAAGCTGTCTGATTGCTTCCATTATCAAAATTGTTTCATATTATCCGGATAAGAAAAAATTTAAATAAAGTTAACCGCTCGATATTTTAACACGTTATAATTATGATTTTCGTTTGGCGGCGCCACACACGTTATTGTAACTTTTTTTGTTGATTTCCTCAAAAAACGGAAGCACGTTTTTTTCAGTTTTTTCATAAAAATGAAATATATATTCATTCAACTGATATCGTTATTTATTTAATTGCAACAGGGTTATTTTTTATAACATCAACACAACCTTACAATTGGAAATATGAAAAATAAAACTCATCTTTAGTTATCGGCAATTTCTTTTGCCAACTGAGGCTTAGATGTGAACGAATTTTCTTGACTGACAAGAATTCATTTCTTCTTTGATTTCCTGTTCAATAAAAGTATTGAAAAACAAAAACGTTAAGAGGTATTCAAAAATGAAAAACAAATTAATCAGATTTGTTGGTGTTTTCATTATTTTGATAGCATTGATTGTACCGGCAATGGCTGAAATTAGTAATGAAACAAAAGATACAAATCAGCCTATTTTGAATTATTCATCTCAATTAACGAATGAAGACAAAAATGAACTTATTAAATTATTAAAATTATGTGAAATGCATGGAATATCTTATGAAATCCTTGATAATGGATATGATAAAGATCAATATGGAGAATTAATTAAAGTTGAAAGTATTCAAGATGTGGAATCCTTTTTAAGTTCAGCAAGCAGTTCTGGTCTAAAATCTGTTCCATACAAAGAATATCGGTACGGTCCCCAATCTGGGTCAAATCTGTTTTCATATCGGGAAATTGATGATAAAATCACAATCGGAAATACTACTATTCCGCTTATCGAAAAAAATGCAAATGTATTATTTACATGTGAATACATTAATGGTGTCCCCAAATTTAAATCTGTTGATAATATTCTGACATGGCAGACGGGTTTAACTATTCCAGTGTGGTCCGAAACAGACACGTATACCAATAGTTATAAAAATGGTAGTGGAATGAATGTTACCATTGATGGAATTCAACGCGTTGCTATTCAAATTGGTGACTTACCCATTGGTTTTTCGTGGTCTGATAGATGGCAATTTGGAATCTTGTTGGTTTAATCTGAACTCCATATTCAGCAGGCTGTGCTGAATATTTTTATTTTTTATAGGTGAATGTTATGAATCACAATGAACTCGTTATTATTGTCGGTTGGATTTTCACAATCATTGGTTTTGCAGGAACTCTGCTTTCTTTGAAATTCGGGCTTTTCGGATTGGCGTATATGTTATTGACATTGCCACTTCTATTGGTTGGCTTTCTTTTTTGGTGTTGGGCAGCCCATTCTAAAAAGAAAGAGCAGGCTATAGAATGTTTTAAAAGCAAATCCATTTTTAATTTCAAAGTTCTGTGGAAAACCGTTTTCGGAATCATTTGCTTTTTGATTGTCGTTTGGATCGCGATTTTGGCACTCAATGAATTTGGTTATTCGTATGATACAAATTCGAATGGATTGGAACCGGTCGGCAGCTACCTTTTGGGGTATGCCTTAATTCAAACTCCCTTCATCATAATTTTTACGATTTTTGCTCTTTATCTAAAAAAATTAAGCAAGAAAATTTACGGATAATCCTAATGACAGACTTAAAATCTATACAGCATATTGTCACCAAACGATTGGCCTTTCTGCATCATATGGAATTTCATTTTCTTATCCATTTTCTGTCGGTTTTGATTTTAGTATAAACTCTAACGACATCTGAAGCGGATGTGGATGTATATGTAGACCAAGGTAACTACCCGATTGAAATTAATTTTAACAAATAATATTATAAATGGGTCATGATAAGAACACAAATATAATTTGGTGTTCAAATCATGCTCAAGAATATGAAAAACAAATATGTCAATCGTTCAAAAATTTCTGAAGCAAAATTTCGTCAAATTGTCAAGCTTTTTGCTTTGGATCTGGATGCAACACAAATATCCCAAATTGTTGGAGTCAGCCGTATTACGATCAACCGATACCTCATGGCAATCCGCGAGCGGATTGCCGAATTCTGTAAATTGGAATCTCCCTTCCAAGGAGAAATTGAAGTTGATGAGTCATACTTTGGCCCGAAACGTGTAAAGGGAAAGAGAGGACGCGGCGCCGGCAATAAAACGATTGTATTTGGATTGGTGAAACGGCAAGGGAAGGTTTACACAGAAATTGTTCCGGATTGTTCTAAATCCACATTACAATCTATCATTAAAGGAAAAGTTGATCTTGATAGCGTTATTTATTCCGACAACTGGCATGGATATGATGGATTAGTTGATGTGGGATATGATAAACACTATCGAGTAGATCATGGCAAATATGAATTCGTCAATGGAAGAAGTCACATTAATGGGATTGAGGGATTCTGGGGATTCTCCAAAACCAGGATGAGTAAATACAGAGGAATTGATAAAAGATACTTTAATCTTTACTTGAAGGAATGTGAATTTAGGTATAATTATAGGAATGAGGATTTATATCTTAAAATCCTAAAAATTGTCAGAGAAAATCCTCTATTCTTATCATGACCCTTATAAATTTTTGAATCAATTTAAAAAATTTATAATACTATTTTTTATTTCTAATACAGATATTTATCCTTTAAATAACCAAATTGAGGAAAATAAAATGGCCAATCATCCATATCATTCAATTTTTAAAAACAATCTGATTCTTTTTGCCGTCTTTTTGTTTATTTTTGCGGCAAGCCTATTCTTTGTCTACTCTCCGGACGGCGTTTTCCCAGCCGCGTTGTCAACCGTTTTCTTGATTCTTTTTATGATATTTCTTTTGACCGGCAGTTTGTCTATGGGTTTTTGTCAAAAAACAGAAAGCTGTCCATTCTGGTTGGTTTTTTAATTCCGACAACGTCATATTTGATTCCATCTGTTGTTCATTGGTTCTATTATTCAAATTTTTCTGACGGTCTGTATTTTTGCATACGGCAAAACAGCAGACTCACTCAGTGGCGCCGAAACCGTCGTCTTTCTTTTGTCCGAACTTTTCGGACTTGCTTTCTTTTTCGCCATTTTGTATTTGGTTTCAAAAGAAGCGATTCGGCGTGGATTGAACCAAAAAACCGTAAAATAAAAATAAACAAATCCAAGCAGCTTTTCAAAACACTCCATTTCTTTTTCTTTTTTCGTTAAATATTGCCGATCCATTCCCTTGTCATTTTTTTTCAATACCGGTTAACTTCAAACTCATTTGAATATAAACTAAATTTTATATATGATTCGAACCCATTTCTGTTTACTATGAAGCAGAAGACAACACTCCTGGTTCTGCTCTGCGTCCTTTTGGCCGCATGCGCACTTTCGGGTTGTATCGGTGATTCCGACAACTCGACGAATGACACGACGAACAACACCAACAACACAACCAACAATACAACCAACAATACAACCAACAATACAACTTACAATCCGGTCACCACCATGACCATCACCAAAAACGGCACCGACATTGCCGCTAACGAAAAAGTTCAAATCACTTTCCCGACCGCGTCCCGGACAGGCAGCCACTGGGAACCCGTTCCCGTTGACGGTTTGAATGTCACAAGCGATTTCATTGTCAATGAAGGCGTGACCGGCGGAACAACCGTCTTTACGATTACCGCCAAGCAGGCCGGCACCTATAACTTTACCGCTGTTTACAAAAACGCGCAAAACGAAACGATGAACACGGTCGTTCAAACATTAACGTTTACGAGTCCGGCGACAACACCGGCAGCAGACCCCAAATTCATCATCGCCTATGATGGTGTTCCGACGCCGAATACAACCCAAGTGATCAAAATCCAAACCAAAGGAAATCCGACCACCGGTTACGAATGGACAGCTCTCATGTCCGAAAACGGCATGCTCAAATTGTTGGATTCCGAATACGTTTCAGATCCGTCCAGCCCCGGAATGGCCGGTGTCGGCGGAACCTATGAATGGTATGTGACTTCCGACATTGCCGGAACATACACGTTTGACGCCCAATACGCCCGCTCCTGGGAAGACGCGCCGATCAGCAAGTTCTGGATTTACGTCACTTTTGTTTGACCGGAAAAAGATTAAAATAAAAATGTTCACAAGAATTAATTCGCTGCATGGCGAATATTCTTGTTTTCTTATTTTATTTAAATTGATTTTTTATTCATTTATCCGTTTTTTTGAATCGGCATAATTAAATACAATGCAAATCAATTACTTTTAAAATATTTTATCCCTTTAAATTATATTTTATTTTATACATATTTGTGTTAAAATAATGGTGGTTTCCATGAAAATCTGCGTGTATGCGCAAACAGACGGTTCGATCTTGGCGTCCGGTTCCTCTTCAACGATTCTCATTGAAGCAGAGAGTCTTGAAGAAATCCGAAATTCATCGGAATATCAAACGATTGTGCTGGCATATGAGAATGAAATTGACCGGGGGCGCGTTCGGTCTGTTTCAAAATACGACGTCAGAATGCAATAACCGTGGTTTTAAGGTGATTCAATGAATACAAAACAACAAAAAAATCTGGCTGCCTTTTTATTGGTTTTGGTGCTTATCGCTTTCTTATTGTATATGGCTTTTAGCAGTCAACTCCTTCTTGGAATTATGCTTTTAGTTTATCCGTGTTCATTCGTTGTTTTCTTTGTCGTTCTTTATTTTGTTGTCAAAAAGGCGGTTAAAGACGGTATTCTGGAATCTAAATAAATTAAACAATAAAACCGGTGAAAAAATGGATTTAACATACGAAAGTACGATGGCTTTATTTATGGCGTTTATTATGACAATTGTTCCGCTCCTCATTTTTTTAGTGCTTCTTTATTTTGTGATTAAAAAAGCGGTCAGGGACGGATGGATAGAAGCTGAATCTAAAAATAAAAAGTAATACGAAAGACTAAAAATTTAAATGAATAAAAAAATCAAAAGGTGAAAATGTGATGAGTGGGATTGGAACAACGGAGACTATTCTTGTATTTACAGTTCTTTTAATGTTTGTGATTCCGTTGATACTTCTTTATTTTGTTATTAAATTCGCCGTCCGAAACGGCATAAAAGAAGGAAAAGGAAAACAATAAATCTTTTTTCTTTTTTTTTCTTTTTTCCTTTTTCTTTTTTCCTTTTTCTTTTTTTCTTCTTTTTGTCCTCTTTTCCAATTATTTTTATCAACAAACTTTTTAAATACTATAATTCATTAAATGACATTTTCCATTTCAATTCATTCAATCATCCCAAATCGGTGATTTTCTTGACAGAAATTAAAAAACTTGAACAGATTTATTCCGGAAAGGCCAAAACCCTTTACAAGACCAATGACCCGACCAAACTCATTTCCGAATTCAGAGACAGTTTAACGGCTTTTAACGGCGGCAAAAAAAGCGAAGCGCCTAAAAAAGGCTACTACAACGCTCAAATTTCCCGGAAAATTTTTGAAATGCTTGAGGAAAACGGCATTAAAACGCATTACGTCAACATGGCGTCCGATGTGGACATGGTCGTCGACGTCGTTGAAATCGTCAAATTGGAAGTCATCGTCCGAAACATCGCGGCCGGCTCCATCACCAAAAAATATCCGATGCCGCCCGGAAAAGTTTTTGAGCGGCCGATTGTCGCTTTCGATTACAAGAGCGACGAATACCAAGACCCGATGATTAACGAAGACATCGCCTACGCGCTGGACGTCGCCACTTTTGAGGAAATGGCCGAAATCAAAAAGACGGCGCTCAAAATCAATGAGCTTCTCAAATCCTATTTCGAAAAGAACGGATTTTTACTTCCGGACTTTAAATTAGAGTTCGGCCGCCGCGGACCAAACAAAGAAATCGTTCTTGCGGACGAAATTTCCTGCGACACCTGCCGGATTTGGGACAAAGAAACCAAACAGTCTTTGGACAAAGACGTCTTCCGGTTCGACAAAGGCGACCCGTCAAAAACATATGAAATCGTTGCCCGAAAATTGGTGCCGGAAATTTTCAACTGAAAATTTTCAACTGAAAAATTTCAACTGAAAGATTGAAAGATTTGAACAAATCTTTCATTTTCATATTTAGGTTTGTTTTTATTTTTGTTCCTTTGTTTCTTTATTTTTCATTTTCCTTATGTGACTTGTTTTGGTGTTGTTATGAAGCCCGGTTCTGAAAATGAAACTTATGACGCCATCGTTGTCGGCGGCGGCATCAGCGGTCTATTGTCCGCGCTGGTTCTTTCCAAGCATGGAAGCCGTGTTTTGGTTCTTGAAAAAGACAGTGTGGTCGGCGGGAACTGCCGGACATACAATGTGGACGGATTCATGGTTGACACGGGTCCGCATGCCATAACGGCGCTTCGGGCCGGCCCGCTTCCGAATCTGATGAATCAATATTTCAGTACCGTTCCGACTTTTCATCCGTACGGCGACTATTACATTCGGACGCGTGATTCTTTGGTCCGCTGTCCGACCAATGTCCGCGGATTTATGGGTTGCGCATATTTGCCGCTCTCAGACCGGCTCAAACTGACATCAACGATCGCATCCGTTTTTGTCAAAGCCGGTATGGGCGCTGATTATTCTCAAAAAACGGTTTACGAGTGTTTGCCCAAAAAACTGGGTCCGGAAACAATGGCATTTGCGGATACGTTTTCCATGTTCATGTCCGGGCGAGGTATGAAGGAAACAACCGTTCACAGAATGCTGGCCGGAAGCGGCGTCGTCAAAGAACAAAATCTCACCCGGGAGGATTTTGAAGCGATTGTCCGCGGGGAATCCGATCTCGGAAAGCAAAAAGAAGATTCAAGTCAAAACGGTCAGTATTCCGTCCGAAGTTCCGGTCACGCCGAGACATCAAAACCGGTTCAAGAGCCATCATCGATGTTTACGGTTGCCAAAAAAATGATGACGCATGGCGGCAGCTTTACAACTCAGGGATACCCCGTTGGCGGAATTCAATCCGTTACAAATTGTGTGCTTTCATCCATGCCGGAAAATGCGGACATCAAAACCGGCTGCAAAGTTACGGAGATTTTGACGGAAGAAGGCCGAAACGGAAAATTAAAAGCAACAGGCGTATCTGTGGAAGATGAAACTTATTATTCCGATTTGATTATTTACACCGCTTTCGCAAGCCGCCTGCCTCAAATCATGGCACTTCCCTCGGAATATGTTCAAAAGTTAGAACGCATTGACCACACGGTTTCTTTGACAATTTGGCTCGGTTTTGACAAAAAAATGCCGGAATATGATTACGTCGGGTCAGAAGTTCAATTTGAAAACATGCCGTATTGGGGCGGTTCGACCAGCAATTATGATGAGAAATTGGCGCCGCCGGATTGTCAAAACGCCGGGTTCGCGTTCATTCCGCGGCCGCAAAAAAATATCCGTTCGCGCGTGAAAGACGCTTACGATCAAATTTTTGAAATGACGCCGGATGTTGAAAAACATGTTGTTATGCGCCATGAACAGATTACGGTTCCGGAAAAGGCGGCTGTTACCATTTCCGGTGAATTTGCGGACATCCGGACGCCGATTGAAAACTTCTACGTTGCGGGAACGGACGCCGATAAAAGAAGCATGGGTGTGACGCGAGCATCTTATTCGGTGGTGGAATTGCTCGGAAAATTAGAAGAAGACGGAAAACTGATGCGGAAAAATAATTTTGCGGGATACAATTTTGACCGGAAATATTTGCCGGATTTGAAAAAAAATTAAAGTTTTATAATTCAAGTTCCTCGTTTTTAACATTTAAAATCTCCAAAAATTTTGTATCATATATTATTTTTATTTGTTACCGGCTTTTCCTCATTCCGGAGCCGGTTTTACAGCTGCTGTTTTTGAGGAATCGTCCGGGAACATTTGGACAAGTTGCTTGTAAGACTCCACGAGGATGATTTTGAAAACAATGTAGAACGGAATGCTCAAAATCATGCCGAGCGCGCCGAAAACTTGAGCGAAAACCAACACTAAAATGACTGTTGTAAACGGGCTGACGCTCACCTTGTCGGAAATCATATACGGGACCAGGTAGTAGTTGTCAACAGCTTGGGCGATGAGCGACACAACAAGAACTAAAATCGCGGTCTGCCAACTGATGGCGAGTCCGATTAAAAGAGGCGGGATGGTTGAAATCCACGGACCGATGTACGGGATGTTGTTGAGAAGACCGAAAAGGATTCCGAGAAACAGCCAACCGGGAATTCCAAGGAGGAAAAAGCCGACACTTGTGATGACCGCAAGAGCAATGCTTTCCATCACTTTGGCAACGAAGAATTTATTGGTTTGGGTTAAAATGGCAGAAGATGCGTTTTTAAACGATTCGTTAAACTTCATCGGAACCATTCCCAGGATCATATTTTTGATTCTTCCGCGGTCCTTAAAGTAAAGACGGAACATAATCGGATAAAGCAAAATCATTCCAAATATATAATAAAACGCTTTTGAGAGGCCCTGTACGAGGGATGCGAAAATAGAGTTTGTCAAACTCATGACGGCATTTTCGATGGAAGTGGTGATCGATTCCGGCAAAGCGCTGAAAAGAGCCAAAACAATTTGGGTTCCTTCTTCAATCATGCTTTGGATGTTGCTCATGTCTTCAAAAAGACTTGAAAAACTGGCCATTTGAGTATAAACAAAGATAACGGTTACCGCGATTAATGTCAAAATAACAAAGACAGCGCCGATTCGTCTTTGTGTCCGTGTCAGTTTGGTGGTATGTTTGTTGTAGAATTTGGTACATTTGTCAATGACCGCAATAATACAGAGTCCAAGCAGCAAAAGGACAAAAATGTCTTGGAAATAGAAAAGGGTAAACAAACCTATACAAAGGATAATAAAAATAATTGTTATCGAAATCCATACATTTTTATTCATTGAAATGGGCATGCTATCTTTCCTGCAAATGGTGATGGATACTGGTTTTTTGGGTCAATTTCATTTTTAATTTGAGAAAAACGTTAGAGCATATATTGTCCATTAATATATAAAAATGTTTATCGAAATGGGATAAATAAATTTGATTAATTAAAAATGGGATTATATTAACGATGTCTTTTGAGATTCGTTTTCGGGTTCTTTTTTTATTCAACGTTGTTGAGACGGGTTGAATGAGTGGAAATTGGAACTGAGTGAACGGAGTCGGATAAAATATCGAAATTAAAAATAAAAATCGTATATCAGGTTGAATGTTTTTCAGATATTTGTGTTGTTTTCGGGGTACCCGGGAACATTTGAACAAGTTGCTTATACGATTCAATCAAGATGATTTTCATAAAAATATAGATCGGAATACATAGAATCATACCGAGCGCGCCGAACAGTTCCGCAAAAATCAAAACGACAATGACGGTTGTCAGCGGATTGACGTTCACCTTGTCGGAAATCATAAACGGAATCAAGTAAAAGTTGTCAACAGTCTGGACAATAATGGAAACAATGCCGGCCCAAACAGCCACGTTAATGCCGATGGTCAGGCCGATTAAAACGGGTGGGATAGCCGCAAGGGTGGGGCCGATGTAAGGAACATTGTTCAAAAGGCCGGACAAGATTCCGAAAAAAAGCCAGCCCGGAATTCCGACTAAATAAAAACCGATGCTTGCCATGACGGCAATGAAAATGCTTTCGATGATTTTAGCGACAAAAAAGTTATTGGCCTGCGTCAAAATAGATGATGATGCGTTCGTATAGGCTTTTTTGAATTTTTTCGGGACATATCCTTCCATTCGGTCTCGAATTTGTTCCTTTTCTTTAAAATAAAGATTAAACATGATCGGGTAGAGCAAAACAGCGCAAAAGCCGTAAAAGAGTGCATCTGAAAACATTTTCGACAGCGTGTCCATCAAAGAGGCGAAAACGCTGTTTGTCAAATTAATGAAATAGTTTTCCAAAATGATGGAAAGTGAATCCGGGAGGACATCCAATGTCGCAAAAACAAAGTTTGTTCCTTCATCAATCATGCCTTGAATTTGAGACATATCTGAAAAAAGGTCGGAAAAGATAGCCATTTGCGAGGAAATAAAATAGATGATTGCGGATGAAAACAGGATGAGCAAAAAAACAACGCCGGTTATTTTTTGCAAATGCGTCAGGCGCGCGGTGTGTTTATTGTAGAACCGGGAACATTTGTCCACAATCGAAATCAAACATAAGCCGACCAGAAAGATCAGAAAAATGTCTTGGAAATAAAAAAGTGTCACCAGAATCACGCACATGATTATGAAAATGGCGCTCAGTGAAATCCAGACATTTTTGTTGGTTGAAATCGGCATAATTATCCATCAAAGATACGGTTTTATGTGAAAAATTGTATTTTATGAAATTGTATTTTATGAAATTGTATTTGCATGTATTGAGAAATTGTATTCGCAAGAATAAGACACACTTCATTAGTTCTCATTTCTATATATACAATACTTCCTGTTTGGTCCGATTCGTAGTTATCGGCGATTGAATCACATCATTTTCCAAATAAGAATACTGAATTCCAAACGGATGGCGGATTGAGACAAATATAGAAATCTTTAAGTTCAAATGCTCAATTTAGTCACACATTTATAAATCGATAAAGTTTCATTTTGAATTTTCAGGTGTGATGATTTTTGTTTATTGAGTTTAAAAATCAAGTTCAGCTCCTCTTGAAAGAGGCGGCGGCTTCGTTGGGATTCGATGTTTCGGCGGAGGATATTTTATTTGAAGTGTCGGAACATGCCGATTTATCCACAAGGCTTGCGTTTCAGTTGATGGCATCCAAATCCGAAAAAGGAAGCCCGGCGAAATTAGCGGCGGAAATTGTCTCCGCGATCCGCCCGGAAAACCTTCAAAAAGCGGATTTGGTTGAAAAAGTGACGTCAACCGGTCCGTATATCAATATTTTTGCGTCTGATCTTTATTTGACAAAAACAGTTTCGGACGTTGTTGCCCAAAAGGAAAATTACGGGTGCGGGAAAAATACCGGCAAAATTATTTTGGAACACACATCCGCAAACCCGAACGGTCCGCTTCATGTCGGGCACATTCGAAATTCAACCCTCGGGGACACTCTCTCCCGCATCTTAAAAAAATCCGGATATGATGTGGATGTTCAATATTATGTCAATGACATCGGCCGCCAGATTGCGGTTGTTTCCTGGGCGTGCGCTCATTATCCCCTCGATAAAACCAAAAAATCCGACAGCGCCATCGCGGATGTTTACATCAAAGCGAACGTTGACCTGTCCAAAGATGAAACGATTAACAATCATATTGAAGATTTGATGAAGAAAGTGGAATCCGGCGATAAAGCGACAATTGAGAGTTTCAAAACAGCCGTCGATTTGGCGATTTCCGGCATTCAAGAAACTTTGTCCCTCATGAATGTTAAACATGACAAATCCATTCGCGAGTCGATGTTTATCGAAAGCGGCGCCGTTTGGAATGTGATTGACCGTTTGAAAAAGACCGGTAAAACAAAAGATGAGAACGGGGCGTTAGTTGTTGATCTGTCGGATTACGGGTATGAAAAAACCTTGGTGATTCAGCGGTCAAACAAAACATCACTTTACACCACCAGAGACATCGCTTATCACGAATGGAAGGGTCCGCAGTGCGACCGGATGGTGGATATTTTCGGTGCCGACCACAAATTGATTTCCGGACAGCTTCGGGCGGCGCTTGATTTGCTCGGTCAAAAGGTTCCTGAAGTCGTTATCTTTGAGTTCGTTTCACTTCCGGAAGGGTCGATGAGTACCCGCCGAGGGGTTTTTATTTCCGCGGACGATCTGCTGGAAGAAGTCATTGACAAGGCCTATGAAGAAATCGAAAAGAGGCGGCCGGAAGAGTCGGAAGAATTCAAACGCAATGTTGCCAGAATGGTCGGTGTCGGCGCCGTCCGATACGATATCATCAAAGTGTCTCCCGAAAAATCAACCGTTTTTGATTGGAAGGCGGCGCTTGACTTTGAAAAACAAGGCGCTCCCTTTATTCAATATTCCCATGCCCGCGCCAGCAATATTTTGTTAAAGGCAAAAGAAGACGGAATCATCCGGTCGGAAAACGATCTGCAAAGCGCCGATTTTTCCCGGCTCATCGAACCGCAGGAAGCGGCTTTAATCAAACGAATCGCGCGTTTTGAACAAACAATTTTTGAGTGCGCCAAAGATTTAAAACCGCATCCATTCGCGATTTATGCCCGCGAGTTGGCGGATGATTTCAATCAATTTTACCGGTATGTTCCGGTTTTAAACATTGACGACGCCGACTTGAAAAAAGCCCGTTTGTCTTTGGTTTACGCGTCAAAAATCGCGATTGGAAATGCGCTTTTTGTTTTGGGAATCGACGCGCCGGAATCCATGTAATCCGGCGGCTCTGTTTCAGAATGCTTGGGCTTATCGGGCATTTAGCGAAATATATAAGTATGAAGAATCCTATGGAAAGGGTACGTTTTCTCACTGAGAATCCGTCCCTTATGGGTTTCCGCTTCGTTGAAACCTGTAAATCAACAAGAGTTAAGGGTTGATTCGTCAACTTCCCGCCTTAACTCAGTGGTAGAGTGCGCGGCTGTAGTTTGGTCTTTTGCGAGGTTCGCAAAAATCGCGCAGGCACCGCGATGCCCCCGGTTCGAGTCTGGGAGGCGGGACTCACAATCAGACAGAAAGTTTGGCTTGAAATCATATTCGGTTGAACTTTCTTTCTGAGGAGAGAGATGCGGGAAAGGTATATATACAAAAAGTCTCTTTTATGGGACGCTAAGCAGTTAATGCTTGAAAATTTTAAAAAATAGTATCTGTTGTCCAGATAGTGTAGGGGACTATCATGGGGCCCTGTCGAGGCCCCGACCCGGGTCCGAATCCCGGTCTGGACGCTGAAAAAAGAAAAGGCAACCGTTTCAAAGAACCGGTTGCCTTTTTTATTTATTTTTGATGGTTTTCGGTTTTTAAAAGTTTGCCATTCTCCGGTCAATTTTCACCATCGCTGTTTTCAATCCGGTAATCTGAGTCTTCCTCCCGGACTTGTTGTATTTTTTCATGTTCATTTCGCACATAATTCACGTTTTCATCTGTTTTTTTCCGAGCCGGATACTCCCGGACTTCAAAAACATGATACGAATCTTCTGTCGGCAGGTATTCCGGAAGGATTGTATTGATGTTAAACGCGAATACGTTGTGATAGTCGATATTGTTGTCAATGTCAATCGAATAAGCTATCCCTTCAAGGCAATCAAACATAAATTGTCGTAGTGAAATTTTCTTGTTGAGGTATTCTTCTATTTGACTCGGAGTTGTTTGAAAGACAATCCATTTATTGTATTTTTCATTAACATCCACCCAGTAAAAAATATAATCTTCTCCAGCCGGTGAAATTAAATGAGACAAAAGCGGCCCATCATAATAAATTAAGTCGGCCTTTTTTTCAAATATCTGAAAGTTTGGTATTTTTATATTTTCAACAGGATTCATCATTTATCATCACCATTTGAATTCTTTTAAAAAACTTGAATTTATCAGACGCATGGAAATTTTTATATTCGAATAAGTCAAAGTGCCCTCTCTTATCTTTTTTTGTTACGCACCCATCTGGCGGTTTAATCACTCCAAAAAATAAACTGTCTCCTGTCAGTTTTCTGAAATTGGAATGAGCTTCTGCGAGTTCTTTATATCTTTTTTCAGCGTTTGCTTGTGAATTATAACATGATAACGCACAATATGAAAAAATGTTCTCTTTATTTTCAAATCGTTTTGGTTCTTCCAGGTACTGAATCGTGTGATTCTTTTCCGGAAATGATTCAAAGCCGAATCGGAATGCCGGCATTTCTTTTTCAATTTCAAAAACAGACTCAAAAGGAAAAACATATCCTTTTGAAATTAAGTCCAGAATAAGCCAATCGTATTTTAAATTTTCAATTTCCATCATAGTCGCCTTCAATGATCGTTTTATTTTATCAAAGAAGGTTACACCTATTCGTATTAATACATTATTATATTTTTTAAAAAATTATGTAATTTGTTTAGATTGATTTTCTTGAAATTGATTTAATTTGGATTGATTTAATTGAGGTTGATTTGATTTCGTTGAATCAATTCCAATTTCAAACAATTTTCTGCATTTTAAATCAATTTAAACAATTCTAAAACCTTTCCCGCAAGCTTTTCCCGTTTTTCAAAATCCGTCATTAACGTATCAAAAGCAACCGGCAAAATTCCCATATTTTCAATTTCCGCGGGGTCAATCACAGTATCCCGAATGTCGTACACAAAAACATCAACAACATCCCGATAAAATTCAGCGACACTTTTTGACGTCACATCCATTCCAATAGATGCCATTAGTTTTCCGGCCGGGCCGCTCACCGGTTCCGTTCCGATAATGGGGCTGACGGCAATGACTTTTTTGTTTTTCAGAATCTCTCTCATTTCCGGCAGTGCCAAAATCGGACCAATGCTGGTCATCGGATTGCTCGGGCCGATGATGACGCAGTCTTCTTTTTTGAGCGCTTCCAGCGCTTTTTTTGAGATTTTCGCGTTCTCAATTCCTTCATAGTAAAATGATAAAACTTCCGGCGCACCTTTTTTTCCGACCCAAAATTCCTGGAAGTGAAGTTCCCCATCCGGTGTTTTAATCCGGCTGGTGATGATTTCGTCCGACATCGGAATGATATTGGCAGAAACGCCAAGCATTTCGGCAACACAAACGGTCGCTTCCGTCAAGCTTTTGGTTTTTAGAAGATTCGTCCGAATCAAATTGGTTGCCCGGTCCCGGTCTCCGAGCATCAATAGCTCCGTTTTTCCCATTTTTTTCATTTGATTGTATGTCGTGTAAGTTTCGTCAATCATTCCCCACCATCGGGTTTTGTCCAAATCGCCGGAAAATAAATAGAGAACCGTATCGATGTCGGGTGACACGAACGTTTCCGAAATCCAGATGTCTTCGCCGGTATTCACGATAACGGTGATTTCATCATCGGAAAGATGAGCCCGAAGACCGTCAATCAATTTTGGCGTTCCGGTTCCGCCGGAAAGAATGATCATTTTGAGAACCTCCGTTAAAAAATGATAGTTCATCGGCTTCAATGGATTTAATCTTTGTTGATGTCAAGAAAACGAAATAAAGAAAACAGAAAAGCAACAACATAAAAAAGAAAAGCAATGAAATGATTCATTGCCGAATTCATTTTAGGAGGCTGGCAAACTTCCAAATACCATAAGAAGCCAAAACCAGAAGCAGACTGCACTGGCAACTAACAACATACATTCTAACAAGCAGTCCTCCAGCAAGCACATTAAAAGTGTTGATGTCTGGTTATGTACTTTTTTTATGATCGATACTAGGAGAAATGGTGATATCACCATTGCTATGAGTGATAATAAAGCAAATATCACAAACTGTTGTGCCATCCTAAAATCCCCATTCTTTCCTCGCTATTAAGCACTTGTGGGTTCAAAATCGAGTCGAATTGTTTTTGAGCCCACATACAATTAAAAATAATTGTACAATCTGGGATTAATTTTAAAGTATATATTTCTTTTGATTTTATATTATTTTTTTTAAAAATATATTAAATTATTTTATGCTCAAAAAATAATCCTCTTTTTCATCAGATAAGTCCCGCTTCCAAAAGCAGATGCAACGCCGGAATTGACACAAGGGACACGACCGTTGCCAAAAAGGTAGCGCCGGAAATGAGTTTGGAATTCATGCCGTAAATTTCCGAAAAGACCAACGGTGTCATGGCGGGCGGCATGGCGGATTCAATAACAGCGACATTCCGGTCCAGCGGCGCAAATGAAAACAGATGGGAAAGGCCGATGCCGAGAACCGGCGCAAAAAACAACTGAATGGCGGTCACCAAAATGGCGGGAACGGCGGCGACTTTTAAGTATTTCGGAGAGAGTGACAACCCCAGAGAAATCATAATGAGTGGAACCATGAGTCCGGACAAATAACCGAGTGTGATTGCGACAAAAGTCGGCAGCATGCTGATTTGAAATCCGAGAATGACCAGGATGATTGTCACAACCCAAGCAATCATCGGCGGAAACTTGACGATTTGTTTGACGAAACTGACTTTTTGACCGCTCACTTTTATGCCGAGATACGTGCCAAGAATAATGATGAGAAACAGTGTTGCTGTGTCACAGAAAATGGCGCGGACAAATCCGTCAACGCCATAGAACCCGGAACAGACGGCAAACCCCATAAAAGCAGTGTTGCCGCAACAGGAAACTAATATGAACGCTGCCAATGATTTGAGATCCATTTTAAGCGCTTTTCCAATCAAATAAGACAAGCCGGCGCAAACCAGGGAAATGATCAGAATAAATAAAGTCAATTTGAAATAAGAACTCAAATCGGATGCCTTGACATTGGTCAGGAGAGATAAAAAGAGCGTTGCCGGAATTGCGACATTGATGACGATATTGTTGAGCGCCACTTTATCTTTTTCGGAAAGAATGCCCAAATATTTGAGAAGAAAACCCAGCAGAATCAAAATGACGATGATGTAAATAATATCCATGAAATCACGATTATTCTCAGGTTCAGAATTTGAATTTAAAAATTAGGGCAGTAAAGAGGGTTGTTTTGAGTTTGAGGTTCTATTTAATCTTAATTTAATTGAACAATCGTGATTTTTTAATGATTTTCGGTTCTGTTTTTTTTGTTTTCCGTTTTCAGAACGTTTGAATCGGCGTTTTCGGCGCCGTTTCTTCAATGATTTTGTATTGCGTGTTTCTGAGTTTCGGGACTCTTCCGATTTGCCGGATGCAGTTTTCAATCTTTTGCTGCGTCATGGAAGATCCGTATTTTGAGCCGGCCGCTTTTGAAATATTTTCTTCCATCAATGTTCCGCCAAAGTCGTTGGCGCCGGCGCAAAGCCCTACTTGACTGAATTTGGTTCCGAGTTTGACCCAAGACACTTGAATATTGGGAAGTTTTTCTTTGAACAAAAGGCGCGGAATGGCGTACATTTTTAAATCCAAAAGACCGGAAGCGCCGCTTTCCACAAGTCCTTTTTTGATGAGCGGCGTGTTTTCATGCAAAAATGTAAGCGGAATAAATTCCGTAAAGCCGCCGGTTTCTTCCTGAATC
This sequence comes from Methanolapillus millepedarum, assembly GCF_032594115.1. NCBI lineage: Archaea > Methanobacteriati > Methanobacteriota > Methanomicrobia > Methanosarcinales > Methanosarcinaceae > Methanolapillus > Methanolapillus millepedarum. The sequence continues at coordinate 1,588,466 of NZ_CP131060.1, forward strand.
CGCTTGAGGCGGAAAAGATGTTCCACACGGTCTTTGTTTTCCTCAATGTGGCCGTACATAATGGTACAGGTTGTCGGAATGCCGGTTCTGTGGGCGGTTTTAACCACTTTTTCCCAGTCGTCGGCTGAAATTTTATCCGGGCAAAGTGTTTTTCGAACGTCGTCAACCAAAATTTCAGCGGCGGTTCCCGGAATTGAATCCAGTCCCGCTTCCTTGAGCATGGATAGGGCCGTTTTAATATCAAGTCCCGCATTTTCAGCAGCGGTATATATTTCCATGGGCGAAAACGCATGAATTGAAATCCCGCCGAGAGGATTGGTTTGCGCCCGAATACTTTTCAGAATTTCGATTTGGAAATGCGTGTCAATTTCCGGCAAGAGACCGCCTTGAACACAGACTTCCATAGCGCCCGCCATTTTAGCGTCGCAAGCTTTTCGCCCGATTTGGTCCGGTGTCAAAAAGAATGCGGACGGGCTGTTTTTAGAAACTTTAAACGCGCAAAATTGACAGGAGCCGGTACAGACGTTGGTAAAATTGATGTTGGCGTTTAAGATGTAAGTCACGACGTTCCCGCAAAGGTCCCCGCGAACGCTGTCAGCCGCCTTTAATGTGTCAAAAAAAATCGCATCGTTTTCAAACAGCTCCAAACATTCCTGTTTCGATATCTCTTTGTTTTTGAATTGAAACGGGTCCATGGGAATCACCGCTTATTTCAACTTTTTGAATCTATATATAGTTATTTTATCGTTTACATGCAGTTGAAATCAACGGGTAAACAATAAAGAGGTGGGTATCGAAATAAAAAAATTCTGGCGGGTTCACATTTCTGAATATTTAAATATAAATAAGACCAGAAGATAAAGGAAAATTAAATTAAATAAAATAAAAGGCAAAGAAAAAATAATTTATGAACAAAAAAAGCGGTCGTCTCAATGGAAAAAAGCGTTATCTTAGATCCGATTCACGGTTATATTGAATTTAACGAATTTGAGCAGCGTTTATTCGATACGCCTCAAATGCAGCGCCTGCGCCGGATTAGACAGCTCGGCTTTTCGAATTTGGTCTATCCGGGCGCCAACCACACTCGTTTTGAGCACAGCATGGGCGCCATGCATTTGGCGTCCCTTTTTTTAGAAATTCAAGAATTGGACGGCAACAAAATGGATGAGATTGTCGTCGCTTCGCTTCTTCATGACATCGGGCACGGTCCGTTTTCGCATGCGACGGAAAAGCTCATTGAGATTTACACCAACCGGAAGCATGACAATGTTTTGGAGTTGATTTCCAAAAACGAAATCGGCGACGTTTTGAAAGACCAAGGTTTTACGCCGTCCAAAATCGCCAAACACATTGCCGGCGAAACCCCGCTCAGTCAAATTTTGAGCAGCGAAATGGATGTTGATAAAATGGATTATCTGGCGCGCGACATGCATTATACGGGCGTCTCATCCGGAAGCGTTGACTATATGCGTCTTTTGAATCACATGAGTTTTTATGAAGACCGTTTGGTCTTATCCGCCAGCGCCATCAAAGCCGCTGAATCGCTGTTGGTTTCCCGGTATTGGATGAACTCCTCCGTCTATTACCATCACGTTTCCCGGATTTCCGAGACCATGTGTTCCCGCGCCTGCGGCCATCTTTTGGAAAACAAAGTTATCCGCCCGTCCGACTTTGCCCGCCTGGACGATCCGGGCCTCACGTGTGTGATGCGAAACGCCGAAGGATTCCCCGGTGAAATCGCCGAGCGTCTCGACAATCGCAATTTGTTTAAGCGCGCCCTTTACGAAGGACTCGACGTCGTCGGGACAAACGTGTTTGAGTATCGCAAAAACATTCCCCGGATTGAGAAAGAAATCGCTGAAAACGCCGGCGTTGAACCGGAATACGTGATGATTGACATCCCGCAAAAACCGGAAATGGCCGAAATGAAAGCCTTAGTCATGGACCGGACGATGAGAAAGTTGACGGACGCGTCTCCGTTCGTTCGCGTTTTGGAAGTGGCTCAGGAAAGCGTTTGGAAAATGGGTGTTTTTTCGCCCAAGGAGCATTTGGAAGTGGTTTCCAAAGCGGCTTATGATTTCTTTGACGTGTCCAAAAAACCGAAAACGAAACAGTTCAAGCTGTCGGATATTGATTCCGGATTTTTATAAATGAAAATTCCTCGCGTCGCTCGGAATTTTCCGGGAGCGGTGGGAAGATGCTTCTGAAAGTTTGCTTCGCAAACGGTCCCTTCGGTCACAGAAATACGGTTGCTTACTTGTTGCGGTTTGCATCTTCCGTTTCCGAATACAGTTGCTTTCTTTTTCCGATTTGCATCTGCCATTCCTGATAACTTTTCCAGCCATACAATCTCCAATTATGCAGACGGATGACGTCTGCTTAATTGAGATGGTTTATCGGGTTCAAAATTAGAACTCAAAGGTGAATTTTCTAAATCAAAAATAGAAATTGAAATCTCGGTTTGGTTGATTCAAAAAATGTGTCGCTATAGCGCGCGCGGACGCCGCCAACGCCTCTTCGCCACTCGTCAGGATCTTTCAAAAGTTCAACGGTTTGCTTAAATAAGAAAACCGCGTTTCTCCACTTTTATTGTTTTCAAATCAATTGAATTTGAGAGAAGAATTTAATACTTCCATTTGTTTCATTCCCTAAAACAGGTTGATTTTTTATGTCCTCCAATTTTGAAATTATTGAAAAAGACGGCGCCGGCCGAATCGGACGGTTGAAAACGCCGCACGGGGTTGTGGAAACGCCGACTGTTATGCCGGTCATTAACCCAAACCTCCGAATTATTGACCCGTCCGAAATGAGAAATTTCGGCGCTGAAATTTTAATCACCAATTCGTATATCATTTATAACAAACCGGAACTTCGGGAAAAGGCGATTGCCGACGGTCTTCACGCTTTACTCGGGTTTGACGGTCCGATCATGACTGATTCCGGATCTTTCCAATTGTCCGTCTACGGTGAAATCAATGTTGAAAACGCCGAAATTATTTCTTTTGAGCAGCAAATCGGAACCGATATCGGGGTTCCGCTGGACATTCCGACCGGACCGGATGTTTCTTACGAAAAGGCGCTTGCGGAAATGACAACCACACACGAACGGCTTAAAGAAGCGCGCGAGATTGTCGAGCAAACAAGAATCGGCGCGCAATCCGGAGAAAAAAAGCGCGGGGATGACATGATGCTCGCCGGTCCCATTCAAGGATCGACGCATATTGATCTTCGGGAAAAAAGCGCAGCTTATTTGTCCGACCTTGATTTTGATGTTTATCCGATCGGAGCGGTCGTTCCGCTTATGGAAGCCTACCGCTACCGGGAACTTGTCGACATCATCGTCGCCGCCAAGAAAAATCTCAATCCGGTGGCGCCGGTCCATTTGTTCGGAGCGGGACATCCCATGATGTTTGCGCTCGCCGTTGCTCTTGGCTGCGATCTTTTTGATTCGGCAGCGTACGCGCTGTATGCCAAAGGCGGACGATACATTACGGTGAATGGTACGTACCAAGTTGACCGGCTGAAGTATTTGCCCTGCTCCTGTCCGGTTTGTGTTGCCCACACGGCTGACAGCCTCCGAAAAGCGCCGAATCTTGAAGAGCTGCTGGCCCGTCACAATTTATACGTGACTTTTGAAGAAATCCGGCAAATTAAACAAGCGATTGCGGACGGAAAATTGATGGAACTGGTGGAACTCCGGTGCCATTCCCATCCGCAAATGCTGGGCGCTTTAGATGCCGTTTTTTCCCATTCCGATTGGCTGGAACAGCACGATCCGGCGGCAAAATCCACCTTTTTCGAATGCAGCGCGGTTTCCGCGAACCGTCCGGAAGTGTTGCGTTATGAAATGAGGCTTGACCGGTTCAACCTTTTCGGAACGGCGCTCATCCGCTCTTATCCGTCCCAGAAAGACAAGGAATACGATAACATTCTCACGTTTAAGCCGCCCTTTGGCGCTTACCCGGTTGAATTGGATGAAAACTATCCGTTTAATGCGGAAGTTCGAGACGTCGCCGGCCCCGAATCGCTTAAAAAGGCAATTGAGAACACAATCAAGCTCATCCGGCAAAACCCGAACGCGCAATTCACATTTGTGAAAGGAAGACGGCTGAATCAATTCGATGACTCTTACTTTGAAGAATTGAAAACCGTTTGTGCCGTCTTGGAAAAGTTTGAGGATTAATGGAAAAAGGTGTGAGTTGTTTATTTATCTCTTGAATGCCGAATACGGCCAATATATGTGACAATAAATATTAAAATGATGAATTCATTCAGGATTCAATTTATCGTAAAATATTTTCAAAAAATCAAAAACGATTCCTATTAATCCTATAATATTCCAAACAAATCTTTGAAATAAAATATTTTTTATAGCCGGTTGACTTTTTCGGTGTCGGTCCGGGTGATCAATTTGTCTCTCAAAAATAAAATAATGCCTTACATTACGATGCTCCGTCCGGAAATCGCGTTTATGGATATTACGCTTCCGGCTTCCTCCGCAATGCTTGCTTATTATTTTGCAACCGGCGACCTCCCGAATCTTTGGCTCTTGCTGCTGGCGACGATTGGCGGATTTTTTGCCATCACCAGCTCTTATGTTTTTAACGATTGTGTTGACGTCGATATTGATTTAATCAATCTGCCGAACCGTCCGCTTCCGTCCGGCCAAGTCTCCCGGCGAAGCGCTTTTATTTATGCCACAGCTCTGGCTTTGATTGCGGTTTTCATTTCTTTTTACATGAATCCGGAATCTTTTGTCGTCCTTTTGATTGCGCTTTTTATCATCACGCTGTACTCCGTTTTCTTTAAAAGAAAGACGCCGTTCAGTTTCATTCCGGTCGGTTTGGCTTACGGTCTTGTTCCGATCGGCATTTGGCTCGCGTTTGCGCCGGCCGGAATTCTGACGCCGGCTGTCGGCCCGTATTTTACGGGAATGGCAAGCGCGCTCGCTGACCTCAAATTGACATACTTGCTTCCGCTTCCGGCGCTCTTCTTCGGATTGATGATCTGCATGACCGATTGGGGATTTACGCTCGCCGGCGTTTCCCGCGACGTTGAAGGCGACCGTCAAAAAGGCGCGCCCACGCTTCCGGTCACTTACGGCATTCCGCTCACGGCCAAATTCATTTTGATCATTTGGGTCATCGGCATTGTTCTTTCCATCGCGATCGGGCTTTCCGCTAACCTCGGACCGCTTTACTTCATCATTGCGCTGTTGTCCGGTTTTTGGATGTTGCTCCATTGCGTCAAATTCATCAAAAACCCGACGCCTGAACTTGGCGGAAGATTGTTCGTCGATGGTTCCAACTATCGCGGTGTTATGTTCTCCGCCATGATTTTGGACATTCTGCTGTTGGTTTTTGTTGACGTTTACCCGACGCTTTTGGAATTTTTCGGATTCTGATGAATCTTCCATCTCATCTTTCTTTTTTTTGGCGGGCGGCATACGCGTGCGTTATCGCATCACATTTTCTTTCGTTTTCAAAAAGAGGGGACTGATTTTTATTTGATTTTCAATTATTTAATTTTTATTTAATCTTTATTTAATTTTTATTTGATTTTGTCTGGCAAATAATTATATAATTTACAGGGAATGAACAGTAAAAATAATTCGTTCATTTATGATTTGAGGTTATAAAATGTCTGAAAAATCCGAAAAAATTGATATTGCGGTCATCGGCGCGTCTCCTGCCGGTTTAATGGCGGCCCGGTATGCGGCGATGGGCGGCGCCAATGTCAGATTGTTTGAAAAAAAGGAGCGTATCGGCGACGATCCGCACCCGGCCAATTCTTTTTTTAAGGGAATGCTCAGCTACGCCGGCGAAAAAGTCGATTCCTCCTATGTGGTTCACGAAATCGACGGCATGAAACTGATTTCCCCGGGCGGCCACACCATTACGGTGGAAACGCCCGGCTATGCGATTGATAAAACCATTTTTGACCGCTTTTATGAACAAAAAACAATGAAGGCCGGCGTTGACATTCAAACCGGAACGGAAGTTCTCGACGTCAAAAGGAAAGAAGACGGCGTCGTTTTGAAAATAAAACCTGTCGGTGCGGATTCCGACCAAAAGGAAAAAGTCAAAGCCAAAATTGTGATTATCGCCGACGGCATTTTGTCTAAAAACGCCAAAGCGGTCGGGTTAAACACCATGAAGCATCCCGAAGACATTGCCTGGGGAACCGAACTTGAAATCCGAGCGCCCGGATCCGGCATTGGTGATGCAAAATTTGCCGAGTATTATGTCGGAAGTCATGCGCCCGGTTGGAAATCCAGCTATTTGCCGCGGGGCGGCGACAACGCGGCGATCGGCGTTTACGTCCGTTATTTCGGAAAAGATGTTTCTCAATTCTTAAATCCGTGGGTTGAAAAATTCAAGGAATTGAAAAACTTGTCCGATGATCATTTCGAAATTGTCGCGTCCAAAAGCGCGGGCGACCCGATTGTCACCATTCCCGACAAAATTTACGGTGCAAACGTCATGGTGGTTGGCGGCGCGGCGGGTCAATCCGGAATCGGATACGCCATGCGAGCCGGACAGATTGCGGGAAATGTCGGCGCTAAAGCAATCGCTCAGGATGATTTATCGGAAAAATCGCTGTCCAATTACTCTTCCCAATGGAAAAAGGATTTATCCGTCGAGCATACATTCGGGCGCGTCGGCCTTGAAACCCTTCGGAAAATGGACGACACGGAAATTGACGAGCTTTTCGAAGTGTTTGAAAATGAGGACATCTCGTCGCTGATTAAAGGAAGCGCGATGGATCAGGGACTTTCCGTTTTGGAATTGATGCTTCGGAAAAAACCGTCCGCTATTTTAAAAGCGGGCGCTTATTTCAGAAACAGATGATTCAAACCAAAAAATCTGAAAAATTTGTTTTTTTATTTTTATTTTTGTTTTTTCTGTCTTCTGTCTTCAAATGGTCGAGATTTCATGGCTTCTTCACAGGAATTTGTTGATTTTGTTTGTGAGCAATTAAGAGATGCGGGTATGATTTCATCCCGGAAAATGTTTGGCGAATACGCGATTTACTTGAACGGGAAAATTGTTGCGCTCATTTGCGATAATCAGTTTTTCCTCAAAAAAACGGACGTCGGGAAAGAAATGCTTCAAAACGTTACGGAAGCGCCGCCATATCCGGGCGCTAAGCCTCAATTTTTAATTGACGATTTGGAAGACCGTGAATTTCTTTGCGCGCTCATCCGAAAAACATACGAGGAATTGCCGGAACCGAAGCCGAAAAAACCGAAAACCGAGAAAAAGGCTAAAGAAACAAAGGCTAAGGAACCGAAAACAAAAGAACCGAAAATCAACGAAACGCCGGGCAAAATTAAGAAAAAACAGTAACATTTGGTGACAAAATGAAATATCCGATTTACAAAAATCCTTTCTTTGAAGTCGATATCGAGCCGGTCCTCGGCAAAACAGAAGTGACGTCCAAGGGTCTTTTGTCTCCGATTCTCGGAAAACGCGTTTCCAAAGAAATGTCCTTTTTCGATCAAAAGAAGTATATTGCGGAATTAGAACCGGATCCCGTTTCCAATCCGGACCCCAATTCGGATTCCAATTCAAATTCCAATTCGTATTCTACTCTGAATTCCTATTCGGAACGGTACGGCCGTTCACTTATCTTCTCAACTTGGATGGCGCCGATTCCGTCTCCGGTTTTTTCCCGTTTGGTTCAAAGCCGGATGATGTCGGGATTTGGAAAATACAAGCCGGAACAAGTGACGATCTCCATTACGGAAGAGTGTCCGAACCGCTGCCTGCACTGCGCGCTTCCGAATAAAAACAATCATGCCAAACTGAGCGTTCCGGAAGTGAAAGATGCGATTGATCAATGCATACGTGCCGGCGCGACCAGTATTATTTTTGACGGCGGCGAACCGCTCGGTTATGCCGGTCTGGAAGAACTGATTTCTTACGTCGATCCAAAGCAAGCGATTGCCTGCATGTTTACCTCCGGCGTCGGCCTTTCTCTTGAAAAAGCCCGGTTGTTAAAGGACGCCGGTCTTTATTCGATTACGGTCAGCATTGACAGTCCGCGTCCTCAAGAACATGACCGGATGCGCGGTGTTTTTGGCATTTTTGACAAAGCGACGGCCGGAATTAAAAACGCTCTTTCTGTCGGTCTTTTGGTCAACATGTACATTGTTCTCGCGCCTTACAATGTGGATGATTTGGAACAAATCTATCAACTGGCGGCTGATTTGGGCGTTCATGAATTGTCTTTTTATGAAATTGTGCCGACCGGACGCTGGTTGAATAATACGAATGAAATTTTAACGCCAAAGCAGCACGAAATGTTTGCCGATTTTGTCCGCCGACATGAAAGTGAACCGTTTGGCCCCAAACTGTTTCCGGGTCCGATTATTGTGAACACATTCGGCTGTATGGCCGGCCGGCAATGGATGCACATAACCCCCGAAGGGAATATTTTGCCCTGCTCCTGCGTTCCGATTCCGTACGGCAATGTCAAAGACGGCAAAAACGCTGTGGCGGAAGCCTGGAAAAAAATCCGAAAGGATCCGGCTTATCGTAAAGCGGAAGGCTGTCTCATGCGGGACGCTGAATTCAGAAAAGAGTATGAAAGCCGGTTTGAATGAGCTCGGGCGCGACAATAAGTTCTGTTCTATTTTTCTCTTTTCATTTTTAAAACGATGCCGGATTTTGAAATCGAAATGATTGTGTCGCCATAACGCGTGCGTATGCCGCCGGACAACAAAAAACAACAAAAAAGCTATCATAAAAAAGACATAATAAATTAAAAAACGACGAGAGGGGGATTTGAACCCCCGAGTTGCAGTGCAACATAGGATTAGCAATCCTACGCCCTACCGAGCTAGGCTATCTCGTCACGAAAACGAATAAAATGAATCAAATACGGCTCAGTCTTTCCCCTATAAAGAAAGATGAAATATTTAATGTTTGCCGTAAAAAATGATTTATTCAGTTTTATTTTTTCCAAATCGGATAAAAAAAGGTGAGCGTGCATCAAGTTGCTGCCCCTTCCACAGACAGTTTCGAAAACCTCTCCTCCGCCCCGCAACCCTTTCAGCGACTGTTGTCCGCGGTAAGTCTGCTCCCTTCCGGGCCTGAACCGGTTTCCACGATTAAGATAAACAAACCGAAACTCCTTTCAATTCGCTTACCACCACATTCCCGACAGGACGAGGTTTCAACGTTAAGATTTTAGGCATATCTATGGTTGGGAACATCTTCCCTTTGCTTCGTCACTCGCTTATCGGCGATTTCGAGTTACAGGCAACGCCGAGCTGCCCTGACTAGCCCACCAGGTAAGCAATAAGTATGGGATAATTTATAAGATTATCCCTTTTCCGGCCGATATTGAAAAAATGAATTTGTTTTTTAAATCGACATCTAAAAGCATCTTGATTGAACAATGGTTTAGGGTTGTTTTTCCGCATTTGATTCGATGACGCCTTTTTCCTTGGCCAGTTTTTCCATTGCCGGCGTGTATTTTTCAAACCGCCAAAGCCCGTACCGGACCCAGTTTTCCGCATTCGGGATTTTCTCGGCCATCGCGTAAGTGAGAAGTTTTTCATCCCACATCTTCATGGCGTCAGGGTGCGTATTTCTCAGGTTTTCAAAATCCGCGAGTGACGCAGCCGGACAAAGCCAGCAGCCGATGCGGTCAAGTCCTTTTTCGTAAAGCGGGTTGTAATGAAGGTTGTGCTTGAAAATGTAAAGCCAAACATGAAGCGCTGTCCACTCCTGAATCGGGGCGGCACCGACTTGTCCGCGGACCGACGGGCTTTTCCAAATCCGCTGGCTTCTTGCACGGGCAAGAGATTCATATTGGCGTTGTCCGATAAATGTTAAACATCCGCCGCTCTCCAAATAATTTGATTCAATGAGTGTTGTAATCGGCGTCAGTTTACAGGATTGGGTACACCAGCGGTTATCCACGTGCGGCGGTCCGTTGATTTCAAATCCGTCCCAAAAGATATTGCCGGCGCTGATTTCTTTGAATGGTTTTTGGTATATTTGAACGATTTCCGCCACGTTTTGAATGGTTTCTTCAAACTCAAGCCCGGTGTCGGAAAATAAAATATCATAATCAAATGTTCCTTCCGATGCTTTTTGGGTCATATGAAGCGTTACCAAACTGTCTTTACCGCCCGAATAGGAACAGGTAATTTTTTTGTTGACATTCGCCGCCGCGTTTCTAATGAATAAAATCGAGTCCGTCTCCACTTGATTGAGAATTTCGGTGTTTGCGGCGACAACTTTGTTCCAAGATTCGGCCATGGATTTTTCTTGCTTTTCGCTCTCTTTTTCATCCTTTCCGAAATCCAACGGCGGTTCCGATTCAACCGGAAGCCCGCTCCAGCGGTTTTTTACGGCTTTGCCGCGTCCGGAATTTTTCATTTCCTCGCTGCTCATTTTGGCGCGTCCGGCCGCCACCACTTCAAAATTCGGAGTGATGACAACCACTTCATCTTCCGGTTTGATATCCGGTGCCGTTTTCAAAATTCCTGGGACCAAAACACTGGTTCCCTCGGCAATGAACGGAACGGCACCTTCGTTAATCATGATCCAGCTTTTTAGCACATTGTTTTCAATGTCTTCTGCGATTGTTTTAATTTTCGGGTTAAAAATCCGGCGCGCGCCTTCCAAACGTAAAAGAAGTACCCACTGTCTTTTTTCAATTTCAAAACGAATCGTACCGATGACGGTTCCGCCGCAAATGATTTCTTCCATCCGGTCTTCGTAAGGCGCTTTATTGTAGACGACAAATTCGTCGTCCGCGATTAATTTTTTTCCGAATTGACGGATTGAAACGTCATTGATCCGGGCGATATCATACGGAAATGCCGGCCGGATGTCTCCGGGCGGTGTTACGTTGACAAATTTTGTCGTTGCGCCGCATGCACATTTTTCACCAAGGACAGGAACGTTGCAACTGCCGCACCAGTGAAGAACAAGTTTTCCTAAAAAAACGGGTTTTGCCATGAAAAGCAAAAAGAAAGTTCATGTATTTAAAAAGAATCAGGCGTTAAACGAAAAGCAAACGGCGTTTATCAACCGGCCGGTTACTTTTATGGTCTGCATTCCCATAATTTCGCCGTTAAAACAGGAACGTGTAAGATTTAATATATATAATTTATCTTTCCGGTCATCTTTTTTGCATCCAAGGTCAATGTTCGAATGGATGCGCGTGCTTATTTCATAAATCTAATATTATGTTTCAAATATTATTTTAACATCGGTTTGTTATTTTATTTTTTAAATGTTTGAGTCATCTCGTATTTTTCTATTTTTATAAAACAAAAAAGATATATAATGTGGACATTTCTTGATTGTGTTTTTAAATTAAAATGAATTATTTTTTGGGTCGCATTTTCTTGTTAGGCTCTCTATTCTATGTTGCTTTATATCTTTTATAATGCTTTATTATTTTGTAAACAGCTTACGAATTATATAAAGAACTTGAAAATTTCATTGTGATTTAAGTTATATATCAAAAAATCAGATTGTAGGTAGATTACAGTCGATTTTGACTTTGGGGGTATTATTACCAACACAAGAAAGATCAAAGCGGGGGTTTTGGTCTTTCTTCTAAAAGTCTTCTGTAATTTGATTGATTTATTTTTGCGTACAAAAAAATAAGAGAATCATGAAAACCGGTTTTTTGGTTGGATTGAATTCTTACTCGTACGGAGGTTTGAAAACATGTCAGATATATTTGCAGAATTAGCACAAGCCGTTGAGAAACAAAACATCGCCGGCGCCGTTGAGAAAACAAAAGAAGCTCTTTCTAAAAATGTCGCACCGCTCGACATTATCCAAAAAGGTCTCGCGGCCGGTATGAAGAACGTCGGAGAACGCTTTGAAAAAGGCGAACTTTTCTTACCGCAAATCATGATGTCCGCGAAAGCCATGAATGAAGCCATGGTTCTCCTTACACCGGAACTTGCCAAGAGCAGCAGCAGTGCAAGCGCAGGCGTTGCGATTTCCTTCGTTCAGGAAGGCGACATCCACGACATCGGCAACAGACTGGTGTCCACAATGCTCGGCGCAAACGGCTTTGAAGTCAAAGTCCTCGGTGTCGACGTTCCGAATGAGAAAGTCGTCGAAGAAGCCAAAGCCGCAAAAGGCAGCAAAGTCTTGCTCGTCGGCTCCGCTCTCATGACCACCTCCATGCTCGGTCAGAAAGACTTGATGGTTATGATCAACGAAGAAGGCATCCGCTCCAAAGTGAAATGCATGTTCGGCGGCGCACCGGTGTCCAAAGCCTGGATCACAGAAATTGGCGCTGACGGAACTGCCGAAAACGCAGCAGAAGCCGTGAACGTTGCAAAGAAAATTATGGCCTAAGGTGATTTAAATGGCATACACAAAATCAGTTGACTGTTACGAATTCTATGACCGCTCCAAAACCGGAGAGAAATGCTCTCAAGACGACTGGGACTTAATGAGAATCCCGATGAAAGCCATGGAGCTTAAACAAAAATACAAACTCGACTTCAAAGGCGAATTTGTTCCGACCAATGCCGACATGACCGAAAAACTCTTCTGGGCCGGCTTTGACATGCTCCTCGAATGCGGTATCTTCGTGACCGACCAACAAAGAGTCGTTAAATACACCGCTGACGAAATCTGGGACGCTATTTCCAACCCGCAATACGAATTCCAACTCGGATCCGGCAGAGACGCCGTCCAAGTCAGAAAGAGAAAAGTTGCCGACAAAAGAGGCCCGGTCATTCAGGGCGGTCCGACAGGATCTCCGGTTTCCGAAGAAGTTTTCATGCCCATTCACATGAGCTACGCTCTTGAGAAAGAAGTTGACACCATCGTCAACGGTGTGATGACCTCCGTTCGCGGAAAACCGCCGGTTCCGAAAACACCGTACGAAATCTTGTCCGCAAAAACAGAAACCAGACTTATTAAACAAGCAACGGCTCTTGCCGGAAGACCCGGCATGGGTGTTTAGGGACCCGAGACTTCCCTCTCCGCACAAGGAAACATCAGCGCGGACTGTGAAGGCGGCATGAAACCCTGGGACAGCCACGAGGTTTCCCAATTGAACGAATTGAAGATTGACCTCGAAGCCATCTCCGTTATTGCCCACTACCACGGCAACAGCGACATCATCATGGACGAGCAGATGCCGATTTACGGCGGATATGCCGGTGGCCTTGAAGAAACCGCAATTGTTGACGTTGCATCCCACTTGAACGCCTTCGTCATGTCCGGCGCCAGCTGGCACCTTGACGGTCCGGTCCACATCAGATGGGGATCCACCAACACCCGAGAAACCCTCGCCGTTGCCGGATGGACCTGTTCTGCCATCAGCAACCACACTGACTTCCTCTCCGGAAACCAGTACTACCCGTGTGCCGGTCCGTGCACAGAAATGTGCTTCCTCGAACTTGCCGCACAAGCCATCACCGACTCTGCATCCGGCCGTGAAATCCTCTCCGGAGTTGCCGCCGCAAAAGGAGTCGTTGAAAACAAAACAACCGGTATGGAAGCCCGCATGATGGGAGAAGTTGCCCGTGCCGCAGCAGGTGTTGACATTGCTGAAATCAATAAGATTCTCGACAAGTTGATCCCGCTCTACGAAAAGAACTATGCAACCGCCCCGGCCGGAAAGACCTTCCAAGAATGCTACGATGTCAAGACAGTCACCCCGACTGCCGAACACGTTAAAGTCTATGAAGGCGCCAAGAAGAAGCTCGAACAACTCGGACTTGTCTTCTAAACTGTCCGCCCGTAAAAATAATGAAATCAGGAACGGATTTGGAGGCAACTCCAAATCCATCATCCGTTTCATGTTTAAAATTATGACTTAATTGTCTGTCAATACCGGCAACGAAAAGAGTTATCGATTGTGGTTTATCAAGATTCTTTGAGCCGATTCGTATTGATATTGCTTACATACCTTAACCCAATAAAAGATTAAAAACGGGTCATTGAACAACGTTGGTTGTTTAAAATAATGTGTGTTTATGGAAATAGAATGTGTGGGAATTATTCTCAAAAAAGAACGCTGAAATTGTTAATCGTCACCGATCGTAATTGTTAGATATTTGGGGATATCTACGGTTCAAAAAACAAATTGTAAAAAATGTTTGCGATTGTGGTTTTTGAAATCAAGGATTTGGATGTGATTCAATTGAAAAACACCGGATTTGGATTTAATCGCGAGCAATCGACTCGTACGGATTTAATCAACCGGAGTAAATCATTTGATTATTTGGGTTGCAGTAGTTGTTACTGTGCTTGATCCGTCTCCGGTATTTCATATTATTGACAAATTCTGCGTTATTTTTTGTTTCTTTTTTCCCGATGCTATTTTAGACGCGCCTCTTTTTAAACACCTCACGGAAGTTTAATTCCCTTTTTGGATCACAGAAAAGAGGTGTAAATATGAGTACAATTGACATTTTAAATATCGGCATCTTTCTTGTGGCTTTTATTTTGATTGCCTACTTGTTGCTTGATGCCTATCGGGTTTCGATAAAATCGAAACCGAAGAAGGAGTGATGGGAGATGGAACTCGAAAAGAAACTTCGTCCGTATCACGTATGGGCACTTGGTGTCGGTATCGTGTTGGTCGGTGAATACATGGGCTGGAACTTTACGGTGGCAAAAGGCGGTATTTTAGGAGCCCTTTTGGCCATGATCGTGGCCGGTGTGATGTATATCATTATTTCCATCTGTGCCAGTGAACTCGGCGCTTCGACCAAATTGGCCGGCGGTCCGTATGACTGGGTCCGCTTGTTCGTGGGACCGGGCGCTGCCGCAATCGTCGGTCTCGGCGTTTATATGGAATATATTGCTCTCTCCGCAGCTGACGCCATTGTCGTCGGGCAACTTGCCGCTGCTTATATTCCGGGTATTAACGTTCAAGCCGTCGCTTTATTGATTTTAGCCATTTTGACATTTATTAACTATCGTGGTGCCGTTACGGCGCTCACCTTGAACTTCTTCCTGACGTTCGTGGCAGCCGTTGCGATCTTATTGTTCTTCTTGTCTTCCGTCACCGGATTCGGCGGCGTGACATTGCACCCGGAAAACCTGTTCAGCGGTGCTATTCCGTACGGAATGGTCGGACTCTTCGCAGCCCTTCAGTTTGGTCCCTGGTTCTACTTGGGTATTGAAGGCGCCGCCATGTGTGCCGAAGAATGTAAGAAGCCGACACGTGCCGTTCCGCTCGGACAGCAGGCCGGTATGATTACCTTGCTTTTGATGGCCGGTATGACACTCTTTATCTGTTCCGGCTTGATTGGCAGCGACAAACTCGGTGCATCCGTGTACCCGCTCTTTGAAGCCGCTCAAAACAGCGGTGTTGGCATCTTCATCTTCCTCTTGGCCGTCGGTACCTTGTTTACATGTATCGCCAGCGCCAACGGTTGTGTCAACGACTCTTCCCGGTCTTGGTTCGCTCTCGCCAGAGACGAATTCGTGTCGGACTGGTTCACCGCCGTTCACCCGAAATACAGAAGCCCGTACCGTGCGGTTATTTTCACATTGCCGGTCGCTATCGGCTTTGCGTTCAGCGGTTTCTTGGACCAGGTCATTACCTTCTCCATCGTGTCCGGACTTGTCTGCTATGTGATGATTCCGTTTGCGTTGATCCGGTTCCGTAAAATGTACCCGACCAACACGTCTCAAATCCGTCCGTACATCGGACCGCTTCAGCCATATATCGCTATGTTTGCGATTGTGATTGCGGTCGTGATCATGTCCACTTTCTACTGGGCTTATCAGTTGAACTTGATTTTCGCCCTCGTTTTCTATGTGGTCGCCTACTTCTACTTCTCTTGGCGCTATAAGAAGATGAAGAATTCGAGAAAGACTCAATTCAGTTGGGATGCCAAGTTGGGCTGGCCGGACCCGGAAGTCCAATTGGGACAAAAAGCAATAAACGCAGAAGGAGGCAAAAACTAATGGCGGAGATCAATGAACAGCACTATAAGAAATGGCTGACGCTTGACTCTGCCGTGATTGTGATTATGTGGCTTGCGCTCGTACTTTCCGAGACGTATGTCGCGTATTACATTCTCCACTCTGTCACCAGCCAGGGGCTTGAACTTCCGATGTTTTTGATCGGTATCTATGGTCTCTTCCTGCTTTTGATGTTTACCATCAACGGTCTCGGATGCTACAAAGTGTGGGTTTCCATTAAGGAACACATGTACGAATTTGAATATTACGGATGAGGTGAAAATATGTCCGCAAAATCAACAACCACTGAAAACAAAGCCGTCGCCAAGCAAGGTTTGGCCATGCAGGTGTTTGACATCATCTTCATCTTTGCTTTAGCCTTTGCTTGCGTCGTGATTCCTGTGTATCTTAAAGGAGCAACGATTGTCGGAGAAGGCGGCAGCGGTGTCGGCAGCCAAATTGTTTGGAATGCACCGGGATACTTTTCCACGCTGATTGTAATTCTCATATTCTTCATTGTGATTTTGTATCACTCCGTGAAGAATTATGATTATTAAAATCACTCAAAAACAGAAAAACGCAACACTCTAAAAACCAATAAACTCGAAAAACACAAAACAACAAAAAAAGCAAAACAAAAGGTCTAACAAAAACACCATCCATTGGCAGGCTCAGTCAAATTATTTGATTGGGTTTGTCAATGGCTTTTCTATATTACTCCCCCCTTGTCATTTTGTAGCGCTTTTTTTGTTTTCTTGTTTGACAATAATTTTTAAACATAAGTATGAAATAAAGGGACGATACTTTAAATAAGGTTCTGATATTTAGTGTGTCCTGCTAAAAACGAGTGCTTGAACAAAAAACGTTATAGCATTTTAAGCATCAAAAACGGACACAATGGAATTGAAAGTTAAAACCTCTGTTTTAAACTTTCCAAACTAAACACCTATTTAAAACCTCGAAGTATTTGGAGTGGTTCGCCTTTCAAATACTTCTTCCAACTTTTTCTTTTTGTTCTTTTATATTCTTTTATTTTCTTTACTTTTTTCAAATGATTTTGTTCACATCGCTTTTATGTTCTTGATTTCATAAAAACGACCGTTGTATGGGTTTTCGGTGAGTTTAAAGAATATTGATCGAAAACATTGATAAAAAGAATGTTGATCGAAAACATTGATAAAAAAATTGATAAAAAGAATACTGATAAAAAAATTGATAAAAAGAATACTGATAAAAACATTGACGAAAAAATTGATAAAAAGAAATGATGAAAAAAGTCAAAAATATAAAACCGGAAGAAACGAAATAAAGAATTATTAATTAAATTCGGCCAACAATCTTTCCAGTTGAATGCGTTCGCTTTGCGCGTGAATCAGCCGGCTGTCACAGTCGGCCACGGCTAAAATTTTCCGGGCGGCGGCTTTTTCATCCGTTTCAGATTCGTCAATGATCTTAGCCATTTGCTCCAAAATCTCTGACCCCGAATAGCCGACATCGACAAGAAGGGTGTCTAATTTTTCTCGGCTTTTGAGGAAATCTTTCTCTTTTGAAGCCGCATTTAACAGCTCTTTAAACGCGGTTTCTTCTTCCAGCTGCATTTGCATTTTAACCATTCCCGAGGTCAGAGTTGATTTCATGCCGGCGGCTTCAATAAGTCCCGTTTGTAAAAGTTCCAACGCTTTTGAAACGTTGCCGCCCGTCAAGTACGGCAATTCCGCAAAGATTTCTTCCGAAACGGATACGTTTTCCTTTTCGGCGATTTTTTTCAGTTCATCTCCTAAATCTTCCGGATTGGGATAATTGAAAAAGAGGGTCACACACCGGGAACGGAGCGGCGCGATTAATTTTGAAATGCTTTTTGTGGAAAGAATAAACCGGCAGGTTTTGGAGTATTTTTCCATAATGCGGCGAAGTGCATGCTGAGCGTCCATCGTCAACGACTCGGCCGAATCAATGCAAATTATTTTGTAATCGGCATTTATCGGCGCAATGGCGGCATATTCATTGATGATGTCTTTAAAAATCGTAATGACACTTTTTTGGATTTTTTTGGGTTCATCCGTTCCGAGAATTCTATAAAAACGCGGATCTCTGACCAGATAATTTTTTCCTTGTTCAAAAAAGTCAGATGCGTTAAAATAAGTCAAATTTTGTTCGCTTTCTTCCCCATAAAGTTCTACCGAAAGCGCCAGAGCCGCCGTCATTTTGCCGGAGTTTTCGGGGCCGAACAAAATGAGGTGCGGAAGTGAACCGGATGCGGCCAAACTTTTCAGCGTAGCAACAGATTGCCGGTTCCCGAGAATGTCATCCAAGGTTTTCGGGCGGTACTTCAATGTCCAAACATCTTTTTCAGTCATTCTCTTTTCAATCCTTTTCTCTGATTTCGTTTTTTCGGAAAAGCCGGATATCCGGCAATCCGATTTGTTATTCTTTCATTCCGATAAGTTTTCGTCCACCAGTCCTCTTTTGGTCAGAATGTATTTTAAAATGGCGGAGTATGCCGGACGGGCAATCAAAACACCGATAAGAACGCCGACAATCGTGACGATGGCGAATCCTTTCAAAGCGCCGAATCCCAAGAAGACCAGGGGCGTCATGGCGACGACGGTCGTTGCGGCCGCGCCGAAGATGATAAAGAACGCTTTTCCGATGCGTGCGGAATAAACTTTATGAGACGGCGTTTTCCCTTCATGAACGACTTCTTCCGTGATGATGACCAGATGGTCAACGCCGGTTCCGATAACGGCAATAATACCGGCGATCGACGCTAAATCCAGTTCCTGTCCGACCAGGGCGGCAAACCCGAGAAGCATCACAACTTCCGCAATGGACGTTCCAACCATCGGGATGACGATTTCAGGGCGTCTGTATTTGTTATAAACTAAAAGCGCAACCGCAATCATCGCAAAGAAGGCGGTGATAATGGCGCCTTTTAAGAATCCTTCCCCGAGTGCGGCGTCCACTTGTCCGGAACCGATAATTTCGACGTTGACCGGAAGAGCACCGGCGCGCAAGTGAATCTGAAGTTCTTTGGCTTCTTCATATGTGGACGTTGTTGCCTGCCAGGAATAGATCGGTCCCGTATTCAGCTGTGCGGCCGCGCTGCCGCTTAAGGGGGCGCTGTAGACGACTTCATCATCCAAAAGCATGATGAGGTTGTGGCTGTTCGGGTCAGTTGTGGCGCCGGCTTTAATGGCGGCTTGCTGAAGCGCCACAGCTCCTTGTTCGTTTAATGTAAACGGAACATACCATTGACCGTTTTGAGTTTGGCCGACCGGATTCACGCCGACCACGCTGTCGCCGTACAGGATGTGCGCGGTTTCATTTGCGTTTACCTGAACCCGGATTTCGAACTTACCCGGCGTTTCCACCAGTTTTCGGGCTTCCGCCAAATCGACGCCTGCAAAGTCAATTAAAATATATTCGTCGCCGACCGCCTGAATCGGCAGGTCTTTGATGCCGAGGCCGTTTCCGAGTTTGTTGTTGAGAACATCAATCGTCGTCTGCATCGTTTCTTTGGTGGTTCCGTTCCGATATATCGGATTTCCGGAAGTGTCTTTTACAACGGTTCCATTGACGGCCGTCATAATTCCGGTCAGTTCATCCAAGCTTGTCGCTTTTCGGATTTCCCATTCATATCCGCTGCCACCCCGGACCGCATATGGAATCACTTCAGTGTTGTAAGCGTTTGACAAGTAGGACGTGATGAAAGAGACTTTGGGCGCCGTAATTGTTACCTCCGTGTCGGAAGCTCTTTGTTTGACGGTCGCGTTTCCAAAGAGGTAATCCAAGCGCGTTTCATTGACAGGATCCGGTGTTGTAAATGTGACGGACCCGTTTCCGGTTGGATCAAATGAAGAGCCGGTGATCGTCAGCCCATTCGGATATTCTTTCTCAAGCATTTTGGAGACGATGTTTTCAGGGTTTGCGTCAACGCTTGTGACGGCGCCGTCTAATTTCAGTTGAATCCAAGACCCGCCTTCGATATCAAGTCCGTAACTGATTCTTGTGTGAAATCCA
Source organism: Methanolapillus millepedarum (assembly GCF_032594115.1). Taxonomy (NCBI): domain Archaea; kingdom Methanobacteriati; phylum Methanobacteriota; class Methanomicrobia; order Methanosarcinales; family Methanosarcinaceae; genus Methanolapillus; species Methanolapillus millepedarum. The sequence continues at coordinate 1,608,406 of NZ_CP131060.1, forward strand.
TCCTCGGCGGAATACCCGGGTCCGATAGCGATGATTGAGATCAGAAGTCCGAGAACCAACAGGATGACTTTGTAATTCTTATAAATCGGCGTTTCCTTTTTTTCTTCCATCATGCGTTTTTCCCTCCTTTTGCGCCGGTTTTTGATTTTTCAGCTTTGTTGGGTTTGACAGAAGTGTTCAGCGGTTTTCCGCCGTGTCCGCCATGTCCACTGCTGTGGTAAGCGGATTTGCCTCTCGTTAAGTAATGCCGGAGGATGCCGACGTTTAAGAACCAGGTGTTGAAGATATCAATCACGAGCCCGACCAGGACGATGAGTGAAATCTGAGACAAAAGCGGGATTGGGGGGACGCTCGGGACGATGTAGTGAAGATAAGTGGAGACCAAATACATCACCAGGAACGCGGCGGCAGTGGTTGAGGTCATTAAAAGACCGGTTCGCATCGCGCTTGAAATTTTATCATTCATATTTCCGGAGCGTTTGAGCACTTTGTTGGTCAACAAAATGTCGCTGTCCACCGAATAGCCGATCAACATCAGTAAAGCTGCAACGGTTCCGAGTGTTAATTCAATTCCGAAAATATCCATGAAGGCAATCGGGACAATTATATCGGAAACGGCAGCCAAAATAACGGTACCGGCCGGAATTAATTTTCGAAACATCAACACAATGACGATAGCCATGCCGATGAATGAGAAAATGATGGCCAATAACGCCGTTTCTTGGAGCTGCTCACTGTAAACCGGCGCGACTTGTTTTTCTTCAACGTTGGTAAACGTCGAATTGCCGTAAATTATTTTTTCAAGATTTTCGGTTTCACCGTCTTCCATTTGTCCGAATTGCATAATGACGCGGTTTCCGTTCATCAACACTTCGTCGAGCGGATAATCCGAAAACATTTCTTGAATTTGAGATTCAGATAGGTTGGTGGTGACCGAAAATTGCGTGCCGCCGACAAAGTCCATTCCAAGAGCGACCGGATATCCGGTTTTGACGGTTGTCAAAAGAATAATGATGATCGCTACTGCCAAAACCGCTAATGGAATGGCAATTAATTTTTTATCGTCCGTTTTTTCCACAAACGGGTAAAGGTAATTGTAGAGTTCCAACGCCATATTTTTGCCTTCTTCCGATTAAATCGTCTTAATCTTCTGAGCTTTCGCCGGCTTTTTTCAACTTTCGCGGGTCTCTTTTTTTCGTTATCGTTTTATTCAGTCGATGAGAAAACGATAAAAAGACCGAGTCGACGGACATTATTTTTTTGAAAGGTTTTGATTTTCTATTTGTTAATCTTATTTCTACTTTTCGTTATTGGTTTTTATTTTTTTGAAACAGGTTTCTATTTTTTTAGATTTTTCAGACCCCATTCTTTTCTTTTTTATTTTTGCTTTTTTCATCTGATTCTATTGCGGATGGTGCTGAGTGACAGCGGGCGGATTGCAGGTGACGGAGTCAGATGAAACTTATATATATTGTCCTCTATTTGTATAGTCATGGCAGAGAGGCTTTCCATTGATGATTATTATGTTGAAATTTCCCAAACGGTCGCGAAACGGTCGACCTGTTTGAGAAACCGGGTTGGAGCCGTAATTGTTCGAGACAATCATATTTTAACCACAGGGTACAACGGCGCTCCACGTGGCTTGTCCCATTGTTTGGATATTGGTTGCCTTCGGGAGGAGCAAAAAATTCCGTCCGGAACGATGCATGAAAAATGCCGGGCCGTTCACGCCGAACAAAATGCGATTATTCAGGCGGCGCTCCACGGAATCCCGACGTCGGGGGCGACGCTTTACTGTACGCACCAGCCGTGCATCTTGTGTACGAAAATGATTATCAATGCCGGCATTAAACGCGTTGTTTTTTTAAATTCATATCCGGACCCGAATTCCATGGGTTTTTTCAAAGAAGCCGGCGTGTTGGTGGAGCAGCATGTTCCAAAAGAGCAAAAACAATAAAAATATCAATTCGGTTTTTTTCTGTTTATAATATCGGAGGATAAAAAAATGGACCCGTCTGAGGTTTTGGATCTTTTGGGAAATGAAAACCGGCGAAAGATTTTAGCGCTTCTCGCTGACCGCCCTTTTTATGTCAATGAGATCACCAACCGAATCGGCGTGGCTCCCAAAGCCGTCATCGGCCATTTAAATCTGCTTGAGAAGGCCGGTCTGATCGAAAGCAGCGTCGATTTGCAGCGTCGAAAATATTACAACATCACAAGAAGCATGCGCCTTGAAGTTTTTGTTTCCCCTTATTCTTATTCCGTTCAAGTCAGCCGGTCTGATTTTGAAATCCCGAGCGAGCCGACGTATTCTTTGTCTGTGGCTTTTAAAAATCCAAGTCAAAAAATTCAGCGGCGAAGATATTTGAAACGGATGTCTCAGATTCCGATGTTTGCGTCAAGGCCCGTGATTTTTTTAGCGCCACCGTTTCCGGCGACATTTTATCCGGAAGATTCCTTTGACATTGAAACAGCTGAAAGCGCGCACCTCTTTGAGAGAAGAGAACCGGATGAACCGGCAAGCAACCCGGGGGCTGAGCCTGAATATATTTTAAACACAGGCAAATCAAGACCAAACGGTAATGAAGTAAACTCGGAATCCGATTTTGAAAAAAACAGTTTGGACGAAACACTCAAAAGCCGGGATGGCTTTTTTTTGTCCCAGATTCACCGGGTTCAGCGCGAAATTGACGTTGTTTTAGAAGAACAGCGGGACTTGTCTTTCCGCCAAAAGGAATTGGATGTGAAAAAGAATCGTCTGATGAATTCGTTTATCCACTATGCGACGCAGCTTTCGGAAGACAACGTGGACTTGGATATTTTATTCCGTCTTTTAAAAGACGGAATGACGGCGGCTGATATTTGTCATGAAACCGGGTACGCGCCGGCCAAAGTAGTGCCGCGGTTGAAAACTTTTGAGGAAAAAGGAATTATTGAAAAGTATCTTTCAAACGGTGATTTTGTCTGGCGGCTTAAAGACGGGGAAGATTTAAACTTTGAATTTGAACATTGATTTCAAATATAGCCATTATTTCTACAACATCCTTATTTTTTATCTATTTATGTTTGATTTTTTTCGTCCGGATCAATTTACTGTTTTTGTTCTTTTGATTCTCATTTTTGGTATTATTTCTTAAGGGTCATGATAAGAACACAAATATAATTTGGTGTTCAAATCATGCTCAAGAATATGAAAAACAAATATGTCAATCGTTCAAAAATTTCTGAAGCAAAATTTCGTCAAATTGTCAAGCTTTTTGCTTTGGATCTGGATGCAACACAAATATCCCAAATTGTTGGAGTCAGCCGTATTACGATCAACCGATACCTCATGGCAATCCGCGAGCGGATTGCCGAATTCTGTAAATTGGAATCTCCCTTCCAAGGAGAAATTGAAGTTGATGAGTCATACTTTGGCCCGAAACGTGTAAAGGGAAAGAGAGGACGCGGCGCCGGCAATAAAACGATTGTATTTGGATTGGTGAAACGGCAAGGGAAGGTTTACACAGAAATTGTTCCGGATTGTTCTAAATCCACATTACAATCTATCATTAAAGGAAAAGTTGATCTTGATAGCGTTATTTATTCCGACAACTGGCATGGATATGATGGATTAGTTGATGTGGGATATGATAAACACTATCGAGTAGATCATGGCAAATATGAATTCGTCAATGGAAGAAGTCACATTAATGGGATTGAGGGATTCTGGGGATTCTCCAAAACCAGGATGAGTAAATACAGAGGAATTGATAAAAGATACTTTAATCTTTACTTGAAGGAATGTGAATTTAGGTATAATTATAGGAATGAGGATTTATATCTTAAAATCCTAAAAATTGTCAGAGAAAATCCTCTATTCTTATCATGACCCTTTCTTAATAATTAGGTATTTATACATGAAATTTAATCATATCTTATTATTCTATTAATATATTTTTAGTTAATAAATTTATACTTTTATGAACTTATGTTTTCTGAGTCATATCTATAAATATCTTAAAAAATGATTAAAAGAATGTGGGTTGATTATGAAAATCTTAGAAAAAGGGGTTTCTTTATTTTTTATTTTGATTTTGCTGTTGACGCCGGCAGCCGCCGCCAGTGTTCAAATCGTCGTGGACGGTCATAATACCGGAATCACAACAACCGCCTGTTTAGAACAAGGCCCCGGAACACAAAATCCGATGGCGATTGGCGGATATGATTTAAACGGGCCGGTCAAATCCGGAAACGTGACAGTAACGGATAACGGTGCGCCGGGTTCAAACAAAAATATTAATTTGACGGATTTAATTGAAATTAATAAAAGCGTATCCGGGCCTGTCAGCGGGGAATATACCGTTAACTTAACGGTTGATGTGGCGCCGGCCAAATTCACTTACAACGATAAGCCGATGGATTTTATCATCGTTTATGATGTGACGAGCAGTATGAAAAAAAGCGCAACAACAAGCGTGGATAGTGTTCCGTTTGATGAGACCCGGTTAAAACATGCTCAAGATGGGATCATTAAACAAGCTCAAGTGATCTGGGACAGCAGTCCGGGTTCAACAATTACAATTATTCCGTATGCGAGGGATGCATTTGTGCCAATAGAGGGAGGTGGTCTTCAGTTTAATGCTTCTTTGATGTACAGTCCAATGACTGCAGGAACTCCTCTTACAACATTTGTTACCAATACTGTCTCCGGAAATGTTTACGGATATAGATCGTTCATATACAATGACGATACATATGAAAAACAAAGTACATTGGTAAATATTCAAGACACGCTTTCAAATCTGACAAACTATAATGCTCAAGATACTTTCACCGTATTAACGCAATACAATTACTATAAAATTCAAAAGCCGGCTGATTCGGCTGAACTGGACAAGTTTAAAGAATCTGTTTTTAAGCTTCCGATGGCCGAAGATACAAACACCCAATCCGGATTGCAAGCAGCTTATGATTTGTTGTCCGATTCTACCAAATTTCCAAGTCCACATCAAGAGAATCGGGTCGTTTTGTTAATTACGGACGGCGATGCAAACCGTCATTATATGACTGGAGATCCGATATGGCCGGACCCCGGCACAGGACTTGATGTTCCGGCTAATTATAATAGCTATATGAATGGAAAAAGAGTTCTGAACCCGGATGATTACAACAGTGCCGCCAATCTTAACGTAACCGGATGGCTTCCGCAAGCGGCAAGTCCGGAAGATATTCCTTATGCGCATCAAGCGTGTGAGGATACAGCTGATTACATCAAAGATGTATTAAAAGGAAAGGCGGTTGTTTATGTTGTTGGCATTGGAATGAAAGAGATAAATGGAACAACAAATGTCCGCGACTCTTTTAAAAATGTGTCAACCAATGATTATGTGTATTTTGTTCCTCAAGTAGCTCCCGAGGGAGCCGTTGAAGACGCAATCGCCAATGCTGTTTTTGACGCATTAAATTGTTACGCGCCTTATGACAATTTTACGATCAATGACGCCATTAACACGCAAAACTTTGAATTTGTTCCCGGAAGTTTGGAAATCAAATACTCAAACGGAAACGGAAATCCGTTGACAACGTTTTCGAATTACCAACCGGGTTCGGACGTCAATTTTGCGGACGGAAAAATATCTGTCAATATGGGCAAAGCGCCGTATCCGGAAGGAACCGGAACATCTTCAACGCCGGTTCAATATGTTATTTCTTATAAAATCACTGCAAAACCGGGGGTAGAAGGTGACCATTTACATCTCGGCCATGACAATATGAGTTATGTCAGCTATGCCGCACCGCATCATTTGAGTCCGAATTCAAAAGGAAATATCGTTTATTATCCAAATCAAGGCGCTCCGAAGACGGTTTTTGGTTATATTCCGTTCAATACGCCGGTGGTTGTTTTGAATGCTTTGGCTATCCGTAAAGAAGTCAGCACCGACAATTCTACTTGGGTGAAACACGTTAATTTGCCGAAGACAGGCGGTCAAGTTTACTACAAAATAACGGTGACAAACGGTCTTCTGACCTCTGCCACTTTGGACCGTGTGAATGACCGGTTCGGAGTAAACGATTCGACGGCAATTTACATTGATAAAACCAACAGCAATTTGCTTGAAAACTCTTCTGTCAGCAAGGTTGTCCCGTCTTATTCCGGCGGTATTTTGACATTAAATGCCGGTGAAACGGCAACGTTTTACTATAACAAAACTTACAACTCAACGGCCGGAACATATGAAAATATGGTCGTTGTCCGGCAATTTGACATCTATCCGGTTTCCGATTACGACACCGGCAGCGGAAAGCTGCGCGCTTCCATCGCCGGCGTGACGGTTCCAAAACCGGATGGCGGTAATAACAGCAGCGGTGGTAGCGGAAATGTCACGCCGCCGAGCAACACAACCGTCGCAGCGGAAGGTTTTGAAAGCAGCGGTCCGGGGGCCGAATTGATTTTGGAAAAAACGGACAGTACCAACGCATCCAAAAAACTTTCGGCCACGTTTGAAATCCGGGACCAGAATGGTCATTCGTTTAGTCCGAAAATGATTTACAAAACCAATCAATCCGGCCACACCGAGCGGATTTATTTGACGCACGGAACCACCTATATGATTTATGAAACGGAATCTCCAACCGGTTATAAGCCGGTTGACAGCGGCATCAAGGTGACCGTCAACGAGGATTTGACGATTCAGCCGGTTGACGGCTACGAGTTGACCAAAAACGGCGATGTTTACACACTCACGATTCCGAATGATCCGGCTACAGGCGCATGTAAGGTCTTCCACTGGTGGGGACTCTATGCGTTGCTTGCGCTTTTGTTGATTGTTCAGTCTGTTTATCTGGTGAAAAAGTTTAGACCGGGACCAAAAATTGAGACGGCCGGGATTGACAACAAATGGTGGGTCATTCTTTTGATTATGATTTTCGCCACGCTGGTCTCAGCCTTGTGGTTCTACCAACATTATTGTCATTTGAGCGATTGGTGGATTTTGTTGCCGACGGTTTTAACGTTGATTCAGGTGCCGGTCATTTATTTGTACAACAAGTATTTCCCGAAATTAAAAATGTAATACCGATTTGATTCAAACAAAAGGCAAAAGGTAAGGCCGGTCTCATTTTCGATGCCGGCTTTTTTTATTCAAAATTTTTGAACTTGAATTCTTTTTAATTTTTTGAAATCATGGCTCTGCAGAGTTATCATTCAAAATAAAAAATCAAAAACAAAGAAAAGAATTCACCAACTCATAAAGAAAAACAAAGGTCACCAATTTAAATTACAAAAAAAGAAAGAGCCAACGTCCGGATTCGAACCGAAATATATTCGCTCTGCAGGCGAACGCATAGCCGCTCTGCCACGTTGGCGATGGATACTTGAAGGATTGTACTAGTGGTTTTTCTTTTATTTAAAGAATACGGTAAAAAAACCGGTCAACAAAAATGAAAAGATTAAATGACAGAAAAACAATCATAATCTGAGGTGTTTTGATGAAAGTCATAATCATCGGCGGTTTTCTCGGAAGCGGGAAGACGACGGCCATTCAATCTTTGGGTAAATATTTTGCGCAGCTCGGGAAAACCGTTGCTGTTTTGGTGAACGAAGCCGGCGTTGTTGATATCGGCGGTGACTTATTTGGTTATGATATCCCTACAAAAGAAGTGACGATGGCTTGTGTCACCTGCAATTTGAAGGCGGCGATTACAACATCTGTCGTCCAATTGGTTGAGAAAGCTCATCCGGATATTTTATTCATCGAGCCGAAAGAATCGGTGTCTCCGCTTGTGGTTCGTGAAGAGCTGAGATTAGCGCAAATCAAGCCGGACGGCGAAGAATATGATTTTGCGCCATTGATTACATTTGTTGATTGTTCCCGTTTTTTTAAAAATGTCAAAGAGAAAAAAAAGATGACTTTTGACCAAATTCAAGTTTCAGAAGTCGTCGTTTTGAATAAAACGGATTTGGTTGACGTTAATACTCTGGGGATGATTCGAGAGAGCGTTCTTCAAATCAATCCGAAAGCTGTTGTTTTAATAAACGCAGATCAAGGCGGGATTGTTTCAAACGAGATCTTGAAGATAATTGGTGTTTGATGGAAGTGGTTTGATAGTCAAACTTCTCCATTCCTCTTTTAATTGTTTAGCAAAAAACCCTCCTTGCCCCTTCATTCATACGCCTACCGGCTCTAAAAAACAGAAGCTGCGCAGTCTCTCGCATGTACAGTCGGACAGAAAAATGAAGCCACAGGTTCAGACGGAACACAGTCAGGCAGAAAAATGAAGTCGCAGGTTCAGACGAAACACGATCCGACGGAAAATGAACTTTTAACTTCAAAAAGAATAGTATTACTGAAAAAAGTAATAGCAGGCATCAGATTTGTAAAAAATGTTGGATGTTTGTGGATATATAAAGAAAGGCCTTTGGCAGCGATCAGTATTTCCCGAAGGCTCGCACACTTCAGTACCGTAAAGAACGCCGGCTGGCTTATCTTCTGTGTTCGGTATGGGTACAGGAGTTTCCCCGCCGCTATGGCCGCCAAAGACCTTTGCTTTAAGTTGGATGTAGGAACGGATTTTTTGTTTAAATTTGTTTTGGCATGTAGGGTGGATTGAGATTTTTTTAAGAGAAATATTTTATATTTCGCTTATATTTTTTCTTTTGGTTATATTCAGATATCGCCCGAAGAAACGTGTTTGTGATGGAACGGACAATTAGTGAACGCGGACTTAACACCTCGTTGCCTTGATGCTTACATCCCGTTTCTATTGACCTCATCTTTTATGAGTGTCCTTATTGATGTCTCTTTTTGAGTTTGATTTCGAGCTTAGATGCGTTCAGCTCTTATTCATTTGCGCGTAGCTGCCCTGCGTTGCCTTGTCAGACAACAGGTAGACCAGAGGCGCCGTTGCTCTGTTCCTCTCGTACTAAAAGCAACTTACCCTCAGACATCGGGCACTTCCGGTAGATAGTAACCAACCTGTCTCACGACGGTCTAAACCCAGCTCACGATCTCCTTTAATAGGCGAACAACCTCACCCTTGGCCGCTGCTGCACGGCCAGGATGGAAAGAACCGACATCGAAGTAGCAAGCTGCCGGGTCGATATGTACTCTTGCCGGCAACGACACAATTATCCCCAGGGTAACTTTTCTGTAGTTTTTGGCCCGCACCAAGCGGGCTCAAAAGTTCGCTAGAACCGACTTTCGTCTCGTCATCCCTTGTTGTGCGGAATAACGTCAGGCTGACTTATGCTCTTGCACTCTTCAGTGAGTTTCCGACCCACTTGAGTCAACCATTGCGCACCCTTGATATCTTTTCAAGGGCGTCCCGCCCCAGGCAAACTGCCCACCTATCGGGGTCCTCTCGGTTGAGAGTTAGAATCGTAATTCCAAAAGGGTAGTGTCCCACTTTCGGCTCCACGGATGCTGGCGCACCCGCTTCGACGCCTCCTACCTACACTGTACATTCGAAATCACAATTCAGCGACAGGCTGCAGTAAAGCTCCATGGGGTCTTCACTTCCCCCCGGAAGTCTCATGACTGTGCACATGAAAGTAAGCTTCACCGGATTCCAGTTTGGGACAGTAGAGCTCTCATTGATCCATTCATGCAAGTCGCCAATTAAGCGACAAGGTACTACGCTACCTTAAGAGGGTCATAGTTACCCCCGCTGTTTACAGGCCCTTCGTTCCGTTGAACCGGAGGTTGAGGTACCTGCACTGAGCAGGATTCAGAGATCGTACTCATCCTTACGGATTTGCGATCTCCTATGTTGATATTAGACAGTTGGAGCTCCCTGGTCACTGCGACCTGCTGTCTTCACAGCAGGCACTCCTTCTCCCGAAGTTACGGAGCTAATTTGCCGAATTCCCTAAACTGAATTACTCCGTCACGCCTTAGCCTTTTCAGCTAGGGGCACCTGTGTCGGATCTTGGTACGGACGTTTGACACCCTTTTCACGGGCTCATGGGTGCAACCGGCTTTCGTCATCACACATTCTCGAACTTCTCGCCATGACGGCTCTCCATTCGTTTCAATGCTTAAACGGCGCGACAGCGCCGCCCGGTCTTCCCTTAAGCGTCAGGATTTTTTGTCAACGGTACAGGAATATTAACCTGTTTCCCAATTCGATGCACTCGTGTTACGGTGCACCTTAGGACCGACTAACCCTCGGCTGATGATCATTGCCGAGGAAACCTGGCCCCTTCGGCGGTCAAGATTTTCACTTGACTATGCTGCTACTATTACCAGGATTTTCGTTTGCGCACGGTCCACAGGACCTCACGGCCCTGCTTCTGCCCGAACGCAACGCCCTCCTACAAGATTACCTTATACGGTACTCCATGGTATCGGTGGTCGGCTTAAGCCCCGTCAATTTTCGGGGCCCCAAACCTCGACTGGTGATCTGTTACGAACTCTTTAAAGGGTAGCTGCTTCTAAGCTAACCTTCCAGCTGTTTTGGGCTTGGGACGCCCTTTAGTGTTTACACTGAGCCGACACTTGGGGACCTTAACCATGGGCAGGGTTGTCTCCCTTACGCACTACAAGCTTACCCCAGCAGTGCGGACTCCGGCCGTCTTTGGTGTGGGTGGGTTTGGAGTTTGACAGGGGAGCGAAGAATTTCTTCCCCGGATTCCCCAATCAGTGCTCTACTCCACCAACGACCTCAAGCCAGGTCATGCTGCGACATGTTTCGGAGGGAACCAGCGGATGCCGGGCTAGATTAGCATTTCACTCCGAGACGTGGATCACGTGAATGATTTGCAGATCAATACCACTTGCGGTCCTCCACGCGGCTTTCGCTACGCTTCAACCTGTCCACGCCTAGATCGCCCGGCTTCGGGTCTTATCCCGGTGACTCCGCGCACTTGTATACGCCGTGCCTCACCTTGCGGTTGCGCACTTGTTGCTTTCGCTTTGGCTTCTTAAACGATTAATTAGCCTTCGCCACCAAGATAAACTCCCTGGCCCGTTCTTCAAAACGTAGGATACGACGCCGGCAGTTTCGCTCGTACACAAGCCTCGCGGCTTTTTCCTTCGCGAAAAAGATCCTTTCGCGCCGTATCGTTCCATAACCAACAGGTTTCAGGCACTTTTTACCTCCCTTCTCGGGGTACTTTTCAGCGTTCGGTCACCCTACTAATTCGCTATCGGACTCAAGAGGTATTTAGTTTTGGAGATTGGTGTTCCCCTTATTCGCGCGAGATTTCCGACCCACGCTACTCCGGATCAGGCCTTTTTCCTTTTATGTTCACCGACGTGACTATCACACTCTATGGTCTGCCGTTTCAGGCAAGTTTGGTTTGATAATGCCGGAAAAATATAGCCGTCCATAAACCACATCTCCGCCTTATTCCTAAAGCGGATTCAGTTTGAACTCTGCCGTGTTCAATCGCCTTTACTAACGGCATCTCATTTGATTTCTCTTCCTGCCCCTACTAAGATGTTTCAATTCGGGGCGTTCCTGATCATGACTGATCGACGCTTTCGCGTCAAGATTCCCATTCGGAGATCTCAGGTTCATCGGCTCCTTGCGCCTACCCTGAGCTTTTCGCAGCTTGGCACGTCCTTCATCAGCCCTTGAGCCGAGCCATCCACCTGTTGGCGTTATACCAGCACAAACCGTTTCTTCAGTTAGCGTCTGATATAACCAAAAGTTGTTTTCATATTCTCTGGTTGGTTATGAAAACGTTTAAACAAATTCATGCGGTTTTGGCAGCATATCCAAATTTCCGCACTGTCGTCGAATTTGTTTTTTGTCTCAATCCTCTACATGACTTCACACAAACCCGAATGGCTGTTCAGGTTTAATCCGTCCTTCCCCCGCGAAAATTCACGGAGTGCATTGAAATATCCTTTGAGGAATCGAACCTCAAACTGTTTTTAAGAACAGTTTTCCGATGGACTTGTGGGGATTTGAACCCCAGGCCTCTCCCTTGCAAAGGGAGCGATCTTCCAGCTGATCTACAAGCCCCTGTTGTTGAAAACGGGTTTATTCCCGTTTTGGGGGTTTGCGCCCGCTGCTTTTGGCAGACTTTTTTGTTATCTGCTGTTTTTGTTTTTATATTTTATTTGTGACCTGATGTTTTTTCGGCATCTGACGGTGATTTTTTCTTAGGAGGTGATCCAGCCGCAGATTCCCCTACGGCTACCTTGTTACGACTTAACCCCCCTTGCAAAATTCAGGTTCGAATACGGCACTTTGTCCATACCCTCACCCATACCTCACTCGGGTGGTTTGACGGGCGGTGTGTGCAAGGAGCAGGGACGTATTCACCGCGCTATGTTGAAACGCGATTACTACGGATTCCAGCTTCACGAGGGTGGGTTTCAACCCTCGATCCGAACTTAGAACGGGTTTATGAGATTAACATCCCCTTTCGGGGTAGTGACCCATTGTCCCGTCCATTGTAGCCCGCGTGTAGCCCAAGGGATTCGGGGCATACTGATCTACCGTAGCCCGCACCTTCCTCCGGTTTAGCACCGGCGGTCCCCACAGAGTCCCCAACTATCCGAAGATATTGCTGGTAACTGTGGGCACGGGTCTCGCTCGTTGCCTGACTTAACAGGATGCTTCACAGTACGAACTGGCGACGACCATGCACCTCCTCTCAGCGATTCAGGTAAAGTCTTCAGCTTGACCTACATATTGCTGTCTCCCCTGGTGAGTTTTCCGGCGTTGAGTCCAATTAAACCGCAGGCTCCACCCGTTGTTGTGCTCCCCCGCCAATTTCTTTAAGTTTCAGCCTTGCGGCCGTACTTCCCAGGTGGCTCGCTTCACGGCTTCCCTTCGGCACCAGACATAGTCACGCCATGCCTGACACCTAGCGAGCATCGTTTACGGCTGGGACTACCCGGGTATCTAATCCGGTTCGTGCCCCCAGCTTTCGTCCCTCACCGTCGGACTCGTTTTGGTAAGGCGCCTTCGCCACAGGTGGTCCCACAAGGATTACAAGATTTCACTCCTACCCCTGTAGTACCCCTTACCTCCCCCGATCCCAAGACCGGAAGTATCCGCTGACAGCCCGGATGTTGAGCATCCGGATTTCCCAACGGACTTCCCGGTCCGGCTACGGACCCTTTAGACCCAATAAAAGCGGCTACCACTCGGGCCACCGGTATTACCGCGGCGGCTGGCACCGGTCTTGCCCGGCCCTTGCTAACGCTTACGACTTAAGTAAGCGGACAGCCCGCATTTGATGCGAGCACTCGGTGTCTCCTTATCACAGTTTCCTGCATTGTAAAGTTTTCGCGCCTGCTGCGCCCCGTAGGGCCTGGATTCATGTCTCAGAATCCATCTCCGGGCTCTTGCTCTCACAACCCGTACCCGTTGTCGGCTAGCGGGTACCTTACACCCGCTACAACCTGATAGGCCGCAGACCCATCCTCAGACGAAATTCTTTCACTCTCTAAGCAATTCCAGCAGAAGAGAATTATCCGGAATTATCCTCAGTTTCCCGAGGTTATGCCGGATCTGAGGGCAGGTTATCCACGTGTTACTGAGCATTACGCCATGTTCACGAAGAACATTTGACTCGCATGGCTTAGGCAAACACCGATAGCAGTAACCTCCGGCAGAATCAACCGGAATTACATGCGCAACATTTTACTGTTGCCTGCACAACTTTTATCTTTTTTTAATTTTGGAAAGTTAAAACTCAAATCTATATGGCCAAGGAATTACAATCAAAGAATAAAGCGCTTACACAAATCTCTAAATCTTAGTTCTAAAATTCAAAAACTTGGAAAAACTACCAATCTCTAATATTGCATTCGCTTGCATCACATTTGATTTTAATGTTTCAATACACTCTTTTAAAAGTGTTTTTTGGTTTACCTTAAACTTGGTTAAGATTGTAAAAAACACCGTCAGAGTTTACCGAAACATCAGGTCACATATCAGTCAGGAAAAAACTCCCGACCTCACTTGTTTGTAAGATTTATAAATTCAATTTATCACACAAATTTTTATGAAATTTGTGCGGAATTGACAGTAATGTTGAAATCGTATATAACGATTTTGATTCATTTTTACAAAAACCAAAAACTCAGAAGAGCGGCATTTGTTAAAAAATCAAACTTTTAATCAAAAAAGTCAGCAACACTATTTCACAAAATTGATAAAATCACTATCAATAGAACTCTTTTAGCATCCTTTTTGAATGCCTGTTGAGCGGAGCATAACAAGACATATTTTGTATATAAAGGTTTTGAGCGTTTTGTTTTTGTATTTTTTAATATTCATTTATGTTTAATAATACACGAAGAAACAAAAACGAATTGCCGTTTTTTATAATTTGAAATTTAATTTTCAATATTAACGTTTCACCGGTCTTGAATATTTACATTCGTGATTTATATTCACGATGGTGTGTTCATTACACAGTGGTTTTATGAAAAATTTAAAAAGAATAAGTCCTTTAAAATATGAAAAGGCAAAACCAAAAAGGCTTAAACATACACAACCTTTAAACAGAGGAACACTGTTATTAGCACAAAAAATTTAAAACATGGGTATGCAAATCATTAAAAACAATGTTGAGCTAACATCATAAAATTATAATTTTTTAAAGATTAAAGATAGGTAAAATATGACAGCAAGTAATTCAGGGCGTGGCTCAAACTCAAGCGCCAACAGAACTGTAAAAAAAGGAGCACCGGCGCCGGAAGCTGATCAAGTCATTCGCGTCCGAATTCCGAGAAAAGAAGACCGTGAAGTATTGGCTATTGTTGAAAGCCTCCTTGGAGCGAACCACCTTAAATTAAGATGTATGGACGGTGTCGTTCGCATGGGAAGAATTCCGGGGTCCATGAAAAAGAAAATCTGGATTCATGAAGGTGATGTCGTTATTGCTGTTCCTTGGGATTTCCAAGACGAAAAAGCCGATATTATTTGGAAATACACCCGGCCGCAAGTGGACTGGCTGGACAAAAAAGGTTTCCTTCGAACATAAATTGGTTTAACAAGACCTTTTAGTTCTTTATTCTTTATTTTTTTAATTTTAACCATGACCTTCGAAACTGACCAACGGTGATGTTCTAACCGTTTCGTCATTTCTTTTTTTCAATCGCAAGAGTTGAATTGAAACGGGTGATTGAGTGAGCGAAAAAAGAATCGAAAAACAAATGCGAAAAATCGAAGACAAGCGAGATAAAAACCGGACTTTTAAGAAAGATTCATCCTTTTTAAAAGCCGAAGAGAATGTCTTTGACGTT
The DNA here is from genome assembly GCF_032594115.1 of Methanolapillus millepedarum. Classification (NCBI taxonomy): domain Archaea; kingdom Methanobacteriati; phylum Methanobacteriota; class Methanomicrobia; order Methanosarcinales; family Methanosarcinaceae; genus Methanolapillus; species Methanolapillus millepedarum. Next base: position 1,623,600 of record NZ_CP131060.1, read on the forward strand.
CCGACTCTGAAATTGCTCTACACGCTCGCCAACAAAGGATATATTACTGAAATGGGCGGATCAATCAGTACCGGAAAAGAAGCCAACGTTTTTTACGCCACCGGAAACGAAGGCGAAGTCGCCGTCAAAATTTACCGGCTGACATCCGGTACATTCAAAGCAATGGACCCGTACATCCTCAAAGACCCGCGTTTTTCAAACATCCGCCACAGCCGAAAAGATATCGTTTTCGCCTGGACGCAAAAAGAAGCCCAAAATCTTCTTCGAATCCGAAAAGCGGGCGTTCGGGCGCCCCGTCCGATCGTCAATGACCGAAATGTTTTGGTGATGGAATTTATGGGGAAAGACAAGATTCCTTTTCCGCTTCTCAAAGATACGCCGCTGGATGACGCTGACGCTCAAAACCTCTTTGACCAAATTATTGAAGGCATGCGGCGGCTCTATGTTCGCGCGCATTTGGTTCATTCCGATTTAAGCGAGTACAATATTCTTGTCGATGTCGAAAAGATGGAAGCCGTCATCATCGATGTCGGGCAAGCGGTCACACTTGACCATCCGAACGTTCGTGAATTCATGGCAAGAGATATTGAAAACATTCTTCGTTTCTTTAAAAAATACGGTATTAAAGAAGATAAAAAAATAATTTCAGACCGCGTCAAAGAAAGAAATGAAACGGATGAACTCTTTGAAAAAGAGCTTGAAGAAATTGATGAAACGGATTCAAAAGACATATCTTAAAATAAATCTATCAAATTATCAAATCACCAAATCATTTACAGGAAGATTAAAATGACACAATTTATTAAAGTTCCCAAAGAAAGAGTCGCCGTCATCATCGGTCCCGGCGGCAGCACAAAAAAACAAATTGAAGACGCTGCCAAAGTAGTTATGGAGATTGATGGCGAAGATGGACGAATTGAAATCAAGTCGGAAGAAGACGTCATCTTATCCATGCGCGCGATGGAAGTCATCAAAGCCATCGCCCGTGGGTTTTCGCCGGAAAAAGCGCTTGAGTTGTTCAACGATGATTTCCTGATGCTGGACGTCATTGATTTGTCGGAAGCGGCCAGCACGCCCAAAGAACTTGCCCGCCTGAAAGGCAGAATTATCGGCCGGGAGGGAAAAACCCGTGAAATCGCGGAGCGGCTGATCAATGTGAAACTCTCTGTCTACGGAAAAACTGTCAGCGTTATCGGGTATCCTGAGCAAACCACCATCATCCGGACAGCCATCGATATGCTGGTTAACGGCGTCAACCACGGAACCGTTTACAGTTTCCTGGAAAAGAAGCATGACGATCTGATCCGTTCGCAAATGGATTCCATTGAATACATTGATGTGAATGCTGAAAATGAGTTTGATGATGAATAAATATAATTAATCAAAATGTAAAAAATTATAAATAGATTGTCCGTTTTTTTTATTTATGGATGAAGTTGTTGAAACCATTAATGATTTAGATGTTGAACGGTTATAGAAAATGAACAAAAAAACATCTGATAAATCTAATTCAAAAGAGAATGAATTCCCACAGAACGGTAAAAGGTTTTCAATTGATTTAGAGTCTCTTGATGGATCAGAGAAGTTTATTTTAGACATTAATAGAGGTAACATTAATTCCTTGAAAATAACATATCAAACTCGGTGGGGCAATTCTATTCCTCTTGTCCGTGTTGATTTGAATGGTCCGCCGCATAAAAATCCGGATGGAGTAATTTTAAATTGCCCGCATGTTCACATATTTAAAGAAAAATACAGAGATCAATGGGCTTAGCCGTTGCCTTCGGAGTATTTTAAAAATCCGGATAATATCTTAAGAACATTTGATGATTTCATGAATTATTGCCATATAATAGTAAAACCGAAAATGAATACAGGGTTGATGGGATGGCAACAGTAAAAGAAGAAGTAGAAAAACTCATGTTAGGATATTATAGTTGGTTGAAGGAAGAAACAACCTTTAAAGAAATAGATAATTATTGGGTGGAAGTGACAACTCCGTTTTTAGATTCACACAACGATTATTTGCAAATATATGTAAAAAAGGAAGGAGATAAATACAAAATAACGGATGATGGATACATCATCGATGATTTGAAAAGTATGGGTGTATCTTTGGAGACTAAAAACAGAAAAAAATTAATGGAGGCCACTTTAAACGGCTTTGGTGTCCAAAACATTGGACGTGAAATTACTGTTGTCGCTACAAATGAAAATTTTCCCCAGAAAAAACATGATATAATTCAGGCGATGATTTCCGTTAACGATTTGTTCTATACTTCGACTCAAAATATCACTAATTTATTCATTGAAGAAATTGTCATGTGGCTTGACCAATCGGATGTCAGGTATGTCCCAAACATTCATTTCACGGGAAAAAGCAAATACAGTTATAGATTTGATTTTGCTATTCCTAAATCGAAAAAATATCCGGAGAGGATACTTAAAGCGGTTAACAATCCTTCAAAAGACCTCATCAAATCTCTTCTTTTTGAATGGGAAGATACAAAAGAAACAAGACCAACAGGGTCAAAATTATATCCGATATTGAATGACATGGATATAAAAATTCCGGCTCCAACGTTGGAAGCGTTGGAGAGTTATGAAATTGAACCAATTATTTGGTCAAAAAAAGGTGAATATATTGAAATGCTGACGGCATGATTTTGAATCAAATCAACCTCTTCTTCTTCATTCCTCTTCTTCATTTTCAATATCATTCTCATCGACAAGTTCCCGGTCGTCCACACCGTCAAAATCATCCGCGCCCGGTTTTAATCCTTTTCCCGGCAAGAACCGGCCGCATCCTTTTTTGGCAATGATTTGGCTGCCGTCCCATACCACGTCCCCACGTGACAACGTCATCGTCGGGAAAATGCCTTCCATGCCTTCGTAAGGCGTCCATTCGCATCGGGAATGCAAGTTTTTGGCTTTGATGATGCGCACATCTTTCGGGTCAAAAAGAACAATGTCCGCGTCAAATCCCTGTTTTAAAAATCCTTTTCCGAGCCGCTCCAAATCAAAAATGCGGGCCGGATTCCGGCTGGTGACTTCAACCATCCGCTCAAGTGTCAGCATATTTTTCCGAACGGCCGCCAACATCAACGGCATTAACGTTTCAACGCCGGGAACACCGGAAGGCGCTGCCTTAATCGTTGTTTCTTTTTCATAAACCCGGTGCGGCGCATGGTCCGACGCGACGGCGTTCACAAGTCCCGTTCGAAGCGCCGTCATCATATATTCCGCACTTTTCGGATCGCGCAGCGGCGGGTTCATTTTACCGAACGTCTTTAACCGTCCGCAATCTTTGGTGGACAAAAACAAGTGGTGCGGCGTCACTTCACAAGTGATTCGCCGGGAGATTTGATAATCGCTTGATTTTTCTTTTTGATCTTTGTTTTTATTCTTTTCAGCCATTTGATTTTGTTTTTCTTGAAGGTTTTTTCGAGCCGTTTCAATTAAAGCCACCGCTTCCGGGGTGCTTGTGTGACAAAAATGAATGTTTGCGGGCGCCTTTTCGGATTCGTTGATCCGGAGGCAATTTCGGACGGCGATTTCCTCGCATTCGTTCGGACGAATCCGGGAATGAACATCGTCGGAATTATCGTGAAGAAGAAGCGCCTCATTTTGAAGGCGAAGGGCGTCGTCCTCGGCGTGAATCGCGGCAACGGCTTCCATTTGTCCGATTTTTGACAACGCGCTGCCCAGCGTTTGATTATTGATATTCAGGCCGCCGGTTGATTCCGCCATGAAAATCTCACCAAAACAGTTGACGCCAAGCGCCCAGAGTTCACTTAATTTTTCCAGATTATTGGTGACGCCGCCATTGATTCCAAAATCAATGACCGATCTTTTCTTGGCCTGTTTCAATTTTAAATAAAATCCGGATTTATCCACAACCGGCGGAAGCGTATTCGGATGTTCCAAAACGGTTGTGATTCCGCCGGCAGCTGCCGAACAGGATCCGGTGTACCAATTCTCTTTGTAGGTCATTCCCGGGTCCCGGAAATGAACGTGGGCGTCGATGCCGGCCGGAATGGCGACGGCATTTTTTCCGTCAATGACTTCATCGTATTCGGAAATTCGGAATTCTTTGGAAATTCCGATCACTTTTCCGTTTTCGATGAGGATTTCGGCGGGCGCCAACGCGCCATCCGCAAGCAAACGAATGTTTTTAATGAGAACGTCTGGCATAATCTGATGAAAGTTTTCAAATGTATTATAATTTTGTATTGTTTTTCAAAAAAATGAACGGGTTATTCGCCCGTATAATAATATTCTCCCTTCTCCTTTTGTTCGCGGTCAAGACGAGAATCATAATTATTCACACGCGGGCGTTTTGTTTCCTCATCGCGCCTGAACGTGATGTCCAAATTCGACAGGAATTTGTTCATGCCTTTTTTCATGGTTGTCGGGGCGTTGGCAATACCGTTTTTCGACGGTTCACCTTCAAAAACAATCAATCTTTGGCTGATCATATCAATCATATAAATGTCGTGATCGACCACCATTGCCGTTTTACTGTTGCTTTCCGCAAACCGCGTGATGACTTTTGTCACAATCGCGCGCTGTTCGACGTCTAAGTGGGCGCTCGGCTCGTCCAATATGTAAAAATCAGCGTTTCGGCTCAAACAGGCGGCAATCGCAACCCGCTGAAGTTCGCCGCCGCTTAAATCGGTGAGCAAGCTGTCATAAAGCGTTGCCAATTGAAGCGGACGGGCAATTTCCACTTCATAGAAACTGGTTCCGAAATTATCGGCAATGTCCATCAAAAAGTCCCGAACCCGAATCGGCGTATCTGCTTTGATGTATTGCGGTTTGTATGATATTTTCACGTCAATGCCGACTTCTCCGGCATCCGGCTCAATTTCGCCGGCCAAAATCTTCACAAAAGTGGATTTCCCGGTTCCGTTCGGACCGACAATTCCTAAAACTTCGCCTTCTTTGATGCTGCCGCCTTTGGCTTCCAGTGAAAAGACGTTTTCAAAGGACTTGGAGAAGGAATCGTAAGACAAAATTGTTTTAATATCCGGGCCTTCAACCGGCGGATGCGTTTCAAACCGGATGGCTTCATCGCGGATACGCATATTTTCTTCCGGCAGGTAGCCTTTAATATATTGGTTGATACCGATGCGAACGGTTTTCGGAAGCGTGATCACACCGTAACCGGCAGCTTGCCCGTACGCGACATGAACGGTGTCGGCCAGCATATCTAAAATCGCCAAATCGTGTTCGACGACCAAAACAGATTTTCCTTTTTCTTTCGCCATTTCCTGAATCAGGCGAGCGGCGTTAATCCGTTGGTAAATGTCCAGATACGGGCTGATTTCGTCAAAGAAATAAAAATCGGCGTCTTTTGCCGCGCAGGCCGCAATCGCCACTTTTTGGAGTTCGCCGCCGCTGAGCGCTTTGATGTCGCGGTTGAGAATGTCGGCCATATCCAGTCGTTTGACCAAATAGTCCAAATCGCCGCCTGTATTGGCTTTTTCCAAAAGATCAATGGTTTTTCCTTTAAATGCTTTCGGAATTAAGTCCACGTATTGCGGTTTTTGAGAAACCCGCAGTTGTCCCGATGCCGCCAATTTGAAGTAATCGTAAAGCGCTGTTCCGGCGTAATGTTTCAAAACCGTGTCCCAATCCGTTTTCTTTTCACCGAAATTCGGAATGAGCGTTCCTGATAAAATTTGAACCGATGTCGATTTACCGATTCCGTTCGGACCCAAAATACCGGTCACTTTTCCTTTTTGCGGTACCGGGAGCCCGAAAAGCGTAAAACCGTTTTGACCATACCGGTGGGTCGGATGCTCCAAAGACTCCGGAAGGCCGATAATCATAATCGCGCCGAATTGGCATTTTTTGACGCAAATGCCGCAGCCGGCACAGAGTTCTTCCGAAATAACCGCTTTCCCGTCGTCGCCGAATAAAATCGTTTCATCTCCGGTCCGGACGCGCGGACAATATTTGTAGCATTCCTGACTGCATTGGCGCGGCTGACATTTATCTTTATTTAAAACTGCTATTCTCATAATCGTTTCCCAAAAGCAAATTATTTCCGTTTTTCGTCCGTCCGTTTCAAGCAGGCCGGCATCAAAAATTTCATTTCAAATCTATCCGGTTCAATTAAGGTCAATTAAAAAAGGATCGGCTTTGCTGACACAAAGCCGGCGCTTCTCATAAAAAGCTGGCGTTTAAAAGAATGGTCCAAGTCACCAGACAGAAAATCAAAACGAGGAACTGAATACCGATCCATTCTTTGCTTGAAATGGAACTGACATCCAGTTTTGCCACCGGAAACACCAACCGTCTTTGAATATAATATGTAACGGCAAGGAGCGGAACCAATACCAACAGCCAAAACACATCTTCCCCGGTTCCGAAAGCAACATAGCAAATCACACCGCAAACAATTCCGAAAATGGTTGCGCTCATTGTTTTGATCAAATTTTCGATGTAAATGCGTTTCTTTTCTTCGGGTGTTTTTTCAGGTTTTCCGGAAGTTGTTTTTGGTGCGTCCGGCTTGCCGGCGACTTGCTCCGCCTCGACATATTCGGGCTTACCTTGTTCTTCCTTTTTTACCGCGTCTCTTTTTGCCATTCTTTATGTTCTCCGAGAATGAATTATAATCCGTAAGTTAATCGCCGAAATCGGGTCATTCGAAAAATATGAAATTAATTCTGAAAAATTGCAATGATTGAGCAGATACAACAAAAGAAAGACTTATAAATGTTTTCAAACGGCTTGGCTTTTTATTTCCATCTCTTCTATGATTTCAGCGTATTGATTTTGAGATGATTGAGAGTTTTCCGCGGTTTTGGTTGGGACATTGTTTTGTTTTTCGTTGCCGACGATGTTTTTGATCTCCTGAAGAGACATGGCTGAAAAACCGTTTTTTTTCAGATGCTTCGCAAACTTTTTCGTGCGCGGACTGTTGTTCGGATGGTAGACAACCGTGATTTTCGGATGGAGCGCTTTGACCATTTGCGTCAGTCCGTTTACATCCAAATGGTCGCTGAGGCGGATATTTTGAAACGGGTAGTCCGTCCGGCAGGTCAACACATACTTTTGCGTCCGGATTTCCATTTCGGAAAGCACATGCGGCGGGACAATAAATATGCCGTTTTCCGACGTTTCAAAAGTCGAAATCTTTTCTTCCGTCCTCGATATCTCACAGCTTTCGGACAGGAGAACCAATTTGCCGGCCCCTTTTAAAAATTGTTCCGTGAGCCGGAGTGATTTTTCGTTCATCGAAATCGGTCCGTTGTATCCGAGTTCCCGGATAATCGACACCGCCTTTTGCGCTTTTCCGAATTCGTAAGCGCCAAAAGCAACCGAATTTTTGCCGATGTTGGACAAAATTGCTTCTTCAATACCTTTTATATCGTCCGAGAAGTAGCAGCCGAAATCTTCCGGGTCGCCATAACTGGCTTCCGTAATCAAAACGTCGCAAGGCGGAAGACAGGAAGCATCTTTGACGTCGCCGGTGACTAAAATTCGGGTCCCTATTTCATTCTCCCAGTAAAAAGCCGTGGCACCGGCCGTATGAAAGACCGGAAACGTTTGAACAAGAACCCCGCCAATCGAAAAACTTTTCCCAAGATCGAACGTATTTCCGCGATATTCTTTTTCGTACCGGATTTCAAGCGCTTTTGCCGTTTCGGCTGAACACCAAGCCTGTTCGGACAGCATGGCCGATTTGCCGTAATGATCGGAATGCGCATGCGTAATCAGATAAGCGTCCGGTTGAAGGTGAGGCGACGCGGAACGGGTGGTATCTACCGCAAAAGTCATCACATTTCCGCAGACGGATTTAAATCGGATCAACAGATGAGGCTTGATGCCGCCGGATTCGTTTTGCCGGCGAAACACCACCACGCCCATTTCTGCCAACTCTTTTGAATACATATTTTCCGTCCGTAAAATTTTGAGCAAACTTAAATTAAAACTTAAATTAAAACTAAAAATTAAACATAAAAACTCAACTTAAATCAGATATTCATTTCGATTTCGAAAATATCAATATCAATTTCTGAACAAATAGTCACGGATACCTTTTAAACGTTTTTAATTCGGCAAAACCGTAAGGCTTATGAATATACGACAAAAATGTTTTCATTTTTCTCTTTTAAAGTCAACCGGCATCAAAAGCCCAATTGGATGATTCCGAAAAGCCAAAGCAGCAGGAGAATAACCGGCTGGTGGATTAAGTAAATGACTAAAGAATGTTGGCCGAGTATGGAAAACGGACTTAAAAGTCGTGGCATCCTTTCGGGAACCGAAAACTTTCGAACGCCGTTTGGATACAACCAAAATCCAAGGGCAATTCCGATGAGAATGACGCCAAACCAAGGAATGAGCGGTTCATAATCCAAGAATGAAAATCCGGGCGGACAGATGCCGAGCGGTATCAAGTAAGGCGGGCCGGAAATCCGCCGGACGACCGGTCCGAGAAGCAAAAGAATCAACCCGAAAACCAGCGGAGCCCATGCGTTTTTTGAGGATGTTGATCCCGATTTGGTGTGTCCGGCTAAAAACGGGATGGCCAGAATTGTGGAAATGCCGATTAAATGCAAAATTCCGAAGACAATAAAACCGTCATGCGGATAGATCCACGTCGCCAACGTAATCAAAAGACCGAGCGCAAATATTTTCAGTCCGCGGCGGGTTAGTTTTTTGGCCAGAACCTTGTCATCCGGGACGGCGGCTGCGGAAAAAACGAGCGACACGCCGGCGATTAAAACAAACAAATCCGTAATCGGAAATCCGTAAAATTGCTGCGGCCAAAACCAGGACGGCAGAGAATAAACACCGAAATAATCCAAATCATAAAGAAAATGATAGATAACCATTAAAATGACGGCAAAACCGCGCAAGACATCGATTTCATAAAACCGGCCGGGCTTTGATAAAACGGTCCGCATCTGACTGCTCCTGGTATAAAACTAAATAATGAAATAAATCATAAAACCGGACAAAACGAATAAAATCCAAATGAATACTTTCAGAAATATAATGATAATCTCAAAATTAATATAAATAACCATTTTTGATTTCCGGATTTTGGTCAAATAAAATTAAATAATATCAACTATTTCACAATCCGAAAGAAATAACATTTTCAAAACTTTATCATTTGACGGCTTTATTATTTTTAGACATTCTATCACGCATTTGTTTTCAATGCCGTGATATTTGAAACGGACGACGGCATTATGGATTCGGCTCTTTACAAAACATGCTATGACACACTTAAAAGCCATGACGACGTCATCGCCCTCTCCAATAAATACGGCATTCCGATTGGTGTTTTATCGACGATTTTAAACCAAAAAGTGGTTCAAACAGTTAAGAAATCATATCATTTGTTGGCGAAAAAAGAATCGGAAATCGTGCATGATTGGGTTTCCGGCGTTTCCTTTTTGGAGCTGGCCAAAAAGCACAAATATCCGCCGACGCTCATTGCCACGGTCATTTTAAGAAAAATCGGCTACAACAAAAAGGAAGTTGCGGCGCTTTATAAGAACCCGAAAGAAGCTCAAAATGCCCGGATCCGAAAAGAACTCTCAGAAGCGCTTAACGCCGATTACTATTTTTCCCCGCGCGCGCATAAAATGCAGGAAATCAAAGGCAAAGCCGGCGAAGAAATTATTTCTCTTTGGCTGAAACTGAAAAACAGCGAATTTCTGTCCGAAAATGAAATTCGTGCCAACGGTCCCGGAAAAACGCCGGATTTTGTCCTCAAACAGCCGATTTGTATTTCAGACCACTAGATTCACTGGGTTGAAAGCAAAGCGCTTTTTGGCGGTATTGTGGAACATAAGCATTATGAAAAAAACCAGTTCTCGGAATACACCCGTCTTTACGGCAGCGGTCTTGTTGTCTATTGGTTCGGTTTCCTGGCCGAAATCTTGGAAGATCAATCGGACGGATACTTGATTGTGGACGCCTCTCTTTTTAAAGAGGAATTGGGCGCGCGGGTTGAGTATTTGTTGAATTTTGCCATTCACTGGTAACAGCCGGCCGGTTACGTGTTTGCCAATTCCGACGCGTTTGTCAATGAATCTTTTTCGATGCGGAAGTTTTGATCGGCGGAACCGATGAGCGATTCGTCATGTGAAACGACAATGATTTGTCCGACGCCGTCTTCTTTCATCCGATCGATCAGTTTGATCAGTTGTCCCACGTGCCCGCTGTCTAAAAAGACGGTCGGTTCATCAAAGATAAGCGGTGGAAGCGCTGTTTTTCCACGGTTGTCTTCCCCAAATCCGAGAGAAAGAAGCCGGTAAATCGCGCACCGAAGCGCTAAATTGAAAATTGCGCGTTCGCCGCCGCTGAGCTGCTTGGGTTCCAAAACAGACCCGTCTTTTTCGTAGACTTTTAAATTGTAATCAGCGTCCAGCTCCAGATGAGAGTACGCGTTGTTTGAATAAATAAATTCAAACATATCGTTGAGTAAAATATCAAGCGCCTCAATGTTTCGGGAACGCATATCGGCCCGGATTTTCAAATACATGTCTTCGAGAGCCGTCACGTCTTCAAGAACGAGCGCCAAAAACCCGATTTTGTTGCGGAGAATTTTCGCGTCGTCTTCGAGTTGATGCAGTTGCTTGATTTCGCTTTGCAACATTCCGATTTGTTCCGTCAGCGTCGACTTGTGCGCTTCCCACTCTTTTATTTGACCGGATATTTCCAATTCTTTTCTTTTATTTTCAGTTCTTTTTTCTTCAAGCGTCGCGCCCTCAAAGCTTTTTAACGCGTTCATATTTAATGACAGCCGGTTGATTTTATCCGTTTTTTCGGCCATTTGACGCCGGTATTGAACAACCGTTCCGTCCAAATGCTTTATTTTATCCGAAAGCGCCGATAATTCTAATTTTGCTTTTTCTTCTTCGCCGGATATTAACGCCAAAAGTTCGGCTTTTTTGAGAAGATCCGCCTTTTGAGTGAACGCCTTCTCTTTGATCTGTTTTTCTGCCCGGGTTTTTTCTTCGTTTTCGGTCATCTTCGTTTGGGCTTGGTTTTGAGATTCAATCGCCGAAGCTAAGTCCGAGACTGATTTTTCAAGTTCACCTTTTCGATTTTCCGACTCTTCTTTTAATTTTTTCAAATTTTCCAAAGACATATAATTTCGAAGAATGCCGTTTGCCGTGTCGGCGAACATTTTCTTTTTCGCAGTCAGCTGTCCGGCCTTGGCGGTTCTTTTCGCGGATTCGCCTTTCAAAATAAGAAGGCGGCGGTTCAGCGCTTCCAAGTCTTTTTGCCGGGTTTCGCAAAAGATTTTGTTTTCCATCCTCTGAGCTGCTTTTTCAGTCCGCTTCTTTTCGTTTTCAATCAGGTCCCGCTTGTATTTTTCAATCAGTTCCTTTTTGCCGCTCTCTTCAACCGCTCCTGTTTTCATTTTGGAATTGAGTTCTTCAATTCGGACATCAAGGTCTTTGATTTCCTTTAAAACGGCAAGTTGAGCACGGTTTTTCACTTCGTTTTCTTCAAATTTCAAAAGCGTTGCGGAAATATCGTCCAGCCTTTTCATTTCGGCATCCGTTGCGTAGGCATGGGTGTGCTGAGTTGTTCCGGCATCCGACGGGTTTTGCTGAGGAACAACCTGTCCGCAAGTCGGGCATTTTCCGGACTTGAACAGTTCTTCTTTTTTGAGCCACTCCTTTTCGATTCCGGTCTTTTCGGCGGAAAGTTTGGCTTTTTCGGCAACAATTTCTTCCTGCTTTTTCACCGCGAAATCATATGTTTTTTCCACGTCCGCCGGTTCGATTTGCATGAAATCCAAATGCGCTTTTGAAACTGTTTCGAGAAACGCCGGGCATAATTTGATTTTCACGTTTCTCTTATTTTGGCTTTCCGAGAGAACGAAATGAAAGTCCGATCGGGATTTTACAATCGTTCCCGCTGCTTTTGTTTCAGTCTGAAGGTCCGATTCTATTCTTTCGCGCTCAATTTCCAGTTCCCGGATGTCCTTTTCCGCTTCTTCTCTCCGTTTTTTCTTTTCCTCCAGTTCTCCCGATATTTGAGCAATCTCCATCTCCGGCTCATTTTGCCGTCTTTCGTCTTCTTTTAATTTTTGAAGAATAAATGTTTCCAGCCGTTCAATGTCGGACATTAAGTTTTTCCAAAGTTCCGCGTCGGACGGAATCGGAAGGTCTTCGGCTTTGACCAGGCTGAAACAAAATGACATGTCTTCAAAAGGTCCGATCGAAATGGGTTTGCATTCCGTGTCCGACGTTGACCCGGGTTCGATTACCGCGTCGAAATTCATGTCCTGTTCGGAAGACTCCGAATTGTTTTTGTTTTCCAAGACAGGATCTGTTCCGGCCATGATCATTGATTTTTTGAAATCTTCCAAAATGTCTTCAAAGAACACCAAAAATTCGTCTTTTTGAATTTGCGCGTCTGAAAATCCGGATTCAACTTCCCGGTTCATTTTTTCAATGTCTTTTTCCTGATTTTTCAATTTTGACAAGACAGTGGCAAGAATTTCTTCCGCTTTCTTTTTCTCATTTTCTTTTTCAGCCGTTTGTTTTTTCAGCGTTTCTTTTTCCGCCATCATCAGTTCCAGTGCCTTTGAAACATGATGCAACTGGTCATTTGCCGCCTTCTCATCCGTTTTGAATTTGGAAACCAGCGCCGGAATATTGTTGATCAACTCTTCTGTTTCTTCATTTCCGCACAAATCGGTGATTTCATTTTTAACCGTCCGGCTGTCGTTTCGAAGTTCTGCGATTCTTTTTTCTTTTGACGAGATGTTTTCAACCGTTTCTTCTTTGTCAACGATAATTTGCCGGTGTTCGTTTTCCAAAACCGTCTTTTCTTTTGAAAGCGTTTCAAGTTCTTTTTCGCTTTCTTTCAATTCTTTCATTTTCGTATCCAAAAGAGCGCTTTCTTTTCCAACGGCTTCTTTTTGCTCCCGAAGTTCGGAAACGGCGGCGTTGATGTCTTCCAATGTTTTTTTGCGGTCATTGACCAAGCCGAACAGATTTTTTTCTTTCATGTCCGCTGCTTTCTTTTGAATTTCCTTTTGCCGATCTCCTTCTTGGCGGAGGACACGGTTGACGGCTGTTTTTGACATGTTTGTCCGTTCACGATATTCTTCCAATTTTCCCAATTGGAGAAGGTCGTCAATCATCTGTTGACGCTCTTTGGGCTTAGCGTTAATGAGCGCGTCCACATCGCCCTGCCGGATGTAAGCGCAATTTTGGAAATTTTTCTCATCCATGTTGAGGAGTTCGCAAAGTGCCGCATATGTTTTTTTGGCTTGTTCCGCAACGATTTCCCCGTTTTTGTAAAGAATAGATTTTGTATTTCCGGCGGCACCCGATTTTTGAACTTTGAATTGCTGCTCGATTCGGTAATCGGCGCCTTTATGTTCAAACTCAAGAGCGATTTCCGCAACCGTACTGCCCTTTCGAATCATGTCCGGAATCGCCAAACTTGTCCCAAAAAGGGCGCCGGCTCCAAATAAACCGATAAAGCACGCCTCAAGGATGCTGGACTTTCCGCTGCCGTTGACGCCTGAAATGACCGTGACGCCGTCTTTAAAATCAATGTCCAGATGCTTATAACTGCGGATATTTTCCACATGCAACGATTTGAATTTCATGCTAATCTCCTCATCCGAACATGTCGCCGAGCGTGTATTGTTTCGGTTTTTGGCCCGGCTTTTTCTCTTTGTCCTTTTCTTTTTGTTCTTTCTCTTGCGTTTTCTCTTTTTCAGGCTCTTTTTTCTGTTCCGTTTTTATTTCTTTTTCCATTTCCGATTCTGCTTTTGTTTTCGTTTCCGGCTGAATGAAATTTTCGGGACGAATATGATTTTCCCGCCGGCTTTCTTCGGAAAAGTCAACCGATTCCAAATACGCTTTCAAACTGTTTTCAGATTCTTCGTCCACACTGGATTTCGAAATTTCTTTACTGCGGACAATGTTGTCCAACAGAAAACCGGCCCCTGTCAGATTAAGCGTCCGAATGGTTTGATTGACCACGTCGTCCGGATCTTGAAATGTGATATTTGACAACCGTTCCGGCTCTTCGTCGTAACGGTCCCGCCTGTCGCCGACTTTGACGACAAGAGCGCCTTTTTCTAAAACATATTCTTCAATTTCGCTGATTGAAATCAATGTTTTTTTCAATCCCAAAAGCTCGACAAAAACAACCGCGTCCGGTATTTTTTGAGAATATTCATCGATTTTGGCGTAAACCGTTTTCAAATAATCAGATTGGTCGCCGCCATACGGAACGGAAACGGTTACAAAGTCGCGGGTCGGAATCATATATCGGGTTATCGACAATTCATTTTCATCAAGCGTCAGCAAATTAAAAGACCGATTTTCGTCTTCCGACGCGCTGCACCGCTCGGTGCTTCCCGGATAGGTGGCCCAGCAGTCTTTGTATTTCACGCATTCGTATTTGTGATTGTCGCCGAGAAGAACGGCGTCAAACGGAATCGGAATATTGTCTAAAAAATCGTCGCAGCACATCGGCTGCATCGGCAAAACCGGACTGAGAAGCTGGTGGAGAACTAATAAATTGTAAGTGTGAATCGGCTCGTTCGTCGCAGAGGTATTTGAGTTTTCCGCGTCTCCTATGCCGGCTTTCTCCGCCTCGAAAACGGAAAAATCAAAGGCGGAAAGTCTCGGGTGCGATAAGTTGTCCATTCCATAAACAAATGCGGAAACATCATCTTTTGAAATTATATGGGGTTTTTCAGACAACCGTTTGGCCAGCCCCATTCCTTCAAAAAGGTCGAGCCATTGCGTGTTTTGTTTCCCCTCGTGGTTTCCGACGATTCCGAGAAACGGAATGCCGGCCGTTTTTAATGGTTGAAGAATCGCAATCGTTGCCACCAAATCTTCCAGGGACGGATTTCTGGAATCAAATAAATCTCCGGCATGGACGACGGCGTCGGCATTCAATTCAACGGCGCTTTTTGTCACATATGCAAACGAATCAAAAAAATCCTGCTTTCGGATATCGCTTTGGTATTGGCGGTATCCGAGATGCGTGTCGGCCGTATGTACAATTTTAATCATTTAAACCTCATGAAATTGCCTTTTAAAGAGTAATTTTGTTCGTCGGATCACGTTTCCGCCCATTTGGCGGGCGACGACCGAATACGGCGTCAATTCGCCGCCGGGAACTGTTTTTTGCTGCAGAATTGCCGAAATCACCGAATCCGCCGTGTTGTCGGGGACATCGATTTTCGTGTATCCTTGACCGACCAGCTCCGCAATATGGGCGTCGCTTCCGCCGGTTTTGGGCATGTTGAGCCGGTTGGCTTCTTTTTCAGCTTTTTTATTCGCGCCGTTTGTGATGCTTTTTGAATTAAACGTTTCAACGGCGTCCGCGCCCGCGCCCTCAATGTATCCGATTCCGTGAGCGCTTTTTCGAAACGGGTGCGCGATAATGGAAAGGGCGCCCAAATCACGGGCGTAATCAGTGGTTTCTTCCGGCGTCATCTTCGGGGGGATTTTTTCAAAAACCCCCAGCGCCAAAATATGACCTTTGGCGGTACTGACTTCAATTCCCGGAATGACGACAACTCCGCCGTATTTTTCCGGAAATTCACGCACCAGCTCCATCGCTTTAAAAGCGCCTTTGATTTCGTCGTGATCGCAAATCGCGATTCCGTTTAGGTTTTTTTCCTTGGCGGTTCTTAAAATATCTTTGAGAGACGCCATTGAGTCTCGTGAATATTGTGAATGAACATGTAAATCGTATTTGAGCATGCAAAGAAATTGGATATCTGATTATATATTCTCTTTGTATAAATTTAAGAATTAAAACGGCAGGAAGCTATAAAACACATTTCTTTAATACTTTCACCCCGCTTGTTTGAGCTTTATATTCTTAAAGCCCCATGTCATGTTTGTTCTTAAAATAAAAGAAGAAGAACCCAGAGGTGATTCTCAAATGTCAATTGAAGTGCTTGAGCCGCAATCCAAATTTTTTGAAATCGGAATTGATGGACTTGTCGGATCCGGAAAATCCAAACATCAAAAATATGAAAGTTTGCTGGACTGTGAATATGAAATGGACATCGTTGACGAGCTCAACATTGTGGAACAAATCAATGCTTATGCGGTCCAAGGCTGGAAATTCGCGTCCATTTGCGGCGAATTCATTATTTTCAAGCGTCCGATTCGTTTTACGGACTAAATCCCAAACTCAACTAAAACACGGGCAAAATTCAAAAATTTAAATCAAATTTATCCCTTTGAACGGATAGAAATTGTGTGAACCAAAAACGAAAACAGCCGGACGAAAGAACGAACGGCGAAATTGTGTGAAAAGAAGGGAATTTTCGTGGCAGAAGTTCCCTTTTTTTATTGACTTTTTCAGCAGGCAACTCCTTTTTCTTCCGCCTTTTTTAAAACATCGTCCGTTTTGGCCATCACATCGTCCGTTGCGCAAAATTCAAACGTCATGTATTTTCCATAAAGAATTTCGTCCACAATTCCGTTTTCATAAAACCATGACAAAGCTGACGCGCCGGCTTTCGTATTCGGAAGCGATATTGTTCTCACAACCGGTTGCGGCAGATTTCTGTCGATTTCAAGGAGAAGTTTATCAAGGCCGGTTTTGTTTTTGGCGGAAATGAATACCGGATTTAAAATCAAATGTTCCAGCTCTTCCAACTTTTGTTTTTGTTCTTTTTTGGAGACCAATTCCGATTTGTTTAAAACCGTAATAATGTTCGACGTTCCCTTTTCCCAAAGCGTTTCATGGCACGTGATCAATTTATCTCGGATATGGTCGGCCGGTTCGCTGAAATCGACCACCAAGAGAATCATGTCGGAAAAATAAATGCCTTCCAGCGTCGAACGAAACGCGTCCACCAAAAAGTGCGGCAAATCTTCGATAAATCCGACCGTGTCGGTGAGAAGAATTTTTCGCTTTCCGAATTCAAGCGCCCGGGTTTTCGGAATCAGCGTCGTGAAAAACATGTCTTTGGATTCCGCGTTTTCGTCCACAAGCGCGTTAAAAAGTGTGCTTTTGCCGGCATTGGTGTAACCGGCCAGAGATATCATAAAAAACCCGCGCTTGTGACGGTAAAGGCGGCGCGCTTCCTCTTCCAAGTCAGCTTTTGCCAGCTCCGTTTCAATTCTGGAAATGCGTTTTTTGATGTCTTGTTCATAAGAATCTTCGTAATCCCCAAGGCCGCCCCAGCCGGCTCGCTCTTCTTTTTTGGAAAGCGCGATCAACATTTTCGCACTCGGAAGCTCATACCGGAGGCGTGCAAGTTCCACTTGAAGTTTGGAGCGGTGCGTTGTCGCCCGCTCGGCAAAGATATCTAAAATTAATTGAAACCGGTCAATAACTTTGCAGGCGGCGCCGGCTTCCCCGCAGAGTTTAGAAATATTGTAAATTTGAGAAGTGGACAGCGGATCATAAAATATGACTTGCGTTGCCTTCAAATCACGGGCTAAAATGGCGACTTCCCGCGCTTTTCCGCTGCCGACATTGTACTTGCGGTCCGGATACCGCTCCTGAACGACGGTGTCCGCGACTTTGTAATCCAGCGCTTTGGCCAGCTCAACAAATTCCGCAGCTTTTCGGGCATTTTTGTCCGCATCCGAATTCGGGGAAATCCGCATCACCAAAATAACGGTTTCGATGCGGTTTTTTCTATTTTTTGGGAGGGCTGTTTGTTCCGTTTGAATACTATTTGCTCCTTCTGGTCCTTTCTTTTCGGATTTTTCATTTTTCGGAAACAGCGTTTCGAATGTCGATTCCAAGTTCTTTCATCAAAATATTTCGGGTGCTGTGAGAGACATGATGTGCGATTTCAATGGCTTTCCGGTCTCCGATGGATTCCTGATATCGGATGTCGGCTGAGAAAAGGGATTTGCACAGGCTGATGTCCGTGTTGAATAAGTCACCGCGTTCGATAATGATCGGTCCTTTTTCTTTGATTTTGGCGATTGTTTTCTCAATCATAAAGACGATGTCGGAAAGTTCAAGCGGTTTGTTCATGAGAAAGGCGTCCGATTGGATTTCATTCACCTTTTCAATGCCGGTCGGTGTCATAAATACGGAAACCGCCGAACACACCGCATAATACCCGATGTTTATTTTGTGCCTTCCGGAAATATCCACCGCAATCGACGTAAACATTGTTCTCCTCAGCCCTTTTCCAACTTTGCCGTTATCGTCATATTCAGTCCTTTGCCAAGTGTTTTGTTTCATTTCCGTTACATTTTGATCCGTTCAAACTCGATATATTCGATTTTCCGGCCGGTGTCGGCGGCATAAATCATTCTTTTGTGGACGCTGTTCGCCAGGCGGATTGCCCCCGACGTCACCGGCATTTTAAACAGGTGGTCCGGTGAAATCACGTGAAGCAAAAACTCGGAGTGCGGGATTTTGTCAAGCGATTCGACTTTTTCATAAATACGGAAATGCGTTCCGAATTTAAATCCGGTTTTCGGGACAAATTTTCTGTCCTTTAAATCTTTATAAATGGCATATTTTTTCATAAAATCCGGTTCAATCGATGATGCGTGTTCAACGAATTCATCCGGCGTCATTTTTTCGGAATTTAAGTTGAAGATCTCAATTCTGTTCTGTTCCATCAGGTAAAGCGCTTCCACAAGCGATAACTGAAGCCGGTCTTCATCCATCATTTTTCCGAAAAACGCATTCTGGTAAAGCTTTTCGGAAACGGTTTTGTTGTCCAAAACCACCCGCTCTTTGAGGAGAATGGCGGGAATCGGCCTGAAACCTTCCGGTCCGGTCTTCAAATCCGGGATGGGATAACTCATTTCCCCGAAAAATCCGTTGTTTTGGTCGACGCGTTTGATTTCAAAAAACGTGATGTCGCTTTCTTCATCGACCAACGCCAAAATAAATTGTTTTCGAACATTTTCCGTGTTGTTCAAGTGTTGAATTAAAGCGGAAAACGGCAAGTCAATTCGTTCCGATTGAACAAAAACAAAGCTTTTCGCCGCTGTTTTTCCGGGGGATCCGCCACGCGGATATATCCGAAAATCGGTTGCTGCCGATTGAATATAATACCCGCGTTCTTTGAGATCTTTGTAGACAATGTATTTCAGTTCGAAAAAATCCTCTTTCAGAGCGGCAAATTTAAGGAACGCGTCAAAATCAAGGGCTGTTTTATCTTTGAAGATTTCGATTTTGTTCCGGTAAAGAAGGTAAGCCGCTTCCACAAACCGAAGATAAAGGACGTTGTCTTTGGGACGCCCGAAATAGCCGGATTGGTATAAGGCGGGAATAGCCTCCGCGCCGGCCACAACATAATTTCCTTGGATTTTTGTTTTCAAAAAGACACCCGGTGATGATATTAAATTTCAGTCATTTCAGATTCAAATATTTTCACAATCTGTATTCATTCTGCTTCTTTTTATTCTTTTCAATTTATTTATTTTTTGTTTTTGCCGTTTTGATTATTTTTCTTGTTTTCATGGTATTTTCGGGCGCTCTCAACAAAATTTCGAGCAAATCCCTTGTAAGAAACGCCGTGGTAATGGGTATAGGTTCCAATCGTGTTGTTGACCATAAATCCGTCCTTTTTATCCGCAATCCCGACACCGCGTGTGATCCGGATGGCGAATTCCGCGTCTTTTGAAATATTCTCCAAAGCGGAGTGGTGAAATTCGTGCGCGATAAACTCCTCGCCGGCTTTCCCGATGGGCGTATCTTTTTCAAATCTACCGTTCGTATACGTGACAACGCGTTTTCCGCTTCCGTAAACGGTTGCCGCCTTAAAAATACCGACCATTTCAAATTTGATATCGCAGCCACTGTTGCTTTTAATGGAAACGGACCTGGATAAATAGTTCATGCCGGCCGATTCCGCAAAGATTGGCATTCCGGTTTCTGAAGCGGTTTTGACAGAATCTTTCATGGTTTTGTTGCCGGCCAGCTTTGCCGCAAAAATTTCCGGCGTGCCGCCGCCGATGTAAAGAGCGTCAACATCCGGAATCTCGATATCGTTTAAGGGACTGAATTTGACGATTTCGGCGCCCTCCGCGCGCATCAAGTCAATGTTGTCCGGATAATAAAAGTTAAAGGCTTCGTCAAAAGCGACGCCGATTTTGGGATGAACCATGCTGAACGGGTCTGCTCGCGTCTCAAAAAGACTGTTTGCCGGCCGGGGAATGGGACCGGCGGTTTTGGCAATTTTGACCAGTTTTTCCAAATCCACATTTTCGGCGACGCCGTCTTTGATCTTTTCCATTTTATCAAAGAACCCGTCGTGGAATTTCCGCCCCTCCGGGATTGGGACAAGTCCGAGTTCCCGCATGGAAAATCCCATATTCGGGTCGCGGTAGACGACGCCAATCACCGGGATTTTTGTCGTTGATTCAATCGCCGCCACGGCTTTTTCGGCATGGCGTTTGCTTCCGATGTTGTTGAGAATAACGCCGGCGATGTTTACTTCCGGATCAAATGACGCAAATCCGGAAACAAGCGCCGCGCATGAACGCGTCATACTCTTGGCGTTAATGACCATAATCACGGGGCACTTCAATATTTTGGAGATTTGGGCTGTGCTTCCGATGTCGGAATAGGCGTCAAGGCCTTCAAAAAGGCCGCGGACACCTTCAATCACGGCAATATCCGCGCTTTTTTCGCCTTTTTCGAAAGAATCGCACGCATGAGAAAAAACATCCAGGACTTCATCTGAGTTCATGAGATATCCGTCAAGATTTCGAGACCGGCGGCCCGTAATTGCGGTATGGTATTCCGGGTCGATGTAGTCAAGCGCTACTTTAAACGGTTGAACCGTGTAACCCAAATCCTTCAATGCCGCCATTATCCCCATCGAAATCGTTGTTTTTCCCGACGATGACCGGTCGGCGGAAATTAAAATTCGCGGAACCAATTCGGGTTTTTCGGATGTTGCCATATTTTTCCTCCTTTTTTGATTGTTTTTGAATGATTTTTCTGTTTTATTTTTCTGCCGCTTGTTTCTTTTTTGAACTTATTCGCTGTATTTTTTGGACAAATTTCGCAATTGTTCGTCGTCAAGCGGTACGGCTTTTACGCGTGTTTTATTGTTCATCAGTTCAACAGCCAGTTGTTTGTAGACTTTCGCAATGTCGGAATCCGGCGCTTTTTCAAGAACGCTGTATCCGTCGCGTTCGCAGCTTTGAACGATCGGATCCTTTGGAATGTAGCCGATCAGTCGGCTTCCGATTTTGGTTGAAAACTCTTCCACAAGTTCCCGTTCCCGGTCAGCGTTTCGGGAGTTGCAAATGACACCGCCCAAATCCATTCCGATTCGGACAAAGCCGCGGCAGATGTTGTTGGCAGCGTAAAGCGGCATGTATTCGCCCGATGTTAAAACGTAAACTTCATTCACAAATCCTTTTTTGATGGGGGCGACAAAACCGCCGCAGACGACATCGCCGGGGACATCGTATATAATCAAATCGTTGTCCATGAATTCCGGATAAATCTTTTTGAGTGTCTCAATCGCAACGATGATGCCGCGGCCGGCACAGCCGACACCGGGTTCGGGGCCGCCGACTTCCATGCACAAAACGCCACCGAAACCTTCGAAAATCACGTCTTCTTTGGCAATGGTTTGCTTTTCTTTGAGCAAATCCAAAACCGTCGGAATCCGTTTTCCGCCAAGAAGCGTTATTGAAGAATCGCTTTTCGGATCGCAGCCGATGATGAGAACTTTTTTTCCGGAGAGAGCCGCGGCTGCCGCGATGTTTGACGCGGTACTCGACTTTCCAATGCCGCCTTTTCCGTAAATCGCAATCACTTTTTTCATGTCAGATCAAATGATGAATCATGTTATAAAAATATGAAAAATAACAATTTCTTGGTTTTTATTTAAACTTTTGTTTCCCATTTTTTTCGGAAACTTCACCCAACGAATTCAAAAAGTGAAAGTCCGAATTGAAAATAAAAACAAACTCGGTTTATTTTTGCGGGTTGTTTTTTATTTGGTCGGCACAAATCGCCCGCAGCGTGTCGCCGAATTCGGAAGGGACAATTGAGGAAATGCCGAGCGTTTTCGGGTGCAAGTCAATTTCCACGATGACATAATCGTGCCCCATTTCTTTAATCGGTGCCACTTGTCGGGGGCCGTTTGTGATCGAAATGAGTTCCATTCCGGCAAACGGCTCCATCAAAAGCGCATGCGGGACGCCGGCAATTAAAGCGGCGTCAAAATCCGAATATTTTTCATCGATGAGTTTTGCCACCCGGTCACCGGTGACGGCGTATTCGTCAAGTCCGCCGATGATCTCATGAATCGGAACATTGCGTTTTTCAAATTCCGCCATGATGTTTTTGGCGTGTTCGCGAACGCGCGGAAGACCCAAATCAACGTCCGTATTGGCCATCAAAACAATGTTTTTTGAAACGCCTAATATTTCGGCTGTTTCATAAAGCGCCAATATTTCATCGGAAAACATGTAGGCCGTTTCTTTTTTAGCGTTTAAAATTCCCAGAATTTTTTTGCCGGATTTGAGAAGTTCTAAGAGATGTTCCGCCACTTTGTATTTTAAATCTCCTCGGGACGGTTCCAAATAACCGCGGCTGGCGGCGCCGTTTCGAAGTTCGATGTTTGTCGCCTCTTTGAGCAAAAACCGCTGGCGCGTCAATTCTTCTGTACTGATAAGTCCAAGACCCGCCGCAGGCTCAAGAACCGCCATCACACCGGCGGTGTTGTTCGCGTAACCGGCATGTGTTTCGACACAGATGACAGCAATATCGTCCGAGACCGCTCCGACCGAATCTTTCAGTTCTTCGCCGATAATCATGCTGGTACAGGTACCGACAAGCGCAATTGATTTTGGAGAAAAGAGTTCCACTGCGCGGTCAATGGTCGCCGACAGTTTTTCCCGGCCGCCAAATACGAAATCACTTTCATCCATCGCGCTCGTCAAAACGTGCAAATTGTCTTCCTCAAGCAGCCGGGCGTGTTTAAATGAACATCCGGGCGGGCCGTGCAAAATCGCAACGTCCACATTCAAATCCCGAAGTGTGTAAAGCGACGCCACAATCGAACTGGGTCTCGGATGAACAATTAAATCATTATTTGCAGACATTTTTCCTCCGTTTTTAAAAAGGACAACTAACATGTAAATTGCTATTGGACAGCATTTGCAGGACCGAATTATTCATCGATTGAGAAATTTTCGGATTTGAAATTGCTGTAATATCTTCCGGAACTTGCCGTAAATCTGAGGACACAATAATCCGGATCGGTCACACCGAGCGGGTAATACATGGTGTCTCCCTCCCGCCAAATCATTTCTTTACTTTTGGCGTCTTCAAGAACTTCCATGGTACCTTTGAACAACACGCCGCGGAAGAACCTCTTGTCAAAGAAGTAAAGGCCGGCTTTCGGGTTTTTCCGGTATTGAGAAACCCGCACGGACGATGTGTTCGTCGTTAAATAAAATGTTTTGATCCCATCACGCTTTCTTGGCGCAAGCATTGCTTTTGTGTTGGGAAATCCCTCTTCGTCAATGGAACTGATGATGCAAATGGTTTGTTTATCAATCAGGTTGCCCAGTGTTTGTGCCGCGTCTCTCATCATCATCATTCCGTCCCAAAGCGATTTCGATCTAATATCCCTTCTTTTTTACATCCGGTATTGTTTATCTGAAACTTTTAACAGCCATAATGATGACGTCGCCTTCTTTTGAAACTTCAAGAGCTTTCATAAATCCGGATTTGAAATCGTCAGCGTAAAGAGCCGTACACACGTTGCCGTTTTCACCGGCTTCAACAGGGGCATCTACTGCTCCGGCTTCTTCTTGTTCGACATCCCGGCTGCATTTGTCACCCATATATTTTTTCAAACGGTCGCCGACCAGAATCAACTTGTCGATGTCTTTTTTATAATACTCTATCAATTTATCAATTGCAAACGGCTCGATGCCTTCGCAAACCGTCTGTCTTTCCTCGCCGATAACCACGATGAATTCCCGTTTAGCGGTTGCGTCAAAATGCGGTGATTTCTTCTCGAAGTATTTGTCCAGCATGTATTTTATGGCCCATTCACAAGAATAAATATCCAAGCCGGAGTTGGAATTGTCTAAAACATGTCGCCCGTCTTCGGTCGTTTCTTTCATCCGGCCGGAAATTCCGCCGAATTGATCCAGGGCTTCCATGATTTGGGATTCGGAGACATCAAACTCAAGAGCGGCGGAAATGGACGCCGCAAAGGCGGTTTTGTAAGCTTCGGCGTCGTAACCGCCTCGAAGACCGATGCTGAAAAACTTACTGTTTCGGGACGATTCGATTTCAGCGGTTCTTTTGCCGTCTTTTCCTTTGGTGATATTTAAAAAAACATCGGTCGGCTTTCCGTCTTCAACGGCTTTTCCGGAGGCGTCAAAAACAATGATTTCCTGGTCCTGCCGAATGTAATTTTTGATTTTTTCCCAATCATTGTAGTTCACAATAAATGTGCCGTTTTCCTTCGCGCGGGTAAATATTTGTGTTTTGACTTCGGTTGACGTCATGGATTTTCCGGAAACCATGTATTCCGGTTCAAGTGTCGTTAAGATGCCGATGTCTTCCGCGCCGGTGCTGCCGAGTGAAATTTCAAACACGAAAATTTCCGGATTATAACCGCTCTCGAAAATAAAGTCGATAATGTCCGGAACATAGGCCGGGGAAATGCTGATACCTTCCCGGATCATTTTAAATTTTCCGTCCTTCCACATGAAAATTCCTTTTGATGTGTGAAGGCCGACGCATTTTTTGTAAGAAAGCATTTGAGCAAAAAGGGTACATGCGCTTGTTTTTCCACGGACGCCTGTAAATTCGATGAGCTTTTTTCCTTCCAATCTTTTGTCGCCGTGAAGCATCCGGCCGACAATGTCGTGGTGTGTCGTTGTCGGAATTTTAAGTTCGCCCGCTTTTTGGACAAATTCATTTTTGCTGTCCACATGAATCGGCAGGCAGACCAATTCAAAGGTTTTGTCTTTGGGGTCCAAATCCGCCGGGTTGTTTGAAACTAAAAATCCGTACTCTTTCGTAGCTTCCTGAAGTTTTTCATCGCTCATTTTTTTGTAAATATCAAAGGCAGTGATTTGAACGCCTTTTTTAAGCAGCTGGCTCGCGATCGCAAGTCCGCCGTGATTCAAGTCAAAAACGGCAATTTTGGTCCATGGTATTTCCGGATTCTCCATTTCTCAGGCTCCCTTGTCGGTTTATTGTGGTAAAAAATTTTGGCGGATATCCCGGCTTGTAAGGCGAATAAAAGATGCGAAAAGCACTGATTCGGTTTGAAACGGTCAAGCGGGATTTTAAATTATTTTATGATTATTATGATTATTATGATTATTATGATTAAAGAGTCTAATAGAAACAGAAAGATATCCTTTGTTTAAAACAGTTTTGTAACACAAAAGTTCGGGAAAGTATGGCGTTAAAAAGCGGATATTTTGACTTTTAATTTTTTTCATATTGGTCTAAAAATTAAGAAGATGAAAAAAAGAAATGAAAAAGGAAATGAAAAAAAGAAATGAAAAAGGAAATGAAAAAATAAAAATGTGAAAAAATAAAAATAGAAAAAGAAGTGAAAAAAGAAAAAAAGAGGTAAAGAAACAGAAACGAATAAAATAAAAATTTTTATTTACGGTTCGTTTTGTTTCAGTTCTTTTGAATAATCGGTATTCCCAAGCATCCTCTTATACAGAACGAACCACGGCGTATCGACGGCACCGACAAGCACTTTGACAATCATTTGTCCGACAATGAGTCCAATGACGACATCAAGCGGCATGCCGCCGATCAGATAAAACGCAATGAAGACGAAAATGACGGAGTCAAGCGCCAGGCTGACGACGTCTGTCAGAAGCGACCGGATCCAAATGTACGGGTTGAAGAATGTGTCGCCTTTAAATGCCAGTTCCCGGGGGCGTAATTTTTGTTTGATGTAGGAAAACATGTAGGTGTCAAGGATTGAACAGACCAAAAATGAAATCCAGCTGGCGAACACAATACCGACGCTGAGCCCGAAAATGGAAAGCCAAGCATCGTTAAGCTCGTAAAACGGCGCAGCCGGAATTTTAACGGCCATAGCGACGAACATGACGTATAAGACTTGAGTCAAAAGCGCGATGGTAATTGCGGTGACCGCTCTTTTTTTACCGTACACTTCGTTGATCATGTCAAGCACTTGGGAAATAAACGGATAAATGATGGCGGCCGTCGGAGCTGCCAGGACGAAACTGTATCCGAACCAGGTTCCAAGGTCGTAAACAGAAATGCGTGTCGCGATTACTTGCGAACTGAGCAGGTAGGTGACGTAAAAGGCGGTCAAAGCAACAAATCCGTAGACCGGATATTTTTTAACGATGCGGACGGACACGAGTGTAACGACCGTCATTGTAATGAGCCAAAATAAAATGATGTATAAAACGGTATAATCCATATTCAACTTCCTCGATCGGTAATAATTGATAATTTATGGCTTGGTTGATTCCGATTTTCCTTTTTTAAATCTTTTAAAGTTCGAAGTCATATTCCAAAAATGGAGCATGTCAGCATAACTTTCAGAAATCAAGCCTGACAAAACCTTCATGAAAACATGAGGTAGGAACGCAAAAGGCACGGGTTTCAATCATGCGATTTCGCTGTGAAATAACATAAAAACATGTCTGCCCCTCAAATCATTCAATCGAAACGGTTTTTCGATTGAATGACCGGGATTGGGGATAAACGAATCTGTTTCAAAGATTTCGTTTTTTCTGTTTTTATTTGTTTCCTTTTTTTCAATTATTTGGCCAATCGAAAAAGATGAAGTTTATATTTATTCTTGGTATATGAAAGAAACGCTGGCGAAATGATGTAAATGCTGAACAAACCGGACGGGTTATCCATTCCTTTATCATCTGCCTCACCGTTATTCAAAATTATTTCCTCAATCTCCGAATCAGATAAAAATTAATAAAAAGAAGTGACTTTTTAATTGCTTATTATATTTTCAGGCTTGTGACCATATGACTTCCAACAAAAAGGCAAATCGAGAACAGGTTCCAAATGATGCCGTTTTTTCAAAAATCCGGGCGGAAGTTCTTCCAAAAATCCGGCCGTCGGAAACGGAAAGAGTAAAATTGGAAGCCGTCAAAGCTGAACTTTTGGAGGCGATTTGCAAAACGGCGGAAAAATTCCATGAGGATGACATCATTCCGATTTCTGTCGGCTCTGCTGAGCGTTCCACTTGGCTTTCCGGCAACCATGACATTGATCTTTTTGTTTCCTATCCGGAAGGCGTTTCCCGGGAAGAGATGGAAACGCGCAGCCGCCGGCTTTTGATGGAAGTCGCCAAAACCGGGGATTCTTGGGAAGACCGGCATTCGGAACACCCTTATATTCATATGACCAAAAGCGGGTTTGAAGTGGATTTGGTGCCGTGTTTCCGGGTTAAAAGCGCGTCCGACATCAAGTCGGCCGTTGACCGGACGCCGTTTCATTGTTGCTTTGTCAAGGAACGAATTTCCGGAAAGGAAGACGATGTTCTCCTTTTGAAACAGTTCATGAAGAGCACCGGCGTTTACGGCTCTGAAGTTCGAAACGGCGGTTTTTCCGGCTATTTGACGGAACTTTTGGTCATTTGGTACGGCTCGTTTGAAAACGTTCTTCAAAACGCCGCTTGTTGGCGTTTCGGTCAAACGATTGATATCGTTGGCCATCAAACGCTTTCCCACGAAGACCCGCTGGTTGTTATCGATCCGACCGACCCGAAGCGTAATGTCGCAGCGGCACTTTCTCTGACACGTTTTGCTCAATTTATCAACGTCGCTCAGCGTTACATGCAAAGCCCAAACGTCGATTTCTTTATCAAAAAAGAATATGCGCCGCTTTCGGTTTCCGAATTTAAAGAAATCATGAAATGCCGGGGAACGGAATGGGTTGGCCTTGTCTTTGACGCGCCGAAAAAGGCGGACGACACACTTTATCCGCAGCTTTTCCGTCTCGAAAATTCGCTCGGTGAAATTTTAGCCGCCAATGATTTTGCCGTCATGAACACGCATTCGTTTGCCGAAAACAAATGTCTTATTCTCTTTGAGCTGATGTCCAAAACACTTCCGCCGCTTCAAAAAAGAGTCGGACCTCCGGTTTGGGCGGCCGATAACGCCAAATCGTTCTATGACAAATATAAGAATGCGGAAGAAACGTTTTCGCTTAAAATAAAAAATGAGTTTCTTGTCGCTGAAATCGTCCGAAAATATCAAACAGCGGAAAGTTTAATCGCCGATAAAATTCTCAAAGAAGCGGCGCTCGGACGGCATGTGCGGGCGGCGGTGTCCGACGGATACGAAATCATCGGCTTGGACGAGATTTGTGAAATCAAAAGTCCGGCCTTTTGGAAATGGATGGCAGAAAAGCTGACGAAACAGATTTAACATTTATATTTCATGGTTTAGAAATTCATGAAATAACTATAAATGTATTATTTATAAAATTTTATAAAATATTATTTTTTTATAAGGTAACTATATTTAAATAGTTGGAATATTATTTATTTTTGGTTGTTAATAGCAGTATTAACAACGATTAATAAATAAAGAGGTTTTAAATATGAAAAAAATTTCAGCTATTATGTTAGTTTGCGTTTTAATTCTATCGATTCTGGCAGTTCCTGCTGGTGCAGTGGTAGATTATAGGTATGGTATGCATAATACAACGATAAACGTTACTTTTACTAATGACTATAACAGCACATGGAAATCTGAAATAATGTCTGCAGCTTCCACTTGGCAATCAGCAAGTTCAAGTTACTCACGTAAATTGCAATTTGTAAATAAAACGGGCTACAATGACACAGATGGTATTTCTTTTAACAAGCAATCATTCAGTAATAATACAATCGCATCAGCTACTCGTTATGTTGGCACTCGAAATGGACGAGAGTACATTCTTTATGGCAGAATACAATTTAACACGAATCATAATTTTACATCCAATATTTCGCAAGCTACTTCGCCTAATTCTACAAGTTGGGGTGTTTATGATATTCAGTCAATTGCACTTCATGAATTGGGCCATCCTTTGGGGCTTGGTGATAACGATAACAGTTCAACAGTTATGTATCAACATGGTCAAGCCAGGAGGACTTTATCCACAACGGATACTAATGATCTTAAATCAATTTACAATGTAATTATTGCAAATAGTTTCTCTCCTCAAAATGCCATTGATGATTATGATGATATTGAAATATCAACTTCCATAACATATGTTTCACTTTCTGAAGACCTCATGGTGAATGCATCTGATTTGGTTGTTAGGGGAAAAGTGAAAGAAGTTCTTCCAGGGCAATGGAACACACAGGATGGAGAATCTCCCTCTATTAAAGAAATGAGCAAATATGACATATTCCATGATGTCATAATTGAAGTTGATGATGTTTACAAAGGCAATTTCTCCGGTAAAGAAATTCGTGTTCGAAGAATCGGGGGAATTGTTGACAATGTTAAACAAACTTTAGATACCAGAGATTATATTGTAGGCGATGAGGTGATATTGTACTTGATTGAGGGGTCAGACGTATCTTCAAGTAACGATAAATCTGTTTGTTATTCTGAATTGAACAACGATGGACAATTGTTTATTGTTAACGACACCTTAGCAATTACTTCAACTGGGAAGACTGTAGATATTGAAGAGCAAGTCATGTCTAAAATTAGTTAAAGATGGACTTCAGAAAATATGTTCAGAATTATTTCTGAACATAATTTTCAATTTAATTACAATAGGCAGGTGACATAATGTTCAAATTGAATTATCACAAATCTTTAACAGTTTTATTTACTCTGTTCTTATTTTTTGGAATTATATTCCCAGCTCTTGCAGATCAAACTCCTCCCCCTCCTACGCATATTTATGAAATTAGTTCTGGGGGGACATATGATCTAAGCAACTATTATCTTCCTGCGGTAATTATAGTTACAACAAGCGAGCCAATTACATTAGATGGAACTCGCGGAAAGTTGCAAAAACCCTTTTTTATTCTATGTAACGCAGGCTCGAATGGTGTCAATTTAACACTTATGGATGTTAATTATTACAGCGAAATTCCTCATCCGGTTGGTCTTTCTCAAGAACCTTATTCAGCACTCCATTTTGCGAGCGGAAATAATAAATTATGCTTGTCGGGAGTGAATTCAATCAATGTATATCAACCATCTGATTATACTTTCTCCAAACAAGGTGCGGCTATCGGTGTTCCGGTTGGTGTCACTTTGGAAATCTCAGAGATTGAAAATGGAACCGGAAGTTTGA
The DNA here is from genome assembly GCF_032594115.1 of Methanolapillus millepedarum. NCBI lineage: Archaea > Methanobacteriati > Methanobacteriota > Methanomicrobia > Methanosarcinales > Methanosarcinaceae > Methanolapillus > Methanolapillus millepedarum. The sequence goes on from NZ_CP131060.1 coordinate 1,653,828, forward strand.
CTGTCAGCGGCGGCCCCGGCGGTAGCGGCATTGGCGGCGGTTCCGGTTGGGGTATTGATAAAATTGAGCTTGGAGAACCCGAGATAACAAATGGTGGCGATGCCGGGACAATTATCATCAAAAGTGGAACCATCAACGCAATCGGCGGCATTTACGCAAGCGGCATCGGTGGCGGATGGGGTGGAAACGGTGGAAATATTATAATTGAAGGTGGCACGGTCGCGGCAATGGGTGGGGAGCGCGGCAGCGGTATCGGTGGTGGAAATGCCGGAAATGTCGGAACTATTACCATTTCCGGCGGAAATGTGACTGCAAAAGGACAAAAGGGCGGTGCCGGCATCGGTGGCGGTACATGTTATAATTCGACCGAATGTAACTATGATGGAACTATAACACTCAGCGGTGGTGTTGTTCTCAGCCAAATTTCAACAGATGATGCCGGAAGCGGTGTCAATGGTTTTGGCGCACCATTCTACTGGGGAAAAGGCGCCACCGTCGGTTCCGGCGGTGTATGGTCGGAAATTGATCCAAGGGATTCCATTTACACTGATCATCTCTATGGAGGGTCCGGAATCCAAGGAGAGGCAATGGATGGCGAATCATATATTTTGCAGAACATCACTTATTTTGATGAAGCGACTGAACTGACATTGACGTATTCGGTTAACAGCGAAAAAAGTGATGCCGTTTTACCGACGATTGAGCGGCTCAACTTGGATTTCAATGCGGGTTTTCAACCATTTTCGTCATTGAGATGGGAAGATTCGGACGGCAAATCCTATAAGCCGGGAGCCATTGTAACAAAGGTCGACGAGTCCGGAATCAATATGGTTTCCACATCCGGTTCGGAAAATACGATTTGGATAGTTGCCGTTGTCGGAATTCTCAGTGCAATTGTTTTAGCAGGTGCAACTTATTGGTATTATTCCAAAAACAAAAATAAGCAATAAATTTTGATGGGACGGGTGGCGACGCGCGCATTACAGCAACACATTTCTTTTGAGTAAAAAAATTCGGGCGATTTTTAGAAAAATCAAAAATATATTCCACCACTTTTTGAAAAACCAAGCAAGCCGCCCCGAAAAATCAAACGCTTTGCGTTTGATTTTATCGGATTCCGATGAACGGAATTTGGTACAGAAGTGGCAGATGCAACTGAAATATAAAATAAATATGTGTAATCGGAGCTGCAAACAGTAGTTGCAGTTGGAACTGTAAACAGCGGGTACAATCGGAACTGTAAACAGCAGCTGCAGTTGGAACTGCAAACAGCAGACACAATCGGAACTGTAAACAGCAGCTGCAATTGGAGCTGCAAACAGCAGGTGCAATTGGAACTGTAAACAGCAGCCACAATCGGTACTGAAAACTCAAATCCAAAATTCTCAACATGTTAAGCAGTCATGCCACCTCGAATTTTTAAAACTGCAGATGCCGGCGGCAAGTTTTAAAATAGTACAATAGATTGAAAAAACCATCTTCTGTTCTTGAATTTCGTCAACAATCTAAGTCACAAAAAAACAATTGTCGTAGAGAAAGAATATATATTGAAAAATCCATTTTATTTATCATTCAAAAAAGAAGTGATGAGAATGGTTAATCTCAAACGGTTTAATCCGGACGGAACGCGGCGGTATTATTTGACGGATGTCTGCATGGCGGTTTTTTGCGGCATTTCTGTCATATTCGGGGCGCTTATGTTTTTGGCGGCCGAAATCAAATTGGCGTTCATTCACCCGGCGATGATCATCTCAGATCTTCGCTATGTGACTTATGAATTTTTCTTTTTACTCAAATTTCTGGTTCAAACCGGAAATCACTACCCGTTTTTGAGAACGGTTCTTTCTGATTTCTATATCGTCAGTTCCAACAGCCTGCGTTTCGGATACCGGTCTTTATTGTATGGAAACGTTTGGTACAAACGGTATGCGAGATGGGTTGACCGGTATTTATGATTTCTTTCTTTTCCTTTTCCTTCTCTTCTCCTTCCCCTTTTCGTTCGTCTGATTCTTTTTCCATTTAACTTTTCGTTCCTTCTCCATTCTCTTCATTTAATCTTTTCTTTTTGTTCAAAATGATAAGGTTTATTTGATTTCAGGCGGTTTTATTCCTCATGATTTGTCAAAACTTATCCGATTTATCGGAATCGGACCAAAAAAAACTCTTTTCCCGCAATACGGCGCTTTCCGATGTTGAAGCGTCCGTGGACGCGATTTTGAAAAATGTCAAGGAAAACGGCGATTCGGCGATTTTGGAATACGCCGAAAAATTCGACAAGGCCAAATTGTCGTCGCTCCTGGTTTCAAAAAAAGAAATGGATGACGCCGTTTCCGGCCTTTCTCCCGAATTGCTCGCCCACCTTCAAAAAGCAGCCGACAACATCCGAAAATTTCATGAAGCGCAAATCCCGAAAGAAATTTGGGTCGAAAACACAAAAGGCATTCTTCTCGGTCAAAAACCGATTCCGGTAGAGCGTGTCGGCTGTTACGTTCCGGGCGGCCGCGCCAGTTATCCGTCAACAGTTTTAATGACCGCCATTCCCGCAAAAGCCGCCGGTGTCGAAAATGTGATCGTCTGCACACCGGCAAGAAGCGATGGAACCGTTCATCCACTAACGTTAGCCGCTGCCAAAATTGCGGGTGTTGATCAAATTTTTAAAACCGGTGGCGCTCAAGCGATTGCGGCAATGGCATACGGAACAAAAAGCATTCCGCGCGTCGATAAAATCGTCGGTCCGGGAAATGTTTACGTCACCGTTGCCAAAATGAAAATTCGGGATTTCGCGGAAATTGATTTTCCGGCGGGACCAAGCGAAGTTCTTATCATCGCCGACGACTTTGCGGACCCGAAAATGGCAGCGGCTGATATTTTAGCGCAGGCGGAGCATGATCCGAATTCCGTTTCCATTTTGGTGACACCATCGAGTATTTTTGCCGAAAAAGTGATGGAAGAGGTCAATGTTCAAAGGAAAGTGGCCCATAGAAATGAAATTATTGAGTCAGCTCTTGCGAATTCCGCTCTTTTGGTGACAAAAGATTTGGACGAATGCATTGCCTTTTCCAATAAATTCGGGCCTGAACACCTTCAAATCATGGTGGACCCGAAGCGGGAAGATTCAGTGCTGTCCAAAATTAAAAATGCCGGCTCCGTTTTTGTCGGCAACTACGCGCCCGTCCCGGCCGGAGATTATGCCTCCGGAACCAATCACGTGCTTCCGACTTCCGGATATGTGCGGATGTATTCGGGACTGAATACCGCTCACTTTTTGAAATTTGTGACGGTTCAAAAGATCAGCAAAGACGGGCTTTACGCTATCAAAGACACGATTATTGCGCTGGCGGAAGAAGAAGGTCTTTTCGAACATGCTGAGGCGGTTCGGAAAAGATTTGAGTAAAAATCGTGTCCAATTTGAGTCCAAAGTCCAATTTGATAATGGCATCTGTTTGATGGTTATGCTTGATATTTGTTTGTTTCCGAGTTGGGTATTTGTCAACTCAGTTTGAAATTAAGGTAAACTATAAAACAAATCAGTGCTTATTATAAAGCCAAATATTATAAAATTCGATTCCAATCATTTTATTTTACGCCACTCACACTAACTTTTCAACAAATTCACGGAGATTTGATATGAATTCGCAAATGGATTTCAGTAAGGTCTGTACGGCTTTTTCCACCCGGAAGCTTTACGGCATGTCTGACGTTTTGATGGATCAGATTTGGCTGAATAAACAGCCGGACCGTGTTCTTTATGATATGTACCGGGAAGTCCATCTGTCCGACAAAGATTTGACAAAAATGAAAATGCATGTGCTGCGTTACGACATTACAGTCATCCCGCCCGGAATGCTGGGTCCCGAGTACATCAAAACCGCCGGTCATTATCATCCGCCGGTTTCGCATCTGGCCTGTGCCGACGCGCCGTCTTATCCCGAAGTTTATCAAGTCATTCACGGAACCGCCACGTATCTCCTTCAAAAACGCGATTTTTCGGAATTCATTGTCATAGAAGCACATGAAGGCGACGTTGTTCTGATCCCGCCGGATTTCGGTCACGTGACGGTGAACGCTTCCGGTGAAAAATTGACCATGGCCAACTGGGTCTCGGACGCTTTTGATTCCGATTATGAACCGGTTCGAAAAAAAGCAGGTCTTATGTATTATCTGACGGAAGACGGTTTTGTCAAAAACAAAAATTATGATGAATCGCCGGCAATTTCCGTGAGAAAACCCAAAAGTTATCCCGAATTTGGTTTATTTTCAGGGGAAGACATGTATGGGCTTGTGAATGATTTAGAGAAATTGGATTTTTTGAGGCATCCGGAGAAACATACGGAAGCTTTTAAACGTCCCTTTTACTGATTTTGATTCTCGTGTTTTTCCTCTTTTCCTTTTTTTCGTCCCTTCATTTTTCCTTTTTCGTCTGTTGTCCTGCTTTTCGATGAAAATAAAATTTTCATCCCTTTTTCATGTGCCGCCGCCGTCCTGTCTGTAAAAACACCCCCGGCCTGGCATTGATGAAAAGAATGGATCAAATAAAAAAGTGAAAAAAGATAAAGTCCGGAATGAAGTCCGATTGAAATTTAAAAAAGAAAAGAATGAAACCGGAAATCCGGTTTCATATCGCTTATTTTATTTTTATCAAACAACTTGGACCGTTTGTCCCTGCAAAACCGCTTCTTCGGACACGTCCACTTTGGATGTCGTTCCATCGTGCGTAACCGAGTACTGTCCGGTCGGCTTGACGACGAAGTTTGTTTGTCCGGAAATCGGGCCGGTTGTGGAATACGGAACGGTAAACGAATAGTGTCCGCTTGCATCAGCGGTTGCTGTTTGCGAATACATGAAGTTTCGTCCTTGGTTGGTCTGAACCATGGTGGAAATCGTCACCGTCGAATTCGGTGTTGCTGTTCCGGTCACATTGGCGCCTTTCACGTATTCAAAGATTTTCACGTATCCGGTGCTTTGTGTGCTGATGTTTGTTCCGTGCAAGAAGTTGTATAACTCCTTGTAGTAACTCTCCTGCTGTTGCATGTTGAGGCTTTCTTTTTCAGATTCATAAACCATCCGGTACTGTTTCATGTGCTGGGCGTCAAACAGATGCAATTGAACAACCTGAGAGTTAAAGTACCGGTCGCTGCCGATTAAGGTCATGTTGCCTTCGCTGGTCGGCACCGTCACGGTGTAGCCGTCGGTATCCAATGTCCATGCGGTCATCGCGTAGAATTTGCTCATGCCGGACGCCATTTCGATGTCCGTCACAATGTAACGGGCGCCTGACATGTTGTCGCGCGGGTCAATGGCTTCCAAGTAGTAGGTCGCGTCAGCTTCCGTTTCCGCTGTGAAGTAGGGAGCAGATCCCGGAATCATCGGGTCCGTCACGTTTCCGCGGCGTCCGCCCACTCCGAACTGGAACGGGTTGGAATCCGGCATCCGTTTTCCGATCACTTCAATCCAGTGGCCGTAGTCCCACCACGACATAATACCATAGCAGCCGGCCGGATAATTAAACGGAACGGTACTCACCTGATTTTCATAGAATTCAATACCGCTTCCGGAAACTCTGTCGGCTTTGCCGTCGCCGTCCAAATCTTGGAACGGCTGCGTGTAAGTGCCGTACGGGTCCAAAGTCGGCGCCGGCGTGTTGTTGGCCATCCACGTGGTCGCGTTAATCCACGGCATGTTCGGGCCGCCGGTTCCGTAAGTGTACTGGACGGTCAAAAACGCGGTCGGAACCACAATGACAAGGAGCGCAATGCATAAAATCGCAAGACCGGTGATGGCGGTTTGGGAAGTTGATTTTTTCTTGGGTTTTGACGGTTGCCGGACCGCTTCGGATTTGGCGGCCTGTTTGGCAGCCTTTGAATCCGGGCGGTAAGTTTTAGATTCCGCTTTTTCCGCACGAGCCGGTTCCGGTTTGGCTTCCGGTTTCGTGCTATTGCTGTTTCCGTTCATCTTACCGAGGATTTCTTTCTTCCATCCGGCAGCGGCCGCGTCCAACTTGTAATAGTGAGCCAACTCGTACAAGAGGTAAACCGTTAAAATGACAATCGGGACGACGAAATAATAAGCGAAACGGTTCTGCTGAACGAGCGCCCACAAAATCACCATCGTCCAAATGACCAGGAATATTCTTTCCATTTTGTTGTCTTGAACCGCTTTGTATGTTAAGAGCGGAAGGGCAATTAACCACAAGTATCCGAATACAGAGAAGCTGCCATAAAGTTTAATGAATCCGTCGCCGGAAATCATCATCAGGATCAGGAATGCAACCGACCAAATAATCAAGTAAACAGCTTTTGAAAAGTCTTTTTTAATGTACGGTGTTCCCAAGAACGGCAAAACGATGAGGAATATTCCGATTAAGATTGTAAACGCAATCGGTGGGATCGATGTCCCGAAATACGGGGATGCTTCTCCGATTGTAAGAGCGCCGCCTGTTCTTGTAAAGAACCCGACAACACCGAAAACCGCGTTTCTGACAGAGTCGGAAATCAAACTGCCGGCAATAGCGGCTGCGGCGCCGAGAACGATCAAAATAATCGGGTAGTAGATTCTGTTTGCGTTTTTCTTTTCCAAAAGGTAAGACAAAACAGCCATTGCCAAAATCGCGATAAATCCGGCACTAAGCGCCAGCATGTGAAGAGATTTGTATTCACCAATCTGCGGCGTGACAACGACCATGATGAAGTTAATCACAAAAATAATCATTCCGGTGATGGCGATAAAAACAGTGCTTTCGCCCTTCATGTGGTTGGCCATCATTTGAATGGTGACGAAAACGCCGATCATAAACGCAAAGAGGAGCGCGCCTTCCCAAACAAGGGCGTAAAGACCGAGGAAAATTCCGGTTAAAACCGCATATGGAAGGATCGGTTTTAAGGCGCTGAAATTTTTATTTTTTAAATCGGCGTAAGTAATCACTTTGTCTTTGGCTTTTAAAAGCGCGACGATGAGGAAAAAGACGGCGATTGTGCTGAAAAGAACTTCAGCAACGTGGTGGTCGCTGAATCCGATTATGCTTCTGGACAAGAATTGTCCCGGGGCGATGGCCACGAAGAACGCGGATGCAAGACCCACGGCACGGCTGTCAAATATCTTTTTGGCGACAAAGTAAATCACAATGACGCAAAGGGCCGCAAGGAGGCAGGGCCAGTACGCAAAAATCGTCATCGCATAATCGGATGACGTGTTGCCGGTCAAAAATTGAAGAATTTTGATGAATGTTGCCGCCATCATGTCAAAAAGAGGTGCAAACGCTTGGTTTGTTCCGTACGGGTAGGTGGTCGCCGGGTCAAACCACATCATGTGCGGGTAATTATGCAGGAGATAGTCGATGTTTCTCCAGTGGTACCAAGGGTCATTTTCTCCCAGCCGGATAAATCCGTTGTTTAAAAAAACACCATCTTTCGGAGCGATACGGATGACAAATGCCAAAATTGCGGAAATCAAAAGTAAAACGCCGTAAAAAACGCTTGTTAAAATGGAACTTTTGTCTCCGAGGTATTTGTGCGCCAAGTCATCGGATTTTGAATCTTTGGAGGCGGGTTCTTGTTTTGAAACCGGCGCTGCCGCCTTTTCATTCACAGGATTTCCCGGCTCATGATTACTTTTCTGTGCCAATTTTATACCTCTTAAAATAATCGGTCAATGTTAACTATAATATAAAAATACAATAAAAACAATATGAAGTCAAACTCCAAATAAAAAGCCAATAATCAGGCAAATTATTTAATTCTATTTGTTCTTTTTGAATTTGTTTTAGAAAATAGCCTTCAATGGAGTTGTTGAAATTCAACGCAATCCTAAAAAAGCATCAACAAAAGTTGTTTCAACCCAACTGTTAAATACATTCAATTCTGTTTAAAAATGGATGGCTCAGACGGCGGATATTTTTTCAAACATCGGACGCAAAAAGAATGGTTCCGGCGGTGATGAAGACCCAAAGCGGACGCAAAACCTTCGAACTCAAACGCTGGTCTCGCTCATTTCTCAATTCGGTTTGACAGCCATCGGTTTTTTAAGCACGATTTATTTTACGCGAACTGTCGACCCTTCAATTGTCGGCGTTTACTTTCTCTTCTTCTCTTACAACGCCCTCTTTTACTTATTTTCCGAGAGCGGGATTGGTGAAGCCGGCGTTAAACTCATCAGCGAGGGGCGAACGAAAAACGAATATTATTCGGCGTCCATGGCGCTTCGTTTGATTTACCTTGTCTTTGTCATCTCCTTGCTGTTGATTTCATCCGTTCTCTTTCCGGAATCCACTGTTATGAAGACAGGGATTCTTTGGTGGATCATTGCGGCTCTTCTGATTGATTATTTCTATAACAGCCGGATTTACGCGGCTTACAGCGATGGAAAAGTGAACGCGTTTCAAGTCTCCCTTCTTCTGAATACGGCTGTTCGATCGTTGTTTCAGATTGTTTTCGTTTGGCTCGGTTACCATGCGTTCGGCCTGATGGGCGGTTTTTTAGCCGGCATGATTGCGGCGGCTGTTTTTGCGCAGTTTTATACCGGTCTTCGTTTGGTCAAATTTTCAAAGGATATTTTTAAGCGTTTGCTCACTTATGCCGTTTTGATTTTTTTGGTAATGAGCTGCTACTTGGTTTACCAAAATATCGATGTGGTGTTCATCGGCGAATACATGGGGGAAACTGAAGCCGGAATTTACCGGATCGTTTACCAATTCTCAATGCTGGCCGGACTGGCCGCCACGTCCATGAAAGCGGTTTTGTATCCGAAATTCAGCGCCTGGAATGAATCCGGTCAAACCGGCGCGATTACAAAAGGACTTCGAACAGGTACAAACATTTCTCTGATGCTGGCGATTCCGATTTTTTTCAGTTTTTTGATTCTCGGTTCTGATTTTATTTTTCTCTTTTACGGCGACGCCTACGTTCCGGGTGTTGTCCCTCTTTATCTGCTGTCGTTTATTCAAATCATTACTGTTTTTATGTATTTGCAAGGCATTTGTTTAAACGCTGCCAGCCATCCGAAATTTGCGTTCCTGTCCATTGCCGCCGGCATTTTGGCAAATGTTGTTTTAAACGCGGTTTTGATTCCGGATTTCGGCATGGAAGGCGCGGCTGTTGCGACAATTATAGCGATGACGCTCAACTCTGTTTTATCTTATCTCTTTCTTCGAAAGGTTATTCCGGTTTCCTATGATTGGAAATCCGCCGCCAAAATGGTTGCGGCTTCCCTTGTCATGTGCGTGTTTTTGCTGGCGGTCAAATATTTTGTTCCGATTTCAAACATTCTTTGGCTTTTGATTGTTTTTACGGCCGGTGGTCTTTTGTACGGATTAATTCTTTTAAAAACGGACCGGCCGGTTCATGACGAAGTGGCAGGAATGGTCCGGTCGTTTGGGATTTCGTGGCCGAAATGGTTGTGAAGTTTATACAAATCGAGAGAGCAAACTTCCAAAAAATGAATGGGGAGAATTCATATGTTTTTATCTTTAGTTCATGCTTCTCAATTTTGAAAAGATTTGGATGGAATGAAGAATCGCGTCCTTTGCTTGCTCTTTAATCGGAACACTGTATTCAGCCGGAATGTCATAATCGCTGATCAACCTCCACTTTTTTAATTTGAACAAATAATCTCCGATATCTTGAACCGAATGTTCTTTTGACTTTTTGTAAAAATTGGCTAATATTGTATGATCTTTTCCGGTTTTGGAACTTGAAAAATCCATTCGGTTTGCGGCATAGCTCCGTGCCTCTAGGAACGCGGCATAATAAGCTCGGCTGATAGCGGACCTATATGCCGAATCCGGGATAGGACAATCGTTTTGAGCGACTTTAAATAAGTATTTAGAAATATACAAGAAATGAATCGGTTTAAAGTCTGATTGGAGATCTTGCCCCTTAATATTTTTCCCCATAAATTCACCCCAATTGCCCTTTAATACTTCTCGTATTGTGTTATCAAAAAGAAATCGTCTGCCGTTGTCCCATACATTTTTCGAGCATCTTCACAAATGCTAATCATCTCACGACTTAATTCAAGTCCGCTTTGTGCAATCGGAATTTGAATTTCCAAAAAGTGACAGTCATATTCCACTTCAATTTTCATTTGCCGAAGCAATCGGGACCCGTATTTTTCTTTTAAGACTCGGGTGACATACCACAGAATTTCAGAAAAGTTTTGTTTTGCCGCATAATAATACTTGATATCTTCAATTCCTTTTACCAAAAACCGGTCATCCGCTTGAAGTTCATTTAAAACCCATTTCAATTTCAAGTCCGCCGGCATATTTGATAATTCAAGTTCAATCGCCATTTTAACACCATCTTATTATTATTTATTCTGAATCATTAAACTTCTTAATATTATATTCAAACAGATTTTAAAAGTCAATATTCCGAAATATTTGTCAGTGATATATATGGCTTCCGATTTTTTTGCCGATGGTGTTTTTGGAAATAATTCTGGTGAAACAAAATTAATGAGAATATGAAAATAAAACAAAAAACCAAAGGATAAAAGAGGAAGAATCAAACCGGGAGATATAGAAGATAAAAGAGGGTTTGGAAAAGAATTGCTTCTTTTCCCCGTTTTTTAAATGAACGAAATTAAATCAGACCTTGTCCCATCATGGCGGTGGCGACTTTCATAAAACCGGCAATGTTGGCTCCGACCACGAGGTTGTCTTTGTAGCCGTATTCTTCGGCGGATTTCTTGGCGCTTTTGAAGATGTTTTTCATGATGTTTTGGAGTTTTTCATCCACTTCTTCAAAAGACCAGCTTAATCGAAGCGCATTTTGCGTCATTTCCAGTCCGGAACAGGCGACACCGCCGGCATTGGCGGCCTTGGCGGGTCCGAAATAAACACCGGCGTCTTGGAAAGCTTTCATGGCGTCCAAAGAACAGGGCATGTTGGCGCCTTCGACGACATATTTCACGCCGTTTTGAATCAATTTTTGAGCGGCCGCCAGGTCCAATTCGTTTTGGGTGGCACAGGGAAGCGCAACGTCACATTTCACGTCCCAAATGTTTGCGCAGCCTTCGAAATATTCGCCGCCGCAACGGTTCACATATTCTTTAATTCTGAGGCGTTCGACTTCTTTGATTTGTTTGACGGCTTGCAAATCCACGCCGTCTTTACAATAAATATATCCGGAAGAGTCGCTGCAGGTGACGACTTTGGCGCCCATTTGCTGTGCTTTTTCAATGGCGTAAGTGGCCACGTTTCCGGAACCGGAAATGGCGACGGTTTTTCCTTTGAAAGATTCGCCTTTGTCGGCCAACATTTCGCTCGTGAAATAAAGAAGTCCGTAGCCGGTGGCCGGTGTTCTTCCGAGACTACCGCCGTAGGTCAGACCTTTTCCGGTCAAAACGCCTTGGCTGCTGGAGTTGGATAATTTGCGGTACATACCATACATGTAGCCGATTTCACGTCCGCCGACTCCGATATCGCCGGCCGGAACGTCCACATCGGGCCCGATGTGTTTGTACAGTTCGGTCATAAAGCTTTGGCAGAAACGCATAACTTCGGCATCGGATTTGCCTTTGGGGTCAAAGTCCGAACCGCCTTTTCCGCCGCCCATGGGCAGGCCGGTCAGAGAGTTTTTGAAAATTTGCTCAAAGCCGAGGAATTTGATGATGCTTTGATTCACGGACGGGTGGAAGCGAAGACCACCTTTGTAAGGTCCGATGGCGCCGTTGAATTGAACGCGGAATCCGCGGTTGACGTGGATTTTTCCGGCGTCATCCATCCACGGGACGCGAAATGAAATGGCGCGTTCAGGCTCGACGATTCTTTCAAGAATCGCGGCGTCCATTAAGTCTTTTCTCTTCTCGAACACAGGTGTTAAAGAGTGAAGCACTTCGGCAACAGCGTTGTGAAATTCAGTTTCTCCGGGGTTTCGGCGCTTGACATCTTCCAAAACCGTTTCGACGTAATTTTTTGCGTCCATTTTTATAACCTCAAATCATACAGTTTTGTTATTGTTAATAAATGTAATCATTGAATTTCAAAAATTAAAAATTATCAGGAAAGATATTGTTAACCTGAATTTTATAACAAATTTTTATTTTTTAAATTATGTTTACATTTTAAGGTTTATTATTTTTGAATGTTCTGTTATCTTCAAAATAATTCTTTAAAAAATATAATATGCGTTGTATATTCATTATGTCATTTAAATATCAATATGTTTGCGATAATAATATATACCATAAAAATAAATAATTCTTCTACGTATTTGATTTGAAACAAATATGCTAAAACAATTTTTTAAAAAATTTGGTTGGTAAATATGAAAAATATATTCAAGTTGACAGCTTTATTCTTTGTTCTCTTATTCTTGGCGGCGCCGCTTGCGTCGGCGGCCGGCGGTTCAATTAACGTCTACGACGAAAGCAACGTTGCGCATCCGACTGTGAAAGTTTTGTCGGATTATTGCGCTGATTCTCCCTCAAAATACGATTTAAGCGGACCGGTCGCGTCCGGAACGATTACGGTGATTGATAACGGTGTTTGGAGAACAAACAAAACACAATTCGATGACTTAGTCACTATCAATAAAGAAGTTGTTAAAAGCGCAACTCCTGGGGAATATGATGTTACGATGACAATTGATGTTGTTCCCGGAAGAATGACATATTATCCGCCACCGAAATTGGATGTCATTTTTGTTTATGACGTCACAAGCAGCATGCTTGATGACATTGATGATAAAGGTACATTGGACACTTCAGATAATGAGCCGATTCGACTTCGAAATGCTCAAGATGCCATCATGAAATCTGCGGAGTCTATTTGGGCACAAAATCCGGAATCCACAATTACAATTATTCCATTTGCCAGAGATGTCTTTGAGCCGCTTCCGACAGGTGGTTTTGAGTTTAACAATACAAAAATGTATACATCTGCCGGTTATTCTCCCGACATTGCCTATAATACTGGTATAGTCCCCGAAGCTTACATGATCGGTTCACTAGATAATGAAACATACAAAAAATTGGTTAATTCCACCGTTCCGGCAAATCTGAGTGGCAACACAGCTTATGTTTTTGGAAATGACATCAATCATTTGTATTACCGCGTCACGAAAGCCGATGTTAACAATATGACCAACGGAACAAGTACATTCAATCAATCGATTCTTGACATTCCAATGGGAAAAGATACAAATACGGAAGGCGGGTTGACCTCAGCTTATAATTTTTTGACAACGGATTCTAACTTTACGGCAAATACTGAACAAAATAACCGTGTTGTTATTCTTGTGACGGACGGTAACGCAGGCCGATATTATTTGTCAAATGGGGATGTCAGCATCGGTGGATACAACAGATATGATGTATTGACAGCTAATCTAAAAGCACGGGAAATGTCCTCGCAAATAAAGGATCCAAGTGACGGTAATGCTGTTGTTTATGCTCTTGGAATTGGTGTTGCTTATGCTTTTTTCTCCGGTAACGGTTGGCAAGGTTATACGGAAACAATTGATGGAAGAACTGAAATAACTCCAGAAGATGGGGTTCTTACGGCAGGCGCTGCTCCGTTAGGATTGAGTTACATTGATGTTGCTAAATTCCTCAGCAAGATTCCGACAAGCAATGCACACTATTTTAATGCGAATGACATGAGCTTAATTGATGATATGATGGAACAAGCCGTTCAGTCGTCAACTTACTTCTGGGCGCCGGTGGATGACATTGTTGTTCAGGACCAAATCAACACAACGTTGTTCGAGTACAACGCCGGGTCATATTCGGCAACTGTCAGTGTTGACGGCGGCGCTCCGGGCGCGGCAACAGCAACAGGGGATTCCGATTATTCTGACGGTAATATTTCTTTAAATCTTGAAAACCCCCAAGTTTTGGCAACGTCTCTTGCTTCAACATCAACAGTTCAATATGTTATAAAATATACAATCACTGATGTTTCAGTTTCATCTGGTGATGATCACGTCCATATCAGTGACGATAACAGAAGTTATGTGAAATTTACAGCTCCGGATCATCTTGAGCCGTCAAAAGCCAAAGCGGTCTATCCAACCAAAAACACTTACTATATCCCCTTCAACACGCCGACCATTGCCAAAGACGCCATTTCCGTTAAAAAGGAAGTCAGTTTGGACGGAACGCACTGGTCAAGGTCCGCGGACTTGCCAAACAGCGGCGGAACCGTTCATTATAGAGTGACGGTGACAAACGGTTACTCAACGGCGAAAACATTGGAGTTTGTGGCCGACAAAGTTGGCGGGACAAGTAATACCGATGTTTATAAAGCTGAAAACGATTTGCTTGGCAATGCCACCTTGGCGGGCGGAAGTTACGCGCCGGGAACTGGTCTGGGATTAACCGACGGCGAATCCGCGACGTTGGAATACACAAGAACACTGACGGGTTCCGGTACACACAAAAACTTGGTTGTTATTGAAGACGGCTCCGGTGTTTTCAGAAACGCAACCGCGACTGTTGTTGTTGAGGCTTCCGGTAGCGGCGGTACAGGCAACGGAACTGTTGTTCCGCCCAAAGAGGAAGGCAGCGGATTTGCCGAAGTCAAAGACAACAGCAGCCAGGACAACACAACAACGGGTGACAACAACCAAACGACTCCCACCGAGGAAATTTGTGAACCGTTTGCTTACACCTGGGTGTTCTTGCTGATTGTTGCCTTAGCTCTCGTCCAAAGCGCGTTCCTGTACAAGAAATACAAAACAACGTTGGCCAACAAATGGTGGATCGTTCTGGCAATCCTGTTTGTGCTGGTTATCGCAACATCCGCTTTCGTCTACGCAAACCACTGCTCCATGAGCAATGTGTGGATCGGACTTCCGGTCATCTTGACCTTGCTGATGATTCCGGTGATTTACTTGTACAACAAGTATACCCCCCTCAAATTAAAAATGTAAGAACATTTGATTAAATAAATTGAAAAGAAAAAACGGTTCAGTTGAATGTTTAAAAACGAAAAGACATATCAAAATGTCTCAACAAAATGTTTTAATGAAAGTTTCAGTAAAACATTCAGATAAACAGCAAAAAAGAAAAATAAAGCCGTCACCCTGTCGGGTGACGGCTTTTTTTATTGACTTTTATCGGGTTTACAAATGTGAAAATAATATTAAAAAGAAAGGGAAAGCCCCTTTCTGTTTTTAATTACGGGTTTTTCGGTTTGTACATGTAGAAGTAATAGTAGGCTCCCGCTCCGATAATAATAATCACGGCGGCCGCACCGATCACATACCACATGTATTTGTCCCACCAGCTTTCACTGCTTGACGGGGTTGATGTGTTGTTGGTTGATGTGTTGGTTGACGTGTTGGACGACGTGTTGGATGTGTTGGACGGGGTTGTGTTGGTGGTATTTGTTGTGTTGGTGGCATTGGTTGTGTTGTTGGTCATTGTGGTGTTCACAACGGTTGCGGAACCGTACCCGCCGCCTGAGCCGCCCGATGAAGGCGCGGTCGGAGTGACCGTTACGTTTTCTTCCCCAATCGTCACATTCGAATCCGCCGGCGTCAAAACACCGACGATGGTCGGATTTCCGGACCCAACGATTGTCATGTTTGTCGGGACAGTCACGTTTCCGACATTGTAGGTTCCCGGCGGAACATTCACTTGATTTCCATCTTCAGCTCCGGTGTCTCCCAAAATACCGGCTAAAATAGCGCCGTTTTGGTCAGCGGTGTTGTTGGGGTTCAAGATCATAATTTTTCCAAGAATCGGGATGCTGTCATCGTTAATACCGGTTGAATTGTTATTGGTGATGATGATGGAGTCGTTGGTTAAATTAATTTCCAAAGATGCGCCGATCAGTGTTCTGACAGTTGTTCGTGCAGCATTGTCATATTCTTCAATGACGACCGGAAGTTGTTCCGTTAGATTAATGCCGGAAACATTAATGCCGGCCGTTGCAATGTTTGTTCCGTCCGTGAAATTTTTGTTGTTGACGTTTAACCCTCCCCATGAATTGTTGCTGGTATTTCCGGAAACAGTAACATTGCTTCCCTGGTTGATTGTAATCCCGAAACCGCCGTTATTCTCGGCCGTCAGGTTTGTGAAACTGCAGTCGGTGTTGCGGCTGAAGTCAAAAGCGGTTTTGACCATGTTTCTTGCCGTGACATTGTCAAATGTAATGTTATGTCCACCGGTATCGTTTACGTAGTCAATCTGGACGCGGAACCCATAGTTGGCAACGCCGGTACCATTCAGAGTAACGTTTGTGATTGTTGTTCGGTTGGACCAGATTTTGAAACCGTCGCTAACCGCTGTTAATTGAATTTCAGGTGCGGTTCCCGCATTATTTGTAATTGTAATCCCTTCTTTTGTGCTCGGGATAAAAAATTGGGATGCTGCGTATGGCCCGTTAATCAAAATAATTGTTGAGTTGTTAGCAATGCTGCTTATGACATTTGGAAGCAAACTGGTATTTTCAACCCGGATGTAATCTCCTTCAGCAATGGTTGTCCATCCGCTTAAATCTGTATCTGTGCTTTCAACAACATAGGGATCACCTGAAATCCCCGTTCCTGTAAAAGCCGCCGCCGTTCCGGCCAGCGCGAAAAGTGTTACTAAAATTAAAATAATCGGTGTCATCCGTCTTTTTATCAAATATATTCCTCCTAACGAAAACTGAATTATATCCATCTAATTATTTTTTCGACATAATTCAATGAGAGGATAATATGGTTTAAAATATATATAGTTATTTTAATAAAATTTATATATCTCAAAAATCGCCATCAAAAAGCAACATTATTTTAATATCCTTCTAATAGAAAAAAAATTTATCATTATAATTTTAACAATCGAAATGATGGATTTGTTTACATAAGACTTTATATCTTCCATTGCTTCTGTTTTTAATAAATCAATTCAATGAATGAAAATTAATTTATATCCTTTTATAATTATATATTTAATCTCATTTTTTCATTTTAAATATCGTTGTTGATTGTGAAAATTTGATAATTCATTCTAAAATAGAAAAAATAAAATCAAATAAAAATATAAATAAAAAAATAAAATTGAATAAAAACCGGATAAAAAATGAAATTGAATAAAAAATGAAATTAATGAAGAGAAAACAAAAAAGAAATAAAAAAGAAAATAATATTTTAATCTTTTATGTGAAAACTTATGAAGAAAGCGCTAAAATCGCTTCCGCCAAATCTCCATTTGCGGCTTCCAACGCGGCTTTCGCGTCTTCTTCGCTGACACCGGTTTGCTCACACACGAGGCGTACGTCTTCATCCGGAATGGAAAGTTGTTTCGGCACCTTTTTGGCGTTCCCGTTGATTTGATAAGTGTCAACACCTTGCGCTCTCATAATCGAGACGGCCGGATTTTCGATAATAATGTCGCCATCCGTTGTTTTAATAATCACTTGTTCGGCGTTTTCAATTTCAACCATGTCAATGCCGAGTTGCTTCATCATTCCTTGAACCTTTTTCGGATTCATGCCGCGGCCCATTCCCGGAAACATATTTTATTTCTCCTCAATCTTTTTCGTAAAAATCATGTAACTATTGTGAATCATAATTTGACCTAAAATATAAAAGTTATTCGCCTTTCGAATTTTTAACCTTATCAAATCCCGTTGCGATGCTTTCAAATATCCTTGAAAATAGACGTTCGGGTTGGTTTATTGCTTCAACAAAAATAATGCCGGCAGCGCACACGTCGGAACCGCCTGAAAAAAGATAAAAGAAAAATAAAAAATAGAAAACTAAAAAATAGAAAACTAAAAAAAGAAAAAAACCGCCGGTCAAATTTTACCGGCGTTCATCAATTTAATGGCATCCGGCGCATCCGCCGCCGCACTGCATGGCTGTCGGGTCTTCGACGATGAATCCGGTTCCCATTTCATTGTCAATGTAGTCGATAATCAAATTTTCAATGGTTTTTTCAAGTTCATTTTCATAAACGAATTTGACGCCTTTGATTTCGGTGGTTTTGTCATCTTTGCTGACCTCGTTGTCCAAAGAAAGTCCGTAGGACGGACCGCTGCATCCGAGACCGGCGATAAAGACGCGTAAGTAGTGGTCTTTTTTGTTTTGTTCTTCCAAAACACCGTTCAATGCCGTGATGGCTTCATCTGTAATGGTTATCATCATTTGACCTCATTTTTGTTGATTTTAATTCATTCGGAATAGATATTAATTTAATATCTGATATATAAAGTATACTTTCAATCTTTGACAGACTGCTGATGCAGTTTAAATTCAAACTCTTTTATATTAATATTTCTATTAATTAGTGTTCAATTGTATAACCCTAACCATAAAAAATTAATAAAAAGAAGAAATGAGAAATAGAATATAAAACCTTTCGATGATTTTCATCTTTTACTTTTAATTCCATTTCTATAATCACCGTTCGTCTTTTGAGCAGCGTTGACTGTTCAGTTTTTAAACAAATTCGGCGCCGTCGTCGGCCGGGTTAGAAAGTTGCTGGGAATTGTACGCATTGATTTCGATACAATCTTTCTTTCCCTTCACTTCCCAAACGGAGGCGAAAACTTGGTTGATTTTAATATCAAAATCCTTTTCAAGCGGTTTAAACGTTTTATTTTGATAAATGATGGATTGCGCGTCGGTATTGTTGGTCTTGACTTGCTGCGTGTGTTCTTTGATTAATTTTTCCAAAATCTTGGATTTAATTTCATCTTTTGATACTTTCGGCTGCTTCAGCACATAATCAATGTCCGGAATTTCGGTTTGTTCGCTGATTTCTCCCAGTTCGATTTCATCTTCCGCTCCGGTAACCGCATTGTAAATACCGTCTCCGGATGCCGACATCCGAATCTGTTCGGACCCCATCCGCCGGTCCACATTGATTGTATAGGTGTACTTCCAGTACGGGACAAATTTGAGAACGACATCTTTGACTTCCCCAAATGTTGATTTCCCGATCGCGACCGCCTTTTCAACCGGCATGTTTAATTTTGATGCGCGGACAGCAATGATTTCTTTCTTTTCCGTTTTGAATTTATCATCAACCGACACTTCCGGCTTTTTTTGTTTTATTTCCGGTTTTTTTGATTCGGCGATGATATATTCGCTCTTCGGCGTCGGCGGGAAATTATTTTTTTGCGTCTCTTTTTGTTCTTCAGCTGTTAAGAAAGAACTTGGGAATCCGTCATTTTCAGAAAACGCCGGCTCCTCCGGGATGCCGGCCTGTTCCAAAAATTCGGGTTTTTCGGACGTATTCGGATTTTTCGAATTTGCAAAAGCGCTTACGGGATCAAAGTTTTTTTTTTGATCGACGATGGATTCCAAACAGTAGCTGCCGACAACCATTTCCAAGGTTTCGCGGCTCAAGTTGGCCAGCATAAACGCGCCGACATTTTTGGCCAGTTCGTCCCGGTCCCAAATCATGACGCCCGTATCTTCCGCATACCTTTTGACCGTTTCGTCGCCGCCTTTGATTCTTTTGGTCGTGATGTAAAGGCTGTTTTTACCGTTGGACTGCTGAGTGAAACGTTCCAATGTGTCTAAATTCCCGTCGAGGTCGCACTTGACCCAGATTTCATAATCTTGTCTTTTACCGATAATATCGCAAAAGGCGCTCTCTTCGGTTTTGTATCCGTAAGACTTAAACATCTCACTCAAAAGTTGAACGAGTTCTTGTTTCATGGTATCCGTCCGCTGTCAAAAATCTATGAATTTAGAATTTGTCAAATTAAAAATCGGTATTAAAATATGTTGATCGTTGTTGAATCTGAATTGATTGGATTGTTTTGTGTGATTTGAGTTATAATCAGAAGTGGAAGCAATAGGAATCATATGACTCAAATTATAACTTGAATATAATAGTATCGAATCTAATAATATCGAATCCGTTTTATATGTTTCGTTTCAAACCTCCTTCATCGGATGTGTTATATATTTAGACAATATTATATTATCTCCATCTTTTTCATGATTTGCTGTTCATTGTTTTTCAGATGAACCGTTAAAATCATAAAAATTATATTGAGGTGCATTTATGCTTGAATTTTTAGAGATTTCAATTCCGTATACGGATTTATTGATCGCGGACTTGGTGTTTGCGCTCATCGTTTTAATTGTCGGTTTTATTATTGCCCGGGTTCTTGTCAGCATTTTCAAAAAAATGTTTTCCAAAACAAGTATTCCGGTTTTGGTTTCATCCATTTTGGTCCAATTGTTGACCATTTTGCTTTACGTCGCCGTGTTATTGGCAACGGTCAGCGCTCTTGGCGTTTCCGTCAGCTCCGTGATTCTCGGACTTTCTGCTGTTATCGGTTTGATTTTGGGATTTGGTCTTCAAGATACGCTCACCAACTTGGCGGCCGGTATCTGGATTGCGGTTCTGGGACCGTTTAAAGTCAACGACAACGTCACCATCGCCGGACAGACCGGTTCTATTAAAACCATCGGCGTTATGGCCACCGAACTTGTGACGGCGGACAACGTTTTCATTATGGTTCCGAACAAAATGGTTTGGAACGCTCCGATCATCAACACCACGCGTCTTCCGACCCGCCGGTTCGATTTAACCATGACTTTTAAGTTGGTCAACAACTCGGAAGGAACAGTCAAGGCCGTCATGGATGTTCTCAACAAAAACCCGGTCATTCTCAAAACACCGGAGCCGAAGATTTACATTTCAAATATGACGGACGCGACAGCGGATCTTCAAATTCGGGCTTGGGTCAGTCAGGAAAATTATGCCGTCATTGTCAACGATGTTAAAGAAGAACTTTTGACGCATTTTGAAAAATAAATTCTTTGTTTGAAATCAAAATATAGATTCTCTGTATATGATTTTCTGTATTTTGTTTTTCTCTTTCCTTTTTTGTTTTTCTTTGTTTTTTTGTTTTTGTTTTCTCTTTTTGTTTTATGCCGGCATTACGCATTATCGAAACTCTTTAACACGGTTTCTTTGACATGACTATTTTACATCTATATTCAGTATAATTATTTCAATCAAAAGTTATTTAACAAACCTGATTTTAATACTTCATTTTATTTTGAGCCTTTCTTTCTGTTACTGTTTTTCATTTTTGTTTTTCGAATTCAACCAAATCATTTATATATTGCTTTGATTTTGTTTGAATTTGATCTTTTTCAAAAACGATAATTTTTATTGGTGATAAATCATGAAGATTGCAATATTAGGTGGAACCGGAAACATTGGTAAAGGGTTTGCTCTCCGCTGGGGACAAAAGCATGAAATTATTGTCGGTTCTCGCGACAAAGACCGCGCGGAAGCAGCGGCGGCGGAATACACGGCGTTTTTGAAAGAACGTTCGCTTCCGTCCAAAATCAGCGGGGATGAAAATAAAGCGGCAACAGAAGCGGCCGATGTTGTGGTCATCGCCATTCGCTACGACCAAGTGTCGGAAGTTTTGACACACATCAAACCGGCTCTCGGACGCAACCAAGTCGTTCTCTCAGTGGTCGTTCCAATGATTAAGGACCGCTGCTATTTGAATATGGCCACCGACTCCATTAAAATTGAAGTCGATCCCGAAGAATACAATGCCGACTACTTCTGTTACGCTGTTCCGCAAGCCGGAAGCGCCGCCAAAGAAATTCAAGCCATGCTTCCGAAATCCGTGGACCTTGTTGCGTCTTTCCACAACGTTTCCGCAAAACGGCTCGAAGATTTCGACCAGCCGTTTAATTTGGACATCGCCGTCTGCGGCAACAACAAGCAAACCAAAGATGTCATCATGGAACTCGTTCGCGACATTCCCGGCTTAAACCCGATAGACGTCGGGCCGTTGGAAGCCGCCGCGCTCACCGAGCCGATTACGCCGCTTCTTTTAAACGTCGCCAAGATGAATAAAGCGTTGAGGCACGCCGGCGTTAAGTTTGTTTAATGAGGAATTTCCTCAATCTTTTTCTTTTTTTGGATTGCGTCGCTACGCGCGTATTTCTCGCTCATTTTTCATGTTTTTCATGTATTTGTTCTAAACCGGGACACGGCTTTTGTTTTGACACATTTCGTCCAAACGCTGTCGTTTTTTTCGGAATCTTGTTTGAGCGTTTTTATTTATACTTGTAATTCTTATTATTCCAAACACATTTTCCCATTTCGCATTGACAGTTCTTGTTTTAGGTGATTTTATGGTTCAATTTAACACGATTTCAGAAATTTTGGACGGTGTTTCCGAAAATGACATCGGCTACGTCAAATTTCAATTTTCAGATTTGGGCGGCGTTTTCCGGGAACTTGAAGTTCCCACTTCCTTTTTGGAAACCGCGTTTTCAAAAGGCGTTCCGTTTGACAGTTCCGCGGGCGGGTTTTCATGGTCTACCGGCGCCGATATTGTTTTAAAGCCGGATCCGCGTACTTTTTCTATCATTGACCTCTCTTCCGATGAAAAATATGCGCGCGTGATTTGTGAACTCTGCTATTTGGACGGACAACCTTTTGAAGGCTGCCCGCGCAGCACGCTTAAAACGGTCGTTCGGAAAATTTACCAATCCGGCTACACTTTCTACATTTCGTCTTCCGTCCATTTCTTCTTACTGGACGCCGGTTTTAACGCCGGAAATATGGAAAAATCATCGTCAGACGTGACGAATTTCAAATACGGAAATGAAGTTGCCGTTGAAAAGGTCAAACAAGAAATTCTTCGTTCACTTTCGGCGTCGGAAGTCGATATTTTATCTTTCCACCGGGGACGCGAAATCGGCCAATACGCCGTTGTTCTCAAAGAAGGCAGCGCGCTTCGGATTGCCGATAACATCTTAACGGTCAAGCAAATCATTCGCGACGCTGCTTTAAAATTCGGTCTTCACGCAACGTTTATGCCAAAGCCCATGACCTCTAAAGAGGGTCTTGGAATGCCGTTTACTCTGTCGCTTCTCAAAAACGACATCAACGAATTTTACCACCCCGATAAGGAAATGATGCTTTCCGACTCCGCCCGCTATTTTATCGGCGGTATCTTCAAGCATATTCGCGGGATTTGCGCCGTTGCGAATCCGACCGTCAATTCTTACAAACGGCTGGTCAAAAAAAGTGAGGCACCGCATTACGTGACTTGGTCCACAGTCGATCGCTGTTCCTTAATTCAAATTCCATCGTCTCGCGGCCGCGCAACAAAAATAGAACTCCGAAATGCGGATGTTTCTTGTAATCCCTATCTGGCGCTTTCCTTGGTCTTGTCAGCCGGAATTTCCGGAATCAACGAGCAACTGCTTCCGAATAACGCCGTCAACTTTGAAACACATGATTATTCCGAATCCGAAAAAGAATCTTATTCTCAGGGAACACTCCCCGGAACCTTTGTCGAAGCCGTCGAGAATTTTAAGTGCGACCAATTTCTGCAAAACGTTCTCGGGGACATGCTTTCAAAAGGTATCATTCAAAAAGCGGATGCGGAATGGGATGATTATATCAGCTGCGTTCACCAGTGGGAAATTGACCGCTATCTTTGATCGGCCGGCGATTTGAATTTTGAAGCGGCAGCATGCGTGTTATTGCCGTCGTTTTTGACACGTCGTCAAAAATGAATCTTTTTTCTTTTTTGTCTGTTTCTTTTTTGTCTGTTTCTTTTCTTTTTTTGTGCGGTACCGGCCAAAACAAACCTTTAAAAATATTCACTTCCTTCATCCTCTCATTCATATTGAATTCTTTATATTTTAAAAAATATGAAAGGAATCCGCATGCCCGTTCAATCTAAAAAAGCATCCACCTCTGCAAAATCCGTGCCGTCTTCAAAAACAACTGCCAAAAAGGCCGCTTCACAAGGGAATCTGAATAGCGTTTCAGCTCTTCTTGAAAAATACGCCAACGCTTATGGCGTTTCCGGGGATGAACAAAGAATCTACAAGCTTGCGAAAGAAGATTTAAAAGCTTGCGTCGATGAAATTCAAGAAGATCCGCTCGGCAACTTAATCGCCGTCCGCCGCGGAAGCACATCAGGCCCTGTCATTATGCTGGCCGCCCATATGGATGAAATCGGCCTCATGGTCAAACGAATTGATGAAAACGGGTTTTTAAAATTCGCCAAAATCGGCGGCTGGTTCGACCAAACACTCTTGAACCAACGGGTTATTGTTCACGGCTCAAAGGGCGACCTTTACGGTGTGATCGGCTCAAAACCGCCGCATGTTATGACGGCTGAAGACGCTAAACATCCGGTGAAGCACACGGACATGTTTATTGACATCGGCGCCAAAGATGCGGAGGACGCCGCCAAAATGGGGATTGAAGCCGGAACTTATGTTTCGACGGACCGCGAATTTAGAAAACTTGCCAACGACCGGGTGACGTCAAAAGCGTTTGACAACCGCGCGGGACTTGTGATTATGATTGAGGCAATGCGCCGGTTGAAAGACAAAAAGATTGAGGCAACCGTTTGCGCTGTCGGAACTGTTCAGGAAGAGGTCGGTCTCAAAGGCGCAAAAACGTCAGCATACGCGGTGGATGCGGATGTTGCGCTGGCAATTGACACCACGATTCCGGGAGATCACCCCGGTATTTCAAAGAATGATTCCGCCCTTGAAATTGGAAAAGGGCCGGTCGTCACCATCGCCGACGCTTCCGGGCGCGGTCTCATCGCGCATCCGACGGTCGTGAAATGGATTCGAGAGTCGGCCAAATCCAAAAAAATCGATGTTCAACTCGGTGTCGGTGAAGGCGGAACCACGGACGCGACGTCCATTCATTTGACCAAAGAAGGCATCCCGACCGGAACAATCAGTATCGCTACTCGCTATATTCACTCTCCGGTGGAAGTTTTGGACTTGAACGATATTGAAGCCTGCGTTACTCTTGTGGTGGCGGCGGCCGAAAATGCGCACAAATATTTCTCAAAGAAAAATTAAATAATCATGACAACGATATTAAATTCAATTCATTCATTTGCAGGTCCGAGTTTAATATCGGACTTTCATTTTATTTTTAAATTGATTTGAATCATTTTCATGGACTGGATTCATAAGTTTTTAAAAATGATTTTTGGGGGAATTATTTATGGGCTTATTCAATTTTGAAACAACACCGGCAAAAGCCGTTGAGATGCTTGGGGCGGATAGCCCGTCCAAAGTGGAGAAAGGAATTGATTTTTTGGTTGCCGGAGGTGCCGAGGTAATTCCTTTTATGGTGGAATCTTTTTCAAAAGAAGTGCCGATGGCGGACAAATCCAAAAAGCACGCTCAGATTGCCCAGCATCTTTACGCGCTGCTTTGCAAATCGGAAGTTCCTTACCAGTTCAGTTCTCAAATCGTTTTAACACTGATTCAAAAGCCGGCAACTGTTTCTTTTGATTTAAGTATTTTGCCGGTATCGATGTGCGAACACAGCTATACCCTTTTGGAAGAGACTTTCCGCACCGGAAGCGTTGATGTTAAAAAACGCGCGATTCCATTTTTGAAAATGATTCGTCTTCAACCGTCCTTTTTATCGGTTTTGGCGCCCCTTCTTTCCCGCGAATCCGGCGTCATGGATGAATGTTTGTCTTTAATTCCGCTTGTTGACGGCGATTTGACTCCCGTTTCGGACGCTCTTTATGATGCGATGGACGTTTATCCGCACGGTGACGCCGCCATGAACGCGATTCTTTCGCTTAAAGGCCGTCTTCCGGCCAACGTTCCGAAGTTGAATCAGTTTTTGGCTGAAATCAACACGCCGCTTCAAAAACGCGCGATTTATACGACAATTGCGCTCGCCGAACCGGAAACGGTTTACAGCACGGGAGATGAAATCGGCGACGAATCCTTGTACATGCTTTTGGAACATCCGATTTTGGAGGACGAATCTGCCCGCGCGAATACGCTTGAGCTTTTGGAAAAGAAGCAGCAGCAAGGCAAACAACCGAGTCCGAAGCAATTGGATCTTTTGTGGATGATTTTGGTCAACACCGATTCCAATTTAACGGAAGAGCGCGGCATGAAATTTTTCGGACGGATTGAAACGGAGGTTCGCCCTATGGTCTTTTGGTACGCGCAAAACGGGACGCAAGACGAAATCATTTGCGCGCTCAAATGTACCAATTACATGAAAGAATCCGGCGCTCTCATTTGTAAGAACCTGCTCCCGGTTTATTTGGGAGACGATTCGCTTCTTCTGGAACGGGCAGGCTATCCGGCGTTTAAATATATTGCTTTGGTCATGAAAAAGCACTGTGGTAACGAATCCGGCGTCGACGCGCTGGCTAAAAAAATGCGGGACTATTGCGTGATGGAAAACTTGGATACGCCATCTGAAGTCATGAGCATTCTCGGAACATCGGATTTGTCGGATGTGATCGAGTGGTCGGTCAAACGTATTTTTGAGTCTTACGGCATCGGTTACGGCACATCGTACGCCGACGAAATGCTCAAAGGCATTTCGGATTTGGTGGGCTTTGACCGAAACGTTCTCAACGCGTTTATCCGGGCGGCCGGTTACGCTTACGGTTACGACAGTTTTGAAAACAACCCGATTCCGAACAATAAAGAAGTGGTGGCGGCGATTAACCGTCTCCGGTCCGTCAATACGCCGGCAACCAGCAACTTTTTGCATTTTATTTCCAAAAAGAAAGACATTATGGTGACTTGTTCGGACGATGAAGGCAACCGGATTTCCACGGTCCGCCTGTCGTTTGAAGACCACCGGAAGCTGGCGCAGGATGAACTTTTACGCCGCGATTTCCCGGGTTACAGCCCGCAGAATTATTTGAAGCAAAAGAAATATTAATCGATCGGTTATTTATCGCCGATTGATTTGTTTTTTATTATTTTGTGCGGCCGGCAGCGCGCGTTATGGCAACACATTTTTTGGAAACGGCAACGAAAGTTGTCCTTTCATTTCTTTTTTGATCATCCATAAATTCATGAAATTTGTTTATCGTTTATTTTTCGTTTATTTCTCCATCGTTTCAAGCAACCCCTCCCGCTTAAACAGACGCGATGACGCGTCTGTTTAAGCGGATTCCGATGAATCGGATTGGGTACAGCAGCAGGTGCAACTCAGAGCTGAAAGCAGCAAGTAAAGAACGGTATTAGAAACGCATTCTGATTACAAATTGGAATGTATCTGCTGGAAATCCGCAAAATACAAACGCAGAGAGTTAAAATTTGCGGGGTGGTTTGCACGACTCAAGATTAAAATTGTTGAGTAAAAACGTTTTCAATAATAAAAGAAGGCGAACGGTTTTAAAGAATCGTGAAAATGTGCTGCCATAACGCGCGCGCTGCCGCCCTAAAACAGAAAAAGTAAAAAGTTTTGATAAACAGTTTTTAAATCCCGGAATAGTATTGTTGAAATTTTTTCCGATATTTTATAACTTGAAATTTATAATCCCGTTTTCTCCGGTTATATATTTATATTTTAATCATTTTTTACCACATATCAATTCTAATTTCTAATCCTTATTTTTGTACCGCTTACTTTTAAACACAGAGGAATGAAATTCATGTCTTATTTTGATCTTGAAAATCTGAAAAAAGCCGACCCTGAAATGGCGCAAGTGTTTGCCAAAGAATTGGAACGCCAGGAAACGCGTCTGGACTTAATCGCTTCCGAAAACTACGCCAGTTTGGCCGTCATGGAAGCCATGGGCAGCATTTTGACCAACAAATACGCGGAAGGTTATCCCGGAAACCGGTATTACGGCGGCTGCGACAACATGGACTTGGCGGAAAATTTGGCGATTTCACGCGCGAAACAACTGTTTGGCGCCGACCACGTGAACGTTCAAGCTCATTCAGGATCGGGCGCCAACATGGCGGTCTACTTCTCCGTTTTAAAGCCGGGAGACACGATTCTGTCCATGAACTTATCCGAAGGCGGCCATCTGTCTCACGGCAGCCCCGTCAGTTTTTCCGGCCAGCTTTATAAAATCATTCCGTACGGCGTCGACCGGGAAACCGAAATGATCGACTACGACGAACTTGAAAAACTCGCCAAAGAACACAAACCCAAAATGATT
Source organism: Methanolapillus millepedarum (assembly GCF_032594115.1). Lineage (NCBI taxonomy): Archaea > Methanobacteriati > Methanobacteriota > Methanomicrobia > Methanosarcinales > Methanosarcinaceae > Methanolapillus > Methanolapillus millepedarum. Next base: position 1,681,684 of record NZ_CP131060.1, read on the forward strand.
GTTTGCGGCGCTTCCGCTTATTCCCGGATTATTGATTTCAAACGCTTTGCCGAAATCGCGGCCGGTGTTGATGCGTACCTTCTTGCCGACATTGCCCACATCGCGGGACTTGTCGTCGCCGGCGCGCACCCAAGCCCGATTCCGCACGCCGATTTCGTGACCACGACGACCCACAAAACTCTTCGCGGTCCCCGCGGCGGCATGGTGATGTGCAAAGCTGAATATGCGAAAGCTGTTGACAAATCCGTGTTCCCGGGAATTCAGGGCGGTCCCTTGATGAACAATATCGCCGCCAAAGCGGTTGCCTTTAAAGAAGCGCTTTCGGACAAATTCAAAAAAGACCAAATCCAAACCGTGAAAAATGCCAAAGTCGTTTCGGACACGCTCACGGAAAAAGGATTCAGAATCGTCTCCGGCGGAACTGACAACCACTTAATGTTGATTGATTTGACGTCTTACAATATCACCGGAAAAGATGCGGAAGCCGCCTGCGCCAAGTCCGGAATCGTTCTTAACATGAACACCATTCCGTTTGACAAACAAAAAGCGTTTATTGCCAGCGGTATCCGTGTCGGAACACCGGCCGCCACCACCCGCGGCATGAAGGAACCGGAAATGAAAGTCGTCGCGGATGTTATTTCCCGCGCGGTGAAAAATGCCGGCAACGATGCCGAGCTTGAAAAAATCCGGCTCGACGTCAAGGCACTTTGCGAAAAGTTTCCGGTTTACAAGTAACGGTCGTCAAGAAAGCGATTGCTTTCTTTTCCGACTTTAGCTCTATTTAATTTCATTATTTATTTTTTTCAAAAACAATATTCCATGGCTTATTTAATTTTTATCACATATTCATTGTAACTTGGTAATTTTCATGTCTGACGCAATTGATTCTTCAAAAATAATTGATGGGAAAGCGGTCTCCCCAAAAGTGGAAGCGGAAGTCTCAAAAACGGTTGCCGCTCTCAAAGAAAAAGGAATTTTCCCGAAACTGGTCACGGTTTTGGTGGGCGAAGATCCGGCTTCCCAAATGTATGTCCGGATGAAACACAAAGCGTGCGAACGTGTCGGCATTTTGGCGGAAGATTGTATTCTTCCGGCAACAATGACCGAATCGGAACTGCTGGATAAAATCCGGGAGCTGAATGCTGATCAAACAGTATCGTCCATTTTGGTTCAGTTACCGCTTCCGAAACACATCTCTTCGCAAACCGTCATGAATATGATTGACCCGAAAAAGGATGCGGACGGATTCCACCCGTTTAACATGGGCAATCTTCTCATCAATGAAGAAGGGTTGGTTCCGTGCACGCCCAAAGGCATTATTCGGCTTTTGGAGGAATACAAAGTTGATGTGCAAGGCAAAAACGCCGTTGTTGTCGGTCACAGCAATGTTGTCGGAAAACCGATGGCGGCGATGCTTCTCAACCGGAACGCAACTGTCAGCGTCTGCCATATTTTTACCAAAGATTTGAAATCCTACACCACAGCGGCGGATATTTTGGTCGTTGGCGTCGGCGTCAAGCACCTGATTAAAGAAGATATGGTCAAACCGGGTGTTGTTATTTTCGATGTCGGTATCAATCAAGATTCAACCGGCACGCACGGTGATGTCGACTTTGCCAACGTCGTCAAAAAGGCCGCGCTCATCACGCCGGTTCCGGGCGGTGTCGGCCCGATGACCATTGCCATTTTGATGACGCACGTCGTAAAATGCGCGGAACTGATTGCTCAAAGAAAATAATCAAAATGGAAAAGCCTGTTCAAAACCAAAGTTATCATAGAGGAGAGATAAATTGGCATTTCAAACGCGAATTTGCGGGTTAAAAATTGGCGGCTCAAATCCGCCGCTCGTGATGGGCGTCTTAAATTTGAGTCCCGAATCTTTTTACAAAAAATCCGTTCAGGACCGCGACTCTCTTCTGTCGGCCGCCCAAAAAATGGTTGATGACGGTGCCGCTTTGTTGGACGTCGGCGCCCGCTCGACCGCGCCAAATTCTCCCTCGATTACAACCGAAGAAGAAAAGAATCGCCTTCTTTTTGCGTTGGACATTTTGGCGGACAACATTTCCGTTCCGATTTCCGTTGACACGATGTATGCGGAAATTGCGGAAGAAGCGTTGCATAGAGGCGCATCGATTGTCAATGATATTTCCGGCCTTAAAAATGATCCGGACATGGCCGGCGTGATTGGAGATTTTGACGCGTGCGCCATTTTAATGGCCGCTCAAAAAAAGCCGGGTGATCCGCTCGGAATGAACGCCGTCTTGTCCGCGCTTTCCAATTCTATTTCCATGGCAGAGTGCAGCGGAATTGATTCTCAGAAAATTATTTTGGATCCCGGCATTGGTCACTGGATCCCGGAGAAGACGTCCGACTATGATTTTGATTTAATCCAACATTTTGAACGTTTACTTGTCTTTGAAAAACCGATCTTAATTGCCGTTTCCCGAAAATCTTTTTTGGGCGATGCCACGCAAAAGCCGCCGGAAGGACGGTTAATTTCAGGCGTCGTTGCCGCAAGTATCGCCGCTTACAAAGGCGGGCATATCATTCGGACGCACGATGTTTCGGAAACCGTGGACGCTGTTAAGATTGTTCATTCAATATTGACGCGAAAGCCGAATACGAAAACGGTTTAAGAAATCGGCATTGGCTTGTTTAACTCTTCTCTTAAAAATGCGTGTGTAACGCGCGCGTCGGCGTCACCCGCATCAAATCAGGGTTTTTGTAAAATAAAAAATATAAAAATTAAAAACCCGAGTCCTCATACAAATTAAAATCCAAAATCCGGGTTTTCATTGTTTTTAAATCCACCATCGGCACTTTTGCGGGCGTCGGCATAATATTTACTTTCTTTTGGAAATCCGTTTGCGCCTGCCAGGTGCCGGAATTGATCAAAATGATATTTTTATAGTTGGCAATGCCGACCGTGTGCACGTGCCCGCAGTGAATAATATCGGGAACTTGATCAATCAGAAGATAATCTTTCTTCTCCGGTGAAATCATCACCCGACTGCCGTAAGTCGGTGCCAAATGCCTTCGTTTAACCATTTCAAGCATGCCGGTTGTCGGGGCTTGGTAGGAAACGCCTTTGATGTTTGACACCAAATCGTCCATGGAGCAGCCGTGATAAATTTGAACGTAAACGTCATCCAACGACACCAAAGCCGGATTTCCGACAAAAGTGACATTTTTCGGAAACATATCCCTGATTTTTTTCGGGAAGGTCAGCTGCGGCTCCGCTCGGCGGACAGCGTCGTGGTTTCCCGGAGCGATGACGATGCGGATGTGAGGCGGCATTTGGTGGAAATAGTTGGCAACCGCCCGGTACTGATCGTAAATTTCGGCTATTTCAAGATCTGTTTCTTGGTTCGGATAAATGCCGATGCCGTCAACAATATCGCCGGCGACAATCAAATAACGGACTTCGGAGGCGATTTGTCTCAAAACAGGATTTTCATTTTTGCCGTTTAAAAAGTCCAAGAAGAGTTCCCATTCGTCTTTCATAAATTCTTTGCTGCCGACATGGATATCGGAAATGAAAAGCGCCACCCCTTCCGAATTTCGTTTGGACGACAAACTGTTCGGAACATCGGGCTGGGTAATTTTGGACGCCATCAAAATCCCGCCGTCGGGAGACAAGCTTCCGGTAACGCCGACCACTTCATCCAAAATCAGGTTGGACGCGATTTCAATCAAAGCGGTATCTTTTTGGTTCACGAGAACCGGAAACGAGCCGGTCGGGTCTTCAAGAACGATAATCATATGCTGGTTGTTAGTGGTGCTTTTTTCGGACACCATCCCGATAATGGAAATTTCGGAAGACCCTTCTTCTCTGGACAGCGGTTTGATATATTTTCCTTTGGAAATACTTTCAATCGGACGTGAGCTCACACGCGTTCGGATCATTTCGCTGAGCCGGGTGTAGCGGTCCCGGAAATATTGAACATATTGAGAATATTCACCGATGCTGGTGGATTGATCGCTCACGTCAACCAACACTTGAATCGGGTTTTGTTCAAACGTATATTTGACATGAAATTCCGAATCGGGATCTGAAATTGAACGGGAAGCGGAGTTCGGAATCGGATCGGAACCCAACTCGGCGTCATAATCCGGAAAATCAGAATCGATATCGGAATCTGTCATTGAATTTAGATTTCTTTCCGTATAACTCGGAATAGAGGCGATGATGTGTTGCGGCTCAATCACAAAAACAGATTCGTCGACTTCGGAAAAGAGAGAAACCAGACAAGAATCCGGAAACCGGCATTCGATGAGCAAAGAAATCGCGTCCGGATTAATCATAAATCCGGCCTCTGATGCTTTTTCTAAGATAATCGATTCGTCCATTTGAAATCCTCTTTTGTTTTTATTCCGATTATTGATGTTGTAGTAAGCAATTTTGTTTTTAAAACTATTGTTTTACCTATTGATTCATAAAATTTAAATTCACTCTAAACTAAAAATTTTGACGCTTCTTTTTTATTCCAATATAAGTGAAATATTTATTTCAATGTAAATGGAATATTTTTCCAATAATTCCACATTTTTAAATGATGCTCATTTGAGAACATAAAGAACATAAGTTTCATATTCTCTTAAAATTCCACTGACGTATCCGTTTCTTTATTTCGTGAACATTTGTCATTCGGTTACAATTTCACAGGCGTGTCAATTTGGCTATTTTTCCCGTATTTATTTTTTTCGATTTTAATGAAATCAATACGTTTTTAAACTTTTAAGTTAGTTTCTATTCCAGAGGTTCTGAAATGGATGAAAAAATAAAAGACTTCGGAAAAGATATTTTAACCGTTTTGGCAATTGTCGCCGCCTTTTTGATTTTTTGCCAATTGGTCTTCGGTCTTTGGACACCGATGTATGTCGTTCAATCCGGAAGCATGGAACCGCATATGAATATCGGGGATATTATTTTTATTAAGGATATTGACCGTGTGACGGTCCAGACCAACGAACAAGCTCTTTCATCCGCAAATCCGAAAATGAAGTTTGGCGGTTATGGTGATGTGATTTTATACCGCCCAAACGGCAGTAAAACGGCTGTTCCGATTATTCACCGGGCGATGTATTATGTTGAAAAAGGAGAGCCGATGTGGGAGGGCGGCCCGGCCGCGCCACACGCCGGATACATGACAAAAGGCGACAATCCGTTTACAAATCCGCTTCTGGACCAGCAAACTCAAATCAGTTACAACACACCGGTAAAAGAAGAATGGGTCATCGGAATCTCCAAATATAGAATTCCATACATCGGGAAAATCAGATTGATTTTCTCATAAATTTATTATTTTTTTATTGTTTTTACATGTTTTACATTTTTATTATTTTTATATTGTTTTTACATTTTTTATTTTTTTTTACATGTTTTACATTTTTTATTGTTTTCTTTTCCTTTTGGATTGTTATGCTTATTTTTGATTTTTATGCTGTTTTGATTTTTTTTGAATTCGGGTTGGTATTACCAACCCAATTCCCGAACAGCCGTTTCCGGATCCATATCTTTGACACGTTCATAATCCTCGCGGCTCATGTGAAATGGTCCGTTTGGGACATTATCATCGTTGTTGCCGCATTCGTCCAGCATTCTTTCAAATTCTTCGTCCGTTAAACTATCCAAAAAATCAAAAACCCCTTGAACAAGCCTTCTACTGATTGTTCCATCATTTGCTTCATCTTCAATTTTTTCTTTAAATTTGTAATTTTCAGAAATTTCCCGAATCCGATTATTTTTATACATTTTTCTTCGTTCCTTTTTTTCATAGAGTTTATTTTTCAAAACAACAAAATGAATACAATCTTCAATATTTTCAAGTTCTATATTAATTTTTTCTACAGATTTTATGGCTTTGATATTTTTGAGGCAATAGATTCGATAAGGAAGATTCATGTATGGAAATAGTCGGTGATCTTTCGGTCTTCCAATCATGGTTGAATAGTTATTTGTTGTTAAAACAATCATATCGTATTCGTCTTTAAAATTTGAACATTTGAAAAGGAATTCATATACAGATAAGCCTTTGAGTTCTTTTGAAATGATTGTTTTTCGATAAAATTTAACATAAATTTCTTCCAGAGTTAACTTATTTTTGACATTATCCAAATCAAGACACCGCACATTTTCAAAACAGGTTTCAATTACCGCAAAACGCTCTTCAAAATAGCCATATACTTTTTGGTAAAATTCCTCCCATTTCTTTTTGTTAGTTCCGGTGTCCGAATCCAATTCTTCAATGTCATCTGATTGCTTTTTCATATAATCCCGAAGCGTCCACCAAATCGCGTAAATTTCATTGTCATAAAAATAGACGCCCTGTCCCAAATGCAACGTGTTTTTTGATGACATTGTAAAATTGTCGGTCATAATTTTGGCGGCACTTTCTTTGGTGGTTCCGTGATATAATTGTCCGCTGTACCGGTTAATATTTTTAAACGGATTTTTTAACAAGTTGGTTGACATTTATTCCCTCGAAAACAGGGACAACTTATCAATTATTAAATATTTTCATTTGTTCAAAATCAGAATGTTTAAATAAAGCATTCAAAAAATGGCGAAAATGTCAAAAAAGCCTTTTCTTTTTTGATTCGTCTGCATGACTTTTATATTTCTTTGTCCTTATATTCAAACACTTAATCAGAACCATTAATTTACGATTTGTTGTTTAATTTATTGTGTTTAATTTAAGAGGAAGGATCACTTTGTCACTTTTCGGAACAAATGGTGTTCGTGCGCTCGCGAACAAAGAACTGACGCCTGAGATGGCGCTCAAATTATCCCAAAGTTTCGGCGCGTTTTTAATCAGCCGCAGTCATAAAAAAACCCCCGCCGTTGCGGTCGGAACCGACACGCGCGTTACGGGTTCGATGCTGAAATGCGCCGTCATTTCCGGTCTTCTTTCTTCCGGCATCCGGGTCATTGATCTCGGAATCGCCCCGACGCCGTCTCTTCAATATTACGTCAAAAACGCAACTGTTGACGCCGGACTTGTCGTCACCGCCTCGCATAATCCGCGGGAATACAATGGCATCAAACTCATTGCCGGTGACGGTACCGAATTTTCGCATGAGGACGAATCCGTTGTTGAAGAAATTTACAATTCCGGGAAATTCATGTATGCGGACTGGTCCAAAACAGGTGAACTGCTTTCCGATTCCAATGCCAACGATTTGTATGTCAACGGTATTTTATCCCAAATCGATCAAAACGCCATTTCCGGTCGCAAACTGCGTGTCGTTGTGGATACCGGGTCCGGTGCCGGATCGTTGACACTTCCGGTTTTGCTTCAAAAACTCGGTTGCCAAGTTTTGACGGTCGGCGCGCAGCCGGACGGTACGTTCCCCTGGAGAAACCCGGAACCTGTTGTCGAATCTTTGGGTGAAATGTCGGTTCTGATTCGAATGTTTGGCGGCGATTTGGGAATCGCTCAAGACGGAGATGCCGATCGCGCGGTTTTCATGGACGAGAACGGCGAATTCATCGACGAAGAAATCATGTTGGCTGTCATCGGGAAATTTATGCTTCAACGGGAAAAAGAAAATCCTAAAAATAATGCGGGCAAAACGAATGGAAGCGGAATCGGTCCGGTTGTGACGACTGTCAGCACCTCAAACCGGCTCACCGATATTGCCAAAGAAGCCGGCGTCGATATTTTGTACACAAAAGTCGGATCTATCGATGTCGGTCGGAAAATGATGGAAACCTGTGCCGTTTACGGCGGCGAAGGAAACGGCGGCATGATTTTTCCGAACCACCAGATTTGCCGGGACGGGGCGATGGCGGCCGCTTTTGTCTTGGAGTCTATGATTAAAAACAATGTCAAAGCGTCGGAATTTAAGCAAATCGTTCCCGAATATTTCAACACCAAAACCAAAATCAAAACCACTCCAAAAGATCCGAAATCGGTCATGGAAACGCTCACAAAAACAATTTTGTCGCCGGAATCTAAAAAGGAAATCGGGTATGTTGACGCCGATACCATCGACGGCGTTAAGCTTCATTTCAAAACCGGTTGGCTTTTAATCCGTCCGTCCGGAACTGAACCGATTGTCCGGGTGGTCGCCGAATCGAAAACAAAAGAAGAAGCGGAGAAGTTTTTGAAGATTGGTGAGGAACTTGTTTTGAAGAGTTTGGGAACAAGTAATCATTAAATGAACTATATCTGCAGTTTTCAGTTCTGATTGCTCTGTCACTGCTGTATCCGTCAATAAACAGATCTTATCAAACAACATCCGAGTTTCTTAAAAACTCGAAGAAAACACGTCTCTATAACGCGCGCGATGCCACCGCTTGAACAAAAGAAAACAAAGTAAAAATTAAAAAAAGATAAAACCAAAATATATTTTTGTTTTATTTTTTCAAATCGCCTTCTGCAGAACCGATTTTGTCGTCTTTGCTTTTGATGACCTCATATCTTTTTTCGGTTTTTTGCGGCGGCTTTTCGCTGCTTTCAACAGCCTTTTCTTTCTCTTTTCCGGCGATTTCGATTTCCTCTTGCCCGTCTTCTTCAGCAACGCCCAAATAACGCGGCTCGTCCTCAACTTCTTCCTCATACATCATTTGCGCGTCTTTGAGCAAAATCACGTAATCGGCGGAGTTTTTAAGCGCGATTGAAAAGCCCGGCTGAATGCCGAAAATAATTGTTTCTTTTCCTTTTTCGTTCGCTTTGTTCAGAAGCGGCTTAAAATCGGCGTCTCGTGTCACAATCGCAATCGTGTCAATGTTGTCGTTGTAAACAAGTTCCATTCCTTCCACGGCAAGGCGCACATCTACATCCGTTGAGCAAACAATCGGCTCAAGGCCGTGATTTTCAATGGCTTCGATGAGCTTTTCGGAGGCGTACTGGTTAATGAACACTTTTCCGATTTTGACATTCCCATACTCTTTTAGAACGTTTTTAATTTCATATAAATCCACATTAAATTCTTTCCGAATAACATTCGGGCCGTCCACCAAAAGACCGATGCGTCTTCGCTCAACCTCTTTTTTGGAAGACAAATACTTTGTAATGGAACCGAGACCGGTCTTTGTTGTCTTCATGGTTTTCAAAACCTTTTCATTCATAAAAATTACAATACAATAACAATTAAAAACAATAACAATAAAAAATAACGATACTGTATGAGGCATCCGAATTATTAATAATTATCTAAAATCAAACCAAAAATCAATGTATCTGAACTTATGTCCCGGTTGTTTTTATTTTCGATCTGATTTCTGTTCAACCATCTCCGATAAATTATATTTCCGAATCGGGTTTCCCGTCTTTTGATTTTTTTGTTTCAGCCAGAAGTTTTTACGAAGCCGCCGCCCGCTTTTTTGCCGGTAAAACCAAATCTCGCCGCCATATGTTGAAAACATATCATAGACAATTTCAAATTGCTCAAATTCTTCATCATTGAGCTCGATCAGTTTTTTTCCGTCCCCGTCGTACACTTCCAAAAGAACAATCTGCCGGACCCGCTTTAATTCTTCCGTTTTCGGTTCTTCTTCAAAATAAAGTGTGTAACGAAGTCCCGGAAGCCAGCAAGCGTACATTTTTTTAAAATCCAAAACCTGAATGAATACTTTTTCGTCCTCCGCCGGTTTTAAGTAATGATGGCCGACGAGTGGAGAAACAGTTGTTTTGACCGGAATGGCAAATTTGTCTCCCGATACGGCCGGACCCGAATTTGTTTCGCTGTCATAATTCGTTTCCGCGTCAAAAGCTGATTCATCATCGGGCTTTTCGGTTTCCGGCCCCAACAGCGGTTTCGTCACTTAAAACTCCTGGGGCCGCCGGCTCCTCAATTTTTTCCGGTAATAGTATCCGATCCAAAGGCCAATGAAAAGACCGCTTAAGTGAGCGGCGTGAGCGATGGAGTCTCCCGATCCCATAAATACAAAGTCGAAAATCGCGTAAAAGATAATCAGATATTTAATTTTTGCCGGGATGAAATAAATATAAACTTGCAAGTTCGGATTAATGATGGCAATCGCCGCCAAAACACCCATAATCGCACCGCTGGCGCCGACCAAAGGCACGGTTGAAGGACCGGACGTTAAAATTTCGACGGCAACAAAACCGATTGCTGCCACAATTCCGGAAACCAAATAGGTCGCGATAAAAGCCTTCTTTCCGATCACTTTTTCCAGATAAGTTCCGAAAAAGAACAACGTCATCATGTTGAAAAGAATGTGCGTGATGTTAACGGGCGCGTGCAGGAACATGTGCGTGACAAGCGACCACGGATAAGAAGTGATAAACGGAAGATTGGGCTGCAACGATAAATAATAAAAAACGTACAAGAACGGCGTGAAGTTAAAAACAAAGCCGATCACTTCAATGATTTGCATCAGGACGCAAATTAAAATAATCGTGTAGGTCGGACTTCCAAAGATCATTTTCCAAAGGCTGTCCCTTCTTTTTGCCGAATAGCCATGTTTTTTTTCAAAATTGTCTTGGTCGTAATAATCGGCCTTCGGCGGGTTTGTTCCGGCGGCTGCGCCTGTTCCGTATGTCTTCACATAAACACGTGCGGTCCCATTTCCGACATTGACGCCTTTCGGGTCTTTAAAACAAATGTGCCGGTTTTGGGAAATATGTTCTTCACAATATGTTTTTCCGCACACGTTACAGACCGGCTGCGCCGGCTCTTCTTTCCCGCAGGCATGGCATTTCGTCATCGTTTTCCCGTTTTCCGAAGGTTTTTCAGCTTAATCCGTCTCGATTTTAAAGAAAACACCGGTTCCGGCCAAAGACAAATGGATTTTATCTCCAAATCTCAAAACGTCTTCAAGCGTTACCTGTTTGTTCCACTCATAGACATAATCATAGGACCCTTGAATCGGCTTAAACCCAAGAGACATGAGGCGGCTGTTGACCTCGGACGGATTGGAACAATCGCTGTTGCTGTTGTACCAAATTAAAAGATACGTTTTCATAAGATTTCATTCCTCTTCTTTACTTATTTATCTTGCCCTTTTGAAAAACCATTTTTAAGATTCTTTTGCAATTCTTTTGACCCCTTCTATGAGCGCATCGACCTCATCCGGTGTGTTGTAAAGTGCGAAAGACGCACGGGACGACCCCTTAATCCCTAAAAACTTTTGGCTCGGCATCGCGCAGTGAAAGCCGCTTCGGACGCAAATATTATCGTATTTGTCAAGCCGCATGGCAACGGTGTGCGGTTCCAAATCTTTTACATTAAAAGCGACAAGTCCTGCCCGCTCTTTTGGTCCGTAAATTGAAACGCCGTCAATTTCGGACAAACGCTTTGCGGCTTCTTTTGCCAGCGCAACTTCATGCTTTTCAACATTAGCAACGCCGATTTTTTTCAGGTATTCCACCGATGCTCCAAGACCGATGACGCCCGGCAGATTCGGCGTTCCCGCTTCAAAGCTTTCCGGCGGTTCTTTTGTCACAAAGCAAGTCCGGTCAGCATCAGAAGTTGTTCCGCCCCCAAGGCTTGTCGGCTTAATTGTTTCCGGATTTTTCAGATAAAGAACACCGGTTCCCTGCGGCCCAAGGAGTCCTTTGTGTCCGGCCGCCGCGAAATAATCACAATCCAATTCTTTTAAATCCACCGGCGTATGTCCGGCAGACTGGGCGCCGTCAATGAGTACCGGAACATTGCTCTTATGCGCGATTTGGATAATGGTTTTTATGTCTTGAACGGACCCGAAAACGTTTGAAATATGAGAGACGGCAACAAGTTTTGTTTGTTCGGTGATTTCTGCTTCGATATTTTTCGGGTCGATCATTCCTTCCGAATCAATGTCTACAACCGATACAGAGACGCCCTTCTCCTTTTGACGCAGCCACGGGACAATGTTTGAATGATGTTCAACGACGCTTGTAATGATGTGGTCGCCGGATTCGAAACCAAAACCGTTGGCCACCATGTTGATACTATCTGTTGTGTTTTTTGTTAAAATCATTTTTTCAGAGGGCGCATTTAAGAATGAAGCGACAGAATCCCGCGCATCTTCATAGGCATTTGTCGCGGCAATCGATAAGTGGTGCGCTCCCCGCCCGTAGTTGGCCGTGTAATTATAATAAAAATCCAGCATCGCGTCAACGGCCGGTTTTGGGGTTTGCGTGGTGGCGCCGTTGTCCAAATAAATAACCTTTTCCAAGACCGGAAAATCTTTTCGAATTAAGTTTACATCGTACATGAACGAAAGAACAGAACGGAAAAATAAAAACGTTTGGATAAAACAAACAGAATATTGAAAATGAATTTGAAAATGAATATGAAAATGAATATGAAAATGAATTTATGAATAAGCCAAAGACGGCTTATCATAAATTTCATTAAAACTTATTGAATGGTTTCAAGAGCTTCCACCATCATTTTGCGGTATCCCGTAAAATCCGGCCGGTAATGTTTCAGAATTTCGGCGGTCTTTTCCGGATTGTTTTCAACATCTGTCAACCGTTCATGTGTTTTTTGCGCGGTTTCAAAAACCCATAAATCGCGGTCTTTTTCATCGATTTTTTGAATATGTTCCGGACGAATCGAAATTAAAATGTTGCCGTCATCCGCCTTAAAAGCATTGACTTTTCCGACAACCGTGACGAACGCCGGCGTTTCAACCTCCGATAAAAAGCGCATGGCTTCGGCTTGATATTGGCCGGCGTAAACCATAAATGTCCCGGTCGGGTCTGAAATACGCGCCCGATAATATTCGGAATCCGTGCCGATATTTTCATTTTCGGTCAGCGTTCCCGCAATCAACACCCGGTTGATTCGGGCGCCGGTCGGCGTCATCACATACTGCGGCGCGTATTGGTCGCCTTCCTCCCGGTAAAAAACGCAGGAGTCACGCAGTTCTTTGGCAAAGACGCGGACAGCAATCTCTCTGAAGTAACCCGGCATTTAAATCACCTCTTTCGCAACCGATTCAAATTCATATCCGATGTCGGCAAATTCCTTTTTACGATCGGTGTCAAGATGCGTTCGACGGCCGGATTCGGAAAAACTGCCCGAATCGAAAGAATCAACGCTCATATTCTCTGAATAAGATCCGGGTGGCTCAAAAACCCGGTCTTTTTCATTTTCATTTCCGATTTTGTTTCCAAAGATCTCATATTCCAATCTTTCAAGTTCAATCCGGCTTTTTAATTCCTTCACCACAGCCGCATCTATCGGCATGGCCGGTTCAATTGTTTCGGCAATGATGTAGCGGTCGGTTTTGGCACCCGTGACGGTGTAATATTTTCCCAAGAAATCCTTTTTGATGATATCGGCAATCGATTCCGGATCCAATGTTTCGGTCGCGATTGAGACGGCGTCGTCCAGCGTCATCTTCAAAATTTGTTCCGTCAGCACGCAATTGATAATCGTTTCTTGCGCATTTATTCCGTCGTCAATCACGGCTTTGATCCGTAAATCATATTTTCCTTTGACTTTGCCGTGGTCGCCGCAGCTGCCTTTGGACAACACCTTGTTACATTCCGGACATCTTTTCACAAGGCCGGAACCGGCTTGAATATCAACGGCACAGCCTGTCACTTCGACAGACGCGGATTTGACAACGACTTCCTCGGAAAGTTCCTCCAATCGGCTGCTTTTATTGAGCTCGATCGCGTATTTTCCGTTCCATTCTTTGACAATAACGTTGGTGAACAAATAGGATTTTCCGGCTTCGACCGGTTCGCATTCCGCTGTTTTCCACATGGTAAACCGGATGGTTCCCGTCGCATCCCCCAAAATACCGGCAACCGTAATACTGTCATGCGATTTGTCAAAAACCTGAACCACTTTTGCGGAAATATCCGTCCAAACTCCGTCTTTGTTCAGTTCCGAAACAGTCCGCATTTCATTGTTTTTTTGTTTACCGGCCTCTGCGGCAGTTTCAAAAGGCAACACCTGGATATTCCGGTCTAAGGAGCTGACAGAGGTTGCTTTGTTGAGCTCGATTTGAGTTTTGCCGTTCCAAGTCTTAACAATTACGTTTTTAAGTTGGTAAGACTGATTCAGTTTCAGAGCCGAATGTCCCGCATTTCCCCAAAGCGTAAATTTGATCACGCCGGTTTCATCTCCCAAAAGGCCGGCTTGAGCAATGCTTTCGTGCGGATTGTCCCACAGCTGGATGACCTTTCCTTCAAGCGTGAGCCAAACGTTTTCCGAATTTTCAATCATGTCCGGTTTTGGAATCTCCTCAATTTTCATGGATTTTGCGCCGCGGCCGGTCAAAACTTCCGTTTTTGACAAGTTGTGCCTTTTAGCGTAAACATTTGAAACCGTTCGCTCCGCTTCAAACGGCGGAACTTTGTAGACGAAAATTAAGTCGCGCAATTTTTCGGAAACCTCATCGGCTGAAAGTTCAATGTTTTTTTCCGAAAAGTTTTTCAAAATCTTTCCGGCGCACTCCGAAATCAAATCGTCCGACGTGCCGGTGTTTTTGTCCGGGTGCCCGCCGACCGGCTCTTTTATTTCGTCGGGTTTCGCATCTGTCATCTCTGTTGTCATATCCGGCTGTGCTTTTTCGGGTATTTCATATTTCTCAAGCGTTTCAGCAACGATGTGCTCGTTCTTGGATTCGCTTTTCTTTCTTCTGTCAGGTTTTTCGCCTTTTTCAGTTGTGTTTGTCATATTCGTCATGTCCGTAGACCTCCAATTTTATTCGGTTTGGTTTTGGGAGGCAAATATTCCTTTAGACTGTTTCAATATAAAGGAAAAATCCAAGCGGTGTGAAAGTATTCCCCCTTCCGATTTTGGTGAAAAATCGGGAATGTCTTTTGACGAATCTGAAAGAAACGGCTGCTGTAACGCACGCGCAGACCGGCTCTAAAAGCACAAAAAATGAAAAATAAAAAAAGAATTTGAAAAAAACAGACGGTTATTGGTGTTTAACCACACAATTTGAAAGTCCCGTAATCTCGACAATATCGCCATTGTCCGGACTGTGAATAATCATTTGCCCCTTTTTCAGATAAGGAACCCGCTTTTCATACTCTTTCGGAACTTTAACGGCATTAATCGCCGCGTCGTTGTTGAGATTCAAAATCACTTTGGTATTTACCTGTTTAAGAATTTCAGTTTCGATATCTTGCGGGTCTTGCGTAATCAAAAACAGTCCAAGTCCTTCTTTTCGCCCTTGCTTTGCCGCTTCCGAAAATTTATGAATGATTTTTCCCGACTGCGCGGATGACGCGCCTGACAAATACCGGTGCGCTTCATCCAAAACAAGAATGATCGGGGTATCTTTAACGGTTTCGTTTCCGGACGTTCCGAGTTTGTTGTCCACAATCACGGTCATCATGGACAACACAATCAAATCGCGGATGCGTGATGATTGAATGTATTCGGTCGGAAATACGGAGATTTGGCCGGGCTTGAACATGGTTTCAAAAAGAGCCGTCATCGGTTTTGCGTCTTTATCAAAAACACGTTCATACGACTTGTTGAGAACTTTTCTGACAATGCCGCCGTAAGTCGCTTCGTGAATTTTACCGGTTTGTTCGGTGTAATATTCTTTATTGAGCGAGTCTTCCAAGAATGATTTAAATCCGAGATAAGTCGGTGTTTCCTTTTTCTGATCCGCTTTTTTAAAGTAATCGTCAATCAACACTTCATAGCCGATTCTTTGATTTTCAGGCATTTCGGCCGCTTCCAAAATCCATGGATTATGCCGGATAAATGAGAACGGAATCGTAAATTCCACTTGCTGGGCCCGGGATTTTCCGCTGTAGCGTTCGCCGTCCACTTTCGCTGTAAATGTTTTCGTATCGGAAACGCCGCCATAAACGACATTTTCCGATTCAAAGGAAAAGCGTTCATCTTCCGAAAGCGAATTGTTTTCGTAAAGTTGCGAATATTCATCTTGCGGGTCCATAATCACCAAGCACGGGTTTTTTTCGATTTTCAGGTCGCTCCGCTGGCGATAAACGCTGGTTTTTGCCAGGAATTGGCGCAAAATATTTTTTGTGAGAAACGTTTTTCCGGTACCGGTACTGCCGCAAACAAGCATGTGCCGGAAAATGAGCGGATCTCCGGTCGAATAATCATTTTTCAAATAATACGCGACGGTGGACGGTTTAGATTCGGTTTTGACCAATTCGCCGCCGACGCTCAAATGTCCCAAAAAAATACCTTCCTTCGGAATATTAAGTCCCGTCTGAACCATTTTTTTGTCCGTGACCGGTAAAATCGGCGTGTTAGGCTTTGGAATCCGGTCGGCCATCCGGCGCAAAAGTTGATTCTGTTTCTCATAAAGAATACAAATCGGATCAATGAGTGCCAGCAGTTTATAATCTTCTTCGTTGATTTCACGCCGTTTCTCTTTTTCAAGCATGCGCCGGGAATGGATTTCGGTGGCGTCATCTACCGTAAATTCCTGCCGGTATTCTAATTTTGATATTTTTCCGAACAAATTTTCATTTTTGTAGGGAATGGTGACGTATCCGCCAAGCCGGATTTGTTCCCGCTCGGACGCCGAAATGTAGCCGATAATGTTTGCGCCTGTTTCGTCAATTTGAAGCGGTTCGACGCCGGTCGTGACGATTCCGTAAGCTTTATTCCGGCCAACGCCGCTGTTTATTGTCGATTTTTCCGAAAAATAATCGTTTTCCAAAAACGGTAAATCGTCTTCCGGCAACATCTTATTATTTTCGGGTTCCTTCAAGTCGGTTCCGTTTGCTTCCGTTTTTTTCAGAGCGCTTAATTTTTCTTTGATGCTGTTAAAATCTTGTTGTTCCGCATTCAACTTTTTTTGTTCAAAAATCATCGATATCCCCCCAGCGGATGCTGTTGTATGTCCGGTCAATTGTCTCTTTTGAGAACAGGTTTTTAATTTCTTTCTTTTCTTCCATTCCGATTTTTGCGACAGAATCCGCTTTTAAAAGGGCGGCCGGCGTGATATCCATGGATAATTCAAAAAGCATTTTCCGAGTGATTTTTGCCCGAATTTCATCATCTTTGATAAGTCCGTAAGGGCTTTCGATTTTAAACAAGAGGCCGTCTGTTTCATACGGCACATAAATCATAAAAAAGGCCAAAGAGTAATCGTCCGGCTCGAATTTGTGAGATAAATTCTTCCCGACAAGCGGTGAATTTTCCTTAATTTCCGCTTCATAAAACTGGTTGGGCTGCAAAAACCAGTTGGTGTACGTTAAATATTTCCGGCGGTTTGGAGAGTTTGTTGTTTCCGGCGCTTTGTTTTGTTGTTCGTCCGGATTTTTTAAAAACGATTTAAAAAGCTGGGAATCGG
This sequence comes from Methanolapillus millepedarum, assembly GCF_032594115.1. Taxonomy (NCBI): domain Archaea; kingdom Methanobacteriati; phylum Methanobacteriota; class Methanomicrobia; order Methanosarcinales; family Methanosarcinaceae; genus Methanolapillus; species Methanolapillus millepedarum. Next base: position 1,698,893 of record NZ_CP131060.1, read on the forward strand.
TCGCCCACGGCAAATCCAAATATCGCTTTTCGGATTTGATTTTCTCCCGAAGCGCATTCATGATTTGCGTTTCCGCCGGGTTTTTGACAAATCCGGCGAGCGGAATCTTATGCTCAATGTGAAAATCCATGATGTCAATGTAGTTTTGAAGGACCTTTTGCGCGTTTTTATCGTACCGGATTTTTATGTCGTCTGAATCCGTTCCCATCCAATACATCAATTGTTTCGGATAAATCGGTCCGTCCATCATGAAAAAAGAATTGTCGCTTCCGGTATTGTTTTGTCCTTTTTTTGCGTTATCCGTTTTTTTGTTCATCTCTTTTTGAAGCCACAAAATGTGTTCCGACTCGGAAGCATAAATCGCCATGTCGTGGACCATTCGCCCCATTCTTTTTTTCAAAAGGGCCGGATCAATCTGAATTGTTTTGCTGCGCCCGAACCCGTCGTCAAAATATTTCCAGTCGTCGCCGGCGGTTAAGGAACTGTTTTTGTCCGGCGAAAACCCGACGCAAACAATGGTTCGTTTTCTTTGAACATCTAAATCTGTCGGGACAGCCGCGGCGGCGCAGTGGCAAATATCTAAAAAAAGACCGCTTTCAAAAGGAATCGGGTTGGTACTCCCGCTGTCGGACGCATATGTTACGGAAAAGTTGTCTTCCGAAAGAGCTGCGGTGGAAATGTCGGTTTTAAAGCGATGGAGCGTTCCGATTGATTTGAGAATCACTTTCCCGTCGCTTTTCAGTTCGGAGAGATTTTTAAAAATTTCAAGATTCTCTTTTTTCTCTCTTTCCGTGAAAGAATAATCGATACCTGATGCGATTTCTTCGATTTCTTTCATGTGGACAGGCTCAAGAGTCATACACAGCCCATAAGGCATGTTTTTATATAAACTTGATGAAAGCGCGGTGAAAGAACTCATTTCCGTCATCCGCTTTGTTTTTATTGATGTTCAACGAAGATTATAAGTTGGCTCATTTTATTCATTTCAATTACTGTGAAATATATTATGAGTTCAGCGTCTATTTCAATCATCAGATTTATTTATGAGCGTTACAAAAAGAATAAAAAATTTCAAAGATATAACTTTGAATAAATCTAAATTCAAATTTTTAATTTTGAATAAAACGTAAATTCAAATCTTTTTGTTATTATTCAAAACAGATATATAATAAAAAAGAGAATAATGATGAATAAAAATGCCGTCTCTGATTAATTTTCAGAGGAAATTGATTTGCATTTGAAGTTCGGCTTTTGAGGGAAAAACAAAAAAATCATTGCAGCTCAGCTTGTTTCTTTGTTGAGCGATTGAGTCATATACCCATGTTTACGTTTATTTATGGTCGTTACATTTGGTTTATATTTGGTTTATTTATGAAGGGTTAATATGAGAATTGAGGATTGGGAAGAATACCGGCACTTTATCGGTGCTGTGAACGAGGCCGCATCAAGCATATCTTCTTCGCCGGCGCTCACGAAAGTGACGAGTTATATTTTTAACGCCGGCGGAAAAAAGCTGCGCCCGCTTACAATCATGTTGTCTTGCGGAGCAGCCGGCGGCGGCTATAAATCGGCGACAAACGCGTGCCTGTCGATTGAAGCGATTCACACGGCGTCGCTTGCGCATGACGACATTTTAGACGACGGCAAAATGCGGCGCAACCAACAAACCATTCATGAAAAATACGGCATAACCGCCGCGATTCTTTGCGGCGACTTTTTGATTGCCAAGGCCATCGAATGGATTTCCGTTTACGATCATCCTGTTGTTTGGGATTTCGGGCACTCCGGCGTTCTTCTTGCCGAGGGCGAAATCATTGACGCGAGCATCAAACGCGGTGAAATGACAGCGGACGAATATCTCGAATGCATTTACAAAAAAACGGCCGCTCTCTTTGAAATCAGCGCCAAAATCGGCGCGCGGATTGCGCAGCCGAACGACGAAAAACAAATCAACGCCTTTGGAACATATGGCTATGAATTCGGCATGGCGTACCAAATTATCGATGATCTTCTCGAAGATTTCGGGCTTTACAAAGACAAAGAATCCGGCATTCTTTCGGACAGCTTGTTCTCGATTCACTTAAGATCCATGCCGTACGCCGACGCCGCCAAGAAAACAATTCTCGAAGCTGAAGCGTATTTAAGCCGCGCAAAAGAAGCGCTTTCCGGCATTTCGGATTCGCCGTCCAAAGAAAAATTGTTTGCGCTTGCCGATTATGTCAACAGTTTGATGGACAAAGTCAGAAAAGCGCCGGAACTTGCTTAACTCAATCTTTTTCCATTATCCCTTTTTTCTTTCTTCTCTTTTCTTTTTTTGGCGAGTGGCGCCGCGCGCGTTATGGGGACACATTTTCCCGACAAATTCAAGGACTTGGGGTCGCTTTTTAGGAATTGAAAGACCATTCGCTCTTCATTTTTCAATATTGAGAAACTCTTCCGGATTCAATCAGATGCCACTTGCATCTGGTTGAATTGAATTTTTCCCGGCCGGCAATTCCGATTTTCTGCCCGGATAGCATCTTCCATTTCCGGTACAGATTGCATCTGCTATTAACTGTCCGGATTGCATCTGCTGTTTGCTGTGTTGATCGCATACTTTTTTTGTATTTTCGGCAAAACCATGCAAATGATGTGAATTTAACAATACAATTAAGATTCATACATTATCTAATGAGTTATTACATACGCAATAAAACGTATCCGACATAATTATATATGATATATCCGATGAATTTTTAACCAAAAACGCTTACATTTGAGCAATCGGAGTCCCATGAACTATGTCGGAAAACATTCGTAATAAAAAAACAGACCGAAAAAACAAACACAATCTCCATCGCATATGGCTGCTGTCATTTGGTTTGTTAATTCTTTTTTTGACCGCATTTCCGATGGTTGCCGCTGCCGATCAATCTTTAGACATCGGGGATGGAAGTATTACAATTACGGCAACCGGCTACACGCAAGGCGGGGCCGGACCGGAAACGCCCTACATCGGAAATTATACAATTACCGGAAACTCGGCTTCTGATACGGTTCAAATAACGTCGGGAACGCACAACATCACTCTCAACGGCGTTAGCATTTCACTTCCCCCGGCAAAAGTTGCGGCCAATACAACGAAATCCGCAGAAGTCTGCGCTTTTTCAATCAATGATTCAAACGTCACGTTAATTTTGACCGGAAACAATGTTTTAAATTCGACGGCCGGATGCGCCGGTATTTATGTTTCGGCGGATTCAAGCCTGGCGATTGAAGGGAGCGGAAATCTAACGGCGACCGGCGGCTCAGGGCAAAGTGTATTCAGCAATCCAACCATCGGCGGCGGTGCCGGAATCGGCGGAAATGGCCAGAATTCAAATTATAATAAGTCGGCAACGGATTTCGGATACGGTGCTTTCGGCGAAGGAGATTTTGGAACAATTGTTATCCATTCCGGAAATGTAACCGCTTCGGGTGGACGCGCGGCAAATGGAAATTACGGTGCCGGCGCCGGAATTGGTGGTGGGGGACTCAACAGCAACATGGGGAATTTGATCATTCCGTCCGGGTCGGTTCTGATTCATGGAGGAGAAGTTCAAGCCAATGGAGGAAAAAGCTACAATAGCATGGATACGCTCGGTGGCGCCGGCATTGGAACAGGTGGCATGGGAGGAGGTCCATGGCGTCCTCAGCCTTCGAACGTTTTGATTCAAATTTTTGGCGGCGATGTGACAGCAACCGGATTTAACGACAGTTCCGGGATCGGCGGCGGCGCGAATGTCAACAGCGGAACAATTGAGATCGGGGGCGACTCTGTTGTTGTTGCCATCGGCAGCGACGAAGGGGACAATACAACCTGGGGGGGTGCCGGCATCGGTGGCGGCGATAACGGATGGGCAAATAATATTACCATTCAAGGAAACGCGACGGTTCACGCAATCGGAAAAGGCGGAGCGGCCGGCATCGGCGGCGGAAACGGTGGCGGTGTCTGGGTGACGGATGAAGATTACAATTTCATCCGTCCCGGAAAGATTCTGATTTCGGAAAATGCCAGTGTCACCGCAACCGGCGGCGGTTTTGTTTCAGCTTCTACGGGAACAACGATGGGCGGCGCCGGCATCGGCTCCGGAAGAAATTGTTACAGCAGTTACGGGGATATACTCTTATGCGGCAACATCTTCATTGATGGAAATTCAACGGTGAAAGCAATCGGTGGACCGGCTTCCGCGGGAATCGGTGCCGGATCGGATGGCGGGGTATATGCTGTTGATGATGACGATAATTTAACCATGGGACAGATTACAATCTCGGATTATGCGGAAGTTGTCGCAATCGGCGGCAGCGGAAAATTGAACCGTTCCGGAACTCTTCATTCTTTGGGCGGTGCCGGAATCGGGGCATCTTACAGTTTTTTCCTAGATAATCCGTCCGGAAATATCACTGTTAAAGATAATGCGAGCGTAACAGCTTACGGCGGGCAGAAGGCTCAAGCAATCGGTGTTGGAACCTATTGTGATTTGACTGCTGTCGGTAACTTATGCATTTTAAATATCGGCGATTCCGCCAATCTTCGTTTATTCAATCAAGATACGGAATGGCCGGCCTATCCGACTGCGGTTGGAGCGGGTGTTTCAAAAATAATCTCCTATACGATGCCTGCCGACGGTACATTCCCGCTGGCGGGTGCGGATACTGAAACAACAAGCAGCGACGCATATACGTGGAATTATACGGGTGTGTCCGGAAGTTATGTTTTGGATATTCATGATGGAAGCGGTTTGATTCTTTCTGTCCATTCCGAAAACGTCGGATTTGGAAATTGGGCCGTTTTATACAATAACAATAAGCCAGCGACATACACGGCAACTTATGACGCCAATGGTGGAGCGGGGACGATGGCGGATGCGCAGTCACCCTATTTAGACGGCGCAACGGTCAATGTTTTGAAAAATGATTTTACAAAAGCAGATTGTGTGTTTGCCGGATTTAAAATTCGAGATGATGCGAACGGAACGATTTACGCGCATGGTGATGACCATATTGCCGATGCTTTGGCAGTTTATACCGTTGATGCGTCGGACATTGTTTTTGAAGCGCAATGGACACAAGAAACATTGCCGCCATCAGAAAGCAATGGTACAGGCAACGGTACAGGTAACGGTACAGGCAATGCATCCATCAAAATTAATGAATCTGAAGGCTTTACACTTCCACCAAATTCAACCGAAGAGCCAAAGCTTGAACCGCCGGTTCCCGAATCTTCGAATGACAACTGGGCGTTGTTGAACCTGGTCGTGTCCATAGCGGGCGTTTTAACCTCCGGAATCATTGCGGTGAACCGATACAAAAAATATAAAATGAAATCTCAAACCGATAAAATAAACCAAAAGAAGAATATCGCCGCTCTGTTCGGGATTCTTCCGGGCCTTTTCTTGATGATTTTCTTCCTGACAACAGAAAATCTGAAGGGAGAAATGATTTTAATGGACCTGCAGACAATTCCAATGTGTCTGATTTTGGCCGTTCAAATCATTTTCGCCGGTTTTGTGATGAAAAAATAAAAAGAGAATCGAAGAATTCAAAATTGGAAATAAAAAAGGGAACGTCAAAACTCGGATAAAAAATTTTCCGCCGGCCTTTTTTATTTTTGAATTCTTCCGTTCAAAATGAAGTTTATTTCAAAATCTAAAATATTGAAGAACAAATCTCACAGATTTAAGTTTTTATTTTTTAATTTTTACTCCATTTATTTTGTCATTTTTATTCATTGCTATCATTTTTTGATGAAATTAGGGAAATATTTATTTGTGATAGAGGTTTCTTTTCTTTTGCGATTTGATTTCAATTTACTTTTTATTTTTTATTTTTGATATTGATATTCCTATCGACAAAAAGGTGAAACCATGACAAAGGGATTTTTGATTGCGGGAACGAACAGCGGTGTCGGTAAAACAACGTCGTCGATGGGTCTGATGGCGGCGCTTAAAAAACGCGGAAAAAGCGTTCAGGCGTTTAAGGTGGGTCCGGATTACATCGACCCGAGTTACCACACAGCGATTTGCGGCCGCGAATCTCTCAACTTGGACACCTACATGATGGGGACAGACGGTGTTTTGGACACGTATCTGCGCGCGTCGTCGGGAACGGATTTGTCGATTGTAGAGGGCGTGATGGGGCTTTTTGACGGCATGGATTCGACCGAAATTTCGGGTGCCGCCCACGTTGCAAAGACATTAGACGTTCCGGTTTTTTTGGTCGTCAACGTTCACGGCATGTCAAGAAGCACGGCCGCGATGTTGAAAGGTTATGCTGAATTTGACAAAGACGTGAAAATTGCGGGCGTGATTCTCAATAAAGTCGGAAGCCCGCGTCATTTGGAATTGATCAAGGGATCTTTGGACGGAAAAATCCCGATCGTCGGCGCGCTTCCCCGGAATGTGAACATCGCTGTTCCGGAACGGTACATGGGACTTCATATGCCGGATGAATCCGATTTTGATTTTTCGGAACTGGCTGATTTTGTCGAACAAAATATGGATATCGATTTGATTTTAAAAATTGCTGCCGACTACGAAAAGAAGCGCCCGGAACCGGCGCCGCATCTGCTGCACGACGTGGATGTAAAAATCGGCGTTGCGCAAGACAAAGCCTTTTGTTTTTATTATCCGGCCATGTTAAACGCTCTCAAAAAAGCCGGCGCGGAACTTGTCTTTTTCAGTCCCGCCAAGGGAGAGCTTCCGGAAGCCGACGGTTATTATTTCGGAAGCGGTTACCCGGAATTTTGTATTCAGGAACTGGCGGATTCGCCGGCGACAAAGAAGCTCAAAAAATTAGCCGCTGACGGAATTCCGATGTTTGGCGAAGGCGCCGGACTTTCCTACTTGTGCAAATCCTATACAACGGACGACGGAACGTTTAAAATGGCAGACATTTTGCCGGCTGAATCCGAAATCACGAAAAAGCTTCAGGGACTCGGTTATGTTGAAGCAAAACCGTTGTCGCCGTCGCCGCCGTTTGGAAACAAAACCATCCGGGCCCATGAGTTCCACTATTCGCTGACGACGCCGGAAAAGGACGCGAAGTTCGGTTATGAAATGTCGCGCGGAAAAGGCATTTCCGACAAAAAAGACGGGCTTTACGAATACAATGTGATGGCCGGTTACATGCAAATGCATCCGGGGTCTTTCCCGATCGGGGATTTCGTGGAGAAGTGCCGGTAGAATAAGAGAAAGTGAGAATTGTTTTCCTTTTTCTTCTTTTTTCTTTTCTTCTTTTTGTTTTTTTGAGCGGCGGCATGCGCGCGTTACGGCAGCACATTTTCGTTTTGAGTTCAGAAAACACATGGGCGGTTTTTTGAAAAAACAAGAACCTATCCGTCATTTTTAAAAATATTCAAGCAAACCGTCCCGAAAAATCAAACGCTCTGCGTTTGATTTTCTCGGAGTAAGCGTTGAATTTTTGGTGGTTGGAGGGTCTTTGAAGGAGATGGTCCTTCAACCTTTTCCCCTTCGATACTTTGGATTTTGAATCAGGAGCTACTACTATCTGAGTTGGCACCATTTGTTTTTACAAAAGGAATACCAACCCTTGATGAGTGAGAAAATGCTTGATTCGATATACGTTGTGTATAATTATCTTTTAAAGAAGCAACATATTGAACCTTACATGGATTATTCATATAAAGAATGGAATGGGAACCATTTATTTTTCTTTGTTCTGCACAAAGGTATATCGTAAAAGGTTTAAGGCTCCACTCAATACATACTATTTCTTCTTTATCAGACTTTATAAATGAAATATATTCCGCATCTGGCGCTTTTAATCCATTACCAATACCTGTTTCACTACCTTTTACAAAAAAATAAAGACCATTTATATTATCGGGGTGGAGACAATCACAATGAGGGGTTATACAAAGTATGTATTTATTTTGATCTTTGCTTCTCATTTTTAATATATCTCCAAACTGAATGTTTCTATCTATTTCGGTTTGATGATTCATATTATAATAATAATTTAATTTTGCTAAGCCTTTTTCATCTACATCCATTTTTAAATTTCTGACGACTTTATAATCATTTAAAACATTTTTATGAAGCATTTTTGGTTTATTTTTATAAAAAGAGGAGGTATTATAAGTCTTCCAAAGATCTATAAGATACTCATTAAAAACATCATCAGAATCTGCATTTTCCATATAGTGGAAAAAAACGTTCTCATTTATTTGACTTAAATCTTTACCAATAAATGAAGAATTTGCCAACAACTGATTTCTCATTTCCAAACTCATTAATGTAAGAAAATTCTTATTGCCGGAAATTACAGATTCACAAAATGCATTATATATATCCTCAGCCGGCACTCCGCCTGATTTTTTGGCTGTTTTTTTCCCAAATACAGTAAAAAATGTGTTATTAATTTGAAGGTAATTCTTTTGAAGGTCAATATTTATAAAAACATCGCATGTATCTTTCTAATATATTAAACCGTCATTTCTGGAATTAAGTGTAAATCCAAGTTTATCTAGTTCATCGCAATATTTCATTTTATTAGAATTTTCACTTAAGAATTTTCTAAATATTCCATATAACCTTTTATCCCCACATTCATCTTCAAATGTTTTTTTTAACTTTTCACCTATTTTCTTTGTCTCTATTTTAAGAGTTTTCTCTTTTATTATTGAAGATATTTTTTCTAAAAATTTTCCGGAATCAATATTATTAAATTCAAGTATCTCTTTCAAATTATCTATCAATTCTTTGTCTTTACCTTCAGAATTTCCGGAATAATATGCTAATATTTTATAGAATATGCGATCGATTTCATTTCCTTCTAAAGAATAGATGCATACGAAGTGTAAATTATCTGTAGAAACTGCTGTATTTATTATTTCAAGGGTGGATTCATATGGTAAATCCGGGGATTCATTTAACTCCCAATCTAATATCAACAAATCTTTTCGGTGAAAGATTAATTTTTCTTTACTTTTCCAACTTTCCTTATCAAATCTAAAAAAATCCAAAGAACATGATTTTGATTGGAATGACTCATAGAGAGGCTTACAAATTTCCTCCTCATCTTTATCATTACTGAATAAAGAAGGGATCCGATCATCAATAAATATTGCAGACTTTATAGAATCATCCATAATTGATTTGGCCACTGTTTTAAAATCTGTTCCTGTAATATATATCCCTCATCAAATTTAGTCTTATAACTTTTCAAAATTAGTATTTATAATAAAGCAAGCTCCTTTAAGTGAATTAAATTCCGGGTCATTTGTAGCATACATATCATAGCCAATGCTTTGAAGTGTTTCTTTTGCTAAAAATAAACCAATTCCCCGACCATTAGGTTTTTGTGAGTAAAATAATTCAAAAATTTTTTCCAAATAAAAGTCCTCAATGGGCACCCCTGAGTTTATAATTAAAATTTTGGACGCACCATCATAATCTAAATATATTTTTTTATGTTCGGAAGATTTTAACCAATAAACAGCATTATAAATGACATTTATGAATGCAGGCAATAATATTGATTCATAAGTTAAGAATGAAGCATTATTAAAATTAGAAGAGCTATCAAAAGATATTTGCTGTTCTGCAAGCATATTTTTAAAAAATAAATCCAAATACCTTTTGATATCATCTCCGCGGATATTTTTACGAACTCTTCCGGTTGTTCTGTACAAAGGAGACATCAACCTATATCTTGTTTCTAAATGCTCAAATGAATTTTTTAAAGCAGAATATATGTCTAATGCTTTGGGATCATTTGGAATAAATACTTTTATGTTTTTAATTGAATTTGAAACATCCGAATAAAGAGCATTAAATTGATGATCAATAATTTCAACAGCAATTCCCAACTGTGCAAGTTCTTTTGTTTGATCCCATTGTTTTAAAATTTCTTCATATCGTATTTTATAAAATCCAGTCAATTCATCTTCATTTATTTCAAAACTCAATCCATTGATATGACTTATGAATGGTTTTATCTTATCATCAGCTCTGCTTTGCAAATCATCATAAAAATTATCCAATATTGAAGAGTTTTTAACAATCTCATTTTTATTAAGATTTGAATTAATATTTCTTGTAACAAGATTAGAAGTAAACTTGTCAAATTCAGTTAAAAAAATATTTTTTTCTTCTTTAATCATATTTTCAATTTTTTGAAAAACAGAATTTTTTATTTCGTCAGCAGCTTCATCAAAAATTTGAGATAAGGTAGTTCTATGGCGATTACAACGTTCATCAAACTCTTTACTTAATTCATAATCGTTAAGACGACTTTTTATATTTTCAATTACAGGCTGTGATTCCTCAATATTGCATTCCCACACTTTGCTGTATTCTTTGTTATAATTAAATAAGTTTTTTTGCTGAGTTTCAGTAAGTGAAAAACGGACCGGCTCCTTTAATTCTAGCTTTTTAACTTTAGACTTGCAAACTTCTATATCTTTTAACAGATCTCTCATACTTTCAAAAGTTAATTTTGATTGATTTTGTTTTTCTGCGAACATTTCAATCAAGTGGCCATACTCTTTGGCTAATGTTGCCAGCTGTTGAGGATATTCTTTTAAATTCATTACATATTCTGCCCGGAGTTTTTTTTCCTTTTCTTTCTCCAGCCTCTCATTTTTTGCAGCTTCAGTCAGTTTATCTTTTTGTTCAGACTTTATATTTGATTTTGCATGAGTTCCAAAATATTGGTATGCAAGGTCCTTAAAAAACGCTTCGAGGTCTGTTTTAAATTCTCGATACGCAATATTATTTATGAACCCTTCCCTACCAGCTTTATCAGTTAGTTTTCTGTTTCCATTTCGTGATATTTCAATGTATCCAAACATCCTTCGATGACTGAAGAAGGCGGTACCTGCATTTTTAGATCGCCTATCCTCGAACCTTAAGAAGTCATGTTCTGAGCGCCCATATGGCAAAACACGAAATCCATCTCGGTAGATGTAAAGCCCACCAAAATTTTCAAGTTTTTTATTGAAATAATCAAGTTCGGCACCGGGCAACTTTGATTCGGTAGGGTTGCCGGGAACAACACCTACTTTTAAATTAAAACATCCATAAGGAGTTTTCCCAGGTTTTCGATTTGCTCTAAATTCATAACTTATATTTTCATTATAAATTCTAATTTTTCCCTTAAATTGACCATTTTCATCAAAAGAACCATCAATCAAATGATCACATTTTACAAAATCTAAAGACATAAAAAAATCTTTATTTGCAATTAAATCTACTTCATATTCACTAAGCAAAATGAATTTTGTAGAAACATTATTATTTTCATTATCTTCCTTAAATACATTAAATAAACCGCTAAGACTTTTTTGAATTTCCAGTGTTGAAGCTGCATATTCCGGATGCAATTCTTCTTTTCCGGAATACGACAATCCTGTGAGTTGATCATCAGGATTAAAAATAATAAATTTTGTGCCGTGTGTTTCAGTTGAAGATTTAATGAACGGATCTACAAATTGAGATGAGAAAAAAGAAGGCAACTCTATCTCATTTATTTCAGAGATTATAGATTTTTTTAACTGGATTTGATCATTCCAAGAATCATCATCCCCAAAATTATCTAAGAATTCATCCTTCAATTGTGAAAAAACTGACACAAAATCATCTTTTGTCGACACTACTTTTAGTGGAAAATTAACGTCTTCAATATACAAATTAAAATTTTCAAGAATTCTCCAATCAATAAATAAAGCTTGTAATGGTTGTCCTTTCTTTTTTGTAAGCATTAACATTGGACTGCCGAGATAGGCTACAGATAAACGACCAATACCTTTTTCACCCATTTTTATTCGGGGAGGTTTCCAAAGGGTCTCTTCCCCTTTAATATCTACAACATCCCTCGATTTTGAATCCGTTCCAAGAACAATCCATTTTTCTAATATGTCTTGTTGAGACATTCCTTTTCCATCATCGGAAATCACAAAGAATGGCTTTTTTACATCTTTATAACCTTTTAAATAAAGGTAAGCTTCGAGGTTGTCACCATAAGCATCATATCCGTTTTTCCACAATTCAGAGATTGCAGTAGGTAAATCTGAAATTTGTCCTTTTCCTAGTAAATCTACTGCACGGGCTTTGGCTCTAAATTGTGGCATATTATTAATCTCCTTAAGCAAATTATTGATGAATTGTGCATATCATGTTTGCAATTCTTTTTGAAAGCTCAGGCGGAACCGCATTGCCAATCATTTTTGCATTGGAAGCAAGTGAAGTTCCAAAAAATAAATAATCTTTGTCAAATGTTTGAAGAGTTGCCCCTTCCCTTATTGAAATCGGTCGATTTTGTTCGGGATGAGCAAATCTTCCGTTACTAATATTAAAAAATTTGGTTGTGATTGTTGGACCGGGCTTGTCCCAAAACATTCTTCCATAAGAATCTTTAAAGCAATTATCCCTACCAATGTATGTAAGCAATTGAAGCTCTTTATCATCCTTCCAAGCCATCCGGGTTCCACCATCGTGGGGCGTTACACGAAGCCGTTTCATATTTTTCTCGCCGAGTCCTGCACATGTGTGATTGAAGTCGGTATCATCTTTGTGACCTGCCGGAATTTTTTTGAATCCACACCCTGTTCCGATAAATTGTCTAACAGTGGGAGGATTTTTTTTGGTATCAGCTTCCGGAAACTTTAATTTATTTTTATTTTCCAGACGGGACGCAATTAAAATAAATCTCTTTCTTGATTGCGGCACACCATATTCAAAAACATTGACAACATCATAAACAACAGAGTATTCCCTTGAAGATAAATATTTCAAAAATTCATCCAACGGACTCTCATCTTTTCGAGTCAGCATCCCGGGAACATTTTCAATAACAACATAACCAGGATTATAATGGTCAACAAATCTTTGAAAATCTACAAGCAAATTCTTTGTTTCGCTGGATTTTTCTTTTTTTGTCGCAATAACACTCCAATACTGACAAGGGCTACACCCAATGAAAATTAAATCATTATCATTTTGAGATATTTTGACTTCTTTCTCCAATCCTTCAAATGTTAATTCCTTGATATTTGCATGAATGAATTTGGATCCCTCGTTATTGAATTCATATGTTTTCCGACATTTTTCTTCAATATCAATTCCTGCAAGAACTTTTACTCCGGCTTTTCTAAACCCGCAGGTCATTCCACCAGAACCACAAAAAAAGTCAACGGCTTTTAGAGAAGACATGTCCATGTCCTTTATACACATTAATTTATATTATATTTTTGGCAATTTTAATAAAATTATTTTCGAAGAACCTGGAAAGCCCAAACCATCCTTTCAATCTCCTTAACACATTCACCCGTATTCTTTTTGATATCTTTTCCCCAAAACCTCAAAACAATCCACCCATCTCGCTGCAACTCTTTATTAACCTCAGCATCTCGTTCCATATTCCTTTCAATCTTCGGAATCCAAAATTCCCTTCTGGTTTTTATTTCATTCTTTTTAACTTCCCAATTCCAACCATGAAAAAATTCACTGTCACAGAAAACAGCAATTTTTTCCTCATGAAAAACAATATCCGGTTTCCCAACAACCGAAGAATCATTTATTGTAAAAGTATATCCTCTTTCTGTGAGCGCCTCTTGAAGAATTTGTTCAATTTTGCTGCCTTTGTTCTTGACGGCTTGCATATTCTTTCTTCTTTGTTCGGGCGTTAATTTGTCCACAAAAATTCCTCACTAAAAAGAAAAAGGTAAAAGTTATTGATAAAAATTAGGACGATTTTGATTTCATTTTAAAAACCATGCACGGATTTTTAAACCTCAAAATAAAACCTCACGCCATACCGCGCGCACACTATCGCCCGCCCAAAATAAGAAAAAAAGAATAGCGACCGAAGGGAGCCGTTCGCGAAGCGAACTTTCAGAAACAGACTCCTATCGCCATTGAAAATTTCCTCCGCTGCGCTTCGGAATTTTTTAAGGAACAATAATCGTCCCACAAGATTCTTTTTGAGGCCCTTTCGCTTCCTCTTTAACCAATTCCACCAAATCGTCCAGCCTTCGCCCGTCCATCACAATTGTCCGAATACCGCCCCGCTCAATCAATTTGCAGGCAATGGGGTCAATCGGAGACTTGGAGCCGGCTTTCAAAGACATTCCGGCCGACAAGTTCACCAATTCGGTCGCCGTCATGACCGGATATTTTTTGGCGGTTTTGTCCACGTTCGGGTCGGCCGTATAAATGCCGTCAACCGATGTCGGAATAATGAGAAGGTCGGCTTTTAAGTATTCGGAAAGCGCGGCGGAAACCGCATCCGTTGTTTGTCCGGGGAGAACGCCGCCCATAACAACAATCTTTTTGGATTCCATCGCCATCGCGGCTTCATTGTAATTTTGCGGAACTTCGGGGTAAGCCGCGCTGCCGAGGGCGGCAATGAGAAGTTTTGCGTTGAGGCGGGTCACATCGATTCCGATAAAATCACAGGTGACTTCATCCGCGCCGACGCCGCGCGCCGCCTCAATATATTTGCGCGCGTAAACGCCGCCGCCGGTTACAATCAAAAGGTGGTGTTCTTTTGACATTTCCAAAAGAGCGTCCGCATACTTTTTAAAACGGAGGGGATCTAAATCTCCCGCCAAAATAGAGCCGCCAAGGGACATAACAATAAGCATAATGATTTACTCCATCCTGATTTTGAAATTGAGTCTTTATGATTTATCCAATATTAATCAATTCTTACTAAATGGCTAAACAAAGCGAGGCCAAATTTTTAAATGTGTCGATGAAAAAATGACCCAAAAGGATTAAAAGGTTACATTTAATTGGAAAGTAGATAAATCGGATCGAAAATCGGATAAAGATTCTTATTATCATTTAGATAGTTATTCAGATTATTCATTTAATGCTTAGGTAATGTGACAAAAATGACAAACGATGAAAACATTCAAAAAAACCAAGTTTCAGACCCGGAATTCGGTGAAACGCCCGTCCAGCTCGGTAAGAAATATGAATCCACCGCCGATCCCGGATATATGTACAACCAATTGGCTGAACGCGAAAAGGCGCTTCAGTATTATGAAAGTGTCATTGAAGAAGACCCGAAAAACGGTGACGCATGGTACAACAAAGGACTGACGCTTCACTCGCTGAACCGATATTATGAAGCGATGGACGCCTATGACGAAGCAACCGTCATCAATCCGGATGACAGCGACGCCTATTACAACAAAGGATTGATTCAATCGGAACTCGGACTCATGGAAGATGCGATTGACAGTTATAACAAAGCAATTTTGGCGGACAGCGAAAACATAGACGCCATCTTCAACAAAGGAAATACGCTGATGGAATTGAAACGATATCCGGAAGCTGAAAATGCCTATGACATTATTTTAAGAAAGGATAAAAAACACTTCGGCGCCGCTTACAACAAAGCGCTTACGGAAGCTCGAATGGAAAAATTCGATGACGCCGTCAAATCATTTGACACGGTGATCCAAATAGACCCGTCGAATCGGGAAGCTTGGTACGACAAAGGACAACTTTTAATGACGCTCGGGCGGGAGCAGGACGCTAAAGAAGCGTTCAGTATGGCGCTTAAATTGATTCCGGACCTGCCGGACGCTTGGTTCAGAATCGGCGGCATTTTGGCAGTCGTCGGCGAAAAAGAAAAAAGCTTGAAATATTTGAAAAAAGCCATTTCAGCAAACGCAGAGTCCAAAGAATGGGCGCTTCAAGACGTCGATTACAAATCGATGTGGGAAGACTCGGATTTTAAAAACGTATTAAACGGCGTCGATACCAAAATCAAAGCCTTTGAAGACCAGCCGAAAAAATAACAGAGCGAGAACAGGCATGATTGATATTTCCGAGACGTGTCAGAAACTGAAAGATGTTTTTGAGAGAATGTTTCAAAATTTAGAAACGAATCACACGAATATTCTGATTCACGAAATTGAAATCTTTGCCTGTTACGAAGAAGGATTTATCAATATCCTCATCAAAAACGGCGGCTACATCTCTCAAAAATATTGTTCCCAAAAACCATTAGAGTCGGACTCGAATGCGCTTTGGGAAGAATATTTTAAAGAAAACGCCGACAATGACACCGTATTTTTAGCTTCCGAATTGTTTCCAAGTTGGGTTTTTGACATTTCAAAAGGCCCGTCCTTTTCAAAAGAAGATTTTTTTAAATTCATAAAACCGCTTGTCGCCACCGCTTTAAAAACCGCCGGTTTTGAAAAATTAAATTTGCCGATGCTGATGAAACCGATGACATTCGTTCTCAAAGTTTTCGGCTATCCGGAGTCCGTGATCTATTTCCGAAATGCGGACGGCAAAGAAATGTGGGCGGACGGCGTGGATGGACAAAATATTGACCGGTATTCCGATAACGATATTTCCGGCAAAAGCGCAACTTTTGCCGTTCAAAAAATTGAAGCGCGCCTGGATTATTGGTCGGTTTTGCCGGATAAAAATCCAAAAAGTGAACTGTTGTTTTGTGAAGATTTAACGCTTCGGGAAGCTCAATATTGGGCGCTGACGGCGGCGGCGCACATCTCCCTTCGAGAAGGGCAATGTTTAGACTCTTTACGGCTGAATATGAGTCGGGAAGAGGCACAAACGCATTTGTCGGAGAAATGGCAAATTAATTCCAGAGCCGAACTGGTTCAAACTTTGGATTACTTTTGGTATGAAGGGCAGCATCTCAATTATGATATCGTCCTTGAAAACATTCTGCCGCTGTCGTGGCATGAGTGGAAAATGGAAATCGAAAAATTCACGCAAGAAAATGAAGACGGCGACACAATCGTCACATTAATTCCGCAATTAGAATCCATGGAGACCGCATTTCATTTATTGAAACGGGAACAGATCATCGCAACCGAATTGGTGACAAGTGTTTTGGCATGGGACCTCAGCTGTTTTATTTACGTCTGCCGTCTCGGTTTTGCGGCCGGGTATATCGGCGAAGAGGAAGCGTGGGATTCAATAATGCCGGCGGCGGCTGTCCTTCAACAAGAATTTGAATCTTGGGACGAATTATCCGTTTCATATTTAACCGGATGCCTTTTGTGGAATAACTCGTTTCGGGAACGAACAACAGCCGTTAAAAATCATGAATTGCTGATTCAAGACCCGCAGAGTCCGTTTAATTCCCTCCCGTGGAATTTGGAATTGGATTAAGATTTTTCACGGATGAATATTTATTCAATCATTCGTTTTTTATTTCATCGTTTATTTCAATTCATTCATTATTTATTCGAAGTTTATCCATTATTTGTTGTTTATTTGTAATTTATTTTTAATTTATTTGTAGTTTATTTGTAGTTTATTTGTAGTTTATTTGTAGTTTATTTGTAGTTTATTTGTAGTTTATTTGTAGTTTATTTGTTGTTATTCATATTATTCACATTTGTTTAATTTCGCTCTTGTTTGACCGATTTAAATTTTTAAAATATTTATAAGCGTAAAGGAATGAAGAAAATGGTTTCAAGAAAAGACATGATGTCGGAAGACTTGTTTTGGGAATTGATTGACAAAACAAAAGGCGGTGACCCCCAAGATCAACTGGACAGTTTGATTGCCGAGCTTTCGGTTCGCCCGATTGAGGATATTTTGGGATTTGACTACCGGCTCGACAAATATTTGGAAAACTCTTATAATCCGGAACTGTGGGCGGCAGCATATATCATCTGCGGCGGATGCACCGACGATGAATTTGATATTTTTCGGGCATGGTTGATTTCGCAGGGACGAGACGTGTATGAAAACGCTCTTAAGGATCCGGATTCGCTCTACGAAGTTTGCTCAAAAATGGGACGAAACGAATATCCGGAAAATGAAGAAATCTTATACGCTGCCCTTGATTCGTATGAAGAAGCCACCGGAAAAGAAGACTTTTATGACGTCCTTGACACTTTTGAGGACGATTTCATGATGATTGAAATCGAACTCAACTGGGACGAAGACGACCCGAAAACACTCCGAAACATTTGCCCGAAACTGTTTGACTTGTATTATGAAAATATCGGACAATAATCAAAAAATAAAAAACAAAAAAAATAAAAACAAAAAATGAAAACAAAAAAAATAAAAACAAAAAATGAAAACAAAAAAATGAAAACAAAAAAATGAAAACAAAAAAATGAAAACAAAAAAATGAATGCAGAGGAATCTTTTATATCTAATGAAAATCCTGACCGAACGGTTCTTGACCATTTGAAGCGGTTTTATGATGAAAAAGATATTGGGCGGATTGAAAAAACTGAAGATTTGATTCATGTTTACGTTGTCAAAGCCAACAGAGAGCGTCCGTATCATCTTTTAATCACCGCCGGAATGAGTCGAATTCAAATGGATGTACCGCCGGGATTTGAAGACTTCCGGTTTTCCGAAGTGATGATGCTTCTGCCGGAATATTGGCCGCTTTTTGCGGATGAGTTAGAAAAGGAAGAAAATAACTGGCCGATTCAGGTTCTTCAAACGATTGCCAAACTTCCGGTTCCGGACGGAACTTGGGTTTCCTGGGGACACACGGTTTCAAACAAAGACGCGCCGTTTTCACGGTTTGTTTCGGTTGAGAGTTCTCTGCTCGTGTATTCCATTACCGTGCCGGAAGAATTTGTCAAAATCGAACTTCCGGAAAAAGTCATTCATATTTATTCGGCGATTCCGCTTTATCCGGAGGAACTGGAATTTAAAATCAAGTACGGTGCCGAAAATCTTCTGGATAAATTCAACCGGTACCAAATACCTGAAATTTTAGATTGCGACCGGGAAAACGTATGCAATCCGCGGCATTTGAGATTTTAAGTGTTGAAATAAGAGAGAGTTGAATTGATGATTTTATGGCAAGAAAGGTGAAAGAAGCGGAATCGGAGCCGGAAACAACGGAAGAGTCCTTCCTTCCATCTAAGTTGCTGGCGTGGTATGACGAAAACGGGCGCGACCTTCCATGGAGAGTCCGCGGCGCGCATCCGAATCCGTATTTGGTTTGGGTTTCCGAAATTATGCTTCAGCAGACCACCGTTCAGACAGTTATTCCCTATTTTCACAGGTTTACGGACAAATTTCCGACCATTGAATCGCTTGCGTCCGCCGACATTGAGGAAGTTCTTTTGCTTTGGCAAGGACTCGGTTATTACACCCGCGCCAAAAAATTGCACGAATGCGCAAAGGCAATTGTTACCGATTACAACGGGATTTTTCC
Source organism: Methanolapillus millepedarum (assembly GCF_032594115.1). NCBI lineage: Archaea > Methanobacteriati > Methanobacteriota > Methanomicrobia > Methanosarcinales > Methanosarcinaceae > Methanolapillus > Methanolapillus millepedarum. The sequence continues at coordinate 1,718,060 of NZ_CP131060.1, forward strand.
GGAAACATATTCTGAATTGATCAAACTTCCCGGAATCGGCCCGTATACAGCGGCCAGTATTTCATCGCTCGCGTTTGACAAACCGGAAGCGGTCGTCGACGGCAATGTCATTCGGGTGATCGCGCGCCTTTATTCGATGACGGATCCGGTCGATCAAATCAAACCGGAAATTGTAGAAAAAGCACAGCATTTGATGCCCCAAAAGCGTGCGGCCGATTACACATCTGCGATTATGGATTTGGGGGCAACCGTTTGCACGCCCAAAAATCCGAAATGCAAAAGCTGTCCGTTTAATTCGGATTGCTGCGCTCTCAAAGATAATCTTGTGACCGAAATTCCGAAAATTGTGAAACTTGAAAAGGTCAAAAAATCAGGGCCTTTGTTCTGGGTTGAAAACGAAAGTGGTTGCGTTTATATTCGGAAAAGAACCGAAAACGGCCTTTTGTCGGGACTTTTTGAATTTCCGTGGTCGGCCGGAGATTTAAACGCCGGAAAAACGGAACCGGATTTTCCATTTGCGGCCGGCTGGACTTTCACAAACAAATCGGTCAAACACGTTTTTACACACATTCAGTTGAGTTTGGAGATTTATCAGACAAAAATCGACAACAAAACGGAAAACAGTTCGGGTTTTAAGAACTTCAAAAACAAAACCGGCGGAATTTTTGTCGCTAAAGAAAACTTCAAAGATTATCCGTTTTCAACACTGATGAAAAAAGTGATTGCTGAAATGGAAAAAGCGGATGAGATGAAAAACAAAAAAGCGGAAAACAAGACGTTGAGCGACTTTTGATTTGTTTTTTGCGTCTGTGCCGTCACACACGCGTTATGGCGACACTTTTTTTTGAGGAAAAATAAAGGGTCGTTTTTTTGAAATGATGAATTCAATCAATTCATCATTTTTTCAACGCCCATTCTTTTCCGGCTCTCAAAACCGCCAAATTCATGTCAATCAATTTTGGTTTATCGGCAAAAGACTCCGCAATCGCTTTTTCAAATTCGGCGTCTGTTAACCCGGTCGCTTTAAGCGCTAAGATCACGCCAAGCATCGCCGTATTCGCCGCTTTTTGAGAGCCGCCTTTTGTCGCGATTTCAACGGCCGGAACCGCAATCGTCGTCACGCCTTTTGGCGGCACGAATCCTTCAATGGAGGAATCGTAAAGCAAAAATCCGCCGGGTTTGACGTCTTTGGCGAACCGGTCCAGAGACGGACGGTTAAGCGCCACCAAAATATCGGGGGCGTACACCACCGGCGACCCGATCGGATCTTTGGACAAAACGACGGAGCAGTTGGACGTTCCGCCGCGCTGTTCGGGACCGTAAGACGGGTACCACGATACATTTTTGCCGCCGGCGCATCCGGCTTCCGCAAGAATAATTCCCATGGAAAGAACGCCCTGGCCGCCGAAACCGGCGATTTTGATCCGGCAATTTTCAAAGGCATTGGAATCTGATTTAACAGCGGCATCCGATGTTCCGAAAATTTCAATCAGTCGCTTTGTTGAAAAATCGCTTGTCGGACGGACCATCGGACAAACATCAGCGGACTGGTCGCGGAAATTGCCGAGCGGAAATTCTTTTTCCATTTGCTCGTTGATGAAATCGGCGGACGATTTCGCGTCCTGTTTGAGATTGTTCGGGCAGCCCGACAAAATCTCCACAAAAGCGTATCCTTTGCCATCGCGCTGAATCTCAAGCGCCTTTTTGATCGCGATTTTCGCCCGTTTGATGTGTTTGGCATCCGACACCGACACCCGCTCAATGAATACAGGCGCCTGCAAGTTGCTCAAAATCTCACACATATGAAGCGGGTAACCCGCAAAATTCGGGTCGCGTCCATCCTGGCACGTCACGGTTTTTTCACCAATTAAAGTCGTCGGCGCCATCTGGCCGCCGGTCATTCCGTAAACCGTGTTGTTCACGAAGAAAACCACCATTTTTTCACCGCGGTTGGCGGCTTGAATGGTCTCGTTCAGACCGATTGACGCCAAATCGCCGTCGCCTTGGTACGACATGACAATCGCGTTATCCTGCGCCCGGAAAATGCCGGTTCCGACAGCAGGCGCCCGTCCGTGGGCGGTTTGCACATTCCCGAAATCAAAGTAATAATACGCAAAAACAGCGCAACCGACCGGGCTGATGAGAACGCAGCGGTCTTGAATACTCAAATCGTCAATCGCTTCCCCGATTAATTTATGAATCACACCGTGTCCGCATCCCGGACAGTAGTGCGTTGCGGTCGGCGCGGCACCGCCCTTTCGCTCATAAATATCGTTCATGCTCGCCGGTTTTTGAATGACTTTTTCAACAGAACCGGTTCCGGCTTTTGATTGCGGACTGTTGATGATTTCACCTGCCATTATTTCGCCTCCGGTTTCTTTTTGGTTTGATTTTGGTCTTGGGCCTGATTTTGACTTTGAGATTGACCCGGATTTTGCTTTTGTTTTTGGTCAATCTCCTTGATTTTCTGAATCACTTTGTCCATCTCAATAATGTTTCCACCCATTCTGTTTGAAAGTTCCACATCGCGTTTGCAGCGGATCGCCAGCATAATATCGTCGCGCATCTGTCCGGAACTCATTTCCACCGCCAAGAACGTACAGTTACGCTCTGCAATTTCCTGCAACCGTTTTTCCGGGAACGGGAAGAGTGTAATCGGACGGAAAAGCCCCGCTTTAATGCCCATTTGGCGGGCGGTATCGACCGCGCTTTTCGAAATCCGGCTGCTGATGCCGTAAGAAACCAAAATGATGTCCGCGTCTTCCATCATGTATTCTTCAAAGAGCGGTTCATTTTCGAAAACGGTTTGATACTTTTTCATGAGTTTGTTGTTAAACGCTTCCAGCTGGTCAAAGTCCAGGAAAATGGAGGTGACCAAATTCTTTTTGGTTTCCGCGTTTCCGCCGACCGACCAGGAATTATCGATTTTCGGCTCGACGGCGGATTTCGGGAACACCACAGGTTCCATCATTTGTCCCAAAACGCCGTCCGCTAAAACAATGACCGGATTTCTGTATTTGAATGCCAACTCAAATCCTTTGATGGTCAAGTCGCACATTTCCTGAACAGAATTGGGTGCAAGCACGATGTTTTTGTAGTTGCCATGTCCGCCGCCCTTGACAATCTGATTGTAGTCCGCTTGTTCGGGACCGATGTTGCCGAGACCCGGGCCTGCCCGCTGCACATCCACAATGACGCACGGCAATTCCGCGCCGGCCAAATAGGAAATGCCTTCCTGTTTCAAACTCATTCCCGGACCGGACGATGCCGTCAGCACCCGGTGTCCGGTGGCGGCGGCGCCGTAAACCATGTTAATCGCCGCTTCTTCCGATTCGGCTTGTACGAATTTTCGGCCCGCCATCGGGAAATATTTGGACGCTTCATGCAGAATTTCGCTGGCCGGCGTAATCGGATATCCGAAGTAGCAGTCGCAACCGGCATACATGGCGCCGATGATGACTGCCGTATTTCCTTTAATCAATTGAACCGTCATAATCAGACCTCCGATTTTGTTTTTTTCGGAATGTGAATCTCAATCGCGAGCGGTTCCGGACAGGTGTAGTAGCAGTTCGCGCATCCGGTGCATCCGGTACCGGCATAGACAACCGGCGCGTATCCGCGTTCATTGAGAGCGGTTCCGATTTTCAAAACTCCTTTCGGACAATCATACACGCATCTGCCGCACGATTTGCATTCCAGCACGTTGATGACCGGATATGGAGAACTTTTTTCTTGTGTTTCCGACATTGTAGACTCCTTTAAATTATAAAGTTGAAAAGCGAATCAATAGATGAATCGATAAATACAACATAAAAAGAATAACCTCTATGGTGAAATTACCCTATTTATAATTAATGAAGGTGATGGACGATCATTTAAAAATTTAGAATCTGAGACAATTCGAATGAAAAACAGATAAACCAATTAAGATACAAAATTTAATAGAAAAGAGAATGAAACCGAAATGATCGGTATCATTCGTATCATATATTTACTCTAAAGTAATGGCCGCCACCGGGCACACATCGACGCAGGCGCCGCATTCGGTGCATTCGGCCGGGTCAACGCGGGAGACGCCGATATCCAAAAGGGTAATCGCTTCGCTCGGACATTCGTCCACACAAAGTCCGCATCCGGTACACTCGTTTTCATCAATAACTGCTGGCATAATTTTCTCCTCCTCAATTATTTTAATTTCAAAATATTATCTTTAATTTCATCTTTTTTGGATTATGTAATGTTCCGAATCGGTATTACATGAATCATATACACCAGATAATACGCATATATTTTATATACGTTTTGCAAAAAACAGCAACGGTCAGCCGTATATTTGACGGTTCGGCGAAAAAATGTCGGCATATAAAACATTGGCTATGATATTTATTCAATTAAAAAAGCAGATTTGAAGAAAAAAACAAAAAGACATATAAGTTATATATCTTTTTTGAAGCTTTGGATTTTTAACATTTAAGTTGCTTTGTGTATGCTGATGGCAGCGGTCGGACAGACATCGACGCAAGCGCCGCATCCGGTGCAGGTTGTTTTGTCAACAACGGAGTATTCAGTTCCCATGGAAAGCGAGTTGGTCGGGCATTCTTTTTCGTCCACACAGGCTCCGCATCCGGTACATTCATTTTTATCAATTACAGCTAACATTTTTTATTCCTCATTATTTTGTTTTTTATTATTTACTATTAATTCAGTTGGTTTAGTTTTGTTTGACATACAGTTGATTTACTTGTTGGTTTTGTTAAACAGAAGTAAATCTGAATCTACAACAATGAAGTAACTCAATTTTTAAAATCATTACTTGCAAATTCTATAATACATCAAATCGTATATAAAATACATACAAAATTAGAATCGGCTGAACGTATTATTGACGGTTCGGCGAAAAAAAATTAAGCGATGAAAAATATTATTCTTTGCCGTTGACCAAAAAATCAAACCGTTTCCCGGTGTCGATGTTAAATCCGATTGAAAAATAACAAGTTCCCCCGGCTTTTACTTCCACCCGGTGAAGTTTCCAGTTTCCGACCGGCCGGCAAAAAAAGTTCATCCAAAAACAATGTTCGCCCTTTTCGTTCAAAAAAGGAATGTATTGGCGGTAATACTTATCAAGTTCGATGAACAAATCGGTTTGCGCCCAATTCGAGGCCGGATTTTTGGCCATAAATTCCACAAAATCTTCCGACGCTTTCTCATTGTAGATTCCGACCGCCTTTTCGAGCAGTGTTTCCGCCAACTCAACGCCGGATTCAAAATCAGATGCCTTCGGCTGCCACGGACTTGCATTGATCCGGTAGCGGACCGGTAATTCCGAAAACGGAAGAACCGCCATTTTGGAATCGGAAAATGAAAACGCCAACTTGACACGTCCTTTGAATATTCTGATTTAATTTTGATTTATTAAATTTTCATATTTTTCTCTTCTGACATTCTCATCATAATATTTTATTGTTTTTATATTGTTTTTATATTGTTTTAAGTGTTCTCATATGAATCGCTTCCGTAAAAGAAATAACGGCATATAGATAAAATTATAAGGTAAGACTAAATTTAATCACCCGTGAAGTTTTATGGATTCTCAGAAAAAAGCGGACTTGCTCATGTTTATGGTCGTCTTTTTTTGGGGACTCTCTTATCTTTTTACGCGTGCGGGTGTTGCGTCCATTCCGATTTTTAATTTCATTGCGCTCCGTTTCGCTGTTGGTTTTATCGTTGCGCTTTTGTTGTTTTTCCGCCATTTTTCCAAAATCAATTCCAAAACCATCCGCTGCGGCGTCGTCTTAGGTTTTCTTTTGTTTCTGACGCTCGCCGGCGTCAACTACGGCATCCAGCACACGACCATTTCCAACGTCGGCTTTTTGGGCAGCCTCACGGTCATTTTCGTTCCGATTATGTCATCGGTCGCTTACAGAAAATTTCCGGAAAAGAAAATTATCGCGGCCAGCATTTGCGCCACCATCGGAATCGGACTCATGACGCTTGAAGGCGGCATGGGCGTCGGACTTGGCGATTTGGTTTGTGTTCTTGCGGCCATTGTTTATTCAACGCATATCATGTTGTCCAAAAGATTCGTGGAAATCCAAGAAGTTGACCCGCTCAATCTCGGAATTGTTCAACTCGGATTCACCGCTCTTTTCGGGTTGATTTTTTCATTGGTTTTTGAAGACCCGTTTATTCCAAGTACGGTTGACTTATGGATTCCGGTTCTGTTCCTCGGCGTCTTCTGCAGCGCGTTTGGTTTCATCGCTCAAGTCGTCGCTCAAAAATATACGACGCCGTCGCACATCGGTTTGATTTTCGCGCTGGAACCCGTGTTTGCGGCGCTGTTTGCTTACCTGTTCGCGTCGGAACATTTGCTTCCGATTCAATATCTTGGGGCAGCGATTGTGTTTGTCAGCGTTGTTTTGGCGGAGTTGTTGCCGAATAAAAAGGAAGAAAAAAATTGATTCAATTTTTATTCTAAGTTTTACCCCTAATCTTTGTAAGATTAAGCTTTATTTTGCGTCATATTTTTCTTAAAATTTATCTCAAAATCATTCGTAAAATTTATCTATGATCCCGACATTCCAAATTTGTGAGGAATTTCCATGCCAAATATAAAACCGGTATCTGATTTAAGAAATTACAATGAAATATTAAAAGACATCACCGCCGAAGAGCCTGTATTTCTGACAAAAAACGGTTACGGGAAATATGTCATCATGGACATCGAAAGCTTTGAAAAGCAATATGCTTTAATCCAATTGTTATCGGAATTAGCGGTCGCGGAAAATTCTATCCAAAGCGATGCCGATTGGATTAGCGACAAGGAAATGAGAAAAAGGTTGGGCGTCGAATGAAAGAACTTGTTTTAACTCCCCGCGTTGAATTAGATTTAAAAGATATTAAAATGTATATTGAGGAAGTGTCCGGCAGTTCCGAAACCGCTGTCAATCACATTGCCAATCTGATGAATTGTTATGGAAAGTTGTCCGATTTTCCTTTGCTTGGAAAAGATATGTCCTCTGGAAAAGGGCTTAAATTTAATTACCGGTATTTAATCTGTGGCAACTATTTTGTCTATTACAAGTTTCAAAATAATGTTGTCAGAATATTCCGAATACTTAACAGCAAACGCGACTTTTTGAGAATATTGTACCGTGATTTAATCAACGAAGAAAACAAATCATAAATAACAAAAAGTCCCAAAATGATGAACCGGCAACATATTATTATTTGAAATATTTTAGTGATTATGGAAAAAGATGATTATGCTTCTTGAAATTGTAACAGCGGTTGCGGTCGGCGTTTGGATTATGCTGCCTGCGTATTTGCCCAACTCCTTTGCCGCGCTTCTTGGCGGCGGGCGTCCGATTGACGGCGGAAAAACATTAAAAGATGGCCGCCGGATTCTAGGCGACGGGAAAACCTGGCGCGGATTTTTCGCGGGAACACTCCTTGGTTTTTTGGTCGGAATTATTGAAATTTTTCTTCTCAAAATGGGATTTAATTTCTTCGGAATCGCGCTTCCCGGATTTTCAGCGACCGGCATTCCGGATGCGCTTGACTTGTCCGCCTGTCTCGCGATTTTGTCTCTGGCGGTCGGCGCGCTTCTCGGCGACATGACGTTCAGTTTCATCAAAAGAAGAATCGGTCTCAAACGCGGCGCGCCTTTCCCGTTGGTCGACCAATACGATTTTCTCATCGGCGCCTTTTTGCTGACAATGCTGACCTCTTGGACTTGGTTCTTCCAAACGTTAGCGTTTTGGCCGCTCATTGCGGTGATCATCATCACGCCGCTTCTGCATGTCGGAACCAACATTGTCGGATACAAACTCGGCATTAAGAACGAGCCGTGGTAATAATCATAAATTTCAGCGGAGCCATTCGTTTTAAGCGTTCGTTCCCGCCAATCATTCAAAAAAAGAAAGGTGAAGGGAATTTTCCTTCACCATGATTTATCTTTTCCTTTTCAATCTTTCATTTCAATATTTTCTTTTCAAACCCCTTTCTTTCTGTATCCGTAAAAGATGGCGCCGATGATGAGAACCACAATCGCGATCGCAATCACGCTGGATGATGAGACGGACGGGTTGGCCATAAAGTCGCGGACGGCGGAGGCGGCATTCTGAACGGATACCGTCATTTCAAATCCTGAAACTTGCGGTCCGGTCTGTCCGGGTGTGCTTGTGTCCGTACCGTAACCCGAGCCGGGAGAGTTTGCGTCGGTTGGTGTCGTTGAGGATGTGTTTTCGGTTGAGTTGCCGGTGTCGGTTCCGTTCACCACTTTGGCGGTTCCGGTTCCGGAAGACGATCCGGTGGACTTTTCCGGGCTTAAACTCGGGGAATAACTCTTATCCAGCGCCACATTGACTGTATCGACATATTGCTTTTTGACATCATCCGGCAAATCCAACGCCATGAGACCGCTCATGATTTTGTTGTTGAAATTCATGTTGCTGCAGGTGTGGTGACAACAGACGACGCCGTTTAAAGCCGTTTGTTCCACATACTCTTTTTCAAGCTGCTTTAAAACATCCGGAGACGGTGTCCACTGGCCAAGGTAGGCGGCGTTGAGAAGATTTCCGACCATCGCTTGGTAAGCATACGGATTTGTATTTTTGAGGTGGTCCGGAACACCTTGTCCGGTGGCGTCGTTGACATAAATGTCGCTGAGTTTTTGCCATGTGTCGCTCGTAACCAAGCTCGGCATTGCCATATTCCAAACCGCGAGCGCTTCAAAAAGCTCGTTCATGTGGGCCGTTCCGGCGTACCCGGAATCCATCATGCCTTCAATCCATTTCGGGTTAAAAGCGCGCGAATTCAATTCAGCGTTTAAGAATTCGGAAAGAGATGTCACATCGGTTCCTTTGTTCCTTTGGTCGTTGATGTACATGTCCGGTTTTCCGCCGGACTCTTTAATGGCCGAAGCAAGTCCGCCGAAGTAAGATGCAACCATCGGGTGATCCAAGAGACCATAAGTGTTGGAACTTCTGGAAAAGACGCCCATCTCCACATCTTTTAAGTTCTCTTTGAGTAAATCCGGCATGGGGACGCCCCACTGGGTGACAGCTTTTCCATCGACGCGAATATCGTTTCCATCTTTGTCCGTCGTCAGGTTGACGCCGTAGACGTAGCTCATCCGGCTGATATAGAGGTTTGCCACATCGGATTCGTTCCCTTCATTGCCGCTGCCGGCCAAATTTTCAAGTCCCGGCGTGTATTCTCCCGGCGGCGGTCCGAAAACGCGGGCGGTGGATATTTCTTTGGCAAAAGTTTCGTTGTATCCTTTGTCTTTGAGCGCCTGCTCAATTTCAAGAGAATTTTCTTTGACAAAGTTTCTCTGCCCGTTATCGGGAGCATTTGCCGCCAATTTTGCCGCTTCGTTAATCCAAATCACTTGTCGGCTATATGTGTCCCGGTAAGAACCGGATGTTTCAACCACAACGTCCACACGCGGCTTGTCCCAACCCGGAATGAGTTCGACACCGCTGATTCGTCCGGCACTTGATCCGGTTCCCCAAATCGGCTTCGTCCCCATCAGGTAGAAGATTTCAGCTTCCATTGACCCTTTATTACGGGTCGTTTCAACTGCCCACAAAAGGAAAGCGACCTTTTCCGGATATTTTCCGGCGCCGTGTTCTTTTTGATAGGTGGCAACGAGTCCGTTCGCCAGGACAGTGCCGACGCCGTTAAAAACCGTTTCGGACGGAATTGTTCGGGAATCATCTTGAATCGGATTTTTGCCGGTCGGAAGCGCTTCCGGATTATTAATCGGGTCTCCCGTGCTTCCAATTGGAATATATTCTCCGTTTAAAGCGTTGATTAAATTTATTATTTCATCGGTACATTGATTGATTTTATTTTCAGCTTCGTTTTCCGTTAAACCGGGGTTTTGAGCCACCATTGAGGCGACCATCTCATCAAATTCATCTCCGGTCGGCGCAATACCTAAGGTATGGTCGCCGTACGGAATATAACTTTTTTCAATGGTTCGGATATGCTTTTCGATTTGCGTCAGAGTTTTGTCAACAGCAACTGAATCATTCTTGATGTTGTTCCAGCTGATGTTTAAACTTGCATCAAATCCCAAACTTCCGGAATATCGGATGATTTCATTGAGGATGGCCGCTTTAACGTCATCCGTTCCGGCGGATTTGTAACTTTGTATTTCGGCGTCCAAGGATTCCAAATCGCCGTAAAGGCCGCCCGGAACCATCGCCGGCGTCATGAATGTAATAACCGCCATGTTCGCGCGTCTTTTGTCGGTTTTGCCGGTCGCGTCCATCGGAAGCGGGTGAATGATTGGCATGTCTCCGATCATCAGCGCCGCCCAGTCTTTGGCGGAAAGTCCGGTTTGCTTTCCGGGAAGCGTCGCCAAGTTGGACCAAGTCGGTACCAAAGCGTTGGCATTATATTGGGAATCGTCCCTGAAATAGAAGTAAGCGGCAAGCATTTGGTGCGTCGGCGGGTAATCTTTGGTGTTGGCCATCGCGGCTTCGCTTTGGTCACGTCCGCGAAGCGGCGCCGGGGTGATCATCACATTTCCGAAGGTAAGTGCCGGAATCACGACATATTTTCCGGATTCGTTTTCATAGACCATGATGTTTCCGGGAGCCGGGCCCCACAAATCGTTGACAGCCTGTTTTTTGTCGGTGTCAAGCGTGTTGAAATAGGCGATGTAATCGTCCGCCGGAAGCATAACGGCATAACCGTCGTCAACCATTTTTTTAAGCTGCCCCGGCGCCCAAGTGCCGACGTTGTAACCATAGTTGACCATGAGGTCGGTTAATTCTTCTTTTGCGGGAAGCGGATCATTTCCGACATCGTAGCCGGCTGCTTCTAACGCTTTTAAAATTTCCAGAATACTTCCGGGTCCGTCCATATAGTAGTCCGGATCGGCGCCGATATTGGCTTTTCCGGCTTCGGCGGCATAATACGGAATGACAATTTTTTTGTCGGCATTATCGGTATGCGACAGTTTTCCCCAGCCGATGGCACGCTGTACCATCCAGTCGGCTTGATAATCAATCGGATCGTTCCGATCGATTGTGAAACCATTTTGGTCTTTGGGTTTGGCGGCAATAACAATCGGTTCAATCATGCCGTCTTGTTCCGCTAAATCCAAATACGCGATCTGCGTCGGGAAAATTCCATAGGGGGAGTTCTCCCATTCTTCTTTTGTTTTGTTTTCATAAAGTTGGGCGCCGATTAAAACGGGAACGCCGAGAGATTCCAATTGTTGCTGTCCGAGTTCGTTATTTAATGAAAACAGACGGGCGCCGCGCCAAAGAGAAATCACTGAATCGACAATGACTTCGCCGCTTTCGAAGTTTCCGCCCCCATCAGCAACAACATTGATCATGTAATTTTCATGATTCGCTGTTTTACTCACATCGGTTGTTGCGTTGGAGACAAATGTGCCGACCAAAGCGTTACATCCCTGAGCTTCGATTTCGCGAACCAAATAATCAAGAATAGGGCCGTCACGGTCAAGCGCGCTTAAATTGCTGGACGGCATAATGCCGATGGTTGGGACGGTTGGGTCATAAATGTGAGATCCGTCTCCGCGGTCTGTTGAATACCACGCCAAATATTCACTCGCGTTTTTAAACAAAATCTGGTTGTCGGCGTAGTAGTCCGGATGGTAAACGCCGTAAACAGATGTTTTGTCCACGGCGGGAATAGCGTTGGTATAGTCGCCGTAATCTTTCGCCAACTGGAGAAGGAGAATTTCAAAATTGCCTTTGAACGGATATTTAAAGCAATCTTCATAGACCGTTTTGTTAAGCCAGTTCATTCCGGTTGTTTTCGGGTCCGTCGTACTTTGTACAAGAATCACGGTCCCATTTGCGATGGCATCGTTCAGTTCAGGTTTTAAGTCCGCAAAAACAGAATCAACCAAGCTTTCCAAAATAATAACGTCATAGCCGCTTAAATCATATGTTTTGACGTCCGGGCCGTACGTCGTCCCGGTAAAGTTGGTCAGTTCGATATATTGCGCAATCGTTGCGTTTTCAGCCAGAATGGCTTCTGCCATTTTGATGTTCCGGTCTTTTGAAGAAACGTAAGCCACCTTTACTTTTTCCGGCGGCGCCGGGTCGGCCATTGCCGGAATCATCGATCCGAACAAAAGAACCAATATGAATAGGGTCAATATTTTTTTCATCATTTTATCCCACAATGTTAATGTTTTTGTTTTTTAATCTTTTAAATTGTTTATTTTGCTGGAATTAAATATTTAATATTTGAAAATAATAATTTTTACTTTATCATAACTTCGTTTGATATGTTTTTATAAAATTAAATAAAACAATCAAACTTGTATTATAATTGAATTTTTAGAATATATATGCACTCTTTTTGATAATATCTATTATCTGAGTGGGTAATAATAACTGAATTTGCTGTCAGGCAAATTGATCAAATCAAAAAGAAATGAAAAATGTTCAAAAAAGAAAACGAATTCAAAGATTGAGGTTGAATCTCAACCCTTGAATCTGAAAATTATTAGGACGCGCTGCTGTTATTTGTCGTGCCTGCCGTATTATTTCCGGTACTGTTGGTCATATTGGCCGGTGTTGACGAATTGTTTTCCGGGACATAAATCACACGCCCGTCTTCCAGCCGGTAAGCTGTTCCGAGAATATCGCCGATTCCGCCGCCGATCTGCTGTTCGGCATTGATCTCCATGATTTCAATGCCTTCATCGGTTTTCGTGATGATTTGCATGTTGTCTTGTCCCGGGTTTTTGACAATTGTCACGGATTCGTTGGTCAAAAGCTCCGAAATGCCAAACGACATCACAAGCGCGACCAGCAAGGCTACTGAGAAAACCATTGCAATATCAAAAACGTTGCCGACAAAAGACATCGGGTTCTCAACTTCTGTTCTTGAAAACGATGAGCCCCGCCCTCCTCTTCTTGACCGGCGGCTCATTCTTTCGCCTCTAAAACGTCTATAATGTAGTCGATATCAATCATATCTTGCCAGTACCATCTGGACCGAACGACGGTTAAGCAATAAGCGATTCCGGCAGAGAATAAGCCGACGACGGTCGTTGCAAAGGCAATCACGAGGTTAGACACAAGGTTTTCGACGTTTCCTGAGGTGAGACCCATCAAAGCCGGGCTTAGTGGAATGAGCGTTCCCATAAGTCCAAGCATCGGGCCGACAGTTGTAATGATTCTGGTTTTCTCCGTTCGTTTCACCATTCGAGTTTCGTAATCGTCGGCCAAACGTCCGACCGATAGAGTATTACCGTCTTTCACATAATCCGCAATATTTTTTGAAAACGAAGTCACCAGTTGGGCTTGCCCTTCCATGTTTCTTAAAATGTCGGCGGCTTTTTCATTTCCGTTTGGTTCTTTAAGCGCTTTTGACAAAGTGTTTAATGTTTTTTCAAATGCAACTCCGTCTTTGTGGCGGCGAGTATATTCCGTGATGTATTCGCCGGTCATCATTAAAATGACAACGACCAAAAGCATCAACAAAATCATAACCGGGTAAAGAAGCGCATTTGAAAAAATATACATGATGTACGAAATCGCGGAACCGAAATCTGTTAAAAAATTAATCTCCATTCATTTCACCTAAACTTGTTTTTGATCTTTTTTTACCTGAAAAAACCCTGTCTACTATAAACATATATATAAAAATCAAAATGAGGATCTCAAATCAAATGAATCATTGAGAGCCTTATTTTTAGAAATAAAATTGATTAAAATTGAGAATTTGATTTGATCATTTGGGAATCATCAAATGCTGATTCGTAACGTTTGTCCTGTCAGGACATTTTTGTTTTGGACCGGCTTTTTTTGATTTGTCCGTCCGCCGCTTTGGTAATCACCGCGCCGAACAAAATCAACAAAAAGGCTGCGGCAAGCGCACCCATTTCCACGGTTCCAAACGGTGTTGGCGTCGTGGAAGATTGCGCCCCGGCGCTGATGTACGCCGGAATCATGGCAGCGGCCGCCAAATAGAAAAGTCCGATAAAAACCATTACAGATCCGAGCGTGTCCGGTGTTCCGGAAATCGGAATACCGATATAGCTTGAGATTTTGCCCAAGTTTTTCATGAAAAACGTTGAGACAATAATTGAAATGATAAAGACGATTCCGACAATTGCGCCGATTAAAACGCCGTCAATGGTGACGACGGTGGACAGCGCAACACAGGAAACCAAGAGCGCCGCCATACAAACCGGGCATGGGAAAACTAAAATTAAAAACGTCTTTTTGGAAACATCGCACCCGGCATTCCATTTTTTCATGGTGTAAATGCCGCCGAAAACCAAGAATAAAGCCAACGTGATGTGAATACCGGTCGCCAGCGGTGAACTCATAAAAGATGTGACGTCAATCGCGTCCATGAAATATCCGGCGACAAGCGCAATCACAAAGTAAAGCGCGCAAAGCCCGAATACCACCGGCCATTTAACACTTGAAAATCCGCAGCCCATACCGGTCTTCAATCCGAATATAAAAACACTCGACAGAATACCCACCACAATCAGAAATGCCATTGCTTCCATGAAGGGAAATATAAGCGGTGGAACTTATATAAAGAATAGTTTTTGGATTACAATTGTTATCTTTAAAGCTAATGATTTAATTTGAAATAATTTCAGAAGGAGATGTTTTAGAGTTCAAAAACAGCCTCTTGTCATTTTAACTTTTAATAAAAGCGTTATTATGACGCGCGAGGCGACGGCGCAAAAATAAGGATAATGAAAAAATGGGAAAAAGGAACTTTCTCTCTTTGTCTTAAATTCATTCCAACGAATTTGTATAACTTTTGATAATACGATTATATTTGGAACGTTCTGTTATAAAAGCACCTCCATTCTCAGCTTCAAGGTATATCTTTACAGCAGAATTATCTAACGGCACGATTGTGTATGAAACGCCGTCATTGGCACCTTCCGAAAGTCCGATCATGTCATATTCTACATCTTTGGTCGGATGAAGTATGACAGCCTCTAATTGAATTGTTCCGTCTTCATTTATTGTTATTCGTTGGTAATATTGATCAAATTTGCTTTGATTCTCTGCTTTAAAAACGAGTATTTCGGCATAGCCCGAAACGTCATCTGTGTAGCTTAATATTTCGTCAAACTCTTTTGTTCCTGAAATATTTCCGGAAAGAATGTCCGTAACAATCAGGTCCAACTTTTCAGAAGAATTAGAATCTGAAATAATATGAGCAAAAGGATTTCCAACAAGCATTTTTCGCGTATCCGTTTCAATTATAAAGGTGTAACCATATTTTTTTTCAATTTGAAGCGGAAGAGATGTTGTATTAAATGATATGTTAGAGACATCATTCAATAAATAATATTCAATTCGCCCTGCAGGGTTTCGACTGATTAATATTTTTGTCGTATTTGCATTCGGGTATCGATCATGAGCTATATCCCACAAATAGTCGCCATCCGGTGAAACCGACGTAATAGCAATTGTATCCGTTCCCGGAGGAAGATAATGAACACTATCTCTAGCGTTAATAAAACTGAAATTCAGATGTTTTCCGGGAACATCGTCAAATGATTTAATTGTTTGATTGTTGACAAATGCAGAAATAGAAATAAATGCAACAGCCATAACAAGAACTAAAACCAAAAAGGTGAATGCATACTTTTTCTGTTTTCCAATCATTTTAACACCTATTTGAATAAACATAAAAAATATAAAAGTTGCCAAAAGGCAACTTTTTAAAACTCCGGCAGTTTCAAATATTTTTCTTCCGGTAGCCGTAGAATACGGCGCCGATGACCAACACCACAATTGCAATGGCGAAAATGCTGGACGATGAAAACGTCGGATTTGTCATAAAGTCGCGAATGGAATTCGCAGCGTTTTGAATGGTTGAAGTCATTTCATATCCGGAAACGGGCGCTCCCGGTGTTCCCGGGGTGGTGCCGTCCGTTCCGTAACCGCCGCTGGCGTCCGTCCCGTCGGATGGTGTTTCACCGGAATCGGAAGACTCCGACGGACCGCTTGAAACTGCCGCTGTTCCGAAACCGCCGCCGGAGGAGGTTGATGGATTTGGAGAGATAGACGGCTTTTCGCGCTCTGTCGCATCTTCTACATTCTTCCAATAATCCTCATATTCATCCGGATTAATTCCAAGAACAGACATTTGTCCGGCAATGAATTTGTCAAGAGACGGATTACCGCAAGTGTGATGACAGCAAGCGACACCGCTTTGAATAACGGAATCCATATATTTTTCCATCAATGCTTTTTGCATGGCTTGGAACTCTTTCATCCTTTCGTTGTAAGCAACCGGATCGGTTTCTTTTAAATCTTGGGCGGTGAAATAGTCTTTGCGCATACTTTC
This sequence comes from Methanolapillus millepedarum, assembly GCF_032594115.1. Lineage (NCBI taxonomy): Archaea > Methanobacteriati > Methanobacteriota > Methanomicrobia > Methanosarcinales > Methanosarcinaceae > Methanolapillus > Methanolapillus millepedarum. Next base: position 1,734,392 of record NZ_CP131060.1, read on the forward strand.
AATCAGCCGGGCGGTGAGCGATTGGTAAGCGTATGGGTTTTCTTTGAAATAATCATCAAGTCCCAATTCATACGAATCATTCACATAAACATCATAGACTTTTTTCCAGTTTTCATAACTGATCAACTCGCCGTCCGATGTCGCTGCCCAGCCGAACAAGTTTTCCACAAACTCTGAATACATGGTCGACCCGGAATAGCCGGACTCCATCATGCCTTTAATCCATTCCTCATTGAGATAACGGGATTCCAGGTCCATGTTGATGTATTCTTTCATACCGTACATTTTTCCGCTGCTTGTACGTGCGTCTTGCCCGACATTTTTCGTGTCGGCGACGTACATTTCCGGCATCTTCTTGTCGTCGCGCAAATACTTTGTCGCCATGTTCAGCGCGCCAAAGTATTGGAAGAAATCATCGTTGTCCAAAGTGTCGTACAAATTGGACGAATCTGCATGAACAGACGCGTCGACATTTTTAAGAAGCGCTTTGAGTAAATCCTGAGCGCTGGCACCCCATGTCGAATCGTCACCGTAAACATAGCCCATGTTTTTCAAATACATATCTACAATCGCTTGCGGATCATCCCACGAACCGCTTGCACTCACCAAATTTCCGGTTCCGATTTCATAGTTCCCGGGCTCATTGGCGAAACAGCGGAAATACATCATATTCTCAAGGCCGGCCGCTTTTAATTTTTCGGAATTCTTTTTAACGTAATTCCATTCGTTTGGTTCATCTTGAGTTGCGGCAGCTTTCACGCCAACGTTAATCAATTTCAACTTGTCGCCAAAAGCGTCGCGCATGCCGGCGGTCGTGTACACCACATCAATTCTCGGACGGTTGATGGTTACTTCTTTCTTTTGTTTTTCATCATAGAATGTGATCGTGAGTTCGCTGAGCGGAATTACTTTGACCGATTTCGGGTCCACTTTTCCATTGACATCCCAAACCGGCTCAACGCCCATCAGATAAAGCGCGCAGGCTTCAAGGGCGCCTTCGTCACGGATAAATTCAACGCCGAACCTTGAAAATGAAACTGTGTCCGGGAATTTACCGTATTTTTTATAGTAATCAATGACCAACTGGTCCGCCAAAGACTTTCCGACTTCCCAGGCGGCTTTTGTCGGGAACTTATCCGGGTCAATGCCGTAGAAGTTCTTGCCGGTCGGAAGCGCGCTTGGATTTTGAATCGGATCGTTTCCGGCGTTGGGCCAAATGTAACCGCCGGAAAGCGCGCGCATTAAACTTTCTGTTTCGCAATCGCCGCAATCTTTCAAATTTTGAGCGTAATCCAATCGTCCGTATCCGGTCAGATAGGAGGTAACGCCTTTATTTTGATGGGATTGCGTGTTAAACTCAAAAGAGAGTGCTTCATCAATCAGGTCCGCGTCAATCATTCTGGAGTGGTCGTCACGCATGTGAATGCAATATGCTGTTACGTTTCTGATGCTGGTATTCAATTTATCTTTGCTTGGAACATCCGAGTAGAAATAGTAGGCAAAGACGACTTCTTCTCGAATTTCATCCATGACCGTTACCGGATTTCCATTTGAATCTTCGCCGGTTTGAATTGAATTCCATTCGGCAATGACGCCATCGGCGTCGGCGGCTTCTTCCATGTACATTGCCGGACCCAAAATGAACCGGACGACAATTTCATGGTCGGTGTCCGTATAACGGTCAGCCGGATAATAAATGTCCAGAATGTTCATCATTTCATCTTTGGTTGTTGCATCCGCCAAGTCAACGACCATTTGGTGAATTATTTCCTCATCCGCGTATGGAATACTCAAATAGCCGAGGTCTTTGTAATATGCTTCATAAAGCGCGTTGTCAAATCCATGTCCCCACATGTTACGCAGCATCGCTCCGATTTGTTCGTCCGTCGGGCTTTGCCCGTAAACGTGCATACCATAGGGTAAACTGTTTTCTTTAACAGACTCGACGTAATCAAACAAATCTTCTTTGAGGAATTTGGAAAAGTCGTCTTGCGGCAAGCCTTTCAAATAGGTTTGAAGCTGCGCATCCGTCACTTTTTCCGGATTTGTTTCGTTGACAAGGCGTTTGTATTTTTCCATGCCGATAATATCATCGATTCCGGCGGCGAACATACGGATGACAATGTCCTTTTGCCGCTGAGCGTTTGTACTTGAATCGCCGCCTGCTTGCGCGATAAAGTAGGCTTGAATTTCTTTTTCCAGCCATTCCAAATCGGCGTTAGAATCTAAATTCGATCGAATCATCGGCGGCGTCATGTGGTCGATAATCAGGGCATTTCCACGGTATTCGGCCGTAAGCCCTTCGCCGACATTGGCAACAATGTAGGGATAAATATTTGGAATATCGCCAAGCAGCAATGGGCTCAGGTCATCTTCGGCATTCATGCCGTGCGGTGACCCGGGCAACCATTCATGAGTTCCATGCGTTCCAAAATTGATGATCGCGTCCGGCTTAAATTCATTTTGAAGCCACAAATAGTAGGCCACATATTGATGAGTGGGTGGAATGTCGCCACTGTGATAGGAAAACGCTTTATCGGTTGAAAGTGCGCGGTCAGGCTGCGGCGTCAACCACACATTTCCGAACCGGATGGCTGGAATCACAATGAAACGTTTGCCGTTTGAATCCTGCCATATCATGCCGCTTTGGTCCTTAGAGAGCGGTTTTGAGTAGTTCCATGGTTCCCCCCAAGAGTCAATAATTCCATTTCGAATGGTGGTATTGGTGACGGTTGCGTCAAACCACTCCTGGTAAGTTTCAACCGGAACCATCGTTGAGCCCCACCAGTCCGCATCCGCCGTATTTCCACGTTCGTCGACCATTGTGTTTAAAACGCCGGGGGCGTACGCGCCGACGTTAATTCCTTGACGGAATACCAAATCCAAAAGATTGGTTTCATTTAAGCCGGATTCCGAGACCGGAACTTTGTCAAATGAAACTGTATACCCTTCATCTTTCAATTGGCGGAGAAGTCCCGGGAATTGCGTTGTTTCACAACCCGCAAAGCTTCTCATGACATTCAAATAGTTGGCGCCGACACCGTCTTTTCCGGGCGGATAGTTGTAATAGATGATCGCGATTTTTTTATCCGCGTTGTCTTTGGCTTTTAAATTCGCCCAAGCAATCGCACGGTTGTTGAGCCAATTAATTTGTTCCGGATAGATGATGGCGCTGCCGTCCGTCACCGGTCCGCCGATTAAAATAAAGTCGGACATGCCGTCGCGGTTTGGAGAAACGGTGGAATAAACCAGAGAATCCTTGGAGATTTGTCCGTTTGACGCCGTTGTAACGGCTTTTAAAACCGTGACGTTTAATTCATCAAGCCACTCGAGACCGGTTTCATAATCGTCGTAATTAAAAGAAAAATCCTTAATGGAGATGGCGGCTCCAATCAAAACATCTCCGTTGCTGTCCGCGAAATACTTCATGGTCGGATTGATCGGGTTTCCATTGCCGTCATCTGATTCTCTGAAAATATCATAGGTTGCGATGACGTTCACGCCTTTTGATTCCAAATCAGCGATGACGGCATTAATAATCGGAAGCCGCCCGTCGGAGAAATATTCTTTGTGGAACCACAATCCAACCGTTACGTTGCTCGAATTATAAACATGGTGCGGGGTGTCATAGGGGCCGGGTTCAGTGGAGTAATTTGCCAAATAATCGTCAAGAGTTGCATATGTTTTATCCGGTAAATCCGGGTGGTAAATGCCGTAAGCCGGAGACGCGCTTTTGAGGATCCAATCTTTGGTGAAATGGTCCGGATTCGTGGAACCGAATTCCCGTCCCGCCAAAACTAAAATTTGTTCATTGATTTGAACGTCAATGGAAAGCGGATGGTCTTTGTCGTCGATTTCTTCCGCGTAGTCGGGTCCATATCCTCCGGTATTGAAGATTAAAACCGGTTTTGTTTTGGCGACATTTTCCAATTTGTAGTTACTTGTTGTGATGAGATCATCAAATCCTTGACAATATGAATCCGTAATCATATTCAGAAGAATTACATTTTGATTGGCAAAACCTCCGGCGTTACCAAAATCAACAATTGCTTGGTTTCCGGCCTCGGTCCAATAGTCCGGTAAAAACGTCACATCCATAAATGAAGAATAAGCATTAACCAATCCCCAATTTTCTTGTCCGGAAAAGCCGAGATAAGCGATTTTGACCGTTTCCCAATCATTTGTAATCGCCGCACATTTTGTATCGGTTTTACTGCGCTCTTTAGCTAAAAACATCAGAATGTTTTCGGCGTAATCCTGTTTGAGTTCATCAGATTCCGCTGCATAGTTGTCTTTTTGGTCGTTAAACATTAAAAAGAATGTTTTGACAGCGTCACCGGAATAAGTTGTGCTTGTTGTAAAGTCAGGCGTGTCCCGGAAATCGAAATAGTCCGGTGTTTGTGTAGAGCCGCTCCAATCGTTCATAAACGCAATCAACGTCACACCATTGTCGTGAGCCTCTTCAAACAGGCCCCAATCTTGGGAATTAATTCCGTAATAAGCCATGTCCAAGAAAATAAAGTCAAAAGAAGATAAGTCGTAAGAAGTCAAATCAGCCATAGTTGGATAATTGATTCCAATCGTTTGTATGTTAAAATCGTCTCCGTAAACCATGGACGATTCCATACCGAATGAAACCGGCATGTCAAAATAACCGGTATTTCCGATATACAATACATCAATTTTATCATCCGATCCCGAAATATGAGGAGACGGATCTGCCGCAGAAAGCGGAATCATTGAAAAAAACAAAAGCAGTAGTATAAGTACGGTGTTTAATTTTACAAATCTCATAGTTTTTCCCATTCAGTTGATCAATTAATTTTAGTTGAAAAAAGTTAAACAAAAAGCCAATTCTTCGGTTTATTTTGAAATTTTCACAAAACAAACTCTGCATTTTTATGAGCTTTAATCAAATAAAAACAAATGTATTTTGATAATAATTATTATTTAAAAGGATAACAAATAACGATAAAAATGTAAATCTAAAAAATAGGGACGAATTCATTGAAGTTTATCAAAAACGGGCCCCTATAACGTGCGCAAGCAGTGTCAATGAAAAAGAAATGAACAGAAAAAGAAATGAACAGAAAAAGTGACAGAAAAAATCGAAGAAGGTAAATTCTTCTTTTTTTAATTTCACTCTTTCTGAGTTTGGTTTTATTTTTAATTTTTGGGTGATTTAAATTTGGACGGTTTAAATTCCCTTCTTCCGGTAGCCGTAAAACATCGCGCCGATGATGATCACCACAAGAGCAATGGCGAAAATGCTGGATGATGAAAACGTCGGATTCGCCATAAAGTCGCGAACGGAATTCGCAGCGTTTTGAATGGAGGTGGTCATTTCATATCCGGACACAGGAGCCCCCGGTGTTCCCGGAGTAGTGCCGTCCGTTCCGTAACCGCCGCCGACATCCGTTCCGTCGGATGGCGTTTCACCGGAATCGGAAGACTCCGACGGACCGCTTGAAACCGCCGCTGTTCCGAAACCGCCGCCGGAGGAGGTTGACGGTTGTGAATTGGCAGACGGTTTATCACGTTCGGTCGCTTCTTTAACAGCATCCCAATACGCCTTTTCCTCATCCGGCGTCAGGCCGAGAACCGACATTTGTCCGGCGATGAACTTGTCCAAAGACGGGTTGCCGCAGCTGTGGTGACAGCAGGCGACGCCATGTTCGATGACATCTTTGACATACGTTTCCATCAACTGCTGCATCTGCTCGTTATTCGCGTCCCAGTATCCGGTTCGAGACGCTTCAATCATCCGAGCCGTTACCGATTGGAGCGCATACGGGGAGGTGGTTGACATCCATTCGACCATTTCCGGGTCATTCGCGAATGCTTCAAAAACCCGATCCCATGTGCTTTGGCCGATTAATTCACCATTGCTGGCCACCGACCAACCGTAGAGATTTTCAATATATTCAGCCATCATCATAGCGCCGCTGTAGCCGGCTTCCTTTTGACCTTTAATCCATTCCGGATTCAAAAGCCTTGAACTAATATCCTTCTCAATGTATTCGGTTGCCGTATACACAATTTTGTCGCCGTCCTTGTAATTGTGGATGTTGCTGGTATCCGCAATATATTCTTGAGGAACCTTCCATTGTTTCATATCTTTGATGTAATTCCCGTCTTTATCGTACATGGATGACGCCATATTCATAATACCGAAGTATTGGTAAACATCGTCATTGTCAACGGAGTCGTACAGGTTTCCGGCGCTCGCGAAAATCGAAGCGTCCGTCCGCCCGAGAAGTGTTTGAAGCAGTTTTGTAATGGCTTCGCTGCTTTCACCCCAATTGTCTTCCGTGTACAAGTAACCCATTTTTGCCAAATACAAATCGGTAATCGATTTTAAATCGTCCTGATATGTCGGCGATTTCGGGTCCAGATTTCCGCTGGCGCTGACAAGATTTCCGGTTCCGATTTCATAGTTTCCAAGCTCTTGCGCAAAAACGCGAGCAGTTGCTAATTTTTCGGCTTCTGCTCGTGAAAGTCCGGCTTTTTCAAGGATCTTAATCAAGTCTTCAACATTGATCTTGACATTGTTTTTGACGGTCGGACGGTCCGCGGAATCATCCAGTTTCGCCACATCTTTAACTGCCTGGTCAATGTAACGCAACATACTGCCGTAACCGTCGCGCATGCCGGCGGAATTGTAAACAACGTCCACACGCGGCCGGTCAACGGTGACCGCTTTTCCTTTCCCGTCTTTAAAGGTTAATTGAAACATTTGGTCATAGTTTGAATCGCCGACAACAACCGGTTTTGCGCCCGTGAAAACGCCACGCGAATTCCAAGTTGGCTCACAGCCAAGCAGGTAGAACAAACAAGCTTCCAGCGTTCCTTCATCTTGAATGTAATCCACGCCGAAACGCATGAAAGAAACCGTTTTTGGGAATTCGCCGTACTTTTGATAATAATCAATCAAAAGCTGCTCGCCCATCGCTTGTCCGACGCGCCAGGCGGCCGGCGTTGAATAAGTGGACGGGTCGATACCGTAGAAGTTGCGTCCGGTCGGCAAAACGTTCGGGTTCAGTACCGGATCGTTTCCGGAAGATGGGGCGATGTATCCGGCGGACAGCGCGTTTTTCAGCGCGTTCATTTCGGAGTCACCGCATTCCAAAAGGGCATTTCCATAATCAATGCGGTTGTTGGCCATCATCATGTATACCATTTGGTCGTTATACCACGGGCGGATGGTGTTGGTCATTCCAATATTTTTTGCCAACGACTTTTCAACATTTTCATATGTAATCGGACCATTATTTCGAACATCAGAGACAAATCGAATCATGGCTTTTTGCATTTCGGTTTCGTTAAGATAACTACCGTTTGTATCTTGATATGTTCCCGGTGTGTCTGTTGCCAAGTTTGATGGGATACTGAAATAGTAATAAAACTCAAAGAGGTCGTCAACCATCAGAGAATACAAATTTTTAGTTGTCGGGGTCGTTTCATTACCGATGAATGTTTCTTGCCACGCCGTCACCACCTCTTCAGAAGTTGGATATGATGTTGTGTCCGAAATATAACCCGTCGGACCGAGAAGGAAGTAAATGATCTTGTCTTCTTTGGTTTTCGCATCGTCGGTTTCTTTATTAAACACCGCTTGTAAATCCGTTCGAATTTGATCGGCTCCGGGAGCAGTGTCGTACGTAATCATTTTTTCCACAAACTCTAAAACATCGTCTTCTGTGTATTTGGAATTGATGTCGTCGTTTGGAATCGCGGTTCCGTTCGGGTAAGTTAATCCCTTGTTAGTGGTCGGGATGCTTGATACATCATCGAAATAAGTATCCAGCAAAATGTCATCAAAACCTTGTCGGCTCCACATGTTCCAAACCATCGGCGCCAGTTGTTCGCTGTTGAAAGTGCCGTAAGTATGAGTGCCGTAAGACAAACTGTTTTCCTTAATGGATTCTACGAAGCTGTGAAGTTGGTTTTCAAGGAAAAGATCGAAAACGCCGTCTTCGTTTGCCGCTAAATAGTCTATGATGTCTTTTTCCGTTACTTTTTTGATATCGGCATCTTTCACTTTGCTGAGATCACCGCCTCTGTATTTCTCCGCTGCAACTTCCTTCTTATAGGTGTAAAACTGTTCTGGAAAAGCTTCATCCCAACCGAGCGCGTAAACGTCTTCGATGATGATTTGGCGGTAAGCGCCCAAAATGGCCGTGTCGGTCATGCCGCTGGAGACTTGTTTTTGGTAGCCGCGAATCGCCGTTTCCATGTCAATGATGTTGTCGTAAAGCCGTGTTTTCACCATCGGTGGCGTCATATGGGAAATAATCACGGCGTTTCCACGGTATTCCGCCGTCAAGCCTTCGCCGACGTTGGCAACGATATAGGGATAGATGTTCGGAATATCCGGAAGCAAAACTGGCCCCCAGTCCTTCGTACGGCTTAGACCGACAGACGTTCCCGGCAGCCATTCCTGTGTTCCGTGTGTTCCGAAGTGAACGACCGCATCAGCTTTCCAATCTTCGTCATTGTAAAATCCGGTGGAACCTGTTCCGGTACTGTCGCCTGTTCCGCGGTTGAGCCAGAAGTAAGTGGCGACGTACTGATGCGTCGGCGGCAAATCGCCGCTGTGATAGGTGGCGGAATCAAGTGCTTTGTCGCTCGCAAGCGCCCGGTTCGGCTCCGGCATCATACGGACGCCGCCGAATTTTACCATCGGGACAACAATGTAATTTCGGTCAGCACCGCCGCCGATTTTGTTGTCTTTGTCGTTCCAAATCATGCCGCCCCAAGCCGCGTCAGATGCGTTGTTGCCCGGAATCGGTCCGAACGCAGTCGGCGTTCCCCACGTTTTGACCAGAGAATCGTACAGTTTCGGATCCATCGTTCCGTTTCCGCCTTCGGATATTGGCGTGGTTTCGTGTTCCAGCCATTCCAAATAATCGCTGACCGGAATCAATTCGCAACCCCACCAGTCGTCAGGATCGCCTCCGGTCGCGATGAAATCGACGCGCTGCTGGACCATTTTGTCAAGAACGCCCGGCGCATAACCGCCGACATTGATTCCTTGGGCGTAAATCAAATTGATGAGGTTTTCTTCGTTCAGAATTAATTTTTCGTCGGAAACCGTGTAATCAAACTGATACTCTCCGCCTTTTCCAATGGCCACGAGCGGCAATTTGCCGGTCCGGACGTCGTATCCGTCCGTTCGAAGTTCTCGGAGAATTCCTTGATAAACCGGTTCCGTAATCGAGACCGTTGAGTTTCCGGCAGTGACGCGCGCTTTGGCGCCGTCGCCCGCAAAACTTCTCATGACGTTCAAATAATTGGCGCCGATTTCTTCTTTTCCGGGCGGATAGTTGTAGTACATGAATACGATTTTTTTGTCGGCATTGGTTGTATTATTCAATTCTGCCCACGCAATCGCGCGGTCAGCGATCCATCCGACATGATGCGGATTCAAAGCGATAAAATCCGTCATACCATCAAGGTTTGACGAAGAAACCATCCATGAGAAGGTATCCTCAGGGAAACCTGAATTGGCGTCATACTTTGTTTCAATGGACCATCCCTGATAGCCGACCAATTTAATCACAGGAACGTTTAATTCTTCCAGCTGCCTGACGCCGTCCGGCTGGTTATCATAAGCCAATGCCCAATTCTTAATGGAAATGAAACATGAAACATAGCAGTCACCGTTTTCATCCATAAACTCTGTATCAAGTCGGCTGTAAATACTATGGTCCGCAGATGTTGAAACCGCAACCACATTATATCCTTTGTTTTCCAATTCATCGGCGATTTTAGAAATATCTGATTTATATGTGGAAAATCCGAAAACTCCGATAAAAGGTCTATCGGGCGTGTAATATTCACTTCCCTTATACCAGTTCATATATTCTTTTACGGTTTTGAAATATTTATTGGCTGAAGGATGATAAACATCGCCTTCAGGAAGATTCATTGTGTTCAATGGAATAATGCCGGTCTGAGCAAAATTTTTCCCATATTTAGACGCAGGATACAAAAATGTTCCGTTTATTTGTCTTTTAATATTGGCTGTCGCTGTATCCATATCGAAATGTGATGATGATGTCTGAAGAACCAAATTGTCAACATCCGGATAATTTAAAATTCTAGTTCCGTTTCCGTTTTCACCGGTCTTCTTGAATGTTACTCCGGTAATTCCTCCCCCATAATCAGGGTCTGTAGCAGGACGCCGGGACATATTCGCATAAGCGTTAAAATAAAGAGTTGCATTCGTTTTCGAAGCTTCCTCAAATATATCTGCGTACTCCGACATCATTGTATTATTAAAAAATCCGTCAAAAATAATAACATCATAGTCATTAAAATCTATGTTTTGTGCCGTCATATTCGCACGGAGTTGATTTGCGGAATGCCATGTGTTGTCATTTAAAAAAGGAAGGTCTAAGATTTGCCCTTTGTCATCTTCAGGAACAGTGCCGTAAGAAACAAAAGTACTGTTTTCCAAATCAAAATATTCAGAATATAAAGTCATTCCAAGCATTGTTTTGGTGATATTAAAACCATATGTGCCCGATAATCTGGAAGCCATCTCTCCCGTATCATAACCGACATAAAGAATCTTGGTTTTAGAAAAGTCATAAGAAGTGCCGCCTTCGGGTTCGGTATAATTGTCAAGAAGATGACTAATTACCAAATAAGTCAGAGACCGAATGTCTAGTTGTACAACATTCTCCGGATTATTAAGTTGACTGGTAGATGTCGGAACCCTGTATCTGTAAGTTAAAAGTCGTTGCAACTCATTATCCGTAAGGTCAATACATGATCCGGATGAACCGGATATACCAACAATAGTCAATTCATCATTATTTTGTTTTATATCCAAAAGTTTACTGTTATTTTCATCGCTGAGAATAATCATATCCAGAACAATAATGTGTTGAGATGAAGCCGCACCATCTATAAATTCTCCAAATTCCGTTTCATTGTACCCATCAATATAAACGTAATTGACGTTATCATAATAAACGTTCGCATGCTTTTCCATCCAAAGCCCGAAACAACTTGTTGTAAGGGATAATGTAGACGGCTCAAATCCGACATAAGTAATGTTGATGGAATCATCTGCAGAAGCCATTGGAATTGTTAAGACCGTCAATAAAATCAGAACTAAAAGTAAACTTGAAACTAAACTTGCTCTTTTTTTTTTGAACATACCGTTTCCCCCAAGCGGAATTTAAAATGTCCGGATCATCTTTAAAATAATTAAAACCTGTGAAAAAATTAAAACCTGTAAAAAATTAGGATTTGTGAATAAATTAAAAGTGACGGCAATTGCCGTCACAAATTTCAAATTATACGTGCGGCGCAATGGCTTCCATCAGGATCAAGAAGTCGCTCCATGTTGAAGCCCAAGCATCGATTTCATTTTCATCCATTGCTCCAAACCATGCATCTGCGACGTCACTTGTTACAGTGTTGTTGTTGTCGTATGTGTCACGAATTGTAAAGTAGTCAGGAGCCGCGGAGATTCCGTCGGGGTAGTCCTCAGCAAAAACAGAAATCGTAATTGCAGAAGGAGAACTGACATTATATTTGGTATCCAAATAGGATATCAGATTCTCATTTAACGGGTTGAGGTCGTCAGAAAAGAGCATCGTAAAACCAACAACATCCGGATTGGAATTCATTAATGTGATTCCCGCATTCGGAATAACAGCGCTTGTGCGTGCATATCCAACATAATTCATGCTGTAGTCACCAATATCATAAACGCCGTTGACATTCGTCGAAAAGTCATAGTATCCGGAATAGTTGTAGCCGTACCAAACAACATCAATATCGGCCTCTTCTGCGCTGGCCATGCCTGCAAGTGCGAGCATCATTGCCAATGCAACAAAAATTGCTAAAAGTTTTTTTGTCATTTTAAAATCACCTTTTGATTTTTAATTTCTTTATTTGTTCACGTTTTCACGTCTCGATTCTTGAAATCCCTTTCAAAAACCCCCTCCGACCTTTCGGCCGAACGGACCAAAAACCGAAAATCCAAATTCCGCCATGTGACGGTATAAAACAAAATCAAAAGATTCTTAGTTGATGAATTATATTAATCAAATAAAAATTTACAACTCAAAGATAGATTTATTAACCAATAAATCATTCAATGGATTACGTTCCTGAAAAGGAATTCATTTTTATTCGACAATGCATTTCTCAATCTCAAATCTTGAGATTTTGTTTCGGTCATGCGGGAACATGACCGGAATCCGATTTTTTAATTTTTCAAGTGATTTCATTTTTGCCGCCAAACGGGTTTGATCCGTTTTCCGCTGAAAAGCGGTTTCATGAAGCGGCACACGATTTTATTGATTATTGACAGTTGATTTTCGACATCGAGTTTTTTGATTGCTTTCGCTCTGACGTTTTTGCTTGAACACAAATTTCGCCGGTTTTTGAAAAAGGATAGGGTTTGACCGGATTGTTTTAGGGTCTGTTGTCGGTTTTAAACGATGTTTGAGGTCTGTTTTGAGATATTTCAGGTTTTGAAAGGTTTTGTGAACGAATCTTGGAGTCAAACACCGGCGAAATTTGGCAACAGATTCGGGAATATTCTCGTGGTGGAATGGGTGACCCAAAGGTGCGCAAAAGATGAAAAAGCAAAAGAGGAGAATGGCGGAAAGGTTATATCCGAACCGACCGATAATTGAACTTGCCTCTTTACGCTTCGGAGCATTCTTTTCTCAAGCGCATTTGGGGTCATGTCTCGGCTGCGTTGCCGCGCGGCCGGGATTCCCGAATCTGTTTTGATTGAGGTACTGGTTGTTGTCGTTTTTTTGCTGTGGTTCGTTTTTTTTCTGAAATGGGTGCCAGATCTGCCGCTCGGCGGGGTTGAACCGCCGTTTATGCTTTTTGAAAAACAAAAAGCGGCACGGTGATGATATGGTGAACGAACAATCGCATGCCAACAAAAAGAGTTGAGAAAAAAGAAAACTCAACAAACTGTTTTTAGGTTCAAAAATGAATTGTGTCGGCCATTAGAGTAATAATCAACACAACTTGTAATCAACTAATACTGTCAAAAGTATATATATCTATCCAAATGGAATATATATGTTATCATTTTAGATAACATTGTGCTGTTTGTTTTTTCAAAACAAGTCATACCGGATTATTCAAATAATTCGAAAATAAAAATTGGAAATCAAGTAAAATTGATAAAAATCCGAGTGAAAAGGAAATAAGAAAAGTTTCCGGTTTTTTAAAACGCGAATGAAAACGTGTCGCTGTAACGCGCGCACCGGGCTGTCGGCGCAAAAAAATAAATATGAAAGGAATTTCATTCAGTCGAGACTGAATTTTTTCCTTTCATTTTGATTTCATGGGCATTAAATGTTTTTCTTCCGGTAGCCGTAAAACATCGCGCCGATGATGATCACCACAATTGCAATGGCGAAAATGCTGGACGATGAAAACGTCGGATTTGCCATAAAGTCGCGAACGGAATTTGCAGCGTTTTGAATGGAGGTGGTCATTTCATATCCGGACACAGGAGCCCCCGGTGTTCCCGGAGTAGTGCCGTCCGTTCCGTAACCGCCGCCGACATCCGTTCCGTCGGATGGTGTTTCACCGGAATCGGAAGACTCCGACGGACCGCTTGAAACCGCCGCTGTTCCGAAACCGCCGCCGGAGGAGGTTGACGGTTGTGAATTGGCAGACGGTTTATCACGTTCGGTCGCTTCTTTAACAGCATCCCAATACGCCTTTTCCTCATCCGGCGTCAGGCCGAGAACCGACATTTGTCCGGCGATGAACTTGTCCAAAGACGGGTTGCCGCAGCTGTGGTGACAGCAAGCGACGCCATGTTCGATGACATCTTTGACATACGTTTCCATCAACTGCTGCATCTGCTCGTTATTCGCGTCCCAGTATCCGGTTCGAGACGCTTCAATCATCCGAGCCGTTACCGATTGGAGCGCGTACGGGGAGGTGGTTGACATCCATTCGACCATTTCCGGGTCATTCGCGAATGCTTCAAAAACCCGATCCCATGTGCTTTGGCCGATTAATTCACCATTGCTGGCCACCGACCAACCGTAGAGATTTTCAATATATTCAGCCATCATCATAGCGCCGCTGTAGCCGGCTTCCTTTTGACCTTTAATCCATTCCGGATTCAAAAGCCTTGAACTAATATCCTTCTCAATGTATTCGGTTGCCGTATACACAATTTTGTCGCCGTCCTTGTAATTGTGGATGTTGCTGGTATCCGCAATATATTCTTGAGGAACCTTCCATTGTTTCATATCTTTGATGTAATTCCCGTCTTTATCGTACATGGATGACGCCATATTCATAATACCGAAGTATTGGTAAACATCGTCATTGTCAACGGAGTCGTACAGGTTTCCGGCGCTCGCGAAAATCGAAGCGTCCGTCCGCCCGAGAAGTGTTTGAAGCAGTTTTGTAATGGCTTCGCTGCTTTCACCCCAATTGTCTTCTGTGTACAAGTAACCCATTTTTGCCAAATACAAATCGGTAATCGATTTTAAATCGTCCTGATATGTCGGCGATTTCGGGTCCAGATTTCCGCTGGCGCTGACAAGATTTCCGGTTCCGATTTCATAGTTTCCAAGCTCTTGCGCAAAAACGCGAGCAGTTGCTAATTTTTCGGCTTCTGCTCGTGAAAGTCCGGCTTTTTCAAGGATCTTAATCAAGTCTTCAACATTGATCTTGACATTGTTTTTGACGGTCGGACGGTCCGCGGAATCATCCAGTTTCGCCACATCTTTGACCGCCCGGTCAATGTAACGCAACATACTGCCGTAACCGTCGCGCATGCCGGCGGAATTGTACACCACATCCACACGCGACCGGTCAACCGTAATGGTATTTCCTTTTCCGTCTTTAAAGGTCAATTTGAACATTTGGTCGTAATTTGAATCGCCGACAACAACCGGTTTTGCGCCCGTAAAGACGCCTTGCGCGTTCCAAGTCGGTTCGCAGCCGAGCAAATAGAACAAACAGGCTTCCAGCGTTCCTTCATCCTGAATGAAATCCACGCCGAAACGCATGAATGAAACCGTTTTCGGGAATTCGCCGTACTTCTGATAATAATCAATCAAAAGCTGCTCGCCCATCGCTTGACCGACGCGCCAGGCGGCCGGCGTTGAATAAGTGGACGGGTCGATACCGTAGAAGTTGCGCCCGGTCGGCAAAACGTTCGGGTTCAGTACCGGATCGTTTCCGGAAGACGGGGCGATGTATCCGGCGGACAGCGCGTTTTTCAGCGCGTTCATTTCAGAGTCGCCGCAGGATTCCAAAGCGTTTCCGTAATCAATACGGTTGTTGGCCAGCATCATGTAAGTCATCCGGTCATTGTTCCACGGTCTTCCGACGTCGATTGTTTTGCCATCGGCGGACATGAAGTTTTTCGAAAGCGCCTTTTCAACCGTTTCGTATGACACTGTTCCGTTGTCTCGCACATCCGTCACAAATTGGACCATCGCTTTTCGCATTTCAACGTCGTTTAGATAGACGCCGTTTGTGTCTTGGTAAGTTCCTTTGTTTGAGTCATCCGTGGCCAGCCGGTCCGGAACAGAGAAGTAGAAGTAAAACTCAAAGAGTTCTCCTTTCAAGAGCGTATACATGTTGTGGTTGTCAACATACGTATTTTCCCAAGCGGTAACGACATCTTCAGCTGTCGCATAGTTCGCTGTATCTGAAATGTAACCGGCCGGTCCGAGCAGGAAGTAAATGATTTTATCCTCCTTGGCTTTTATTTCATCGGCGGTCCCGGTTTCTTTATCAAATACTGTTTTCAAATCTGCCCGAATTTGATCGGCGGTCGGCGTTGTTGTTCCGTAAGCCATCATTTTTTCCACAAGCTCTAAAACGTCATCTTCCGTATATTTGGAGTTGATGTCATCACTTGGAATCGCGGTTCCGTTCGGGTAAGTTAATCCCTTGTTGGTGGTTGGAATGCTTGTCACATCATCAAAGTAAGTGTCCAGCAAAACATCGTCAAATCCTTGCCGGCTCCACATGTTCCAAACCATTGGCGACAACTGTTCGGTATTGAACGTTCCGTAAGTATGAGTCCCGTAAGACAAACTGTTTTCCTTAATGGATTCCACGAAATTGTGCAGTTGGTTTTCAAGGAAAAGATCGAAAACACCGTCTTTGTTGGCAACCAAATAGTCTGAAACATCTTTGTCCGTGACGCTTTTAATATCAGCCGCAGTGACTTTGCTGATATTGCCGCCGCGGTATTTTTCCGCCGCAATTTCTTTTTTGTAAGCGCTGAATTGTTCGGGGAAAGCATCGTTCCATCCCAGCGCATAAACGTCTTCGATGATGATTTGGCGGTAAGCGCCCAAAATCGCCGTATCAGTCATGCCGCTTGAAACTTGCTTTTGATAACCGCGAATGGCGGTTTCCATGTCGATGATGTTGTCGTAAAGCCGGGTTTTGACCATCGGCGGCGTCAAATGCGAAATAATCACGGCGTTTCCGCGGTATTCTGCCGTCAAGCCTTCGCCGACGTTGGCGACAATATAGGGGTAAATATTCGGAATTTCCGGAAGCAGAACCGGCCCCCAGTCATGGGTTCGGTAAAGTCCGACGGACGTTCCCGGCAGCCATTCCTGTGTTCCGTGTGTTCCGAAGTGAACGACCGCATCAGCTTTCCAATCTTCATCGTTGTAAAATCCGGTGGTTCCGGCGCCGGTACTGTCGCCTGTTCCGCGGTTGAGCCAGAAATAAGTGGCGACGTACTGATGCGTCGGCGGCAAATCGCCGCTGTGATAGGTGGCGGAATCAAGTGCTTTGTCGCTCGCAAGCGCCCGGTTCGGCTCCGGCATCATACGGACGCCGCCGAATTTTACCATCGGGACAACAATGTAATTCCGGTCAGCACCGCCGCCGATTTTGTTGTCTTTGTCGTTCCAAATCATGCCGCCCCAAGCCGCGTCAGATGCGTTGTTGCCCGGAATCGATCCGAACGCAGTCGGCGTTCCCCACGTTTTGACCAAAGAGTCGTACAATTTCGGATCCATCGTTCCGTTTCCGCCTTCGGATATTGGCGTGGTTTCATGTTCCAGCCATTCCAAATAATCGCTGACCGGAATCAATTCGCAACCCCACCAGTCGTCAGGATCGCCCCCGGACGCGATGAAATCGACGCGCTGCTGAACCATTTTGTCAAGAACGCCCGGCGCATAACCGCCGACATTGATTCCTTGGGCGTAAATCAAATTGATGAGGTTTTCTTCGTTCAGAATTAATTTTTCGTCGGAAACCGTGTAATCAAACTGATACTCTCCGCCTTTCCCAATGGTCACAAACGGCAATTTGCCGGTCCGGACGTCGTATCCGTCCGTTCGAAGTTCTCGGAGAATTCCTTGATAAACCGGTTCCGTAATCGGGACCGTTGAGTTTCCGGCAGTGACGCGCGCTTTGGCGCCGTCGCCCGCAAAACTTCTCATGACGTTCAAATAATTGGCGCCGATTTCTTCTTTTCCGGGCGGATAGTTGTAGTACATGAATACGATTTTTTTGTCGGCATTGGTTGTATTATTCAATTCTGCCCACGCAATCGCGCGGTCAGCGATCCATTCTTTGTTTTCGTCGTTGTAGCCGATGAAATCAATCATGCCGTCCACATTTGAGGACGCCGCCATCCAGGTAAATGTGCTGGCCGGAATTCCGGAATTCGCGTCATAACCGGTTGTTGCGCCCCAGCCCTGACTTCCGATGACTTTAATCACCGGAACGTTCAGCTGTTCCAGTTGATAAACGCCTTCCTGTTGGTTGCCGTAATTCATCGCCCAGTTTTTCATGGAAATCAAACAAGTCACGTAACAGTCATCGTTTGCGTCCAAAAAAGAACCGGTCATATCGTCGTAAACGCCGACAGCGTCGCCGCCGCCGACCACGACGTTGTATCCTTTGTCTTCAAGGATTTTGGTGAGCTCTTTCATTTGCGGGCCGTAAACAGAAGAAAAGCCGAAAATACCGATGTAGGGTTTTCCGGGATGGTAATAAACGCTGTATTGATGCCAAGCCATGTATTCGTCCATCGTTTTGAAGTATTGGCCGGCCGCCGGATGGAAAATGTTTCCGGATGGGATGGTTAAATAGGCATTAACCGGAACTCTCATGTCTTTCGTCAAATCTGTCCCATATTTATTTAGTTGTAAATAAGCGCGAAACATATTTTTAATCGCGGTCGGATTTGTATTTAGTGGGAGATTCCCTCCAAAATCATAAAGAACGGCAGAGTCAGGATAATTATCTAATCCCGTTTTTGAAAAAGTTGTTTCTTTTTGTGTCTCATTCTTATATCGGTTATAAAACACAATTTTTGCGCCGGCTGTATCAACTTCATCAAATATCGGCTTAAAATCAAGGAGCATATTATTATCAAAAAATCCATCGAAAATAACAATATCATATTCTTCAAAAGAAATGTTTTGAGAACTCATGTTTGTTCTTAAATTGCTAACGGAATACCAGCCTCCTGTCAACGGGTAAATAAAAACGGTTCCATCCGGCGTTGATCCATAAGAAACAGACTCCATTTCAAAATAACGTGAATAAAATGTCTTTTCAAGGTTTTGTTTTTGGAAGTTAAACCCAAAAATGCCGGAATAGCGGGAGCCTTGCTCTCCGATATCATATCCAACATACAAGATTTTAGTTCTGTCAAAATTCATTCCGGATATTTTATCTGCGGGAGCATAAGTTTTGAGAAGGTGACTAATCATCAGGTGACTCAAATCACGTCCTTCAACTTTTTCTGAACCTATTATCTCTTCTTCAATTTCTTCATCGCTCAAACCTTCCCCCTTGTAATATTCTATCCAACCCTCCCAGTCCTTAGGATCAAACGGAGTAAAATGATAATAGGGTACCGTCACAAAATAGATTAATTCGGAGTCTTCTTGAACATCAAATATGTCGCCAACATTTTGTTCATTGGCTTGAATTTGAATCAATTTTAAATTTGGGTTTGCAACTTTTGCGGTTTTTAATTCATCAGAAATGACGTCGTTTACAAAAATCATGTCAAAAACCACAATATCTTGATGAACAATATCACCGCTGAACGAGACAAAGTCTAAAAGCTCTTGACTCGGTCCCCAAGAATCGTCATAGGCATAAATGTAATTATAATTGACATTATATGTCGGCGGCAAATTTTTCACGTATTTCTCGGACAAAACTTCTATTGCAGAGATACTGTCAGCTTGATTAAAGCCGATATATGTAATATTTACAGCCTCATTTGAAGCGGCGGCGGTTTGGAAAAAGACAAAAGTAAGAATCAATAAAAGAGAAAACATCCATATTTTTTTATTTACCATAATCTAACACTCCACGAAATAGCTCCATCTCATCCCTGGAAATTATCCTCATCAATAATTTAATTTAGAAAAATCCGAAATAACATTTAAAAAATAAAAAACGATGAGTTTGAGCTCATCGTCAATTTTTAAAAATTTAGTTCAACCCGCTCAAAAGTTCCAAGTAATCCTTGAACTCAGCTGCGCTCACGGTCGCACCGGAGTCTGCCAACGCCTTGTTAAATGTTCTTGCGAACGTCGATGGTGAGGATTGGCTCAATGTGTCTCGATATCCAAAGTTTGACGGAGCGGAAGACACACCGGTCGTGTAGTTCTCAGAAAAGATGGAAGCCATTTTCGTATGAGTTGCGTTCACGGAACTGAATGCAGAAACAAAGTTGGCATTTGCCTGGTTTTGCGTATTCATAATCGGTGAAAAGAACATGTCCACGATGATGTAGTCAAAGTTGCTGCCCTTTTCTTTCACAATGTCTGTCACATAAGCCGGAACTCCGGTTGTGTTGGTATAGTTCATTGTGTCCAGGTCGATGTACATGTAAATGTACCAAACATCTTGACCGGTTCCGTTTGTGACATTGATTTTACCGGACGTGTGGATGTCGGTAATGTTGGTGTATGTGTAGCCGGTTGCGTTGGTGTATGATGTCACGCTGGTCCACGGGGATGTGTGGCCGGAACCATTACCCATGGCGGTGCCGCTGCCCCATCCGGGGTACGACCAACTCCAACCGACGTACAACACGGTGTAGGGATTTGCTTGTGTTCCGTTTCCGCTGTTTACAATCGGTACGGTTGTAAAGCCCGAACCTTTATAATTATCGGCTGCTGCTGCCATCGGGACCATCGCAAGGACCATCATGACTACAACGGCGACCATTAATACTTTTTTATTTAACATTTTAAAATCACCTTTTGATTTTTAATTTTCTTATCTGTTCACGTTTTCACGTATCGATTCTTGAAATCCCTTTTCAAAACCCCCCTCCGACCTTTCGGCCGAACGGACCAAAAACCGAAAATCCAAATTCCGCCATGCGACGGTATAAAACAAAATCAAAAGATTCTTAGTTGATGAATTATATTAATCAAATAAAAATTTACAACTCAAAGATAGATTTATTAACCAATAAATCATTCAATGGATTACGTTCCTGAAAAGGAATTCATTTTTATTCGACAATGCATTTCTCAATCTCAAATCTTGAGATTTTGTTTCGGTCATGCGGGAACATGACCGGAATCCGATTTTTTAATTTTTCAAGTGATTTCATTTTTGCCGCCAAACGGTTTTGATCCGTTTTCCGCCGAAAAGCGGTTTCATGAAGCGGCACACGATTTTGTTGATTATTGACGGTTGATTTTCGACATCGAATTTTTTGATTGCTTTCGCTCTGCGTTTTTGCTTGAACACAAATTTCGCCGGTTTTTGAAAAAGGATAGGGTTTGACCGGATTGTTTTAGGGTCTGTTGTCGGTTTTAAACGATGTTTGAGGTCTGTTTTGAGATATTTCAGGTTTTGAAAGGTTTTGTGAACGAATCTTGGAGTCAAACACCGGCGAAATTTGGCAACAGATTCGGGAATATTCTCGTGGTGGAATGGGTGACCCAAAGGTGCGCAAAAGATGAAAAAGCAAAAGAGGAGAATGGCGGAAAGGTTATATCCGAACCGACCGATAATTGAACTTGCCTCTTTACGCTTCGGAGCATTCTTTTCTCAAGCGCATTTGGGGTCATGTCTCGGCTGCGTTGCCGCGCGGCCGGGATTCCCGAATCTGTTTTGATTGAGGTACTGGTTGTTGTCGTTTTTTTGCTGTGGTTCGTTTTTTTTCTGAAATGGGTGCCAGATCTGCCGCTCGGCGGGGTTGAACCGCCGTTTATGCTTTTTGAAAAACAAAAAGCGGCACGGTGATGATATGGTGAACGAACGATCGCATGCCAACAAAAAGAGTTGAGAAAAAAGAAAACTCAACAAACTGTTTTTAGGTTCAAAAATGAATTGTGTCGGCCATTAGAGTAATAATCAACACAACTTGTAATCAACTAATACTGTCAAAAGTATATATATCTATCCAAATGGAATACATATGTTACCATTTTAGATACCATTGTGCTGTTTGTTTTTTCAAAACAAGTCATACCGGATTATTCAAATAATTCGAAAATAAAAATTGGAAATCAAGTAAAATTGACAAAATAGTATAAAATAAATCCGAGTGAAAAGGAAATAAAAAAAGTTTCCGGTTTTTTAAAACGCGAATGAAAACGTGTCGCTGTAACGCGCGCACCGGGCTGTCAGCGCAAAAAATAAATATGAAAGGATTTCATCAGTCGGGACTGATTTTTTCCTTTCATTTTGATTTCATGGGCATTAAATGTTTTTCTTCCGGTAGCCGTAAAACATCGCGCCGATGATGATCACCACAAGAGCGATGGCAACAAAGCTGGATGTCGAAAACGTCGGATTTTCCATGAAATCCCGAATGGCTGACGCCGGTCCGTTTGAAATTTTTTCAACCATTTGGTATCCTTCGACATTTCCGGCTTTTTGCCCGAGGTCCGTTCCGTAACCGGCTCCGGCATCCCCGGCTTCTGACGGGTTGGGTTCGCCGCTGTCGCCACTGACAACAGAGACGGTTCCATATCCGCCGCCGCTTCCGCCGGAATTTTTCACGCCGTCGCTTGCCGGTTCGACCGGACGCTCGGTTGCGGTTTGTAAAATGTCCAAGAATTGCTTTTGTTTTTCTTCGCTGACGCCGGCGACCGACATCTGTCCTGCGACAAAACTGTCAAAGAACGGATTTCCGCAGGTGTGATGGCAGCAGGCGACGCCGCTTTCAATCACGGAATCAATATATTGGTTGACCAGGTCGTTCATGACGTCTTTGTCCGCGTTCCAATATTTACCATCTTCTTTCGCAGCGGTTTGGATCATGCGCGCGACAATAGATTGATAGCTGTAAGCGTTGTTCGGATCTTTAAACCATTCCTCATTCTCTCCGGTTAAGAGGGAGTTATAGATATCGTTCCACATTTTATCCGTCACCAAATCCGGATCCATGGCCGCCCAACCCCACAAATTTTCAATCATCTTGGCGATTTCGTGGGCGCCGGAGTAGCCGGCGTCTTGCATTCCTTTTTGCCATTTCGGATTGAGCGTCCGTGCCGTTAACTCATTGGCCAGATAGTTGTCCAAAGAGGTCATTTCAGCGCCGCCGGCTTTTTGGAGGTTGGTGATGTAAGAGTCCGGTTTTTTCCCGTCCGGTCTTGATTTTTCAACCGCCAAGTTCAGTCCGCCCAAAAATTGGTAGACGTCGTCATTGTCCAAAACACCGTAAAGCGATGACGAGCGGCTGTGAACGGTCACGTCCACATTTGCCAGGTTGTCTCGGAATAACTGTTCATTGTTTTGCGTTCCCCAGCCGCCGATGCTGTTATAAACATATCCCATCCGGGAAATGAAAAATTCCGCCAATTTGTTGTTGTCGGACCACGATTCGGTCGAACCGACCGCCGTTTCCATGCCGACGCCGTAGGTGTCCGCCGCCGGTCCGAAAATTCTGGAAAGCGCCTGGTCTTTGGAATAACCTTTGCTGATCAAATTATCCGCGTTTTCTTTGATGTAATTGACCCCGTCTTGGTCGTAAGCCAGCCGGACCGCCCGGTCAAGCATCAACACTTTGTCCGGAAACGTATCGCGGTAAAGGCCGGAAATCTCAACAACAACATCAATGCGCGGGCGAACCGTTTCTTTGGTACCGTCGCCGTTCAAATCGACTTTCAGATCCGATGCCGGAATCACATTAAACTTCGTCGGGCTGACAACTCCGTTGGCGTCCCATGATGGCGAAATCCCCAAGAGGTACATGATTTGAGCTTCCATCACGCCTTCGTGACGTGTGGTTTCGCCGGCCCAAAGAACGAATGCCATCGATTTCGGCCACTCTCCGTGTTCGTTATAGTATTTCGCCAGGAGTTCGTCGGTTAACCTGACGGCAACGTCCCACGCTTCCTTGGACGGCACAAGCCGCTGATCAATGGTTTGGAAATTTCCGCCGGTCGGCATCACGTGCGGGCGGGAAACCGGGTCGCCGCCGACTTTGGGTTCGATAAATCTGCCGGAAAGAGCTTTCAAGATTTGATCAATTTCTCGGTCATGCTTTTCAAAATCATTTTTGTATTTGATTCCGGTCTTTAAGTAAGATGCCAAATCCGTTTTTTGAGCCGCTGTGAGCGTAAAAACGGAAAGGGCTTCCTCCGGCGTTTTCCCGTTTGAAATGACCTCTTCCAACGCACTGTAAGCGTTACTTTCCGTCAAGCCGGCAGTTGTTGCGTTTTTAATATATGATTCCGTATCTGATACATCTAATTTATAAAAAATAACTTCCACAGATTCGGAATCGGACAATGGCTTTCCCAGATAATTCGCGTATTCTTTTCCGCGATTTAAATCTTTAATCAAAACCAACTTTTTGTCGCTTGTTGCGGATATACTGCTGACCAAGCTTTTCGGGGAACCGCCATCTAAAACGGCTTCTTCCAGCAAGTCATAGGCTTGCTTTTCCGATAACCCGGCAGCAGAAGCGTCGGTCAGATAGGAGGCGCCCATCATCGCTTCAACCATTTCCAATAATATTTCGCCTTCCATCGGCTTTCCAAGAACGTGAAGGCCGTATGGCATATAGCTTGATTTTAAATCTTCTAAGATGTCGTCTGTTTTTTCCAGGATTTTGTCGAAATCGCCGTCATTCATTGTATTCAGCTGCGTCGTTGTCACGTTCAGGCGGACATCAAAACCGGTGGTGTTCAAAAGACCGATAATTGTCCTTTTTGTTTCGTTCTTGGTATCCCCGTCGGAGAGCGTTTGATATGACAGAATTTTACTGTTCAGCGTTGAATAGTCTCCGTAAAGTTCGGCGTAGACAATCGGCGGCGTCATGTGGTCGACGATGACGGCATTTCCGCGCCGTTTGGCGACCATTCCCTCTCCGACGCCGTCAACAATGTACGGGTAAATAATGGGAACATGTCCTGCCATCACGGCCGGCCAGTCGTATCGGGAAAGCGCGGATTCTTTTCCGGGAAGCCATTCTTGGGTACCGTGCCGTCCCAAGTGAATAATGGCGTCCGCGTCAAATCCGAGTTCCGCCGGACTTGCTTGCGGGTCATTTTTATGTTGAAGCCAGAGGTAAAAAGCAATGTATTGGTGAGTCGGCGGGATGTTGGTGTCATGATACATCGCTTCGATGCTTTCGGCGTTTCCGCGCGACGGCTGCGGTGTTAAAATAATACGTCCGGCATCGGTACCGGAATCGTCGGTCACATCAATGTAGGGAATGATGATGTATTTGTTTTGGTATACCATGATGTTTCCGGGCGCCGTTCCCCAAAGGTCTTCGACTTCTTTGAGCTTCTTTTGGTACAATTGTTCCTGATCTGCTCGTTTTGCATCTTGATCCGCCGAGTCTAAATCAGCAATCGTCGCTTCAAACCAGTCGCCTAAATAAACATCGCGGAACCATTCCAAATAAAGATCCTTGGAAATAAAAACGGCTTTTCCGTTGTCGTAAATTTCGGCATTTTCCGGAATGTTGACGTCGCCGACTAACTTTTTGAGTTCGCCGGGCGCCCATCCGCCAACGTTAATTCCTTGAGTGGTCATGGACTCGATTAACGCGTCAGCGTCAGGTGTTTTGGACAGGTCGATGTTATAGCCGCCCGCTTCCATTCCTTTTAACAATTCGATGGTACTGTTCGGGACATTCAAATAAGAAGCGCCGATATTTCCTTTGCCGCCGCCGTGGTTGTAGTAAACGACCGCGATGTTTTTGTCGGCGTTACTTGTTTGTTGAAGATTGATTTGCGCATTGATGCGGCTGACAAACCAGTCGATTTGTTCCACCATTGGTTTCGTGACGGTGGCACCGTCGATAACTTCTGTGGAAACAACCGCGATCGGATCAATAAATCCTTGAAGTTCCTGGTTGATCAGCTTTGTGGTGCTGTTCCCGAGCGGGTGCGTCGACTCTTCCCAAGCCGCCGCCGTGTCCACAATCAAAATGTTGAAGACCGGAACATCCAAGACGGTTTGGTTAAAGCGGTGTTCGCCAATGTAACGGTAGTTCAAAATGATGTCAATTTCCCCCGGAATAAAGTAAGCGCCTCCGCCGTCGGCCGTATCGAAATAAGTCGGTGCTTCGCAGTAGGTGGCGATGACATTGACGCCGGATTTTTCAAGTTCTTCGATCAACTTGGCGATCGGTTCCATTTTGTCCGGGAAATACGATTTGTAAAAAGTAATGCCGACGGTCGGTTTTGCCGGGTCGTAAGTAACCGGATTGTCCGCACCGTCCCATGCAACTGTATTTGTTTTGTACCAATTGATGTAGGCTGTGTAGTTGGATTCAAAAACGGATCCCATCTGCAATTCCATATTCGGGTGGTAAATGGCTTTGATTGGCAGAGTCACCGGTTCTTTCGGAAGCGGTAAATCGTACCGCCCGTAAAAGTCAATCAAAATCATGTTGACCATTTGTTCCAAGTTGGAATGGTCGTAGGGTGTGTTTGACCAATAATCCGAAATTTTGGCTTGATACTTATTGGCGTTGTCGGTTGTGTCTGAAATTCCGGAAATGCTTTTTCGTTGATACGTCCCGTATGAGGCTCCAAAACGTGTGGCGTTGTCATCAAAAAGGGTGATGACCGCGCCTTTATTTGTTTGGTTTTTGATGGCGGATTCCAATTGATTCCAAGTCGGTGTTGTCGAAACCATGTGAATCGTGATCACATCGGCGCCGTTTAGTATCGAATCAATTTCCGATTGAGTCATGCTTGGAACTTTTTTGGTTTCAATCGACATTAATGTGACATTTTTACCGGCGTAATCGGCCGCTAATTCCTGAATGATTTTATTGTGCGTTTCATAACCGCTGATGATAACGACTTTTCGCGGAACGTCCGTGAGCGCCGGGTCCGGGTTCACAACGGAGACTTTTTTGGTTGAAATGTAGTTGCCGCTTTTGGCGGTGACTGTCACGTCCGTTCGTCCGTATGGAAGATTGGTTTTGTCGATTGCAAATGTGTAGACTCCATTTGTTTTTGAATCCGGAGTTTTTGTCGACGTCGCCGGTCCATTTTTATCGGTATATGAAATGGTCACGGATTCGTCGCCAAACACGGTGACGTTTATTTTTGAGGTTGTGTCTTCTGTTTTTTCGGAAACATCAGTCACAACGGGCCCTTGAAGCAAAAGCATTTTTGCTTCTTTTCGGGGGTTTGCCGTCGGCGATGTTTTAATTGTACCATTTATTTTGTATAAACCGCCTTCTGCCGGCGTTTGGTCTTTGGCGGCGGTATAAATGTCGCAAACCGGCATTAATCCGTTGTCGGCCGCTTTTTTAATGATAATGTCCTCTGTGGTGACGCTTGATGAAGAGACCGTTACTTCGGTCATTTGGACGTAAGGCGTACTTCCCATCAGCCAGTAAGAAACAATCGCATATTTTCCGTCCGGAACATTCTTAAATTCGAAGTTTGGTCCCGGATTGGTCTCTGTACTTTCGGTGACTGAAATCAAGCGGTAATTGCTGATGTCAATAATTGGTGGTTCTTTAAGTAAAAGAACGGTCGCATCTTTTCGAATCGAATCTGATCGAAATATCGCACCTGTCACCGCTAAAGACCCGCCTCCGGCAGGAGATAAATCTTTGGTGTTGGTGTAAATATCAAAATAAGGTTGAAGACCGGGGTTGTCGGCGAGTTTTAAAACATGAATATCAGAAGCTGTTGCATTATCAGTGATTGTTATTTCAGCGGCTTGTACATATTCGGTCGATCCCATCACCGATCGTGCAACGATTAAATATTTTCCGGCCGGAACATTTTCAAACTTATAATTCGGGCTTGCAACGCTGTCGTTACTTGTTGTTTTTGCGATGAGTGTATAACCGTTCCATTCACTATCGCCGGCCGCAACAGAAAGTCCTGTCATTGGAATCATAGAAAACAGTAGCAGAAGCAATACAAAAAAAGTATTTATTTTTTTCATCGTGTATTTCCCTCAATTTTATGAATTACTAATATATATCGAAAAATATTAATAAAAATTTAAAATATTAAATATTTTAGTCAAATAAACTTGTTTTCAAAGAGATTGATTTGCTTTTTATCGGATTTGCAAATCAAATTAAGTTTTTCTAAACAGCAACAAAGAATAAAAGGCTATTTTTTTGAATAATAAATATTAGCCATTAAGATAACAAAAATAAAATGAGAACAAAATGAATGTTGTCGGTTTTTCATCGCCGGCCGCTTACGCGCGTTATCCCAATCCGCCGGTTTTTACAAAAACGAAATGAACCAAACGGTAATCGTCATCAAAAAACGCATAAAAAGGTTTATAACCTATATTTGCCTCTATGGTCTGTTTTAAGCTCAGACTTGACCTTTAATCATTTTTTAAATTAACCGATTCATTAATTCAAAAACTGATTCCGATATTTTTCAAGCGAGTCATAAAACAACTATGAATAATGAAGGTTTGACGCGCCGATTAAATCCGTGCCGGCCAAACTTGAAGGAGATTGATTTATATGGCAAAATTCGCTACATTCGACGCCCCCGAAGAACTTCAAAAGATCGCTCTTGATGTTGTTGAAACCGCAAGAGACAGTGGAAAGATTAAGAAAGGAACCAACGAAGCCACAAAGACAATTGAGCGCGGCACCGCCAAACTCGTCGTCATCGCGAAAAACGTGGAACCGGCTGAAATCATTGCCCACTTGGGTCCTCTCTGTGAAGAAAAGGGCGCTGCATATATTTTTATTAATGAGCAAAAGGAGCTCGGAGCCGCTTGCGGCCTTTCCGTCGGCTGTGCGGCTGTTGCCGTCGCAGATGCCGGAAAAGCTTCCGAGATGTTATCCGACCTCGCTCAGAAACTTGCCGCTCTCAAAAACTAATTTTAACCGATTGAGGAGAGAGAAATAATGGCAGACGAAAATAACACAAACGGATTTCCGGCCGAAGTGATTGAAATCATCGGAAACACCGGAATGCATGGTGAGGCCAAGCAGATCCAATGCAAAATATTGGAAGGCCGTGACAAGGGAAGGGTTATCACGAGAAACTGCGTGGGACCCGTCAGAGTCGGCGACATTTTGATGTTGATTGAAACATCGCGTGAAGCCAAGAAATTAACGATGAGATAAACCGGTGATTGCAATGGATCAGAAAAAATGCAGTTTTTGCGGAAAAATGATCGAACTCGGAACCGGACGTCTTTATGTTAAGAAAGATGGAACCGCGTTTTACTTATGCTCCTCCAAGTGCCAAAGCAACTTGGACCTCGGACGTCTTCCGAGAAAAACCATTTGGACCGAAAAAGGACGCGCCGAACAAAAGAGAAAGTAAGGGATTGTCATGGAACGCACGTATGTCATGATTAAACCCGATGGCGTTGCCCGCGGACTCATGGGAGAAATTATTTCCCGGATTGAGAAAAAAGGACTGAAAATCGCCGCCATGAAGTTGGCCGTGATGGAAGAGTCCAAAGCCAAAGAGCACTACGCCGAACACGCCGCACGCCCGTTTTTCCCGGGACTTGTGTCGTTTATCACGTCCGCTCCGTCTTTGTCCCTCGTGGTCGAAGGCCGGGACTCGATTAAAATTATGCGGGCCATTAACGGCGCCACAAAGCCGGCCGAAGCCGCGCCCGGAACCATTCGCGGCGATTTCGCGATGGACACCGGCCGAAATATTGTTCACGCCTCCGATTCTTTGGAAGCGGCCGAACGTGAAATTAAAATCCACTTCGGAAACGACAAAATTTTGGAATACAAGCGCTCTGAGGACGCTTACTTGTACGAGTGATTTAACTCTGTCAAGTATAATTCCGACACAAAAGACTTAATTTTAAATATTCAGCCGGATTTTCCGGCTTCGTTTCTTTTTTTATTGTTGATTGATCAGCTTTGCTTTTTTAATTTTAGAATAATTCTAATAATTATTGTATATTTTTATTTTTTAAATGAACACTAATTCATTTAACTTAAATAAAATTGTTTTTTAGAATTTTGAATTATAAAATCATGCTATATAGATGAATTTAAATTCATTCCAATATATTCTTATATTCATCTTATCTTTCATTTCAATGAGGAATTGTATGAATCCAAAATCAAAAATGGTTCTTTTTCTTTGTTTTATAATTGTAATAGTTGCAGGGATTGCAATAGTTCCCTTTGTCCTTAATAAAACGGAAGATATCCGAAAACCAAATGATTTGAATTTAACTCATACAGAAATGCAAGAGATCTACGATCAAGAGCCGCCAATTAATCCCTCGTTTTTTGAAAAAAATATTCATGAAGACTCCACCCTTTATCATGCCGGTTTTGTTCCTGAATTAAACAGACAAGAAGCTTATGAATGGCGTGTTCAAATTCATACAGTTGCATCCAATGCTCGCGAAGATCCGTTTCTCAAAGAATATTTAGATATAAATGGTGGGCCCATTACATTTTTCAGCGATACTGCCTCCGGATATATGAATATTACAATCAGTTCATCTCAAAAAAGTAAATTGATGGAAAAAGACTTCAAAAAAATAAAACAAATCATTGAAAAATATGCTCTAAAAGAGGGAATAAAAAATATTCCAATAATAATCCATGAAGAACAGCCGGATAAGAATGAGGCATTATTCCGGTACATTCACAATGAAGTTGTTTTTCTGTCTCTGAATGAAGTTAAAATTTATGAAAAATGGAAGGAAAATCCAATTGATTTCAAGAACAAGTGCATTGATGAGAATGTTCTTTACGTTTCTAAAGACT
Organism: Methanolapillus millepedarum; assembly: GCF_032594115.1. Lineage (NCBI taxonomy): Archaea > Methanobacteriati > Methanobacteriota > Methanomicrobia > Methanosarcinales > Methanosarcinaceae > Methanolapillus > Methanolapillus millepedarum. The sequence goes on from NZ_CP131060.1 coordinate 1,764,540, forward strand.
TCAATTCAAAAACAGGCGACGAATTATATGAGTGGTGGAAAAATTCTTCCTATCATAGTGTTGGAGATTTATTCAATAATGAATTGAAAGAATATTCAAGGCAAAATAGCGGCCCTATCACGGGATATTCTCTCTCTTCTTTTGGATTTATAATTATATATGTAGATCTTGAAAAATCCAATGAGTTGTCGTCAAGGGATTTTAAAATAATTACAGATCACGTTGAAAAAACCATAATTGAAAATGGTCTTGAACCTTTAGCAATCATATTTTATTCTGAAAAATATGAACCTAGGGATATTTTTGATAACTTGGTTGGTTATTACATCATCACCGATGATGGTCATTTTGTAGATGATTCTGTTATTCATAAATATAAAAACTGAACACCAAAACCGACAAAAACATGGATTAACTTAAACAAATGATCGGAGCATTCAATAATAGAAGGAATCGGAATGAATCAAAAAACAAAGATCATGCTTTCATTTGTTTTTATAGTATTTGTTATTTTAAGTGTCATGATGATTCCTTCAATTATTCAAAAAAGATCCGACAATAATGTCGATTGCAATTGTTTTTATCGGTATATTCAAAACAATTATGTCTATTTGACAAAAGAAGAAGTTGAAATATATCAATGCTGGAAGAATGACCCTGAAGCATTTGGTCCTCATTCAAACAAGAATATTCTTGCGGTTTTTGGGAAACTTTCTCCCAAAACCGGTGAAGATTTATATCATTGGTGGACTTCGGCCCGCCTCGTGAATACGGGTTACGAATTGACTCATTATTCAAGAGAAAACGGTGGTCCGATTATCGGGGAAGAAGTTTCTTCTTTCGGATTTATGGTCATTTATGTTAATTCTGAAAAACAGGATAACTTAACGGCAGAAGATTTAGAACGGATTGTCCAAATTATTGAACAAAAGGCGGAAGAAAACGGTATTGAAAATCTCCCTGTTGTTTTTTATTCTAAAAAATGGGTTCCGCCCGAATCCGGCGGTGTCGGAGAAACGCTTCCCGAAATGTATATACTCGCCGAGAATGGTCAATTTTTAGATGATTCGATCATTTATAAATGTTGATTTGGGTCTTTTACATCTCTTTTTTGAAAACAAGTGTTCGATGAATCCATTCTAACCTATTCAATTCAATGATTTGAAAAAATACGTTCGACCGTGAGGAAACATATTTTTATAATGGAATTCATATGTGGTCATGTCGTATCATTTCATTTGTTTTTCATTATAATTTTAATTAGTTTTCATTTTGACGGGTGATTTTTATGAGCGAGAATGAGAAGAAGAATCTCAGAACACCGATTGTTTGTGTGATGGGACACGTCGATCACGGAAAAACGACGCTCCTTGACCAAATCAGAGGGACTGCGATTGTTAAGGGAGAAGCGGGCGCGATTACGCAGCATATCGGCGCGACCGAAGTTCCGATTGATGTGATTGTGGAGCGGTGCGGCGATAAACGCTTGCGCGACAAGTTTATTGTTCCGGGACTTTTGTTTATCGATACGCCGGGGCACCACGCATTTACGACATTGCGCAGCCGGGGCGGGTCACTTGCGGATTTAGCGGTCGTGGTCGTCGACATCAATGAAGGATTTAAGCCGCAGACGATTGAAAGTTTAAACATTTTGAAGCGGTTTAAAACACCGTTTATCGTCGTCACCAATAAAATCGATAAGCTTTACGGCTGGAAATCCCACAAAGGCGAATCGTTTTTATCGACTTATAAAAAACAAACGCCGGAAACGCAGGCTCTTTTTGAGACAAAATTCTACGAAGTTGTCGGTCGCCTTTATGAACAAGGGTTTAGCGCTGACCGTTTTGACCGGATTACGGATTTTCAAAAAACGCTCGGTGTTGTTCCGATCAGCGGTCTCACCGGTGAAGGTGTTTCAGACGTTCTCATGATCCTTTTGGGTCTGGCGCAGCGCTTCTTGGAATCGTCGCTGCACTATGATGTCAACGGTCCCGGAGTCGGTACGGTTCTTGAAGTTAAAGAGGAAAAGGGTCTTGGAATTACGATTGACGTGATTTTATACGACGGAACGCTCAAGAAGGGTGACACGATCGTTGTCGGCCGATTGGGCGAACCGATTGAAACCAAAATCCGGGCTCTTTTAAAACCGCGTGAACTCAGCGAAATCCGGTACGAAAGCAAATTTAAGCAAGTGCCGAAAGCCGTTGCCGCTTGCGGTGTTAAAATTTCGGCGCCGGGAATTGAAGAAGCGCTTGCGGGATCTCCCGTGATTCAGGCAACGACGGAAACCATTGAATCCGTTCTTGAAAAAGTCAAAAAAGAAATTGCGGACGTCCAAATCCAAACCGATTCGGACGGCGTGATGATTAAAGCCGATACGCTCGGCTCCCTGGAAGCGATGGTTCATGAATTCAGAAAGGCCGACATCAAAATCAGAAAAGCCGAAGTTGGCGACGTCTCAAAACGTGATATCATGGAAGCGTCGACGATCGGAGACCCGATGCACTCCGTCATTTTGGCGTTTAACGTCAAAACAACGCCGGACGCGCTTGAACTTTTAGACACGACGCCGGATGTCTGTGTTTTTACCAACGATGTGATTTACCGGATTTTGGATGATTACAAAGATTATGTAAAATCGCAGGAAGAAGAGTTAGAAAAGCTTCGGGCGGACACCCTTATCAAGCCGGGTCAATTTAAGATTTTGCCGGGCTGCGTCTTTCGGCAAAGCAAACCGGCTGTGGTCGGCGTCCGCATTTTGGGCGGCGTTGTCAAAAACAACACGGACGTGATGCTGCCGGACGGAACGGTGGTCGGAACCGTGAAAGGCATTGAAAATAACGGCAAAAAAATTCCAAAAGCAACGGTCGGTATGGAAGTGGCGATGGCGCTTGATGGTGTGACGGTCGGCCGCCAAATCAAAGAAGAAGATATTTTGTATGTTCACATTCCGGAGCATGATTCAAAAGTTCTTGAATTTGAAATTTTTGACACGCTTTCCAACGATGAAAAAGAAACGCTTGAAAAGTATTTGGCGATTCGCCGGAAAGATAAACCGTTTTGGGGAAAATAACGTTGTTATTTTTCCTCTTCTTTTTTAGGCGGGCGCCGATGCGCGCGTTATAGCGGTCATTTTTGCATGTTTCGTCCAAAACACGGGTGATTTTTTTCAATTTTCATTTAAATATGTCGTTCACGAATAAGATTTATAAACTATAACGGGATTTATGGTAGCCTTACACGATGACGGACTAAAAGCGACTCGAAAAAACGAAACGATTAAAGTTTAACGGCGGCGGCCTCACGCATCTGTTTATGTTATCTATATTTTTCAATTCATATTCAGGAGAATAATTATGGCAATTAAAATGGTCCTTGCTGACCCGAGAACAGGTAAATCGTACAAGATCGATTTTGACGCAACAAAAGAAAAAGCAATTGTCGGAAAGACAATCGGAACCGAAATGGACGCTCTTTTTGTCGGCCTTCCCGGCTACAAATTTAAAATCACCGGCGGATGCGACAAAAGCGGCTTCGTGATGCGTGCCGACCTTCCGGGACCGGCTAAACGAAAAATTTTGGATGCGACCGGTGTCGGATTTACACCAAAGATCAACGGTCAAAGAAGACGAAAATTCATCCGCGGCAACGAAGTTTCCTCCGACATAATTCAAGTCAATGCGAAATTGACCACATTCGGCGACGCAACCGTTGAAAAACTCCTTGGACTTGAGCCGGCTGAGGAAAAAGCGGAAGAGTAAATTCTACTCTTTTCTTTTCTCTTTTTGTTTTTATTCAACGTTTTTTGTTTTTCTTGTTCCATCTTTAATTTTTTTCATTTGTTGTTTTTGAATATCTGTCATTTTACTGACTGCTTTTTTAATGCAATCTTGTGTTCAAGTTCCGGAACGCATTTCTGATTTCGGGCGGACGATTGATTTTATAATCAAACGTCTTATTTCCGCTGAGAATGGATTTCGATAACTTTCCGGCAAAAACGATGACAGACATTAGAAATGTTGCCGGTGACCATTTTTCGTTAAATGCCCGGTACATATCAAGACCGGCCAAAATTGAAAATGAAATCAATACGGCAACCGTTACACTCAATTGCGGGTCAGCCGGACCGAAGACGGTAATTAAAACGACCGCTAAAATAACGGCAGCAAAATAACAGATTATGAAGACGACGGACAGGTAAATCGTCATGATGGCGACTGCAAGTAAAAATGTGTTAAAAACAGTGTTCGCTGCATTTTTCTCTATGCTTTCCTCCATCTCTCTTTTCATTATCATGTTCTCCATATTTTTATCATCTCCTCGCTATCTATATTTTTATCATTTTTTTGTTTGCTCTATTTCCTCTTAATTTAGTTTTTCAAATTCTTTTTTCATATCTTTGACAGATGAAAGCGCTGTGTAGTATACTGTAAATATGAATACAATTACAAGACCTGCATCGGATGATGTTCTTAACGCCAAACATAACAGAGAATTCTCTCGTCCGAAAAACATCATGATGGCTAAAATCATATAATCCATCGCTGCAATAATTGTAATAATCAGTCCGGATATCAATGCGGACAAAATCAGAAGGAAAAAACAAAACAAATTGAATTTGGCAGATGCCCACAGTGTTTGCAACATTTTTCCTCCGTGCACCGGAGCTGGAAAATTTTCAAAAAAAAGATTTGAAAACTCCATGGTCATAATCCGGCAACAATGGAGTTTGTTGTTTTTGCATTTAATACTTTTTAAATATGTTTGAATTATATCTTAAAAATTAAGATAATATCCAATAGGCTGTTATTGGCGAATGATCATTTTCTCTCTTTATCTTGCTCCCGGATTTCTACCCGCCGGATTTTTCCGCTGATGGTTTTTGGCAAGACATCCACGAATTCAATGACACGCGGATATTTGTAAGGCGCCGTTATTTTTTTGACATGCTCTTGAAGCTCTTTTTTAAGAGCGTCGGACGCTTTGTTCTTGTAATCTTTTGTGAGAACAATCGTCGCTTTTACGACTTGGCCGCGGACCGGGTCGGGAACGCCGGTAATGGCGCATTCCAAAACACCGGGGTGTTGAATGAGCGCGCTTTCAACTTCAAACGGACCGATTTTGTAGCCGGAACTTTTGATGATGTCATCGGTTCGTCCGACAAACCAGTAGTAGCCGTCTTCGTCTTTCCAAGCGGTGTCGCCGGTATGGTAAAATCCGTCGTGCCATGAATCTTTGGTTTTTTCATCGTCGTACTTGTAACCGGCGAAAAATCCGGGCGGCAGGTCGCTTGGCCTGGATTTGTCGGCATCTTTGTTGACTCGGATGACAATTTCGCCTTCTTCACCGACGTCGCATTCTCTGCCGTCAACATTGATGAGTACAACATCATAACCGGGAGCCGGCTTTCCCATGGATCCGGGTTTTGCGGAAATCCACGGGAAAGTGGCGATTGACGCGATAATTTCGGTTTGCCCGTATCCTTCCATGAGCGGAAGTCCGGTGTAGAGCAGGAATTTTTCATAAACTTCCGGATTTAAGGGTTCGCCCGCAACGGTACAGTATTGAAGTGTTCCGAAATTGTATTGGGAAAGGTCTTCTTTGATGAAGAATCGGTAGATGGTCGGCGGCGCGCAAAAGGTGGTGACGCCGTATTTGGACACTTTTTCGAGCATGTTTTTCGCGTCGAATTCATCGAAATCATAGACGAAAACGGCGGTTCCCCAAATCCATTGGCCGTAGATTTTTCCCCAGACGCATTTTGCCCAGCCGCTGTCGGCCATCGTGTAATGAAGGCCGTTGTTTCGAACGTTTTGCCAATAGCCGGCGGTGATGATGTGGCCGAGCGGGTACGCGTATTTGTGGGCGACCATTTTCGGAAATCCGGTGGTTCCGGAGGAAAAGTAGTAAAGCATGTCATCGTTGGCCGTCACTGCGTCTTTTCCCGCCGGACGGGAAAAGGCATCGGACGCTTCCGCCATTTCTTTATCGTAATCAATCCAGTCCACGGCACCGGCTGAACTTTTTCCGACAATGAATTTTTTGAATTTGGATAGGCCGGCTTCTTTGGCCGCTTCGTCAAAAATCAAGTCAAGCCCGCTTTCGGAAATGCTGACGATGGCGCAAGCCTTTGATTTTTCTAACCGGTGAATAATGTCCCTCTTTTTGAGCATATGCGTGGCGGGAACGGCAATCGCACCGATTTTGTGAAGCGCGACCAAACAAACCCAAAACTCATAGCGGCTTTTCAAGGTTAAGATGACGGCGCTCCCTTTCTTGACGCCGTGTTTTACGAAAAGGTTGGCGGCTTTGTCCGTCTCGCGCTTCAGGTCGGCAAATGAAAAGATTTTTTCCCCGCCCTGATCGTCGCACCAGACGATTGCGATTTTTTTCGGGTCGTTTGCGGCGTACCAATCGACGACATCGTACGCGAAGTTGAAATCATCCGGAATGTTGATTTTAAAATTGTCTCTGAAATCCTCGTAGGACTCAAATTTTGTTTTTTGGACAAAACGATGAACCAAGTTTCCGCCTTGGTCCGCGTCAGTTTCATGATTTGTACTCATAATATTCTCTCAAATGAAATGATAATCGGGATAATGAATTTTGATATTCTTTTGAACGGTCGAATGAAAAGCGTGTTGAAATTATTGAAACAAATAAACCAATAACGACAATCAATCTTGAAATTTAATTTTGCAGAACGAATTTAGGTTCTTGCAAAAGGATTTGGATGAATAGTTTAACGCTGCCTTTTCAGGCAATAATCGCCAGGAATTTTGCGGGCTTACCGTTTAAAGCCTTCATCGCGTGCGGATAGTTCGAGTCAAAGTAAATGGAATCGCCTTCTTCCAAAATGATTTCATTGTTGTGAATGTAAATTTTCAAGCTGCCTTCCAAAATGTAGTTAAACTCTTGTCCCGGATGGGAATGAAGCGACGGTTCGGTTTCTTTGGGTTCGGCCGTGACGATAAACGGTTCGATTTTTTTGTGAATAAATTTCTCCGCCAGATTTTGGTATTTGTATTGGCTGCGGCGCTCGACGTTCACGCCTTTTCCGGACCGTGTCACCGTAAACACATTCATCCGGGGCTCTTCGCCGGTCAGCAGAAGAGACATATCGACTTTGTAGAAATTGGCAATTTCAAGAAGTTCGCTGGCCGGAATGTCGGTTTTTGCGGTTTCGTATTTCAAATAAGTGTCAACGGATACTCCAATCGCCGCTGCGAGTTCTTCGGGAGACACGTCCGAAAGTTCGCGCAGTTCCCGAATGCGATTGGCAATTTCAACAATTTTTTCCTGCATTTAAATCACCGGATTCTTATCATTATAAAATTTTCAAAATAACGAAAATATACAGAAATATGAGTGTGCAGATACTCTAAATTCATATAAATATTTGCATTTATTCCGTTTACGCTTTGATTTTTACCCAAAAAAACAAATTTTAAAACAACGGACTTGTATAACTTAAGCATGAAGCGGTAGCAAAAATAATTTTTATTGTATTAATATTTTTTTTTAAAACTAAAAATATACTATTCATTTAAAATTATTCTCTTTTTATTTTAGTTGCAAGAAATATTTTATATCATTAATCTCATAAGTCTCAATAAAATTAAAAGGTGTTAAAATGACTCAGTATTACAAACCAACCTCGAAGAACAATATTATTTTACTCGTTGGAATTTCTACTTTATTTGTTTTTATGGTTCTATTGATGCCGCATATTAATTCTTACATTAACACGCATGAGCTACAATATGATCTGTTCGGCTTCATCTGGTCTTTTCTCATTTTATTGATGGCTTTTTTTGCCAGTTTCATTTATGGTTTGTTATCCAAAGATCAAATAAAATCCGCTCTTCTCGGGTTTGTTCTGTCAAGCGTTTACAGCATTGCAACATTTGCAACATTCGATGAAGTCGACCCTTTCATGCCTTGGGATTCAATCACGCGTTTTCTTCATTTCTGCGGCCCTTCTCTTCTAATGATTCTTCTCATTACTCTTTCCGGTTGGTTTGCCGCCAAAAATGAAGACGATAAAAAGAAAAGAAGAATCAATAATGCTGTTGCGTTGATCTGTGTTATTTTAGCTTTACTTTCCCGAATCATTTTTGCAATTCTCTTTTATTTGGCGGCTTCTTTTTCTTAATAAATAAATTGATTTCATACTTATAGTTACATTTTTATATTTTTTAATATATATGAACCATAATAAGTTAAAACGGAGGAATTCACTTGGAAATCACACCCAAAACCATGGGACAAGTCGTTGTTCTTGTTCTGATTATTTTATTTGCATTGCTGGCTGCGGATGAAATCTACGACTATTATAACGATGAGCGGGTTGGAGAAACTTGTGTTTCGTCGGGAAATGTCGGATCAAGCGTCCTTATCGATTTTAAGGAAACCGGCATTCCGATTGGTTTTGTTCCGGCAAATTCCGACTCCGGTCCGTTTGAAATTGGTTTTGTGCCGTTTTCATAAAATTTACTTTTTTCTTTTTCGTGATGATGATGGTGCTTTTGATTTTCTTGATCCGTAAAATCACTCGTCTCAAATCGTGGTTTTGAAAGGCGTTTTGGCAATTCTTTTTATATTTCATTTTCATCTTTTCTTATTTATCAGGTGAATTTTATGACAAATCAAAAAACTGTTGCCGTTATTTGTTCGCTTTCGGATGCGGCAAGTGTGAACATCAAAGACAATTTGCTCAAAATCGCAGACTGGAAACCGAAGGAATTGCCGACGGCCGAACGAATGAAGGAGGCTTTGTCGCTCTTTTTGCCGACGGCGCCGTCCGAAGATTCCATGCCGTCGGCGCACGAAATGACCGGAACAAACCTTTTGACCGGAATTTTTGAACTTCAAACATCCGACCTTCTTTTCCGGCTGATTTTTCTTGACGGCAAACACATTTTTCAAGATCGATTGGATCTGCGGTTGAAACATCTGAACATTCCGGCCGATCTGATTATTTTTGCGTCCAAACACCGAAGCAAAAGTGAAACGAGAGCTCTTACCGTGCACCCGACCGGAAACGCAGGAGAATCGGCGCTGGGCGGATATCCAAAGGCTTTGTCCATTCCGATGCCGCTTGAAATGAAAAAAATGATTCTTGCTCTGAACGATTTGAATCAGCGCCTTGGTCTCTTATTTGATGTGACGATGGAAGTTACTCATCACGGGCCGACGGAACTTCTTGTCCCGTCTATGTTTGCAGAAATCGGAAGCACGGAAAACGAATGGGGAATTCCGTTGGCCGGCGAAATTGTCGCCAAATCCATTTTATCGCTATCTTCCGATTTTGATTTTGTTCCAATGAACGACTTTTCTCCATTGCTTTCCGATCCCGTTTTTGCGGTCGGGTTTGGCGGGGGGCATTATGCACAGCGTCCGACAAAATATTTATTCCGGACGCGTCTGGCTTTCGGCCACATTTTTCCGAAGCATCAGTTGGAATTTTTGACGGAACCGGTTGTCAAAGACGCGTTTTTGAAAACCGGCGCAAATGTTGCTTTCTTTGACAAAAAATCCATGAAAGGCGATGACCGGAGGCGTCTTTTTGACATGATTTCCGCGATGGGATTTCAGGTTTTAAACGATAAAGAAGCATTGGCAGAGTTCGGATTGGATGAGTTTAAAGAAGAGCCGGATGAATAAACCGGACCGGTTTGAAAAAGGACGGAGAATAAACTATTTATAAAACTCTTTCAATTATATATATATTGTATTATTTATGTCATTATTAAAAAAATATTTGAATATTATTTAATAAATAATACAATGTTGTTTGTTGAATAGACAGCAGATGTTTAAAAAATTGATCCAATTTATAAAAAACCATTCGGAGGAATTGATTTGACACTCAGAAAGCCGACCGTTTCCGGTCTTTTTTATGACGCAAACCCCAACGGGCTCACCAAAGAAGTTGACGCCGCCCTTGCTGCCGCTCAAAAAGAAGTGACTTCGTCCGACAAAACATTCGGCGCCATCAGCCCGCATGCCGGCTACATCTTTTCCGGGAAAGTCTCGGCGCTCGCTATTGAATCCTTGTAGGACGCCGACACTTACATCATTCTTGGTCCCAACCACACAGGACTCGGACACCCGCTTTCTCTTTCCACCGCTTCTTGGCAAACACCGCTCGGAACCGTTGAATCAGATGAATTCTTGGCCTCCTATTTCGAAGGAACCGATATCGTCAAAGACGAATCCGCCCACACGCACGAACACTCCATTGAAGTCATTTTACCGTTTTTGCAACGCAAAATGAAAGGTCGCAAGTTCAAAATTTTATCCATTTGCATGGGCGACCAAAGCAAGGAAGCTGCTACTCTTGTCGCTTCCATTATTTCCAACATTCTCATCAAAGACGTTACCATTCAAAAGAAAGGCTACTCTGAAAAATTAAGACTCGCCGTGATCGCCTCCAGCGATTTCTCACATTATGTCTCGCCGGAAAAAGCGAAATCAGCCGACCAAAAAGTTATTCAAAAAATTGAAGACATGGATGTTGATGGTTTTTATGAAACTCTCAAACGAGAGGATGCGTCGCTTTGCGGTTACGGTCCGATTGCCACACTGATGATGGTTTCAAAAACCGTTTTGGCAACGCCCAAATTCTTGAAATACACAACCAGCAACGACGAAACGGAATCCCGGACAAATGTTGTCGGATACGCCGCATTCAGTTTTATTTTAAACGATAAAAACAACTGCAATTGCAGCTGTGATTAAAAATTAAAAAGCAAGTTCAGACTTTCTTTTTCATTTTTCATTTTTCTTTTTCATTTTTCTTTTTCAATTTTCAATTCATTTTTCTTTTCATTTTTCTTTTCATTTTTCATTTTTCAAATTTCAATTTTTTCTTCTTCATTTTTGATTTCGGCGGCGTCAGCATGTTATCATAATCTTGTTAAAAACCTCCGAAAAAAACCATCCATGTTCTCTTCATTTTTTAATCATGGGAATGGATTTATAAATTAAGTTTGCAATTTCTATTCAATATTTAGCTTATTCGTTATTAAGTTGACAATTCTTACAATTATCATGGTGTTTCAATGATTACGTGTTCGGCTCCCGGAAAGATCTTTTTGTTTGGAGAGCATGCGGTGGTTTATGGGAAAACGGCGATTGCCTGCGCGATTGACATTCGGGCGCATGTCACGGTGGAAGAAGTTCATGTCCCCGCGGTTCAAATGAAAGGGCCGGGCGGCAACGTTGATCTCAACCAACGCAAACACCCGTACATTTACGCCGCTGTCGAAAAGTTCCGAAATTTGGCGGACTTGCCGCCCGAAAACCCAACTTCGGCGTCCGGCTCCGGTATTTGCATCGACATCCATTCTGAAATTCCGGTCGGCTCCGGCCTCGGATCGTCGTCTGCCGTCACGATTGCAACCCTCAAATCTCTGGATGTTTTTTACGGCACCCATCTGTCGCCGGATGAAATCGCGCGCTTCGGGCATCAAGTTGAAGAAGAAGTCCAAGGACGCGCCAGCCCGACCGACACGTTCGTCTCCACTTTCGGCGGTCTTGTCCGCATTCCGGACCGCGTCAAATTGGATTTTTTTGACGCGCCGATTGTGATTGGAAACACACGCAAATTCTCTTCCACTCGAAAGTTAGTCTCAAACGTCGCTTCTTTAAAAGAACGCCATCCGCAAGTGATCAATCAAATTATGGATACCATCGGAACCATTGCCGAAACCGGCGTCAAATACGTTACCGCCAATGATTTTACAACCGTCGGTGAACTCATGAACATCAACCAAGGACTTTTGGATTCCATCGGTGTCGGCTCTTTCGAACTGTCTGAACTCGTCTACGCTTCCCGAAAAGCGGGCGCTCTCGGGTCAAAAATAACAGGTGCCGGCGGCGGCGGCTGCATGATTGCGCTGTGCGAACATAAAAATTTATCGCGGGTGGCGCATTCTATCAAACGGGCCGGCGGCGATTCTTTTATTTGCCGGACTTCTAATTCGGGTGTCCGTGTGGAAAAGGAAAAATAAGATTTTCAAAATAAGATTGTCAGATTGACCTTCATTTTTTTATCAATTTCGGAATTATTTTTATCATTTTCAGGATTGTTTTTATGACGCAAACATTCAAAAAATCAAATGCTGATGCCGGCATTACGGTTTTAAAAATCGGCGGAAGCGCCGTGACGGACAAAAACGCCAAAGCGGGGTTGGCCAAAGAAGAGGAAATGCGCCGGATTTTTAAGGAAATCGCAACCTTTTCGGGAAAATTGGTGATTGTCCACGGCGCGGGTTCGTACGGCCATACGTATGCGAAAGAATACGGGCTTGACAAAGGCTTTCACAAAGAAGGTTTTTTAATCACGCACGACTCTGTCCGCCTTCTCAACGATATGATTGTCAAAGGACTTCGGGCAGAAAGCATCCCGGCTGTTCCGCTTCAACCGCTTGCCTTTTCCGTATGCGCGGACGGACGGATTCAATCGATGTTTGTCGAGCAAATTGAGTTGATGTTAGACCACGGGCTCGTGCCGGTGCTCCATGGCGATGTTTGCATGGATACCGTTCGCGGATCCTGTATCCTTTCGGGGGACCAATCTTTGCCGTATGTGGCGGCGGCGCTTTCGGCCAAAAGGGTCGGCCTCGGGTCGGCGGCAGACGGTGTTTTGGATTCAAACGGGCAAGTCATTCCTCAAATTACGCCCCAAACGTTCGAATCGGTCAAAAAGCATATTGGCGGCTCGGCCGGGACTGACGTGACCGGCGGAATGCTGGGCAAAGTCTCTGAAATTTTGGAACTGGCCGAACGAACCGGGATTGAATCCTGTATTTTTAACGCGAACACGCCCGGAAACGTGGCGGATTACTTAAACGGAAAGACAATCGGGACGCGGATTTCTCGGAACTGACTTTTTCTTAAAAGCATAACCGTCGAAATGAATTTTTCACAAAATTATTTGTCCGTGACTCAATTAAAATGGTTTTGAGGCGCAGCAAAAAATGAATTATTTATATACTATTACCGAGTAGGTTAAATAAAAATTCGCTGCGAATCTGAGTTTGCATTTCGGTTTTCTTTTTCAGTGAATCGAATTGTTGCGATTGACCCGGAGTTTTTTCCGGTTCTGTTTTTACATTATTTTTATCCTTTTTATTCAACACAAGCGGGCCATCAAAAATGGAATATGAAACATCAAGACGGAAAATGGAGCACCTTGAGCTTTGCGCACACAGCCATGTCGAGTCTCGAAAAGTCAGCGCCGGTTTTGAAGATGTCATGCTGATTCATCGGGCGCTTCCGGAAATCTCCATGAATGATATTGATATGTCCGTTGATTTTTTCGGGAAAACGCTTTCTTTTCCCTTTTTGATTGCGTCGATTACCGGCGGACACCCGGAAACAGCGCCCGTCAACGCGGCGATGGCCGAAGCCGCCGAGAAAATCGGAATTGGAATCGGGGTTGGTAGCCAGCGGGCGGCCATTGATGACAAAACTCAAGTTTCCTCTTTTAAAGTTGTCCGCGAGAAAGCGCCGACCGCTTTTGTTTACGCCAACATCGGCGCGGCCCAGCTTTTGGAATACAGTTTATCTAAAATCGAAAGCGCGGTTGAGATGATTGACGCGGACGCGATTGCGGTTCACCTTAATTTCCTTCAGGAAGCGATTCAGCCGGAAGGCGACCGAAACGCAAAAGGTTGCCTTGAGAAAATTGAAGAGCTCTGTTCGGTTTCATCCGTCCCTGTTTTTGCTAAAGAGACCGGCGCCGGCATTTCCCGGGAAGACGCCTTGATGCTCAAAAAAGCCGGCGTGAGCGCGATAGATGTTGGCGGTGTCGGCGGAACCAGTTGGGCAGGCGTTGAAGTTTACCGGGCCCGGCAAACAGCGGACACGCTTGGTGAATATTTGGGCGAGCTTTTTTGGGATTTCGGAATCCCGACCGTGTCAAGCATTGTGGAATGTAAAGTGTCGGTGCCGGTGATCGCAACGGGCGGCATCCGGACCGGAATTGATGTCGCTAAATCGATTGCGCTTGGGGCGACGGTTGGAAGCGCGGCGCTTCCATTTGTCGGCGCGGCCTTAGAGGGACCAAACGCTGTTTTGAATAAATTGGAACTCATCCGTCAGGAACTCAAAGCCGCCATGTTTTTGACCGGCTGTGACACCGTTGCGGATTTGTCCCGAACCAATATCGCCATTACCGGGCGCACTTACGAGTATTTGAACCAGCGCGGATTTAATGTCCGTGACTACGCGAACAAAGAGATGCTTTAAATCCTAAAGGTGTGTTTACAACCAAAATATTTCATATTCATCACATCATCTTTAACAAAAATAACAAAACTAAAAAACGGGAATTTAAATTAGAAATAATCATAATTAAAAAATAAAAAACCAACAAATAAAAAAATAAAACACAATTGTGTATTTTTGAGGAAAATAAAAATGGAAGAAATAGGTATTGTCGCCGTTGGCGGCTATAATGAAATGGGCCGTAACATGACGGCCGTTGTCGTCGGTGACGAAATTGTTATTTTAGATATGGGTATCCGTCTTGACCGGGTTCAGATCCACGAAGACGCGGAAATCGACCGCATGCACTCTCTTGAATTGATCGACATGGGCGCGATTCCGGATGACACCATTATGCGCGACATTAACGGAACGGTAAAAGCCATCGTTTGTACGCACGGGCATTTGGACCACATCGGCGCGATTCCGAAATTGGCGCACCGCTACAACGCGCCGATTATCTCAACGCCTTACACAACGGCGCTCATCCGCGGACAGATTGAGGAAGAGAAGAAATTCAAAGTGAACAACCCGCTGGTGGCGCTTAAAGCCGGTGATTCGTATGAAATCACCGATTCGATTACGGTTGAATTTATTCCGATTCCGCACAGCATTGTGGACAGTGTGATTGCTGTTCTTCATACGCCGTACGGTTCCGTGATGTACGCCTGCGACTTTAAACTGGATCGCGCGCCGACAATTGGGGATTCTCCCAACTTCAGCGCCTTAAAACGGCTCGGCCGAAAAGGCGTTTTGGCCATGATCACCGAAACAACAAACAGCAGCCGGTCCGGAAAGACGCCGTCGGAAACCATCGCCAAAGAAATGCTCCGCGACGTTTTGCTCGGAACGGAAGAATCGCATGTCGGCATGATTGTTTCGACTTTTGCGTCTCACATCGCCCGCTTGAACGCGATTATTGAAATCGCGGAAGAAATGGGCCGGATTCCGGTTTTCATGGGCCGTTCCATGGAAAAGTATCTTTTGGCCGCTCACGATTTAGGATTTATCAATTTGCCGAAAAACGTGGAAATCTACGGGCAGAGAAAAGATATCGATAAGGCGCTTAAAAAAATCATGACGGAAGGCAAGGAAAAATATTTGCCGGTCGTGACCGGACACCAGGGTGAACCCGGATCTATTTTGGTTCGGATCTCGAATGGAGAAACGCCTTTCCAAGTGGAATCCGGCGACCGGGTCATTTTCTCGGCAAACATTATCCCAAGTCCCATGACGCGCGCCAACCGCTACGCGCTTGAAACCAAACTGAGAATGCGCGGCGCAAGAATTTACGATGATGTTCACGTATCGGGACACGCTTACCGCGAAGACCACTGGGAACTTCTCCGGATGGTTCAGCCGGTTCACGTCATTCCGGCCCACGGCGATTTGGCGATGCACAGCGCTTACATCGAAATGGCGGAAGATGCCGGATACGTTCTCGGCGAAACGGTTCACTTGCTCCGAAATGGAGAAATTTTATACATTGAGCCCTAAGCTCAATGTTTTTTCATTTTTATTGTTTTGATTCTTCATTTTTTGAGAATCCTTAAAAAAGACAATTCTCGGATTTATCGGATGTTTTACCATGACGGTTATTGATGAAATAAAAAACAGGTCTGTTCCGGTGGACAACGCCATTGACACGCTTCTTCCGGTCAAAAATCCGCCCGGTCTTTATGAAGCGTCCCGCCATATTGTCAAAGCCGGCGGCAAACGCCTTCGTCCGGCTGTTTTGCTTGCGGCGAACGAAGCCGTTGGCGGAAATCCCGACAAAGCCGTTTCTGCGGCGGTGGCGGTTGAGCTCATGCACACGTTTACCCTTGTTCACGACGATATTATGGATAATGATCCGGTGCGCCGCGGACTTCCGGCCGTTCACACCATCTGGGGAGAAGCCGGCGGTATTCTGGCGGGGGACACGCTTTATTCCAAAGCGGTTGAAATCATTACAGAATCGGACGCCGAACCGAAGCAGCTTTTAAAGGCTGCCAATATTTTGGTGAAAACCTGTGTGGAAGTTTGCGAAGGCCAATGGCTTGACATTGATTTTGAAAACCGCGATTCGGTTTTTAAGGAAGAATACTTGGAAATGATTGAGAAAAAAACAGCGGTTCTTTTCGGCGCCGCCGCTCAAATCGGCGCGGTTCTCGGGTGCGCGGATGAAAAAACCGGACAAGCGCTTTATGATTTCGGGCGCTTAACCGGATTGGGTTTTCAAATCTATGACGATGTTTTAGACTTGACGACGCCGTCTGAGATTCTTGGAAAACGGCAAGGAAGCGACATTGTTGAGGGAAAACGCACGCTTTTGATGATTCACGCGCTGGAACACGGCGCAAAACCGAAGGCTTTTGGAAAAGGCGACGCGACGCCGGAAGAAATTCAGGAAGCGATTGATGTTTTGACCAAGTCCGGTTCTTTGGACTACGTGAAAAATCTGGCGGTTTCTTATGTTGAAGAAGGCAAATCTAAATTAGATATTCTGCCCGACAGTAATGCCAAAAAAGTGCTGCTCGACATCGCCGATTATATGCTTTACCGGAATTTCTAAAGATTTTTCCGGCAATTGATTGGTTTAAAATTTTATTGAAAATAGTCAATTTGAAGTCTGACCTCTTCAAATTGAATTATTTATATTTTTATGATTTTTCCGGTTTCGTTTTGGTTTTTTCGTTTTTATGATGTTTTTTTCGTTCTTTTACGACTTGTTATTGTTTTTGTACATTTTTTCGATGATTTCCCGAATACTTTTTTCCAACTCCTTTTCCGAAATCAAAACCATTTTTTCCGTTTTTGATTTGACGGATAGCTGCAGGGTGTTGTCGCGCAGCTTCCGGGTGGTGGTGTAGCTTTCAATATAATCGACGATGGCGATTCGGATGATAAAAGATTGGTTTTTTTCCAAAACTTGAGACAAAAATCTCAACTCTTTTATTAGATACCGGTTTAGTGAGACAGATATTTGTTTTTTGGGAGAACGGTCTTCTTTTGACGCGGCTAAAATCATTTTGTATTCGAAATCCGGGTTATTTTCATAAACAGCGATTTTTCCGAAAAAGGAACACAAAGATGTAAAGACGATATCTGAGATTGACGCAAAGTCTTCCGTTTCCACCAACTGGTTCACTTTTGCCAATAAATCTTCGCTGATTGATATTGAAACCGGCGTTTTTTTATTATTTATTTTCTCATTTTCCATCAGACAAAATCAACTCTTTTTAATTGTTTAAATGATATTAACTCTAATATTTGTCGTTTTTTATATTTGATCTGTCCAACCGCTGCAACTAATAACTTTTTTATATTTTTCCAAAAATTAAACATTTCAGGGTGTACTCAAAAACTTATCAATTTGCTTATTGTTGGTTTGTTTTTGTGTCATCCTTTCTTGTTTTGGCCCAACCGTTTTGTGTTGATTTGTCAAAAATTATATTTCAATGTATGATTCGTATTTATCATTCTTAATATAATTTTATCAACGTTATTTTCTAATTGTAATTTTTACTATTTAGGTCTTTTTCTCTGCTCATAAAATATTTTGGTTAACAATAGTTCTTTATACTATTTTTTCCAATAGGAATTTGTGGTGGGATAAAAACAAAAAGACTGTTTGTACGGTTGTCATCCGCCTTTTAAAAGGATTCAGATGGTCGATATTCCTCTCCCGCCACGCATTTTATATCATTTCAGAATGTAAATTCTTCTTTTTCAAATTGATTTTCAATTTCAATTTTTATCTTTTCGATGTTTTCGCCTTTTCCTTTTTTGGCATGGTATTGAATCACCCGGAATATGCCGCGAAGGGTTTGCGCTTCACACAGTGTCAGGTCGGCGCGCCCGAAAATGCGCCGCATCATGAGTTCCATTTTGTCTTGTTTGTGCGGGGTGAATTCGATGTCTTTTAAAACATCAGCGAAATGATTGCAAAGTGCCTCAAAACTGTCAAAATCGGTGGTTTTTACGGTTCCCATCATTTTCAAATCCGAAAGCTCATAGAGCATGATGCCGACTGCATGCGATAAATTCATCACCGGATAAATATGCGATGTCGGAATGGTGGCAATCATCATGCAGCCGGAAAGTTCTTCGTTTGTGAATCCCGTATCTTCCCGGCCGAATAAAATGGCGAATTTTGTCTCCGGATGATAGTCGCTCATTCTTTTTTTCAGCATCTGCGGCGAATAAGCCGGCGTTCGAATATGATCGCACTTCTTAAATGCGCGTGAGCCGGTTGTTCCGATCACAACGTCACAACCCAAAATCGCTTCTTCAATTGTTTTGCAAATCTTTGCGTTTTGAAGAACATCGATTGCGTGCGAAGACATAGCGCGCGCTTCGCCTTCCAGCGGGCAGGGGTTTACCAAATAAAGCTCTAAAAATCCGAAATTTTTCATGACGCGGCAAACTGATCCAACATTTCCCTGATAGAGCGGCTCCACCAGAACGACACGAATACGCGGAAGAGATAATTCTTCATTTTTCTCTTCTTTATTTTTGGTTCCCTCTTTATTTTCACATATGTTTGTCATGGATGACAAAAAACGCACGATGATATTTTATTTTTGTGTTGGTGTATGTTGTTAAATTCAATTTTTTGTTTTTAATTCGGGTTTTAACTCTTAAATTTAATTTTGAAATAATTATACAACATTATTTTTTCATCTTTTCTTGAAACAGTCAACACTGTCATTGCCATTGATTCTTAAATATTCATCCTTATTTATATTTAATTATTTCTTTATTATTATTTATTTCAAAGAATATTTATCATATAATATTTGTTTTCATTTAGAAAAGTTTATTAGTAATAAATTTCTATAATAATCTACATAGCATCTAATACGATTCTATCATTAGTATTACATCTATCTCATTTTATTATTAATGTGTGTGGAGTTTATTCTATGAAAAATATGAACATTTTATCCATTTTTATGGTCTTCCTGTTGTTTACAGGATCGATTGTCACGGCAGATGTGGTTGCAGCTGATTCAGACCCCGGTCTGACAGCGACTTGGTATCTTGTTACTTATGACGGGGAAGGCGGAGAGTCTTCCCGATTACTCGGTACTCAAAGTTTCAGCGGTCCTCGCGGAGGAACGGCTGAAATCAGCGCTTTTGATATTTCCGACGGTTTTGTTTTCTCGGAAAACTTTAATCAATCCGGGTTTTCGTGGGACGATTATAAGGCCGATGACCCCAAGACCGGTTCTTCCAACGGAATGTTAAACGTTACATACGGACTTAATTCGGAAGTTACGTTTTACATCACGGCAAAAACAGGTTCGGATGACCTCATCGTTGGGGGGGGGGCCGGTGACGGATGGGTTGCCTCCGGTTCTGATGACATCCTTATTCCCGGCGGCGACGTATGGGTTGCCAAATGGTATAAAGTGACAAAAAAATTGAATACATCATCGAATCCGGCATCCATGGTTGATGAAATTACCTTGGTTGAAACAAAACCGTTAACTCCGGTCGGAACTACTGTTACGGTCAACTCGACTGATTTTACGCCGAACGTGGCCAAAATTAATCAAGATCCAACCCATCAGTGGACTTTCGCCCAAAGTTATGTTCGTCCCGCGACTGCCGTTGGTGCCGAGGGTGCCGCGGGTGCTGCCAATGCCAATATGATCGTTAACACCGACGGCGCTCCGGGTGGCGAGATTTGTTTCTATTTTACGCCGCCCGATTGGGAATATGTATTGGAAACTCCGAGTGAAATTGCCTCCGGTAATTCTTCCAAGGTTATTGTTTATACCAGCCGTGGTTGGTTTGAAGTCATGGCGAAATCAGGTGACGGCGAACGTCCTAACAATTTTGACAATTCTCATATCACTTACGTCCGGTTGGGTGCCGATATCAATCAAAGAGATGACCGACCCAACGGTACATTCTGGATTAACAGAAAAAAACCAAGTTTAACCATTGACGGCGCAAGAGACCCGACAAATCCCGGCTCTTCGGAAGAAGATTGGTATAAGTATGTCCAATATTTCATTGGCGGTATGTATGGTGCCCTTCGCACTGAAGTTATGCATTTAAACGAGCAAGATGGGCTTGGCGTATTCAATAATTCAAATGCGCCACTTACCGGATTTACATGGAAAAACACATACATCATTGGCGCGAATGGGTATGGTGTCATCTGTTCAGGGTATGTAAACACGAACTATGTCCATACTTATGAAAATATATTTTATGTTGGTCCTCAAATTATTTGGAATGCTAACGGTACTACTAATTTCAAAGATGTCACAATTGTCATTGATGACCCCCGCTACAAAAATAATAGCCAAATTAATTATACTGACGAAAACGGAACTCTACAAACTATAAAATTAAATTTGACAGACAACCGTTCTTATGGAACCAGTTATTGGGGTGAAGCTGCCGAAACGGTCGATGCCACGATGTCAGGGAAAGTTCGAATTTATAAGTCAAATTTTAACGGAGATACGGTTAATATTGGTGTTTTCCGAATATGGAAAGCCGGTACAATTAGAGTGAGTGATAACGCTGATGTTAAAATTTATAGTTATCATCATCCGGACGATATTTATTCTCGACAAGACCCTTTTGTTGGACAGGGTTCAGTCAAATATAATTTTATAGTTGGAAATAATTCAAATTTTACTTTTTTGAATGATTATTTATTTACTTATTCCGGTGAGGCAACTAACGCGGTAAAGTTTGAAGTGGGTGAAAACTCGACCGTGAATTTAACATCAAAAATGGTCAACGGTGGCCTCGGTACTTATGTCAACTTTACTGACAATCTGAAAATGGGAAAGCATTCACTGATGAATATTGAGGTGACAAACTCAAATCATACACGCAGTATTGTGGAATTTGGCGGTCCCATCACTTTGGATGACCGGTCCAAGTTAACCGTTAAAGGCAATTTCACAAACACCTCTACAAGCACGGGAATGGTTAAGTCTAACAATACAAGTATCAGTACCGGCGGAGAGGTTTATATTATAAATAACGGTACTGGTACCGCCTTTTATTCCAATAATTTGACGGTTGATAAGTTGGCGGTATTCCATGTTGTCGGCAATGGAATTAGCAGCCCCAGTATTCCTGCTGCTAACGTTTTAAATCTCCGGATTGACCGTATTGAAAATGTCCTCTTTTACAACAACGGGACCGGCCCCGGTTTGAAAATCCGAAGCAATGCCGCCAATAATATGAACCTGACGAATATGGAGAGTATCAAATATTGGAACAACACGTCTACGGGAACTTATAATCTTTCAACCAAAATCATTGACGGGACACCTTCTTATAACTGGTCCCAAGACTTGACTCCGAATATCGGTTTTAATGTCACCGCATGGATTAATTCTTCCGGAGTGATTACCGGAACCAACAATCTTACTGTGATCAGTTATATTCCGGCCACAGGTGCCCTTCCGGAAATAACTAAGGAGAAATTATCTTTAAACGAGTCCAATAACTTCAAACGTATTGTTTCTTTTGAAGGACTTGCCGGACCTTATAGTGTGATTCTTCATTGGAACGATCCCAGTAATAAAGTGACCGAAGGGTTGGGTTATTATGATTTCCCGATTACGCGTGACATCAATTTGACGGCGGAAATGCCGGATAATCCCTATCATGTATTTTCCGGATGGTATCTCGACAACACCACCTTCCAAAATGCTTACAATCTCAATACATTGGTTACCGGTCCTGTTGAGTTGTACGGTACTTGGGTATCGGATGGTAGTGTTTTAATCACAACTCATCCGACGGATAAAGCCGTCTTTGAAGGTCAAACCGCTACATTTAATGTAGTTGCGATCAACGCAGGTTCTTACCAATGGCAAAAATCAACCGATGGCGGCATGACATTCAATGATATTTCGGAGGCGTCGTCATCAAGTTATACAACAGATGTAACGGCGATGACCGATAATCAAACCAAGTTTAGAGTTGTCGTCAGCGGTGTTGCGGTATCCAGTGCTGCCACATTGACGGTTATCAGTCTGACTGAGGCGGTTTCCATTACGACTCAGCCGGCGGATAAAATCGTCGTTGAAGGTCAGATGACCACGTTTGATGTGGTTGCAACCAATGCGGCTTCTTATCAATGGCAAAAATCAACTGATGGCGGTGTGACATTCTATAATATCCCGTGGGCGTCGTCGTCAAGTTATACAACAGATATAACGGAGATGGATGATGACCAAACCGAGTTTAGGGTTGTTGTCACAGGAGTACACGGCGACACGGCGATTTCTACCAACGCCACGTTAACGGTTATTGCAGCCGGCACCGGCGTTTCCATCACCCAAGGTCCGCAAGACACAACCGTGGCCGTGGGCAACACCGCTGAAATGTACGTGATTGCCACCAACGCTGCCTCTTACCAGTGGCAGAAGAATGTGAGTGGTGTGTGGACCAATGTCGGTACCGATTCCCCAATCTTGGAATTCCCCAACGCTCAGTCAAGTGACACCGGTTTCTACCGTGTTGTCGTGACCGGTACCGCCGGTGACACAGCCATTTCCAATGAAGCGGAATTGACCGTGACAAATGCTGACGGTACAACCGTGTTGATCTCCACAAACCCGGTCGATCAAACCGTTGCCGTGGGCAACACCGCCGAATTCAACGTGATCGCGGCCAACGCCGACACGTATCAATGGCAGAAATACAATACCACCACCCTGTTGTGGGACAGCGTGGGCACCAACTCTTCCGTTTTAACTCTCCCGGACGCTCAGGATGATGACGCCGGTATCTACCGTGTTTGGATTACCGGCACGGCCGGCGACACGGCGATTTCTACCAACGCCACGTTAACGGTTATTGCAGCCGGCACCGGCGTTTCCATCACCCAAGGTCCGCAAGACACAACCGTGGCCGTGGGCAACACCGCTGAAATGTACGTGATTGCCACCAACGCTGCCTCTTACCAGTGGCAGAAGAATGTGAGTGGTGTGTGGACCAATGTCGGTACCGATTCTCCGATCTTGGAATTCCCCAACGCTCAGTCAAGTGACACCGGTTTCTACCGTGTTGTCGTGACCGGTACCGCCGGTGACACAGCCATTTCCAATGAAGCGGAATTGACCGTGACAAATGCTGACGGTACAACCGTGTTGATCTCCACAAACCCGGTCGATCAAACCGTTGCCGTGGGCAACACCGCCGAATTCAACGTGATCGCGGCCAACGCCGACACGTATCAATGGCAGAAATACAATACCACCACCCTGTTGTGGGACAGCGTGGGCACCAACTCTTCCGTTTTAACTCTCCCGGACGCTCAGGATGATGACGCCGGTATCTACCGTGTTTGGATTACCGGCACGGCCGGCGACACGGCGATTTCTACCAACGCCACGTTAACGGTTATTGCAGCCGGCACCGGCGTTTCCATCACCCAAGGTCCGCAAGACACAACCGTGGCCGTGGGCAACACCGCTGAAATGTACGTGATTGCCACCAACGCTGCCTCTTACCAGTGGCAGAAGAATGTGAGTGGTGTGTGGACCAATGTCGGTACCGATTCCCCAATCTTGGAATTCCCCAACGCTCAGTCAAGTGACACCGGTTTCTACCGTGTTGTCGTGACCGGTACCGCCGGTGACACAGCCATTTCCAATGAAGCGGAATTGACCGTGACAAATGCTGACGGTACAACCGTGTTGATCTCCACAAACCCGGTCGATCAAACCGTTGCCGTGGGCAACACCGCCGAATTCAACGTGATCGCGGCCAACGCCGACACGTATCAATGGCAGAAATACAATACCACCACCCTGTTGTGGGACAGCGTGGGCACCAACTCTTCCGTTTTAACTCTCCCGGACGCTCAGGATGATGACGCCGGTATCTACCGTGTTTGGATTACCGGCACGGCCGGCGACACGGCGATTTCTACCAACGCCACGTTAACGGTTATTGCAGCCGGCACCGGCGTTTCCATCACCCAAGGTCCGCAAGACACAACCGTGGCCGTGGGCAACACCGCTGAAATGTACGTGATTGCCACCAACGCTGCCTCTTACCAGTGGCAGAAGAATGTGAGCGGTGTGTGGACCAATGTCGGTACCGATTCCCCAATCTTGGAATTCCCCAACGCTCAGTCAAGTGACACCGGTTTCTACCGTGTTGTCGTGACCGGTACCGCCGGTGACACAGCCATTTCCAATGAAGCGGAATTGACCGTGACAAATGCTGACGGTACAACCGTGTTGATCTCCACAAACCCGGTCGATCAAACCGTTGCCGTGGGCAACACCGCCGAATTCAACGTGATCGCGGCCAACGCCGACACGTATCAATGGCAGAAATACAATACCACCACCCTGTTGTGGGACAGCGTGGGCACCAACTCTTCCGTTTTAACTCTCCCGGACGCTCAGGATGATGACGCCGGTATCTACCGTGTTTGGATTACCGGCACGGCCGGCGACACGGCGATTTCTACCAACGCCACGTTAACGGTTATTGCAGCCGGCACCGGCGTTTCCATCACCCAAGGTCCGCAAGACACAACCGTGGCCGTGGGCAACACCGCTGAAATGTACGTGATTGCCACCAACGCTGCCTCTTACCAGTGGCAGAAGAATGTGAGCGGTGTGTGGACCAATGTCGGTACCGATTCTCCGATCTTGGAATTCCCCAACGCTCAGTCAAGTGACACCGGTTTCTACCGTGTTGTCGTGACCGGTACCGCCGGTGACACAGCCATTTCCAATGAAGCGGAATTGACCGTGACAAATGCTGACGGTACAACCGTGTTGATCTCCACAAACCCGGTCGATCAAACCGTTGCCGTGGGCAACACCGCCGAATTCAACGTGATCGCGGCCAACGCCGACACGTATCAATGGCAGAAATACAATACCACCACCCTGTTGTGGGACAGCGTGGGCACCAACTCTTCCGTTTTAACTCTCCCGGACGCTCAGGATGATGACGCCGGTATCTACCGTGTTTGGATTACCGGCACGGCCGGCGACACGGCGATTTCTACCAACGCCACGTTAACGGTTATTGCAGCCGGCACCGGCGTTTCCATCACCCAAGGTCCGCAAGACACAACCGTGGCCGTGGGCAACACCGCTGAAATGTACGTGATTGCCACCAACGCTGCCTCTTACCAGTGGCAGAAGAATGTGAGTGGTGTGTGGACCAATGTCGGTACCGATTCCCCAATCTTGGAATTCCCCAACGCTCAGTCAAGTGACACCGGTTTCTACCGTGTTGTCGTGACCGGTACCGCCGGTGACACAGCCATTTCCAATGAAGCGGAATTGACCGTGACAAATGCTGACGGTACAACCGTGTTGATCTCCACAAACCCGGTCGATCAAACCGTTGCCGTGGGCAACACCGCCGAATTCAACGTGATCGCGGCCAACGCCGACACGTATCAATGGCAGAAATACAATACCACCACCCTGTTGTGGGACAGCGTGGGCACCAACTCTTCCGTTTTAACTCTCCCGGACGCTCAGGATGATGACGCCGGTATCTACCGTGTTTGGATTACCGGCACGGCCGGCGACACGGCGATTTCTACCAACGCCACGTTAACGGTTATTGCAGCCGGCACCGGCGTTTCCATCACCCAAGGTCCGCAAGACACAACCGTGGCCGTGGGCAACACCGCTGAAATGTACGTGATTGCCACCAACGCTGCCTCTTACCAGTGGCAGAAGAATGTGAGCGGTGTGTGGACCAATGTCGGTACCGATTCCCCAATCTTGGAATTCCCCAACGCTCAGTCAAGTGACACCGGTTTCTACCGTGTTGTCGTGACCGGTACCGCCGGTGACACAGCCATTTCCAATGAAGCGGAATTGACCGTGACAAATGCTGACGGTACAACCGTGTTGATCTCCACAAACCCGGTCGATCAAACCGTTGCCGTGGGCAACACCGCCGAATTCAACGTGATCGCGGCCAACGCCGACACGTATCAATGGCAGAAATACAATACCACCACCCTGTTGTGGGACAGCGTGGGCACCAACTCTTCCGTTTTAACTCTCCCGGACGCTCAGGATGATGACGCCGGTATCTACCGTGTTTGGATTACCGGCACGGCCGGCGACACGGCGATTTCTACCAACGCCACGTTAACGGTTATTGCAGCCGGCACCGGCGTTTCCATCACCCAAGGTCCGCAAGACACAACCGTGGCCGTGGGCAACACCGCTGAAATGTACGTGATTGCCACCAACGCTGCCTCTTACCAGTGGCAGAAGAATGTGAGCGGTGTGTGGACCAATGTCGGTACCGATTCTCCGATCTTGGAATTCCCCAACGCTCAGTCAAGTGACACCGGTTTCTACCGTGTTGTCGTGACCGGTACCGCCGGTGACACAGCCATTTCCAATGAAGCGGAATTGACCGTGACAAATGCTGACGGTACAACCGTGTTGATCTCCACAAACCCGGTCGATCAAACCGTTGCCGTGGGCAACACCGCCGAATTCAACGTGATCGCGGCCAACGCCGACACGTATCAATGGCAGAAATACAATACCACCACCCTGTTGTGGGACAGCGTGGGCACCAACTCTTCCGTTTTAACTCTCCCGGACGCTCAGGATGATGACGCCGGTATCTACCGTGTTTGGATTACCGGCACGGCCGGCGACACGGCGATTTCTACCAACGCCACGTTAACGGTTATTGCAGCCGGCACCGGCGTTTCCATCACCCAAGGTCCGCAAGACACAACCGTGGCCGTGGGCAACACCGCTGAAATGTACGTGATTGCCACCAACGCTGCCTCTTACCAGTGGCAGAAGAATGTGAGTGGTGTGTGGACCAATGTCGGTACCGATTCTCCGATCTTGGAATTCCCCAACGCTCAGTCAAGTGACACCGGTTTCTACCGTGTTGTCGTGACCGGTACCGCCGGTGACACAGCCATTTCCAATGAAGCGGAATTGACCGTGACAAATGCTGACGGTACAACCGTGTTGATCTCCACAAACCCGGTCGATCAAACCGTTGCCGTGGGCAACACCGCCGAATTCAACGTGATCGCGGCCAACGCCGACACGTATCAATGGCAGAAATACAATACCACCACCCTGTTGTGGGACAGCGTGGGCACCAACTCTTCCGTTTTAACTCTCCCGGACGCTCAGGATGATGACGCCGGTATCTACCGTGTTTGGATTACCGGCACGGCCGGCGACACGGCGATTTCTACCAACGCCACGTTAACGGTTATTGCAGCCGGCACCGGCGTTTCCATCACCCAAGGTCCGCAAGACACAACCGTGGCCGTGGGCAACACCGCTGAAATGTACGTGATTGCCACCAACGCTGCCTCTTACCAGTGGCAGAAGAATGTGAGTGGTGTGTGGACCAATGTCGGTACCGATTCCCCAATCTTGGAATTCCCCAACGCTCAGTCAAGTGACACCGGTTTCTACCGTGTTGTCGTGACCGGTACCGCCGGTGACACAGCCATTTCCAATGAAGCGGAATTGACCGTGACAAATGCTGACGGTACAACCGTGTTGATCTCCACAAACCCGGTCGATCAAACCGTTGCCGTGGGCAACACCGCCGAATTCAACGTGATCGCGGCCAACGCCGACACGTATCAATGGCAGAAATACAATACCACCACCCTGTTGTGGGACAGCGTGGGCACCAACTCTTCCGTTTTAACTCTCCCGGACGCTCAGGATGATGACGCCGGTATCTACCGTGTTTGGATTACCGGCACGGCCGGCGACACGGCGATTTCTACCAACGCCACGTTAACGGTTATTGCAGCCGGCACCGGCGTTTCCATCACCCAAGGTCCGCAAGACACAACCGTGGCCGTGGGCAACACCGCTGAAATGTACGTGATTGCCACCAACGCTGCCTCTTACCAGTGGCAGAAGAATGTGAGTGGTGTGTGGACCAATGTCGGTACCGATTCCCCAATCTTGGAATTCCCCAACGCTCAGTCAAGTGACACCGGTTTCTACCGTGTTGTCGTGACCGGTACCGCCGGTGACACAGCCATTTCCAATGAAGCGGAATTGACCGTGACAAATGCTGACGGTACAACCGTGTTGATCTCCACAAACCCGGTCGATCAAACCGTTGCCGTGGGCAACACCGCCGAATTCAACGTGATCGCGGCCAACGCCGACACGTATCAATGGCAGAAATACAATACCACCACCCTGTTGTGGGACAGCGTGGGCACCAACTCTTCCGTTTTAACTCTCCCGGACGCTCAGGATGATGACGCCGGTATCTACCGTGTTTGGATTACCGGCACGGCCGGCGACACGGCGATTTCTACCAACGCCACGTTAACGGTTATTGCAGCCGGCACCGGCGTTTCCATCACCCAAGGTCCGCAAGACACAACCGTGGCCGTGGGCAACACCGCTGAAATGTACGTGATTGCCACCAACGCTGCCTCTTACCAGTGGCAGAAGAATGTGAGTGGTGTGTGGACCAATGTCGGTACCGATTCCCCAATCTTGGAATTCCCCAACGCTCAGTCAAGTGACACCGGTTTCTACCGTGTTGTCGTGACCGGTACCGCCGGTGACACAGCCATTTCCAATGAAGCGGAATTGACCGTGACAAATGCTGACGGTACAACCGTGTTGATCTCCACAAACCCGGTCGATCAAACCGTTGCCGTGGGCAACACCGCCGAATTCAACGTGATCGCGGCCAACGCCGACACGTATCAATGGCAGAAATACAATACCACCACCCTGTTGTGGGACAGCGTGGGCACCAACTCTTCCGTTTTAACTCTCCCGGACGCTCAGGATGATGACGCCGGTATCTACCGTGTTTGGATTACCGGCACGGCCGGCGACACGGCGATTTCTACCAACGCCACGTTAACGGTTATTGCAGCCGGCACCGGCGTTTCCATCACCCAAGGTCCGCAAGACACAACCGTGGCCGTGGGCAACACCGCTGAAATGTACGTGATTGCCACCAACGCTGCCTCTTACCAGTGGCAGAAGAATGTGAGCGGTGTGTGGACCAATGTCGGTACCGATTCCCCAATCTTGGAATTCCCCAACGCTCAGTCAAGTGACACCGGTTTCTACCGTGTTGTCGTGACCGGTACCGCCGGTGACACAGCCATTTCCAATGAAGCGGAATTGACCGTGACAAATGCTGACGGTACAACCGTGTTGATCTCCACAAACCCGGTCGATCAAACCGTTGCCGTGGGCAACACCGCCGAATTCAACGTGATCGCGGCCAACGCCGACACGTATCAATGGCAGAAATACAATACCACCACCCTGTTGTGGGACAGCGTGGGCACCAACTCTTCCGTTTTAACTCTCCCGGACGCTCAGGATGATGACGCCGGTATCTACCGTGTTTGGATTACCGGCACGGCCGGCGACACGGCGATTTCTACCAACGCCACGTTAACGGTTATTGCAGCCGGCACCGGCGTTTCCATCACCCAAGGTCCGCAAGACACAACCGTGGCCGTGGGCAACACCGCTGAAATGTACGTGATTGCCACCAACGCTGCCTCTTACCAGTGGCAGAAGAATGTGAGTGGTGTGTGGACCAATGTCGGTACCGATTCCCCAATCTTGGAATTCCCCAACGCTCAGTCAAGTGACACCGGTTTCTACCGTGTT
The DNA here is from genome assembly GCF_032594115.1 of Methanolapillus millepedarum. Lineage (NCBI taxonomy): Archaea > Methanobacteriati > Methanobacteriota > Methanomicrobia > Methanosarcinales > Methanosarcinaceae > Methanolapillus > Methanolapillus millepedarum. The sequence continues at coordinate 1,794,443 of NZ_CP131060.1, forward strand.
GTCGTGACCGGTACCGCCGGTGACACAGCCATTTCCAATGAAGCGGAATTGACCGTGACAAATGCTGACGGTACAACCGTGTTGATCTCCACAAACCCGGTCGATCAAACCGTTGCCGTGGGCAACACCGCCGAATTCAACGTGATCGCGGCCAACGCCGACACGTATCAATGGCAGAAATACAATACCACCACCCTGTTGTGGGACAGCGTGGGCACCAACTCTTCCGTTTTAACTCTCCCGGACGCTCAGGATGATGACGCCGGTATCTACCGTGTTTGGATTACCGGCACGGCCGGCGACACGGCGATTTCTACCAACGCCACGTTAACGGTTATTGCAGCCGGCACCGGCGTTTCCATCACCCAAGGTCCGCAAGACACAACCGTGGCCGTGGGCAACACCGCTGAAATGTACGTGATTGCCACCAACGCTGCCTCTTACCAGTGGCAGAAGAATGTGAGCGGTGTGTGGACCAATGTCGGTACCGATTCCCCAATCTTGGAATTCCCCAACGCTCAGTCAAGTGACACCGGTTTCTACCGTGTTGTCGTGACCGGTACCGCCGGTGACACAGCCATTTCCAATGAAGCGGAATTGACCGTGACAAATGCTGACGGTACAACCGTGTTGATCTCCACAAACCCGGTCGATCAAACCGTTGCCGTGGGCAACACCGCCGAATTCAACGTGATCGCGGCCAACGCCGACACGTATCAATGGCAGAAATACAATACCACCACCCTGTTGTGGGACAGCGTGGGCACCAACTCTTCCGTTTTAACTCTCCCGGACGCTCAGGATGATGACGCCGGTATCTACCGTGTTTGGATTACCGGCACGGCCGGCGACACGGCGATTTCTACCAACGCCACGTTAACGGTTATTGCAGCCGGCACCGGCGTTTCCATCACCCAAGGTCCGCAAGACACAACCGTGGCCGTGGGCAACACCGCTGAAATGTACGTGATTGCCACCAACGCTGCCTCTTACCAGTGGCAGAAGAATGTGAGTGGTGTGTGGACCAATGTCGGTACCGATTCCCCAATCTTGGAATTCCCCAACGCTCAGTCAAGTGACACCGGTTTCTACCGTGTTGTCGTGACCGGTACCGCCGGTGACACAGCCATTTCCAATGAAGCGGAATTGACCGTGACAAATGCTGACGGTACAACCGTGTTGATCTCCACAAACCCGGTCGATCAAACCGTTGCCGTGGGCAACACCGCCGAATTCAACGTGATCGCGGCCAACGCCGACACGTATCAATGGCAGAAATACAATACCACCACCCTGTTGTGGGACAGCGTGGGCACCAACTCTTCCGTTTTAACTCTCCCGGACGCTCAGGATGATGACGCCGGTATCTACCGTGTTTGGATTACCGGCACGGCCGGCGACACGGCGATTTCTACCAACGCCACGTTAACGGTTATTGCAGCCGGCACCGGCGTTTCCATCACCCAAGGTCCGCAAGACACAACCGTGGCCGTGGGCAACACCGCTGAAATGTACGTGATTGCCACCAACGCTGCCTCTTACCAGTGGCAGAAGAATGTGAGTGGTGTGTGGACCAATGTCGGTACCGATTCCCCAATCTTGGAATTCCCCAACGCTCAGTCAAGTGACACCGGTTTCTACCGTGTTGTCGTGACCGGTACCGCCGGTGACACAGCCATTTCCAATGAAGCGGAATTGACCGTGACAAATGCTGACGGTACAACCGTGTTGATCTCCACAAACCCGGTCGATCAAACCGTTGCCGTGGGCAACACCGCCGAATTCAACGTGATCGCGGCCAACGCCGACACGTATCAATGGCAGAAATACAATACCACCACCCTGTTGTGGGACAGCGTGGGCACCAACTCTTCCGTTTTAACTCTCCCGGACGCTCAGGATGATGACGCCGGTATCTACCGTGTTTGGATTACCGGCACGGCCGGCGACACGGCGATTTCTACCAACGCCACGTTAACGGTTATTGCAGCCGGCACCGGCGTTTCCATCACCCAAGGTCCGCAAGACACAACCGTGGCCGTGGGCAACACCGCTGAAATGTACGTGATTGCCACCAACGCTGCCTCTTACCAGTGGCAGAAGAATGTGAGCGGTGTGTGGACCAATGTCGGTACCGATTCCCCAATCTTGGAATTCCCCAACGCTCAGTCAAGTGACACCGGTTTCTACCGTGTTGTCGTGACCGGTACCGCCGGTGACACAGCCATTTCCAATGAAGCGGAATTGACCGTGACAAATGCTGACGGTACAACCGTGTTGATCTCCACAAACCCGGTCGATCAAACCGTTGCCGTGGGCAACACCGCCGAATTCAACGTGATCGCGGCCAACGCCGACACGTATCAATGGCAGAAATACAATACCACCACCCTGTTGTGGGACAGCGTGGGCACCAACTCTTCCGTTTTAACTCTCCCGGACGCTCAGGATGATGACGCCGGTATCTACCGTGTTTGGATTACCGGCACGGCCGGCGACACGGCGATTTCTACCAACGCCACGTTAACGGTTATTGCAGCCGGCACCGGCGTTTCCATCACCCAAGGTCCGCAAGACACAACCGTGGCCGTGGGCAACACCGCTGAAATGTACGTGATTGCCACCAACGCTGCCTCTTACCAGTGGCAGAAGAATGTGAGTGGTGTGTGGACCAATGTCGGTACCGATTCCCCAATCTTGGAATTCCCCAACGCTCAGTCAAGTGACACCGGTTTCTACCGTGTTGTCGTGACCGGTACCGCCGGTGACACAGCCATTTCCAATGAAGCGGAATTGACCGTGACAAATGCTGACGGTACAACCGTGTTGATCTCCACAAACCCGGTCGATCAAACCGTTGCCGTGGGCAACACCGCCGAATTCAACGTGATCGCGGCCAACGCCGACACGTATCAATGGCAGAAATACAATACCACCACCCTGTTGTGGGACAGCGTGGGCACCAACTCTTCCGTTTTAACTCTCCCGGACGCTCAGGATGATGACGCCGGTATCTACCGTGTTTGGATTACCGGCACGGCCGGCGACACGGCGATTTCTACCAACGCCACGTTAACGGTTATTGCAGCCGGCACCGGCGTTTCCATCACCCAAGGTCCGCAAGACACAACCGTGGCCGTGGGCAACACCGCTGAAATGTACGTGATTGCCACCAACGCTGCCTCTTACCAGTGGCAGAAGAATGTGAGTGGTGTGTGGACCAATGTCGGTACCGATTCCCCAATCTTGGAATTCCCCAACGCTCAGTCAAGTGACACCGGTTTCTACCGTGTTGTCGTGACCGGTACCGCCGGTGACACAGCCATTTCCAATGAAGCGGAATTGACCGTGACAAATGCTGACGGTACAACCGTGTTGATCTCCACAAACCCGGTCGATCAAACCGTTGCCGTGGGCAACACCGCCGAATTCAACGTGATCGCGGCCAACGCCGACACGTATCAATGGCAGAAATACAATACCACCACCCTGTTGTGGGACAGCGTGGGCACCAACTCTTCCGTTTTAACTCTCCCGGACGCTCAGGATGATGACGCCGGTATCTACCGTGTTTGGATTACCGGCACGGCCGGCGACACGGCGATTTCTACCAACGCCACGTTAACGGTTATTGCAGCCGGCACCGGCGTTTCCATCACCCAAGGTCCGCAAGACACAACCGTGGCCGTGGGCAACACCGCTGAAATGTACGTGATTGCCACCAACGCTGCCTCTTACCAGTGGCAGAAGAATGTGAGTGGTGTGTGGACCAATGTCGGTACCGATTCCCCAATCTTGGAATTCCCCAACGCTCAGTCAAGTGACACCGGTTTCTACCGTGTTGTCGTGACCGGTACCGCCGGTGACACAGCCATTTCCAATGAAGCGGAATTGACCGTGACAAATGCTGACGGTACAACCGTGTTGATCTCCACAAACCCGGTCGATCAAACCGTTGCCGTGGGCAACACCGCCGAATTCAACGTGATCGCGGCCAACGCCGACACGTATCAATGGCAGAAATACAATACCACCACCCTGTTGTGGGACAGCGTGGGCACCAACTCTTCCGTTTTAACTCTCCCGGACGCTCAGGATGATGACGCCGGTATCTACCGTGTTTGGATTACCGGCACGGCCGGCGACACGGCGATTTCTACCAACGCCACGTTAACGGTTATTGCAGCCGGCACCGGCGTTTCCATCACCCAAGGTCCGCAAGACACAACCGTGGCCGTGGGCAACACCGCTGAAATGTACGTGATTGCCACCAACGCTGCCTCTTACCAGTGGCAGAAGAATGTGAGTGGTGTGTGGACCAATGTCGGTACCGATTCCCCAATCTTGGAATTCCCCAACGCTCAGTCAAGTGACACCGGTTTCTACCGTGTTGTCGTGACCGGTACCGCCGGTGACACAGCCATTTCCAATGAAGCGGAATTGACCGTGACAAATGCTGACGGTACAACCGTGTTGATCTCCACAAACCCGGTCGATCAAACCGTTGCCGTGGGCAACACCGCCGAATTCAACGTGATCGCGGCCAACGCCGACACGTATCAATGGCAGAAATACAATACCACCACCCTGTTGTGGGACAGCGTGGGCACCAACTCTTCCGTTTTAACTCTCCCGGACGCTCAGGATGATGACGCCGGTATCTACCGTGTTTGGATTACCGGCACGGCCGGCGACACGGCGATTTCTACCAACGCCACGTTAACGGTTATTGCAGCCGGCACCGGCGTTTCCATCACCCAAGGTCCGCAAGACACAACCGTGGCCGTGGGCAACACCGCTGAAATGTACGTGATTGCCACCAACGCTGCCTCTTACCAGTGGCAGAAGAATGTGAGTGGTGTGTGGACCAATGTCGGTACCGATTCCCCAATCTTGGAATTCCCCAACGCTCAGTCAAGTGACACCGGTTTCTACCGTGTTGTCGTGACCGGTACCGCCGGTGACACAGCCATTTCCAATGAAGCGGAATTGACCGTGACAAATGCTGACGGTACAACCGTGTTGATCTCCACAAACCCGGTCGATCAAACCGTTGCCGTGGGCAACACCGCCGAATTCAACGTGATCGCGGCCAACGCCGACACGTATCAATGGCAGAAATACAATACCACCACCCTGTTGTGGGACAGCGTGGGCACCAACTCTTCCGTTTTAACTCTCCCGGACGCTCAGGATGATGACGCCGGTATCTACCGTGTTTGGATTACCGGCACGGCCGGCGACACGGCGATTTCTACCAACGCCACGTTAACGGTTATTGCAGCCGGCACCGGCGTTTCCATCACCCAAGGTCCGCAAGACACAACCGTGGCCGTGGGCAACACCGCTGAAATGTACGTGATTGCCACCAACGCTGCCTCTTACCAGTGGCAGAAGAATGTGAGCGGTGTGTGGACCAATGTCGGTACCGATTCCCCAATCTTGGAATTCCCCAACGCTCAGTCAAGTGACACCGGTTTCTACCGTGTTGTCGTGACCGGTACCGCCGGTGACACAGCCATTTCCAATGAAGCGGAATTGACCGTGACAAATGCTGACGGTACAACCGTGTTGATCTCCACAAACCCGGTCGATCAAACCGTTGCCGTGGGCAACACCGCCGAATTCAACGTGATCGCGGCCAACGCCGACACGTATCAATGGCAGAAATACAATACCACCACCCTGTTGTGGGACAGCGTGGGCACCAACTCTTCCGTTTTAACTCTCCCGGACGCTCAGGATGATGACGCCGGTATCTACCGTGTTTGGATTACCGGCACGGCCGGCGACACGGCGATTTCTACCAACGCCACGTTAACGGTTATTGCAGCCGGCACCGGCGTTTCCATCACCCAAGGTCCGCAAGACACAACCGTGGCCGTGGGCAACACCGCTGAAATGTACGTGATTGCCACCAACGCTGCCTCTTACCAGTGGCAGAAGAATGTGAGCGGTGTGTGGACCAATGTCGGTACCGATTCTCCGATCTTGGAATTCCCCAACGCTCAGTCAAGTGACACCGGTTTCTACCGTGTTGTCGTGACCGGTACCGCCGGTGACACAGCCATTTCCAATGAAGCGGAATTGACCGTGACAAATGCTGACGGTACAACCGTGTTGATCTCCACAAACCCGGTCGATCAAACCGTTGCCGTGGGCAACACCGCCGAATTCAACGTGATCGCGGCCAACGCCGACACGTATCAATGGCAGAAATACAATACCACCACCCTGTTGTGGGACAGCGTGGGCACCAACTCTTCCGTTTTAACTCTCCCGGACGCTCAGGATGATGACGCCGGTATCTACCGTGTTTGGATTACCGGCACGGCCGGCGACACGGCGATTTCTACCAACGCCACGTTAACGGTTATTGCAGCCGGCACCGGCGTTTCCATCACCCAAGGTCCGCAAGACACAACCGTGGCCGTGGGCAACACCGCTGAAATGTACGTGATTGCCACCAACGCTGCCTCTTACCAGTGGCAGAAGAATGTGAGTGGTGTGTGGACCAATGTCGGTACCGATTCTCCGATCTTGGAATTCCCCAACGCTCAGTCAAGTGACACCGGTTTCTACCGTGTTGTCGTGACCGGTACCGCCGGTGACACAGCCATTTCCAATGAAGCGGAATTGACCGTGACAAATGCTGACGGTACAACCGTGTTGATCTCCACAAACCCGGTCGATCAAACCGTTGCCGTGGGCAACACCGCCGAATTCAACGTGATCGCGGCCAACGCCGACACGTATCAATGGCAGAAATACAATACCACCACCCTGTTGTGGGACAGCGTGGGCACCAACTCTTCCGTTTTAACTCTCCCGGACGCTCAGGATGATGACGCCGGTATCTACCGTGTTTGGATTACCGGCACGGCCGGCGACACGGCGATTTCTACCAACGCCACGTTAACGGTTATTGCAGCCGGCACCGGCGTTTCCATCACCCAAGGTCCGCAAGACACAACCGTGGCCGTGGGCAACACCGCTGAAATGTACGTGATTGCCACCAACGCTGCCTCTTACCAGTGGCAGAAGAATGTGAGCGGTGTGTGGACCAATGTCGGTACCGATTCTCCGATCTTGGAATTCCCCAACGCTCAGTCAAGTGACACCGGTTTCTACCGTGTTGTCGTGACCGGTACCGCCGGTGACACAGCCATTTCCAATGAAGCGGAATTGACCGTGACAAATGCTGACGGTACAACCGTGTTGATCTCCACAAACCCGGTCGATCAAACCGTTGCCGTGGGCAACACCGCCGAATTCAACGTGATCGCGGCCAACGCCGACACGTATCAATGGCAGAAATACAATACCACCACCCTGTTGTGGGACAGCGTGGGCACCAACTCTTCCGTTTTAACTCTCCCGGACGCTCAGGATGATGACGCCGGTATCTACCGTGTTTGGATTACCGGCACGGCCGGCGACACGGCGATTTCTACCAACGCCACGTTAACGGTTATTGCAGCCGGCACCGGCGTTTCCATCACCCAAGGTCCGCAAGACACAACCGTGGCCGTGGGCAACACCGCTGAAATGTACGTGATTGCCACCAACGCTGCCTCTTACCAGTGGCAGAAGAATGTGAGTGGTGTGTGGACCAATGTCGGTACCGATTCTCCGATCTTGGAATTCCCCAACGCTCAGTCAAGTGACACCGGTTTCTACCGTGTTGTCGTGACCGGTACCGCCGGTGACACAGCCATTTCCAATGAAGCGGAATTGACCGTGACAAATGCTGACGGTACAACCGTGTTGATCTCCACAAACCCGGTCGATCAAACCGTTGCCGTGGGCAACACCGCCGAATTCAACGTGATCGCGGCCAACGCCGACACGTATCAATGGCAGAAATACAATACCACCACCCTGTTGTGGGACAGCGTGGGCACCAACTCTTCCGTTTTAACTCTCCCGGACGCTCAGGATGATGACGCCGGTATCTACCGTGTTTGGATTACCGGCACGGCCGGCGACACGGCGATTTCTACCAACGCCACGTTAACGGTTATTGCAGCCGGCACCGGCGTTTCCATCACCCAAGGTCCGCAAGACACAACCGTGGCCGTGGGCAACACCGCTGAAATGTACGTGATTGCCACCAACGCTGCCTCTTACCAGTGGCAGAAGAATGTGAGCGGTGTGTGGACCAATGTCGGTACCGATTCTCCGATCTTGGAATTCCCCAACGCTCAGTCAAGTGACACCGGTTTCTACCGTGTTGTCGTGACCGGTACCGCCGGTGACACAGCCATTTCCAATGAAGCGGAATTGACCGTGACAAATGCTGACGGTACAACCGTGTTGATCTCCACAAACCCGGTCGATCAAACCGTTGCCGTGGGCAACACCGCCGAATTCAACGTGATCGCGGCCAACGCCGACACGTATCAATGGCAGAAATACAATACCACCACCCTGTTGTGGGACAGCGTGGGCACCAACTCTTCCGTTTTAACTCTCCCGGACGCTCAGGATGATGACGCCGGTATCTACCGTGTTTGGATTACCGGCACGGCCGGCGACACGGCGATTTCTACCAACGCCACGTTAACGGTTATTGCAGCCGGCACCGGCGTTTCCATCACCCAAGGTCCGCAAGACACAACCGTGGCCGTGGGCAACACCGCTGAAATGTACGTGATTGCCACCAACGCTGCCTCTTACCAGTGGCAGAAGAATGTGAGTGGTGTGTGGACCAATGTCGGTACCGATTCCCCAATCTTGGAATTCCCCAACGCTCAGTCAAGTGACACCGGTTTCTACCGTGTTGTCGTGACCGGTACCGCCGGTGACACAGCCATTTCCAATGAAGCGGAATTGACCGTGACAAATGCTGACGGTACAACCGTGTTGATCTCCACAAACCCGGTCGATCAAACCGTTGCCGTGGGCAACACCGCCGAATTCAACGTGATCGCGGCCAACGCCGACACGTATCAATGGCAGAAATACAATACCACCACCCTGTTGTGGGACAGCGTGGGCACCAACTCTTCCGTTTTAACTCTCCCGGACGCTCAGGATGATGACGCCGGTATCTACCGTGTTTGGATTACCGGCACGGCCGGCGACACGGCGATTTCTACCAACGCCACGTTAACGGTTATTGCAGCCGGCACCGGCGTTTCCATCACCCAAGGTCCGCAAGACACAACCGTGGCCGTGGGCAACACCGCTGAAATGTACGTGATTGCCACCAACGCTGCCTCTTACCAGTGGCAGAAGAATGTGAGTGGTGTGTGGACCAATGTCGGTACCGATTCCCCAATCTTGGAATTCCCCAACGCTCAGTCAAGTGACACCGGTTTCTACCGTGTTGTCGTGACCGGTACCGCCGGTGACACAGCCATTTCCAATGAAGCGGAATTGACCGTGACAAATGCTGACGGTACAACCGTGTTGATCTCCACAAACCCGGTCGATCAAACCGTTGCCGTGGGCAACACCGCCGAATTCAACGTGATCGCGGCCAACGCCGACACGTATCAATGGCAGAAATACAATACCACCACCCTGTTGTGGGACAGCGTGGGCACCAACTCTTCCGTTTTAACTCTCCCGGACGCTCAGGATGATGACGCCGGTATCTACCGTGTTTGGATTACCGGCACGGCCGGCGACACGGCGATTTCTACCAACGCCACGTTAACGGTTATTGCAGCCGGCACCGGCGTTTCCATCACCCAAGGTCCGCAAGACACAACCGTGGCCGTGGGCAACACCGCTGAAATGTACGTGATTGCCACCAACGCTGCCTCTTACCAGTGGCAGAAGAATGTGAGTGGTGTGTGGACCAATGTCGGTACCGATTCCCCAATCTTGGAATTCCCCAACGCTCAGTCAAGTGACACCGGTTTCTACCGTGTTGTCGTGACCGGTACCGCCGGTGACACAGCCATTTCCAATGAAGCGGAATTGACCGTGACAAATGCTGACGGTACAACCGTGTTGATCTCCACAAACCCGGTCGATCAAACCGTTGCCGTGGGCAACACCGCCGAATTCAACGTGATCGCGGCCAACGCCGACACGTATCAATGGCAGAAATACAATACCACCACCCTGTTGTGGGACAGCGTGGGCACCAACTCTTCCGTTTTAACTCTCCCGGACGCTCAGGATGATGACGCCGGTATCTACCGTGTTTGGATTACCGGCACGGCCGGCGACACGGCGATTTCTACCAACGCCACGTTAACGGTTATTGCAGCCGGCACCGGCGTTTCCATCACCCAAGGTCCGCAAGACACAACCGTGGCCGTGGGCAACACCGCTGAAATGTACGTGATTGCCACCAACGCTGCCTCTTACCAGTGGCAGAAGAATGTGAGTGGTGTGTGGACCAATGTCGGTACCGATTCTCCGATCTTGGAATTCCCCAACGCTCAGTCAAGTGACACCGGTTTCTACCGTGTTGTCGTGACCGGTACCGCCGGTGACACAGCCATTTCCAATGAAGCGGAATTGACCGTGACAAATGCTGACGGTACAACCGTGTTGATCTCCACAAACCCGGTCGATCAAACCGTTGCCGTGGGCAACACCGCCGAATTCAACGTGATCGCGGCCAACGCCGACACGTATCAATGGCAGAAATACAATACCACCACCCTGTTGTGGGACAGCGTGGGCACCAACTCTTCCGTTTTAACTCTCCCGGACGCTCAGGATGATGACGCCGGTATCTACCGTGTTTGGATTACCGGCACGGCCGGCGACACGGCGATTTCTACCAACGCCACGTTAACGGTTATTGCAGCCGGCACCGGCGTTTCCATCACCCAAGGTCCGCAAGACACAACCGTGGCCGTGGGCAACACCGCTGAAATGTACGTGATTGCCACCAACGCTGCCTCTTACCAGTGGCAGAAGAATGTGAGCGGTGTGTGGACCAATGTCGGTACCGATTCCCCAATCTTGGAATTCCCCAACGCTCAGTCAAGTGACACCGGTTTCTACCGTGTTGTCGTGACCGGTACCGCCGGTGACACAGCCATTTCCAATGAAGCGGAATTGACCGTGACAAATGCTGACGGTACAACCGTGTTGATCTCCACAAACCCGGTCGATCAAACCGTTGCCGTGGGCAACACCGCCGAATTCAACGTGATCGCGGCCAACGCCGACACGTATCAATGGCAGAAATACAATACCACCACCCTGTTGTGGGACAGCGTGGGCACCAACTCTTCCGTTTTAACTCTCCCGGACGCTCAGGATGATGACGCCGGTATCTACCGTGTTTGGATTACCGGCACGGCCGGCGACACGGCGATTTCTACCAACGCCACGTTAACGGTTATTCCTGGAGAAACACCCTCATCCGGCGGAACCGGCGGGGCAAAAGTAATCGATCGTGAAGATGACGGCGGATTCGGCCTTGAAGAAGAAGAAGGGCAACCCTCTGATTCCGGAAAGAACATCACTCTTCCGGAAGATGCGGGCCGCAAGATTCCAAAAATTCCTTGGATTTTCTTGTTGCTTCTTTTGTTAATCCTTTCATTCTTCTTCTTCATTATTTGGAGAAGAAGAAAGAAAGAAGAGGAAGAAGAAGGAAAGGTGTAATTAAATAACAACGAATCGTCGATTCAGACGATTCGTATTTTTTTATTTTAATTCCAAACTGTTGTAATAGTTAACATTTGATTTGCATCCGTTTTAATTTGTCAGGATGTTATTTTTTTTGATTTATTTTGTTCTCTGAGCTTCTGTTTTCAATTCATTTAAAGTTCTTACGTATTATACTGGCCGTTAAATATATATCATTACAACTTGTCACTTCATTATTTCCTCTTTATAATTTATTAAATATTTTGTGAAAAAACATGTCTCCAAAAAATAATTTTCCCCAAAAGTCAAAATATGTTCTCGTTATTTTGATTTTTTTATTACTGGTATTTCTGACTTATACTGTCTACAACCAATCCTCTTTTGAAAACAGCGGCATCTGCTGCAGCGTCTCAAATCCGAGTCCGATTGGAAATAACACAACGCCCGAAAATAACACAACAACGTTGCCGCCCACAGTTGTTGTGAACAATACAACTGGCGGCGGCCCGGTTCCCCCCACGCCGTCCAATCAAGCAAATTTAACCGTTGAATTCTTAAACGGAATGGACGGTGGAATGAACGGCACCGGCGTTATCATCGGTAACGGCAGCAAAAGTCCGTACGGAAACTTTACCGTGAACGGTGTCGGACAAAATGGAACGCTCAGCTTTGATAAAGGAACGGAAATCACCGTTGTCGCACTCCCGAACGTGACTGATTCCACTTACCCGAACAGTTATTATTTTATGAAGTGGGTTGAAACCGACGACTTTACCGCAGCGGCTGTCCAAGATGTGAATACATCTGCCGATGCTGCCGCGTCCTATACTTTTACATTGGATGCCGACCGGACGCTTTATTTGGTGATGTGCGGGAACAGCATGAATTTGAGTTTTACGGTGAATGATTCCGGAACCGGAATCAATTTAAAAAAGCATACACCTCCAAATGCCAATCTTTTTTATTTGTACGTTCCGCAATATATTGACAATAAGACTTTAGTGAGTATTGAAAATTCTGCATCTCCTTGCTTCAACACGAAGATGACTGGAATAAAACTTCCGAATTCTGTATCATCTATCGGATCTGAATCATTCGCAATGTGCCAAAATTTAACGAGCATCATAATCCCTCCAAATGTATCAATAATAAAAGACGGAACGTTCTTCCTTTGCAATAATCTCTCATCTGTGACTTTATCCTCAAGTTTGACGCAGATAGAAGGCGGAGCCTTTGCTGATACAAATCTTTCCACTCTTACAATTCCGCAAAATGTCACAATAATTAGTGGAAATGAATATTATGGGCAAGGGGCTTTTTACAATTGTTCTAATTTGACATCGGTAACGTTTGAATCCGGCAGTAAGTTGACCAAATTTGACAGTTGGGCATTTAGAGATTGTACAAAGTTAACGACCATAACAATTCCGGCAAATGTAACGACGATTGGAAACCAATCTTTTTACGGATGTGTCAATTTAACAACGGTGACATTTGAAAGTTCCAACACTTTAGGGCAGATAAATGGCAGTTCATTCAGAAACTGTACCAATCTAAATGGCCTGGAAATCCCATCTTCCGTAACTTCTGTTGGAGAGTATGCTTTTCAAGACTGTACAGGTCTGACTGAAATTTATTTCCGTGGCCCACAGCCGACATGGGGCCCCGATGTATTTTTAAATACTGCCGGGCTTACAGTTTACTATAATTCGTCGGAAGCGGTTTCTTGGGCAAGTTATTCGGGAACTAAAGCCGCATATACGCCAACGTAAAAATTGATGATTTATGCGGGGATTACCTATTTAAAAAATAATTTTGTCACAATTATTAGAAATGATTGTGACAATTTTTCTTTTTCAAAATCCGAATTTTTCACATATTTAATTATATCAAATATTTTATAATTATCTTCGCCAACCCTTTTTATTTTCGTCCCGTGCAACATTTTCGGAGATAATATTTAAATACAATTGATGCAAAGTCTGTACCACTTCTATCACCGACTCTTTGTTTCAATCATCGGGTCGAGCCTTTCCGAAAAAAACGGAAAAGAACGTGCTTTTTGATAGAAATTTAATGAAGAATCATAAAGAATTGTGTCTTTTGACACAAATGTTATTTTCATAATATCGGTAAATCTTATTGACGATTCTAATCAACAAAAACGGAATTTATTAGGTTTATTTGCTTTTCAAAAATAAATGGAGAAATAATATGGCAATGGAATACTTTTCAGGTATTGCGGGTGTTTCCTTAACCTTCATCGTCATGATGAGCGTTTGTACCATTGCGATTCTTCTTCTGATTTTCGGTCTCATCTTGGACCTTCGAAAATGGGCGCAGGGATCCGTCGCGTACGGCCTTGAGCCGGAAGAAGGAAAAGCAGGCAGCATTCCCGCTTTCATCAAAGCGTATTGGAAACAATTAAGATCGCATGAAGGCGTTCACCACGGACAATCGTTCTGGAAATCCCTTATTTTGGACGTTTGCCTTCAAAGAAGAACCTTCCGCGCCAGCAAAGGCCGCTGGTTTATGCACATGCTTATTTTTATCGGCTGGATGGGCCTTTTCGCGCTTTCCGGTCTCATGTTCGCCGCTGAAATCACACACATGCTCGGCGTTCACTTTGACATTGAAGCATTCAGAAACATGCTTCAGTTCCCGAACCAAATCCTCGGATACATGCTTCTCATCGGCGTTTTAATCGCCGTCGTCCGCCGGCTTTTCATTCCGAAAGTCCGCCAAAACACCAACTCTTACGACTCGGTTTTGCTCATCACGCTCTTGATTGTGATCATCACCGGATTTATCGCTCACGCCGGCCGTTACATCGTCATGGGCGCGTCAGCCTTTACCGGTGTTGACATGATTTTCTACGACTACCAACTCTGGACCCTTGGCAGCATGCAGTTCTTTAACACTTACGTGAAAGAATTGGCGCTCACCCACAGCGTTTTGGCTTTATTCATCGGATTTGCGTTCATTCCGTACAGCAAATACATCCACATGATCACATCGCCGCTCACAATTCTCGTGAACAAAGGAGGCGAGAAATAATGGCACGAAGACAACCCGATTTAGATCTTAAAAACATCACCATGGTCCAGACAATGGAACTTGACGGCTGTATGCGCTGCGGCGAGTGCGCCGAATGGTGTCCGACTTATGAAGGCTCCGGCTACCTTCCGGGACTTTCCCCGCGCGACAAAATCTACCGCTGGAAACGCTTTGTTGACCGCTCCTTCGGTGTTTCCGCAACCCTTTTCGGCCCGCGCGAAATCACTCAAGAAGAATTCGTTCAATTCAAAGACGATGTTCACGGCTGTACCACCTGCGGTATTTGTGCCACCGTCTGTGAATCCGGCATCAACACCGTTGAACTTTGGGAAGCGATGCGTGCCAACCTTGTGAAACGCGGCGTCGGTCCCTATGGAAAACAGGGAACCATGCCCAAGATCATCAACGATACCAAAAACTCTTACAACGAACCCAAAGAAAACCGTTTGATTTGGATTCCCAAAGATGTTAAAATCGCCGACAAAGCCGATGTTCTTTATTTCATGGGCTGTACGGCCGGCATGAAGCAAACCAATCTTGCCGTTTCAACCGCTCGTGTTTTAAACAAACTCGGCGTTGAATTCTGTACGCTTGGCGAAGAAGAATGCTGCTGCGGGTCCGTCTTAATCAGAACCGGACAGTATTACAAAGAAGACAATCTCGCGAGAAGATTGGCCGAAACCAACGTGAAAAACATCAAAGCCAAAGGCGCAAAAATCGTTCTTTACGCTTGCTCCGGCTGTTTCCGTGCCTCCCTTGTGGACTGGCCGAGACTTACCGGCGAAGAAGTGCCCTTTAAAGTGATGCACGTCAGCCAATTCCTGGCGGAAAAGATTGACAACGGCGAAGTCGAGTGGGTTCAAAAACCGTTCGGCGAGGACAAAGTCGTTACTTTCCACGACCCGTGCCACTTGGGACGCCACGTCGGTGTTTACGACGAACCGAGAAAAGTTTTAAAGAGCATGCCCGGCATGGAATATGTCGAAATGGAACGCTGCAAATCCTACCAAAGATGCTGCGGTGCCGGCGGCGGTGTCAAAGCCGGTATGCCGGAATTGGCGCTCTCCATTGCCAAACTCAGAGTCGGTGACGCTGAGGAAGTTCTCTATCCAAGCGAAACAAAAACGCAAACCAACGTCTTTGCGCAAGCCTGCCCGTTCTGTAAGAGAAACCTCTCGGATGGCCGCGACGCGTTAAAACAAACCGGCGATGAAAAAGCCGACATTATCATTGAAGACGTCGTCGAAATCAGTGCCCGCGCGCTCGGACTCAGCCCGTCGAAAGACAATTAAATTAAAAACATCGTTCAATCTCGGATTTCCGAGATTTTTTCTTTCTTTTTTTGCTTCTTCTTTTCGACTTTGCTCTTTTTTTCGGTTCAAAAAGACCGGCAGCTGTTTTTATTTTAAAAAAGAGATGTGAAACAGCAAATCAAAACAGAATCAAAGTATCCCTTCGGTTTTTTGGAATTATAAAAAACGATTGCTATGACGCGCGCGTGAGCCGTCGCAATCAAAATAAAAAAATTTGAGCATATATAACAAATTCATAAAAAAATAGAAATAAGGAGGCGGAAATTCCGCCTTTGTTCTTTTATTTCATGACCCTCACATATTGGTTCACATCGAATGTGTAGTGAGGAAGGTTTTTGACGCTTGTGTCGGTTTTTAGGCGGTCGAACTTTTCCAGTTCTTCGTCGCCATCGACATCAAAGAAACTTTCGTCAAACATGTTATCACCTTTTTTCTTGTTCTTTGACGAACGTTTGTATTTCATCGATTTTAATCGATTTTGGCCTTTACATTTTGTCGACCAAATTCTGTTTCCCAACAGTCTTTTCTTTGGTTCTTGACAGTTTGAATAAAAGATTTCAACAAATATATAGTCTTTCGACATAATCTATATAGATTATCGAATTTTATATATTTCGTTTCATCTTCTCATTCAAAGGTTTATATCAAAAGGATTGTATTATATTTAAATCTTTTTGATTATATATTATCTGAAAAATCTATTCGTTTAGACGAAAACATGTTATATCGGGTTCTGTTTTTATTTATTGATATTCTTTTATGAGTTTTCAACATTATTTATAATTTTCAGAGTCGGGGATTTCGACAAATTTAAATAAACCCCCGACTCTTTTTAAGTTATGCCTTCTCAATTTTATCGGATTGAAACCGTCCGGACCGGAACACAATCGAAGCCGGGTGACGTAAAATATAATTTAATCAAAGATGTTCAGTTCAAAGAGTTGAAGTCAAAGGTTCGAAAAAGAGTCGACAAACCTGTTCAAATCACATTTGATGCGGAATTTGAAAAGAAAGTTCTGAACAAAAAAGCATCGATGAGCGTCGGCTATTACAGTTTTGACTATTTGAGTCGGGAAGATGTTTTGTCTCTCGAATACAAACGTTTTCTTTACGATACGTTTTTAAAAGCAATTCCATCGGATGAGGCGGTTTTATACACTCAATTCAATGAAATTAATTATATTCATGGAACCACGTCCATTGAAGGAAACACGCTGAGTCAGCAAGAGGTCAGCGATTTGCTTGAAAAATCCATTTCTCCCGCCCGGACGAATCTACGTGAAATCTTTGAAGTTCAGAATTATAAAAAAGTTCGGTCATTTACACACGCTCAAAACAAAAGAATAGATTTACCTTTCATAAAAAAAGTGCATACCTTGGTTATGGAAAACATTCTTGATGATCCGGGACAGTTTCGGCAAATCGGTCATGTTGATATTTCCGAATGTGATTTACAATTGACACCACCTGAATTGATTGAGGAAGAACTGGAAGAGGCCGTTTCAAAATGTTATGAAAATATTGACGTCGGAAAATACCCGTTTGAGCAAATCATTCGGTTTCACTATGACTTTGAAATGATTCATCCGTTTGTCGATGGAAACGGACGTGTCGGCCGGGAACTCGCAAATTATTTGCTGAGAAAAGAAAGATATCCGGAGTTGATTTTAAGAAGCGAAGATCGAAACGATTACATAAAAGCGTTGCAATACGGGAATATTTCGGAATACCGGCCAATGATTGAAATATTCAGCCGGCTTTACCAAAATCGTTTATCAAAAATTGAAATTGAATTTGATAAATTAAAAACAAAATAACTTCCGAAAATTTATCCCTCTGAAAATGCATGAATTAAAATATGAATAAACAAAAAAGGTTGATTAAAAAAGATGGCCGGATAAAATTTCAGTCAACGCCCCAAACATCAGCCTCAACATGGTAATCGCTTTTACCGCGCAAAATGGACGGATAAGACGCAATTTCTTCAATTGTGAATTTTAAAGACTCGGAATTAAACCGCTCGGAAATATCTTTCCAGGGAATGGCATAAGCTTCGCGGGCATGTCCGACGCCGTACCGGAGCTCAACGGCCAAGTAACCCCGCCGCCCCGAACATCTTAAAAAATCGGAAATGCGGTCGATTTGATGAGCACCTTTTTTATCCGTCGTAAAGTGCTGTGTAAAATAAAGCGCCTTTGTTCCTTTCTCCACGGAAATACTTTTGCATTCGATCCCTAAGTAATAATCCGGGTTCAGGGAATCGACAAGAACGTCTAAAAATTGGGCGGTAAAGCGGTGTTGTTTGAGCCGGTATGAAATTCCCCGAATATTTTTTTCTTTGAAATATTCGTTGAAAGACCTGACCAAGTCTCTTTCAAATTCTGTCATTGGAAAATAAACGTCCGAATGATATATCAGGTTTTACCATGCGGGGAGAAAGTATTCCGACACAAACCGACATTTTCAATGAGCCGACTCATTAGAAAAAATATGGAAAATAAAATGTCGAAGTGAAATGAATTCAACTTCAGACAAGGATGTAAAATTAATTGAATATTACAAAAAGCTTAAGATTCCACAATGAAGCGGATGAAATCATCGCTTAACTTTGTTTCTTTTGTCACCATTGAGACAATGTCATCGGTTGACATCTTTTCAGCTTTTAACTCGTTGATTCTGTCTAAAACGTGTTGGGAAACTTCGGAATATTCGTTGATATCCTTTCTGTGACCCCAGACATCTCCTTCGAGGAGGGCGATATTTTGCATAGCCAAATACATTTGGACGGACTCAGACAAGGTTTTCTTGTAGGAACTCGGGATGTGGATGGCTTTGATATTCGGACAGGCTAAGACTAAGTTGAAAATGTCCTTGTTGGACGGTCTAAACGCCAGATGAATCACTTCATCGGATGATTTCAGTGTTTCGATTTCTTCTTTTGAACTAACAACTCTGATTTTCATTTTTTCCCCTACCTTTTTGAAATAATTGCTTATTCCATTCTGTTTTTGATATTTTGTTTTTTTATATAAGCATTCCAGAATAACTTAGTACCGAAACAGTATTAAATTATACACAAACGCTGATTAAATATGTATACTGAAAGAGGATGTATTAAATGTTTTGTTTAAAATACAAATGTTTTGTTTAAAATAAAAATGTTTTGTTGAAGATATTAATATTTTATAAAATGTACGAATATTTTATAAAATCTCCCCCGGTTATTTCAAACAATTTGTAAATTATTCTGTCCGTTATTGATTTCACCCTTTTTTCATACAAACTTTAATTATGGTCTGTCTTTTATTTGAAATAATTCAAATAAATTTCAGATATCAGTCATTTAATAAGAGATATTATTATTTAATTGTTTTTATCAATATTTTTAGCAAATTATATTTGATACAACCCTGTAAATGGGTTTCTTGTTGCTTATTTCAAAAAAATAACATCTTTTAAATCAAAACCGATGGCAAAAATAATATTATAAGGATGCCGAAAAATTCAACCCCCTCATTCAAAAATCCAAGATTTGATGAAAAGTGATTTGAGAGCTGAAATGAGCGGTTATTAAAAAACAAAAAAAGGTGCGCCGTTAGTCAATGGCGCACCGGGCACTGTCGAGCAGATGCAAAACTTCGTTTCGGATGGCGTTTTCTTCCGGGCGTGTTCTGTCCCTCGGTCGCGGAATGTTGATCGGAATTTCTTTTTTAACCGTTCCCGGACGTCCGGTTAAAATAATAATCCGGTCGGATAAAAAGACTGCTTCGTCAACGCTATGCGTCACGAAAATGATGGTTCTTTTTTCTTCCTGCCAAATGCGTAAAAGTTCTTTTTGAAGGTTATTTCGGGTTTGCGCGTCCAAAGCTCCAAACGGCTCGTCCATCAAAATAATGTCCGGTTCATTGGCAAGAGCGCGAGCGATGGCAACACGCTGTTTCATGCCGCCTGAGAGCTCATACGGATAACTGTTGATAAAATCCGAAAGGCCGACCAAAGAAATGTATGGCAGCGCTTTTGTTTTGGCTTCTTCCTTTGTCGCGCCTTGCATCAGCGGTCCAAACATGACGTTTTCAAGAACTGTTTTCCAAGGGAAGAGCGAATACTCTTGAAACACCATGCCACGCTTCGGGCTGGGTCCCGTTATCTTTTCCCCGTTGAGATAAATGTTGCCGTCGCTGTATGTCTCAAGGCCGGCGATGATTCGAAGAAGCGTTGTTTTTCCGCAGCCGGAGGGGCCCAAAATTGTCACGAATTCCCCGTCTTTGACGTTTAAATCAATATCCTGAATCGCCAAAACGAAAGAGTCCTCTTCTTTGCCCTTTCCTTTTTTGACAAACTTCTTTTCCAAATTTTCGATTTTCAAACCGGCCATTTAAATCACCGTTCCTTTCTGCCATTTAAGAATACGGTCCTGGACAAAGCGCCGGAACAAAAAGTCCAGCAAGAGGCCCACAAGCCCGAGGATGAGCATATAGACAACGACATAATCCATTCTTTGGATGCCGTAATAGAACCAAATTTTATATCCGATGCCGGAATCGCTGACACCAAACATTTCGGAGGCGGCCAAACACATCCAGCCGACACCCATGGAAACGCGTATTCCGGCCAGAATCGACGGCGAAGCTGATGGAAGCGCAACGTAGCGGATTAATTTTTTATCTTCGGTACAGCCGAGGACTTTTGCGGCTTCGACATACACTTTCGGTACATTTTTGAATCCGGAGTACGTGTTCAAAATGATCGGGAAAACCATTCCCATAAAAATAATAAACGCAGCGGCGGTATGTGTCAGTTTCAGCCAAATAATGGCAAACGGAATCCAAGCCAAAGGCGGAATAGGACGTAAAATTTCAATAATCGGCGACAGTGCCCGATTGATTTTCGGGAACCACCCCATGAAAATTCCGAGCGGGATCCCGATGGCAAGAGCCGCCAAAAATCCGATGGCGAAGTGGTACAGGCTGATTCCCGTATCCGAAATCAGTGTTCCGTTTTGAATGACGCTGATAAACGCGAGAACAACGCTGTGAAAACTGGGCATGTAGAATGGGTTTTTAACAATAAAGTCCGCGACAATTTCCCATATCAAAATCACTGAAATAACGGATAAAATTTCAATGTTTTTCGATTTTATTTTTTTGATAAATCGTTTTGTCATACCCATTCCTTAAACGCTCATCATTTATAATCCTGTAGGAAATTTGATCTATTTGACAAACTCGGCAAACTTGACACTGTTAAAAGATGGCAGAAGGCAGCAAGTTTTTGTATTTTCGAATTCCCGGCGTTCTTAAAATTTGAATGAAGCAAACGAAGAAAAATATATAAATGTAGACACCCTTTCATAGGTAAACTATTGTTATACAATTTAAATTTCAATAGATCAAAAACACAAAAATCCTTCTTATCATTAAAAACGGGGTCAGATTTCATTTATCTTTTTTTATTTTTTCTCTCTCGTTTTTCGTTTATTGTTTTTTTCATGGCGGGCGGTTGCGCGCGTTATGGCGACACATTTTCATTTGGATTTCAAAAAAATGAGGTGTTTTTGGAAAATATTCCAAACGTCAAATCCGGACATTGATCCCGAAAATGGACCGCTGTCCCTTTGAAATATCTTCGGCAATTTCCGCGCAGCCGATTGCGGCTGCCCATTTTCCGAGAGATTCTGCCGGGCGGCGCAAAAGATTTGTGACGGATTTGAATATTTCTTTGTTTTCCGCGCCGGTTCCGGAAATAAGAATATCGTAGTCGGAAACATTGTATTCTTTCATCAGCACGTCCAAAGCGGAAATTTCCATGGCCGCAAAAAGAGCGATGACGTCGGTTTTGTTTCCGGCGCCGGCGGTTGAGAACGCGTCGTTTGCGGACGTTTTCCCGTCGTCAATCTTTCGAATGGCCGCCACATCAATCGGCCCGTGGCGTGTTCCGGGGGCAAAAATGCAGGCGTCAATCGCGCCCAATATTTTCGGAACGGTCACCGCCATCGTCACCGTATTGGATCCGATGTCGGAAAGAATAAAATTTTTGTAACCGGATCTATAGGCATGGTAAGCGATTCCGATTTTTTCGGGACTGGCCTGGTGGGAGAAAAACGCCATTCTCAGGTCGGTCGGGCTTTTTTGATGCAGCCCGGGAAGAACAACCGCCGGACAGCCGGATTCTTTGATGATGTCAAATACCTTTGTACCGGCGCCTGTTTTTTCGCCGGCGCCAAGGACGCTGACAACACCGCGGTTTTGAACGTTTTCAATCGGCATGATTTCGGAAATGCCGTCTCCCATCGAATAGGTCACGCATGCCATTTCAATTTCAGCCAGCCGGGTTCCCAAATTCTTCTCAATCATCGCCTGAAGGTCCGGTTTTTCCATTGCGCCCGCCGTTTCCCGCGGAATCTCAAAAAGAAGCGTCCCAATCTCTCTATCTTGAATAAGCGCAAACCGAATCGCGGAAGTTCCGTGATCAAATCCTAAAAATGCCATGAATGGTATCCTTTCTTTTTTATTTTTTAAAGAAAATGTTTTATTTTTTATATTTTTATTTCATTTAATCCGCTAATTCTTTTTCAATCATTTCGTTCAGTTCGTTGAGTACGACTTCCCCGGATTCGAAATCTGCAGCCGTCGTAACAACTTGAATTTCCTGAACGCTTGTTCCCTGAGAAAGAAGCAGGCGTAAGTTGCCGCGATTGTCGGGACGCAAAACTTTTGCGCGAAGGTTGCCGCCGGACGGGCCTTTCACTTTGATCATTCCGGGTATGATTTTTTTCACTTGAGGATGCGCGGCCACAAGTAAAACGATTTTTCGTCCGGCCCGCTCGCCGATAATTGTCGTGTGAATGCCGCCCATTTTACTTTTTTCGACGGAAGACATCCTTGGCGGCATTGTATCATTCCAGGAATCCGTAAAAACCGTTCAATCCTTGCCCGCGAAATTTTAAAAAAGAATAAAATGAGAAGAGGCGTTACGCCAAATCCTCAATTCCCAAAAGTTTCAGATTTTTACCTTTTAAATAATTGACTGCTTTGTCCAAGTCACTCACGCGAACGATTAAAATCGCATTTTGTTTTCGTCCGATAAAAGCGTAAGCATAATCGATGTTAATATTCCCTTCCTCCAAAACAGCGGCAATATCCCGAAGACCGCCCGGCTTGTCCGTTATTTCAATCCCGAGAACATCGGTCTCGGAAACCGTAAATCCGGCTTTTTTAAGCGCTTCGTGCGCAATGTCCGGCTGGTCAACAACAATCCGAATGATTCCGAAATCTCCTGATTCCGCAATCGTAAACGCTCGAATGTTCACATTAATGTTTCCGAGGGTGTCTGCCACTTTTGCCAAGCGGCCGGGTTTGTTTTCTGAAAAAAGGGAAATCTGTTTAATTGTTTTTACCATATCATCACATCTTATGCCGAATTTTTGTTCATTGCTGTTCCGCTGTATGAATTATACGATTATGTCAATTTATAATTTTTGTCGCCAAATCTGTCAAATTTTTCTTTACTTAGAATTTTCGTTTATCAATCACACGTTTCGCTTTTCCTTCCGAGCGCGGAATTGTTCCCGGATTGACCAGTTCGACGTCAACGGAAAGTGTCAAAACCGTTCGGAGGTCGTGTGAAATCCGGGAGATGAGCCGGTTGTAATCTTCCACTTTGTCCGACGCCAGATCGTTGAGTTCCACTTGAACCGTCATGTCATCCAGTTCGCCGTTGCGTTCGATCATCATTAAAAAGTGCGGGGAGACTTCCGGGATTTTCATGAGAACGGATTCGACTTGTCCGGGGAAGACATTAATGCCGCGCACAATCGTCATGTCGTCCGATCGTCCCGTGAGGCGCATCAGCCGCGGATGAGTTCGTCCGCAAGCGCAAACCGTGTTTTCGATAGAGGCCAAATCGCCCACACGGTAGCGGATCAGCGGCAGGGCTTCTTTCAGAAGCGTTGTGACAACCAGTTCTCCCGTCTCGCCGTCTTTGACCGGTTCAAGCGTTTCCGGATTTAAAATTTCAACAATAAACATATCCGCCCAGACATGCATGCCATTTTGTTCCGGACATTCCGTAAACAGCGGCCCGCTCAGCTCAGACGTTCCAAAAACGTCATACGCCTTGATGCCCGATCTTTCTTCAATCCGGTGGCGTAACGACTCCGACCACGGTTCGGCGCCGAAAATCCCGACCCGAAGGCTTTTATTGTTTTTGAGGCTTCGGCCTTCTTTTTCGGCGACTTCTATCAGATAAGAGAAATAAGACGGCGTGCAGAGAACGGCGGTCACATTCAAATCTTCCATCAAAGACAGTTGACGTTCCGTATTTCCGGAGCTGATCGGAATCGTGGTGGCGCCGATACGTTCGGAACCATAGTGCGCGCCCAAACCGCCCGTAAAGAGGCCGTATCCGTAGCTGATTTGAAGAATATCGTCTTTCCCAAGGCCGACTGACGTAAAGCCGCGCGCCAAAGATTCCGCCCAGTTGGTGATGTCATTTTGAGTGTAACCGACAACAATCGGCTTTCCGGTGGTTCCGGAAGAGGCGTGAATGCGGACCAAATCCGTATTTTTAACGCAGAACATGCCGGTCGGATAAGTGTCCCGCAGGTCTTTTTTGTAGGTAAACGGAAGTTTTTGAATGTCGCCGATTGATTTGATATCCTCCGGCTTAATGCCTTTTTCATCAAAAAGTTTTTTGTAAAACGGCGATTTTTCATAAACGTAATGAACAAGCTTGACCAATCTTTCGCTTTGAAGCCCGCGAAGACGCACCGGGTCCATTGTCTCAATTTCTTGGTTCCAATAAGTCATGTTTTTTCCACTGAATGAATTGAATTACGAATTGATTATGAGTAAATTATGAATTAAATTATGAATTGAATTATGAATTGAATTATGAATTGAATTATGAATTGAATTATGAATTGAATTTGAGATAAATTTGAAATAAAGCATGAAATTGATTTTAATGGACATTTGATTTTTAAATTTTCTGTGAGTCCGTACGATGAAGTGAATCTGTGAAAGAATAAAAAATTAATGGAGAATTTCATTAAAATGATTTGTTTGAGGATTTTCATTTTAAAGAACGTCATTTACACGTTCGTATTTTGTTTTATTTCCGCTGCCGACTTTTCGCAGTTTTTTGTTTTCAACCATTTTCCGAAGAATGATCGCCATCATCGGTTGAGACAGTGACAGCGCTTTTTCAGCTTCTTTTCGTGTAATTAATTCTTGTTTTTCAAACATTTCAAGAACGGTTTTTTCATGCACTTTCAAGGACGAAATACTTTTCGACTCTTCCGCTTCATCACAAATTCTATACACGGCAACAGATTCCGCCACATTCAGTTTGGCTTTCAATTTTTTTTCTTCATCCGCTTTCTTTTCCGCCTCAATATTTGTGTTGGGAAGCGTTATTTTAAAAGCGTTGCTGCTGACTTGGATTTTTGGTTTGACGGTATATTTTTCATAACTTTTCATTATTTTTTGGATTCCCGTTCCATACGCCTCAATCAAACTTAACCGATAAAATACGTTTGCCAAATTTTCGTTCCGGCAAACGGAAATTCCCATCTCTAAATCATCCGCTTCCATTCCGGACGGCAGTCCGCCGTTTGAAACGATTTCAATCCGGTCATCAAAGACACCGGCTAAAATACTGCTGCCGCCGATTGAATAATCCCGATGGACCAGTGCGTTTAGAATCGTTTCCCGGATCGCGTCTTCGGGGTAATCTTGATTATCGTAGCGGTAGAGCCCGTGAATTTCCGCGCGCGTCTGATTGTACCGGCTGATAAATTCATAAACATCGGCCAGCTGTGTGAACAATGATCCTGAAAACTCCCGGCGGTTTTTGAAAATTGTTTGGTTTGTTCCTTGAAATACGGCGGCTTTGACGGTGTGAACACATTGGTCGGACAGCAAAAGTCCCAAGTTCGTGTAAATACCATCCGAATTCATGAGTTTGAGTGTCTTTTTTTGTTTTGCTTCAAATGGAATGCCACGGGATTTAAATTCTTTTTCAGCATCGGCAAATGTCAGTTCTTGGTTGAGGGACCGAACGTTTTCATATTTTTCCCCGTCGGATTCCCGGATCATTTTCAAAATCGCCGCTTCGGTTGCCGGAACGCTTGACGCGCCTTGCCGGACAAAAACACCTTCGGGACGAATTCCTTTTCCGGATAAATAATAAGGGCTTGCCGTTCCCTTTTGGACGGTAACTTTAATGACGTTTAACCCTTCCATTTCTTCAATTTGACAGGTCATAAAAAGGGTCACATCCGGCTTAATTGAGTCACGGATGGCGTTTGTCAATTGAAGCATCGTCCCGTCCAAATTTTTCAGTCCCACCGCGTTGCCATTGTCATCCACGCCGATGTAAAGCGTTCCACCATTTGTATTCGCAAAAGCAATCACACATTTTTTGATGTCATCTGAATATTCCCGCTTTAATTCAAGAGTCGTTCCCTCAGACCGATTCATTTTATCTCTTCCTGTTGTTTTTGTTTGAAACTTGATTTATTTTGCCTTTCCAATCTCAATTACTTATACTTATTTATAATTAATTATATCTTCTTATAATTTTGTAATTCAGAAGAATAAAAAGAAGAATAAAAAGAAGAATAAAAAGAAGAATAAAAAGGAGAATAAAGTGGAAGGTAAAATGGAAAACAAATAAGAAGAACGGAAAATAAGTATGGGGAATAAGAACGGAGATGAGCAGCAGGTAATCAAAATAAAAATCAGAACTGAATACAGAAGCCGGGAACTGAACTTGAAAAATTGAACTGGAAAACTGAATTAAAAAACGGAATCGGAAACCGGATTAAAAAATAAACTGAAAGGTTAACCCGAATTTTATGCTCGGGTTAATTTTTCGATATCAAAGTCCAAGTATTTGGCGTTGCTCTTTTCAATGAGCGACGTGCAAACGGCATCGGCCTTTCCATCCATTTCAATTTTTCCGTTTTCAATCCAAATCGCCCGGTGGGACACTTCTTTTACAAAGTCCATATGGTGGCTGACCAAAATAATCGTTGTTCCAAAGTCTTTGCTGATGCGTTTTAATGCGTTCGTCACATCGCGCAACGTGACCGGATCTAAATCGCCGAACGGCTCGTCCAAAAAGAGGTAATCGGGAGAGGTGGCCAAACTGAGCGCAATAAACGCGCGCACATGTTCTCCGCCGCTGATTTCATCCGGGTTTTGGTCCAAAATTTCCAACGGAAGGCCGAGGGATTTAAAGATCGGAGCCGCATACTTATCGACATCGTTGGACGGGATGATCGGGAACAGCTCCGCAAAAATATTGTCCGGAAGACCAACCTCATTCATGATTTTATCTTTCTCTTCCGTGGACATATCGGGAATCCGGTAGATGATGTCGAGAAGCTGCGGTGAAATGCCGAGGTCGGACGCTTTTTGTTTGGCGAAATCAACAGCCTGCCTTGTTTTCATACTCAAGCGGAATCGAATTTGATCGCGAACGGTTGAGTTCACCGACATCGAAAACTCTTGATTCATAATACTGATGACGCTTCGGAGATAAATCCGGTTTTCATTGTATGTGCCGATATCGATCCAATTTCCGCCATCAACTCCGGCGGTTTTTGCTTTATTTTTGTCCGCGATATTTTTTAAATCAATATTTCCGCGGTATGAAAATTCAATTAAACCGGATGTCGGCGGAATCATTCCTTCGATCATTTTCATGATGGTGGTTTTTCCGGCGCCGGAACTTCCGACAAACGTTGTGATTTCTTCGCCGAAAAGATCTAAATTTAAATTTTCAATGTTGAGAACTTCCCCGACGCGAATAAGGCTGTATCTCTTTTTGACATCCCGGACGTGGATGCAACTTTTTCTCTCCCCGATTTCAGGCAGCGGCTCTTTTTCAGCCATGTCTTTTAAGAAATGTTGAAGAACGGTCACCGGATCGCCTTCTTGGACGATTTTACCGTTTTCAAGGAACAGCAGCCGGTCGGCAATATAAGCGTGGACTTCCGGCAGGTGGGAAACGACCAGAATCGGGATCTTTAATTTTTCTTTAAGGTTTAAAAGAACGTCCAAAATTTCCTGCTTAGTATCGGGACCGGTCATGGTGACCGGCTCGTCCAACAGAAGAATTTTCGGTTTGGCCGCGATTTGCCGGGCCAGAACGAGGCGCTGCTTTTCGCCGCCGCTCAATTGGTCGGTTGAATGAAGCGCTTTTTTGTCGAGCTGAACGAGTTTGAGTATTTCCATTGCTTCATCGTAAAGTTCGGGGTAAGTGTAGTGGTCGGGAAGCGGCAACGCTTCGGTGCCGACAAGGTGGTAATTCAGCCGGCGGATAATATTTTCAATCGCCGGGCCGCCCCAAAGGCCGAAATTGCGCTGAAGGTGAATGGCGGTGGCTTTTCGAAGAATTTTTTCGCCTTCTTTTCCGCTGTCCGGCAAAACGGTTTCGCCGTCGATTTCAATTTTTCCGCCGTCAAAAGGCTCGGTGCCGCGCAGGATTTTTAAAAGAGTCGATTTCCCGGCGCCGCTCTTTCCCGTAATTCCGACAATTTCAGCATCCGATATTGAAAATGTAATGCCGTCCAAAACACGTTTTTTTCCGTGAGCTGTTTGATAATCCTTCACCAATTGAGATACTTTCAGCACGCTCGGGCCTCCGACATCATGTCTCTATAAACTGCCAACAACATCAATGGTCAATGTTATTCATTGAAATTGAATAAAAAAAGTGCCGGCAACGAATGCCGTTTGAAATTAATGTGAAACCGGTTTTAACCGATTTGATGTTTTTAATACTTGATTTTATATCCGCCATGCGAATATGATTTATTCGGATAATTTGCATTAAGCCTTTTTACCGGCTTTGGCGCCTTGAACGATTTCGGCGGTCAATGCTTTGGCATTGTCCGCTTTTTCAATGACGGTTCCGGTGACAATGATATCCGCACCGGCTTTGGCGCAAATTGCCGCGGATTTTCCGTCGCGAATGCCGCCGCCAACGATGAGAATGCTGTCTTTTAAGACGTGTTTGACCGTTCCGATCATTTCCGGCGGAAGCGGAGCGTCCGCGCCGGATCCGGCTTCAAGGTATGTGTAACGCATACCGAAATATTTGCCGGTTAAGGCATAAGCTGCCGCAAGTTCCGGTTTTTTACGGGGGAGAATTTTTGCGTCCCCAACCCAACCGACAGTTCCGCCGGGCTCGCACACCAAATACGCCATCGGGATGGATTCCATACCGACTTTGTAGAGGGTAAACGCGCCTTGAACTTGGTTGCCGACAATGTAGTTCGGGTCGCGGGAGTTTAAAAGGCTCATGAACAAGACGCAGTCCGCGCTTGTTGTAAATCCGGTTGTGTTTCCGGGGAAAAGAATGATGGGGAGTTTGACTTTCTCTTTGATCATTTTGGCCGTCATGTCCAAAAGATAGCCGCCGGCATCGGTCGATCCGCCAAGCATAATGGCGTCGGTGCCGCCTTCCGCGGCTGCCACTGCCAACCGGACGGATTCTTCCGGTTTTTGCGAGGCGGGATCGATTAAAGTGATATGGGCAACGCCATCCCTTTGAATAACTTCCGAGAGATAGTCTTCCACCGTCATTTCCGGATCATGCTCCGTTCTTGTCTTTTGATTTTAAGCGAAGGTTCGGATAGTTGCATTTTCTGCAACGGGTCGCACGAATAGAGTTTCGGGCGTTACATTTCATACAGATCTTCTTTTTCAATAATCTTTCTTCAGCTTCCGGAAATTTTCCCATAAATCTCACCTAATATTATTTTTGTATAATCTGAATTTAATCAATTTCATTAAATCGTCTATGATTCTGATGAATGATGAAAAGGAATGTAAACTAACACTTAATACATATAATAGTTTTGGATTAATTCCCCTTTTAGAAGGGTGAAAACCGAGTCCAAATTATTTAAATCCTTTCTTTTTTGTTTGTTTTTTTCATTCATCTTTTCTTGTCTTTTTTGCCTGTCTTTGTTCTTTCATCGAATTCATTAAATTTATAAACTACATTTCTCATTTTCCACTACTCAAATTCTCAGATTTTCAGATTTTATTTTTGAATTTTTGATTTTCAGGTCATATTTTAATTATTCAGGAAGTTGAAATTGATGCCGATTCATCCGATTGAGTTCCGTTACGGAACCGCTGAAATGAAAGCCGTTTGGTCCCAGGAACGCCGGTTAAAAACGTTGGTTGAAACCGAAATTGCCTTATCAAAGGCTGAAGCCGACTTGGGAATGATCCCGAAAAGCGCCGCCGCCGAAATTGAAAAAACCCTTCCGCTTGTCAAATGGGATCGCGTGGATGAAATCGAGCGTGAGATCAATCATGACATGATGGCGGTTGTCAAAGCCATTTCCGAACAGTGCGCGGACGACGCCGGCAAATGGGTTCACTTCGGAGCGACGTCTAACGATATTTTGGACACGGCGACCGCGCTTCAATTCAAAGACGCCGTCGTCATTTTTGAGGACAAGCTTTTCCGCCTTCTGAAAGTCCTGGTACGTTTGTCGGAAGAACACAAAAACACCGTCTGTTGCGGCCGCACGCACGGACAAATCGGCGTTCCGACGACTTATGGTCTCCGGTTTTCGATTTGGGCGTCCGAAATCGACCGTCACATTGATCGTTTGGCCGAACTCAAACCCCGCCTCTTAGTCGGGCAAATGACCGGCGCTGTCGGAACGCAAGCGGCTTTTGGGAAACACGGAATTGAACTTCAGAAAAAGACCATGGACTATTTAGGCATCGGGTCGGTGGATGTGTCAAACCAGTTGATTCAACGCGACCGCCACGCCGAATTTGTGATGTGGATGGGAAATGTCGCGACCACTCTTGATAAAATCGGCGTTGAGATCCGGTCCATGCAGCGCAGCGAAATTGCGGAGCTGGAAGAAGGATTCGGCAAAAAACAAGTCGGTTCGTCAACGATGCCGCACAAGAGAAACCCGATTAAGTCGGAACAAATTTGCGGCCTTGCCCGGATTGTCCGCGGCTTTATCGAAACCGAGCTTCTTAACAACACGCTTTGGGACGAGCGCGACCTCACAAATTCGTCATCGGAACGCATCGTTTTTCCGGAATGTACGATTCTGGCGGACCACATTATCAATCTCGGAATCAATGTTCTTGAAAATCTCCGGTTCAACCATGACAATATCAAAAAGAATCTGGAACTTTTAAACGGCCTCAACATGGGCGAAGCGATTATGATTGAACTGACAAACCGCGGCGTCGGGCGGCAGGAAGCGCACGAGCTTGTACGTGAATCGGCGATGAAGGCTGTTGAGGAAAACAAGCACTTCCGTACCGTTCTCTTGGAAAACAAGGACGTTGCCGCTGTTCTCACAAAAGACGACATTGAGAATTTGGTCAACCCGTACAAATACATCGGAACAGCCGTTCCCCAAGTTGAAAATCTGAACAAGAAGTTGATGAAAAAATATGCCGGCAAAATCTAAGTTTTGCCTGTTTTTTCTTTTTTCTTTTTTCTTTTTCGTTTTCTCTTTTTGCGGCGCCGGTGCGCGTTATGGCGACACATTTTCAATTGAATTTCAAAAACATGCCGGTGCATTTTGAAAAAATAAAATGAGAACATTTGCACGCTTTTTTAAATTCTCAAGAAAACCTCTCCAAAAAATCAAACGCCTTGCGTTTGATTTTCTTGGATTTCATTGGAATGAATGTGTACAGCGGTGGAAGATTCAATTGGAAATATCAGAAACAGGTGCAATCAGAACAGTCAACAGCAGATGCAATCTGAAAATCTAAATTTGGTATGTACAGTTAGAAGTTGTCATTTTATTCAGGTTCTGTCTGCTGCTATTTTATTTTTTAAGCGGTATCTGCCGGCAAGTTCAGACATTTCATTCGCTGCGCTCATGAAATGTCTGAACTTGCGGGTTAACTGCTGGGAATGAAATGGGGAACGAAAAAAGAATAGACGTAAAAGAGAATAGACGTAAAAGAGAATAGACGTAAAAGAGAAATGCAAGCAAAAAGAAATAAACGCAAACAAAATGAAAAAATAAATGAAAAAATAAACGCAAACAAAATGAAAAAATAAATGAAAAAAAGAAAAGAGATAAAAGGAAAAGTCTTTTTTTGTTTTGTTTATTTGGCGATGAAAGATTTTGCTTTGTCTTTGTCGACGATGATGTAGTCTTTCACGGCGCTGACAGCGGAAAACGGCACTAAAATGTAGTTTTCGTCTTTTCTGTATTTCGTCACATCAAGACCGCCGCTTGGGGAAATGACAAGTTCGGTGATGTTTCCGGTTTTGGCGTCAATGTAAATGTCCTCAAGCGTTCCGAGTTCTTTCGCATCGGTGGACATAACTTGTTTGTTGTCGAGAAGTGTTTTGGCGTAATATTTCATTTTATTCCTCTGATTTGGATTTTGAATTGTGTGAAAATTCAATCGGACATTCGATTATTATTTTGAAAATATATTCAAAATATATTCTTTTATGGATATGATAAATCGCTTTTATTTTATATATATTTTCATCCCTTTCTTCTTTTTTCCTTTGTTTTCTTTCCGCTTTTTCTTTTGCTTCTTTTCGTTTCATCTTCTTTTTCTTTATCTGTAAGCCATGGAATGGTCGTCATCCAATGAATCTTTTCCCGTGATGTAATCGACAATCATTTTATATTGTTCGCTGAGGTCTTCGGTGACTGTCGGCTTCACGACATTGAGCGCTTCTTTGAAATCGTCCATTTTGATGATTTCAACATCAAAGTTTTTGCGAAGCGCGGTCATCACCGATTCCCGACAAACGGCTTCAATGTCGGCGCCGGTATATCTTTCCGTCATCTCCGCCAGTTCGTCGATGTCCACATCTTTTGAAATTGGTATGTTTTTCAAATAAATTTCAAAAATGGCTTTTCTTCCGGGCAAATCCGGCGCGCCGACGTAAACCAAACGGTCTAAGCGTCCCGGACGCAAAAGGGCCGGGTCTAAAATTTCCGGACGGTTCGTGGCGGCGATAATAAAAACGTCTTTCAGGCGTTCGATGCCGTCCATTTCCACCAGCATCTGGTTGAGTGTGCTTTCGGCGACCGAGCGCGTTCCGGTGGAACTGCCGTCCCGGATCGTCGCGAACGCGTCGATTTCGTCAAAGAAAATGATTGTGGGGGACGCTTGTTTGGCTTTTCTGAAAATCTCTTTGATGGCTTTTTCGGATTCACCAACCCATTTGAGGAGAAGCTCCGTGCTTTTCACGCTGATGAAACTGGCTTCCGATTCATGGGCAACGGCTTGCGCGAGCATTGTTTTTCCGGTGCCGGGCGGTCCGTAAAGCAAAATGCCGGTCGGCGGCTCGATTCCCATCCGGGTGAATTTTTCCGGGAATTTGAGCGGCCATTCAACGGTTTCAATAATTTGCTGCTTTACATCGTCAAGCCCGCCAATGTTGTTCCACGATATTTCCGGAATTTCGACATAAATTTCACGAAGGGCGGAAGGCTCGCTCTTTTTGAGCGCCTGTTCGAAATCATCCCGCATCACGACCAAGTCTTCCAGAATTGAATCCGGGATTTTTTCATCCAAATCAACGTGGGGCGCAATTCTTTTAATGGCAAAAAGAGCAGCTTCGCGCGCCAGCGCCGATAAATCCGCGCCGACAAAACCTTGCGTCCGGGCAGCCAATTCTTTAAAGAGTGATTTTTTATCCGCTTCATATGTTTCCCGAAGGACAGCGATTTTTTGTGTGAGGCGGGCGATATTTTCGTCTTCGTCGATCCGGCCGCTTTCAATTCCGCTGTTTTGAAGCTTTTGTTTTTCCTCTTTAAGCGCCATTTCCGCTTTTTTGAGCGCCGGTGAGCCTTCAAGCGGCATAAACCGGGTGTGGATACTGATGATTTCTTCCCGTCCGGCTTGGTCCGGCGCTCCGATTTCGATTTCCCGGTCAAAACGTCCGGGACGGCGAAGGGCGGGGTCAATCGTATGCAGACGGTTTGTGGCCGCGATCACAAAAACTTGAGTGGTGTCCATCATTCCGTCCATCACGGTGAGCAACTGAGACACAATACGGCGCTCCACTTCGCCTGAATTTTCACGTTTCGGGGCAATGGAGTCAATTTCGTCAATAAAAATAATCGCCGGCGCGTTTTTGGCGGCGTCTTGGAAAAGGTTTCGAATCATTTCTTCGCTTTGACCATAGCCGCTGCGTACGATTTCAGGACCCGCGATGTAATAAAAATTTGAACCGATTTCGTCGGCGACGGCTCTGGCAATCATGGTTTTTCCGGTTCCCGGAATCCCGTGAAGAATCAAACCCTTCGGCGGGTCAATTTTAAGTTTTTTAAAGAGGCGCGGCTGTTTCATCGGAAGTTCGACGGCGTCGCGGATTTCCTGAAGTTCGCCGGAAAGCCCGCCGATATCTTCATAAGAAATATATTTTTTTCGGTAGCCGTCAGCGCTTTTTTCAAACGCGATCTGCGTTTCGTTCGTAATCAGAACGGCCGATTTCGATGGTGTGACCTGCGTCACCATAAATTCAATCGTTTGCTTTTTCATTTCCGGTTCCGAGAAAAATTCGGCGAGCGGCAGCAAGTCTTTTCGGACCGGTATAATATCTTCTTTGACAAGATAACGTTCCCGGATGTTGTATTTGATGTTGTCCTCAATTTCTTTGGTCAGAGAGATTTTTTCTCCTTCCAGCGGCGCAATCGTGATTTTTTTGGCGGGGACAGCTTTTGTTTTTCGAATCGTGACACGGTCGCCGACCGAAACTTTGGCGTTGTAGCGGATAAATGTGTCAATCCGAACGGAATCGTCTCCCCCATCCAAAATATTGGCTTTCCAAACGCGGGCAACTGTTTTTCGTTCGCCTTCGATTTCCACCGGTTCGCCAATAGAAACTCCAAGATGTGCCATCACATCGCTGGTGAGCGGAATAATTCCTTTGCCGTAGTCGTCTGTCGGGTAAACTTTTTCGACGCCCATTTGAATTTCAGGAACACGAGTCACAGGTTCCGGCTTTTCAATGACAGTTTCCTTTTCGATTTTTCCGTTTGAGGAGTCCGTATTCGAATCTTTTTCATACCGGACAAGTTCAATCCGTTCCGCATTTTTGTCAGTTTTCGCCATAAAATCCCTTTGAGTTTTGAAAAATGTGAGTCTGTCATGTCAGTAAAAATATGAAATAAATAGAGCAGGTTCATTTAAAACTATTGCAGTCAATGACTGTATAGACTTCGTTATCGGTTATAAATTTTCTTTTGAAAAATTCCTTCGCTTCGCTACGGAATTTTTCAAAGAGCGGTGAGAGGCTGTTTCCAAAAGTTCGCTTAAAAATTCCTCGCTCTGCTCGGAATTTTTCAAAGAGCGGTGAGAGGCTGTTTCCAAAAGTTCGCTTAAAAATTCCTCGCTCTGCTCGGAATTTTTCAAAGAGCGGTGAGAGGCTGTTTCCAAAAAGTTCGCTTCGCGAACGGCTCCCTTCGGTCGCTTGGTCTTTATTTCCTTTTCTTTAAAATCCCAAGCAAACCGCCCCGAAAAATCAAACGCTTTGCGTTTGATTTTCTCGGATTTTGCTGAAATGAATTGGATATGACAGGTGCAAATAGGAATGGTAACCGGCAGGTGCAAATAGGAATGGTAACCGGCAGGTGCAAATAGGAATGGTAACCGGCAGGTGCAAATAGGAATGGTAACCGGCAGGTGCAAATAGGAATGGTAACCGGCAGGTGCAAATAGGAATGGTAACCGGCAGGTGCAAATAGGAATGGTAACCGGCAGGTGCAAATAGGAATAGTAACCGGCAGGTGCAAATAGGAATAGTAACCGGCAGGTGTAAATAGGAGAATAGTAACCGGCAGGGCAAATGGGAATTGTAGACAGTAGGTGCAATCTGAACTGAAAATAAAAACAGTCGGTACAAACCGGAACTGGAAATTGTACTGAATTAATTTGTTTTTATTTCTATTTTGTTTTTGTTTTTATTTCTATTTTGTTTTTGTTTTTCATTCTTTAGAAAACTATTAAAATCAGCAAGGACAACTTTTAATTATGACTCTGATTTCCGCCAACCAAAAAATGAAGGACTGTTTTGATTCGCCATCTGCGGAAAAACAAATCGTTTCTTTTATTCAAAAAACCGTTAAAAAGGCAAACGCAAACGGTGTTGTTCTCGGCCTTTCCGGCGGGATCGATTCCGCCGTTGTCGCTGCCTTGTCCGCAAAAGCGCTCGGTTCCGAAAATGTGTGGTGTTTTTTCTTTCATACCGGAAACACCTATGAAAATGACTTCATGGACGCGCTTTCCGTGGAAAAACAATTCGGGTTTCACCTTCAAAAGATTGACATGGGTTCTATTTTCTTGTCCGCCAAGTCCGTCATGAACACCGTTGATTTTGCGGCGGAAAATAATGAAACTCATGAAACTCAAAATGCCTTCGAATCCCGAATCGCGGACGGAAATTTAAAATCCCGCCTCCGAATGTCGCTCCTTTACAATTTCGCCAACGAAAGCAATTTATTGGTGATCGGAACGAAGAACAAAACGGAAAAAATGACCGGCTACTTTACAAAATTCGGAGACGGCGGTGTTGATTTTGAGCCGATTGCCGATCTTTACAAAACGGAAGTTCGGCTGCTTGCGAAACACATGAACTTGCCGGAAAATATTCTCTCAAAAGTTCCGTCTGCCGGATTTTTTGAAGGACAATCGGATGAGGCGGATTTTGGGATTTCTTATGATGAACTGGATGCTTTTTTGGAATGGGTTGAAAAAAGAAAATCGGACGGGAAAAACAAAAAGTTTGGGGAAAAAGAAATACGGATGATTGAAAAATCCGGAATTCCAAAAGAAAAAGCGGTGTCGATTCTTGAGAGAATGAAGCGCGCCAAACATAAGCAGAAAATGCCGGCAAGTTTGAAATTGAAAGATAAGAAATGAGTTGTTTTGATTCATTTCTTTTGTTT
The DNA here is from genome assembly GCF_032594115.1 of Methanolapillus millepedarum. NCBI lineage: Archaea > Methanobacteriati > Methanobacteriota > Methanomicrobia > Methanosarcinales > Methanosarcinaceae > Methanolapillus > Methanolapillus millepedarum. The sequence continues at coordinate 1,831,310 of NZ_CP131060.1, forward strand.
TGGTTTGTAATTGATACCGATTAGGGCAGCAATTGCAAGCAGACACATAGGCAGTGTGAATCCCGGGATTGAGTCATCATGAATTGTTTCCGGTGGTGTTGCATTTGTTCCCGGTCCGACTCTGGCAATAACGATAGGCACATCTTCAATTCCTTCTCCTTGTCCGACTTTTTTAACAATATCCATAATTTCATCTAACTCTTCTTCTTTAATTTCACAATTATAACAAGTACCGATTGAGAAATATCCTTTTGTGCTTGGACCATATCCCATTATAAAGGAATATGATGCTAACAAATTTTCATCGTGGATGACATCTGTCATTCTGTCCAGTTTTGGCCAATATTCTGCGGAAATTTCCTGTGTTGGCATTTCGCCGGATGTTTTGATTATGCCGGTTTTATAAATTGATATACCTTGAACGGGCCCAAATGAAGTATTTATTGTTTCTGAATTATTTTCTCCACTTTCAGCAACAATGGGCGTTGCCAAAATAAAAAAAATAAAACAGAATAAGAAGATGAATTTTCTAATCATACTTTCTGACTCTTTTTTAATTTATATTATATTTACCTTGTCATAGGCACTATTTACAAACTTTAAAACCGTTATCGGTCTTGAAATCTCAAATGGAAAATGTGCCGCCATAACACGCGCACATGCGGTCCGCCAAAAACAAAAAAAGAACAAAATAACAAAAAAAAGAAAGAGAAGATTGATTTTTCAATCAATCCAAAAAATTTAATCGGAATCAATGCCTTTGTTGAGCCACGGCATTTTCGAACGGATTTCTTTGCCGATTGTTTCAACTTCCAACTCTTTTTCGTAGCGTTCCATCGCTTTCAAAACCGGATGGTTGATCATGCCTTCCAAAATGAATTCTTTGGCAAACTCGCCGTTTTGAATGCGGGCCAGCGCTTCATACATGGCTTCCCGAGATTCTTCGTTGATGATGGTGGGGCCGACGGTCATGCCGCCGTATTCGGCGGTGTTGGAAACTGAGAACCACATGCGTTCAAGGCCGCCTTCATGGATAAGGTCGACGATCAACTTGAGTTCGTGAACGGTTTCAAAGTACGCCATTTCCGGCTGGTATCCGGCTTCGACAAGGACTTCAAACGCGTTTTTCATGAGGCTTGAGACGCCGCCGCAAAGGTCTACCTGTTCGCCGAAAAGGTCGGTTTCGGTTTCTTCTTGGAACGTTGTTTCATAAACGCCGGCGCGGGTGCATCCGATTCCTTTGGCGTAGGCGAGTCCGAGTTCAAGAGCTTTTCCGGATGCGTTTTGATAAATCGCGACAAGGCCGGGGACACCGATTCCTTCCGAATATGTCCGGCGGACGATGTGACCGGGGCTTTTTGGGGCGACCATGAAAACGTCCATGTCTTTTCTCGGGGTGATTTGGTTGTAGTGAATGTTAAATCCGTGAGAGAAACAAAGCGCTGCGCCTTTTTTCAAATTCGGCTCAATTTCAGCGTAGTACAGCTTGGATTGGGTTTCGTCCGGGACTAAAATCTGAACGATGTCGGCAGACTTTACAGCATCCGCGACTTTCATCACTTTCATGCCGTCGGATTCCGCTTTTTTCCAGCCGGAGCCGCCTTCGCGAAGGCCGACCACCACGTTGAGGCCGGAGTCTTTCAAGTTGCGCGCCTGGGCGTGACCCTGACTTCCGTATCCGATAACGGCAATTGTTTTGCCTTTCAAAACATTCAAATCTGCGTCTTTGTCATAATACATTTTTGCCATATTGATTTCCTGATTCGGTTTTGAATCTATTTCAGTTGATTGAGTTAATTAAGTTCATAAGGTGAGCAAATTAATATCGTTTTTATAAACTTGCTTTATTAATTTCAAACGGCTATTTATTTGATTCCGTTTCAAGGTTTTATTCTTCCCGCGCTTTGACGACATCTTTTGTGCCGCGCAAAAGCCCGACACGTCCTGTTCTTGCCAGTTCTTTGATACCGAACGGTTTGAGGAGTTTTTCCAAAGCTGAAATCTTTTCGCCGCTTCCGGTAATTTCAATCATCATGGTGTTTGCGCCGACGTCGACGACTTTCGCCCGGAAAATCTCCACGATTTGAAGGATTTCGGCACGGTTTTCTTTGCTTGCGGCTACTTTTATGAGCGCCAGCTCGCGGTCGACATATTCTTCCGAACTGAGATCCACCACTTTAATGACTTCAATCAACTTGTAAAGCTGCTTAATCACTTGCTCGATGACGGAATCATCTCCCCGGACCACAATGGTCATTCGGGAAACGGACGGATCTTCCGTGACGCCGACCGCCAAGCTGTCAATGTTGTATCCGCGTCGGGCAAACAGTCCCGCCACACGTGTCAGCACACCATAATGGTTTTCCACCAAAATGGAAAGCGTATAATTTTTGATGTCGGACATTTACTTGCCCCCGTATTTTCTTTCGTCGATAATTTCATTAATAGACGCCCCGGCCGGAACCATCGGGAACACGTTTTCCTTCCGGTCCACGCGGACATCAATGACCGTTGGCCGTCCCTCTTTAATGGCGCGTTTGACGGCTTCTTCCAGTTCCGATTTCTTTTCCACGCGCAGGCCCAGCGCTCCGTACGCCTCCGCCAATTTGACGAAATCGACGCTGTTTGCGATATCGGTGTGCGAATACTTGCAGTCGTAGAAGAGTTCCTGCCACTGCCGCACCATTCCGAGATAACCGTTGTTTAAAATTACGGAAATCACCGGAATATCGTTGGTCACCAACGTTGCAAGTTCCTGAGAGTTCATTTGAAACGATCCATCGCCCGCCACGTCAAAGACAATTTGGTCCGGGCAGCCGACTTTAGCGCCCATTGCGGCCGGAAGCCCGAATCCCATGGTGCCGAGACCGCCGGACGTTATGAATTTGCGCGGTTCTTTGAATTTGAAATACTGTGCCGTCCACATCTGATGCTGTCCGACTTCCGTCGCTACGATGGCGTCCGGTGCGATTTTGGATAGCGTTTCAATCACAAACTGCGGTTTAATGGTGGAACCGTCGTCCAAATAACCGAGCGGATATTCTTTTTTCCATTGATTCACGCGTTTTAACCAGTCGTCGGTTTTTCCGGCAGTGATTTTTTCGGCGATGGTTTGGGTGAGCGCCGTAAGTACATTTTTAGCGTCGCCGACGATCGGGACGTCGATTTTCACATTTTTGGAAATTTCCGCCGGGTCTACATCAATGTGAATCTTTTTAGCGCCGGCTGCAAACGATGAAATTTTTCCGGTCACACGGTCGTCAAACCGGGCGCCGACCGCAATCAGCAGGTCTGAATCCTGGATGCTGAAGTTGGCGTATTTTGTACCGTGCATGCCGGGCATTCCGATAAAGAGCGGGTGCGTTGTCGGGAACGCTCCCATTCCCATCAGTGTTGTTGTCACCGGCGCGTTGATGGCTTCCGCAAATTTGTAGAGTTCGGATGACGCGTTGGACAACACAACGCCGCCGCCGGCGTAAATGACCGGTTTTTTGGCGTTGGCGATGAGTTCCGCCGCCTTTTTGATTTGCTGAGCGTTTCCGCGAACCGTCGGTTTATAGCTGCGCAAACTGACGCTTTCCGGATATGAAAATTTGAGTTCGGTAGCGGTTGCGTCTTTGGTAATATCGATTAAAACGGGGCCGGGACGACCGGTTGATGCGATATAAAAGGCTTCTTTAATGGTTTTGGGAATGTCGTCCGCCTTTTGAACCAAATAGTTGTGTTTTGTAATCGGAAGCGTTATTCCGGTGATGTTTGCCTCTTGAAACGCGTCGTTTCCGATGAGAGAACTTCCGACTTGTCCCGTAAACGCAACCATCGGAATTGAATCCATGTGAGCATTTGCAATTCCGGTAACGAGATTTGTGGCGCCGGGGCCGGATGTTGCCAAACAGACGCCGACGCGTCCGGTCGCGCGCGCGTATCCGTCCGCGGCGTGCGCTGCCGCTTGTTCATGCCGTACCAGGATGTGGCGCAAATCGCAACTGTAAATCTCATCGTAAATATGAAGCAAGACGCCGCCGGGATACCCGAAAATCGTATCGACGCCTTCTTTTTTGAGAGATTCGATGAACGCTCTTGCGCCATTCATTCGTTCTGTCGGTTCTTTTTTCATAAAGATCTCCTGATAATTATGTTGATTTATTTTTAAAATTTGTTTTGAAATTGTCGTTGAAACTGATCATTTTGATGATAATGAGTTAATCTGTACGGGATTATTTTATATGAGTCTTGTCACTCATTTTATTTGTGAATTTTTTTGAATTCGAAAAAAGAACGGATAAAATATCCGCTCCGTTTTGAAATCTCAAAAAAATTCATTTTCCGGGGAGAGGTTTGTTGACGGTCGGGCCGTCAAACCAACCGGTTCATCCCGTTAATGACGGCTTCAACGGAAGCCTCAATAATGTCGGTCCGGGCACCGCGGGCGGTGACGGTTTTTCCGTCTTTGGACAACTTGACCATGACTTCGACCAAGGCGTCGGTTCCGCCGGTAATGGCGTCGACATGGTATTCTTCAAGAATAATATCGCCAACCGATGAAACAGCTTGCCGGATGGCACGAATCGCCGCGTCCACGGGACCGTCGCCGGTGTCAACGCAAATTGTTTCTTTTCCGAAAACATCTAAAACAACGGACGCCATCGGAATAGACGGCCGTCCGGAAACCGCCGTAAACGCCTTTAAGCGAACAGCCGGATTGTGGTGAATCTCCAAAACCGCTTCGGCAATGGATTGCAAATCGGCATCCGTCACATGTTTTCCAAGGTCGCCGAGTTCTTTGACGCGGGCGAAAATCTCTTCCTTTTGAGATTTTTCGGCGCCGAATCCTAATTCCTTTAAAGCCAATTCAATGGAGCTGGTTCCCGCATGTTTTCCGAGAACCACTTTTCGTTCCCGTCCGACAAATTCGGGACCGATCGGTTCGTAAGTTGCCGTATTTTTGACCAAATCATGGACATGAATGCCGGCTTCGTGGGTAAAAGAGTTGCCGCCGACAATGGCTTTATTAGGCGCCACCGGAATTCCGGTAAGCCGGCTCACAAGGCGCGAGACTTTATATAAATTTTCGGTTTTAACGCCGGTGTTTTTGCCGTAAAGATGTTCGAGTTGGACAACCACTTCTTCCAGAGACGCATTTCCGCTGCGCTCTCCGATTCCGTTGACGGTTACGTGCGCTTCGGCGGCGCCGGCGCGAAGAGCCGCCACCGTGTTGGCGGTCGCCAAACCAAAATCATTGTGGCAATGCACCGAAAGCGGCGCTCCCACATTATAAGCCAGTTCCGAGAAAATCGTAAACGCCCGTTCCGGCGTCAACATTCCGACCGTGTCGCAATAACATAAACGATCGACGTGATGGCTAACGCCTGTTTTATACAATTCTTTTAAGAATTTTAAATCGGCGCGCGATGCGTCTTCAGCGCTGAATTCGACAATCAGACCATGCGATTTCGCATATTCCGCAACATCTCCCGCGGCCGCCAAAACAGATTCCCGGTCAGCCGGCTTTGAAATGTCTTTTCGAAGCTTCATCTCAATATGAAGCGCGGAAGACGGGACCACCAAATGAACGGAATCAACGTCGCAGGCAAGCGCCAGATCAATGTCTTCCTTTTTCATGCGGCAGTAGCTGCAAATTTCGGCGGAAAGTCCCAAGGCGGAAACCGCCTTAATCGCCGTGCGTTCGCCTTCGGACGTCACGGCCGAGCCGGCTTCGATAATGCCGATGCCCAAGTCGTCCAAAGCCGTCGCGATTTTTATTTTGTCGTCGGTCGAAAGCGCCACACCGGGCGTTTGTTCACCATCACGGAGTGTGGTGTCAAGAATGTTGAGTTTTTCGAATAATGGAATCCCCTTCTTTGTATTTTTGCAAAAATCGGATTTTGCGTGACTCAGAATTCTCTCATCCGTTATATAATTTTTCATTAATTTGTAATGATTTTTCATTATCATACTATGAATTTTTTTGTCTGTTATTGTTTTTTGGCAGGCGGCGGTGCGCGCGTTATGGCGGCACATTTCATTTGGATTTCAAAAACGTGGGGCGGTTTTTGAAAAATTAAGCAAGTCCATACCATCCTTTTGAAATAATCAAGCAAACCTTCCCGAAAAATCAAACGCTTTGCGTTTGATTTTCTCGGATTCCAACGAAATGATTGGATACAGCATTGGCAGATGCAATCGGAACCGTAAACCGCAGATGCGATCGGAACCGTAAACAGCAGATGCAATCGGAACCGTAAACCGCAGGTGCAATTGGAACTGTAAACAGCAGATGCAATCGGAACTGTAAACAGCAGATGCAATTGGAACTGTAAACAGCAGATGCAATCGGAACCGTAAACCGCAGATGCGATCGGAACCGTAAACAGCAGATGCAATCGGAACCGTAAACAGCAGATGCAATCGGAACCGTAAACAGCAGATGCAATCGGAACTGTAAACCGAACGCTGTCATCAAAAATGAAAAAAGGAATTTGAAATCCAAATCTTTAAATATTTTTCGACAATAGGAAAGGCTATGTTTACGACAAAAGTTACCCCGCGCTTTGGCGATGTTGACGGCCTCGGTCACATCAACAATGTCGTCCTCGGCAATTGGTTTGAGTTGGGCCGAAATCCGATTTTTAGAATGTTTGAGCCGAATTTGAATTTGTCTTATGACACGTGGACGCTCATTATGGCGCACACCGATTTCGATTTTTTGGACGAGCTTTTCTTCCAATACGACGTCGAAATCCGGACTTATGTTATCCGAATCGGAACCAAATCGTTTACGACATATCATGAAGCTTGGCAGGAAGGACGTCTTTGCGTCAAAGGCTCAGCGGTTGTCGTGCATTACGATTTCAAAAATAAAGTGACGACGCCGATTCCGGAACATATTAAGGCGCAGCTTGCGGAACATTTGATTGAAATGCCGAAATGATTGAAAGTTATCTGAATTATTTTAATTTCATTTTTTAATTTCATTTCACTTTTGGATTCAGTGTTGGACGATTTCAAAGGCGGAGCGGTTCCAACCAGATTGTTCACGCCTTCCGATGAATACATTTTACAAAAAACACATTCGATAGCCATTCAAAACGAAGGAATCAAAAAGGTGACGCTATGATGATGTTAATCCCCGACTCGCTTTTTGTTGATTTAAAATACGAGGACCGGGTCTATGAGATATTAGATAAATCTCCTTGCACAGATATGGTTTTTGAGAGAGACAGGGAAAAAAACAAAGAGCGGGCAGAAATACAGAAAAAAGAACTCACCGACATTGGAGAGTATAAAATCAGAGATTATTTTTTTGGAAAAGATTGATTTGTGGAGATGTAAGTAATTCTTACATGCTCAAACATTTTTGCAAAACAAGCATTTGTCGTCGAACTTTGGAATCATTTTCTTACATTTTTCATATGATCGGATGGTGAAGTTCATAATCATTTTTTAATTTCATTTTTAATTTCATTTTTTATTCTTTTGCTTTCATTTTTATGAGAATCATCATTTTTCAAATTTTTTCTTTTTTTAAAAACAGATCCTTCCGGATGTTAACTCATATTCGAAATTAAATGGAATTTTTGAATATTTTTTTAAGAAAAAGTATAAGAATATAAAATAAAAATATCTCTCTTATAATAATAAAAAAATAAAAATAATATTTATTGTATATTTTATTGTATATTCTTAATGTGTAAAACTAAAATGTTGTTCGATTTTTAATTTATTCTAATGGAAAACATTGTAAATGGGGAGTAAAGTTATGGAAATTTCAATTGTAAAAAGGGTGGTCATTTTAACATTTCTTGCTCTTTTCCTTGTTTTATTGATGCCGGCCGTTGTTTATGCTGACAACGCGACCGCCAACAACGTCACTGACGCCAACAACAAACTAAATAGTTTTTCGGGACCGGGGCCCCACAATTTGACTCTTAATCCGACATCATGGGCGGGAGGTACCATTAGAATTCCGGGAAACATTACCGATTTAACGATTCTCAGCAACAATCCCGAGTCCAATTTTGCCGGAACAAATATTGTGGCGGAGACGCCGTCAAATCCTCAACCTTTAAATTTGACGATTCAAAATCTCAGTTTAACATCTGCCAATGGTGTTTTTGGACTCAATCTTTCCGAAAGAAATAATTCGGTTTTATTTGTGAAAGGAACGAACAATATTACCGGATCGCTTGCCGGAATTTATGTTCCTCAAGGAGTCGCTTTAACGGTTACTTCGGATAGCGGCGGAAATTTAACGGTCCGGGGCGGGTTGGGATGTGCCGGAATCGGAGGACCGCGGTTAACCGGAAAAGATACCGGCGACATCGTTGTTTCCGGAAACGTTAACATTAACGCATACGGTGGCGGCGGTGGAACTAACAATTCAACTACTTTTGGCGGCGCCGCCGGAATCGGTGGCGGCGGTGGGGAAGCCGGTGGAAACGTGAGTTCGATTAAAATCAACAGTTCCGGGAAAATTAACGCAATCGGCGGAAGCAATCCTAATGGTCGGGGCGGCGGTGCCGGAATCGGTGGCGGCGGCGGAGACCACAAATTCGAAAACACTTCGGATGGCGGTATTGCCTTTAAAATTGAAATTTCCGGGGCCGGAACAATTCACGCAACCGGTGGGAACGGGAATGCTTCCAACGGCGGCGGCGGCGCCGGAATTGGTGGTGGTGGCAGCGGAGCAGATTCTGTCGGCGGCAACGGCGGCGGTTCCGGAGCGGATGACGGCATTAAAATTATGGGAAATGTTACTGTTACAGCAACCGGTGGAAATGGCGGCGGCGGCAGCGGAACCGGCGGCAACGCAAGAAGCGGTGGCGGTGGTGCCGGAATCGGCGGTGGCGGCGGCGGCCATAACGGAAAAGGTGGAAACGGAACCGTTCAAATATCCGATTCAGCATCTGTTACCGCAGCCGGTGGGACTGCTAAAGGATCAAACGGTGGCGGAAGTGGTGCCGGAATCGGTGGCGGCGGCGGTGGCGGTTCCGAAAACGTTCTCGGGCCCGGGGGGTTCGGAACCATAAAAATATCCGATGCGGCGAAAGTGACAGCTGTTTCCGGTGAAATCACTGATTCCGGAGGCGGCGGAAATGCTGCGGCAATCGGCGGTGGCGGCGGAAATTATAATGGAACGGGCGGTAATGCGGAAGTTGTGATTTCCGGCGGAACGGTTCAAGTGACTCAAACCGGGAACGGGTTTGCAATCGGAGGCGGTACTTCCCGGACGAGTCCAAATCCGGCAACATCGGGAACTTCCGCAATTACAATTGACGGCGGAAGCATTTATACTCCGACAATCCCTTCCGAATTTTCAGTTCTTCAAGGATACAGTGACAATCCTGCGGAAAATCAAATTAAAAACAGCGATGACCAGCTTGTTTATGAATCTGCTTTTTCCGGATATACCGGCAGCCAAATCGTTCTGTTTGCAAACGCCGTGTTGGGTACTCCTATTGTTTTTAAGTCCGAGGCGGATCCGGACGGCAAATTCTTTTTCTATCAAACCGCAATCAATGAAAGCGATTATCTGGAAATTGAACCGCCCGACAATCAATTTGTTTATGAAGGCCAACATGCTGTCTTTTCTGTTGTTGATATTGATGGTCTCGGATACCAATGGCAAGTCGACCAAAACGACGGGAACGGATTTTCCGATGTCGTCGGCGGGATCGGCGAAACGACAGCCAATTATCAAACACCGGCTGCGGAACTGAATATGAACGGATGGAAATATCGCGCCGTCATAAATCCGTTTTCAACCGAATTTGCGACATTGACGGTAAACGAGGTTCGAAACAGCGGCGGATTCGGCCGGGCCACTGTCATCAACACGTCGGTTCCCGATACGCCGGGGTCTGAAACTCCGCCGGATTCCGAAAACAATACGAATATGTCCGACAATTCATCGGAGAACGGTATGGGAAATAATCAAAGTGACAATAACACGAGCAGTAACACCCATTTTTTTGGGAACAGAACTCTCTTGATTTTGATTATTGCCGTGATTTGTGTTTTACTGATTGCCGCCGCAATTTTCGCTTACAAGAATAAAAAATGAGTACTGAAAGTGAACCAAAATAAGAAATAAACAAAAGGAACAAAAAAATAAACAAAAAAATAAACAAAAATAAGAATCAAAATTTTGTTTATTGGTTCTTATTGATTTTTTTCTTGCTTTCTTTTTCCATCATTCTTTTTTGATTTTCCTGTGCCCGGTACTTGACGATTTTTTCAATCACATCATAAGGCACCGGCTTTTCATAAGGAAATTGAATTCCGCCCTTGGATGTTTTGTAGCCGGAAAGCTCTTTTTCAAAAACAGTAATCGCCTCCGGTCCCGGATAAAATCCGACGTGATTTTTGTGGGCGGCAAATTGAGCAACATAACTTCCGTACGCTGTAAAAGAAGGCATTCCCCAGGCGATTTTTTCCTGCGCGTCCGGCGCGGCGCGCAAAATCGTCCGGCGGAATTCGGTCAGAATCTTTTGAATTTCAGGCGGCTGCGCTGAAATATACTCGTCAATCGTTGCGGGGATTGCTTGGTCACTCACAAAAAAGGCTCCAAATTCTTATCTTTTTATTTTTTCATAAATTTGTCTTCCATCTTCAGGTCAGAGCTTTTCTTCCACAATTTCGCCGTTCGGCTCAATTTCGTGGAAAATCTGTCCTTCAATCCGATACACTTTTGCCCCGTATTTCCAAGCCATTGGCGTGAGGCCGGCTTTGATACACGTTTGGCATAAAAACTCAATTGAGTCAAATCCCTGCTCAACCGCCACTTGCGGAAGCAACAGGCCGCGATTCTCTTGGTATTCCACCATCAGGCCATGCTTCCCGATTTGAATTTGATTGGTGTAGGATGTAAACGGCGGCTCCAATTCTTCCGGAATCGTCAGCGCCGTCACTTCCACGCAAACCCGGTTGAAATCTTTTTTCTCAATCGGGAAAAATCGCGGGTCCTCAAAAGCGGCTGAAATCGCGGCTTTCATGACGGCTTTCTCAAACGACATAATCGGGTACGGATAACCAATGCAGCCGCGCAATTCGCCGTCCAAAGTGAGTGTGACAAAAACGCCGCGGTCTTCCTGAAAATTGAGCGGCAAATTGGGGATTCTTTGAGGCTTTTCGTCGTTTAACATCGATTCAATCGTTTGACGGGCCAATTTGACCGCCAAGATACCTTCATTCGTCAACAGATGATATTTTGACATAACATTCTTCCTGAATTGTGCCGTTTTTCATCTCAATTCTTTTTTTTCGCCGCGTTTTCAAGCGCCGTGATTCCCGGAAGCTCAACGCCCGATAAATATTCAATGCAAGCGCCGCCGCCGGTGCTGATGTGAGAGAACTGTCCTTCGATTCCGAGCCGGTTCACTTCAGCGGAAATGTGCCCGCCGCCAATGATTGAAAATTTAGAACGTGTTCCCGCGCGGATAATTTCATGCGTTCCGATCGCGAAATCCGGGTTTTCAGAGACGCCTGCCGGGCCATTTAAGATGACGGTTCCCGCGTTTTCGATTTCTGTCGTGTACGCGACAATTGTTTCAAGACCGATGTCATACGCCGGATAATTGCTTTTTCCCATTTCTTTAATGGTTGCTTCAACACGCTTGCCGTCAGCGTTCAGCGCCACATCCATCGGGTATTTGATCTTATCCCCGTATTTTTGAATCATTTCTTTGGCGATTTCAATTTGATCCGTATATCCGAGTTTCACAATCAAATCCATATTCGGCTTTCCGATTTTGAATCCGGCCGCCGCGAGAATAACATTTCCGACGACGCCGCTAAATAAGACGGAATCGGCGCTGCCTTTGGAAAGGACGTTTTCCGCGACATGCAACGAATCATCCACCTTTGAGCCGCCGAGCGCGTAAACGCACGGGCGTTCGCCGTTCAGTCCCCGTTCTAAATTGACAATTTCAGATTCCATCAACCGGCCGGCACCGCTTTTAATATTTTCCGTAAATCCAACCACCGACAAATGAGAGCGGTGGGAAACAGCAAAAGCGTCGTTTAAATAAAAATCAACATAAGGAAGTAATTTTTGAACAAAAAAAGAATCGGAATGTTCTTTGACGCTTCGGTCCAAAGATTCTTCCGAAAAGAAGCGCACATTTTCCAAAATAATGACATCGCCCGGAACCATCGCCGAAATGCAGGACCGCGCGTAAGACCCGAAAATATCATCCACATACCGGACTTCTTTGCCGAGATATTTGGACAAAATTTCAGCGTGCGGTTTTGTGGTGGTAAAGTCGGATTTTCCGGGACGGCTTTGGTGCGCTAAAATGACCACTTTCGCGTCCTTTAAATCCGTAATTGTTTTGACGTGACTTTTAATGCGCGCGTCATCTAAAATTTTACCCTCCGGACTCATCGGCGCGTTAAAATCCACACGCAAAAGAACCGTTTTTCCGAAAACGTCAAAATCATCAATCGTCAAAAAATCCTTTGTCAACTTCAATCTCCCCGTTCCTTGTCCAAGATTTTATTGTTTTGAGTTCAATTATTATTTTCTTCCTATCAGGTTCCAACATTTATAATCTTATTTGATACGGTCATTCCGACAGCCGTCCGTAAGTTCCGAGAATTTTCAGGCGGTCCGATTGAGTCGCCGCCTCTTTCAAGGCGTCTTGTACGCCTTCATCCGACCGGTCTCCCTCAAAATCAATATAGAAGCAGTAATCGCCCAGTTCTTTTTTGGCCGGGCGCGATTCGATCCTTGTTAAGTTGATGTTGTGTTTAAAAAACGCGCCCAAGATATGGTATAAGGCGCCGGGTTGGTCGTTTTTTAAATATGAAATCACGGATGTTTTCAAATCCATCTTGCCGTTTTTCTTTTCAAAGGCGTCTGAAACACTGTCCATCATCTCTTTTGATTTTGAAATGCCAATTGCATCGTTTTTTGAAATCAAAACAAAGCGGGTCCGGTTATTTTTAACCGATTGAATATTTGTTTCAAGGATGTTTAACCCGTATTTTCGGCCGGCTTCGGCCGAGGCGATTGCGGCTCTTTTCGGATTTGCCGCCGCCATTTGAGCGGCTTTTGACGTGCTGTCGGTTTCAGCCAATCGGGCGTTTTTGAGTTTTTCTCTTAAAAAATTCCGGCATTGATAGAGCCCTTGTGGATGAGAATATACCGTCTCGATATTGAAAAGCGATGTTTCTAAAGAGAGCAGGCTGTGCTCAATCCGGATAATAATTTCGGCGTTGATGGTCACCTCTTTTTCGTTGAGCAAATCCATACTGATGCCGACGGCGCCTTCAATCGAATTTTCGAGAGGGATCACGGCAAAATCAGCCGGCTGCTCTTCATTGAATAAATTCAGAACAGCATTTTCAATCGTCGGTGAATACATCAGTTCTTTTTCATCGTCCGGACGGCATTTTGAAAAGAAAAGAAGCGCTGCTTTTTCGGAATAGGAGCCGGCCGGGCCCAATACGGATATTTTCATAATGATTTCCAATCAAAATAAGTCCCAATATTATGAAATATAAAAATATAATCTCAAAAAATAAGCGATCAAAAGGCTTTGATTCAAATAAAGAATAAAAATTAAAAATAAATGACCTCAGAGGTTTAACACATCGGTCATTTCGTAAACAACTCCTTTCTTTTGAGCGCAAACCCATTTGGCCGCCATCACGGCGCCGCCGACGAAAATTTCGCGCGTGTGCGCTTGGTGCCGGATTTCAATCCGTTCGGAATTTCCGATAAACATCACCGTATGGTCCCCGACAATGTCTCCGCCGCGAACGGCATGGATTCCGATTTCTTTGCCGCGCGGGCAAAGTCCTTCCCGTCCGTAGGCAAACTCTTTTCCGCCCAGAGAACTGCTGATGATTTCAGCAGCGGTCACAGCGGTTCCGCTCGGCGCGTCTTTTTTCTGGTTGTGGTGCGCTTCAATGATTTCAATATCGTAATCGCCCAAATATTGCGACGCTTCTTTGAGAAGTTTAAAAAACACGTTGACGCCGATTGAATAATTAGATGAAATGACGGCAGCGACATTATTTGTTGTAATGGCCGAAACAATGTTGGTTTTTTGTTCGGCGGAAAGTCCGGTTGTTCCGATAATCAAGTTGGCACCGGCGGCAGCGGCAGCCGGCGCATTGACAGCGGTGGCGGCAGCAACTGTAAAGTCAATAACGACATCTGTTTTAGATTCTTTCAGGACTTTGGTCAAATCTTTCGGGTCAGACACCGGAATTCCCAGCTTTCCGATTCGAATGACTTCCCCAATGTCGGTGCCGGTGTTGGCCACGTCAAACGCGGCGGAAAGGCAAATGCCGTCGGTCGCTTGAATTTTTTGAATAATTAATGTTCCCATCCGTCCGCAAGCGCCGATGACGGCGGCACGCACATCGCCGGCCATTTAAATCACGCCCATCTTTTTGAGTTCCGCTTTCAGCATTTCCAAATTGGCGGGCGCCATATCCACAAGCGGCAAACGCAACGGTCCGGCGGCATGTCCGGAAAGCCGCATGGCGGTTTTAATCGGAATCGGGTTTGTTTCGATAAACAACACTTTCATAAGCGGTGTTAACTCATCATGAATTTTGGCCGCTTCTTTCATTTTTCCGCTTTCAAAGGCTGAAACCATCTGACACATTTTTTGCGGAACAATGTTGGCGGCAACAGAAATGACGCCGGTTGCGCCAATGGACATCAACGGAAGTGTCGCGATGTCGTCTCCGGAAAGCAAAACAAAGTCTTCGTCTTTTGTTTTGTGAAGGATTTCGGAGGCTTTTCCCATGTCGCCGGTTGCTTCCTTGATTCCGATAATGTTTTCATGTTTTGCCAATTCGGCGATGGTGGAGACCGCCATGTCCACGCTGGTCCGGGACGGCACGTTGTAAAGGATGATCGGAATGTCAACACTGTTTGCGATTTTTTCAAAGTGGGCTTTTAAACCGGCCTGAGTCGGTTTGTTGTAATAAGGCGTAATGATCAAAGCCGCGGCGGCGCCGGCGTCTTTGGCGTGTTTTGTGAATAAAACAGCTTCTTCCGTGCTGTTGGACCCGGTTCCGGCAATCACCGGAACTTTTGCGGTTTCAATAGCGGCATCGACGACTTTCATATGTTCCTCAGCCGTCATTGTGGCCGACTCCCCGGTTGTTCCGCAGGGGACAATTGCGCTGACGCCGCCTTTTTCCACGAATTCGATATTTCTTCTCAACCCGTCCACATCAATTCGGTTATCGGTCGTAAACGGCGTAATTAATGCCGGGATAACACCTTGGAATCTTTGATTCATATTAAAAACCCACCTGTTTTATTTAAATAATATTTATTCCAATTAAGAACCTCTCGTTTTTGAAATATGCTCCGTTTTCGAATGATCATTTTGAGTGAACGGCAAACCGGAAAAGGCGGTGTTTACTCGTTCTCGTCTTAACATTCGAAAATATATTTGAAAATACATTCAAATATGTTCGTTATTTTTTATTGAAATGAATTAAAACGTTTTTTGAAAATTGACGGTAGATGTAATTAAAATTATTGCTTAAACGAAAAGCCATCTTGTCGTTTTTGTCTGAATTTAATTTATTTGCTCTGTTGATTGAATCTTGAACGTTCTGCCGGCCCTCGGTTGGCGTCCGATTTGTCACGTTTTGTCATTATTCGCTCTGTTTTTTACTCTCATTTTTACAAATTATAAACGAAACATTAAAATCATATTTTCTCCAATATACAACGCGGGTATAAAATTAAAATATCATTAGGATATTTTTTGACGTTTGATAAAAAATAAATATGTAAATCATTTTATTTTTGTTAAATGATACCTGAATTAAAAATATTCGTTGCAAAGCGAATAAAAAACAAAAAATGCGTGGAATTTTCATTCATGTCATGAGTCGGTTGACGGTGCGTACGCGCGTGCGTTTTTTCGTTTCAAGATGAGTGACTGTTTCACAGATGATGTTTTTGGAGGTTACATCAATATGAAATCATGTCTGATTGATACGATTTTTCTTTCTGATAAGCGAAAAAACTTACTCCTCCTGCTTCTTGAGGGTCCGCAGACATCTGACGAAATCAAAGATAAGTTAAATGTCAATTGGGGAGCGATGATCCCTCAGATTAAGAAGTTGGAAGAGTGGGACCTTATCACAAATAAAGACCGTGTCTATTACTTAACGGATATGGGGCGGGCGATTGCAAACAATTCCAAACGGCTCCTGAATATCCTTTGTGTTTATGAACACAATCACAAATATTTGGCAACACACGATTTATCCGGAATCTCACCGCATTTGCTTGACCGGATTGGAGAGCTTGGTCCATGTAAATTATTGGAATCAGATCTGGCCCACGTCTTTGACGCCAACGACGATGTCGTAAAAGCGATGATTGAAGCCCATTTTTGCGTGACATTGTCAAACTTTTTCCAGCCGCAATACAATAAAATGTACAACACCATGCTCAAGAATGGTTGCAATCTGACGCTTGTGTATTCGGAATCCGTTTATGAAAGAATTATTTCGGAATACATTTACGACGGCAAAGCGGAACTCGACGACGTTAAGTTTTTGGATTGGAAACGCGTCAAATTCTTCGTGATTCCGGACGGTCTTGAAATTACGGAAATTTCTGTCACGAACGATATTGTCCTTTTGGGTCTTTTTGACAGCGACGGACGGTTTGACTCCCGGTACATTCTCAGCACCGGCGAACGTTCCCGCATCTGGGGACTTGAGCTTTATGAATATTTCAGCCGAAACGCCCGGCATATCGAAACGGACGTTAAGGGTTGAGTTGAAAAAGCCAAAAAAGTAATCAAAAACAAACATTAACGCTATGTTCAGCGCAAAAACAAAAACAATCTTTTCTACGACGACAAACGAAAAACTGGGTTGTGACGCCAACGTCGCAACTACAGTCCATTCATTTCCGTTTTTGATTGCAGTTTATTCATTTCGTTTTTGATTGCAGTTTATTCACTTTGTTTTTGGAGTTCTTTTGAAGCCGTCTCCACATATATCAGCCGGCCGTTAACTCTTTCCGATTTCATCAGGCTGATCCGTTCGACCGGAACGGTCATTGGCGGAACTGTTTTGGCAAACGCCTCCGCATCAAAATCTTTTTGAAAAATAACATGCCGTCCTAATGTCAAATGCGGCGTAAAACGTTTGTCAATTTCAAATCCGCAATCCGTTAAATGGCGGCAAAGTCGTTTTTGAATATCCAACAGCGGTGGGCACTTCTCCATTCCCATCCAAAAGATATCCCCGTCACGGCGTTTGAATGTGCCAAAACCGCTGAGTGTTAAATCAAAACAAGAGGCTGAAATCTGTTCAACGGCGTGTTTCGCGTCCTCCAAACGCTCCGTTTCTCCGATAAAAGCAAGCGTCAGATGAAGATTTTCATCCCGCGTAAAATTTCCCTCGCGCGCTTTTTTCTTGGCGCCGGCGATTATTTCGGTCAGCTGTTCCCGGACAGCCGGTGGAAAATTAATCGCGACAAACAAACGCGTCATGTTTCTCATTTTCCGGCATGAACGTTCCGGCTTCAACCATTTTCCGGCATTTTTCCAAATCTTCCGCGGTATTGACGTTCATCGCCAAGCGCGGGTCATCCACAATGTAATTGTAATCCGGCTGTTCGTTATAAATGTCGGTCGCGTCCAAAATATTGATGCCGGTCGGCACAATCAGTTTCGTATTTTTGTGAAAGACGGTATCCGGACGAATTCCGATTTTTTTGCAAATCGCAATCGGGACATAAACAGAAAGAGCCGGCTCTTCGCACACATTGTATTTTTCAATCACGTCGTCAATGATATCGGATTCAACAAGCGGAATATCGCACATGACAACCATGACCGGTCCCGTTATTTTGGCGTCGATGATCGACATGATCATATCTTGGACATAATTGCCTTCCTTGGCGACGATGACGGAAATGTTGTCGTAGGTGTTTTCAATTAAATCTTTGGTTTTGGGCGTCGCTTCGGTGACGGACACAAAAATCCGGCCGATTCCTTTCGCGCCGGCCAGCGCTTCGATGATGTATGAAATCAGCGGACGCCCGTTTAAGTCGATGCACGACTTTTCGACGCGTCCGAGACGCTGCGCAAGACCGCCCGCCATAATTAAAGCATCCATGCGACTGCGCCTCCCAAAATCCAAATGGCCGTTGCGACAGTTGCAAAAGAGAGCATCCGTCCGACTTCATTCGCTGTTCCAATGCCGTCGCCGTTGAGTCCTTCAAAGTGGCGCTTGCTGGTTCGAAGAATAACGCCCGCGGCCAACGTGGTGACAATCACGCACAAAAATCCCAAAAGCCCGAGCAACAGGACGGACACAATGGTTGAAAATACAATTCCGATGGTCAAGTTCTTTTTTGTCCCGCCTTTGATGGTCATAGATCCGAGTCCTTCCGAGAACGGTTTTCCGAAAGCGGCGATGGTGAGCATCGATTGTTTGGACAGCGTTTCCGCGACAACGGCGGTCAGCGCAACGGTCAGCGCTGCCGAGACGGCGGCAATAAGTGCGGCATTTCCACCGGTTTTTGAAAGCAGGTCGGTCAAAACGGACAGCAGCCCGAATATGTAAATATTTGATTCCGCCGCAAAAGCGCCGAAAAGTTGAGCGGCGGATTCCAGAGCGGAAACGGACGCGTAAAGCGAGAGAATCAATAAAACGGTTGATGCAACGCCGCCGATGCCGAGCGCCATGTCTTTTAACGCCTTTCTTTTCTTTTCAAGCGATCCGTGCGCGGTCATCCCGTCGCCCATATCAGCAATTCCATCCAAATGATTAAACCAAGTCAGTCCGTAAATCGCCAAAATGACGGCCATCACGGAGAGCGGCGACGGCAAAATCAGTTCAAATACAAAAGCGCCAATACCGATGAGAATGCCGAGAAGGAACCCGGTCACCGGATAAAAATACAACCGGTTCATGAGCTCTTCGATGCCTTCCATCGTGATACCAACCGGTAAAATCGATAAAAATCCGAATCCGGCTTTGAGTGCCGACCAAAGCGTCATTTTTTTCCTCCCGTTTCGTTTTTCCGGTTTTTCTTTTGCTCTTCCTCAAACTCGAACATGGCTCTGGAATACATATTTGCGGAAACGCCGCCCAAAAGGCCGCCGATGATGTCGTCCATAAACGGTCCCAATGTTTTTAAAATTCCCGGTTTGTTTTTGTCAAAACGCACAAATTCAAAACGGCCTTTGCTGCCGGCAATATATTCCGCGACGGCTTCCCCCAAAATTTCATCGGCGATGATAAACGACAAATCTTTTTCAAAAGACGCGCGGCTGATTCCCGGAAGGTTTCCCATTTCCCCTTCCTGTTCCAGAAGAATGGCCGCGTAAATCAGCATTTGAAGGTTCGGGTCGGCAACAGCAAACTGAAATTCCCGCTCAAATACGGTTTTGGCTTTGTCGGGTGTTTCAATTCCCGGATGCGGGACGTAAAACTCCATGGCGGTCGCTTCCAAATCTGCATAGGAAATCCCCCGCTCAATAAGCTCGTCCATAATGTTTTTAGATGATTTCGTTTCGATTGTTGCGGGTTGTTTCTTTAAAAACCCGTCTTCAATGTTTGATCGTTTCATCGTTCCCTCTCCCTGATATTAAAACCGGTTTGTTCTCTTTTATCAGAACAAAATTCCGTATAAAATGTAAATCAAGACACAGGCTGCTGCTCCGGACAGAACGGCCGTGATTGTAATCAAAACCGAAACCCGGTCAATGTCTCTTAAAACCGGTTCACGGTATTGGTCGCCGATCACGTAAGTGTTCGGCTTTTCAAATCGGACATGCAAAGATCCGGCGGCGGCGGCCATCGGCCAGCCGGAGTTTGGTGACGGCGTCGCTTTGTTTTCCGAAAGCGCCAGTTTAAATCCGTCTTTTGCGTACAGTTTCTCCATACTTTTTCCGCTTCCAATCATTAAATTGGATAAAACGGCGCCACCGGCGATAAAAACCGGAGAAACGCGGGCCGGAATCCAATTGGTCACATCGTCAAACCGGGCGGAAAACCAGCCGACATGGATGTATTTTTCAGTCTTGTAGCCGACCATGGAATCCAGTGTGCTGGCGGCTTTGAAGATGTAGGCGGCAATCAGGCCGAGCGGCCCGAAAACCGCAAAGAACAACATCGGCGACAGAATGGAATCCACATAATTCTCCGAAATCGATTCTATGATGGCCGACATGATTTGCGGCTTTGTTAATTTGGATGTATCGCGGCTGACGTATGTTTTGAGTTCGTCCCGGACAACTTCCAAGTCATCATGATTTAATTTTTTCTTCATTTCTTTTGCGGGCGACACCATGCATTTGATGGCAAAGGTAGCTTTGAGGAACCACGCTTGGATGATTACGCCGACAAATGCCGGCAGGAAGTACAAATGGGAAAACCACACCACGACAAACGCGATCAGCGCGGCAAATAAAATCGTCAGAAGCGCCATCAGGACTCCGTAGAGTTTTTGATGGTTTTTCGGAATCCGGTTCTTAAAGAATTGAATGACTGTTCCGATCCAGACGACCGGATGGATTTTTTCGGGCGGTTCTCCGAGAACCAAATCGATGAGAACGGCCAGCAGCAAAATGCAAATCAGTTCCGAAAACGAATAGGAAAACATGTTGTGCAAATACGTTGTGATTTCCGTGATGGCCATTGTGGTTGAATACGAAAGTATAGTCGTTCCTCCGTTTTGGGGGTCTCTCAGGGGTAACCGGTAAATGAATACGGTAAATGAATAATGAACGGTTCAAGTTTTCATTTCAATTTTTGTCGGCCGATTTTATTTTTTCCGTTCGGATTTTCCGGCAGCACATCAGAATCTTATTGCTGTCCCTTTCTTCTAAGATCGGGACAATAATTTCCAGCCACTCTTTTTTGAGCAAGCCTTCCGTGTCGCCGTCTTCCATCAGGCCGTCCAGCATTTTTTCAACAACTTCTGTCATGTGCGGAATGTAGCAGTCGGTGCAGCTCCAGATTTTTCCGT
Organism: Methanolapillus millepedarum; assembly: GCF_032594115.1. NCBI lineage: Archaea > Methanobacteriati > Methanobacteriota > Methanomicrobia > Methanosarcinales > Methanosarcinaceae > Methanolapillus > Methanolapillus millepedarum. Next base: position 1,852,290 of record NZ_CP131060.1, read on the forward strand.
TGCGCTTGGTGCTGTGGACGTAGGTGCCGCCGGTCCGCTCGTCGATGCACGGGTAAAATGGGCAGTAGCAGAAGGTGCAATCTTGCCCGTCAAAGTGGCACGGGTAGTATTCGCAGGTTTCGCGTTCGTTTTGCCGGCTGCCTTTTTTGTGTTTGGCGAGCGTGTTTTGAAGTTCGTTTTCGGCAAACTCTTTTGCCCACTCGTCAAAGACTTTGGAGACGGTTTGAACGAACCGGCGGTTTTCATCGCGGGTTCGGACGGCGATTCGGATGAAATCGGTGTCCAACCCTTTAAAGGAAATGCAATCTCGGATTAAAATGCCGTGTCGGGCAAAACGCTCGGCCAGCTCCGACGAATTCAGTGTTCGCTTGCTGATATCAATCAGCAGATAATTGGTGGTGACAACGCCCGGTTCAAATCCCCAGATTTTGGACAGCTCATCTTTTAAGTAGATTGCCTCTCTGAGAATCATTTTTCGAGAGTTTTGAAGATAATCGGAGTTCACGCCGCCCGGCATTGATAAAAAGGCGGCGCCGGTCTTTTCTTGAAGCGGGCTTAAATTCCAGGAAAGCCGCGCCTGGTTGAGGGCGTCCGCAATGTTTTTGGACGCGACGCCGAATCCGAGACGGATGCCGGGGAGCGCGAAACATTTGGTCAACGACCGCATGACAAAAACATAATCGTTTTCCGCCGCCATGTCGCATAAGCTTTCTTCGGGATTGGAAAGTTCAATGAACGCTTCGTCCATAAAAAGAACGGTTTTTGCGCGCGCGCATTTTTCGGCGAGTTTTAAGAGATCGCTGCGTTTTCTGAGAACGGCGGTCGGGTTGTTCGGGTTGCAAATAAAAATGATTTTGGCGGCGGAAAGTTCCTCTTCCGTCAGATCGTAAACGGATTCGGTCGGGATGTAGACAATGTCGGCGTTTTGAAGCCGGCACTGGATTTCATATTCGCCGAACGTCGGATACGGAATGATGACTTTGTCGCCTTCGTTTAAAACACATTGGCAAAACAGCCGGATGATTTCGGTGGAGCCGTTTCCGGGGATGATGTTTTCGGCTGTGATGTTTTTTTGATTCAGAAACTTTGCCGCCGCGTTTCTCAATTCCAAATAACGATTGTCGGGATAATTGACAGATTCCTTGAGAGCATCCGCTGCCAGTTTCGTATAATCCAAACCATATTCCGGATGGTCAAACGGTGTTCCAAACGGATTTAAATTCGCGGAAAAATCCAAAATGTCTTTTTCGGGAATACCGTATTTTTCAGAACTCTCTTTAATGAGCCCGCCGTGAAGACAACCTTTCAAATTCCGGATGTTTTCTTTGAGCGGATGCGATGCTTTTTTGGTCACAAAAATCTCTTGTGTATTGTTTTTGAACCTATATTAAGCTGTTCGTATTTTGTTTCCTTTTGATTCATTTTAATTGTTTTTTTGACGGCTGATTTCGATATTCAACATTTTTTTAGTCCATTCTTTTTTTCATTTTTGTTTTTTTCACTTTTGTTTTATTTTAATTTTTAATATACTTTTCATAAGCATTTTTTCTTTATTTCTTTTTTGTTCTATGAAATGTTTTTATGTTTTTCCGTTCTTTACTTCGTATGTCTGATTTGGATGATTTGGTTTTGGAGATTCGTTCCCGTGCGCTTCCGGGCTCATTTTCGGTCATTGTCACCGATATTGACGGAACGATTACCGAAGACGACCGCAGTCTTTCGTTGTCCGCCGCAAAAACCGTCCAGGAATATGCCGGAAAAATTCCGATTGTGTTGGCTTCCGGCAACACGCTTTGTTTTACCCGGGCCGTCGCGAAGGTTCTTCGGACCAACGCGCCGGTGATTGCCGAAAATGGCGGCATCGTTCTTGAAGAGTACGATGGAAATCCGGTCGTCAACGACTCGTATTTGCCGGAAATGCGAAAGGCGTTATCGGTTCTTCAAGAGCATTTTGAATTTGTGGTCTTTGATTCCTATGACCGTCAGACGGACATCGCTTTTTCCAAAACGTTTGACGTCGAAAAGGCCCGCCATATTATTTCCGGCTTTTCGGAGTTGTCGATTGTGGACGCGAAATACGCCGCCCATTTGGTTGGAAAGCGCATCAACAAAGGCACCGCACTCAAACAAGTCGCGGATTTTTACGGGATTTCTCCCGAAAATATTGTCGCGATCGGCGATTCCGCCAACGATATTGAAATGTTTCACGAGGCCGGCCTTTCCTTTGCGGTTGCCAACGCGCCCGATTTTGTGAAAAAAGAGGCCGACATTGTTCTCTCCAAAAAGTTTGGGGACGGTTTTTCAGACGCGGTTTTGGCTCTTGATGAGGCCGGGGTTTTGAAATTCAGGAAATGACTTTTTTTTGCTTTTGTTTTTTGGAGCCGCCGCCGCGCGCGTTACGGCACACATTTCCTTCAAATTTCAACAAGAACGAGGGTGAATTTTTGTTTTTTAAAATAAAAAGGCCAGCAAAAGTTTTTTCTTTCACCGGCAACTCATTTTTTAAATTTATTCCGCTTTTTTGTTTTCGGTTATTTTTTCATCACAAAAAATAAAAACAAAAAATAAAGCCGGATTTCATCCGGGAACTTAAATAAACGCCGCTATGCTTGCCGCGCCGATCATGAGAGCGACGACAAACGCGATGATGACAATAAAACCGATGACCAAAAACGGCCAAAGGAAATAAATGACGATTTCCGTCCACTTCGGGATTTTGACCGGCATTTTTCCGATTTTCATTTTTTCGGCGATTTTGTAGGCGTCATAAACGCTCCAAATCCAAACGGCAAGCGCCGCCAAAAGAATCGGCCAAATGAAAATACCGATGATGGACAAAACGATCGACGCCACTTGAACGCAGACGGCTTTCGCGAACTCACCGTTATAAAGTTGCCCGAGTCCCGACATAAAGACGGAAAAAATGGCGGCGACAAACGGTTCTTTTTGAGAAATGAAATTGTCCCAAGACTCTTTGATAGATTCCGAGAACGATTTCTTTTCCTCGGGGCCCGCGGCGGCGCCGACGCCGGCGCCGCAATTTTGACAAAAGTTGTCATCCGAATCCATCGCGTTTCCGCAGTTGGCGCAATATTTTGGCATACCGGTTTTTCCTGTCTCTTTTATTTGACTTTATTATTTTACAAATCAGTTTCCTTCATTTATTTCAAATATTCCTTTCAATTACATCCCGGTTATAAACGGAACCATAAAGAGGGACATTAAAACGATGAATATGGCGGCAATGATGAACGGGAAGAGAACGAAGACTAATATTTCCCAAAGTTTCGCTTCCGTATATGGAATTTCGCCCTTGTTCATCTTTTCGGATTGCGTGTAGGCGTCATACATGCCGTAAATCCAGATCGCAATTCCCGGAACAATTAAAAACATGAGTCCTATCGGCGTCAAAATATAAATCGCAATTCCTTTCCAGAATTGGCCGTTGTAAAGTTGTCCGAGTCCCGGCCAAAAGAAGGACAAAATCACGGATAAAAACGAAATCTTTTCACTCTTTTTCGGCGGAACCGACGATGATGCTGACGACGACGATGAAGACGAAGACCCGCCGGCATTTGTATTGCTGTCGTTGGAATGTTTCGGCTCGCTCACGAGTTCCGCGTCAACCGCCGGCGGCTTTTCCGCGGACGGCTCGTCGGATTTCGGCGGCTCGGGCGGATTGCCGTACGGTGTTTTCTTAAGCGGCATGCCGCAGTTCGTACAAATAACGGCGTTTGACTCATCGATTTTGTTGCCGCAGTTGGGACAATAATTCGCAGACATAATAATCCTCTCAATAATGATTTATTCTTTCTCACTCACTTTTTAAAAAATGAACATATATTAATTTTCAATCTCTTATTTCATGAATCTCATGATCTTTTCTCTGAATGAACCCACAGTAATTCATTAAATATAAAAGCCCGTTTGCATATAAATCTAATTCACAATACTATCTGAAAAATTCATAATGGGATGCCGTTTTATGACAAATGATTCAACAATAATTGAAAATGAAACCGTTCGCGCGATTCTGACGCGGCACAGCGTTCGAAAATACACACAGGAGCCTGTTTCCGGCGACGAAATCTTAACCTTGATGGAGTGCGCGCGGTTTGCGCCGTCGGGACTGAATAATCAACCGTGGCGGTATGTTTTGATTCAAAACAACGAAACGAAACAAAAACTTTCAAAACTCACGCATTATTCGGAAATCGTCAAAACCGCGCCGCTTCTGGTCGCCGGATTTTTAGACGCGGCCGCTTCTTACAACCGTGAAAAAGATATTGCAGCAATCGGGGCCGGTTTTGAAAATATTTTGCTGGCCGCGCATTCGATGAATCTCGGTGCCGTTTGGTTGGGCGAAATTCTGAAAAACAAAGACGCGGTCGCGGAAATTCTCAGCGTCCCGAAGAATTATGAATTGATGGCTGTCATTGCCGTCGGGCATCCGGCAGAGGACTCCATCCGGTTGAGCCGGCAGAATGAAAGAAACGACCGGAAAAGTTTAGATGACATTGTCTTTTGGGAAAAATATTCGGAAAAATAAATTCAAAAACAAACAAAAAACCAAGATAAATATCAAAAAATGGGTTAGCAGCCGGCATTCAGATGAACGCCGGCTTCGTTTTTAAAAATAAATTTCAACAAATCAGTCTTCTCTTTTGGCCAAGTGCTTGCCGAGCAAATAAAGAGCGGCAGCGTCATCGCCACAGACTTGAAGCGCTTCAACGATGGCTTCCGTTTGAGCTTCTTCTTCGATTTGTTCCGTGATGAACCATTGAAGGAAGACTTGGGTTGCGTAATCTTTCTCTTTAATCGAAAGGTCCATGATTTTGTTGATGTAGTCGGTCACCAACTTTTCATGTTCGTGAGCCTGCTTGAAGAAGTCAAGAAGCGTCTTTCCTTTGAGAGCCGGTTTGTCGACAGCCGCCAATTCCACAACTTCGCATTGGTCGTGGATATAGTTGTAAAATTTCATGGCGTGTTCGATTTCCTCTTCGGCTTGTTCTTTTAACCAGTGAGCGTAGCCGAGGCGGTTCATTTCGGTACATTTGGATGCCATTCCCAAATAAAGATAAGCTGCGTACAATTCTCTGTTGAGTTGATCGTTGAGTTCTTTCAAAACGGTTTTTTTGATCATTTTTATTCCTCCTGCATGACGCAGAATTAACACCAGAATATATTATATTTACTCTTATATAAATCTGATTCGTATCAAAATAATTTAATTCTTTTTTTATTTTTATTTCCCTTTATTTTTTTTATTTTCTATTTTTTTGTTTTCTATCTTTTATATTTTCTATCTTTTTGTTTTTATTTCCCGACTCATTCTTTTTCTGTTTTTCATCCCTTGTTAGTCTTTTCTTAAAGCCTCGACCGGGTCCATTTTGGCCGCTTTGTTGGCCGGATAAACGCCGGCAAAAACACCGATAACGGCGGACACCAAAATTCCAAGAACAACCGTTGACATTGGAATGACGGCCGGAAATCCGAGGTAATCCGCGCCGACATAGGCGACCGCAAGGCCAAGCGCAACACCCGCGGCACCACCCAAAACACTGATGATCACCGATTCCACCATAAAGAGCGACAACACATCCCGGGACGAATAGCCGAGCGCTTTGAGCGTTCCGATTTCTTTCGTCCGTTCCGTGACCGTCACCAGCATAATATTCATAATGCCGATGGACCCGACCACGAGTGAAATACTGCCGATGCCGATCAGGAACAATTCCAACGTATCCGTAATGCTCCCGACTTGTTCCAGCATTTCCGCCTGGTTGAAAATCCTAAACGGAATTTTACTGCTGCCGCCGCCAAAACCACCGGCTGAATCATATTCGCTGGTGTTTCGAAGGTCCCGGTCCGAAACGCCTACGCTGCGCGCCAGCCGGTCTTCAATGTCGTCTGAAACATCCGAAATGTTGTCCTCCGATTCCGTAACGACATAAATCGATTGGTAGTCATCCCGCCCGCTCATTTCTTTGAGCGTATTCACCGGAATAATAATCGTATTCGACCCGCTGGAACGGCCAACCAAAGCCGTGTCATCCTCGCCGATGATGCCCGAAATTTTGAATTTTTTCGTCACATATTCGCGGGTCCGCTCATTAAATACGATCAGTTCAATCGTGCTTCTCGAACTGATTTCATTTTTAAAAGCGTCTTGTGCGATACTTTTTCCGATGACCGCCGTATAAACGTCTTTGTCCGTGATGAAATTGCCTTCATATATCGGAAGCGCCGCCGCTTCCTTATAACTTTCCGTCGTTCCGCTGATGGTGTAATTTCGTGATTCCCCCATAAATTCAAGCGTTCCCGATTTACTGAGAAGCGGCGTCGCCGAGGCAACACCCGGCGTATCCGCAACAATTTCGATTTGCTGGTCATGGAAAATATTTTCCTGAGTCGCCGTTATCGTAATGTAGTTGGATCCGCTGCTGCTGATCTGGCTTTCCATATACGTCCCGAAACTGGACCCGAATGTAAACGTGGCGACAACTGCCGCAATCCCGATGATAATTCCAAGAGCCGTCAGAGCCGATCGCATTTTTGAGCTTTTTAAGCTCTCGACCGCCATCTTCGCGCTGTGTACGATGCTGATCATTTCAGACCTCGCCGCTTATTTCTTTTGCTTGGAATCTGCTCGCTTTTGTTTCCAATCATTCAACTTTTTCTTTCCGTCTTGGAATTTTTCTTTCGAGTAATTCACAAGCGTCGTGTTTTTCTTCTTTTTCAGATAATAATTCGCGCCAACCGCCGCAATTAAAATAACAACAATCGCGATAATCATGTTTTTAACCGAAAACAAGCTGCTTTGTTTTTGAACGGTTTGCATGCCGCCGAAAGACGAAAGAGTAACTGTCGATACATCTTCATGTTTGTTGTCGCCGTTGTAATAAACCGTCCGAAGCGTAATGGTTTGACCAGATTGGCCGCTCTTGTTGCTGTTGTTCGGATCCGCCGCGTCGGCAACCGGAAGCATATTCAAAAGCCGTACCATCATGGTGCCGGGCGGCCGCGTTCCCATACTGCCCCCGCTGCCCCCTCCGGTTGCGGTTGTGCCGTTTCCGGCGCCGAATCCGGCATTTGCGCTTTTGACGTTGAATTTAGCCGTGTAAAGGTCATCCGGATCCATTTCGCCGATGAAATATTCCGACGGGTAAAACGTCATACCTTCCGCTTCCGGAATCACGGTGACGCCGCGGACAACGCCTTGATGGTAATTGACAATATCGATTTCAACCGTTGTGTTGGTACCGTTCATTTTCGGTTCGGCGGATTGAATCGACCGGATCCCGTCCGAATCCACTTTGATTTCAACGCTGCGCTTGATATTGTATTGGTACGAACCGGCGGTCACATTCAACGTCAGAAGATATGTCCCATCCGTCAAATTTTCGGGAATGCTGACCCGGAACGGAACTTTGATGGTGTCGCCGGCCGCAATGATACCCAAATCGTCCATCGCCGGACTGGTCACGATAATGTCATCCGTCGAGTAAAGATCAATGGATTGAATGCGCGCTGTTGTTTCGTACGTTTTGTTCGCGATGGCGACGGTCGGACTTGTGGCGTTGTTTTTAAGTGTCACCCACACAATTCCCGAGTCTCCCGGCATGAAAACATCCGGGTCGCTGGTGACATTTTCCACAATGAGCGTGCCTTTGCTGTCGGCGTCAATAACGCCGCCAATATTGATTGAAAATGTCGTTTCGATCCAGTTGCCGTCATCGATGCGGTATTGAACTTTCAAATCCCGCGGACCTTTGGTCGCGTCGCCGGCAACCGATAAAAAGAATTCGTTGTACACCTTGGTTCCGGAATAAATGTAGCCGTACGTTTTGGAAGAATCCCCTGAACTGATGGAAAACGGAGAATTTTGAACAACCCGAATGGTTACGTTTTCAAGCGTTCCCGATCCGATATTTTCCGCTTGAATCCACACCCGGAGTTGTTCGCCGGGCTGCGCCGGATACGGGTCTTGTTCAATCATCGTCAACTTCAAAGACGGACTTGCCGCACCGGCCGGCGCTGAAAATCCGGCACAGATGACCGCAATCAGCAAAAGAATGGCAACTATAGAACGTTTGTTGCTTTTTTGTTTTGCTGTCAAATGCGTGTTTGTTTGTTGTTTTTTTATTTTTGCCGTCAGATGTGTTTTTGTTTGTTGTTTTTTTATTTTTGCTTGCAGACTCAGATGCTTTGGAAACATAATCTCACCATTTCCGATCAATTGGTTCGTATTCATTTTTGAAATCCCGGGTTGTTTTACCAATAGATTTATTTGCAATCAATGTCATGAATTGTTAACCAATTGGAATATTATGGTGAACAATACACACACCCTATTTATTTGTAACGGTAAATATATTGCCTGTTTGAAAAAACTGTTCGGCCGCTTCTCAATAAAAAAATGTAAATAAAAATATCATGTGTCTTATTTTTATGTTTTAATCCTCGAATTTAAATAGCATTAAATAATTCATTTCATTAAGTGAGGTGTCCTTTTGACAAACGAAACTGAAACAGCAAATCCGGGTTTATCCCCGAAAGTCTCGAAATCTGTCTCCAAAAGAGCGGTGGTCGAAGTGAAAGATCTCCGTAAAAGTTATTTTTTGGGCAAAGAAGAAGTCCCGATTTTAAAGGGAATCAATTTTAATGTTTATGACGGCGAGTTTTTAGCCATCGTCGGCCCGTCCGGTTCAGGGAAAAGTACGCTCATGAACATGCTCGGATGTCTTGACCGCCCGTCCTCCGGTGCCGTTTTGGTCAACGGCGAGGATGTCAATCTTTTGGATGACAACCAGCTGGCTTATCTGCGCGGCAAGGAAATCGGATTCATTTTCCAGCAATTTAACCTTGTCCCGAGATTAACCGCTTATGAAAATGTGATGCTTCCGACGTACGCGAGCAAGAAATCGGGCATCGATTATCCGAAAAAAGCGAAGGAGCTTTTGAAAATGGTCGGTCTTGAAGAACGGATGAAACATAAGCCATCGGAACTTTCGGGCGGTCAGTGCCAACGTGTTGCGATTGCGCGTGCGCTCATCAACGACCCGACCATCATCTTGGCGGATGAGCCGACCGGAAACTTGGATTCCAAAACAAGCGAAGAAGTGATGGCGTTTTTCCGCGAACTCAACGGCAAAGGCGTGACGATTATCATGATTACGCACAACAATGAACTGGCACTTCGGACCGACCGCGTCGTCACGATTCGAGACGGTCTGATCACAAGCGATGAAAGTGTGGAAGAACACGCCATTCACATGAAAGAGGCCCTTGAAGCGTCTCTTCTCAGTGAAATTAAAATTTGAATTCAATATAAAATTAAAATTTAAGTTCCATAAAATTAAAATTTAAGCCGTCAGATTCGGCTTAAAATTTTTAATTATTTTTGGTTTTGATTTTTTTTGATTTTATTTTTTGATTTTGTTTTTTACCTGAGCCGGATTTATTCTTGTCTCAAAGCGTCCACAGGGTTCATTTTAGCGGCTTTGTTGGCCGGGTAAACACCGGCAAAAATACCGATCGCAACCGATACTAATATTCCAATAACAACGGTCGATATCGGAACAACAATCGGATATCCGAGAAAATTGGCTCCAATGTTTGCGATCGACAACCCGGCAACGGTGCCGATGGCACCGCCAACTGCGCTGATGATGACCGATTCCACAATGAAAAGTGATAAAATGTCCCGGTATGAGTAGCCGAGTGCTTTTAAAGTTCCGATTTCTTTGGTTCGCTCTGTGACCGTCACCAACATGATATTCATAATACCGATTGATCCGACCACCAGAGAAATACCGCCGATGGCGCTGATGAACAACTCCAACGATTTTGACATCTTCCCAACCTGCTCTAACAAATCGGCCTGGTTGAAGATATAAAACGGAATTTTGTCACCGCCTAATCTTTTTGAATTGTTCTCCTCTTTTAATTCCCGGTCCGAAACACCCACGCTTTTTGCCAGCCGTTCTTTCACATCATCTGATACTTTATTCACATCATCTTTCGAGTCGGTGACGGTGTAAATCGTTTGGTAATAATCCTTACCGGTTAACTCTTGAAGGGTTTCAATCGGAATCACAACCATATTTGAGTTGATTGCGTTGCCGACCAAAGAAGAATTATCTTCGCCGATAATTCCGACGACTTTGAACTTTTTGGTCACATTCTTCTGTGTTTCGTTATCGTAAAATGTCAGTTCAATTGTGCTTCTTGTGCTGATCTTGTTTCTAAATCCATCGTTCGCGATATCCTTTCCAATGACGATAGCGTTGCTGTCTTTGTCGGTGAAGTAATTTCCCTCATAGATGGGAAGTTGAGCATTTTTCACATAATCTTCTTTTGTCCCCATGACCGAATAGTTTTTGGATTCTCCCATAAATTTAAGAGTGGCTTCCCGATTTAAAGTCGGTGTTGCTGACGAAACGCCGGAGGTGTTCGCCACAATACCGACTTGCTGGTCATGAAAAATATTATCCTTTGTCGCCGTAATTGTCAAATAATTGGATCCATCACTGCTGATTTGGTCGTTCATATACGTTCCAAAACTGGACCCGAATGTAAACGTTGTCACAACGGCGGCGATTCCGATAATTATTCCCAGAGCCGTTAGCAATGATCTCATTTTTGAACTTTTTAAGCTTTCCAATGCCATCTTTGAACTGTGTGCCACACTGATCATATCGGCTCCTCCGGTTATTTTTTCGTTTCATCTTGCTTTCGGTGTTCGAATTTGTCTTTTACCCGGCGGAATTTATCTTTTGAATATTCGGCAAGCGTTGTGTCTTTTTTCTTTTTGAGATAATAATTCGAAACGATTGCCGCAATCAATATGAGGACAACTGCAATGATTGCATTTCCGATGGAAAACAATCCGCTCTTTGGCTTTTGCGTGGAACTTGTCGTCATAAAAGAATTCAGCAAAACCGTTGAAACGTCTTCATGCTTATTATCGCCATTGTAATAGACAGTCCGAAGCGTAATGGTTTGACCGGCATACGGATTCTTACTTCCGTTCGATTCCGCCGCATCGGCAACCGGCAGCATACCGGTCAACATAATCGACGTTGATGACGATGCGCCGGTGGTGCTGGTCACAATGCTGTCGTTTTCGGCAGCACCGCCTCCATATCCGAAGTTTACGTTTTTCACGTTAAACCGTGCGGTGTACAAGTCGTCCGGGTCCATTCCGCCGATAAAATATTCCGACGGGTAAAAAACCATTCCTTCCGCTTCCGGGATAACGGTCACGCCGCGAAAAGCGCCTTGGTGGCTGTTTATGATATCTATTTCAACGGTTGTATTGGTGCCGTTTGGTTTGGGCTCTTCCGACTGAATTGATTTGATCCCGTTTGAATCCACTTTAATTTCGACATTTCGTTTGATGTTGTATTGGTAAGAGCCGGCCGTCACGTTCAGAGTGAGCGTATATGTTCCGTCTTTTAAATTTTCGGGAATCTTTACGCGGAACGGAATGGTGATATTGTCCCCGGGCGCAATGACTCCCAAATCATCGACCGCAATGCTGGTGACGACAATGTCGTCGGCCGAATACAAATCGGCGGATTGAATACGCGCTGTTGTTTCGTATGTTTTGTTACCGATGGTGACGGTTGAATTTGTCGCGTTATTTTTGAGTGTCACCCAAACGATTCCGGAATCTCCCGGCATGAAAATTGAAGGATCACTTGTTACTTTTTCAACAATCAATGTTCCTTTACTCTCCGAATCAATGATTCCGCCGACATTAATTGAAAATGTCGTTTCAATCCAATTGCCGTCGCCAATCCGGTATTGAACTTTTAAATCCCGCGGGCCTTTTGTCGCGTCGTTCGCCACAGATAAAAAGAACTCGTTGTACACTTTAGAGCCGGAATAAATGTAGTCGTAAGTTTTGGAGGCGTCTCCCGAGCTGATTGAGAACGGCGTGTTTTGAGCGATTCGGATTGTCACATTTTCAAGTGTTCCGACGCCGATGTTTTCCGCTTGAATCCACACGCGGAGTTGTTCACCGGGCTGCGCCGGATATGGGTCTTGTTCGATCATTGTTATTTTTAGCGCCGGGGCAGCAGCAGCGGCGGCCGTCCCCGCGAATCCTGCGATGTAAATTGCCAAAACCAATGCCAAAATCGCAAAGGCAGCTTTTTTATTTTTACCGTGTTCAGTTTTTAAGAAACAGTTGCTTTTTTTTCGTTCCGCTTGATTTGTTTTCATTTTTAGAAATTGTTTTTTAAACATGTTTTCACGGCTCTTGATTCATCCTCTCGGATTGTTTTTGTTTTTCTATTCGTTTTTTAAATGTTTTTCTAAAACCGATGGTTTTTCAATTGTTTGCGTTTCAATTGAGAGTCGCAACAACCAAAAATAAATAAAAAAGGCAGGCCTATTTATATATAATTGATAATATGCAATCTGTTCATAAAAAATGAATGTTTTCATTCAAGAACCGTGTTTCAAAAAAGGTCTTTTCAAAAAACAATTCCCTTTTCAAAAAAGGGTTTTGTTCGAAAAGGCAAATGCCATCTTCAAGTTATTCGCTTCTGAGCGCATCGACCGGATTCATCTTCGCCGCTTTGTTGGCCGGGTAAACGCCCGCAATCACGCCGATTATCATGGACAAGACAATGCCGCCGATAATCACCGGTACAGACAATCCTATGGAAAAGCCCATCACGGCCGCGCCGATATATCCGATCAAAAGGCCAAGAAAAACGCCAATGGTGCCGCCGACCGAACTGATCATAATCGCTTCGGTGACGAACAACAGCAGAACATCCTTGGACGAATAACCGAGTGCTTTAAGCGTCCCGATTTCTTTGGTCCGTTCCGTCACTGTCACCAGCATAATATTCATAATGCCGACTGATCCGACAACCAGCGAAATACTGCCGATTCCGGCCAAAAAGGTTTGAAGAATTTGAGTGATTTCTTGGACTTGTTCTAAGAATTCCGCCTGGTTCATCACCATAAAGGGAATTAAATCCTCATATTCGGGGTTGTTCAAATACCGCTCGGAGACGCCAAGGTTTCGGGCCAAATTTGTTTCCACGTCGTCGGCGACTTCTTGGACATCGTCTGCAGATTCAGTCATGGCGAAAATCATGTAATAATCATCTTTTCCGGATAATTTTTTGGCCACATCCAACGGAATATAAATAGCGCTGTCGATTTCGCTTCCCGAAATAATGTTGGTTTCATTATAGCCGGCAATGCCTTTTACTTTGAATGTTTCCGTGATGTATTCATTCGTATCCGTATTCAAAACCGTCAACGTTACCGTGCTTCTCGTGGTGATTTCGTTTTTGAATTCTTCCTGCGCGAGTTTTTTACCGATGACGATTGCGGACGTATCTTTATCGGTTATGAAGCTTCCCGACTGCATCGGGACCGATGCGATGTCGGCATAATCTTCCGTCACCCCGTATATCGCCGAGATGTTTTTCTCTTCTCCCATAAATGTGGCGACGCCGCCGGCAAAAGAGACCGGGGACGCTCCCGTGACACCGGGCGTGTTTCGGACGACTTGAACCTGCTGGTCAAAAAATAAGTTTTCCTTTTGGGAAATAATCATAATATAATTGGAACCGCTTGAACTGATTTGATCCGAAAAGTAAGCGCCAAAGCTGCTGCCCAATGTAAAGGTGGCGACAACGGCCGCAATGCCGATGATAATGCCGAGCGCCGTCAGGCCCGAGCGCATTTTGGCGCTTTTCAAACTGGCCAGACCCATACTGATGCCGTGATGCAACCCAATCATGTTCTCACTCCTTAATCACTCCGCAAAGCATCCACCGGGTTCATTCGGGCGGCTTTGTAAGAGGGTTGGGCACCGGCCAAAACGCCGATAATAATTGAAAGTCCGACACCGAATAATACGCTTGAGTACGGGACAGCCATTGTCAAATCCAGGTAACTCACGCCAATGTAGGCGACGATCAAACCGAAAATCGTTCCAATCAGGCCGCCGATCGCGCTGATAATTATGGATTCGACGACGAACATCATTAAAACATCCCGGGACGAGTAACCGAGCGCTTTAAGCGTTCCGATTTCTTTGGTCCGCTCCGTGACCGTCACCAGCATAATGTTCATAATGCCGACAGCGCCGACAATCAATGAAATGCCGCCGATGCCGAGTAAGAAGAGTTGAAGGGTGTTGGTCAATGTGCTGACCTCATCCAAAATCTCCGCTTGGTTGGTCGTTAAAAACGGAATCTTGTCCGTGTTATTTTCGTAAATGTCGCGGTCCGACACGCCCAAGTTGCGCGCGAGGCGGAGTGTGATTTCGTCATCGGTTTCGTTGAGGTCTTCCCGGGAGTCCGTCATCGCGTAAATAGTTTGATAATCGCTTTCCCCGGTCATTCTTTTCATGGTTTCGATTGGGATAACGACGAATTCGTTTTCCTGGTTTTGAGTCAGCAGGTTTGTTTCTTCCGATCCCAAAATGCCCTTTACTTTGAACGTTTCGGTGACATATTCTTTTGTTTGGCTGTTGTAAAGCGTCACTTCAATTGTGCTTCGAAGCCCCATTTCATTTCTGAAATCTTCTTGAGCAATTGTTTTTCCGACGACGGCGGAATACAAGTCATTATCGGAAATAAAGTTCCCTTCATAAACCGGGATGGACAATATTTCCTGAACACTTTCGTCCCACCCGAGAACCGATTTATTTTTGGATTCTCCGGCATAGTTGATGACCCCTGTTTGATAGAGTTCCCCGGACACACCGGTCACGCCCGGCGTGTTATTTACGATGGTCAACTGCTGATCGTAAAAAATATTGTCTTTTGCGGCGGCGATCATGACATAATTTGATCCTGTCGTATCGAATTCTTCCGTAAAATAGTTGGCAAAGCTGCTGCCCAGTGTAAAAGTCGCAATAACGGCGGCAATTCCGATAATAATTCCAAGAGCGGTTAGACCGGAGCGCATTTTGGAGCTTTTAAGGCTTTCAATGGCCATTTTTATACAATGCGAGAGGCTTATCATTTAATCTCCGGTCCTTTGCTCTTCTGATTCACAGTTGTTTTTCAAGTTACTGATTTTCGGTTTACTGATGCTTGATTTCAGTCAGGAGTTTGTTCTTCTTTCGTTTTCATTATTCCGATTTCTTTTTCGGGAATTTTTCTTCTTTCTTTTGTTTTAAATAATCAACGAGTCCGATCTCTTTCTTTTTCTTCAAATAAAGATGCGCACCGACGGCGGCGACGATGATGATCGCGACCGCGATAATCAGATATGTTGTCCAGGAGACCCCGCCGGTCAGGCCGGAGGCGGCGCTCGCATTAATCTTGACATTCGTTTCATCTTCATGAAGGTTGTTTCCGTTGTAATACACAGAGGTGATCGCAGCCGTTTCATTAATTTTGCTTCCGTTTTGTTTCACGGTGAATTTGGCGGTGTACAAATCATCCGGTTTCATTTCACCGATGAAGTATTCGGCCGGGTAGAAATCCACGCCTTCAAGTTCCGGTATGACAACGACGCCGCGGATGGTTCCTTGATGATAGTTCACAATATCAATTTCAACGACCACATCGGTTCCGTTCATTTTGGGTTCTTTGGAAGGGATCGCTTTGATGCCGGTTGAATCCACCGTCACTTCAATGTTTCTTTTAATATTGTATTCGTAGGAACTGCCGGTGACATTCAGCGTCAGAAGGTATGTCCCATCCGGTGTTCCTTCGGGAATGGTTACTCTAAACGGCAAACGGATGGTGTCGCCGGGCGCGATAATTCCCAAATCGTAAAGAGCGGTGCTGGTCACAACCAACTCCTCCGGCGAATATAAGTCGGCGGATTGAATCCGGGCATTTGAAATATTCGTTTTGTTGCCGGTGGCGGATTGCTGTGGCGTCGCGTTGTTTTTAAGAGTCACCCAAATGATTCCTTCATCTCCCGGCATGAACGCTTCGGGGTTTGATGTGACGTTTTCAATGATGAGTGTTCCTTGGTTATCCATATTGATGATGCCGCCGATATAAACCGTAAAGTTGGTGACAATCCAGTTGCCGCCGTCCACTTGGTAGCGGATGGATAAATTTTGCGGCCCGTTGGTTGCGTTTTGGTCGACGTATAAGAAGAATTCGTTATAAACTTTGGACCCGGAATAAAGGTCACTGTATGTTTTTGTCGCGTTCCCGGAACTGATGGAGAACGGATAACTTGCATTGACTTGAAGCGTGATGTTGTTAATGGTTCCGGAACCGACGTTTTCGGCTTGAACCCACAAACGGAATTGTTGTCCGGGCTGCGCCGGATACGGGTCTTGATCGATCACGGTCACTTTAATGCCGTTGGGTGCCGCCGATGCGCCATGAAGTAAAATTAAAACGGCGATAAGGGCTAAAATTGAAATTTTAAAAACGGTCATGGTTGATTTTGACGTTTTTTCAATCGTCTTACTTCGGCTGAGGGCTTGTTCATATTGTTGTACCACGTAAAAAACTCCTGCACATCTTGTTTCTAAATGTTTGTCAACACGAATATTCAACATGTTCTTTTCGATTTTATTATATTTATTTTTTTATAAATCCTTTTCGAGATAATATTTGAAACCCTACGGTTTTCTCCTATATATATTATTTTGAAAATCGTTTTAAGCGGAACGCAGATGACGCAGATGGTTAAAAGCTTATAAATAGTTAACCCTTTCTGAGTCCTCGGTTTACAATAAGGTACTCGCTACCCTTTTTAAAATATTTCGGCTTGCCTAAATAAAAGTTTAAATAAAATATGCTTTTCATGTTAAATGAATGGTATTATGGTCATCAACAAACCAAATCCATGCGAGGAATAAAAATGCCTGTCAAGCTGACCAAAATAAAAATGAAAGACCAATGCGCCGAGATTTCAGCACTTGCGCGGGAGATTTGGACGGAACATTATACGCCGATTATCGGGGCAAAACAGGTGGAATACATGCTTGACAAGTTCCAGTCCGCTGAAAAGATTTATTCCGACATTTTAAACGGCTATGTTTATTACGCGGCCTGCGATGGCGGGCGTTTTGTCGGGTACATGGGTCTTTGTCCGGACAGCAAAGGAATTTTTATCAGCAAATTTTATGTCCGAAAGGATATGCGCGGCAAAGGTATCGGCAAGATGTTTTTCAAACAAGCGCACATTGAGTCCCGGCGATTAATTCCGAGAAACCCGGTTCATCAAACGATTGAAGCACCTTGTTTTTGGTTGACGGTGAACAAGAACAACACATCCATCGAAGCCTACAAAAAATTAGGGTTTGAGATTTCCGGTGAAGTTGTCACGGACATCGGTAACGGTTTTGTGATGGACGATTATGTGATGACTTGTCCCATCCGGATTTAAAAAATAAAATTGATATAAAAATCCGTTACAGTTGATATTTTTTGGCGGTTTCCCAGGATTTTCGGACATAATCCGGAAATTCTTTCTTTTCGCCGGCCCATTTTTCCAAAAACGCAATGGTTTTCGGGTCGGAAGGGTATCCGCTTCCAAAGTCAACACCTTCTGTTTTCTGAATGTTTTCGATCAATTCGTCTCGTTTCACTTTTGCTAAAATCGACGCGGCCGAAACAACCGGGCTGATGCTGTCCGCTTTGTGTTTTGAAATAAATTCGATTTTCTCGGCGTTTTGATTTTTCTTCACGCATTCTTCTTTGACGCGGAGACCAAACCGTTCTTCTTTAACGTCGGCGGCGTCCAAAATAACGGTATCGACCGTTGTTTTTCGAATCAGTTCGTCAATCGTTTTTGAGAAACAAACCACCATAATTTCATTCATGGTCATGATGTTTCGAAGGTCGTCGATTTTTGTCGGCGCCACTTCCAATACATACCATGAGGTGACATATTTTTGAATTAACGGAGCCAGTTGCTCTCTTTTTTTGGGCGTCAGCTTTTTTGAGTCCGCGACACCAAGTGCTCGGAGCTTGTTTTCCTGTTCTTCGGTGACGCAAACGCCGGCAACGCACATCGGTCCGATCACCGGGCCTTTGCCGGCTTCGTCCGCCCCTAACTTGATCTGATTTGGCATAACTGTCGAACTTAACATGATTTTCATTCTATAAATACCGTTTTAAATGGTTTGGGAATTATTTTGCAGATTTTTATTGATTTCAAAATGAATTTTTTATAAAAATTAAATCTATCGTCCCCGTATTTATTTAAAAACCTTTTTCTGCTTTTTGTTTTTTCTTCTCTTGACTCTTCAGGAGGTTTAAAAATGAAAGCAGATCGTGAATTTATCATCCGTGAAATTCGGAGTAATTACAGAAACGAAAATCGAGAAACACAATGCGGCACTTCAGGTTCCGGCGGCAATAACGCGCCCGGTTCAAATGAGCCCGAGCCAAGTCATTCGAACGAAAGAATCCGTCAAAACGAACCGCAAAGCCGGCAAGACCGGTTTGAAAACAACCGAGACGGCGAACGTAAACGCGGGTACACAAGCCGGAGCGGAATTTTCGGGTCCAACGCCAAATACGTCGGCAAAGACAAAACAGTCGAATCGGATAAAGATTATTTGGAGCTTGAAGTCCTTCGCGCCGGATTATTTTACCATGAAAATTTTCCGGTTCCGATTATTTTTTTGAAAGATTCGGACAAAAACGTGCTGCCGGTTTTTGTCGGCTATTTTGAATATCTTTTCATCAAGTATATGATGGAAAGAAAATCGTTTCCGTCGGCGACGATGTATGATGTGTTGCTCGCGATTTTTTCGGAATTTAATATTCTTTTAGAAGCCATTGAACTTGAAATTTGCGACGGCAAATTGTGCTGCGTTCTGGTCACCCGTTCCAAATTTCTGTCTCATTTTGACATCAGTCCGGGAGACGGAATCGCGCTCGCTTACCGGACGCACACGCCGATTCGGATGACCAAAGAAACGCTTGCCGTCAAGTTTGTTGATTTTTTTGACATGGAAGGACTTGGAGCAAATTTTGAGCTTTAAAAAGTCTCCTTCTGAAAGAAAACATCAAAAAGTGTAAGTCAAAAAGTGTAAGTCAAAAAGGGGGAATATTGAAAACGGCCGCCATAAATTTGCGGCCCTTTTCAATTTTTCTGAAATTTGGGGTTCGTATTATTTATTGTTCGTAAACGGTAAACACTTTTGTTGTGTTGGATTCGCTTTTAATATTAAACATCGCGGTTTTGTCGTTGACTTTGACCGTGTAGTCTCCATCCGGCAAGTCAAACACTTTTCCGAGTTCGAAATCCTTTTCCTTCCAGCTGATGATGGCGGTACAAGTCTCTCCTTGAACTTTCACCGGAATGTAAATATCAAATTCATTGTTTTCCGGTTTGCTTCCCGGTGTCGGCGCAGTGATGTTTTGTTCATCTAAACTCTGGCATCCGCCATTAATTGTCACATTTGTGATGGCGTAGATTGTGCCGTTGTCTTGAATCACTTTCACGGATTCGATTTCTGCCGGTTGATAAGTTACTTTTGTCGAATTGTCTGAACCCAAACATCCGCCGACGGCGGCGGCAAAAATAATTAAAACAAATAAGGCAAAAACGGGTAATGCTAATTTAAATTTCGGAATCATTCGGACCACCCTGATTTTTTGTTAACGAGTATATTATTCTTATTTTATTATTCTTGTCATTCATCTTAATCTAAAATGAATTAAAGAATATTTGCAATATATTATTTGTTGATTGTATTTAAGTTTACGTTTTCTGTCTATTATTTTTTCAAATATATAATTCCAGAACTCAGTTTCGTTGTTAAGTGAAATTTATATATGAAATTAGAAGAAAATTCAAATCCACAGGAATGAAAACCGGAATAAAAATAGTAAGAACTAAATGAAAATAGTAAGAACTAAAATGAAAATAGTAAAAAATAAGTAAAAAAAATAAATCGGTGCTTCTATCACCGATTTTAAAATTGATCCGATTATTTGATTTTATTTAATTTGCAAAATTCCTTTGATTCTGTTGGCATCGGTGTTCACTCTGAAAGCGGCTTCAACACCATTGACCGTCACTGTATAATCGCCATCTTCCATTTTGTCCAAATTCCCTAAATCGGCATCTGCGTAAGCCTTCCGGATTTCCTGAGTACAAACATCTCCTTCAGTTTTGATTGGAACGTAAACGGTACAGCTTTTATCCGTTGATACGTTTCCGGTGACGGTTATATTAGTATCGTCTACCTTTTCGCATCCGTTATGTAATGTTATGTTAGAAGTTGCGACAACTTCGCGCCCGTTGAGGCGAATCATGACAGAATCGACTTGAGCCTGCTGGTATGTGACATTGGTCACATTGCTTGTGTTGTTATCGGTGGTGTTTGTTTGATTGGTCGTGTTGCTTGTGTTTGTTGTATTTGTTGTGTTTGTCTGGTTGGTGGTGTTTGTTTGATTGGTGGTATTGCTTGCGTTTGTTGTGTTGTTGTCATTTCCGGAAAGACATCCGGCAGCGCCGGCCGCTAAAATTAAAACAAGAACGATGGCGCATAATACTGTTTTCATTTTCATAATTATTATCCCCTTTGGATTTTGTTTTTGTTTTGATTAAAAACAATAACATTAATCATGCCTTATGCCTTTATTTTATATAATTTCTTTTATTATTCGTTTCAATTTAATAAGTTTTTAATAAAATGATTTCCATGAGTTTCAAAACTTCAGGATGGATTTTATGCTCGCCAAAGGATGTGAAAAATGTTTATCGGCCATTTTGATGATATTTGCCGCTTCTTTTTTGGCCGGCTTCGTCTTTCACCACCCCGCTTTTGCGGTCCTGTCCGTTTCGTCGTTTTTGCTTTTTATTTTCTTTCTCCTCTTTTTCAGAGACCCGGAACGTTACGGCGAAATCTGCGAAGCGCATATGTTGTCGCCGGCAGACGGGCGGATTGTTGATATCCGGGGACGAAAGCTTTGTATTTTTATGAACATCACGGATGTTCACGTCAACCGGTCCCCGCTTCCCGGGAAAGTGTTATCGGTCCGGCACATTGCGGGTTCTTATCGGCCGGCGTTTTCCAAAGATTCCGACCGAAACGAGCGGCTTGTCACGCTTCTTGAAACGCCGCACGGGATTGTTGAACTGACGCAAATCGCGGGAACCGGCGTTCGCCGGATTCGTCCTTATGTTGCCTGCGGCGATTCCGTTTTTCAAAACCAGCGGGTTGGAACGATTTTGTTCGGTTCGCGGGTTGATGTGACCGTTCCGGATTCGTTTTGCATTCAGGTGAGAAAATGGCAAAAAGTCAAAGCCGGTGAAACGGTCATCGCCAAAATAGAATCGTCTCAAGAAGTTCGAGAGCTTTTGCCAACACCGACGAATATATAAGTTTATGATTATTTTATGACTTGTCGTGATTTTCGTGTCCAATTTAATCAAACTGATCAAACCGCCCGATTATGTGTCGTTGGTAAACATTCTTTTCGGGATGACCGGTCTATTTCTCGCCATTCTCGGTGAATTCAGCTTGGCGACCGTTTGCATTTTACTGGCGGCGGTGGCTGACGGCATGGACGGATATGTCGCGCGTAAAACGTCTTCCGGCCCGCTTGGCGAACATATTGATTCATTAGCTGATACCGTTTCGTTCGGCGTTTTGCCGGCTGTTTTGATTTATTCAATTTCCGGAAGCGCTATTGCGGCTGTTGTTGCGGTTTTTTATGTTTTGTGCGGTGTTTTGAGATTAGCCCGTTACAATGCGTTTCCGTCAAAAACCCCCGGTTATTCGGGAATACCGATTACCGGCGCGGCTGTTTTTTTAGCCGGTTTAGCTCTTTTTTTAGAAAAGATTCAATACACGGCGTCACCATTCGATTTTTTAAAGATTTTGATGCCGTATGAGTCAGCGATTTTGCTTGTTTTCATGTTGTTGTTGTCCTTTGTGATGGTCAGCACCATTCCGTATGTGAAAGTCACCAAATCTCGGACGTTTCTGATTCTCATTGGAATCTTTACGCTGGCGGTTTTGTCAGCGTTTTTGACAAATGCTTTCTCCTTCCTTTTCCCGGGAATTCTTTTCATTTTGTTGTTGGTCTATTTGGTGTCTCCGGCATTTATCCGCCGCGGTAAAAGCATTTGATTTTGACGGGGGCGAAAAATGGTCCGAGAAGAAATCAACAAAAATATCAACGGAAATATTACCGACCGCGACAATGCTCTTTTTGAGGCCGGTATCAAACTCGGCGCTCTTTACCACCAGTTTATCGGAACGCCGCTGTCTCTTGAAAACAAAATCGCTGTTGAATCCGCCATTCAAAAAAGCATTTCTGTTCAGCCTTTTGCGGAAAACGTTTCCGTTAAAATCAATGAAAAAATGATTGAAGAGGAGCTGAATTCAACATTCAAGTACACGGAGTTGAGTGGAAAAATGTTGGACGTCAAATTAGTTGTTCGGTACAATTCCGTTCGTGTTTTCGCGTCCCTTCAATTTGATGAAAAACTCAACTATCCGCTGATGAAAGTGGATCAAGTTGAAGAATGATGATTCCGGCTTTCATTTTGGCTCTTTTTTAAATTCCCTTCTTCTATTTTTTTAAGAATCTAAATGAAAATGTGTCGCCATAACGCGCGCGTTGCTGCCCGATAATCAAAAAAGAGAAAAATTGGAAAATAGAAAGAAATGAAAGAAAGTAAAACAAAAATAAAAAAAGCAACGGCTTATTTGAATTTCTTCAAAGCCTCAACCACCTTTTGATTCATTTTCCGGGTTCCGATGGTGATTCGAACTGTGTTTTTGCCGATGCCTTCAAAAGAGTCGCAGCTGCGCACGATGATCTCGTTTCTAAGCAAAAAATCCACGGCTTCTTTTGACGTTTTTGGAGAGATGTCCACAATGATAAAATTACCGTTTGATGGGTAGGGTTTGTAAGGCGTCTTTGCCGCAATCGTTTCTATCAAAAATTTCCGTCCTTCTTTGGCAAGCTCAATACTCTTTTGGAGGTGTTTTTTGTCGGAAAGCGCGGCAACGGCGGCAACTTCTGAAAGTGTGCTGACGGAAAATGGCGGAATCACGGACAATAATTTTTTCACAATCCATTCGGGCGCGATGACATAACCGATTCGCATGCCGGCAAGTCCGAACGCTTTTGAAAAAGTTCGTCCGATCACAATGTTGTCGTATTCACGCACCAAATTCATGAGACTGTCCGCATCCGAAAATTCAACGTACGCTTCATCCAGGAACAGAATGCAATTCAGTCCGGCCAGTTCCCGAACTTGCGCTTCTGTTACAATATTTCCGGTCGGATTGTTCGGCGTGCAAACGTAAATGATTTTGGTTTTTTCCGTCACAGCTTCTTTTATTTTGGAAACATTGACGGAAAAGTCGGCTTCCCGCGTCACGTTCACGGGAATGCCGCCCGCTGCGGACGCTGAAATGCCGTAATAGGTAAAGGTCGGAACCGGAATCACCACGTTGTCGCCGGGCGACACAAATATTTTGTTCATCCCATCGATGATGCTGTCCATTCCGGGGCCGGCCGCCATAATATTTTCTTTCGGAAAGCCGGTGTATTCAAAAAGTGCCTCTCTTAAATCGGAAGCGTCCGCAATCGGATAGAGGGAGGCGGCACTTGCGTTTTTCCGAATCGCCTTTCGGACTTTTTTTGAGGGCCCGAGCGGGTTTTCATTGGAATTTAATTTGATGATTTTTTTCGTATTCAGTCCGTATTCGGCAGCCACTTGGGCGGTGGATTTTCCCGGGACATATTCGGGAACAGCCTCCACGGATTTGTTCATCAGATTTTGATATTTGGGGGACATATCGGTCAAATATTTGTTTATTGGACCGGTTTTTGGATGGAATCAATAACTTCCACCACCCGGTCTATGTCTTCTTTTGTGATATTCAATGGCGGGATCAACCGGAGAACGTTTCCGGAAATGACGTTGACCAAAACACCCATTTTAAGGGCTTCGTCCATGAGATACGCGCATTCGTGGTTGAATTCAACGCCGATGATGAGTCCTTTTCCGCGGATGGCAACGACATCTTTTCGTTTCATGCCGGCCAATTTTTTCATGAAATAGTCACCCATTTTGGCGGCGTTGTCGAGCAGCTTTTCTTCTTCAATCGTTTCAATGACCGCAAGAGCCGCGGCCGATGCCAACGGCCCGCCACCGAATGTGGTTCCATGTTCGCCTTTTCCGAAGGAGAGTCCTTCCCGCGCGGCAAAAGCGCCCATCGGGATTCCGCCGGCAATCGCTTTTGACATGGTCAAAATATCCGGCTGAACGCCGTAATGGTCTTTGCAGAACCATTTTCCGGTTCGACCGAATCCGGTTTGAACTTCATCAATAATCATCAAGATGCCTTTTTTGTCACAGATTTCACGGACTTCTTTAAAGTACTCGTTTTTCGGGACATGAACGCCGCCTTCGCCTTGAACCGGTTCCAGTATGACGGCGGCAATTGTTTTGTCGATTGCTTTTTCAATCGCACCGGCGTTTCCGTAGTCGACAAATGTAGCCGGTTTGACCATCGGAACGAACGGGTCGCGGTATTTTTGATTCGCGGTCGTTCCCAAAGATCCGATCGTTCGTCCGTGGAAAGCGTGCAGCGTCGAAATGAAATTGTCTTTTTTAGTGTGAATTTTCGCGAGTTTTAAGGCGCCGTCATTGGCTTCCGCGCCGGAGTTGCAGAAAAAGACGCGGGACATGCCTGTGATTTGAATGATTTTTTCCGCCAAATTCGCCTGCGGAATGTTATAGTAATAGTTGGAGACATGGATCAAATTCTCCGCTTGCGTCTGAATGGCTTTTACCAATCTTTGGTTGGAGTAGCCGGTGGCGTTCACGGCAATTCCGGAAACGCAGTCGATGTAGCGCTTCCCGTAAACGTCAATCAAATTCGTTCCTTCTCCTTTCACAAAGAGAAGCGGCTTTCGGCCATACGTTTGCATCACATATTTTTCGTCTTTTTCGACGACGGATTTGTAAATAGAATCGGCATCCATGTTTTTTCCTTCAAATGAATGTTTTAAGTGGTTGAGACATTTATGTTATTTTGTTGGTTTTATTTCATCGGTTGATTTAAATCTTATTCTTGATTGTTCTCAATTATTTTCTCATTTTTATTTTTGTTCGCCGTCGCCCTTTTGCTTTTTGAATTCTTTTCCGATCTTAAAGGCTTGTCCGATTTCGTCGCCGACGCCGAAATATTTCATGCTGTCCGGGGCGTAAACGAGCGGTTTTAATTTCTTCAAATCAATTTTGCCGTCGCTGTCAAGCATTTTTTCCTGAACGCGGACATCGATAATTTCACCGATAATCACAAAGTGAGAGCCGAGATTCATCCGGTCTTTGAGTTTGCAGGAGAGATACATCGGAAATTCCGCAACATACGGCGCGTTAACTTTTCCCGCGCGGACCGGCGTCAGTCCCGCCGCTTCAAATTTGTCGGTCTCGCGTCCGCTTTCAATTCCGAAATAGTCGGCGTGCGTTGCGTATTCTTCGGACGGAATGCAAACCGTAAATTCCCGGCGCTCCAGAATGTTTTCGTAGGTGTAGCGCCCCGGCCGGATGGCGACAAAGACGGAAGCCGGCGTGGAATTGGCAATACCTGCCCAAGCCGCGGTCATCGCGTCTGCACGTCCGGTTTTGTCGTAGGTCGCAATGACCCAAACCGGCGTTGTGTGCGCAATTGTGGCGGCGCCGAGGGATTTGAAATCATCCGGTCCGGCTGTTTTAGCGTCGGTCGGCGTACATTCCGTTTGAACATCAATTTTGTGCGTTTCGGTTTTTTTGGCGGGCATTTTCATTTCTCCGGTAAAATGTTTCTTAATAATTTGTCATTTATAAAAACAAGACACTATTAGAGTTTGAATTATTTAATGATTCTTTTCAAAATTCGAAAAAAACCCGATTTTGGCCGTTTCAAAAGAATAGTTTAAATATTTTAAACGACACTTACACAATCCTCTTCTTCTTTAACATCAAAAAAGCGCCGTTGTGGCTTAGCGGTATAGCGGCTGATTCGTAATCAGCAGGTCGGGGGTTCAAGTCCCCCCAGCGGCTTTTTTAAAATTAAAATAAAAGTAAAACTTTGGGTATTGGGAAGTATGGCTGATAAAAGCAAATGGTTAATATCCATTTTATTTCTTCTTTTCCTTCTAACTTCTATTGTTTTTGTTTTTCTTGCACTCTTTTTTTTAAAAGAGGCTTCTTCCCATGATGCAGATTACTTGTTTAAGTTATTACTGCTCATGATCGGTGCTGCTATTTTTGAAGTATTTATCTATGGTCTTGTGTTCTTTAAAGCGAAAAGAATGAATTCAAATCCATCAGCAATTAATATTTATTCTGTATTCATAGTTTTAATGGCAGTTGTATCACTTTTTTGTTTTTATGCATATATGATGATTGCGATATTTGGGTCTGAGAAATATTCCGAAGTAACATCTACTGAATCAATATTCAATTTCTTCCTTCTTCTTGTAAATATTGTTTTGGTGGCATTTACCGGCTACAATTTGTTCACTATAAATAAAAAATCTCAAAATGAACTCAAGGAAAAAAATATTAATTCAGATATTGGATTTCTAAAAAGTCAATTAGATTGTTATTTTATTCCTCTTCATACTATTTTTTATACTTTTTTAATCGAGGTCGGAACACTTGATTGGGATACTGTAGATGAAGAGACTGAACACAATGTAGCTATGAAAATTAATTCCAAAATAATGGATCTTAATGCATTAATTCGTCAATATGCATATTTAGGTTCTGAAGCGGTTGCACAAGACTCTGCAAAATTCATTTTGGATTTTATATTTTATGACTCGATTCGAACCGAAAGCAATTTAAGTAAAAATGAGCGGAAGATGCATTATAAAGATCTATTTAGAAAATTACTCCCCGCAGAGAGTAATTATTACAGTTTTATTGAGAATGAATTTGATAAGCATTTTGATGGTTTTGATGAAGCTATTACTCCTATGGAAGCTTTCAAAACATGTTTGAATGACATCAGTATTGTAATCGAAAAACTTGATCGAACAATATTTCAGATTAATAATCAAATTGTGTCAAAATTAAAATATTTAAAAGAAATCAAAGAACAATCAAAGTAATTTTCTTCCGGCTTCTAACTGTTCAAGTGCGTTGACACGAAATCGGCCGATAGTTAAATCATCATTATCATATTTTTCTAACACTCTTTTCAACTATTTTCTATCGACAATAATGGTATCTGTAATTGATGATGTTGGCATTTTACCCCTTTTCCCATTAATCAAATTTTATAATCATCTGATAAAGGCCGTTTTTGCTGATTCCGACATTTTTAAACTGATGTTTTGAATAATATTTAACCAATTTTTCATTATTACATTCAATAAGTATGAGACTGATTCCGACTCGGTTATGGACCGATTTAATTATTTCGATGCATCTTTTCAGCATAAACGCACCGCCATCTTTCCATTTATATGAATCATTTTTACACAAATGCCCGATTAAATAGGTGACATCGTTCTTCTGTCCGCCAAGAATATCGCCTCTTTGATCCGGATATATTTTCCCCTCAAAAACAGTTTTAACAGCAATTGTAAAATAGCCAAGAACAGAGTAATTTCCGGTTTTCAATTTTAAAACACATCTTTCGTCTTCATCTTCTGCTTCGGACAATACAAAATAAACTCGGCAGCGGTGCGTCTTTTCAAAATTAATAAACTCACCGCTTCGGATAAAATTTTGCAAATCTTCATCCGAGGAGCAACTAAATGAATTAAGATCAGATAAAATAGAATTCGACGGATAAAGTTCAAGATAAGATCTTAATTCAAGAATTTTTAAGGACATATTGTGCTATTCACACAACAATTATAATAATTTTTTCCCGGCTTCAAGTAATTCTTGAATGTTTACCGGCTCCCAGTCCATTGTAAATTTTTCTTTATCAAATTCATCCAAGGCTTTTTGCAACTTGTCGCTGTCGACAATGATAATATCCGTTATTGACGATGTTGCCATTTTTACACCTCTTCTTTCACAAATTGATGGCTTTACATTTATGTTTACTTATATCAGTTACTACTTTGCATGTTTTTTCTATATAAACGTTGCATTTGGGTTGTTCTTCTATGGTTAAAAAGAGAATTTATATATTTCAAATTTTATTATAATATATTTATTTATCCCCTCTGATTTTACCGGAACGAACAACATGAAACTCAATCAAAAAGAATTATCCCCTGCGCAACGTGATGAACTGTTCAAAAAATTGAAAGCCCGTTTTGAGAATAACAGTGGCCGCCACAAAGGTTTGAAGTGGTCCGATCTTCAAACAAAGCTGGAAAAAAGCGCCGGAAAGTTGTGGTCGCTTCATGAAATGGAGAAGACAGGCGGTGAACCCGATGTCGTTGATTTTGACAAGAAAACCGGTGAATACGTTTTTTACGACTGCTCGGCCGAAACGCCTGACGGCCGCCGGAATGCTTGTTACGACCGAGAAGCGCAAACGTCAAGAAAAGAACATCCGCCGGAAAACAACGCGATGGATATGTCGTCGTCCATGGGTATTGAAATTTTAACCGAAGAACAATACAAAGAGTTGCAGAAACTGGGAAGTTTTGATACGAAAACATCGAGTTGGCTGAAAACGCCGGACGATATCCGAAAACTCGGCGGCGCCATTTTTGCTGACCGACGTTACAATCATGTTTTTGTGTACCACAACACAGCACAGTCTTATTATAGCGCCCGCGGATTTCGCGGCGTTCTGCGGGTGTAAAGTTTCAAAAGTTGACCATCATAAATGTATCATGGAAAAATTTATTTAATTATAATTATTAAAATATATCCGATATTAAATTCCTTCGTTTCCCATGTTTGGATTTAATCAATTATTAACAGGCTGTTTTTCATGTTCAACCACATTTTCATCACGCTGAAAGGGTACAAAAAATCCTATCTCAAAAACGATCTCATTGCGGGGATTGTGGTTGCCGCTTTGACGATTCCGGTTGCTATGGGTTACGCTCAAATTGCCGGCCTTCCCGCCATTTACGGGCTTTACGCCGCGATTTTGCCGATGATCGGATACGCCTTTTTGGCGACATCCAAACAGTTGGTGATGGGTCCGGATTCCGCTGCCAGCGCGATTACCGGTTCCGTTGTTGTGAGTCTCGGCATTGCTCTGGGGTCGGACGACGTTTTATCGATTGCACCGGTTTTGACATTTTTTGCGGCGGTTTTTTTGCTTCTCTTTGCGGTTTTAAAGGCCGGGCGGTTTGCAAGCTACATTTCAACGCCTGTTGTCAGCGGATTTTTGTCCGGCATCAGTTTGTCCGTGATTCTCAGGCAAATTCCCAAAGCAATGGGTGTTGCAATCCCGGATGGAAGCGTTTTTTCTCAACTGTGGGGCATTTTATCCGAAATTCCGGTGCTGAACATTTATGCGTTATTGCTGGCTGTAGGAACTGTTCTTATCGTCTTTTTCGGGAAAAAATTCTTGCCGAAACTTCCGATGGCGCTGGTGGTTCTTATTCTCGGAACTGTTGTGACTTATGTTTTTGGCCTGGACCAACTCGGCGTCTCCATCGTCGGTGAAATTCCAAAAGGTCTTCCGTCTTTGATGATTCCTGATCTTCTGAGTTTTCCGAACTTACCGATGGGTATTTTGTCGGGACTGATCATTGCGGTTGTTGTTTTTTCGGACTCCATCATGACCGCCAAAAGTTTTGCGCTTAAAAACCGGTATGATATTGATGAAAATCGGGAACTTTT
Organism: Methanolapillus millepedarum; assembly: GCF_032594115.1. Taxonomy (NCBI): domain Archaea; kingdom Methanobacteriati; phylum Methanobacteriota; class Methanomicrobia; order Methanosarcinales; family Methanosarcinaceae; genus Methanolapillus; species Methanolapillus millepedarum. The sequence goes on from NZ_CP131060.1 coordinate 1,881,990, forward strand.
CGCGTTTTCCGCCGCCAACTTCTTGTCCGCTTTTTCAGGAGCGTCGCCGGTCAGCGCCAGCACATCCTGTACGGCGTCAAACGACCAATACCATGGCAATACGCAAGCTGTTTCGTTGGTTGCGGCCGGTGTCATTGCGGTCGTTGTTGCCGTTTTCAGCGGACTTCTTTACTACATGCCGCAGCCGGTTCTTGCCGGAATTATTATCGCGGCGGTCGCGGGCGTTGTGGACGTCAGGCTGGCGAAATCGCTTTTTAAAGAAAGCCGGAGTGAGTTCTGGATTTGGGTCATTTCCTTAGGCGGCGTTTTGTTTGTCGGGGTTTTGTTCGGTGTTCTGGTCGGCGTTATTTTGTCGTTTGTTGATGTTATCCGCGGAATTACGGCGCCGACAGAAGCTTATTTGGGAAAAATCGAGGGGAAAAAAGGGGTTTATGATTTAAAATCTCACAAAGACGCGAAACCGATTGACGGAATCGTCATCTATCGATTCAGCGCCCGCCTCTTTTTCGGAAACATTGATCTCTTCAGTAAAGGCATCGAAAAAGCACTCACCCCTAAGCCGAAAGCAGTTATCGTTGACGCGTCCGGCATCAACAATATTGATGTGACGGCATCGGATTCACTTGAAGTTCTGATCAAGTCTTTACAGGAAGACGGTATTGAGTTTTATTTCGCGCATATTCGGTCGGATGTGGAACAAGATCTTCGGAACAACGATTTGGGATCGCTTATTGACAGCGGTCACACAACAAAAACAATTGAAGAAGCGTTGTTGGCGATTGAAGCGGATTAAATGGGTCCGGATTAACCATCGTTGCGATAGGTGACGATTCGTTCGTATTATCTTCAAACCATTTGTTTGTTTGTAAACTATTTCCATTTTTTCCAATTTATATTTTAAAAAAATATCTGTTTTCTCTGCTTCTCAATTCCGTATACAAATCACGATTCCAAGAGGAAATTTTATATATATTCAAACCCTTTTTTAACCGTTTAAGTATACGTTCCAAACACCATCATTGTCATTAAAATAAAACGTTGATTGATGTCGATTATTTTATGTTTGCTTCGATTTTTTGAAAAAATATTTTTTAAAAATAAATCACGTTTTGAAATGATCGTTTCAAGTTCAAAATTATCACGTACGTTTGCGTTTTCATTTCATTATATTTTATTTCACAAATATTTGTTATTGCGCATAATTTCATTTTATTCATATCATTTTAAAATACTTATATCTGAAAAATCAGGAATTTACCATGACTGACGACAAAAAATATGACGGCAGCAACATCCAAGTCTTAGAAGGGTTGGAAGCCGTCCGAAAAAGACCCAGCATGTACATCGGCAGCACCGATGCGCGCGGGCTTCACCATCTGGTATATGAAGTGGTGGACAACAGTATTGACGAAGCGCTTGCCGGTTACTGTCAAAACATCCAAATGACGATTGAGGAAAACGGAAGTATTACCGTGATCGATGACGGCCGCGGAATTCCGGTCGATAATCAACCCAAATATAACAAATCGGCGCTTGAAGTTGTTTTAACCATTCTTCACGCCGGCGGAAAATTCGACAAAAACACGTATAAAGTGTCCGGCGGCCTTCACGGCGTCGGTGTTTCCGTTGTGAACGCCCTGTCCGAGTGGCTCATCGCGGAAGTCCGCCGCGACGGAAAACTTTACCGCCAAACTTTTGCTTACGGCATTCCGACATCCGGCGTCGAAGTGGTCGGGGAATCGGAACATACCGGCACCATCATCAAATTCATGCCGGATAAAACCATTTTTGAAACCGTTGACTTCAAGTACGATATTTTGCTCAACCGGTTGCGTGAGCTTGCGTTTTTAAACAAGGGCATTCACATTGTGACCGAGGATAAGCGCGTTCGAGAGAGTGAAGATGAACTTCAAAAAGAACTTGAAAGCATCTCCGGCGCCGATGCTGTCGAAGACAATTTGGATGAATTTGACTTTGCAGACGCGGACGAAGAAGGGGGCAACAGCGGCAAAAAATCTAAAAAAGGATCCGTGCTTCCGCAACACGTCGTTTCCCGGGAAAAGAAACACGACTTATTTTATGAAGGCGGCATCATTGAGTTTGTCAAATACCTCAACCTGGGAAAAGCGGTGCTTCATGAAAATCCGATTTACTTTGAAAAGCAAAAAGACGGTATTGATGTTGAAATTTCGATGCAGTATACTGAAAACTACAACTCAAACGTTTATTCTTTCGCCAACAACATCAACACCACCGAAGGCGGAACCCACATGGTCGGGTTCAAATCCGCACTCACCCGCGCCGCCAACGATTACATCAAAAAGAACGGTCTTGAAAAAGACGGGTCGGGCTTAAGCGGCGAAGATATCCGAGAGGGATTGACAGCGATTATCAGTGTCAAACTCTTAGAACCGCAATTTGAAGGTCAAACCAAAACCAAGCTTGGAAACAGCGAAGTCAAAGGAATTGTGGACTCTTTGGTGTCGGACGGCCTTTCCGAATTCTTTGAAGAAAATCCGAAAGTGGCTGTTGCGATTTTTGAAAAAGCGCTGCTCGCCAAAAAAGCCCGTGAGGCCGCCAAAAAGGCGCGCGAACTCACGCGCCGGAAAAGCGCGCTTGAAGTCAGCACGCTCCCCGGAAAATTGGCCGACTGTTCCGAAAAAGACGCGAGCCTTTGCGAACTTTATCTGGTCGAAGGAGATTCAGCCGGCGGCTCCGCCAAACAAGGACGAAACCGCGCGTTTCAGGCGGTTTTGCCGTTCCGCGGAAAAATTCTCAATGTCGAAAAAACCCGGATGGACAAGGCGCTTAAAAATAACGAGATCATTTCTCTCATTACGGCGCTTGGCGCGGGTCTTGGAGAAGATATGGATCTTGAAAGACTCCGTTACCACAAAGTCATCATCATGACTGATGCTGATGTGGACGGCGCGCACATCCGAACGCTTATCTTGACATTCTTCTTCCGGTACATGCCGGATTTAGTCGCCTCCGGACACGTTTATATCGCGCAGCCGCCGCTTTATAAAATTAAGAAAGGAAAAGCGGAGTATTATGTCTATTCCGATAAGCAAATGAAAGCAAAATTAGACGAAATCGGTGACAAAGGAACGGCTGTTCAGCGGTACAAAGGTCTTGGAGAAATGAATCCGGAACAGCTTTGGTCAACCACGATGAACCCGGAAACCCGGACTTTGCTTCAGGTGACGATTGAAGACGCGATTGTCGCCGACCAAATTTTTACGATTTTGATGGGCGATGAAGTGCTTCCGAGAAAAATGTTCATTCAGGAACACGCCAAAGAAGTGGTGAATTTGGACATCTGAGGTGAGTAAAATGGACGAAAAATCACAACAACCGACTTTGGACGAATATGTCCGCCGTTCGCAACTTCCCGACGATGATGTCGAAAATATTGAAGAGAAGTCTTCAGAACTCTATGCAGCGGAAAACAATGATTCCAAAACCGCAATTGTCGGAAACAGCGGTAATGATGGAAACGGTGGAAATGACAACGGCAATGATGGAAGCGGTGGAAATGACGGCGGCGATGACGGCGGCGATGACGGCGGTGTCTTTATCGAAGACGAAGAGCGCGTTTCGGTCCGTCCGGTTTTCATCAGCGACGAAATGAAATCGTCTTATATTCAATACGCAATGAGCGTGATCATCGGCCGCGCGCTTCCGGATGCTCGGGACGGCCTCAAACCGGTTCACCGCCGCATTCTTTTTTCAATGAATGAAACCGGCATTACGTCGGATAAACCATACCGGAAATCCGCGCGTGTCGTCGGAGATGTTCTCGGTAAATACCATCCGCACGGCGATTCGTCCGTTTATGACGCGATCGTCCGCATGGTTCAGGAATTCTCGCTGCGCTACCCGCTTATTGACGGGCAGGGAAACTTCGGGTCCATTGACGGCGACTTTGCGGCCGCCATGCGTTACACCGAAGTCCGAATGGACAAAATTTCGGGAGAAATGCTGGACGATATCGACAAGGATACCGTTAATTTCCGGCCCAACTACGACGAGTCGCTTAAAGAGCCGGAAGTGCTGCCGTCAAAGCTTCCGAATTTGCTGATTAACGGATCGACCGGCATTGCCGTCGGAATGGCCACCAACATGCCGCCGCATAACTTATCGGAAGTGGTGGACGCAACTGTGATGCTCATTGACAATCCCGACGCTGACGCGCCGGAACTGATGACGGTCATCAAGGGTCCGGATTTCCCGACCGCCGCCCACATTTTGGGGACGGAAGGAATCATTTCGGCGTACAAAACCGGCCGCGGAAGCGTCCGGATTCAGGCGGTTTCGCACATTGAGGAAATGAAAGGCGACCGCCAAAAAATCGTCATTACCGAACTTCCGTATCAGGTGAACAAATCCCGGCTGATTGAAAATATTGCCGAACTGGTCCGCGACAAAAAAGTGACCGGCATTTCCGACATGCGCGACGAATCCGACCGTGATGGTATCCGTGTTGTTTTGGAACTGTCGCGCGGCACAAACGCCGATGTCCTTCTCAACCAGCTTTACAAACACACGCAGCTTCAAACGAGTTTTGGAATCATCAATTTGGCGATTGTGGACGGCGTTCCGCGCGTCATGGGTCTTCGCCAGCTCCTGAGAGTTTATCTGAAACACCGGATGGAAGTGATTCAACGCCGGACGCTTTACGATTTAAAAATGGCCAAGGAGCGCGAACATATCTTAAACGGGCTGAAGATTGCGATTGACAATATTGATGAAGTGATTGAACTGATTAAAGCGTCCAAAGACGCTCAAATCGCCCGCGAAGGTCTTGTGAGCCGTTATGGGCTTGACGACATTCAAGCGAAAGCGATTTTGGAAATGCGCCTTCAGCGCTTGACGGGTCTTGAAATCCAAAAGATTTTGGACGAACTGGATGAGCTCCGCCAAAAGATCTTGGATTTGGGTAAAATCATTGAAAGCGATGACATCAAATACGGAATCATCCGCGCCGAATTGTTGGCGATTAAAGAAAAATACGGCGACGAACGCCGGTCTAAAATCATTCATGGCGGCTTTGACGTCGACAACGAAGATTTGATCCAGCGTGAAGATGTGGTCATCACGATGACGAATCACGGTTATATTAAGCGGATTCCGCTCAGCACCTATTCCCGGCAAAACCGCGGCGGAAAAGGTATTATCGGTATGGAAACGAAAGAAGAAGATATTGTGGAAAACCTGTTTGTTTCGTCAACGCACAACTATATTCTCTTTTTCACCAACAAGGGACGCGTTTATTGGAAGAAAGGCTATGAAATTCCGGAAGGAAGCCGAACTTCCAAAGGCAAATCCATTGTCAATTTCCTGGATTTAAAGGACGAAGAATCGGTGACCGCTTCCATTCCGGTAGCGAAATTCGGCGACGATCAATATCTCATGATGGCGACAAAAGAAGGCATTGTCAAAAAGACGCCGCTTTCGGAATTTTCCAACCCGAGAAAGACCGGAATTATCGCGACAACGCTTGCCGCTAACGATGAACTTGTGAATGTGGTTTTAACGACCGGAAAAGAAGACATTGTGATGGTGTCGCGCGCCGGAAAATCGGTCCGCTTCTATGAAGAAGAAGTGCGTCCGATGGGACGGTCCGCTCGTGGCGTCATTGGTATGCGCCTGTCCAAGGAAAACGATTGCGTTGTCAGCATGGATGTCGTCAATCCGGAAGAAGCGCTTCTCACGATTACGGAAAACGGTTACGGAAAAATCAGCCGCTTTGAAGAATACGCGACTAAGCATCGCGGCATTCAAGGTGTGATGACGATTGTGACCAATCAGAGAAACGGTCCGGTCGTCGCCGTGAAATCAGTCGGCAAAAATGACGAACTGATCATTACAAGCGCCGAGGGAATCATTATTCGCGTCGGCGCGGGAACCATTCGGGAGCAAGGCAGAAATACGCAAGGCGTCCGGATTATGAAGCTTTCCGAAGGGGACAAGGTCGTCGGTATGGCTTGCGTCAAACCGGCAACCCAAGACGAATCCTCCGATTCGGCGGCTGTTTCCGGCGAAAACAAAAATGAAAGCATACATGAAAACACAAACGATTCGATTGATGTTATTGAAATATACGATGCTGATGATGCCGAATATTCAATCATTGAGGACGAAGAAGAACAAATGGAAAATTGAGAATCTCTCAATTTTCATTTTGTTTTTTGCGAATTGCATCGCGCGCGTTATAGCAACACGTTTTTTAACGATTAAAAAGGCCTTCGGGTTTAATTGACAGAGTTTTACATGTTACTCTGTAACGAAATTATATAACAAAATTTATATCAATTTGCAGATATTTTTATTTATTCTGTTATCTTTTGCTCATATTTTTATTCATTTTTTCGGGAATCATTATGGTTGACTTATCCACACTCCGGTTCGGAAACGAGCTTATTGCCCGCGGTTTTGAAAAATTGGGAAAGGGCGGCGTCATTTGCGATGTCAGTACGCCGGAACAAGCGGAACTTGCTGAAGATTGCGGAGCGGTTGCCGTCATGGTCACCGACTCGTTATCCGTTGATTCCCGTGCCCGAAGCGGCGTCATGCGGATGGCGAATGTGGAAACAATCGAAGCGATTTTGGCGTCGGTCTCCATTCCCGTTATGGGAAAAGTCCGTCTCGGACATTTTGTCGAAGCTGAAATTTTGCAGGCTCTTGGAATTGCGATGATTGACGAGTCGGAAGCGTTGTCGCCGGCGAGTTTGGATTCCGTGATCGATAAAACCAAATTTAATGTGCCGTTCATCACGGGTGCCACCAACTTGGGTGAAGCGCTCCGGTCAGTATCGACCGGCACGATGATGATTCGAGTTTCCGGGCAAGTCGGCAGCGGAAATGTCTCCGGGGTTGTTCAAAGTCAAATACAAATTATGAAGCGGCTTGCCGAACTTTTGGAGAAGTCAGATGAGGAATGCGCGGAGTATGCCAAGACCAAGAAAGTTTCTGAAGATTTGCTTGCGCAAGCCATTGACATGAAACGTCTTCCTGTTCTCAATTATGCGGCCGGCGGGATTGCGACGCCGGCAGACGCAGCTTTGATGATGAAACTCGGCTGCGATGGGGTTTTTGTCGGTTCCGGCATTTTTAAGGCGGAACATCCTGAACTGATGGGTAAAGCCATGGTGGACGCCGTTAAAAATTATGATAAACCGGAATGGTTAGCCAAAATCTCCAAAGGAATCGGAAGCGGAATGCGTGGCGCGGAACCCGGTCCGGATGTGAAAAAATAAAACGGGTGGTTGCGCGCATAACCCGGCCTTCAAAATCCTCTTCTGAATCGGAATTGGTTCCGTTTAAATCAGAAGCATCAGCAGCATTTTGACAAAATAAGGGTCAAGGACGTGTGTAAACTCTTTTAAAACAAAAATGATGAACAATATCACGATAATGATTTTGGTGGAGAGAAAAATCGCCCAGTAGATGGGAGCAACTTTCACTTTTTTTCCTTTGACGCGCATGGTCGGCATGGTTTTATGGGTCCTGAATTCATATTTGATTATGTTTTGAATCGTTACTTTAATCATATAATCTTTTGGATTGAGTTTTTATTTTAAAATCTTTAAGTCATTTGATTATAATAATATGTTATGTTCTTCCTTTATTATCTTCAAAAAAATTGTTTCTTTTGTATATTTGTGCTAATTTTTCTTTTGTCAGCGGACATTCGATCAAATCTTTAAATTGATATTTATCAAGATGTAATTGTTTTCTCATGGATGACAATAGCCTTTCATCGCATTCTTGGTTATTATGGCTTGTCAACGTTTGAATTTCCGTTTTGTTTCCGAACGGATCAATGTAAAAATAATGCTTATGCCGTCTGCTTCTTTTTTCGGAAAATCCTTTCTTTTTCAATGCGGATTCTATGTCTTTTGTTTTATAGGACATGTTTTTCCTCCGCATACGTTTGAATTAATTTTTTGAATCGAAGACCGCTTGATGCTAATTTCTCATCTTTTTCCAAAACATAATTTTCCCAAAGAGCAAAAAAGTACCACTCCAGATCCGAAATTACTTTTTCCAAATCATGATTGAATGTAAACATATTCAACTCTTCGCTTTCAACAAAATATTTTCCGTTCTCAAATGTCACATTCAGTTTAAGCGGTCGGATTAATTTGAGTGGAATTTCCGGGTCGGAAAAATCTTCCAATTCAAACGTGAACGGTGTCGGTTTGATTTTAAGCGCTTCAAAATTGGTTCGAGTCATGGTCAGTGTCATAAATCAGAGAAAATATGTATTTTATTTATACTTTCTGATTTTGTTTCGGATTATTATAAAATATTATAATATTCATAATTAGCGAATAATTTTATGAGAACATCAAAACTTTTCGAAAAATAAAATAAATAACTGCAACGACAGGTTTGTAGGGACCGTTTTTATTTTGTTTTGAAAGCGTTGGTCCAAAGGTATTTAAAAAAGTGCGGGGGAAGGGAGTCGAACCCCTGAATTCCGCTTGAACCTGTTTTTACAGGTTTCTGTTTTGCCATTGAAAAGAATAATGTTTAGAAGTTCGGCCTCAGAGATAACACCTTATGAGGGCATGATAAGAATCTCACAAAGCGTTAAGACTCTTTTAGCGTTTCGTCCCACTCGACCGAACTTACTGATATATAACAGAACATAATACTATTTATACTATACTGATTTGCAAGTTCGGAAGAAAAGAGGGTCGTTTTTAACGTTTTTGTCGAATGAGTTTCACTTTTTGAGGTCGAAAAGTAAAACTCATAAGTTTAAGAGCTGCTTCTTTTTCGCTTCAAATTCCTCCGGCGTGATCACTCCCGCATCCATGAGGTTTTTGAATTTCAGGATTTCGTCGGCGGTGGAAGTTCCGGCCGACGGGATGACCTTCGGAGTGGATTCGTCAATACATTTGTCTAAAAAAGAACGGACGTGCACCAAAATGGCTTGATTCTTAAACATCTTTTGTTTTTTTCCTGAATATGTATTGAAACTGATTATCATATAAGTCTCTACATTTTTCTTCGTCGTTTCAGTTTTTGCAGTTGCTGCTCCAACAACAGCACCGGCGCCACCGAAGACCAAACCACCAACCGCCGCTCTTGTTATGCCACCTTTCGTTTTGGTAACAGTAGTTCCATCGGTTTCTTTGATTTCATAGCTATATACTTCATCGAATGAATATATGAATGTGTTTTTACTAGGAACTTTAGAAGGGTCAAAGTAAAAAAATCTATTCGTATCATCTATTGTGACAGAATCGCCAATTAATGAAATTAATTGATTTGTTTTTTTAAATCTTGAAATTCTTGAGTCGAATTCTTCTTTGTATTTTTTTAATGTTTCTGCATCGGTAGTCGCATAACTTATACAAACATTAGCGCAATCTTTGCAGGCATACCCGCCAGATATTGAAAATGTGTTAAATAGCCCCAATTTGTTTCCGCACACATCACATGTTCCCGCCATCTGATCACCTTCTAAAATAAAAATACATAAACTTATGAGAATAAATATTAAACGCTTGAAATATAAAATTAAAAACGAGGGCAAATTATTTAATATAATTCAAATAAATTAACTTCATTAAATATAGAAAATGATTGTAGGCTCCAAAAACACACAAAAACGATATGAGTCTTATCATCTCATGGGTGCTGTTAATGGAACATAAAGACATAGATAGTTTAAAAATGCGCGACACAATATTGGGTCTTGTTAGTCAAGGATTTAAATTTCCGTTCAATGAATTTTTTGAAATCTCACACAATATTGAAGTATACAGATTTGGTCATGATGTAAACAGCGCTGGTTTTAAGAACCACGAAACAACATACGAACGGGAATATCAAAACAGTTCAAAACCGTATCCTGCTGATATTTTATATTGCTGTGCACTTTCATGTTATGCATCGAAAGAGTCTGCGGAACTTAGATTAAAAAGTATAATGAAAAGACACAAAAAACGCCAATTAAAAATAGGAAATGGTTTATTACATGGCGTTCTTGCTATCGGTGACGGGTATATCTCTGAATTAGATGAGTTTACTCATTTTGATTTTTATCAGAAGGCCTGTTGCGACATGTATTCTAAATTTAAATTTTTAGAAATAATAAGCCCGACTGGTGACTTCAATGATGGAACGAATTGAGAATGCTAAAATCCCCGATTTCAAAAATTTGATAAAAATCGGAGATTTGGAGTGGTTCGAAGGACCTCTGTTGTCTCATTTCATGTCTCCTGATAAAACGGATTATCTTTTCTATTGGGCGGACGTGTGTGAAACTGTTGAGTTTGAGAAGTGGATTGTAATCCCTACAAACGAATATTTGATAGATTCGTATCTCGAAAAACAAATTTCGTTAAAAGAGATCATATTGAAAGCGACGAACGGAATTTCTTTTTCTGTGGAAGTTAATAAATATTTAGATTATAGAAATGTCTTCGCGTTTTATATTGATACAATAGATCCAGATTATCTTCCAGACGACGATTGTTATCACGATTTTGAAGTAAGAGATTATTCAAGCATAACATATCTGTCAAAAAAGAATGAATCGGGCGTTTTAGAAATTAAAATTTCCGGGGGTGACATCAAAAGAGCCGAAATGAAATTCTCTAACTACTCCGACGCGCTTGACAGACTAAAAACTATCTTTAATGGACTAACGAACGATTTTGTGGACTACGTTGAGTCGATGTTTTTTAGCTCTAAACTTAATTCGTTTGAGCGGCAACTGTTGCAACAAAAATCTTCATTTGATATTTTTGTGGAAAAATCCGGTTCATTTAAGATTTATCTCAAACCACAATCGAAGCAAATACAACTTCAGAGCGGTTCTAAAGAATACACGGACGAGTTTGCAAATGAGATGTTAATGCTCATGGCGTCGGGCCTTCATAACAATATTGAAGTTTTCGAACATTTTGAAAAGTTATACAACACAGACATCTTGGATAAATACTTGTCATTGGCACGATTTATAAAAACTAATCAATACGATCTTGATTTTGTATGGTACAATTCAAATACAGGTTATCGAAAAATAGACAAGATCTTGAAACAAGATGCAGATATGATCATTCAAAACGTTGTCTCATATAAAACAAAACCGCCACGCGAAATCTCAAAGACCGGGCGTTTTAGAATGTTGGATGTAAAAACAGGCAGTTTTGCATTTATCAACAGCGAAGACGAAAATGATGTTGTTGATGGGCGTTATGGAGGTACAAATAAGGAACCGCTAATTCAGATAAAATTCGACAAAATATATTCAATAAATTTGGAAATCTCTTTTGATACTAACGGGAAAGAAAAAAAATATCTGAAAAGTTTTCAGGAAATTTGATGCGACGGTATTTATTAAACCCTTTTCAGAAAACAGTTTACGTCCCAACCCACAAATCAGTATAGTATAAATAGTATTATGTTCTGTTATACATCAGCAAGTTCGGTCGAGTGGCGTCAAACACTAAAAGGGTCTGTAAAAGAAGGTTTTCTTCGTACCGGGCCTTTCTGATAATCAGACAGACTCTGAGGCCGAACTTCTAAACATTATTCTTTTCAATGGCAAAACAGAAACCTGTAAAAACAGGTTCAAGCGGAATTCAGGGGTTCGACTCCCTTCCTTTTTTTTCTTTTCTCTTTTTTTAAAAGATTATTTATATGATGTGAGCATATACTCAGTATTCACAGCTTCGTCGCTGTCGAATATAATCTAACAAAAAGTCAGGCATGATAAAATGACATCTAAATCAGACAGCGTTAGCTACGCTCAAAACTTTGAGAAGATGCACACCCTCTTCTCCGGTACCGCCGCCGATCTCCGCCCATTTTCAGAAGCGGGCGTCAATCAATCTTCTTCAAATGATCTGCAACTACCCGAATACGAGTTCGTCCGAAACCGAAAGCGGGACATAAACGACTTGAAAGCCGGCGATGTTGCATTTTACGAAAGAAGCAGAGATGGAAAAACCGTATGTTATTTGATTGAAGACGTTTTCCCGTTTTTTCCGGACGGATCCGACTTGCAAAATGCAGAACGGATCGTCGTTGCTTCGGAACTGATCCGCGGCGAAAAAGACGGAGGAACGGTACTCCAAATCTTCAACGCGCGGTTTTTGGGCGGCGAGGCCGGAGTGGATTTGTATTACCGAGCCAAAACCTCCCGAAACGGAATTGAGAAATCTGTTGCTACGAGACAGAAACTCAATGCTGAGAAAATGATGGCGGGGGCAGTATGAATGATATGTAAAGACGATGTGCATGCTCTTTTTGAATACCTTGAATCGAAAGAGCCGAATCGCTCCGGAATTAAAGCGGTGACAGAGAAGGAATTTTGTGAAAAGTTTAATAAAAACAAATATGATGTTCCCGCCGCGTTTAACGGTACCGTAGTGAATTATCCGTCGGCATATATTGCACATGGTGGCGAGTCGATCGGGTGCATACTCTGCATTAATGTTAATGCTAATGAACAGACCAACCGGGTTTCGGCTAATGAGCTCATTTCATTCAACGAACTCCGGCGAAAAACATTCCTTGCCGAAGGCCGTGCAGAACCAACCGCCTATGGGTGCAAATATGTTTTGATAAAAAATATTGCCTCCGCTCTTTGCATTTCCGAAGAGAAGGCAAAAGAGTTTATCAAAAAAGAAGCTGGCGGTCATATTCTCGGACATTTTGTAGCCCATGAAGGCGAAGTGTTCGTAATCGGGGGTGAGTTCTTTGACTGAAATTGAACTTCCCGGATATGATTACGATTTTTGTGAGAAACTGTTCCTTGAATCGCTCTCCAAAAAGGATTCCGAATTCGGGTGCGTTTTTGTTCCGGTCACTGGTGTCTCGAAGATGATTTGCACAGACTGGATTACGGCGGCTGACTTCCTCGAATCGTTTTTGATAAAACATGAAAATGATGCAGTCCACACTGAAATCGAATTGACGGGAGTGGGGATGAAAGTCAACGTTGATGTGCTGATTATCCGGAGGAGCTTATGTGAAACGGAGGCGGCTCAATGATGGAACTCTCGAACCCGGAAACAAGACGGATGTTTTCGAAATTGTCGCTTGATGAGAAAAACATTACAGTTGACACCGAAACAGTTGAACTCATGAACAAACTCGGAAATTTTGAGAACAACGCCGTCGACCTGAAAGGCGAACTCTCTGAATTAACCCTCATGGCGGCCGGTGTGTCAGCCACTGTTGGTGGCGCCGGCATTGATGTCCTTGTCAAAGAGATCGTGTCTCTGAAACAAGAAAATGAGACGCTGCGAAAAATGGTCGTACGATTGAACACGGAAGTTGGCGACCTGTGGGCTGCCCGGAAAGACGACCATCAGCGCGCCGTCATGACAGGATATGCAACCGGTGTGACCGAATTGGACGGATGGTCACCTGAAGAAATCGAATTCGGTTTGAAAAAATACGGCCTCATTGATAAATCTGAGGTTTCGCATTCGGCTGAACAGTTGTTGGAAATGGTCTACAAGGCAAAACCGAACGAATTTGAGCAGAAATTTATAACCTCCTCAGACGCAAGAAAACATTTCCGGTTTGGTGATGATCGGAAAGCGGCGCAACGATTATTCAACAAAACTGTTGAAAAATATGGGCATCTTGTGTACCTTGACAAGAACAAGAGAGGAGAATCAATAATCGTGTTGCGGAGGTAACTCCGTGGCAAATGCCACGATATTGCCACGCCGTGGCACCATGCCACGCGATCCGTGGCAGCCACGCCACGCAAAACCAAAAGTAAAGCTGTAAATTGGAGAGAAATTTGATGTGAGTATATAAAGAACGGGATTTTTAAGGACAAAATAAAATCCGAACTGATTAAAAAATCTTGGTTTAGAAAAATCAAGTCAATAATATAATATTCATTTTAATATTATATTATAGATATTATATACAATTAGTAGATAATATTTCAATAAATTTTAATCAAACTGATTTTAATCACCCGCCCCACGCTTGCAGAAGCGTGGCGTGGCTGCCACGGCAAATGAACTATGCCACGCCAAATAAAAAAGTCCCTCCTGTTCTTGAACTCCATCTGAAACGAAGGTTAAAATGGAAGACTTTCAAAAAACAAAGGAATTTGAGAAGATTTTCAACAAACTCCGGGACAGAAATTCCGGTTGGAAAATCTGGGATGATTTTGTCACGATGTCGGCAATTGCAATCTCAAACAGAGTTGATTCCGAACAATCCGGAAAGAGAGAGACAGAATACATGCGGATTGTCAAGCAGTATTCTGCGGAGGACCTGAACCGGTTTGCCGAGCTCTTTGCAATTACTGTGTTGGCCTTTGAATCAGATCCGAATCAGGATTTCTTAGGCGCTCTGTACATGCAACTGGAGCTCTCAAATGTTCAGACCGGTCAGTTCTTCACACCGTACCATATCTGCGAACTTGCCGCGAAGCTGAACACCAAAGGTATTGAAAACGAACGCGTCCCGATTTCCGTTCTTGAGCCGGCCGCCGGCGCGGGCGGGATGATTATTGCGTTTGCAAACGCAGTCCGAGAAAAAGGAATCAATTACCAGGACGCCGTTTTCTTTGAGGCGTGGGACATCGACAAAACGGTGGCGATGATGTGCTACATTCAAATGTCGCTTTTGGGAATGACCGGAATCGTGGTGGTTGGCAATACATTATCCAAAGAAGTCTATGAGAAATGGTTTACGCCAATGATTTTTACGAACCATTGGCATTTCCGGCGGTTCGTTACCGGCATTCTTGATGACTGCAATTCGAAACCTGATTTTGAAACCCCCGTTTTGGAACCAAAATCCATTTCGGAGCCGCCGTTGCCTGTTGAAATCAAACAAGAATCGCATCGACTCATTATCAAATCAATTTTTGATTTTCAATGATAGAAAAATATAAATAATAATATTACATTTTTAAATTGACAATCTTATTAAGCAAGAAAAAACAGCGTGAGGAATATGAATGATAAATGAAGAAAATTGCAAAAACGCAGAGAATTATTTTACACGATTGTACTCAATCGGCGTCTCTGACAAAATTGAGAAGAAAACAATTGAAAACGAAAAGAAGGGAACGAAAAGAACTCTTTCTTACCTCTCTTGGTCGTTTGCGTGGGGCGAACTTAAAAAGTTGCATCCGGAAGCGAAATACAAAGTTTACGAAACTGAAAACAGTGTCCCGTATTTCACAGACGGACGATTCGGTTGGGTAAAAGTTTCCGTGTCGATCCGACCGACGCCGGACGCGGAGTTTCTGAAACACAAGGAAATCCTTCCGATTATGGATTATTCGCACCAGCCGATTCCTGCGGACAAAATCACTTCCAGCGATTTTAATACGGCAATTCAACGCGCACTGACAAAGGCGATTGCACGTCACGGACTCGGGCTTTCTGTTTATGAAGGAGAGGACATGCCCGGCGGTCAAAAACAAAGTGTGCAGGCTCCGAAAGCCGCACCGAAAACGACCGCAGAATCTCCGGAAATTGCGGAGAGAAACCGCCGGATTGAGGAAAAAAGAGTGAAGCATGAAGGAAAAGCACAGACAGAAGGAGTTGCTTAATTTATGCGGCCGGTTTTTGAAATCAAGAGGGAAGAGCCGTTGATGCGGGAATCTGTTGTCCGCAAATACGATTCTTTAAAAGAATGCGAAAAGGAAACAGGCATTCCTGCCAGAAAGATTTCAAAAGCCGGCGTTAAAGGATTCAAAACAGAAGACGGCAAAATCCTTCGGTGTGATAAACCGTGAACGAGGAATTCGGATATTCCGACCAGCGGGTGGATTACATCCGAGAAATCGGATTCAAGGAAGCAGTTGAGATTTTGGATTATATTTTTTCTGTTCAGATTACTCAAATCGGGCAGGATTCCGTCATTCAATATCTGTATGACGAAACGAAGAATCTCAACATAATCATTCACGGGACACAGCGGAACATGAATAAAATTGAGGAATCGAAAGGGAAGGAAAAAGCTGCCGGCGTCATGTCGACGCTTGAGAGAAATATCCCTGCTCGGAAAACCGAAATCCTTGATTTCATGATTCAAAAACTGAATTCAGAAGATTATAATTTGGCAGATTTGGAACGGAACGAGCTCATTTCCAAAATCGGAAAGTTGAAAGACCGTGTTTGGAAGGCGATGTACATTTCGATGGAGGTCAATTATAACGCGACCGGAAAAGCGCCGTTTGAAAGTTCCGTTTTCGGGAAAAGGTTTGGGTGAAAGAATGAACAAAATTTTTGAAAAATTTAGAGATATGCTCAGTGCGAAATTTGAATCAATCGATGACGATTTGTGCGAAGACGAACGCGGAGAAGACTATTGGAAACGAAGTGAAATTTGTATCTATCTCGGCAATGAAAAAATCTGTACGGCGGTTATTGATAACAAATGTACTCCCAACAGTGTGAGAGGATTCAGGCAAAACGAACTGGATTGCGTTTTGCGTCAGGAACTTACATCATGAAGGTGTTTTGAATGAAAGTAATGCTTAAAACAGAATGGGCCGAGAAATCTCCCCTCGGAAATGAAATCCTGTATTTCGAAGAGTCGTGGGAGAAACTGAACCTTCAGGAGGCGAGAAGCAAGGTTCAAGGGATTTTTTTCCGCGAAAACGCCGTGAAGGTCAAATACCGTATTCTCGGCATTCGGACAAGGTTTGCAGACGAAGAAGCATGCGAAGTGGATAAAACGAATTGTTGGATTCGCGCAAACGCCAATTATGAGGATTTTAAAATCTGCAACGATCCGTGCATGAAGACCATAACGGATTTTAGAGAGGATAAAACATACAGGCGCAGATACGCGCGTGTTTCTGAATTTATAAAAATTGGATTGGATACAAAACAGAAAATTGAAGAGCTGAAAAGATACGGGGGAATTGTTTGGTTTTCAAAAGAAAACAATACAAAGAAGTTGTTGAAAGTTATCGAAATTCTGGATGAATCTGAACACGGTACTGTTGAGAATGCCGTTTTTGTTGTATTAGTGACAGATGGCCAAAAACTCCACTCTTTGAATTTTGTTGCAGGAGATGAAGCGTGGTTGCATATCTGCAAACAAGAATGGGGGATTTGGAATTGAAACGTCTCTCTCCTCTGAATTGGATTGGCGGAAAATCTTCTCACTTGGATTTTATTTTTTCCAATTTTCCGTCCGAACACCTCCATTTCATTGATGTGTTCGGCGGCTCCGGTGCCGTTCTCCTGAATAAACAACCGTCTCAAATCGAAACGTACAATGACATCAACGAAAATCTTGTGTCATACTTTCGGATGATGCGAGATCGTCCGGATGAGCTTTCGAGACGGATTCAGCTCACGCCCTATTCGCGTCGCGAGTTTGAGAACTGCATTCGCATTCTCAAGAATCCGTCCAGCCCCGAAATTGAGAAAGCGCGAGCGTTTTTCACTGTTGCCAATCAGAGCTTCCATCAAAACGTTTCCTGTTTGGGAACCGGAAGTTGGAAGGTGTGCATTAATGACGTTGCCGGCGGCACGAGTTCAGCGGTTTCGAAATACCATTCGAAAATCAAAATGTTGCCGGCGGTTTCTGATCGGCTCAAAAACGTTCAGATTGAATGCGCCGATTTCAGGAAAATCATTAAGAGATACGATTCAGAAACTTCTTTCTTTTATGTGGACCCACCGTATCCGCACGAATCCCGCGCAAAACGGGATTTGTATGAATTTGAGATGAATCGAGAACAACATATCGAATTGCTCGACATGTTAAACTCCATGGAGGGGGGGGCGCTCGTTTCTACGTATCAGAACGATTTGTATGATTCCGAATTGAAAAATTGGATAAAAATCATAGGTCAGGAGAAACGGCTGCCGTCGAGTTCGAAAGGAAGAAAAGAAAGTGAAATTTTGTTTAGAAATTATGATATTTGAGGAGGGGGGGGAAATGATTACGAAAGAGCTTGCCATTAAATTATCAGAATTAAATTGGTGGAAATCTGTGTCAGCTGAATGTATTGTAAAGTTTCAGCTGTATGAGCCACGACTGTGTATGCAGTTCCAAGATTTTCACGAAGCCGTTGAAACTGTATTGGAAAGACCGGTGTTCTCTCACGAATTCGCATTTTCGGATTCGCTGAGGACGGAATTTGAGAAAAAATACAATTTTGATCCGAAGGCGGTTCAGAGTGATTAATCTAAAAGAACGAGTGAAAGGAGTGAGATTATGGTAACTTATTCCAAATTGGGGAGCCTGTTCGACGGCGCCGGTGTTTTCCCCCTTGCTGCAAATATGTGCGGGCTCAATCCAGTTTGGGCAAGCGAAATCGAGCCGTTCCCAATCGCCGTCACAAAAAAGCGGTTCCCGAATATGAACCACTTAGGGGATGTGACAAAAATAAACGGTGCTGGGATTGAGCCCGTCGACGTCATCACGTTTGGTTCACCGTGCCAGGATGTTTCCGTTGCTGGCAAAATGGATGGCCTCCGAGATGGAACGCGCTCAAGTCTGTTTTTTGAAGCAATCCGAATAATTAAAGAAATGAGGGAAAATACTGATGCAGAGCAACCTAGATTTGTGGTGTGGGAAAACGTCCCGGGAGCGCTCCAATCAAACGACGGAGACGATTTCAGAACAGTCCTCGAAGAACTCGCAAAAATCGGCGACCGGAATTGTTCTGTTCCTGAATCTCCGATCAAATCCGGAAATCGCCAAAAATGGCCGACTGCCGGACAAATTCTGGGAGACGGTTTCTCTGTCGCATGGCGCGTGCTCGATGCTCAATTTTGGGGAGTCCCCCAGGCACGCCGAAGAGTTTTCGTTGTCGCAGATTTTGGCCGAATGGATAACGATTGTGCCGGACGAGTATTATTTGTCCGAGAGGGCCTGTCGAGGAATTTTGCGTCAATCCGAAGAGCATGGGAAGAAGATACCGGACCGTTTGATGACGGTCCTGTCGGAGCAAGCGAAGCGCTGATAGAGGTAAACGAAGAGACCGGGACAGTGACCATAAACGAAAGCGTTTATCGGACTATAAATCTGTACACGGGGGAAGGTAATAGCGTCCCGAAAATCCCTGACGCGGGTAGAGTTAGAAGAATGAGTCCGGTCGAATGTGCTATGTTAATGGGAATGCCGTCGTGGTGGACGGCAGATGTTGATGGGCCGTTCACTGAAAAGGTTGAGTACAAAATGTGGGGAAACAGTGTTGCGCTTCCGTGTGTTTTATATGTGATTGAAGGCGTCGCGAGAGAGCTTTACAAGAGCAACGACGCGTTTGTAAGTTACGATGTACTCGTCCCGGCCGTGAGAGAAGTTCATTATTATGAATATAAAGAACAAGAGCGATCAGCTACGCTGAAAGCAAGTGGCGGGACATTCGGGGGCGGGTCTGAAACGTTAGTTATTGAGAATAATTATCCGATTTTTAAAAAAATATAAATAATAATATTACCTTTTAAAATTGACAATCTTAAAAAGCAGGAATACGAATGAACAAAGAAGAGCTTTCAGAAAAATTAAGAAAACACAAAGAATGGCTGGACGATTATCGTCGTGGAAATGCGGATTATTCTGACTCGCGCAGGGCGAACTTGTCCGGGGCGAACTTGTCCGGGGCGAACTTGTCCAGGGCGAACTTGTCCGGGGCGAACTTGTCCGGGGCGAACTTGTCCGGGGCGAACTTGTACGGGGCGGACTTGTCCAGGGCGAACTTGTCCAGGGCGAACTTGTCCGGGGCGAACTTGTCCGGGGCGAACTTGTCCAGGGCGGACTTGTACGGGGCGATTTTAGTTAATGTGAATATTAACAAATGCCTAAATTTCGATAAAATTTCATTAGATTTTTCCGCATTTCCACTGCACTGCGGGTCTATCGGGATAACATGCAGTGACGGGCTCATTTATCAACTTATATACCACATATGTACCGCAAAAGTGGAATCGGATGACATTAAACAAATCCAAAAAGATTTAATTGGATTTGCTAATAAGTTCCACCGTGTTGGGGAATGTGGGAGTCTCCGCGTTGACGAAACCGGAAATATCTGCAGAGGTGACAAATGATTAACTCTGCCACCTCTGATTTTTATAAGTGTTACTCATGCCGAAACACATTTCCAGTTGAGGAAAAAACAGATTTTAAAATTCCGGCAGGGTCGGTACCGCTCTGTAAGAAGTGTAATGAGAATCCATATTATGTGCGCTTACTGTTGCGCTCCGATAAAAACGTTGTCAGCGACCTCAAAAATATAGAATGCGTCCGCCTTTTGAAAACAAGAGCTGGGAGCTTTCACGCACGGGTTGTCGGCGACACGGGGACAATTTGCGGGCTGCTCCTCAAAGACGAGTCGTATGAGCTCGGACCTGACATTGAGTATATCCTCCCGCGCCGGCAATTTTGCGGGACATGTGGGAAAAAAATCAGGCTTTCGAAAAAAGTAGTTGTGGAAACAAAGCCGTTGAAATCCCCTATAAAACGGCCGGTCGTTGTCAAAAAAGAGGATGGTTCATGCTATTATTGTAAATCGAAACAAAAACATATGGCCGACCGTGTCCGAATACACACAGAATTCGGGAAAGATGTTATAATCTGCATCGAATGCGATGAAAAAAACTACTCTGCCGTCCAAGAAAAAATGATTTCTGACAAAAAAATATCAAGAAACGGATCTGAAATTAAATGGAGACGATATCGGGACCAGCAAACGCATGCGTACCACCCCGGAACTGCTGAACCGGTGTGCAAGGCCGAATTTGCCCCGTACGCCACGAATTTTGACCCATTCCCGCCGGATGTAAAACCTTATCCCGTGTGCTCCGTGTGTAAAAAAATCACTGAAAAGATGAGAGGTGACCTTCGCTATGCCCAAAATCGCCTACAATGAAAAGGGGTTCAAGCAAGATTCCCTCGACTTGATTGATGAAATCAATGAAATAGTCGATGATTTCACCAATCAGGGATACACTTTGACGCTGAGGCAGGTTTACTACCAGCTTGTCTCAAGAGATTTTATTCGGAACAATGAGAAATCCTATAATCGCATCAAATATCTCGTCAACGACGGCCGGTTGGCAGGATTGATTGACTGGGAAGCAATTGTGGATAGAACACGCACACTCCGTAAGTTTCCAAGTTGGGACACCCCCGAAGATTTGCTTCGCGCGGCCGCCAACCAATATAAAGTCGACATGTGGGAAAACCAACCGGCACATGTCGAGGTATGGGTCGAAAAAGACGCGTTGATTGACATTGTCGCAAATGCATGTGAAGTGTACGATGTTCCGCACTTTTCTTGCAGGGGATATACGTCTCAATCGGAAATGTGGCAAGCAGCACAGCGATTCAGGAGCGCTGAAGAGCAAGGACGTGGAATCGTTGTCATTCACCTCGGGGACCACGACCCGTCCGGGATTGATATGAGCAGAGATATTGAAGACCGTTTGAATATGTTCGGCGCTGATGTCGTATTCAAACGAATTGCGCTGAATTGGGACCAAATTCTCGAATACACACCGCCTCCAAACCCGACAAAATTGACAGATTCGCGTTCGTCAGATTATGTCCGGAAATTTGGACATGAATGCTGGGAACTCGACGCATTGTCCCCTAACGTGATTGCCGGTTTAATCACAGATGAAATCGAAGAGTATATCGATTGGCCTCAGTGGAAAGATCAGAAGGCAAGAGAGGATTACGAGAAAAAGGCACTCAGTCAGATTGTTTATGAGTACTCCATAAAATCGACTGGCGGCGGCGAAAGAAGGACGTGCCGTTGCTATCAGTGCGAACGTGAGTTTCAGTACACCGATTCTGACATTTTGTTCTTTGAAAAATACGAACTCAATTGCCTCGTTTGTCCGGAGTGTAAAGAGCTCACAGAAGTTATTGACGCCGATGTTGCCCGAAAAGAACTTGAAAATGAATATGGAGTGGATTTTTAATGTTCGTTTTGCACCTCTACGAAGCGGGCTCCATTTCGGATGTTCCTGCCGGGTATTACGTGGATACAATCCGCCTTCGAGACGGTAGAACGAAACGGCTTGCTGAGAGATGTATTTCCAAACGGTCCCGGCGCTATAGGTCATTCAAAGGCGCCGAGACGAGGGGACGAAATCTAATGGAAATGTTTTCCGGGATTATTGTTGCAGTTGACATCGTTTAGATTGATATTTTGTTCAACGAGATTGGAAGACACCGTGTTAAGCCCAAGAAAATGAGAGGGCTTGAAAATAAACTCATAGAGCCGTTAAAGCAGATTGTCTAAAAATGAATCTAATCAAAAAAATAAAAGGAAGAGACATCATGGAAATTAAAGTAAGAAATTTTACAGCACACCCAATATTGATTTTTGACAATGAAAACAGACTGATTAAAACGTATGCAAGCGAAGGAACCGCCCGAATCAAAAAAGAGTTTGTTGAACGGCCGCCGATCGACGGCGTTCGGACAATTTCCTCGGATTTCGGAGAGATCGACGGGCTTCCGGAAAAGGAACCGAATACATATTTGATCGTCTCTTGGGTTGTCAAGAATTCCAGACGTGACAGAATCGATTTAATCTGTCCGGCTACGGACCCTCTGAACGCCGTTTGCGGGCCGGACGGGAAAATTCTCGGAACGCGGGCATTTCGGATGTGAGAGGAATGGGAAGTGACATTGTTATTTTCATGTGCAAAAAGTGCAAAGACGAAATATGGGCAACAGAAGATGAAGTAATCCGTTGGGCGAAAAAGGGATTGGGAGCTTTATGCCTCGACTGCGAATCATATTCGTGTGTCCCGAAAACAAAAAAAGACGAAGCGAAAGCAAAAGAGTATACGAAGCTCACAGAAAAGAGAGGAGTGGAGATTAAATGATATCGAGAGAAACAAAATGTCGTCTTGGATTGCATTTTTACATTTTTGTATTCCATTCAAACGAGTACAGGTGCCTGTATTGTTCAAAATGTATGAAATGAGGAGTGATGAAAATGACTTGTAATTGTTTAAAAGAAATAAATGAAATATTCAAAAAAAGACCGGAATTATTCAAAGTTAAAAAAGATGAAAAATTGGAAAGAGTATATTTTGATGGTGAGGCTATTTTATTCGGCGAAACGGCGACTTATACGACAGTTGCGCTTCCTCTTGTCGGAACTATCAGAAAATCCGACGGAACTTCGAGAAAAACCAAATTTCACAATTATGTCTGCACTTATTGTCCGATTTGTGGAAAGTTTTTGAATCCGGACAAAGAAGCCTCAAATTGAGGAGTTTACGGAGTAACGATTATGAGAATAAACAAACAAAAAAAAGAACAATTGAAAGAGATTTCAGAAGCGGCGAAAGCTCTTGAACTTTTATTACATCAGCTTTGGGTTGATGATAATAAAAATGCAATCGGTCAAAGTTCAGACCCTGTTTTAAACATTGAAACAGCAGAGGGGGAAACCGTTGAACTTTCATTAGCAGACCTTTCGGATTTTGAGCCTTTAAAAGAAGCATATTTGAGAATATAAAATGAGGAGTGAGAGGAATGGATTTTATAATAACGCACAAATGCGGACACGTTGTTGAGCATGAAATATTTATCAAAACCACAAAAAGGAGAGTTGCCGAACGCGCAACTCTCCGAAATCAAAATTGTCAAAAATGTCAAGAAACGATGACGGATTCCATCGAAAATATGATTTATGTGAATTATATGATTGGAGACATTGAGGACGCTTGCGACAAACATGGAATAAAACGGTATAGCGGAAAACGGAAACTGGACCGCCACACTCTCGAAAAGAACCTAATCGAACATTTAAAAAAATACGGCACCCCCTCTGATTTTGGATGTGTGAATTATGACTAAAACCGATGAAATATTACACACAATTATGCGTGTTCGCACGATGCCGCGAGCAGGATGGTTGCAAAAAGGATCGAGAAAAAGATCGAACGAAACTGTTGAGGTAAGTAGAGAAGCAGCAGTCGATGTGTTGGAAAAATACATAGGGGCCCAAATTCACGCGGATGGTTATTTTGCCCTACGAACTCTCATGTCCGAACTGGCAGACGGGGAGCACGACGCTGTCGTCTGCGATGAGTGCGGCGGGATTTATCAGCATGGATGGATGGAGGATGGAAAATGTCTATACTGTTTTGCAATATGGGGGCAGAATGGTCCATAATGCATGCGGTGTAAAAAACATGAAGAGGAGATCAAAATCAAAAAGAACTGAAACTTACGTCACCGGTTCTGAAGAAGATGACGACCTGGTTCAACAAGTCGAAGAATGGATTAAAGAAGATTGTGGTTTTCCTTCCAAACACGATTGGAAGTGCCAAAAATGCGGTAAAAATACAAATGAATTATTTAAAGTCGGCTCTGGAGTTCTGTGCCAGAAATGTTGGGTTTCACAGACTATACAAACTAAATGAGGAAGAGATATGATTGAACATTTTATTGAGGAGTGAAAGGAATGAGTGGAATGATTGAACATTTTATTGAGTATTGTGTGATAGGTGCCGGGCTTACGACAGGCGTTTTGGTCGTTTGTGTTGTAATATTCTTATTGATATTGATTTTGTTGTTCTTGTGGGCACTCGTTAGCATACTCATCGAGCACGTTAACGGTAGACGACGAAAAAAAAGAATTGAGGAATTAGAAGCAGATTTCCCGAAGGGTGAAAAGTGATGTTTGATGTTGTTATTGATTGTAGTCCCACACCGGGCAAAAATGGGATTAAACGGATTTGTAGTGTAACTGCAAAGATAAAACATACTGGGAAGCGTTTTGCGGGGGGGATCGAGAAAAGAAAATAGAGAGCCAGATTTCTTGAAAAAAGAACCGCATTGTATTTTTCCAGAATGTATATTGAAATTTACAGATACCGCGAAGAGAAAAAAAATCCGGGAGCACAAACTGTCCCGATTAAAAAACGTATGATTGTGAAGTGAAACGGTGACCTTAAAAACGATATTTGAAACGATCTTTTCTTTTTTAAAAACGGATTTCATTCCAATTCCGATCGGAAATCCGGAAAACGGATTTAGCAGTTACCCGAAGCAAGAGAAGCAGATATATTGGACCAAGACGGAAATGATTAATTTCCTTCGACGGGAGTTGAAATGCGATGACATTGTTGTCAATGACCAATATAAAATGCTTGTCGACAAAAAATGGTTCATGGCACAAGCAGAAACATTTGGTGTGAAGGAACTTGTATACAAATCCGACATAAATTTTGCGGAAGAAATCGCGAAAATCGAAAGTTCCGGAAAATCGGGGGAAGAAAAGGACGCTACAATCAAAGAACTGAAGGCAAAGAAAAACTTTGATTGCGAGGATTTCGCAACGCTGTTCAAAGGCCGTGCAGGAGAACTTGACGGCTTCCTCGCAGTCGGGAAGGTTGAAGGGAGCCGGCAAGACAAAAACGGCGTGTCGGCGCACGCATTCGACTACATCGTGACAACAGAAGAGGAGATCCTATTCATCGAACCCCAGACCAACGGAACATGGGGTCTCAAAACGAACACGTGGATCCCGTACCGGACAGAGATGTAAATCTGCCAAGGCAGATTTAACATTTCTCTGTTTAAAAAGAATACTGAGAGGATGGTTTTTGTATTATCTTCTGTGTCGTTTGTGTAAGCCAAAAACGAGTGCAAAAGACAACATTTATATAATCATATTCTTAAAATATAATTGTTGAAGGCGAGAATCTCGGAATAAAAAACGAACCCAAAAACGAATTCCGCGCTTGCCATTTGTGTTGCTTCATACCCCGTTGACAACCATTTAAGAACAAAAACGAATTCGCCTTCAACGATATTTCTTTTTTTGAAAATTATAATATCCTCCATAAATATTATATATTTTTGAGATGTTTTGATGCTAATGTTTCTTTAAGAAGCAGACTTTTTTAAAACCCTATTCGATATGGGCTTTGATCCTCATGTCGCCCTAAAGGGCGTCTGGAGGTGAAAAAATGAACATATCACAATTTCTAGTCGAAATAGGTGCCGGTTTGGTCGGTATCTTTGTTGGATCAGTTTTGATCTCGCTCGGAGTCCCGGAACCAGCTTCTGCAGGCACCGGAGTAGTCTAGTAGGCTGCCTTTAAAATGGCGGCTGCGAATTTAAAGGAGGCGTAAGCCTCCACTTTCAATTACCAAAATGGAGTAAATATATTTTTATATAAATCAGTCATATTGATTGATTTGCGGTCGGGGCAATATAACGCCGGGTAGATGCCCTACCCTCGCCCCGATTGCACACCCTGATTTTAATTTTTCTGAACTTTTGACCAAAATCCGGCGATTCCTGATTTAATTTTAATCCAAATTACATCAAGTATACCGGATTTTTCAATAAAATCGATGTAAGGATAGATAGAATCTCCGATCAGTTCAATAGCTTCAAGAACTTGTTTCTTCTCTTCTTCTGTGAATTTTCCGTCATCTGCCGCCTTTTTAATCACAAGGCATGAATCGTAAATTTTGTCCATGTCTTCGCGGACGTTGCGTCCGGTCTTTTTGGAGTAATAGTTAATCACGATAGAAGTGATAACGATCGCTCCGATCATCAATGCGATGTAAATCATCTGTTCGATAGTCATTTTTTATCATCCGTTTTTTCGTTTTTTTGTTTCGGAGCGTGATACGTTTGTATCACGTTTTTGAGAGGTGCCGGAATCGGCAGCCCTAATACGATTGCGTGTTCTGTCAAAGACAGCAATTCATTGAAAATGAATGCGAAAATAACAGCTTCGCGCAAGTAACTCGTATTCATCAGCTCATCCAGTCGGTATGCCGCGAGAACAAGAAATAAAATGAAGAACTTCTGCATCAATCCCCTGCCCATCGCAACCGATGACAGAAAGCCCGTTTCTGTTTTTGTTGATAGGCCCAAAGCTGCCAAACCGGTGCCGGTAATAAAATCGGCGGTTGCAAAGATACAAAGCGTCATGAGCGCAAAATCCCACCCACCGAGACACCCCCCGATGAATGCACCGACTGCCGCTCCTGCCGCTAAAATTGTTAATTTCATGTCGTCCATCAAATAACGCCTATCATGTTCGTTTTTTAGAATATTCGAAAAATAAAAATCGGATGCCGCCGATTTTTATTTTAATTTAGTTAAGATATTTTTGTATTTATTGTTATCCTCGTCACACGATGACGTATGTTTCGCCGATAGATTTTTCCCGGATTCTGAACCAATGGAAAACTTTCGCTTCCCCGCCTGTGTAAAATATAATATTTTTCACAGATGGGCGGGTTCTTGTAACTTCATTTGATTCGTATTTTTGGTGCGTTGTTAAATCGTACCAGTGCGCTTTCGTTGTAGTGGCACCGGATTCCCAACCAAGAATTGCCGGGCAGGGATATGGGATTGCAGTAGGCGAGCTGTAGTTAACAAAATTGCTTACGGTGCTTAACGCGATGTTCATGACTTGAACATAATACGATGCTCTTGCATTTATGCCGTCTACCGTCGTTGATGCGGAGCCTGTTGTATTCCCGGACGTGATGCTGAAATACAACCCTTTGTTGTCACCGTCTCCGCTGCCACCTGTAATTCTGTTGAGAGTGGCAAACACTTCAACCGTCTTGTCTGTGTAATCCGGAAGCGCGCTCGCATTCGGAAGCATGAATCCATTATAGCCCGCCGTTATGCCTGCAACGCGGGAGAAATACGCGCCTGTGACAACGCCTCCGTATGTCGCGGAATACGCGAATCTGGACCCAGTCCAAGTCGTCGTCGTTGCGGCGGCGCCTTCATACCAACCGGCCGGCACGCCGGTTCTGAAATCATCAAAGCGGGTGAATCCGCAGTTTGCGGGTGCGCTTTTATCTGTATCTGATTTTGATATTGATATGTTGTTTGCGCCGGCGGCAAGTTGTAATTTCAGGGTGTACATGAAACCGGTGCTGTCCTGCCAATCCAGCATATGCGGAACTTTTTGACCGTTGAATTCGAAGTCCAAATATTGAGTACCGGCTGGCAACTCGCTCTTGTTTATCCAAATTGTTGTTTGATAATTCGAAGAAGATGCGATAGGAGCTGTAATGATGGCTGTTTTTAGAGGATTGCCTGTTTTTTTGTAATAGGCGCCGCCTTCTGTAATAAGCGCGGCCGTGTAGTCAGAATAGGTGAATCCGCCCTTAAATGACGACCTGTTGAAAACGCCGGTAGTTTCTGATTCCATGATAGATGTTAACTCTACATCATACTCAAATGACCCAGCCGACGGATCATTCGAGTATTGTACAGATTCTCGTGAGCCGAGATACAATGCCCCGTCACCGTTGAGGAAATTCGCACCTGATGTTTCTGCCTTTGGATTTAGTCCATTCACAACAAACGTCCATGAGGAATTATAGTTTGGAGCTGTGAACAAACTCCCACCTTTCCCGGCGTAATAGACGGCATTTTTATATTTCGTAACTGCCGCACCGACTGCCCATGTTGAACTTCCAGACTCATACGGCCCTGTTTTTTTCGTCCACGACGACGCGTTTGTTGAAACCATGTATGAATACGACGCAGGGTCACCTCCAGCAGCTATCCAATATGTGCCATCATAGTCGATTATACTACCTTCCATGTCCGAAGACGTGGTTACATTTGTAAAAGATGTGGGTGGTGTAGATGTAGAGTATCTCAACCCAGGGTCTGTGGTAGTTCCCTGGTTACTACTTCCGAGTACCCATCTGCCGCCGCCGTATTTAATACGGTTCATAAAAATTACTGATGAAGTGGTCGATGCTGTAGTTATTGTTGATTTCGTCCATGTTCCTCGTGGGTCTGCTGCATAAAAAACATATCCTTTCGTAGGGCTTCCTGTACCGCAGACGACCCAATATCCTCCCCCGTATTCAATGTCACGCAGACTTGTATTTATGCTGCCGGTCCCAAACATGGCCGCAAACGATTCGTTTGCGGTCCATTCTCCGAAAAGGTCGGTTGCGGTCGCAATGAATCCTCTGTATCCGATTGCAACGATTAAACCATCATCGCCGCGCTTTATGGCGGCGACTGTTGTGTTTTTGCTTTTGGCCAAATTGTATAGCTTCTCTAGACGGAACCATTCACCGCCTATACAGAAATCATCCACTCCTACCATAAAATCACCCGAGAATGATTACTTTTATTTTCAAATCAATCGTCGGTTTCGACCGGTATGCCCTGATTGTAATTTGGTCAATGTCTTGTGCATATGAATTGAGTCCACATGTGGAAAATTCGTTGTATTCGTTCACCGTATCTGGGGCTTGCGAAACAATGTAGTTTTTCGATGCCGTCATTCCCGGAACGGACACATTTGCAGAATATGGGGCAGCAGACCCCGTCCATGCAGCTGCCGGAATTGTTGCAATCATCCCGACACTGCCACCACCTATTGCTGATTTGAAATCATCGATGGTCGCGTAGACAACATTTCCACTTGCGACGTCCTGATACGGGAATCTGTCAGTTGTCGCTGGCGTGGATTTTCGAGATGCGGCTGAAATGACCGCACTCATTTTGTTATTTTCGATTTTTTGATTAAGGTCATATCCTTGTTTCGCCGAGAGTGCTTCGCCGTCCGTGTATGACGACGATGTCACTGCGTCAATGGTTTTGACGTGTCCGAACATTGTTTTTGTTCCGAGACCGTATCGGTTGTCAGCGGATTGGTGAGATCTCGGCGAAAACGAATTTTGCAATCGAGACACCAGCGATGAATATGTTGTTGCCCCGATAACTCTATCTTCCCCTGATGTCCCTCTGATTAAGAACTCGTCATCATCGCGGCTGAGTGAAACGTATGTTCCAAACGCGTTTGGCAATAAATTGCCCATCTCGTACTGAAGTCCTGAAATGCTGTCATTCAACAATTTACCTTGCTTCGCCGATAGGACATGTCCCGCAATCAAAGTCCCCTCGTTTATATTGTCAATAACCATCACGTGGCCGTATTGAGTTGTCGTTCCTGTTCCGTAATCAGTTCCCGCGGACGCGTGAGATTTTGGAGAATAAACGGTATCAAAGAACGTTTTAAGAGCGGATTTGATGTAAGTCCACGTTGTTCTCTTCATCTTCCCGTCGCTTGCGGCGATTTTCACAAACGCATCTCCATCAAGAATGGAGGATTCCGTTGGAGCGGCCTTAATTGTCGGCTCGGTGTAATCCCCCACGCCGGCGGCGAGTTTTTCGTTGATTGTTTTGATGTTTGTGTCAAAACCCTTCATCGTCGCGTCGGTGATGTCTTCGTTGTCATTGAAATCCTGAACGTTGTAATCGTCATCAGGTTCCGGTTTTTTCAGAGTATAGTTCGGTGTAAATTGCATGTCTCTCTCTTCCGTTTTTTAATTGAGATTATTGTAACAATGTTTCAGATTCTCTGATTTCCTTGTGAGTATACGCTGACAAATCGCCATGCGTAAATCCTTTATTTCTAATTTCGCCGTGTTTGTTGTAAAGTTGCGTCAGCGTAATATCTATATTCAGCGGGACTGTCCGTTCGAGGAAGTCTTGAACTGTTTCAAAGTTCCGAATATTTCCGACCGTAATTTTGACATGCATCGTGCACTCGGCCGGTTCAATTGTCATTGAATATCCAGTGGGGCCGCAAAGAGACGCCAATTGTTGCCCCAGGAACCGTTCTGTGTACGGTAACCGTTCGTTTTTTCGTGCCTTGACGCGGAACCGGCGAATGTCGAGCGTGTCGGTCCCGTACGGCGTGATGTGCAGTATTTTTTCCCATCGCTCGATTGCGTATTTCGACGCCGTGTCGATATAACGGTCTCGTGCAACCCGCTGCGCTTCGGCGTATGCAATCCGGAGCAGCGGCGTCGCACCGTTTGATATTTGGTTGTACTCCTGATACGCCTGCAGAAACGGCGGATAACGGGTAATCAATTCTTCGACCATTCAGATTCACCTCATACGATTTGTGTTACGGCCCCGAGAATCGGGATTTCGTCGAATTCGAGGGGAACGTTTACATCGGCGCCGTTCAGCTGCACTTCTAGAATATCAAGGAGTCCGGTGACGGTAATCAGATTCGTGATAATAAGCGCGCCGCGGACAACAAGATTCGGCTCATCCGCCCACGCTTTTGCCATCGTGAGGAAGTAATTGTCTAACCTATCCTCGATCTGCGGCAACACGTCATCCCACGTCCACCCTTCCCGAAGAGTCACTGATAGGCCGACATCAATTGTAACATTCCGAACGCCGGTGACGGTACACCGGTGCCCGATCGGGACCAGGCCGTATCCTTCGCCGGCATTTACGACCGGGTCAAGTGCTGTTTGAATCTCAGTGATGAGAATGTCGGACGGCGCTTTAAATTCGGAGTTGATGATTTGAACGGAAACCGTTCCGCCGCCGGTCGGTGCGCGCTGGGCTTTTGCGCCGCCGACACCCGGGAGGCTTTCCGTGACGGAAATGTATTGGGCGCGGTTGAAACCGTAACTCATCGTGAAATAAGATGCAATCACCTTTTCGCGAATGCTTTCAGTGTCTTCGTCATCCCGTCCGGGAATGAGAACTTCTGTCAAGTCGGCGCGTGCGAGTCCGGGAATAGATTGCGAAATCGGGATTAATGGTCCGAGATAGGCATTTCCGATTGTTCCGGCCGTGTCGCAGACCATTTCGAAATTTCCGTAAATCGGATTACCGTCCGTATCGTTCAGTTGTGCCCGCGCCGTGAAATTCATATCCCCTTGATTCCACCGAGAGCCGATCGGGACATTCAGGTTGAAAACGCCGCGGGAAATACACGGCGTTGCGGTCTCAATGACAATCCCTTGCTCTCTTGCCATTTTGAGGAGGCTTTCCCGGTCAGCCGTGTCCGGATATTGATTGTTTTCAATTTTTTCAAGCTCGATGTAATACTGTGTAAGCTCTAAAAGAAACGCAGAGCCGGAATCATAGACGATTGAGCCCTGCCGTTTGTCGACGGCCGGAAATCCGGAGGTGTATGAATCAAGAAGGTTTTGGAAAGTATATTTTACTGTAAGTGCTTGCTCAGTCATGCGTAAATCACGTCCAGCTGTGCTTCAAATTCTCCGTAAATTGAATCTACGTTAAACGTGACGTGCACATTCGTTTTTGTATTTTCAAATTTGAAATTGTAAACATTCGTAATCCGTTCGTCTTTGTAGAGTTCGTCCGGAATCCGCCGTTTGAGTTCGGAGGCCACATAATCGACTTGTCTGCCGTACAAATCGTTCGTCTGAAGACCCCAATCCCAGTCATAAATTGCATAAATGTATTTTTCAGTCAACAAGCGCTTGTAGACCATCTGTTCAACTGCTTCACGGCCGTCTGTGAACCCGACAACGCGGTTTTGATGGATAAGCATCCGATATGTTTTTGAGGGCTCATCGACGACCTCAAAATCGTTGATGTCGATTTCCGGCGTCGGAAGTAAATTGCTCATAACGTCCGCTCCCTGATTCTTTTGATTGCATCGATGACGATGAATTGCTGTCCGCCCTGCATTCTTAAAAGAAGGACAATATCTCCGACTTCAAGTGCTCTGTAAACGACCATTCCTTTCTTCCCCCGAACGCCATGCGTATGCAAGGCGGCCTCTTCGGTCGTCCATTGGATTGACACCTCAACGATCGTATCTTTGATCGCCTCCGTGAGAATCAGCTGCTTTTCCGAGAGAGTCAGAAACTCGTCTGTTTTGATTTGCAGCGGATTGACAGAGATAACCTCTCCTTTTCGGATTTCCGCCGGATTGCCGGCGGCAACGGCTTCAACTGCCGCTTGTTTTACAAGAGCCGTCAATGCGTTTGCGGACCCGGTCATGCTGTGAACTCACCGCCTTCGAGAATCAAATCCATTTTGTGACTCTCATTTGTGAATTTGTGGGTTACAGTGTTGACTTTGAGAGCTTTGTTGAGGATTAAAACTGAATCTTCGAGTTGCAGACTGCAATATACGAGACTTCCCGGAATAACGCGCGGGTCTCCGACTGCGTCCGCAATTGACAGGTTTTTTGTAACTCGGTTGTAGATTTCCAAAAGAGCGTCCGCTCTTGTTTGGAGTGTTTTCGTTTCGTCTGTCACGTTTTCATAATATCTCAACAAACCATATTTCCGGACATTCTCTGCATCCGTTTTTTGAACGGTTTCGACAACGTTTTTGTTTTTGTCGATTTTTGCGAGGAAAATGTCGTTATACATGTCCTCGATTGTTGTTTCGTACCCGAAATCCTCTGCCGTTTCAGAATTGATTAACAGTCCGTAATTCATCGTCCCCGGATTTCCAAGCGTCATTTTTCCGAAATCGTCGTACAGCACCCATTCCGTTCCGGTCTCGTCAAATGTGTAGTCGAGAGCCGTTTCGATGATGTCAAACAGCGTTTTTCCTTCACAGACGTAGGACGGAAGCATGTACTCTGTGTTGGCGAGAACTCCCGTTTGGAGGCCGTAGTCGTCTGCAATCATTTTTAGGATCTCATCCGCGCGCTTGTCTTCGAAAACGTATGTGAATTTGTTTTTTAAGTAACGGAGTTGGTTGTATGCCGTAACGGATACGTGATTGCTTTTATCACTCGTTTTTGTAAAAATGAATCCGTAAAACATGTTTACGCCGTTGATTCTCAGCGTGACGGCAGACCCAAGGTCAAACACGGCAGACCCGTCATTCAGGCAAACGAATGTGAGCGTCCCCGGTGCGCCCCTCTTCTCAAGATGCACCTCGACGTTGTTTTCGACAATCGGGGTGTAGATTTTATTCCCCGACGCAATTTTCAGGTCGATTGTAACCATTTAAAGCACCCCGAAATATTCAGGCATTGAGAGGACGGTTCCGACTTTTATGTTGTATTGGTCGGTAATACCGTTCATCTGCGCGATTTTTTTCCATGCGTTTCCGTTGTTGTAATACGTCCTACCGATATTGTAGAGCGTATCCCCGGTTTTGATTGTATATGTTTTCGGGACGCCGGTTGTTGCCCATCTGTTGTCATCCGTCGTTTTTTTGACGGATGTCGTTCCGTTCGTGACGGTAATAAATTGCGTCGTGTGTTTGGGAAATTCTTTTAGAACGATTGATGCCTTGAAATCGTTTCCGTCTTCTGCATCCTCTTTTGTTTGGAAATCCCATATTGACACTGTGATGTTCGTATCGTCCAAACGCACCCCCTGCGGTGTTTTCCGATTGATGATAAATTGGAATGTCCGTTTCCCGTGGTTGAGTTGTTCAATTTTCTCAATATAGTATCTCGGAGGCTGCGCGCCGCTTTTTGCAAACGGGAGGTTTTCCGGATTGTTCGGAAGCGAAAATTCAAATGAGATTTCTCGAAGTCCGGGACTCTTGAGCTCGCTGATTTCAGAGTAGTTGATGACGTCAAACGTTGTGCTCTGACCCGGTGTTTTGATTGTGAGAGAGGAGGGGGTAACGGGTAGGAGGACCCCGTCGAGATAGAAATCATAGCCTGTGTAGCCGGCCATCTCACACCCCCTCTTTTGTGGTATCGACGGATTCTTTCACGGCCGCTGTCAGTGCAGACATGAAACCGTCGACATCAGTTTGATTGTTGAATGTGTTATTATTCTCCATTTGGATGACTATTTCAGCAGTCGTGAATCTGTTTACGAATTCGTTCTTGGCGAATTCGCGGAGTTTCGCGTGTGTGTTGTCATCCAATTTGAGAGAGTTTGCGGAAGATGCGGTGTTCTTGTTGATGTTGTTTAACAAGGAAACCTGTTCTTCCGCATTGAGGGCTAACATCTGCCCGTCCATCGCCATCATCAGTGATTCTTCGGCGCCCTGCCCCCAAGCGTAACCGGAATTGTACGAGTCTGCTACGTTTGCATATTCCGCTCTTGTGCGAACGATGTAATCGTCAGGCATCATCGTGTTCATGTTGTTTTCAATCATGTCCCTCATTCCGCCGAACGTTTTTTGGAGCATTCCTGTTGGGTCGAAAGAGAGGATGTAATCGAAAATGTTCAAGAACAAATTAACAAACAAGCGCTGAACTGAATAAACGGGGTGTTTGAATACGTTTTCAAAGAATTCGGCGAAGGATTGGAAGATGTTGTAGAGGTACTTGATGTTATTCGTAATCGCCGTCACCATGACGTTTATTGCACCGGCTATGATTCCTGTTGCGGAGACTGTTGAGTCTGTCCACTTGTTAAACGCATAGACGACCGCGTAGATGATAGCAATGATGAGAATAATAGCACCTAAAATAAGATAGATGGAGCCTGCTAACAATAAGTTACTTAATGCAGCAATACCTGCTGCCATTGCTTCTCTCTCCTCGGCCGTTGCTAGTGCATATGTGACCGTTGTATCAATTGATTTCAGTATAGTTAACATAGTTGTTCCAATAGCAAGAGTTTTTTGCACAGCCCAAACACCAAGCGCCGCTGTTTTATAAACAAGAAACGCCCCTGCAACTCCAAAAACGACATACCGTAACCATTCCCAATTATCCGCAACCCACATTGCCCCGCGCCCAATCAAATCAAACGAAATCAAAACAAGTTCGGTAACAAGAGAAATCCCCGCCGTCACGTCGGAAATGAATTGGTCAAAACCCGCTTTCTGTGAAAGAGTCTCGGCGATCGCCGTGATGTTCTGTATGCCGTGCGCAATCTGGTTGAGGAGGCGGTCAACCATGTCGGTTGTAGTCTGAACCATTTTTTTGATTGCGTCGGTGTTTGCGAGATATGACAACTGAGAAGAAACACGCTGGAATGAATGAAGAGCGTCATTTTTAAACGTCTTCCAGTAATCCGACCACTTTTTCGGATTGTTAGCTAATTGAGCATTCAAAGAATCTTCAATTGAGAAGACGGCGCTTTTAATCATCTCTGCAGTGATTCTTCCTTCCGTTGCCATTTCTTTGAGTTGTTCACGTGACACGCCAAGCGATTCTTCAAGCGCATTGGCAAGCAGAGGAGCGTTTTTGGCAATTGATTTGAATTCTCCTTGCAACTGTCCGTTTGCCATCGCCTGCGTCAACGTTCGCATGGCCATGTCGGCTTCGGACGCGCTCGCTTCCGCTAAATCGAATTGTTTGCTTAAAATTTCAATGAAGCCGATCATCTCGGAATTTGTTTCGAACTGGTTGCCGGCATTTATCCCCAAATCAAAAACATACTCAATGGTTTGACTATAGCCTGCGCGGG
Organism: Methanolapillus millepedarum; assembly: GCF_032594115.1. Lineage (NCBI taxonomy): Archaea > Methanobacteriati > Methanobacteriota > Methanomicrobia > Methanosarcinales > Methanosarcinaceae > Methanolapillus > Methanolapillus millepedarum. The sequence continues at coordinate 1,918,079 of NZ_CP131060.1, forward strand.
CCGAGTTTGCAGAATTGTAAATCATGTCTTGCAATTCCCGAACGGACTGATTCCCGTCGTTGATTAATCCGAGACGGACGTTCGACCCGACGATGTAGTCCGATAAGGCGAGACTTTGTTTAAGAGTGTAAATGCTTCCAAGAGTTACAGCAAGACGTTTTACAGTCCCAATCAGATTGTTGGCGTCTTGTTCTCCCCGCCGGATCTGATCATTCAGTTGGGATTGGGCGCGGGCGGACTCGTTAATTCCGCCCTTGACCCTCTGGAACATCTCCGCCATCCGCTGGTTAAGACCAACCGTTTTTTGAGCATTGTTGGCGAGGTCATTCACGTTCTGCGCCGCTTGAGCGGTATCTGCCACCAAATTGTTCAACTCTACCGCACCGGCAGCAGATTCAACTGCTTCAAGAGCTGCTGCTGTGTTATCGATTGATTGGGTAACTAAATCGTAATCATGGGCTGACCGAACGGCGGCTTCTGCCATCTTATTGGTGGCGGCATCCGCCATTTCAAATGACCGGATTGCCATGTCAACTGTGCGGAGGATTCCTGCAATCGTGTTTGACACGTAATCGTTCATTACGATAGACGTTTCTATAGTTCCCATTCTCTCATCCGTTTTTATTTTTTAGTTTTACTTTTGAGCTTCTTTGCTTCCGCTTCTTCATCCTTTTGCCGGATGTTGATTGATGCAATGACAAAAGCCTGCTCTTTTTGTTCCATTTTTAAAAATTCAAGTGGTCGGATGTGGAGTTTCTGAAGCGCAACGTGCGCATATGCAGAAATTCCATCCGACCGAATCAGTTTTCCGCTTCTTCGATATCATCTTCGATAGTGGTATCCAATCCTGAAATTTCCAAAATTTTCTGTTGGAGTTTTATGAACTCGCCCGCGGTGAGCATTTTGTTGAGTAAATCTCCGGGTGTATGAACGCCATAGCTGTTTTGTAACTCGGCGTCGAGCAAATTTGGATGAATCACGCCACGTGTCACGACGCCTTTGCTGAATGCATTGATGTCAGTCTTCATGGCGCGTTCTCGCCCTTTTCCGATTGCTTTTGTAGACCCTTCAATAATATTGTCATAATCTTCAGAGTTAAGGGGTCGAATAACCCATTTCAGTGGATTTCCTTCTTCGTCCGTGAAGCGATTTGATGCGGCATACTCTACAGGTTCGGGCGATGATTTGTTTTTGAAAAATGATTTTAATCCGGTAATTGTTACTCCTCCTTATAATTTTAAAAATTTTTAAAAATAGAAAAGCTCTGATTAAATCAGAGCATTCCTTCAAGCGTTGTGAATTTCTCCGGCAACTCGTAGTCGTCGAACGTGAAATCGTACGGGTCCTCAAGGTATTCCGCAGTGGAGTCGATCAACGCGAGTGTTGCGTTGTCGAGGTTGCAGTTCTTGAGAATTGCATACTGGCGGCCGACGGAGGACGTGGGGTCTTCGTTCAGGACTTCGATGTCGAAGTAAAAATCCTTCCCGGTCTTGATATACTCATGGACTTGTTCGCGGAACATCGAACTGTTGTAGTGGAACGACAGGGAACCTGTACCGTTCCATCCAGCGGCTTTGTTTCCTTTACCCGGCTTCCCGAGAATCGGAACTTCGACTTTCTTTTTTTCGCTCTTCGCTTCGATTTTAATCAAATTGATGCAGTCGTAGCGGTTTCCGTCAAGAACAATGTAACATTTTCCGAGTGATCCGGAAATTGCGTCTTCTGATTTCATTGTCATTGTTTTTCACCTCCTCATCCGACACGGACAGTCATGTAGAGTTTCTCCATGACGTTCGTCGGTTCAACCGCCGTGTCGACGACGACGGACGTTTTTGTGATACCCTTCCAAACGCTGATGTCCTCGTCGTAATCAAAATTTTGAATCGCGCGCAAATCCTGCAGCTGATTGAAAATGTCAGCCAGCTGATCTTTGAACGAAATGCGGCCGTCTTCGTCGTTCGGAACTTTGCCGAGGAACGTTTCCGAAAATAGAATTCCCGTTTCGATGGCAATTTGGTCGAGGACACGGATTGTTTGGTTGTTGCTGAAATCGGCGTTTTTCTCAAGCGTGTAGGTGGTAAGACCGTTGATATCAGTCAAAACGCGGACGTCGTCTCCATCCCTGTAAAGGACAAAGCGGCCGTTGTCGATAAATGACACCAAATCGTCTTGAGAGAAATCGAGGTTGACAAGGAACGATCCATTGTAAACCGCGTTTGTAAGCGATTTGTTAACAGCGCACCCGGCCTCCGCCCCCGCAATCCAAAAGCAGGGAGCTGCTTTGGAGAACCCATCTTCCGTTTTCAACGTGGTCGCATCGACGATTGCGTTGTTCTGAACGGAGATGATTCCCTCATAGTCGACGGACGTGCCGATGTCAGTCGGGGCATAGATGACCGCCTGCATTTTGGCACCCGTCTGTTCGCGGACTCGTGTCACATACGATTTGATATATGCAACCAAGGAGGCGGACGGCACAACGTCTGTCGAGAAGATGTTGTATTGGTAGGGTTCGAACTTGGCCATCGCATCTTCGATGTCGGCGTTGGTGGATTGCGCGGTTGTCCCGCCGGTTGCTGTTGCGATGAGCTCCATGATCGTTCCGGCTTTGTTCCAGACGACGAACTCCTTGTCGATGATCTGAGACATCGCTGTGATTTTTGTCTGGCTGTCAACGACGGTGTCTCCGACGTAAGTCGTCACATCGTAAAGAGCCGGCTCTTCCGGGGTTGGTGTGTCCGGGGAATCGATGTTTAATTCGATCCTGACGGAAATGTCATTCCCGCGTGCGCCGGTGTACCGTGCCGTCCCGACAAGGATGGTTTCGCTGTCATCGGTGATGTATTCGATGGCCGCCTTTGTTCCGGTCGGCGGATTAAGACGGAAGATGTAGCCTCGAATTGCGTTTTGGAAAAGGTCGGCAAGTCCTTTCATTTTCGGGCTGGTCGCGGGATAGCCGAAGATTTTCATGCAATCACGTTGGAAGTCCGTGTTTGTCACATTCATGACAACGTGTTCGGGTCCCCAATCGAGGTTGGTTGCGAAAGCGACAATTCCACGGTCGGAAAGCGCCTGAGAAACAGCTTGGGCAGATACAAAGTTGATGTATGCGCCCGGCAGTTTTTTGTTTTGTGTGAGGAATGTTCCTCCGCCTGCTGCCATTATTTTATCTCCGTTTTTGTTTTAATCAGATAGTAAATTTTGGTTGAGTTGTCCACACATAAAAATTGAACAGGCGAACTGTCAATTTTTACGTTCTGTTTTCAAGTTTAGTTGATTTTCTGCGAAGAGAATCTTTTGATCGCATTCTCAACTTCTGTTTTTGTGTATTTTTTGTCGTTTTCAAGAATGGCGTTCAAAACGTCTCGCTTTGAACGATATTTTGGGCTTTTCAAAAACTGTTCTTTTGAAAAGCTCTGTTCAGGTGGTGTGAATTTAGCCGGGGGGGCTTCCTCATCTGTAACCGTTTTTGATTTTGCCATGTTGTCACTTCACTTTTTGTGTAAGTTCAACCTCCTCCATCGCCGGCTCTTTCGGAACGGGCTTTATGAAGTGGGTGTTGTAATTAACGAAACAGTGTAAAACGTCATCATGCATCTCGGCCCTGATTCCGGTACCATGTATCTGAAACGTTTGCATTGTTTCGGGGTCAATAACTATGATAAATTCAAGAATGTCCTGCAACATCATCTCTACTGTTGCGGTTTCTGTGAATCGTGTTTTTGTATTCGGCGTTGGGAAATAATGAACATCAAACGACGTGTTGAGACTGAATCGGGGGTAAACGACTTCACGCGTGGCGCTTAACAGGCGCATGATAAAGAAACACGGTTCTTCGAGTCCCTGGGTGACATCGTCACGGAAATAAATCTTGTATTTCTTTTCATCCGTATCCGGAAATGTTTCGCGGATCCGGCCGGCAATCCCGAGTTTCGGTTTCGGGTTTTCCGGAGTGTCGTCTGAATAATATTCGTCGAGAACCTCTTTTGAGTAATCCCCTATAATCGCATTCAGCCAATCATCTGCCATTTTTTTTGCCTTCCGCTTCATTTATCCGAATATGTACATCAGAAATTCCGTTAGATATCGTTCAATAACCTCAGGTGATTTCTGATTCAAGATCAGCTCCGTTCGTGTCATCATGAACTTGCCTCTTACCCACATTTTTTTGTCCTGTGCCTCTTCTTTTGTCAAATCCAACCGCGACGCCGTCACCGTTCGATGTCCATATTCGACATATGATGCATATTCGACCGGGTTTGAAATGACGATTGAATACTTATCCCCTGTATTTTTTATATCAATGGATTTTGCAAAAGCATATGCGTTTTTTTCTTCCCCTGCCGTCCATCCGCGTTTTAGAGTTCCTCCGACTTTTCCGGATCCGTTTGGGTATATTCCGGTCGGCGTCGCAGGGACTACCAAGGCCAGAAACCGTGCGGCGAGCTCCTTCGCGACGGCTTCGAAAAACTCTTTCAGTTCAACATCGACGAGTTTTTTGAGTTCGTCTCGGAACTCAATCAAATCGTCAATATTGATTTCGACATCTTTTGACATGGTAATCACGCCTTCGTATCAATCAGTTGTAAGACAATTTCCTGATGAGACTGATGGAAATCCGGCTCTCCCGAATTCGTAAACGTTTCTGTTTTTCCAAATTGTGTAATGACGATTTTTGAACCCGGTGGAATGTTATATTCCGCCCCGATCAGCAAGAGAATAACCTGCTGAACGGACGCGGTTGTCCCGTCGCCGGCTTGAACGACACTTCTTGAGGAGCGCCTGCATGCTATATTTTCATACAGAAGTTTTTCCGTAAACGTTTCTCCTCCATTCTTGTCCGGAACGGATTCAGAAGAATAAACGGTGCAGCGCCCATCGTAAAGAAGTTCGAGTTCCTCTTTCACGTTCGGGTAAATCGGCATTATTGTCCCTTCCACGCAAGGCGCCTGTGTCTGACTAATTGAGACATTGCGCCCGGGCCGCCATTTCGTAATGCTTGGATAAACGAATCCAATCGAGACGATGGGGTTGACGTCGGAGTTGTGAAAACGACGCTTGTGTTCCCTTCCGTGATTGATTGCGTAATGGGTTTTTTCAAGTCGATATTCTCAAACTTGCTCACATCGCCGGTCGATTTCTTTTCGAATAAGAACTCACCGCAGATCATGTCGACTTCAACATAATAAAGTCCGGAAGGGACTTTTGGAATGTGACAGAAGTCGAGAATCTTTCGTTCGATTTTGTTTTTACACCACGTGATTTCATCGTTATCGGAATCATCAGCGGCGTAACCAAACTGCTTGAGTCTCATTTTGACGTCGTCAATTATTGTCATTTCATCCACACGTTTTTTAGAAAAAGATAAGCAGGTGTGAGGTCAGGCACCTGCATATCAATTTAAGAGATTACGGTTTCACATCAAGGACGGCTTGTCCGGCCTTCACGGCTTTGCTGTTCGAATCGATTTCAACGACGTAGATTTTCTTTCCGTTGGCGGCAGCTTGTTCGGTCAAAGTGAACGGAGACGTGCCGGTAAGGTCAGTATATCCGTTTGAAATTGTCTGCCCATAGGTGACAGGTGTAGGCGTGGCAGCAGTTTTGTATTTCAAAGCGCCGGTATTTCCGGAAACCGAAATGTCGGTTTCGCCACTGTTTGCGCCCTGTACGGAGCCAACGGTCAAAGTTCCAAGAGTACCGGTCACGCCGGCACTACCGGTCACGCCGGCACCACCGGTCACGCCGGCAATGGTACCGATGACGAGTCCGGACGGATCTGGGAGAACCGGAACGTAAACGCCGCTTGCGCGGGACCATTTAGCGACAGGGTCGTTTTCCCACCATTGAGACATGAAAATGAACATGTTCTGCGCGGTGTTCCAATCAACTTTCTTCGCGAGCTCGTCCGGAGTTACACCCCAAAGTCCGGTACCGATTGCACCGCTCGGACTTGCGGAGGTCATGACGAATTTGGTCGGATCAAAAAAATTCGCTTGTGCCATTGCGCCGCCCGGGGTCGGGTAGTTGTAAACGCCTGTGACAGTCTCGATGGTGAAACCATACTGTGTTCCCAACATTTCGTTAATCCGGGACTGGGATACGAACATCCCGGCATTTGAATTTCCGTTCAATGCGGTTTTGATACCGTTGTTCTTTTGAAGGAGGGAAAGCATTTGCGGAGATGTGTATACTTTTGTCACGTCGTGGCCGGAAAGTTGCGCGATTTTGTACATCGCATCAATATCAGCAAGGATGTCATGGTCCGGGTTTGACCAGTCGTACGTCGGTTTGTTTGCGGCCGGAACGCCATAGTCGATTGTGATGTCGACGTTGTTTTCCTTGATTGTGAGAGCACCTGTGGTGAGGACTTCGAAGTTCTCAACGTCGATGCGGGTTTGGACATTTTGGGAAAGGTGGTAAAAGTCGTCAAACGCCCACTTCACAAGTGTGTCGTCTCCGGCACCGGAGTTTTGCCACTGTTGAATCCGTTCCGATTGGTCAAGTTTTTCCTTGACAAGGAATTTCTCGAACTTGATTTTCTCGAGCGGTTTTCTGGTACCGATGTGGGTTTCCGTGTCGAATGCGTGGACAAGAGCCATTGTCGGGACGTTGTAACCCTCAGACATGCGGTAGAATTCTGCTTCGAGAGTTTTCGTTTTACGTCCTGGGAAAAGCCGTCCTGAGAGGGGTTGTTGTTTGATTTGGAGTGTTTGGTTAAACGCAAGAAGCTCTGCGTCAGAGATAAGTTCAGTAATATCCATTTTTTCACTTCCGTTTTTAGACAACCTGAGACGGTCTGACGACTTCGGGCTGGTTGTCGAAGTAAATTCCTGTTTTGTTCAGCGCCGCCTGAACCTCTGTCGTGTAAACAGCAGAGTCGAGGCGATCAATGAGGACCCGGCCTTGGACAATGACGCTTCCCATATCGTCGCCGAGCGTCACGTCGACATCTTCGAAGACGATTCCGATGGGGCTTCCGCCCTCGTCCTTGTAGAGAGAGCCACCGGCAACGATAATGCGGCCGTTTTCATCGGGGGTTGCAGGATCGGGTTTTGGAATGGTGTATGTTTTTTGAATCAGACCTGTTTCACTGGAGAGGAAATTGGGTCTGACAGACGTTTTTTTGGTTTCTGGATAAGAAGACACGTTTGTCACTTCCGTTTTTAAAAAGTGTAATTTTGTGCCGTTATTTCGGCGGCATGAATCCGTTTTGTTTGTTCAGTTCCGCGGCATATGATTGCCCGAGTGTCGGGTTCGGCGGAGCTTTGCCGCCGCCTGGAACGAATGGATCGATTTTTGGGGAAGAGCCGTCGCCAAACAGGAATTTTGTATCTTCTGCTTCGGCTAGTTTTTTGACAGCATCAACGCGTTTTTTCTCGTATTTTTCATCGTCGAGTTCATCGTCGTCGATAGTTTCGAGAAGCGCGCGTGTAGCAGTCACATTTTTGGCTTTCGCATCACGAAGCACATTTTCATCGATGTGTTGCCGACGGAGCTTTCGCGCTTCGGCTTCTTTCGCAGCGATTTCTTTTTTGTGCTGTTCTGTTTTCGTTTTGTTTTCTTCCTGAAGCGTTTCGATTTGCTTTTTTAACTCCTCGTTTGAACCGCTCGTTTTTTTGAGTTGTTCAAGTTGAGAGTCGCGTTCTTTCACGCTTGCTTCGAGTTTCTTTTTCTCTTCAGCAATTTCGTCAAATCTGTGTTTCGGAATCCACTGCTTGACTTCTTCATCAAGAGCTTTTTCGATTTTTTCAGCAACGGCCTCATCGGCCCCCAATTCAATCAATTTCGTTTTTTTGAACATCGTTTTTCCTCTCCGCTTGCGTTTTTTATCGCGGGTGACGTCCGCGAAAGCGGCGATTTCGCCATCTGGAGTTCAGAATTAGCAGAATGGTAATTTTTCTGAAAGAGTGATATATAAATATACCGTCGACCGACTTTGGTTCGCCTCGACATTTGAAAATAAAAACATAATCGGATGACTTTATTTTTTAATTCTGCCTTGGTGGAATTGAATATATTGTAAACCGAATACTATTTATAATTTGAATGTATTGTTAAAATTGACAACCTTAATTAGAGCGGAGAAATGAGCATGACTAAATTTACAAAAAAGATAAACGGCACTGATTATGAATTCGAAATTGTCCCTGACGGGAAAAAGGGAAGTATAGTTTTCCCCGACGGACAAATCATTCCGATTATCCGAATTATGCCGGATACGGACGGAAAGAAAATCAACAAAGAATTTTGGATTTTCGAATTCGAGAACGATGTAAACTTTAACAGCGCGAAAATTTCCGGATTTCGATTGCCGGATTCCGTTCTGAAAGACGTTCATGCTGACAAAAGAAAAATCGGATACGCGTCCGCTATTCAGAAAGCCGTTGAAACTGGAAAACCGCAGTTGATTAACCGCGGTAGCATGCCCGAAAACATGTCACCGTTGGCGGGAGACGGTGAGGGAGATATAGTCTCGTTTGAAACTTATATCGATGCAGCCGGCAATGTCGAAACGAAATGGAGCCACAATTATTAAATTTTTTAATATAAATGGGAGGAAGAAATATGAGCAATAAATTAACCAATTTTTTAAAAGACCGATCTTTGGAAGTGGCATACAACCCTTCCTATTATGATTTAATTGAGTATCGGAAAGGGGCGGAAGTATTACACACTCCTGCTCCTCTATTGTTGAGAAAAAGTATAAAAATGTTTAATGAGACTGTTAAAAGAGTTTCATTCGAAAAAGCCAGGACGGGAGATTTTTTCTCTTGTAAATATTGTGGTGACAAAAGTTTCTACAAATGTCACTGCGACGGATGGTATGAAAATAGAAACAACGGACATGAAAAGAAAAAAAGATTGAGAAAAGAAAGATTTGCAAATCCAAAAAAAGCCATCCTGGCTGGTTTTGATATCGGTTACATTCATGAACCGATTAATTGGGATGATTTTTTTGATGATGATTAAAGTCATTTCATACTAAAAAGTTCCATTTTTTAAATCGGATAGTGGACACTATGAAAAAAATACACAACATCGAAGGCGATTTGGAAACCGTGATGAGAAACATCACGAACAATCCAAATCTCTCCGAGTCGACGAAGGCAATACTTTTTGATTTCCAAAAACATATTGAGGCGTCACAAGTATCTACCAGTACAGTTTGCAATTATATGTGTAATTCGTACGTTCTTGCAAGAAATAACCTATGCGACTTTTCAAAAATGAAAAAATCGGATGTGCGAGTGATATTGCAATTTATCAATGGCATGGATAATTGCCAAAATACGAAGTACAAATACCAAATAGCATTGAAACGACTTTTGGAGTTCACCGCGCGGAAGAAACAAATGAAATTGGTGGCACCCGTCCGCACAAAATCAAAACAGAAAATGCCGGAGGAAATTTTAGAGGAATCTGAAGTCATTAATTTAATTCTGTCTTCGAAAACATCCAATGAAAACGATTTTGAAAAATATCGGGACATGGCGTTCCTTTCGTCTTTGTATGAGGGCGGGTTCCGCGTCGGAGAAATTGGAATGTGGAAGCTGATGGCATATCATGACGTTGCGGTCGGCGCTGTTCTGCCAGTTGATGGAAAAACAGGCGTCAGATGGGTCAGGCTGATTGTTTCGAAAATGTATTTGAGTGCATATCTGAGACTTCATCCGTTCGCCGGCCAATCGGAGGCGCCGTTGTGGGTAGACCGAACCGGTCGGCAACTCATGTACGGAGATTTTGTAAAAATCGTCCGAAAGGCGAAAGCCGCAGTAGGACTGCAGAAAAAAATCCATTGCCATCTATTCCGTCACAGCCGGTGCACCCACGTTGCGGCAGTCATGACCGAATCGCAAATGCGCGATTTTTTCGGATGGTCGAAAAGGTCTCCCATGGCTGCAACATATGTTCATTTGTGCATGCGAAATATTGACATGACAATGTTTAAAATACACGGAATTCCAATCCCGGAAGAAAATATTATGAACTATACAATCCGAGAGTGTGATAAATGTAAGAAAATGATTCCAAAGTTCGACGGCGAGTGCTTGTTTTGTAAAAACGTTTGAGCATGTAAGTAAGTCTTACATGCTCTGCAATTACTCTTTTCCAAAAAAGTAATCTCTGATTTTATACTCTCCGAGATCTGTGAGTTCTTTTTTCTGTTTTTCTGCCCGCTCTTTGTTTTTTTCTCTGTCTCTCTCAAAAACCATATCTGTGCAAGGAGATTCATCTAAAATCTCATAGACCCGATTCTCGTTTTTTAAATCAACGAAAAGCGAGTCGGGGATTAACATCATCATAGCGTCACCTTTTTAATTCCTTCATTTTGAATGGCTATCGAAAGCGTTTTTTGTAAAATGTATTCTTCGGAAGGTGTGAACGACCTGGCCGGAACCGCTCCACCTTTGAAATCGTCCAACACCGAATCCAGCAAGGACACAATCCGTGCCCGCGATGTTCTCGGATTTTCTTTTTCGAGAACACTTATGATATAATCTTTATTATTATTTAAGTATGGAATATAATTTTTATAATATTCTTTGTAATCGAAATTGGCAGAAAGTATTTTTTTGAATGGCAACCACTTTGCTGTGGCGGCACTTCCGAAACGATATTCTGCTGCTATTTTTCCAAAATCCGTTATTGTTTTGCAGCCGGCAAATTCCGGAATAGACGAAACGATTAAGGGAACGTTTTTGTTAATAAATCCGTTGTAAGAGGGATATAATTCCCCGAACCCTGCGGCCCGCGAAGTATATAATGCCGCTGTTTCACACATCGTCTCTTCGACCTCCGTCCATTCATCAACCCCCATTTCAAGCATATCATGCTCAAGCATGGATGATTTTGCATGAAAAAATTCGTGGTTTGCTACTTCTGCCCTCTGGGCCGCCGAACGTGGATCTGCGGGGTTTAGTTCAACAAGTTGAATTTTTTGATGCGTTGAGTCAATGTCTTCGAAATTACTCCTGCCTGAGACTGCTTGCGTGGAAGATATGTCTTCGATTTCCCGAACAAAGAGAGGCGCTTCAATTCCGAGTTCTTTCATTGCCGGCATGGCATATTCGGATATGTATTCCCCATCCCACTCTTGATATATTCTCCTAATATTGGAAACGTATTCAGGAACGTCTTTCTCTGCTTTCGACAAATCGACGTGCTTAAACGTTTTGTCCGGTTCTTTTTTCTCGACAAACTCTTTCTTCCACTCTTCAAAAGACATACCGGACGGGACTTCGTAATACTTGCCTTCTTGGTCCCGTGCGGCCCGCGTGGCGCCCCAATCACCCATATCGTCAAAATGTGGGATGGTGGTGCACCTGCAATTCGGGTGAACTGGGGGTGCCGTCCCGCCGGCTTTGAAGAATGACATCGGAGCGACCTTTTTGTCAAGAGGCCCGCATCTTTTACATGTCTTTTCATCTAGCGTGGCGATAAATTCGTATTCCTGCACGCCGAGTTCTTTGAATGTCTCTTTTTGTGATTCTGATGAAAAATACGCCGATTCGGTCATGACCAACCGGCCGGCGGAAGATTTTGAAACATTCATTCTTTCAGATATATTTTTGATTGCCTCGTCCGGCGCGGCGCCGCGCTGAATCATCTGCGACATTTCGGATTGGAGCTCATTTACCAGCTTATTTTGGTCAGCCCAAACCCTGTCACTGAATGTTTTTCCGTCTGCTGTCCACGGCCTGGACAGAACTTTCTCGACTTCTGATTTTTTGACCTTTGGGAATGGAGAGCCGACACCCGTCCCGGTCTGAACGATCCACGCATTTTGATATTTTCCGTCGACATATTCGTCCCCAAGAAGACGCGTCATCCCGTCCAGTTCGCTTTTATAGAGCTTCTCGACTTCTTGCTGCATGGACAGTTGCAGCGCTTCAAGACGCGATATGTGAACCTTTGCCGAGGCGTTCTCCAACTCTTTCATCCATTTCTGATCGAGTGCGTTTTCCTGGCCGTATTTGATGTAATCGTCCACGGTCCATTTAAATTCCGCAAGCTCGCCGGCGTTGAGGAGCTTTCGTGCTTCCTGAATAGTCATGTTGTTGTTCTTTGCAAACCGGGCGTACCAATCTGAAATTTCGGCTTGGAGGGCTCTATCCGCTTTCTGATATTCGGTTTCAAGACGACGATAATATTGGGCGCCCTTCTTCTGTTGCGCTTTTTCGAGATTTTCAAATCGGCGAGTCCAATATTCTTCGCTTTGCGAGGAGATGGCCATTTGCGGTTACCTCCTCATTCTTCTGTTTCGTCATCGACGGTGTGGTCGTGTTCATCCTCGTCGAAAACGCCGGCGTATGGATCATTGAGTTTTCTTAATTCCTCTTCCTCTTTTCCGATCCGTTCCATTTCCGCCTTTACGTCATCGACAAACGGAACCTGCGACAGAAGCGTCTCGTTTGAGATTTTGACACCGGACGCGATGAGATATGACATTATTTCAGCAGTGTTGACGACAGTGTCTCGGTTGAAGATGATTTTCAAATCCGTTTTTACGTCATCGGTAATTCCTGGAATCGTCGAGTTTACGAAATCCATAACGTCAACAAGTGACGATTGGTATTCCGTTTCCATGTCGTCGGCATCCAAATCGATGTCAACATACATGGATTTCAAATTCATTTCATTCGGGTCGGATCCTGAGTTTGCGCTCTTCGCATCGTACCCGCCGCCGTTTTCAAGGATTGTCAATTTCATTGCGCGGAGGAGGATGTCGTAATTTGACGCATTGACCTCTAGCGTAAGCTTTTCAACGCCACCCTCAACACCGTCCACCGATGCCACCGGAATGACGCCGTAATTCCGGAGCGTGTTTCTGAACGTTGCGAAGTCTTCTCCTTCATAATTTTTCAAAACAAGCATTGTGGTCCAAGCATCCTCGTCCATGTTGTCTTTCCAAATGGAATACAAGTGGTTCAGCGCATCCTGGAAACATTTGACGCGGCTCAAAAGCGTGTTTTCGGAAGAGTTTGATTTGAATGCAAGGAGAGGTATTTTATTTCGCCATGTGTACGGAATGATTCCATCAGCGGTGGTGAGATTCGCATATCCGACTGATTTTTTATTTACCAACGACGAGTTTGTGTAATCGTATGTGGTGACCCCGTTTGGCGAGTACACCTCGACGCGTTCAATCACTTTGATGAAGTTGTTTTCGATTATGTTTGTTTCATAAACGCGGATTGCGAATTCGAGTTCGGTGTGTTCGTCGTCGGCCCAAAACGGAATGATTTCGACCGGGTTTAAGCGTTTGAATTTGACACTCTTGTCGATATCGTCATAATAAAGAAACAACCAACCGATTCCACAATTCCACGCGTCGTTTGTGATTCCGGAAAGTGTTTTCTTGAATTTGCGGTCGAACGTTCGCGTGAGTTCTTGTTCATATTTTTTGTTGTCGGATTTGAATGAAATTGGTTTTCCGACAAGATAATTTGTTTTTTGTCGGACAAGGCGCCCGTACATGTTATCTGTTAGGATGTTGTTCGGCAGATTCGGAAGCGGCATTTGTTTGCCGTTTTCGCCGGACATGGTTCTCGCTTTGGTGAGAATTTTTTGATTCCCGGCAAAATATTCCTGCGATTCGACCATGTCATGGCGCCTTTGGCTGCTTTTCCACGATGTGATTTGGTTTCTGATAAATTCTTCGTTTGTGTAGTCGTTTGACGTCGCGTCTAACTGTACCATCGCTTTTCACTATTCCGTTTTTGGTTTTTAAAGTAAATTTTAGTTGAGTTGTCCATTCGTAAAAATTGAACAGGCGAACCGTCAATTTTTACATTCGTTTTTCAAATTTAGTTGATTTTGTAAAAAATCTTGAACTTCGCCCCGGTGTTTTAAAAGAATTTCTAGTGGGGGGAACCAGTTCTCATCTATGAGATTTCCATCGCGGAGATGACCGGAATGGCCAATAATACAAGAATCTCTTTTCATTATTTTTTCAGTAGACCTTGTAGTCGTTTCGACAAACCAGTTTTGATACAAAATCCTGCTATCTGTTCCCACCCAGCAGGATTTTGTCTCTGGGTCACGTATTGCTAAAACAAGAGTCATTTTGTATCGCTCAATTGTGTTTTTGTAATCTGTTTGATATAACTATATAAATGAAACCTCGGCGCGTTATTTTTTCTTCCACCCGAAACGCCGTCCCTTGCCCAAATCCTCCAAGGCATACCGGGTGGCGTCGATGGCATGGTTATGCTCATCAATTGGCTTCCCGGTCTTTTTTCCAAATTTGTCTTCCGCCCACTGATAAAGCGAAATTTCTTGAATAAATCCGGGACATCGTGGATGAATTACAATGTGAAAATCCTGCATTTTGTCAATACCGTGCCTCACAGAATCTGGGCCCTTATCCGCCGGTACGATCCTTCGAATTCCAAAATCGTCGCGGAGATTGTCAATGCTTTTCGGCTCAGCACTGTCCGCACGGATCCGCTCTTTCTGATATCCTTTCTCGTGAAGAATCTCTGCGATGCGTTTGTTGGATAGCCCGTGTTCATAAAATCCGTCAAAAACGTAAATTATGTAATTGATTTCGTCAACAAAAAGGGCAACGAACGCGGATGGGTGAACCGTATAACCGAAGTCAAGCCCGAACAGCGCTTTAATTCCTTTCTTTTTCCGGATTTCATCGACGTCGAACTCTTTGACTTCCCAGTTCTCGAAAACCAGCCCGTCGATGACTCCCCATTCCCCCATGCCGGCAACCTGATACCGTCTTGGGTTGTTGATGCGCATCCGCTCAAACATTCGTTTGTCAGACTCATCCAGCCACTCGTTACAGTGATATGTGACCGTTTTTGTGAAAACGTCCGGGTCCGGCGGTGCATCAAAAAAACGTGGTTTAATCCAAATCTGGTCCGACCACGGGTTGAAGATGAGTGTGATCTGTTTCCAAAGTCCCGGCGGCACGACGCCTCGTATAGACTCATCCAGGACGTTGAAATCCGCTTCTTTGGTGATTTGGTACGCCTCTTCAATCCAGACCCAACAGAGGACGCCCACGGTCACGGAGATGGATGTAATCCCAAGGGGATTGTTAAACCCGCGGAAAAGGATTTTCTGGCCGGTTGGTTTGTACTG
Organism: Methanolapillus millepedarum; assembly: GCF_032594115.1. Taxonomy (NCBI): domain Archaea; kingdom Methanobacteriati; phylum Methanobacteriota; class Methanomicrobia; order Methanosarcinales; family Methanosarcinaceae; genus Methanolapillus; species Methanolapillus millepedarum. The sequence continues at coordinate 1,933,178 of NZ_CP131060.1, forward strand.
CATCTCTAACGGGGATTTGCCGCAGTGCCAGTACGGTGCGACGTGGAGGCGGTTAATGGCCCACTACAGGTCTGCATAGCAGCTGTCTCGGAGTGTTTCGAACACTTGCCGGACGACGAGGAGGTTGGCGTCCGGATAGAGCATCATCATTGAAATGTAATAGAGAGCGGTCGTTTTGCTCTTCTTAGATGCACGCGACCCCTTGACGACTCTATACCTGCCCTTGAACTCCCAGAAGTCCTTATACCCACCGCCGACGATTTCAGAAAGTTTCGTTGCGCTGGCCGTAACCACACTATTTGCGGACGGAGCATGCGCTCTCACGACCATTACTAAAAAAAGTAAAATCCGGAGAGCTAATATCCGCATTCAGGATTATTCTTTCATATTGCCAACGTCGATGACGATGATCGGGGGCGATGCGTGGGGTTCGTTGTCGCGGAACATTCCGAGAGCTTTGGCTAGCAGTTCAGACGCTTTGAGCTGATCCCGTGGGTCTTCAGCATATTTCATTTTTTCCGTCCAAAATTCCTGTAGCTCGATTGCGGTTGCTATCCTGTTTTTGCGAATTTCCTGACGAATTTTGTCAATTTCATGCAAAATTAGGGGTTTTTTAAGCAATTTTGCAGCACAACTACCCGCAGTTTGGTCATTTTTGGAACGGTAACCAGCCATTTTGTAGGCCTGCGTAGCGTTTCCATCTTTGACGTAATACTCTGCAAATTTTTTTTGTTTTTCCGTTATTTTTTCTCCCACGTTGGCCATGAAGGTCAACTCCTGCTCCTGTGGTGTGGAGCCGTTTTTTAAAAATAGTAAATTATAAGCTTGAGTAGTATATTTCCCACCCAGTGGGTAGGTAAGTGCCGGCGGGTATATTGAGTTCTTTCCGGTGAATTCTTTGGCTGTCAGCCTCAACGATTTGCTCCGTCAAGTCGTTACTTAAGCCAGTGCACTTCCTACGAACTGCTTCGCATTGTTCACACATATCTTCACTTTTTTGGCGGAGCTTCTTCTTCGTTCTTTTTCGTGTCGTTGTCCCCCCATTTGCCCATATACTCGATGGGGTATCTTTTTGAGTGGCGGTCTTGCATCTCCCGTATCCATTCTAACTCCACTTGCTCCCGTTTTGATTTTTCACACATACGTTTTCACCTTTTCACTTAACCCGAACGTTCAAATGCGCCGCCGTCGTCGCCTCATAAGAGTATTTTTCATAAACGTCCGGCAACTCCTCTTTAAGCCTATTCGAATCCACTTTCCGGTAGATTTTTTCCGGAATGACACTGACAGTCGCCCCGTGGGCGGTCATTTTTTCAATTTGATTCTCGCCGAACAGGTCGAACAGTTCAGATCGGATTGCCTTTTCAGACTCTTCCAAATCGTTCTTTTCCCGGACGATCATCTGCAAATCATTAATCAGTTCGGATATTCGTTCATTTGTCATTTTCTATTTTCCCTTCTTATAAATTTTAGTTGAGTTATCCACTTGCAAAAATTGAACGGGAGAAACGTCAATTTTTACGCTCGTTTTTCAAATTTAGTTGACTTCACAATCCAAACCAATATTTTGCTTCTTTGTCGTCAGATTCCGGAAGGTCGCGGATAACGAAATGTTCTCTTCTCTGAATTGTTTTCATGTATGCCAAGAACAAATCCGGTGCCTCTTGTTGCAAAGCTTCGGAGTCGATGACCGCTTCAATCGTAGATTCGACATACTCGACCTCAATCGTTCCTTTACCATACTGTTTTAGATTGTTTCTCTTGAAAAGTTCCATTAATTCTCTTTTCTTTTCGTTTTCCGCTTTCATTATTGCATTTTTTTCATCGCGGAGATATTTTATTTCGTTTACAAGAAGAGAGATTTTTATTTTATCTTCAGAGGAAATGTCTCTTGAACTCATTAGTTCGATTTCGCTCTGAAGCTCTTTTCGTCCTTCCCGTTTTGTTTTTTTCTTTTCGTTTTTTTCAGGCGGATTTTGACTTGCTAAATTAGTCTTCTTCGCCATACCGAACCTCCCAGTCTTTTCCTTTTCCGGGGAGTCGTTTGCTGTTTTTGATATACGTCGGAATTATTGTGGGCGATATCATAAAAAAATCTGCGGCTGCAGCGACCGTTACAAAAATCTTTTCTTCGCCGGTTTTTTCATTTTTCGCGTAAATCCGCTTTTGAGTCCGGAGCATTTTGATATGACTTGAGAAGGCGCGTCTGCTATCTTTGACGCTGAGATGATACTTATTTATCAAAAAGTAAACTTCGTCCTCTGTAAACTTTTCTTTATGGGAGAGTTTGTTTTTGAATTTTTCTTCCGTCATGTTCAGTTCGTCCGAGACTGATTTGACTGTATCTCCGTGTTCCTTCATTTTTTTTAAGAGGAACTCGTCAGAATCTCCGATAAACGCGCGTTTAATCTCCTCGTCAGACAATTTGTACTTCGTGATGAGATAGTCTAACTCCGCCGGACTGAATGAAATGTGGCCGCCCAGCTTCAGCCGGACGGTTTTTGGGCCGATGTCAAAAACCTCGCCGAGACTATCGACTGTGTCTCCGTGTTCCTTCATCTTATCAAATAAAAAATCAGTGTCTATTTTTAACTCCTCCTAAATAAGATTGTCAATTTTAAAAGTGGTCGATGATATAAATAATTTATGAATCAATCGTATTCAGTCGTCTTGGAGAGCGATTGAACCTTATACGGAGTTTAGGTGCTTCGATGATCTCAACATCTACATCATATTCGGCTCCGTACATTTCGCATTTCATTCCATCCAATTCGAGTTCTTTTAAAATAAGAACTCCAATGTTGTCCAGAAGCATTTCACACGCCCCGTTTATCCTGCATTTCAGTTGGTTGATGACTGCTTTTTTGATATTTTTCTCGAATATTCCCCACTCTTCGAGCATGTCGAAATATTCGGATTCGGTTATATCTCGGCCAATTGTGTAGGGATTTTCCGGGTCCGCGAACAGAATTTCTTCGAAATATTGTTTTGTTTCACCTTCGAATTTACACATTTCAAACGCACCTCTTATTGCTGTTGGCGGGTAGACTTGGATAAAATCTCGGTCGTCTTGGAAATAATCGCCGGCCATGAAATCTAAGAGAGGTTCGAGTTCGAGAACAGCATAAAGATGTGGCAGATTCATTCCCTTTTTGAATCTTATTCCATCGATTTTGAATTCAAACTGTTGATCCATTTTTAACGCCCCTTATTTCAAACTCAATCAAGTCCCTCGCGATTGGTTCAATAGTTTCATCCATTTTGTCTGAAATCTCTTTTATTGAATCTTTCCCCATTCCTGTGTCCTCTAAAATTTTCATGCCGGAAAACATGAGAAATTTTGCGTAGGCCAACATTTCAATCGCGTCTCCCGGCGTGAAAACATTTTCAAGAACATAATCATGGGCGTCTTCTGTTGCCTTTTCAATAGATTTTGTGAGTTTTTCTCTTAAATCGACCTGCATGTTTAAACTATGAATTTTTATCCCTCCTTAATTCACTCGTATTCTCCGGTCGCCATATTGAACCGTTTCCCCTCAAGAACTTCTCTTTTTTCTGCCTCAGCACCTTCTTTCATAAGGGCTTGAATTTGTTTGTCGAGTTCTATTGACCGCTCTGCGGATTCTTTCGCAGTTCTTTTATGATCAGATAGTTCGGAACCCAGAATACCAATAACCATTTCGATCCCATTAGCAACGTTTTGACTAGACTGGATTGTGCTATTCCGAACCCTCTGTTCTATCTCCAAGTCTTTAAGTTCATCCCATATTTCTTTTTGAGACCGCATTGAGTTTTCCATTTTTTAAACAACTCCTCTTCTGGCCAGTTCTTCGTCATAAGATTTGATGTGGTCTTCATAAGAACGAATTCTGTTTTGAGAGGACCACCCGCATGGATCTTGTTTTTTCATCTCGGCAATTCTTCGTGTCCTTGAGTTTTTTAACTCCAAGATCCGTTCTGTTGACAGTTTACTTAAATCCGACATAATCATCTGCCCCCATTCTTGGAAATTGAGTCGTACTGCAACGTCCCATTCTTTTTGTGCCATTTGGCCATCATAATTTCCTCTTCCGCTCGGGATTTCCAGAACTCCTCATCACTTCCCGGAATTTCGTGTTTTTGGAGTTCACATTCCGTGCAGTAAAAAAGATGCGGAACGCCATTCCAAACAACGTAATGATATGATGAACCTGTTTCTGAATTGATTCTGTCCATTATTTCGATAACTTTTTTTTGACTAATTCCGGTTTCTTCCGAGAATTTTTCCGCAGAAACATGCCCGTAAAAACGAGTATCGTTTTTTAAAAGCTCTTCATCACTGCTGCAAAGACTGTATAAAGGCAAATATTCTGTCATTGTGTCAATCCCTTAGAGATATTGAAATATCATTCCACTCATTCCTCTCACTCCTCATTTAATAGACCTTTTTTGATTTTTCACATGTTCGTCTGAATGACAAAAATGTAAGCAAGCAAACGTTTCAGAGTCCCAAGAACAATAAGGGCTTGATTTATTTTCCATATCTGGGCATTCCGAACACGGAAAGATTTCTTCTCCACAATGCTCACAAATTCCGACACGGTCTATTAAAATTTCGGATTCACATCCGCAGTTTTGACATCCTTCATATGTTGTTTTAGTCATTCCGCTCACTCCTCAATTTATAGTTAAAATCAGAACTTCTAATATTCCGCCTTCTCGGTGTTGAATTCTTTTATAACGGGTCATGTCCTCGGCTGTCAATTTTACTCTCAGAACGTCTCCATGTGGGAAATGTTCTACCGCCATTGCCGCAAGGCGTCCTTCAAGAAGAATAAAATTGTCATCAGAGTGACATTTTGCGGATTGTTTCATCCGTTCTTCCAGTTCTTGGTCAATCGACAGGTCGAAATCGGCGGTCTTTCCGAAATCCTCAAGTGACATATTCCTCTCTTTTGCCATATTTCTGAAAATTTCGCCGGCGGAGATCATTTGAGTGCATGTTTTGCTTTTGAGAAGTTTTTTTGAGATTGTTGTTGTCCCGGTGCCGGGTAAACCGCTGATTGTAATGATCATTGTTTCAACCCCTCAAATTTTGTTTTCGTCGATTCGGTGTCCGCCACACCAATCTGTCGGATAAACGACCGGAAATCCCCTCATCGTCGGCGGCGATGCGCGGCAGCGACCAAGTTTTTCGGTTCCTTGAGAATCTTTTTTCGGAACGTAAAAGACGCACGTTTTGCAGACCATTCCTGTTTTGCGGCCAGCCCAGTTGTCTGTGGTTTCCAATTTTTCTTTAAGTCCTCTGCATTGCTCGTCGGGGAGCTTTTTTAGTGCAGTGATATCGTCATGATTCAGTAATTCGAGTGATGCCCCGTGTTTAAAAAAAACTCCAAGTCGGCGAGGATCGTACCCGACGAGTAAAATGTATTTTTCATAATTTCGGAGTGTATCCCTTTCACAAATGGGCCATTCAAGCCCACAATTAATGCCCCCGATGTCCCGGATTGTTGCACGCTTTGATTTTTCTTTGAAGCCGGTACCTTCGATGTCGACGTTGATCATTCCGCCGAGGAATGCGTCCATTAGCCAATCAGGTGTCCCTTCCATTCCAGGAATGAATCCAGCGCTCCATTCAAATTCTTGGGTTTCTTTATTTTCCATATCTTCTGACCTCTTTTAAAGTTGTCAATTTTAAAAGGTAATATTAATATTTATTCTTTCTTCTTTTATTTTAATAAAATATAATGTAAACCAAAAAAAAGAAATATTTTGACTATCTTGTTAAAATTGACAATCTTAAAATAGCGCTATTTGAGAAAATATAAAATGTTTATAATCATTTAGAATAGGCTCAAAAACCACACACGACAATCTTAATATTTTTATTAAAGAAAGGAGAAATTTCAATGATTTTAGAAGACAAAATGAATGACAGACTTGAAGAGTTGAAGTGTATCCCGTCTCTTAAAAATAATCCGGAGTAGAGAGACCTCCTCATAAAAATGATTACGGAAACGCTACCATCGGATTATCAAGTTCTTAATGGGTTTGAAGATGATTGTTCTGCAATGTGTAATCCAAAAACGGCGCACAAATATGTTCGGATGGCCCGGCTTTGGGTATGGGTATTAAGCGTTTCAAAAACGGAGTATGAATGGAAATATCAAGATTATAGGCCGCATCTGCTTAGGTATCTCGACATATGCAAAAACGTTTGCAAAATTTCAGCCCAAACCTGGGGAAAATACCTCGGTGGTCTGAATTCCTTTTTCTTGTACCTCATGGAAGAAGGCATCGTCTCAGAGAATCCGGTAGTGACATTTCAGAAAAGGTACCGTTGCCCCTACAAAATTGTCCAGGAGGAACGCCAAATTGTTGACACGCCAACTCTTGAGGATATCATTACTTGGGCCGGGACGTTTGTCGACCGTCGGAATGGGAAGTATGACGCCGACAAAAGTGCGCTTTGGAAATGTGTTTTTGTCTATTATTCGAAAAGCGGAATGCGCCGCGAAGAGCTGCCGGCTCTGAATATCTCAAATTTTGATATCGTCGGGTTCAAGCTTGATAATTTGAAGGATTTGGATATTTCGACGTTTGAATTTTCCGGAGGAGTTTTAAATATTAATTCTCATGCCAAGCGGACGAATTGCAGAGTCCCCCTTGATAAACAGATGGTTGTATTGGTTCTCGAGTATTGGAAAATTCGTGTTCGTCGGGGGGAAGTCCTGACATTGGATTCGCCGGCGTTTTTGGGCGGGGGATTTAAGGAGCGGATCAACGGAGAGCGGATTCGTCAATATCTTCAAAAATGCGCGGTTCCGATGGGAATTCACAAACCCGGAGGCCGGTTGAATGAGCGCTTTTCCCCACATTGTCTCCGGCACTGGTTTACAACAGAAATAGAGGAATCCCCAATTAAGGACTCTTATGTGGAAGAGCTGCGCGGCGATAAAAGGTCCGGGTCGAAAGGCCGGTATCACCACATTCCGACATACCGGCTTTGTGAGGCGCATTCCGTTGCGGTTCCGGAGTTGAGGGTTTAAGTGAGAAAAACCGTTTTCGGGGGAAACGTTCAGAATGAACGTTTCCCCCGAAAACGAATTGTATAGTGAAAAGACAGAAAATCGTTGTCACAATCGTTTCAACGAATTGTATAGTGAAAAGACAGAAAATCGTTGTCACAATCGTTTCAACGAATTGTATAGTGAAAAGACAGAAAATCGTTGTCACAATCGTTTCAACGAATTGTATAGTGAAAAGACAGAAAATCGATAATTGTAAACCGTTTTTAAGATTTTTGTGTTTTATTAACCATGTGATATGGATCAAGAGAAACTATGTTGAATATGTTTCCAGTATAGTATCCATGTATTCTGTATAAATCATTGACTCTTACATGTTCTATATCGAATCTACCACGGTCCGGATGTTCAGGATCAATGAAAGATTCGGATTTTCTCCCTGAACTGTCATTAAGCTACATTTTTTTAAATTCTAGAACCGGACAACCGAACGACCTGGAAAAGAAATCATCTAATGCAATCTTTAAGCTTTTTTCTTGTTTACAAACACATTCGTGAGCAATACAACAACTTCCGATGTCGTGAAATCTGAATTGGATATAACGCTTATCATCAATCTCTTTGACCAAAAGATGTTGATTCGGGGCAAGTTTTGGAGCTTTTTTTGAGACGTCCTGGGTACCACCGGACAACGGCGATGAATTCTTCCCAGGATTAAATTTTCTCCCCGTGGATGTCATTTTAATCAGTCGTTCTGATTTTCTTCGAAGAGCTCACGGTAGAATCTCTTCATATCTTCTGGGTTTATAATCTCATTTGAACGTTCTGTTTCCGGAATGCCACCTCTTGCCTTCTGCCAAGGTATTTCCGAATGAGATAGATTCTCCAATTGAAATTGAGTCAAGTCTCCATATGATTCCCATACAAATTCCAACACCTCTTCAGACAATGGATCGAATTTTGAGGCTGCCGCTTGTGATAGTTTTTGTATTGGAAGCCACCCATTGGTTCTATATTTTGTAAACAAATCCGAATTAACGGGTCCATGAACCCATGCTTCAAATAAATCGTTTTTACAAACAGGTCTTTCAAGTAAAGCATAACTCCAAGCCACAGCATAATAGCAAAGCTTTTGAAGCTTTTTGTGTTGCAACGAGTCTTTGCTCAAAAACCAGTTAGCGACATCGAAAATGTCAACATCTAAATCTGAACCGGCTCTTGCTTGCACCGGGACAATTTCTTCTCCGTGTGGCGTCATTTAATCACTCCAAGTGTGTTTTGATGCCGTTTTTCGTGTCCAAAAACAGAACTAATATAAAAGAGTTTCTCTTTTGATACAATTTGTAATAGGTTTGATTAATATATGAAGTTTATCAGTGTCCCGCAGTTTTGACAGAGTTTGCTGACTCTTATTTTGGATAGAGTTCTGACTATATTCTATATTTTATAAAAATTTCAATATCTGAAAGGTCTGATTTAAAATCATTTTCGTGACGTCACGAAAATGATGTGCGTTTCAATCGCTCAAAGCTCTTATTTAAAAAAAGTAAGGACGAGTGGAGCAAGACCGAACTTCTAAACATTATTCTTCTTTGAAAAACAGTGCGGGGGAAGGGAGTCGAACCCCTGAACGCCTACGCGAATAGATCTTGAGTCTATCACCGTTGACCACTTGGTTACCCCCGCAAATGAAGAATCTAATTTTATTTTTTAGAAAAGGCAACCCAATTGCAGGTTAAAAACCGATTTTTAATATAAATAAGTTATGATGAACTATCGGCTTTTTCAAGCTATTCTTCTTTCCTCTTGTTTTGTCCTTGGTTTATATCAAAAACCGGATGATGAAATACAAAATTCCTGAAATCAGTCCGCCAATGATGGTTGAAACCAGATTGACGCTGCTGTTTGTCAAAATACCTTTCTTTTGAAGTGTTGCGCCGAGAAGACTGTCAATATTGGTTCCTAAAAATCCGCCGGCAATCGCAATCAACAAAGACAACGGCAGCGAATCAATCATGCCGAAAAAGAATGCCATCAGGCCGATGATGATGGAGCCGAGCAGCGCCGCGCATTCGCCGAGAAGGCTTACACCGCCGTCTTGTCCCGGTTTTGCGCGTTTGAATGTGGTAATCATAAAGGTTGGTCCTTTAGCGGTGGTTCCGATTTCGCTCGCCATTGTATCTCCGGTGGCGGTGGCGACCGCGCCGACGTATGCAAAAGTAATCGGGACGGAAAGCCAGGCATAATTTGTATATTGGGTAGTGATGCCGAACATGACGGCAAGTGCCATGGCGAAAATGCTGTTCGCAAATACATTTTCATAACTGCGGATTCCGTTTTTAGATTCGGCAAGACCGATCGATGCCTTGTATTTGATTTTATATTTCGTAAAACCGCCGCCGAGAATAAAAAACGCAACAAGAAGGATGTACCATTCGATACCGCTGAACAGAATGATTAAGATTCCGAGAACGGCCGCGCTGAAAAGGGCGGAGAGGTCCGCAATCTTATAACGGTACGCCAAAAAGGCCAAAAAGATGGAAAAAGCGGCGGCGATCAGCGTTTGGTTCCAAGGCGTTTGGTAACCGAACAAATACAAAAGCCACATGGAAAGCGCGGATCCTAAAAAGACGGAGATGTTTTTGTCGGTGGCGGACGGGATGGATTCAAACAGGCTGCCGATGAAAGCGCCGATGAGCGAAATGAAAATTAATTGATTCAAAAGATCGGGCGCAAGCATCCAGTTTTCAGTTCCGGTGCTTTGCGTCATATAGAGGATCCACCAGCCGGTCAAAAAGGCGGCGGCGGTTCGGAGAGCTACCAAAATAAATTCATGAATCAGGGACGCATTTTGAAACGACGCTTTGTCGTTTAAGTCGTCAAAAAGAGTGACTTTGTGGGTGATGGAATACAAAGAGTAAGAACTAAACATCATCACGGCAAATCCTTGAAACAAAATATAATTTTCAAAGACAAAGTTGAAATAATTCAGAAGGGCCACCGCTAAAAATGCAAACGTTAGAACGATGACAGCGGATTGAAAATCGCTTCGAATTTTTTTGATTTTCGCTTCATTGGTCAAACCGAATGCTTTGGACACAAATTCCATGACCGGCGTGAGCGACAAAACCGAGAGCAAAACAAATAGAAGAACAAAGCTTCCCATGTTTAAAAACGGCGCCAAAAAGATCACAAAAATACCGAGCGCATATTTGGTCAAATAAAATAGTTTGCATGCGGCAATGTCGCTGCCGGAAACATTGGCTTCATTCATCATTTGACCCGAATTTTGATTTTTCTGTTTATCGTTTTGTTAAATAAGATATTCACATTCCGTTTTTCCTATTTATAGTGTTGCCAAGAATTTGAAGTTTTTCGGTTATTTTTTTGATTCGGTTTTTGCGGCGAGCGGTTGCGCGCGCGTTATGGCGACACATTTTCTTTTGGAATCCATAAACACAAAAATCAGTTTTTTGAAAACTCAAGTAAAGATAGCAGCGATTTTATCATTGATGTCAAGCAAACCGTCCCGATTCAATCAGACGCAAGTTGCGTCTGATTGAATCGGATTTCATTCGAAAGATTGGGTACAGCAGTGGCAGATGCAATCTGAAACTGTAAACAGCAGGTGCAATCTGAAACTGTAAACAGCAGGTGCAAATCGGAAACTGAAAATAGAATGCATCAACCGCCAATCGGAATTCATAATTGAAAGACTTATACGATTCCCAAAATGTCATCTTTGCAAGCCCTTCTGACAAAACCGGCCAGCGGATCTTGGACATTTTTCAAATTCAAAGATTTGGAATTCAAAACAATCAAGTCGGCTTTTTTTCCGATATCAATCGACCCTGTAAATCCGCAACCAAGCGTTTTTGCGCCGTTTGATGTCGCCATTTTAAAAACATGATGATCGGAAAGCCCATATAAACGGGAAATGAAATGCATCTCCTCAAACATATCCGGCGAATTGAGCATCATATTATCGGTCCCGATGCTGACGGAAATGCCGCTTTTCAGCATTTTCAAAACCGGAGGGAGACCGACACCGGTGGTTAAATTGGAACGAACGCAAACACTCACCGGGATCTGCAGATCAGCTGCTTTTTTTAAATCCAAATCATTCGCATGTGTCATGTGAATTAAAAGATCCGGAGAAAGTGCAAGCGCTTCTTTTATGTCGCTTCGATCTTTTTCACCGGCATGAATCGCCAACTTTTTCCGTTTGAGGTGGGTCTTGGATGTGATTTTGGTCAGAACATAATCATCTAAATCGTTTGCGCCGCTGAGCCCGATTCCGTCGGCAACTTCTAAAATGTCACGCACTTCTTCCAAAAAATCCATATTCGGATGATCATTCGAACCGATTCCGTAAACATGTCCGGGACGTCCGAAGACAAACGGAAAAATATCTTTACCGGTGTTTGAAACGGCTTTCAAAAGCGCGACGGTTCCCTCAAGCCCGCCTTCCCGAAAATCGGCAAAAACCCCGACACCGTTTAAAAAGAGTTCCCAAACGGCCGATTCCATCGCATCGACGGATTCGTCAAAGCCAATCTGAGACAAAAATTTGTGTTTGAGTCCGTTTGGCGGCTTAACAAGCGCGTCCAAATCCTTTTCAATACAAAATCCGTGTTCGTTTCCAAGCGGCGGATCTTTCAGAAGAGAATCGCCGATGTGCGTATGCGTATTCACAAACCGGGGCGCAATCCAATTATCGGATTTCACCGGACGCTCTTCAATATCAACGATGATTCCGTTTTCAATATAGATGTTTCCGGAAATAATGTCCGGATTTTCGCCTAAAAATATGGTTCCGGAAACGACGCGGTCATAAACAAAATCTTTTCGCAAAGACAAATCTGAGGAAACGGAATTTGGAGACGAAACGGAAGAAGAAAAACAATCCGAAGAATTCAAAGATCCAAAGCCGCCGCTTTTTGAAAGATTTTTATTTTTTTCAATCAGCCGGTTGACACGGTCAAAATCGGATTCATTAAACCCGGACATTTGGAGTCTCCGCCTTTAAAAGGGAGGACAAATTATTTATTCCTTTACCCAAGATTTATCCCGTCGCATTGTATAGGTCCTGGCATGAGAATCGGAATTATCCGTCTGTGATTGATTCAGACAACCCCAATGCGGTACAAAACCGTGCGCAACTGCCCTTTACGAGGGAAACCGAAGAAGACTCTAAGGATCACCGGAAAGAATGATTCTTTGGCGTTAGTGAAGGGCGACAGCACTTAATTTTGATATTAACCATTTTGTTTATTTGGATTGCCGATTACATTTCCAAAGGTTTACTTTTTCGGGAAATACCTCCTGTAAACGATAAACATAAAACAAGCGGAAATCAAAAAAGATAAAATAAGCGATATCGAGAAGATCATCACCGATCTTTTGGGATTTTGGAATATATCGGATGACTCCGTCGAATCATGGCCGTTTGCCATGTTTATACTGTCTGTGTTGTTTGAACTGCCACTGCTGTTATGGATAATGTTGCTGTTGGTGCTATTAGTGCTGTTACTGCTTGTATTTTTTGTGTTGTTATTACTGTTTGTCCTGTTTGTGCTGTTGCTGCCGCTTCCACTGTTGCCGGAACCGTTTCCGGTACTGTTCTCCTCGGTTGTGGTGATATGAATCGGAACGACATATCCGACCGGCGTTGTTGATTCCGGATTTCGAATGATTTTTAATTTCACGTCCGAGAAATCCGATTCTGATTTTACCGGATTCGTTTGAACAGAAACCGTCAACGAATAACTCTGCCCGGGCTCTAATGAGACAGAAGATTCGGACAATGAAAACAGCGGCAAAACTCCTGTTTTTTCGGATTGATCCAGATAAAAAATGTAATTTAAAGACGTATCGCCTGTATTTCGGATATAAACGGTTTTTGAAACCGTATTTCCGATTGTGCTGCCGGTTGTACTGCCGGTTGAGTTTGAATAATCCAGCTGAAGATCGAGTTTGAGCGGCGAAACGGAGTCTTGAACCACAATTTCATTTTCAGCCGCAGCGGCGCCGCATATAAAAACGGCGCAGCTGATGATTGTCAATAACAAAAAAAGATGAACGGACTTAACCGATTTTTTAAAACAATGATTTTCACGCATACTATTCGCTCCTGTTATCTGTCTGTGATAATTGATTTTTGTGAAATATCGACTATATAACGGCAAATGAGAAGGGAGCAACAAAACCATCAAACATGAATGTTCATATACGTTCTGATTTTGGGAAAATCGAAACATTTTTAAAGGCTATTCGGACCTTTTTTGGTTTTTGATTTGTTGATTGGTTTTGACTGGGTTTGATTCGTTTTTGACCTGATTTTTTGATTCGGAAAACTATATTTATGAAAGACAACAAATGAGAATCCACTCTTTTTCAAATCATTGGGGAAAATTTATGCAAGAATACAAATTAAAACGCGGATTTACGCCGGACATCGAACGCATGAGAAGTTTACTCACCGAATGTTTCGGGTCTGAAATCAAAGAGGAAAACAAAAAATTAGTGACGTCTTACGGCGTTTTGAAAAAAATCACCGTTTGGATTGACAACAAAAAACTCTGCGTGGACACCGTTTCCGATAACGCCGGCGCGTCTGACAATTCTGTTTTAGACACCAATAAACGTTTTCGAACCTTTTTGGACAAAGCCACCGGTTACTCTTCCAAAGACCGCGTGAAAAACGCCAAAAAAGAAGTTGGCGGCGAAGATTAATCCAAAGAATAAAATAAAAAAGATGAAACAAAGAATCAACAAAATTATCCTTGTTTTTCAAAAGTTTTCATTTTTATAAATTAAAGACTCCGGAATCGAAAAAACACCAAAAGATTAATATTTGAAGTATTCCTTTTTGGAGTCTGCTTTCCAAAGCTAAACGTTTTTACTCAGCCGTTTTGAGCGGTTTTATTGGTTGTTTGCCTTGATGGCTTAGCGGTATAGCACTTCCTTGGTAAGGAAGAGGTCCCGGGTTCAAATCCCGGTCAAGGCTTTTTTCTTATTAACTATTTTGATAATCTGTTCCGATTCTGTTGCTGTTCCGCAGACGGTACTGTTTCTGACGGTTCATTACGGTTCTAATTTCTACATAACTCCAACATCAGTTCACAAATCTATATTTCGCTATATAAAATATATTTCGTTTATCCGAATAATTTTAAATATATGAAAATTAATAACACAAGCGTTTATCTTAAAAATAAAGGAGAAAACGCTGAATGAATCATCAATCTGACTTTTCAAACACCAACCAACCGGTCCGAAAAAAAGGTATGAAACGCCTGTGGGAACTAGCCTTCATGCAAAAAGGACTCGTCATCGCCGCCTGTATTCTGGCCGTGATCAGCATCATTATTTCATTTTCACCCTTCATTGCCATTTATTACATTATTCAGGAGCTTTTGGCTCACATTACCAACCTCAGCGGACTGGATTCCGAATACATGATCCGATTGGGTTGGATTGCTGGCGGCGGGGCTCTGTTGGCGCTCTTTTTGAACTTTTGCGCACTCATGTGTTCCCACGTCGCGGCTTTTAAAACAATGTACCGTCTGAAATTGGAATTTACGGAACACATTGCGTCCCTTCCGCTCGGATTTCATACGGAAAACTCCACCGGAAAACTCCGAAAAATCGTCGATGAAAACATCGAAAAACTGGAAGGGTTCATCGCCCATCAGCTTCCCGATATCGCCGGGTCGTTTGCGGCGCCGATCGTGGTTCTGGTCATTTTGTTCGTTTTCGATTGGCGTCTCGGACTGGCCAGCCTTGTGCCGGTTGTTTTGGCTTACGGCGTTCAAATGGCCGGATTTTCCGGAAAAGACGCGCAATATTTCCTCAAAACCTATCAAGATTCGCTGGAAGAAATGAACAACGCCGCCGTTGAATATGTCCGCGGAATATCAGTTGTCAAAGCGTTCAATCAAACCGTCTTTTCATTTCGAAAATTTCACGCCGCCATCAAAAACTACGGCAAATTCGTTTTTTCATACACGGAAGCCTTTGAAAATATTATGACGCTGTTCATGGTCATGATCAACAACATTTACCTGTTTTTGATTCCGGTCATCATTCTGCTTTCCGGAAATGTAACGAACTATTCAGATTTCACGTTGGCCTGCATCTTTTACTTAATCTTCTCCCTTGCTATTCCGGCATCGTTTACGAAACTCATGTACGTTTCTCAAACAGGACGGCAAATCGCCGACGGAATCGGACGGATGGACAAAATACTGGATGTACCGACCCTTCCCCAAACCGCAAACCCGAAAACCACGAAAAATTACGATATTTCTTATGAACATGTCGTTTTTTCCTACGAAGGAAACGGGAAAGAAAGAGACGGAAAAAATATGGCCCTTTCTGATGTGTCTTTTACCGCGAAGCAGGGGGAAATTACCGCTTTGGTCGGGCCGTCCGGCAGCGGAAAAAGTACACTTGCCCATTTGATTCCGCGTTTTTACGACGTCAATTCGGGCGCTGTCAAAATCGGCGGCGTTGACATTCGGGACATGTCGGACGATTATCTGATGTCAATCGTCAGTTTCGTGTTCCAAGACGTCTTTTTGTTTAAACAAAGCGTTTACGACAACATTCTCATTGGCAACAAAGAGGCAACCAAAGAAGACATCATTCGCGCCGCAAAAGCTGCCCAATGCCATGAATTCATTGAAAAATTGCCGAACGGATACGATACCGTCATCGGAACCCAAAACATTCATTTGTCCGGCGGAGAACGGCAACGAATTGTGATTGCGCGTGCGATTTTAAAAGACGCGCCGATTATCGTGCTTGACGAAGCGACGGCATTTGCAGATCCTGAAAATGAATACAAGATCCAGCGCGCCTTTGAAGAACTCATGAAAGACAAAACCGTGATTATCATCGCCCACCGGCTTTCAACCGTCCGAGGCGCCGACAAAATCGTTGTGATCGACAGCGGAAAGGTCGCGGAAGAAGGCGTTCATGAAACGCTTGTCAAAGCCGGCGGACGATACAGCCGCATGTGGGGACAATACACAAGGTCCCTGCGTTGGACGCTGGCCTCTAAACCGGAGGTGAACTAATGCCGTACATTCAAGAGAGATTGGGCCTTTCCGATCAGGGTTACAAAGATTTGAAAAAAGCCGTTTTTGCCTGCGTGATTGCAAATTTGACGTTGCTGCTTCCGTTTGTGGTCATCATTCAAGTCATAACGACTTTAATCATCCCACTTGTGACCGGCAGAGATTTGGATACAAATCGACTGTGGATGCTTCTGGCCGGCGGTATTTTTTCGGCCATTCTTTATGCTTTGGCTTACAAATACGAATACCAAAAAACATTTACAGTCGCCTATGCAGAATCGGAAAATATCCGGCTGGACGTTGCGGAACATATCCGCCGCCTCCCGCTGAGCTTTTTCAATAAAAAGGACTTATCGGAACTCACCACCAATATGATGGCGGACTGCGCGTCCATCGAACATGTCATGAGCCACGTCGTTCCGGATATGATTGCCACTGTCATTACAGTCGTCATCGCCTGTATTATGCTGTCATTTTATGATTGGCGCATGTCCCTCGCTATGTTTTGCATCCTTCCGATTTCCATCGGAATTGTCGCATTAAGCCTTGGAATTCAGAAAAAATACGGAGAACGGCATGTTAAAGCAAAATTAAACGTTTCCGGACAAGTTCAAGAGTATTTGGACGGCATCAAAGTCGTTAAAGCGTTCGGACTTGCCGGCGAAAAATCAATAGCCCTTGAGAAATCACTTCGGACAATGATGAAAGAAGCTATTATTTTCGAAGGCGCCGTCGGCGTTTTCATTGTGCTTGCAATCATGGTGCTGCAAGTCGGAATCGGACTGGTGGTATGGGTCGGTGTGAATTTAATCACCGCTGGAAGCTTGGATGCGATGACATTTTTGACGTTCGTCATGATCAGCGCAAAAATTTACACGCCGCTTGTCGTGATTTTGACGCTTTGGCCGGAACTTCTTTACATGATGGTTTCAACAAAGCGGATGCAAACCCTTCGAAAAGAGCCGCTCATGGACGGAGATGAAAATACGGTTTTGACGAACTATGACATCCAATTTAAAGACGTCACGTTTGCCTATAACGAGGAAGCCGTTTTCAAAAATATAAATCTGGAAATTCCCGAAAATGGTGTAACCGCCTTGGTCGGTCCGTCCGGAAGCGGGAAAAGTACAATTTCCCGGCTGATCGCCCGGTTTTGGGATGTGAACGGCGGCGCTATTTATGTCGGCGGTAAAAACATTCGGGAAATCGATCCGGAGAGACTGATGAATTATATGAGTTTCGTCTTTCAGGATGTGGTTTTGTTCAACGACACCGTGATGAACAACATCAAGATCGGACGACAAGGTGCGACAGATGACGAAGTGGTAGCGGCTGCAAAAGCAGCCCGCTGTGAGGAGTTTATCCGGGCCATGCCGGACGGATACAACACGGTTATCGGTGAAAACGGAAATACACTTTCCGGCGGTGAACGCCAAAGAATTTCCATTGCCCGAGCGCTTTTAAAAGACGCGCCGATCGTTCTTTTGGACGAAGCGACCGCGTCGCTTGACCCCGAGAATGAAATGCAAATTCAGGAAGCGATTTCGGCCTTGATCCAAAATAAAACGGTCATCGTCATCGCCCACCGCCTTCGAACCGTTTTGGACGCCGACAAGATTATTGTTTTGGATAACGGACGAATTTTAGAGGAAGGAACAGGAGAAAAGCTGCTGGCTGAAAACGGTCTGTTTTCAAAACTGTACCGGATTCAGCAGGAAAGTTTGGGGTGGTCAGCCGGAAATCATTGAAAACGAAATGAAGATAAAATATGAAAAACGGATATTAAATCAATGAACACCTATTGATTTAAAACAATAAAATGCAGGAATCCTGCATTTTATTCATTTAAACTTTATTCCAATTCCAACTATTCTAATTTTAGCTTTATTCCAATTCCAACTATTCTAATTTTAGCTTTGTTTCATTTTGCATTCATTCTTTTCATTTTCTTTTTTCTTTTTTTGCGATGTCGCCGACGCACATGTTACAGCATTCGGTTTTGGATCCGAGTCTGGAAAAACCACGGATTATTTTTTGAAATCGCTACAACCATCATTCCAATTTCAAATGATATTCATTAAGTTTAAAATATAAATGAAAAATAATAAAATAGAAATTTATAAATAAGTTTGATTCGTTGTATTCCATGATTTTTATATTATTCCAGGAGGAATCATATTGGCAAAATATCAAGACCCGAAAGAGCCATTCATTCCAGACAGAACGGTTTTACCGATTCATGAGCCGAAATATAAACCGATCAAAGCAAAATACCTTGAAGACGCTCCCGAAGCGCCGCCGCGTTTTACGGTGACGCCGCCCAAAGGCGCGCCAAACGTGCTTCTCGTTCTTCTCGATGACATGGGATTTGGCGCCTCGTCCGCTTTTGGCGGACCGATTCCGATGCCGACCGCCGAGCGGCTGGCCAAAAAAGGAATTAAATTCAACCGGTTCCACACCACATCCATCTGCGCGCCCACCCGCGCCGCACTCCTTTCCGGTTACAACCATCACTCCTGCAACATGGGACAAATTACGGAAGTCGGAACTGCTTATCCCGGAAATACCAGCACGCGTCCGAAATCCGTCACACCGCTGGCCAGAGTCCTGCGCGACAACGGTTATTCCACCGCTCAATTCGGAAAATGCCATGAAACACCGACCTGGGAAACCAGCATCTCCGGACCGTTTGACCACTGGCCGATATATTCCGGTTTTGACAAATTCTACGGATTCTTATCCGCGGAAACAAACCAATTCAATCCCGAGCTTATTGATGGAACTGTATTGGTTGATACGCCGACTGATCCGGATTACCATTTATCCGAAGATTTGGCGGACAAATGTTTGGAATGGATGAAATTCCAAAAAACGTTGACGCCCGACAAACCGTTCTTCATTTATTTGGCGCCGGGCGCCACACACGCGCCGCACCAAGCGCCTGAAAAATACCGAAACATGTTCAAAGGCCAATTCGATGAAGGCTGGGACGTTTTGCGTGAAAAAACACACGACAGAATGATTGAAATGGGTATTATTCCGAAAGGAACGAAACTGGCGCCCAAACCGCGCGGCATCCAAACGTGGGCAGACCTTCCTCAAAAAGAAAAGGAACTCTACCGCCGCCAGATGGAAATTTATGCGGGATATGCCCGCCACGTTGATGACCAAATCGGCCGCGTCATTGACACCGTCGAAGAATTGGGCATCATGGACAATACCGTTATCATCTACATTTTGGGAGACAACGGCGCCAGTCCGGAAGGCGATTTGCATGGCGTTTTTAATGAGATTTCAACAATGAACATGGTGCCGGAATCATTTGATTATGTGTTAAGCCGGAAAGACGAACTCGGAACAGATATGTCCAACAACCACTATGCTGCCGGTTGGGCCGTTGCTCTGGACACACCGTTTACGTGGACGAAAACAATCGCTTCCAACTTCGGCGGAACCAGAAACGGATTCATCTTCCATTACCCGAAAAAATTCAAAGACAACACGGAAGTTCGTTCCCAATTCCACCATGTGATTGACGTCGCACCGACAATTTTGGACATTTGCGGAATTCCGCAGCCGAAAATAGTGGATGGCGTTGAGCAAAAACCGATCGAAGGCGTCAGTATGGTTTACGCTTTAAAAGACAAAAAGGCAAAGGACCAAAGAAAAACACAATATTTCACGATCGATCTGCACTACGGCGTTTACCATGAAGGATGGTTTGCGGGCGTGATTTCAAACGCGCCTTGGGAACGTGGTTTCGACCTGAAGAAATGGATGGAAAATATCGAGTGGGAACTTTACGACATTGAAAAAGATTACAGCTGCTCAAACAACATCGCCAAAAAGTATCCGGAAAAATTAAAAGAAATGCAAAAGGTCTACTTTGAAGAAGCCGAAAAATACAACGTTTTGCCATTGGATGATCGTGGACAAAGCCTTCTCAATGCCAAATTTGCCAACCGTCCGACCTTAATGGGCGATCGAAAAGAAATCACCTTGGGCCCCGGCATGGGTGGCCTGAAGGAAAATTGTTTCCTCAACATGAAAAATACATCCTATACAATCACCGCCGAAGTTGAAACGAAAAAAGGATTCACGGATGGTGTGATTTTCAGTCAGGGCGGCCGTTTCGGAGGATATTCATTATATGTCAAAGACGGAAAGCCGAATTTCTGTTACAACTTCGTGAGCATGGAGCATTACTATGCCCGTTCCAATAAACCGCTTGCCGATGGAAGAAACCAAATCAAATTGGATTTCAAATATGACGGCGGAGTCGGAAAAGGCGGAACGGCGACGATTTACGTCAACAATGAAAAAGTAGGGGAAGGACGGGTTGAGAACACCATGGGTTACTTCTATTCTTTTGATGAAACCGCAAACGTCGGTTGCCAGCGTGCAACGCCGGTCACGGAAGAGTACACCGTTGCCGACAGCATGTTTAAAGGAAAAATCTACTCTGTCAATATCAAATTGATTGATGACGGCAAGAATCAGGATCAGAAGACGGATAAAACCGCCAAACCGGATAAGAACCAGAGCAAACAAAAGAAATAAAAATAATTAATAAAAACAAAATGAATACGCAAATCAACAACAAATGAAAAAATAAAAGACAAGGATTGAAAAACCGGCATGGTTTTTCATTTCCTTTTTTAATTTTCATTTCCGTTCTTAATTTTTAAAAACATATTTCAAAGAGATTGATAAAACTCTTTCAATTGCTTCTTTTTTTCATCGCTCAAAGAATGCCATCGGATTCCTTCGACAGCGCCTTCCAATCCGTAAAGCATGCTCAAGCAAGCCGTCGGATCTCGAAGACGAAGTTTTAAAAACGCGTTCTTGGCTCCTGTTTTTCGAAGCTCCTCCGGCGTATTGATGCCGGCGTCAACCAACTTTTCAGCAACGACTTTTCCGATGTTCGGTAATTTTTCCAAATCCGACTGACTCATATTGACCACACTTAAATCTGGACACTTTTCTATTTTATTGTTTGTACCGATCCATTTTAGTTTTTATTTCGGATTTGCATCTGCTATTAACTGTTCCGATTTGCACCTGCTGCTGACAGTTTCAGATTGTACCTGTTACAGTTTCAGATTGCATCTGCCGGTTACAGTTTCAGATTGCACCTGCTGTTTATAGTTTCAGATTGCATCTGCCGGTTACAGTTTCAGATTGCACCTGCTATTTACAGTTTCAGATTGCATCTGCCACTGCTGTACCCAATCTTTCGAATGAAATCCGATTCAATCAGACGCAACTTGCGTCTGATTGAATCGGGACGGTTTGCTTGACATCAATTATAAAATCGATGCTGTCTTTACTTGAGTTTTCAAAAAACCGCCCTTTTTGTTGAATCCAAAAGAAAATGTGTCACCATAACGCGCGCGCAACCGCTCGCCGCAAAAATAGAAAAGGGAAAAAAGAAAAGATGAAAATCAGTTTTTGTTTTCCGCCGTGTCATACCGGACAATAAGAACCTGCTGCTTGGCGGTTCGGACAATCTTTTCCGAAACACTTCCGAGAAGAATTCTCTCCAGCGTCTTTTTACCGGTAGCGCCCACGATAATGAGGTCTGCGTTAATTTGGTTGGCATATTGGACAATTTCGCCCGGCGCGGACCCGGAAAGGCTGATCGTTTGATATTTGACGCCGGCCTTTTCCGCTTCCATTTTGAAATATTCGAGAGCGGCATCCGATTCTTTTTTGATGTTTTCAGAAACTAAAACCCATTCGGCACTGGTTGGCGTGATGTTTGACACATCGGCCACGTAAACGGCGTACAGTTCGGCGCCGGTTAATTTTGACAAGGAAATGGCGGTATTGATTGCCTTTTTGACATAGTCTGTTCCATCAGTTGCCACAATAATTTTTTGGTAAAGCTTCTCGTCCATTTCATGACACATCCATTTCGATTTATCACTGACTTCAAATTTAAAAATCAAATAAATATTGGATTCATGATTTAAATAAGCATCTCATCAACATGCGCTTTAACGAAACGCTTTGCATTTGATTTCCTCTACCGCTATTTCGCTGTTCCGGGCGCCTGCATTCATATTACAACAAAAGACGGCAAAAAGACAAATTTTCATTTGTTGAATGCTCCGAAAAATACGGCGGCTGAGTTTTCCGATCAAATCAGAATGTACCGAAAATGAGTTGGGAGGGGTGTTTGGAGAGAATCTCTCCGAACATTTATCTGTTTTTATTTATTATTTGTTTTTATTTTTAAGGGCCGGGACCGAGAATCGAACTCGGGTCAAAGCCTCCACAGGGCTTCAGGATAACCTTTACCCCACCCCGGCCACGATGTAATAACGCCAAGAAACGGTCAAAAAAGCGGTTTTGTTTCTTAAAGCATGCCATAAATCCGTTTTTTTCATATAAATGTTTCGACAAATCCGCATTTGTTTTGTATGAATGAATCAACCGACTCAATACAAAACAAAGGATTCTGCAAAAATATTTCAAAAACAGATATTTATTCCGGTGACAACGGACTTTTGTCGCCGTAAATGCGCGCCCGCTCAAATGTCAATATTTTTCGGACAACCAATTTCTTTTTTCCGCACCATCCGGCTTCCGGGTAGTTCTCGGATACAAATTTATAGAGGTCGTCTTCATTCATTTTTTCCATTTTGTCTTGAAGTAAAAGCAAGTGTTTTTCTTTTTCGTCCATTTTTTCCCCTCACAAATTGTTTCTGATAATGGTTTTGAATTATTTGAATCTTCCCGCCGTTTCATTGTTTTACAATCAGGAAAAATAGGTAAAATAATAATGAAGATTTCGAAAATTATTCGTCGCCTTTAAAAAACAGAGCACAGTGGCATGCACCATCATTTTTAATTTCATCTTCATGGTAAATACACGGGCAGATGATTTTTCGGTCTTCCGTTTTGTCTCCGTAAATGATCCGGCACGGACAGTATTGAACGCCGTATTGTTCCCGCCGTTTGGCCAATCCCTCAATGACCAAATCCAATTCGTCCGGATCCGGGTTCAAACGAAAACCTCTTTTCGCCGCATATTTTTCGGCGTAGGACCTGACTTTTTCTTTCGTTTCTTCAAGAGTCATTTTTCCACCTTTTTGAAAAATTAATTAAGCCTTCATTGGGTTTGTTTTATTTAAAATTATGTATGATTATAATTAAAAGCGGAATGAAAAACGAGATGAGTTTTAACAAACACACAGGCCTGTAAATGCAACAGCCATAATTGAAAAACAGAAAAAGCAGAACAGATTTATTCAAAAATAAAAAAAGAAGAAAGAGGAAAAATCCTCTTTCACTTATTTTTTATTATTTTCTTCTCTTGTAAAGACCGACGCCGACAAGACCAAGAATCGCCGCGATTGCGAACACAACTTCAAATCCGGGGATGGATGATTCCGGTTTTGTGGTGTTGTTTGTTGCATTTGTGGTGTTGTTGGTTACATTGGTGGTGTTGTTGGTTTCGTTTGTGGTGTTGTTCACCTTTTGGTCTTCCAAGTAGATCTTCTGTCCGTCACCCAATCTCAAGAGCGTGGATTCGCCATATTGGTTCTTCACGGTCAAGGTAACGTTGTAGTAACCGGATTTCTGGTAGGTGTGTCTCGGGTTCTTTTCAGTGGATGTGCCACCGTCTCCGAAGTCCCAGGACCAGGAAGTCGGGTTGCCTGAGGAGAGATCTGTGAACTGAACCGGGTGCGGTGCAACTCCTGAGAGAACGTCAGCTTGGAAGTCTGCGCGCGGGGCAGATCCGACTGTGATGTATTTCTCTTTGGTCATGGTGTTGTTACCGTATTGGTTCTTCACGGTTAATTTCACTGTGTAAGCTCCGCCGGTTGTGTAGTTGTGTTTCGGGTTCTTCTCGGTGGATGTGGTTCCGTCTCCGAAGTCCCAGCTGTAGGTCAAGTTCTCGCCCTGTGATTTGTCGGTGTATTGAACAGACAAGGTTGCAGATCCGTCCGTGGGTGTTCCGCTGAAGTCGGCGACCGGTGTCTTTCCGACACTGACGAAGTTCTGTTTCACAACAGAGTTCACACCGCAGCTGCTGACAACAGTCAAAGCAACGGTATAGGTTCCGGTTTGGTTGTAGGTGTGGGACGGGTTCTTGTCGGTGGAAGTTGTTCCATCGCCGAAGTTCCAGAGGTAGGTTAAGTTTCCGCTGCCGATTGATTGGTCCGTAAATTGAACTTTCAACGGTGCCGCTCCTTGGTTGTTGGTGGCGGTGAAGTCTGCTTTCACGGTGTCGGAAACAACGACGTTCTTTAAGCTGTAGGTGATTGTAGCGTATTTGTCGGTCACGTTCAAAGTGACGTTGTAAACGCCGGCTGATTTATAATTGTGAGTCGGGTTCTTCTCGGTGGATGTGGTTCCGTCTCCGAAGTTCCAGTTGTAAGTGGCCGGGTCGGTCACTTGGCCGTAAGTTGTGAAAACGATTTGTTTGGTGTTGTCACAAGTGGAGTTGGCTGTGAAGAAAACGTAGGGTGCAACACCGATGTTGATGTAACCGGTTTTGGTCATGGTGTCGTTTCCGAACTCATTGGAAACCGTTAAAGAAACAGTGTAGGATCCGACTTTGTCATAGGTGTGGGTCGGGCTTTTCTCATTGGAGGTTGTTCCGTCGCCGAAGTTCCAAAGGTAGGTAGTCGGGTTGCCGAGGGATTGGTCGGTAAATTTGACGTTCAAAACAGAGTTGCTGGCAGTTTGGTTTGCCGTGAAGTTGGCGACCGGACCGGAACCGACATAAATGTAATTGGTTTTGGTCATGTTTTTGGTTCCGTAGTTGTTGGTGATGGTCAACGTCACGGTGTAGTTACCTTCTTTGGTGTAGGTGTGTGTGACATCTCCGGCAGTGTTGGAATAGGATCCGTCACCAAAACTCCAGTTGTAGGTCATGTTTTGTCGGGCACCGGCAGATTGGTCGGTGAACGCGACGGTTAACGGGGCTTTTCCGCGGAGCGGTGTTCCGACGAAATCCGGGACCGGAATGGTTCCGACTTCGATATATCCATCGGACGGCGCTGCAACGGTAACTGCCGGGAATAAAGCCAGGAGAAGGCAGAGAACAAGAGCCGTTCCCATTAATTTCCCGAAGTGGTTTCCATGTGTTTTCATAAATATCTAAACTCCAAGGTTCGTTAATTCCTCAAAAAGGACATGATTGAACAATAAAACAATAATAACATCTTTTCAAAATTCTCGTTTTTCATTTAATGTTAGTTTCGTGTTAATTTGTTCAAAAATTATGAATTATTCATTAAATTTTTGAGTACATCAGACATTATTTTGTCGTAAGAATCTACTTTAATCTTATTTGACTATATAAATTCTTATCAGGCCATATAATCAAATAACTGCTTGAATATAAGATATAAAGAAGAATATATACCTTACCATTGAAACAAGCATTGTTAAGGTGAATATACAGAAAAAAATGCATCAAATATTATGAAATTCAAATATTTTATCACTTTTTGCGTATATTTATAATTTCCTTCTCTTGACCCTTATTTTCATTTATTGGTCTTTTGTTTATCTTAATCAAATTGAATTATTTGATTGACTTGAAATAATACTTTGGATATACTCCTCGGTAATTGACTGAAAATCGCTTCCTTATTATAAGTGATGTGGTCTATTACCACACAACAAATTCATACGGGCTTTCCGTTCTCCCTTAAAAAATATGGAAATGATATTGTCTTCTGTTATTGTTTTTCTGAGAAGCCTGTTGTTAAACTGTTCAAAATCGGAGGATTGCACATGACGAAGGTTACCTTAGTCTCTTGTCGAATATTTGAGGATGAACTCACCGCTCTTTTGAAGAAAGAGTCCGAAATGCGCAAAAATGAAAACAAATCCTTGAAGATTATTCTTTACAAGACGGATTTTATCGAAATGTTGATGTTAAAGTTGGATTCGGAAGGCATTGTTTATGAAATTCTTGAAAGTAATTCCTTGCCTTTTGAGGCGGATGATGTCATTGCCCTTCGCTTAATTGAATTTTCGATGGAATCCCGCCCGAATGAAATCAAGGTCATGGTCTATGAGGCGGTGAAAGCAGTGCAGTCGGGTTCAGATGGCATTTTGGTTCTTTACGGATTATGCGGCAATGTTCTTGGAAATATTGAATCGGACTTAAGTCTGCCGGGTTGCCCGGTCCGAATTCTAAAAGACAGCGACGGCGATATCGTCGATGATTGCATTTGTGCGTCTTTAGGCAGCCGGAAACGGTATATTCAGGTTTTAAGAGAATGCCCTTCCGGGGAAGGAACATTCTTTTTGACGCCGATGCAAGCGGCTTATTGGCGCGAAATTGCTTACGCGAGTGCTTTAACGCCGGATCCGAACGATGATGAAATGATTAGATTTGTTTTTAAGTATTCAAATTATAAGAACGTCGGAAAAATCAATACCGGGTTCATATATGAAAAAAAGTATGACGATATTGTTTCGGATTTTTCATCACGGTTCGACATGAAAATTATCGAATACGAAGGCAAAAGCATTGTTTATACGTGTTATGAGAATCTGATGAAAGAATTGAATATTTTGTCATCATAAATGTCAAAAAACATGACAATCTTGTTTCTTAATTATATTCTTAAAGCGGTAAAAATTTTAATTGAGCCTCTTATATCTCTTATATTTTACTTCATTTGCCGGATTTTTATGGATTCGGTTATAATCCGGTAAAATTGTTATGATAAATAATGACTTTCATTTCATTTGGGTTAAATTTATAAAAGATATACTCATCACTCCTTTTTTAATCAAAATACGGGACTTTTGACTATGAGCAACGAAAAAACCATGCCGGAATATGATTATGAAACGCTCGGACTGAAAGTCGGTCTTGAAATTCACCAGCAGGTGGCTTCCGAAAAAAAACTTCACTGCCGATGTCCGAATATTTACCGCGAAGTTGCGGAATCCACGCATGAGCTCCGCCGGTATTTGCGTCCCAAAGCCAACAATTTGGGTATGATGGACCCGGCCGCGATCGAACAGACAAAAGCCCGGAAACAAAATATCTACAAAGTTTATGATACAACGTGTTTGGGGGACATTGATGAGGCGGGTCCGGCGCCGATCAATCCGGAAGCGTTGGATATTACACTTTCCATTTCCAAACTGCTTCATTTGGTTCCGGTGGACCGTGTCCACACGATGCGAAAAATTATTGTGGACGGGTCCGGTCCGGCCGGTTATCAGAGAACGTCGTTTATCGCCGGAAACGGGTGGATTGAAACTGATTCCGGGCGGTGCCGCATCGCCAGCTTGTGTTTGGAAGAAGAGTCCGCTCCGAAAGTTGAGGAAACGGACGAATATATTATTTTTTCATTAGACCGCCTCGGCATCCCGCTCGTCGAAATTGCGACTGAACCGGATATTAAAACACCGGAGCAGGCCTATGAAGTGGCGGCTTATCTCGGCATGTGCTTGCGTTCCACTGGAAAGGTTAAGCGCGGCATCGGGACGATTCGGCAGGATGTTAACGTTTCTATTCGGGAAGGCGCCCGCGTCGAAATGAAAGGCGTTCAGGCGCTGAATATGATCGATGAACTTGTCCGCCGTGAAATCGGCCGGCAGTTGAATCTTCTTCAGGTTCGGGACGAGCTGCTTGCCAAAAGCGCGTCAATTTGTCATGAAATGTTTGACGCGACCGAGATTTTTAAGAACACAAATTCAAAGGTCATTCAAAAAAGCGCCAAAGACCGCCGAATTATCGCGATTCGCCTCAACGGTTTTGACGGCTTCGTCGGCCGCGAAATCATGCCGGGCCGGCGGATCGGAACGGAATTGTCCGAACGTGCGAAAGCGGTTGGGGTTTCCGGTTTGTTCCACACGGATGAGCTTCCGAATTACGGGATTACAAAAGAAGAAGTTGAAACGCTTCGAAATTTTGTCGGCGCCAAAGACGATGATGCGGTCGTGATGATTTCTGGCCGGGAAAGTGTTGTTCGAAAAGCCATGGAATCTGTTTTGCAACGGGCTGATGATTTATTGGTCGGCATTCCAAACGAAACGCGCCACGCGCTTCCGGACGGCAACACCTCTTATATGCGTCCGCTTCCGGGAGCTGCCCGGATGTATCCTGAAACGGATTTATACACTTTTGCCGTCAGCCGGAAAAAATACGAAAACCATCCGGCGCCGGAGTTGTTGACGGACAAAGCCGTCCGGTTCATGAAAGAATATCATTTGAACAAAGATTTTGCGGACCAGATCGTCTTTTCGAAATATTTGCCGCTCTTTGAACGTTTGGCGGACAAGTATAAAGGAAGCGAATATGTGTCGCCGACGCTTATTGCGCGCGTGTTTACAGGCGTTTTGCCGGAACTTAAACGGGAAGGTATTGACATTGATTCAATTTCGGACGACCATTTTGAAGAATTGTTTGATATCATTGCCGCCGGCAAGCTTTCCAAAGACGCCGCACGTGATGTTTTGGTCGTTGTCTGCAATGAATCCGGCTGCCTGATTGTCGAAGCGGTTGGGAAGCTCGGCATCAAAGAAGTTGATATGAGCGAACTTGAAGCTTATGTCGACTCGGTTATTGCCGAAAAAAAGGCTTTCATCGCCGAAAAAGGCTTAAACGCGGCCGGGCCGCTCATGGGTCTTGTTATGGAGAAATACCGCGGCAAAGTTGACGGCAAAGTCGTGAATGCGATGCTTCGAGAAAAGATTGGGAAAATGAGTTAAAATTGATTTTAATCAGAAAGCTGTTCAACAGCTTTCTTTTAATTTTTAATTAATAAAAACGTTTGAATATTATTTGGTATATTAAATTTTTATGTATCACCAAAACTGATACCATTTTTTACTTTTGGCGCCTTCCAGTTCCAACTGCTTTTTCTCCAACTGGTTAATCAACGTCTGAACCTGAGCGATGTGCATTTTCGTTGTGTTGTCGCGCTCCATTATTTGTTCGTCTTTTGTCTCCAGCTGCTTTGTCAGCGCTGCGATTTGATTGTCTTTGACAGTTAACTGTTTCAAAAGTGCGTCCACATATTCTTGGGAAACGGCCGAGGCGGCGTCCGGCTCCAGGTACTTTTCAAGAGCTTTTGTCACAATGACGCCTTTAGGCTCATTAATCGAATCTAATTTTTTATAAAGTTCGGTCGAAATTCGAACGTTCAACTGCTTTTTATCATCGCCGGCCTTGCCATCGTCTGTCGGCATCCTCATATGCAGCGCTTTTCTATCGTTTTTGTCATCCGCTGACCTGCTATCACTTGAATCAATAGGATCTGTCATGTTATGTCAAGCCTTCTTATTGAATAATATCAAAAATCTATCAAACAATATACCCTTTTCTCTATTTATCATTTGTTGTATCTATCAATTAAGGTTGACGTAAATCCGCAAAAAATGGATTGCCATTCATTCGATTTGTGTTACCGTCTCTGTTTTCTTTCGGTGTTCTATTACCGATCTATCAATCCCATCCTCAAACGATTTCAAAAAAGCTATCTTCGTGCTAATAATGATATGCATTATTGATTTCCGGTCGATGATTTTAGCATTTAACAAATTACTTAATTGAATTGCTATCTGCTTTCTAGGAACGCCTAGATTTGTGATCGCTTTTTTGAATTTTATTTTGTATTTGCCCTACAATAAATAGCTTCAGCTATAATAATTTTGCAGCCTCTGTCAAACATAAGTTTTTTCCAAACATTTTGGTTGAAATGGTTCGTTTTCAATGATATATTTTGCTATATTCTAAAAACAACATCAATTAACTATATTTCTTTTAATTTTAATGATTTCTCCCTCTTTTATCTAGCAAAAATATAGGAATCATTCGATTTTGCTAAATATAGTCGTTAAATCTATGCTATTGTTTTGACCAGTTCTTCTGAAATCGATTTTTGAATTTTATATCGCGATATTTTAGCAACAAGCTTCAAAAATGATATGTTTTGATACAAATCTATATTGTTTTGGTTCCCTTTGGAAAGTGTCGTAGAAAAAAGGAGGTAAAATCTAGCAATTGTCGAATAAATTGCTATAAAATCCTAGATGTTAAACGATAAGTATTTATTTGAGAGATTCCTACTAGATTATTGTCAGTGTTGGGCTGAAGTTTTTCAATAACTCAACTAGACTCAAAAATCTTTGAATTGGAAGAAATGTGTGAAAGAGAGAAGGATAGTTTGTGGCGAATTATCCTTTTCTACTCGTTCTAATATATAACAATTGAAAGAAACAAAATAGATGAGATAAATCCGATAACGAAAAATCGTATTTGCGCTATTAGGATATATCAGTATCAATCCTCTATCTTTTCAAAATATATAATACTTTTGCTTGAATCGGCTAATTGTTATTTTTATTAAATCTTGCTTTTTGGAAGTTCAGATTGAATTTTTTGAATCCTATTTTCCTTGTTTTTCAATAATGTTCAAGGTTATTTTGTTATCCTATTTGTCATTGGTTCTTGGGTGTTTTTTCGGTTTTACTACACACATATTCGTGACATTTTCGAACAGAGGAGTTATATATTTGAAGAATTATCAATCCACTTTTAGAGGCTTAAAACACGCCATGCGCGAAAACCCTTTAAGTCAACTAAAATCGGAATGATACATTTGACAGAGATATTAAACATGGATCTTGGAGAAAAAATTGATGGCATGAGCCGTCGTTATCTCAAAAAACCGCCTTCATGTATCAAACCTGCGGATGCCGATGAAACGACATGCCCGTTATCGGACTATATTTCATTTAAACGCACTTTATCTGATTTTGACTTATCTTTTTCCAGTTTTCTTCTTTTTTCAACTTTATCTTCTCTTTTCTTATTTTCAAAAATGATTGAGGATTAAATATGCCAAAAAGACAAGATGTTCGTAGAATTTTACTGATCGGATCCGGTCCGATCACCATCGGCCAGGCCGCAGAATTTGACTTTTCGGGAACCCAGGCCTGCCGCGCCCTCAAAGAAGAGGGATTTGAAGTCGTTCTGGTCAACTCAAATCCGGCTACCATTATGACTGATCCTGAGACGGCGGATTCCATTTATATTGAGCCGATTAAATCTGAAATTATTGAAAAAATTATTGAAAAAGAAAAGCCTGACAGTATTATCGCCGGAATCGGTGGGCAGACCGGTCTCAATATGACGACTGAACTCTCCGAAAAAGGAATCTTGGAGAAATATAACGTTAAAATTCTCGGAACGCAGGTCAAATCCATTCAAATCGCGGAAGACCGTGAACTTTTCAAGGAGCTTATGATCAGCATTGGCGAACGTGTCCCGAGAAGCAGAGCCGTATCATCGATTGATGAAGTCGAAGAAACCATTAAAGAATTTGGTCTTCCGCTCATTATCCGTCCGGCTTACACTCTTGGTGGGGCCGGCGGCGGTATTGCCCACACTCGGGAAGAACTCTTTGAAATTGCCGAGCGCGGGCTTAAGAAGAGCCGCATTCACCAACTCCTGATTGAAGAAAGTGTTCTCGGCTGGGAGGAAATCGAATATGAAGTTATGCGCGACAAAAACGATACCTGTATCGTGATATGTACGATGGAGAACATCGATCCGATGGGAATCCATACCGGAGAATCCATGGTCGTCGCCCCAATTTTAACCATGCCGGAAGATGACAAAAAAATGCTCCGAAACGCCGCCATTAAAATTCTCCGCGCCTTAAACATTGAAGGCGGCTGTAATATCCAGTTTGCTTACAATCCGGAAACCAAAGATTACCGGATTATCGAAGTCAATCCGCGTGTTTCCCGTTCCTCCGCTCTGGCATCCAAAGCAACCGGATTCCCAATTGCCCGCGTGACTGCGAAAATTGCGATTGGAAAGACCTTGGATGAAATTATCAAAGGCGTTCAAGTCGGGTCCGATAACTACGAGCCCAATGTTCAATATATTGTGGCGAAAATGGCCCGTTGGCCGTTTGACAAATTTACGACCGCTGACCGAACGCTGACAACATCCATGAAAAGCACCGGCGAAGTGATGGCAATCGGCGCCAGCGTTGAACAAGCCATTCAAAAAGCCATTCGCGGGCTTGATCTCGGAAAAAGCATTGATGACTATTGTTGGACCGACGAAGAAATTATCAATCTCCTTAAAGTCGCAACGGATGAGCGCATTTTTGCGATAATTCACGCTCTTCGAAGAGGCTATACGGTCGACGCGATTTCAGGCTTAACTAAGATCAATCCATTCTTCATCGAAAAAATCAAAAACGTTGTCATGACGGAAGAAACCTTGTCCAAGCAACCGCTTTCCAAAGAATTGCTTTTGGACGCCAAAAAGAAAGGATTTACGGATGAGAGAATCGCTGAGCTGTCCAAAAAATCACGCTCTGAAATCACTGATATGCGATTGAAAGAAAATATGGTGGCCGCTTACAGGATGGTTGACTCCTGCGCCAAAGAACTGGATGCATTCACACCGTATTATTACACCGAATATGATATGAAGAACCTGTCTGTGGCAACGGATGAAAAGAAAAAGGTTTTGATTTTGGGCTCCGGTCCGATCCGCATCGGTCAAGGGATTGAGTTTGACTACTGTACGGTTCATGCCGTCAAAGCGCTTCGGGAAGAAGGCATTGAAACACACATCATCAACAACAACCCGGAAACAGTTTCAACGGACTATGACACGTCGGACAAATTATTCTTTGAGCCGCTCACACTTGAAGATGTCATGAATGTGATTGAAAAGGAAAAGCCGTACGGTGTTTTGGTTCAATTCGGCGGACAGACTTCCGTGAACTTAGCCATTCCTTTAGAAGAAGAATTAAAGCGGCGGAACATGTCCACCAAAATCTTAGGCACAACGCCATCTGATATGGATATTGCCGAAGACCGTGAAAAATTCAACATCATGATGAAAAAACTCGGCATTTTGCAACCGGAAGCCGGATACGCGACGTCGGAAAAGCAAGCTTATGAAGTTGCCGACAAAATCGGTTATCCGGTTCTCGTCCGCCCGTCTTATGTTCTCGGCGGCCGCGCGATGGAAATTGTTTCCGACCGCGACGAACTTGAGAAATATATCAAGGAAGCTGTTCGTGTGTCTAAAGACCACCCGATTCTGATTGATGATTTCCTGGAAGGCGCCCGCGAAATTGACGTGGATGCCGTGAGTGACGCTGAAAATGTTTTCATCGGCGCCATTATGGAACACGTTGAAGAAGCTGGTATTCACTCGGGAGATTCGGCTTGTGTCATTCCGGCCCAAACACTTTCCGAAGAGATTCTTGAAACCGTTCGTGATTATACAAAAAAGATCGCGCTTGCCTTAAAAGTGAAAGGAATGATTAACATCCAAATGGCCGAACAAAACGGTAAAGTCTTTGTGCTCGAAGCCAACCCAAGGTCAAGCCGGACCGTTCCGTTCGTTTCCAAAGCTGTCGGTATTCCGCTTGCGAAAATCGCCGCAAAAGTCATGGTCGGCAAATCCTTAAAAGAACAAGGTTTTATCGCCGACAAAGAACCTCAAATCAAACACGTCGCCGTGAAAGAAGTTA
Organism: Methanolapillus millepedarum; assembly: GCF_032594115.1. NCBI lineage: Archaea > Methanobacteriati > Methanobacteriota > Methanomicrobia > Methanosarcinales > Methanosarcinaceae > Methanolapillus > Methanolapillus millepedarum. The sequence continues at coordinate 1,966,766 of NZ_CP131060.1, forward strand.
TTTTACCGTTTGACAAACTCACCGGCGCCGACCCGCTCCTCAGTCCGGAAATGAAAAGTACCGGCGAAGTGATGGGCATTGACTATCGCTTTGATTTGGCGTTTTACAAAGCGGAAATGGCCGCCGACAACACATTGCCGCTTGAAGGAAATGTTTTCATGTCCGTCCGCGACAAGGACAAAGATGAAATGCTTCTCATCGCCAAAGAAATGACGGCAGCCGGTCTTAAAATGATCGGAACCCGCGGGACCGCCGCCTTTATGGAAAAGAACGGTGTTTCGATGGACATCGTTTTAAAAGTTCACGAAGGAAACCCGAACGTCATTGACCGCATTCGAAAGAATGAAGTCGCCTTGGTGATTAACACGCCGACGCAAAAGACGAAATCCAAACGCGATGGATCCAGAATCCGTCGCTCGGCGGTCGATTACGGCGTTCCGTACATCACGACGCTTCAAAGCGCCAAGATTTCGGCCAAAGCCATCACAGCGGCAAAAGAGAAAGAGATGACAATTAAGTCGATTCAAGACTACAACAAAGGACAATAATCTTTTTTCTTTTTCCTTTCTTTTTTCTCTTTTTTTTTCATTTTTGTTTTCTTTTTTGGCAGCAACGCGCGCGCGTTATGGCAATCATTTTTCGCAATGAGTTGAGTAAATGCAGGTCATTTTTATTTTAAATTTTTCAAAAAAACGGAAGTGGGAATTTAAATGAAACAAGCAAACCGTCCCGCAAATTCCGACGCAAAAATTCCTTCGCTTCGCTTCGGAATTTTTCAAGGGGCGGGGGAGTCTGTTTCCAATAAGTTCGCTTCGCGAACGGCTCCCTTCGGTCGCTGAAAAATTCGCAGGCGGCTCTTTATTTATGAATCAAGCAAACCGCCCCGCAAAATCAGACGCTTTGCGTCTGTATTTTGCGGATTTCCATACGTGGGTGCATTTCGATTGGAAGCTTGCAGGTGCAGTTAATACCTTACCGTTTACTATTCCGGATTGTACTTGCTATTTACCATTCAGATTGTATCATTTATTTGCTGTTCCAATTGCACCAACTGTTCACTGTTCCGATTGTACCTATTGTTTACTGTTCCGATTGTACCTATTGTTTACTGTTCCGATTGTACCTATTGTTTACTGTTCCGATTGTACCTATTGTTTACTGTTCCGATTGTACCTATTGTTTACTGTTCCGATTGTACCTATTGTTTACTGTTCCGATTGTACCTATTGTTTACTGTTCCGATTGTACCTATTGTTTACTGTTCCGATTGCACCAACTGTTCACTGTTCTGAGTTACATCTGCTGTTTACTGTTCCGATTGCATCTGCTGCTACTGAACCCAATCTTTCAAGTGAAATCCGATTCAATCAGACGCGAAACGCGTCCGATTGAATCGGGACGTTCTTTTTAAAAATTTAACAAGCGTACGATTGTTCTCTTTCATTTTTCAAAAAGTGCTGCATGCTTTTGAAATCTAAATGAAAATGTGTCGCCATAGCGCACGCGACGCCGCTGCTGCAAAAAACGGCTCCTTTTTCGTTTTCACCGCATCCGCGGACAAAGATTAATATAATGAATCGTTGAAATATCCACCAAATTTTCAATATTTATTGAACATTTTGGTGAGATTATGGCAAAAAAAGCAATCCTTTCCTACTCGGGCGGTCTTGATACGTCCGTTTGTATTCCGCTTCTGAAAGAAAAATACGGGTATGACAACGTTGTGACCGTTTCCATCGATGTCGGCCAGCCGGAACACGAAGTGAAAACGGCAGAAGACAAAGCCAAAAAAATCAGCGACAAGCACTATACCATTGACGCAAAAGACGAATTCGTTCAAAATTATATTTTCCCGCTCATCAAAGCCAACGGCGACTACGAAGGCTACGTCATGGGGACTTCCATTGCCCGCCCACTGATTGCGAAAAAAGTTACGGAAATCGCTGAAAAAGAAAAAGTTGCGGCATTTGCGCACGGTTGTACCGGTAAAGGAAACGATCAGCTCCGGTTTGAAACCATTTTCCGTGCCACCGGTCTTGAAGTGATTGCGCCGATGCGGGAACTTAACTTGACTCGTGAATGGGAAATCGAATACGCGAAAGACCATGGAATTCCGGTTGCGGCAACCAAAGACAAGCCGTGGAGCGTTGACGAAAACCTCTGGAGCCGCAGTATCGAAGGCGGCCGCCTCGAAGATCCGAATTTTATTCCGCCGGAAGAAATCTATGAATGGACTGTTTCCCCTGAAAAAGCGCCCGACACGCCGACAATCCTTGAAATCGGATTTGAAAACGGTGTTCCGGTGTCCATCGGCGGCAAAAAAATGAACGGTGTCGAATTGATTCGCGAATTGAACAAAGTCGGCGGTAAAAACGGCGTCGGTCGCTCCGATCTTGTGGAAGACCGTGTTCTCGGACTTAAAGCCCGCGAAAATTATGAACATCCGGCCGCCACCATTCTTCTCAAAGCCCACAAAGACTTGGAACAACTGGTGTTAAGCCGCGCGGAACTCAAATTCAAAGCCATGGTCGACGCGCAATGGTCCGAACTGGCCTATCAAGGGCTTGTGAACGAGCCGCTTTATGAAGACTTAAATGCTTTTATTGACAAAACACAAGAACGCGTTACCGGAACCGTTCAGATGAAGCTTTACAAAGGAAACGCGTCCGTTGTTGCCCGGCAATCTCCGTTTGCGCTTTACTCGGAAGACATGGTTTCGTTTAACAGCCAAACCATCAACCAAAAAGACGCCGAAGGCTACTGCAAATACCACGGATTCCAAGCCCGGATGTATCAGAGCTTGAAAAGGCAAAACAAATAACAATAAAGTAACGAAAAATTGGAAAACAGAACTTTGAAATCGTGAACCATCACGATTTTCAATATCTATTTTTTTTTTTTTTTTTTTTTTTGAAATTTTTTCTGTTTCATGTTTTGTTTTAT